>CAJTPU010000005.1:173408-173708 GCA_910578335.1 uncultured Lachnospiraceae bacterium | reverse complement strand
AATCGGAGCTGACGGAGGAAACGCTTTGCAGACGGGCGGTACATAAGCCAAAGCCCATTGATGAAGCGGTAAACGATACTATCCGCATGGAACGGCTCAACCGAGCGATTATGGAACTGCCCGAAATACAAAGGCGGCGGTTTATGCTCCATTTCGATTTAGGTTTGACCTATGAGCAGATTGGAGCAATGGAGGGCTGTACGAAAATGCCTATCAAGCGTTCCATTGACAGGGCGATTGAAAAAATCCGCCTTGCATTAAAAAACTTTTGATTTTTAGGGGCTACCTATAGCTTCTGGG
>CAJTPU010000005.1:0-173398 GCA_910578335.1 uncultured Lachnospiraceae bacterium | reverse complement strand
GCCGAATGGCAGCGAGCGACAGAAAGGTGGTGAGCCTATCTTACCGACTCAAAATATCGGGCAGCTCCCGATTTCGCCATAACCCACAAAGAGAATAATGGTACTCCCGTCCAGTCACAGTCCGAGTGGTAATCAATCCACCGCAGGCAATGAGGGCGGCTCTGTCAGACCGACAGTTGGGGTGAAACTCCCGTGGCGTTAGTTCACTGCTGACCGTTTGGCGACTTCCCATAGCGTTTCGTGGGTGTAAAGCCAGCTTTGCTGGCTTTGGACAACATAGAAATGCGCCTATCATATCAAGCCAGATACAAGACGGTCTATGGAAACAGAGCTTTGTTTTATGTTCTCCCGACCTTAAATACTTCCTTGTATCTGGCGGTTACATAGGCAGGAAACTCCTGCCTAAATTCAGATAGGAGGTCAAACACATAATGGAAAGGACTATCAAGCGTGGCGATATTTATTACGCCAGATTAAACCCCGTTGTCGGCTCGGAGTAAGACGGCAAGCACAGACCCGTACTTATTATCTCCAACGACAAAGGCAACAAACACAGCACTACAGTCATTGTGGCGGCGATTACGGGCAAGGAACACGCTAAGCCTAATTTACCCACTCATGTCATCGTGAACGATTGAGAGTGCCTTGAAAAAGACTCTATCATACTGCTTGAACAAATCAGAACGCTCGATAAACAACGCCTGCAAGAGTACATCGGTACTTTTGACAGGCGTTTAATGATGTCGGTAGATAAGGCTTTAGCTATCAGCATCGGCATTTCAAAAAAGGACTAACCTCTCTGTTATATCGTACAAACCCTAATGAATATCTTATAGAAAGCAAAAGCAGCTTTCTATAAGCATGCAATATAGCGAGGTGGTGTTGATGATTGAAATGTCGTGAGTTTATTTATGTCGGAGAGCCTGCTCCGCCAATTACCGAACAGGCATACACAGCGTTTTATCTGCATCTTCAAAAGTCAATACTTGCTTCTTTGGAAAAACGGGAGCTTTTGACCCATTCGCAATATAGCCGCTGTATCGAGGAAATAGAAAAGCAATACCGTCAGAAAAACCGCAGCCAAGCCTAACCGCTTGGCTCTTTACATATAGAAATGTGCTCATAACCTCTTGACTTCATTTGCACATTCGACATACAAGCAATCACTCACTATACTTAAACTACGGCAAGTCATTGTCGGGAAAGGAGAGGTTTTATGCCAACATTACGATATGAACTTTTAAACCAAGAGAGAAAAATGCAGGAAACGAAAAAGAAAGTTGCTGCCTATTGCCGTGTTTCCACGGACAATGAAGACCAAGCCAATTCTTTTGAAAGCCAACAGCGGTATTTCCGCCAGTATATTGAGCGTAATCCCGATTGGGAGCTTTATGCCATATTTGCTGATGAGGGCATCTCTGGAACGAATACGAAAAAGCGAAAAGAATTTAACCGCATGATTGAATGTGCAAAAAACGGCGATTTTGATTTGATTATTACAAAGGAGATTTCCCGTTTTGCGAGAAATACCCTTGATAGTATATTCTATACCCGTGACCTCAAAAAGCACGGTGTCGGCGTTATCTTTCTAAACGACAACATCAACACCTTAGAAAGCGATGCGGAGCTTCGCCTTGCCATTATGTCCTCTATCGCACAGGAGGAAAGCCGTAAGACTTCCGAGCGTGTGAAATGGGGGCAGAAACGCCAGATGGAGCAAGGCGTTGTATTCGGACGCAGTATGCTCGGCTACGATGTAAAGGACAGGAAAATGACTATCAATGAAGAGGGGGCGAAAATCGTCCGCCTTATCTTCCACAAGTTTGTGGACGAGGGAAAAGGTACTCATGTTATCGCCCGTGAGCTTCGGGAGGAAGGCATCGAGCCTATGCGTGTCAAGGAATGGCAGAATACGGTTATTCTCCGTGTTATCCGTAACGAAAAATACTGCGGCGATTTAGTACAGAAGAAAACCTATACGCCAGACTTCCTATCCCATGAAAAGAAATACAACCGAGGGCAGGAGGAATTTGTCATTATCAAAGACCACCACGAGCCGATTATCTCCCGTGAGCTTTTCGATAAGGCAAACCGCATTTTGGATGAAAAATCGCTTTCACAGGAGGGCAAGGCAAAACACAGCAACCGCTATCCGTTCTCTGGGAAAATCAAATGCGGCAGATGCGGAGCAAGCTATGTTGCCCGATATAAGACCCGCGAAGACGGAAGCAAATACAAGGCGTGGCGTTGCTATGAAGCGGCAAACCACGGCAGACCGCACATCGACAAGGCGGGTAATCAAGTGGGTTGCTCTGGCGAGAGTATCCGCAATGAGGATGCAATTTATTTATTGTACCTTGTTTGCAGGGAGCTGAAAATCAACCGCCAGAAAGTTGTCGATAATCTTACCAAGACGATTGACGCTGTTATGCGAATAGATTTAACAGGAACAAGCACAAGTGCCTTATCGGAGAAAATTGAGGAAGCCAAGAAAAAGCGAACAGGTCTTATAGACCTTTACACAAGCGGCGACATAGACAAAACCGAGTTTACTGCTCTAAGAGCCAGGTATGACGAGGATATTGAAAAGCTAAAGTCTACAATGGAGGGAACCCGGCAACAGCAGACAATGATACTCAAACAGCGGGAATTGATGGAGGATATAAAGAACGCCACCCTCGAGCTGATTAACGGTATCCAGTACGAGGACGAATACTACACACAGATACTCGACAAAATGGTAATCAACGATAAAAACCATATAGATGTTTATTTGAAAATGCTGCCGCATAAATGGAGCTTTACGGTAGCAAAGGGCGTTACGGGGGCTTTAGAAACGCTAAAAAAAGCTGAAGCCTCAGAAAACTCCATTTCTGAGGCTTCACTACCGATATCCGTGAGCAGTCCGGAGACTTCCCTGTAGGGAGTCGCGTAGCGCTGGGAGAGATAGCGCATACTGGCGCCCATTTCGCCATCCGGTCCGCCGTACTGGGATATGATAACCTGCGCCAGCTTGGCGTTGGGCTCCTTGATGTTTACGGGAAACTGTAATCTTTTTTCATAATTCCACATTATTTACATCCTCCTTCCCCAAAACTGCTTTCCCAGGGCATTGGGGACAATACCCAGTTCCATTCCCTTGTGTCGGTGGACATGTCGGCGGTCAGCGGGAAGTAACGTGCCGAGAAATCCTTTGCCATCTGGTTTTTGATGCGGGCATAGTGGTTAAAGTATTCCATTGCCTGCTTGTCATAAGGGTGTGTATCCAGATATTCGTTTAATTCCACGAGGGTAAAGTCAATGATGCTGATATCCTTTAACATACGGCTTTGTTCCGAAGAAAAGTTGTTCATGATACCACCCTCCTTCCTGTAAAGGGTTTATCCAACTCGGGGAATATGGTTCCAATGTGGAAAGCTTCTTCCAGATTCTCATAAATCTGGGAAAGATGCTGCCAGGGAACATAAGCCATGGCAATCGGATAACGCTCAAAACGTTCGTCAAAATTGTAATCCTGCATATAAAAACCTTTCATATTTTCAGCTTGCTTTTTATAGTATTATATGTTTGGGGAAAGGGTGCGTTCCTAAAAGGAAAAGTATACAATTTCCATAAGCAATCAAGTTGACAAGCCGCAGGCGTCGGCATATAATTTTAAAGCGGAGAGGAAAGCCCAAAAGACCGATAAAAAGGGGAGCGGTGATAATACATGACATTGTATGAAGCACAGAAGAATCAGGAATATACCATTGAAGGACTGTTTGTGGAGGAAGCCGTGACAAGGCGTCTGCAGGCGCTGGGGCTCAATGACGGCACAAGAGTGAAAGTTTTAAACAAAAAGAAAAGAGGGGCGCTGATTATACAGGTCAGAGGCACAAGGCTTGCACTTGGAAAGCATCTTTCCTCCAATATTGAGATTCGGGAGGAGCGCCATGAAGGATAAGAGACAGATTCGTGTCGCCTGCGTGGGAAATCCCAACTGCGGCAAGACGACGCTTTTCAATGCCCTGACCGGTTCGAGGCTGAAGGTGGCAAACTGGCCGGGGGTTACAGTGGAAAAGATAGAGGGGCAGACCAGCTATGAGGGCTATGAAATTGCGCTGCTGGATACGCCCGGCATCTATTCTCTGACTTGTTATACCATAGAGGAAAAGGTGACGAGGCAGTGTGTGATGGATGACGATATCGACGTTATCATCAACATTGTGGATGCCTCGTCCTTAGAGCGCAATCTGTACCTGACGCTGCAGCTTCTAGAGCTTGGCAAGCCGGTGGTGTTAGCGTTAAACATGATGGATATTGTAAAGGAGCGGGGCATGGAAATTGATTTGCACCGTCTGCCGGAAATGCTGGGAGATATTCCGGTGGTGCCGGTGTCCGCGGCAAAGCGGACGGGGCTTGACATCCTGCTCCATGCCGTTGTGCATCATTATGAAGAGAAGAAAAATGCAGAGTATATTTTGCAGTATCCTGAGGAAATCGAAAATAAAATTGCCAAGCTGGAGGTTATGATGCAGGCGCATTATCCGACGCATTCTTCCGTGCGCTGGCATGCCATCAAGCTGCTGGAAGATGACGAGGAAGTGAAGAATGAGCATCCGATACAAGTCAGCAATGTGGTGGACAAAAGCTATGAAAAGGAAATTATCGGCTGTAAGTACGCCTATATAGAATCCATAGTAAAAGAGGTATTATTCCACAAGAGCAGAAAAGCTGCCACAACGGATAAGGCGGACAGGCTGCTCACCCATGAATGGCTGGGACTGCCGGTGTTTTTGTGCATTATGGGACTGGTATTTTTTCTGACCTTTACCATAGGAGACGCATTGAAAGGTGTTTTTGAGTCGGCGCTGGAGTTGTTTTCAGGCTGGGCGGGGGAGCTTCTTGCGGGCATTGGCGCCGCGGACTGGCTGGTCTCTTTGATTGTGGATGGCATTATAACAGGTGTGGGCGGTATTCTGACTTTTCTGCCCAATATCTTTATTTTGTTTTTGGCGCTTGCTATTTTGGAGGACAGCGGCTATATGTCCCGCGTGGCGTATGTCATGGACTCCATTATGGGAAAGGTAGGGCTGTCCGGCAAGGCGTTCCTGCCCATGATACTGGGCTTTGGCTGTACGGTGCCTGCTATTATGGCGACACGGGCGCTGGAAACGGAACAGGACAGAAAAAAAACCATGGTGATTACGCCCTTTATGTCCTGTTCGGCAAGGCTGCCGATTTACGTGATTTTTTCCGAGATGTTTTTTCCGAAATGCGCGGGGCTTGCAGCGTTTTCCTTTTATATTATCGGCATGGCGGTGGCAATCGTCACGGCGCTTGTGATGAGCCGCATCAGGAAGGAGCATACCAATAACTCTCTGCTGATAGAACTTCCGGAGTACAAAAGACCCAATGCCAGAACCGTAGGCATTTATGTGTGGAATAAATTAAAGGACTATCTGACAAAGGCAGGTACGACCATATTTATTGCATCTATCGTTATCTGGTTTGTCTTAAATTTTGGTGTAAGCGGCATGGTGGACAATCCGGCGGACAGCTTTGGCGCCATGATAGGCAGGCTGTTAGTGCCCTTGCTGGCGCCTGCGGGACTGGGCATGTGGCAGATAGCGGTGGCGCTTATTTCGGGCATTTCCGCCAAGGAGGTGGTGGTAAGCAGCTTTTCCGTCCTCTTTGGGGTAAGCAACACCAATTCAGCCGCAGGCATGGCTTCTATTGTGGCGAATGTGCAGGCGCAGAATCCTGCGTTCGGACCGCTGAATGCTTACTGCCTGATGCTGTTCTGCCTTCTTTATGTTCCCTGCGTCGCTGCGGTGGCGACTATCAGGAAGGAGAGCGGCTCTTGGAAATTTACCGGAAGGCTGATGGCATTTCAGGTTCTGCTTGCGTGGCTGGCGGCAGTGGCAGTATTTCAGATAGGCAGCCTGTTTCTTTCGTAAAAGTATTTATGTACCGGCATGGCGGCGGTACAGGAAAGGGGAAGCTGTATGAGCAGCATGAGAGGAATTGACACACCCGTCAGGCAGCGCAGAAGAAGGGTGTTTAAAGAGGTGGCAAATTTGGCGTATACCTCTACCAATTTAAAGGATGATATGGAGGCGCTTCCTTACAAAATAGTGGACTATGACGAGTCGGTTTATGACAGCGTTTACCGGGACAGGGCGATTGTGCGTGAAAGGCTCAGGCTTGCCATGGGTATGTCCTTGCGTCCCGAAAACAGGGAGCGTCCCGGGCATTTGACGGAGGGCATAGAAGAAAGCAATATTGATGAAAAGTATTACGAGCCGCCCCTGATGCAGGTGATTCCGTCGGCGTGCAACGCCTGCCCGGAAAATCATTATGAAGTCACCAACACCTGTATGGGCTGTGTGGCGCATCCCTGCAGGGAGGTCTGTCCTGTGGGAGCCATGACGATGCAGAACGGCAAGTCCTTTATCGACCAGGAGAAATGTATCAAATGCGGCAAATGCAAGGCAATCTGTCCCTATGACGCCATCTCCCATAAGGAACGCCCCTGTGTCAAGGCATGCGGCGTGGGCGCCATCAAAAGCGACAAGCGGGGCAGGGCGGCAATCGACAATGAAGCCTGCGTGTCCTGCGGGCAGTGCATGGTGAGCTGTCCGTTTGGTGCAATTGCGGACAAGTCCCAGATTTTTCAGTTGATACGCGCCCTGCAGTCGGGCAGAATGATTATTGCGCAGGTGGCGCCTGCCTTTGCAGGGCAGTTCGGACCGAAGGTGACGCCGGATATGTTAAAGACGGCGCTCAAAGAGCTGGGCTTTGCCGATGTCTATGAAACGGCGCTTGGCGCGGATTTGGGATGCGCCGCAGAGGCAGAGCATTATGTGAAGGAGGTGGCAAGCGGAAAGCAGGCATTTGCCCTGACCTCCTGCTGTCCCTCGTGGGCAATGATGGCAAAAAATCTCTTTCCCGAAAATATTGATAAAATCAGCAATGAGCTGACGCCCATGGTGGCGACGGCGCGGCTGATTAAGCAGGAGCATCCGGAGGCGAGCGTGGTCTTTATCGGTCCCTGCGCCTCCAAAAAGCTGGAGGCCTCCCGCAGGACGGTGCGCTCCGATGTGGACTTTGTGATTACCTTTGAGGAATTGACAGGCATGTTTGAGGCAAGGGGAATTCTTTTGGAGGAAATCAAGGCGATGGACGAGATGCGGGACGCCACGGCGGCGGGACGCGGATACGGCGTTGCGGGCGGCGTGGCGAGCGCAATCGAGGAATGTATCAAGACCTATTACCCGGGCACGGCGGTGCACATTGAGCACGCGGAGAGCCTGGCAGAGTGTAAAAAGATGCTTTTACTTGCCAAAGCGGGCAGGAAGAACGGCTGCCTGATAGAGGGCATGGCGTGTCCGGGCGGCTGTATTGCGGGGGCAGGCACCAATATTGCCCTGCCGCAGGCGGCAAAAGAGGTGGAGAAGTTTAAGTCGGAGGCGGCAAGGAAAGTGCCGGAACAGTAAAGGTAAGAAGAGAGGTTTATTGCGAAATACTTGCATATCCGAAAAAAGCCATTATAATAAAACAGTGAGGACGGCACAAGAGCCCGGCTTTCGTGCGTTTGTGAAAAACCTATAAAATTGTGCAGTATATGTGCAGAAACGAGGATTGCTATGACAAAAATCAGGACAAGATATGCGCCCAGCCCTACAGGAAAGATGCATGTGGGCAACCTGCGCTCCGCATTGTATGAATTTTTGATTGCCAAACATGCGGGGGGCGATTTTATGCTCCGCATCGAGGATACGGACCAGGAGCGCTTTGTGGAAGGTGCGACGGAGATTATCTACCGAACCCTTGCAAAAACAGGTTTAAAGCATGATGAGGGACCGGATAAGGACGGCGGTTTTGGACCCTATGTTCAAAGCGAGCGGATGAAGACGGGCATCTACATGAAATACGCGAAGGAGCTGATTGACAAAGGCGAGGCGTATTACTGCTTCTGTGATAAGGAGAGACTTGCTTCCCTGAAGACGGAGATAGTAGAGGGCAAGGAAATTATGATTTATGATAAGCACTGCCTGTCCCTCTCCAAAGAAGAAGTGGAGGAGAAGCTGGCGTCAGGAGCGCCCTTTGTCATCAGGCAGAACAATCCGACGGAGGGCACTACCACTTTCCATGATGAGCTTTACGGGGATATCACGGTAAACAACAGTGAGCTTGACGATATGATACTGATAAAATCGGACGGCTATCCCACCTACAATTTTGCCAATGTAGTGGATGACCATACCATGCACATTACCCATGTGGTGAGAGGCAACGAGTATCTCTCTTCCTCCCCCAAGTATACAAGACTTTACGAGGCATTTGGCTGGGAGGTGCCGGTCTATGTGCATCTGCCGCTGATTACGGATGAAAACCACAAGAAGCTGTCTAAGAGAAGCGGACATTCTTCCTTTGAGGATTTGCTGGAGCAGGGCTTTTTGACGGAAGCAGTGGTAAACTATATCGCTCTTTTGGGATGGAGTCCCGAGGATAACAGGGAAATCTTTACGCTTGACGAGCTGATAAAGGAATTTGATTACCACAGAATCAGCAAGTCTCCTGCCGTGTTTGATATTGTAAAATTAAAATGGATGAACGGGGAGTACTTAAAGGCAATGGATTTTGATGCCTTTTATGAGATGGCAGAGCCATATCTTGCAGAAGCGCTGGGAGAAGGTTTCGACTTGAAAAAGATTGCCGCCATGGTAAAGACCAGAATAGAGGTGTTTCCTGATATTGCGGGGCAGGTGGATTTCTTCCGTACACTTCCGGAGTACGATGCAGAGCTATACACCCACAAAAAGATGAAGACGGATGCTGCTTCTTCCCTTACGGTGCTTACGGAGGTGCTGCCCATACTGGAGGCGCAGGAGGATTACTCTAACGATGCGCTTTATCAGGCACTGCTTTCCTATATCGGGCAAAAGGGCTGTAAAAACGGTTATATAATGTGGCCTGTACGGACGGCGGTATCGGGGAAGCAGATGACGCCCGCAGGCGCTACCGAAATCATGGAAATTCTGGGAAAGGACGAATCTGTCCGGCGTATCAAAAAGGGGATAGAGAAGTTAAAAGGGGAATAGATTGAAAGAAATGTTAAACGAAGCGCAGCAAAGAGCGCTTAGCCACACGCGCGGTCCGGCAATGGTGCTTGCCGGACCGGGCAGCGGCAAGACGACCGTGATTACGGGGCGGGTAAAGAGGCTGATAGAACGGGAAAAAATACCGCCCGCCGATATCTTGGTGCTAACCTATACAAAAGCAGCCGCCCGGTCTATGCAGCAGCGTTTTATCAGGGAATGGCAGGGCGCGTCCCCTCCGGTTTCCTTCGGCACCTTTCATGCAGTTTCTTATCACATTCTGAGAGAGCATTACCGTCTGGGCAGCGACTGCCTTATCACAGAAAAAGAAAAAATCCAAATCATAAATCAAATATGGGTACGGCAGTTTCACACGAAGCCGGAAGCGGATAATAGGGAGCAGCTTTTGTTGTGCCTTGCGCGCTATAAAAACGGCGCGGGAATGGAGGCGCTTCCTTTGCCAGCCAATGTTTCTTTTGAGACGTTTGCAGCATTTTATGAGGCATATGCCGGATATTGCACGGCAAAGGGAAGGCTGGATTTTGACGATATGCAGATTCGCTGTCTGGATTTGTTTCAAAAAAAGCCGCAGGTTCTGGAAAGCTGGCGAACCCGATTCTCGTATATTCTGGTGGATGAATTTCAAGACTGTAATAAAGTCCAGTATGAAATCTTAAAGCTGCTTGCCGCACCGCGGGAAAACCTTTTCGTAGTAGGGGACGACGACCAGTCCATATATGGATTTCGGGGCGCGAGTCCCGATATTATGCGGCAGTTTGCAAACGACTATAAAAAGGCAGAAAGCATATTTCTGGAGGCAAATTACAGAAGCAGGGAAGAGATAATCAAGGCGGCGGAGAGTGTTATCGCACAGAACAAAAAGCGTTTTGTTAAAAAAATGTATGCGGCGGGCGCACCGCAGAAAATACCGTTGGCAGAGCCGGTGTATATCAGGGGCTTTGCGGACAGGGAGGAGGAGTATGCCTGTCTGTGCGCCCGCCTGCGCGGCTTTTCCCGGGTAATTCCGTATCATGAGATGTGTGTGCTTTTTCGGACAAACAGAGAAATAAACCTGCTGCTTCCTTTTCTGGAAAAAAGCGGCGTCCCGTACAACGTCAGGGGGCAGACGGAAAATAAGTATATGCATTTTGCGGTAAAGGATATCAACGCATACCTGAAACTGGCGGCTTTAGAAAAGGGACGCGCTCTGTTTTTACAGATTATGAACCGCCCGCACCGCGGTATTGAGAGAGAAATGCTTTGGGAAGAAACGATAACGCTATCGACAGTGGCAGAAGAGTGCGAAGCCTGCAGAAAAGCGGAAGCAGCAACAGCCGTAAAGCTTTTACAGAAACAGTTGCAGACAATAGCGGCTTTCCCTCCAAGCCTTGCCATTGGCTATGTCCGCAAAGTGATAGGCTACGAAAACTGGCTGCGGGGAAGAGCGGGGATACAGGCAGATACATACAAGGCGTGGAAAGGGCTTTTGGATACCATACAGGAAGAAGCAAAAGCCTTTGGGCGCATAGAAGAGTGGCTTGCTTTTGCAGAACAGGAAGAAGGAAGAGCAAAGCCGGAAAGTGCAGAAGGCGTACAGCTTATGACCATGCATACTGCCAAGGGACTGGAGTTTGCCTATGTGTGCATACCGGATGCAAACGAGAAAAAACAGATAAAAAAGACCGGCAAAGACATAGCCGGCAGTGATTGGGCGGAAAGTATGGAAGAGGAAGAGCGGCGACTCTTTTATGTAGGAATGACACGTGCAAAAACAGCCTTGGACATCCTGTACCTTACAGGGACAAAAGCATGTCCAAGGCAGCCGTCGCATTTTATTGCGCCATTGCTAAAACGTTATTCGGATTCTTCCTCCACCAGCTCGTCAAACTCCTGACTGTCGAGATACTCATCAAAAGCATCGGAAACCGCATCATATTCGTCGTCATCTTCAATATAGATAAGCTCAGGCTCGGCATTCGGGTCACTTTCATCCTCCTTATAGCCGTAAAACCAGACCTCCCCGTCCTGATTCTCTCCCTTTTCGTCCAAAGGAAGCAGAACAATATAATCCTTTTTTGCAACCGTCAAAATCGTAATAACCGCGCAAGAAACCTTTTCGCCATCCTCTAACTCCAATTCAACCGTCATTTCCTCTTCCGCAAAATGATTATCAGCCATAACACAATCTCCTTTATTCCTTTTCTTACATTATAATCCCCGCCCCGCCTGCTGTAAATAATTTTCCAACAAATCATAGAACAAGACAAACAGATGTGGTATAATGTCCGTAAAGGGCAGAGTCAAATGTTCAAAGAAACAGCTACTGTGCTTGCACAAGTAGCTGTTTCTTTAAACATTTGACGAGCGAAGCGACCTGTGGAAACCAAAGGTTTCCACAGGTCTGCCCGAGCCTTGCCCGCCCCGAGCCCGCGACACCTCAGGTTTACGCAAATCAGCCTCGAGCCCGGCGTCACCTCAGGCTTACGCAAATCAGCCCCGGGTCTTGCAGCAATTGACAGAAGGAGTGTTCTACAGGATGGAGACAGCAAAAGGCAGCCCGTTTCCTTTGGGTGCAAAAATAGAAGACAACGGCGTTAACTTTTCTTATGTCAGCCAAAAAGCAAACTGCGGTATCGTATTGTTTGACAAGGATACCCTGCGGGAGAAAGAAAAAATTCCTTTTCCGCCATTGTATGTGGTCGGAAATGTTCATTTTATGCGTGTATGCGGTATTTCCATAGAAAACACCGCATATTGCTTTTATGAGGAGGAAAGTTATGTGACGGACGACAGGGGACGTGCCTTTTGCGGCGGACATGTCTACGGCAGGGAAGAGATATGGGAAAAGGGTGCAAGACCTGCATTGTTTGTGCAGCAGGATTATGACTGGGAGGGAGATGTTTTTCCGGACATTCCCTATGAGGAAAGCATTTGTTACCTGATTCATGTAAGGGGGTTTACCAGACATCCCTCCTCAAAGGTAAAAGGGAAGGGGACTTTTGCCGGGCTTGCAGAGAAAATTTCTTATTTAAAGGAGTTAGGCGTTACCACGCTGGAATTACAGCCGGTATATGAGTTTGCGGAGATAGAAAAAAGGATGATTTCGGAAATGCCGTATCTGCCCGCAGCTATAGCGCAGCCGGCAGATAAAGTGTATGCAAATTATTGGGGCTATACGAAAGGATGTTATTACAGCCCCAAAAACAGTTATGCTTACGCACAAGATGCAGTGGCAGAGTTTAAAGATATGGTAAAGCAGCTACACAAAAGCGGACTGGAGGTTGTGCTGCAGTTTTATTTTACCAAGGATACACAGGAAAGCGAGATAACAGAGATACTGCATTACTGGGTTTTGGAATATCATGTGGACGGATTTCATCTGAAAGGGGAAAATATTCCGGCGAAGATGCTTGCCAATGACCCTGCACTTGCAAGGACAAAGCTGTGGTACTATGGTTTTCCGGATGAGACGCAAAATGGCGCTCTATCCGGAGCGGACGGAAAGGGGAAGCGGTATCTGGCGGAATATCGGGATGTTTACCGTTATGACATGCGCCGTTTCCTGAAAGGGGACGAAGGCATGCTGCCTGCTGTCATGTATCATTTGCGGCATAATCCGTCAACATGCGGGCAAATCAATTATATAACAAATTACGACGGCTTTACGCTTATGGATTTGGTTTCTTATGACAGAAAGCATAATGAAAATAACGGTGAGGATAATAAAGACGGTGTGGATTACAACGCAAGCTGGAACTGCGGGCAGGAGGGGAAAAGCCGTAAAAAGGCGGTGCTTGCCCTTAGGGAAAAGCAGATAAAAAACGCCCTGCTGTTATTGTTTTTATCGCAGGCAACGCCTCTTATTTTTATGGGGGATGAGTTTGGAAACTCGCAGGGAGGCAACAATAATCCCTACTGTCAGGATAATGAAACGACGTGGCTGAACTGGAAAACTGCGGAGTCCGGAAGGAAGATTTTATTGTTTGTCAAAGAACTGACAGACATCCGTAAGAAACATCCGGTGCTCAGGCAGGACAGGGAAGTTAGGCTGATGGATTATGGCGCATGCGGCTATCCGGATGCTTCTTATCATGGCGCGGCTCCATGGAGACCGGATATGTCCGGCTATAGCAGGCAGCTTGGCGTTATGTATTGTGGAAAATATGTCAGAAAGGACAGAGCCTGCTGCGACGATTTCTTTTACATTGCTTATAATCTGCATTGGGAGCCGTATGAGTTTGCTTTGCCCAAGCTGCCTAAGGATATGCGCTGGGAGCTTTATGTGGCGTCAGATGCAGTACAGGAAGAGCAGACGGACGAGATGGAAGAGGGGGAGCAGAAAGTAGTCCGGCTTACGGGAAGATGTATTTGCGTATTTATCAGTGTGTCAAAGAAAAACGGCATCAGGGCGAAAGGGGAAGAGTGAAAGCTTTCAAGCATTTAAGAACCATCACCTATCATAAATGGCTGGTCTGCAAGGGCTGCTTTGCGGTAGGGCTTTACCGCCAGGGATTACTGCACGATATGTCCAAATACAGTCCGTCAGAGTTTTGGGTGGGAGCAAAATATTTTCAGGGAAACAGAAGTCCCAACAATGCGGAGCGGGAAGCGGTAGGGTATTCTACGGCATGGCTGCATCACAAAGGGCGCAATAAGCATCATTATGAGTATTGGATTGACTATTCCTTGAGCGGAGGTCCGGGAGGAATGTCTCCCGCGCCCATGCCAAGACGCTATATTGCGGAGATGGTTATGGACCGCATTGCGGCGTGCAAAGTGTATTTGGGCGAGGGCTATACGGACAGCTCTCCGCTTGCCTATTACAAAAGCAGGAAAGAACCGGCGCCCATGCATGCATTTACCAGAAAGAATTTGGAATTTCTGTTGCATATGCTTGCAGAAAAGGGAGAGAAAAAGACGTTTTCCTATATCAAAAGAAGATTTTTGAAAAAAGCAGGGGAAAAGCGGCAGGCACGGTGTTATTGCTTCGGAAACAGTCACAGAATCAGAAAGAAAAGAATATGATAAAGTAAATCAATTTAGAAATGAGAATGCTCATGTGTAATTGGATTATTCTTTTTCTCCTGTTTTGCGGCGGCTGCCATAATGGGGCGGGCTTCTTGAATAACGGCTGCGGCTGTGGCAGAGGGCGCGAGGGTGACTGTGACGGAGGACGTGACCGTGACCGTGACTGCGGCTGCGACGGAGGACGTGACCGTGACTGCGACGGAGGACGCGACCGTGACCGCGATTGTGGCTGTGACGGAGGACGTGACCGCGACTGTGACGGAGGACGCGACCGTGACCGCGACTGCGGTTGTGACGGAGGACGCGACCGTGACTGTGACAGAGGACGCGACCGCGACTGTGACAGGGGACGTGACCGTGACTGTGACTGCGACAGGGGACGCGACCGCGGCAGGGATTCCGACTGTGGAATGACACCGCCGCCATGGATTAGAAGCAATTATGCCAATGGTGATACTTGCGGCTGTGAAGAAAAGTAAAAGGCAGCAGGAAGTGATATTGGCAGTCTCATTTTTGTATCAGGGGGATGCTTGTTCCCCTGATACAAAAAAATGCGGATTCTTTAAAAAAAATTGTGCAATATAGTAGAAATCTTTCCGAAAATTGTTTATAATCATTATGAATACCGGATAAAACCGGCAGAACCGGTTTGTTTGGAAAGAAAGGAGAACGGTATGGTAGAATACTTATTGGGGAACCATTTGGTACAAAGCGGAAAGTTGTCTGCAGAGCAGTTGACGGCAGTGATAGGTAAAATGGATGAAGTCAGGGTAAAATTGGGGCTTTTAGCTGTTGCAGAGGGCATGATGACGATAGAACAGGCTGATGAAGTAAACCGTTTTCAAGCCACTATGGACAAGCGTTTTGGAGATATTGCAGTTGAAAAGGGGTATCTTACGGAGGAGCAAATCAGCAATCTCTTAAAGAAGCAGGGGAATACATATCTGGCTTTTGCACAGGTGCTTGTAGATGAGAACCTTTTACAGCTTCAGGAGCTGGAAGAGATGATGGACAGCTTTCAGCAGGAAAACAGCTTTACCAAATCCGATATGGAAGATTTGCGCAGTGACGACCCGGACCGGATTGTGCCACTGTTCCTTCCGCCGGAGGCAATGTGCTTTAAGGATATTACAGGTGTTCTCATCAGAACCATGATTCGCTGTATAGACAGGCATGTATACTTGGGAAAGGCAGAGCTTGGGAACGAGTTATCGGTGAAGGAGTCTGCTTTCCAGAAAATAGCGGCTTTCTCGGTTCCTGTTGCAGGCTATAAGGCGATGGAAACGGGACTTGCCGAAGAAGATGGCGGTCTTGCCGTGATAGCGGCTGCTTATTGCAGAGAGAGTGAGCCGCTTGAAAAAGAGGACATGCTGGATGCTGCCGGAGAATTTTTAAATTGTGTCAACGGTTTGTATGCAACTTCGCTGAGCAGGAGCGGCATTGATTCGGAATTGCTGCCACCCATATTTTTTGAGGCTTCTTCTGCGCTTAAGGACACGGCTGTTTTGAGTGTTCCGGTTTACGCCAGAGGTAAAAAAGCAATTTTCATTATTATGGGACAAGAATAAGGAGGACTGGAAAATGGCGAAAATTTTGATTATAGACGATTCCAAAATGTCCAGAAGGATGCTGCGGACTATTTTGGAAGGAATCGGACATGACATAGCAGGCGAAGCGACAAACGGCGAGGAGGGAGTCAGACTTTATAAAGAACTGAAGCCGGATGCCGTGACGATGGATATTACGATGCCCGAAATGGATGGTATTAGCTGCTTAAAGGCGATAAAAGAGTTTGATGAGTCGGCAAGTGTGATTATGGTGACAGCGGCAGGGCAGTCCTCCAAGCTGATGGATGCATTGAAGCTGGGAGCAAAAGAGTTTATCTGTAAGCCCTA
Source organism: uncultured Lachnospiraceae bacterium (assembly GCA_910578335.1). Lineage (GTDB taxonomy): Bacteria > Bacillota > Clostridia > Lachnospirales > Lachnospiraceae > Acetatifactor. Next base: position 157,392 of record CAJTPU010000005.1, on the reverse strand, counting down.
TGAGCCGGAGCAGGTTATCAATGCCATCAAAGAAGTATTGAAAAATAAATAAAGTATAGAATGAAAAATGCCGCCGGAATATATTGGGATTCCGGCGGCGCTTTTATGAAAGATGATAAAAGTTTTAGTAAGAGGTATAAGATTTGATTTCCTTCCACAAATTGTTGTACAGCGTATCCGCTTCCTCTCCCAGATAGGAAAAGGTTTCCAGCTTATCGTATTTGGATAAATCAGGAAAAGCAATTTCGGAATTGCGGATATCGTCGTCCTCAATCAAATCCCGCGCCGCCGTGTTCGGTGTGGAGTAGGTGATAAACTCAAAGTTCATCAGCGCAATGTCGCCGCGGCACATAAAATCAATAAACTTTTCCGCATTTTCTTTATTCTCCGCGTTCTTGGGAATTACCCAGCTATCAATCCAGATATTAGTTCCTTCTTCGGGAATGACATATGCCAGATTGGGATTTTCGCGCTGCGTGTAGATGGCTTCACCGGAGTAGATAACGCCGATTGCCGCCTCATCACCAATCATCTTATCACGCACCTGGTCGATAACATATGCCTGTACGAGAGGCTTTTGCGCAATCAGAAGTTCCTTTGCTTCCTGCAGCTCGGACTCGTTGGTGCTGTTCATGGAATACCCCAGTTCCTTTAAAGCAACCATAAATAAATCCCGGACGGAGTCCTGCATTAAGATGCTGTCTTTGTAGGTTTCATCCCAGAGTATAGACCAGCTTGTGACAGGTTCGTCTACCATGGTCGTATTATACAGGATGCCTACGGTACCCCAGCAGTATGGAACGGAATAGAGATTACCGGGGTCAAAAGCGAGGGACTGCTCATAATACTCGGCGCCGATGTTGGCACGTGCGTTGGGAAGATTATCCCAGTTTAATTCTGCAAGCAAATCGTTGTCAATCATTTTCTGAATCATGTAGTCGGAAGGGCAGACCACATCATAATTAGATGCGCCCGCCTCAATTTTGGGATACATGGTTTCGTTTGTGTCGAATTCATCATAGATAACTTCGATGCCGGTTTCCTTTTCAAAAAGCTTGATGGTTTCTTCGTCTATATACTCACCCCAGTTATAGACATACACTTTTCCGTTGGGATATTTGTCAGAGGAGCCGCAGCCTGCAAACAGACAGGCGGTCGTGACCAGGCAGAGCACCAAAGAAAACAATTTTTTCATAATTTTCCTCCATTTCAAAATTCCGCTACTTGGCGGGTTTATCTTTTGGCGTCCTGTTTACAAGAAACAGTAAAACCAGCACCACCACAAAAATGATGGTAGACAGAGCGTACATTTCCGGTTTTATGCCTTTACGCACCTCCGTATATATCTTCGTAGATAATGTATCAATTCCCGGACCTTTTGTAAAGTATGTAATGATAAAATCATCCAAAGACATGGTAAAAGCCATCAAAAAGCCGGATAGAACGCCGGGCAGTATATCCGGAAAAATAACCTTGAAAAACGCCTGCACGTGGGAAGCTCCCAAATCCAGAGCCGCTTCATAGACGCTGGGATTTAGCTGTTTCATACGCGGCATAACGCTCAAAATCACATAAGGTATGTTGAAAGTGATATGGGACAAAAGGATGGTAAAAAATCCCAGCCTTATGCCAAGCACGATAAAGAGCAGCATAAGGGAAATCCCGGTTACGATATCCGCGTTGAGCATGGGAATGTTGGTGACTCCCATGACAATGGCACGCCCTTTCTTTTTCATGCTTTGGATGGCAATGCAGGAAATCGTGCCGACAACGGTTGCCACGAGAGAGGAGATAAGCGCAATGGAAAGCGTATTCCAGAGAGCCCGCATAATTTCCTCATTCTCAAATAGCGACACATACCATTTTACCGTAAACCCGCCCCATTTGGCACGGGATTTGCTCGCATTAAAGGATAGAACGCCGAGCGTGGCGATGGGGGCGTACATAAAAATAAAAATGAGTGCAATATAAATACGTCTTGCTGCATTTTTCATAAGGTTGCGCCCTCCCCGTCTTTGTCAAATACGGCGGACAATACCATGTTAATCAGAATAAAAATCATAAGCACAATGGAGAGCCCGCTGCCTAAGTGCCAGTTGCCGGTCTGGGTAAATTCCTGTTCGATGACGTTGCCGATAAGCAGGATTTTGCTGCCGCCAAGCAAAGTCGATATGACGAAAGTGGTAAGCGCAGGTACAAATACCATGGTAATGCCGCTGATAACGCCGGGCAGGCTTAAGGGGAAAATAATCCGCGAAAAAGTCTGGAAAGAGCCGGCTCCCAAATCTCTCGCCGCGTTGACAACGTTGTTGTCTATTTTCGTCAGTGCATTGTAAATAGGCAGAACCATAAAGGGCAGGAAGTTGTATACCATGCCCAGTATAATTGCCGACGGCGTGTTGATGATATTGAGCGCGGGCAGATGCAAAAAATGCAGTATGGTATTGATGATACCGTTTTTTTCCAGAAGCGTTTCCCATGCCATAGTGCGCAGCAGAAAATTCATCCACATCGGCAGGATAAAAATCAGTACGATAAAAGAGTGCTGGCTGACCTTCATGCCCGATAAAATCATGGCGAGGGGGTATGCCAAAAGCAGGCATATCACAGTGCCGGCGAAGGAGAGCAGCAGGGAAAACCATAATGCCTTTGCGTGTTCCGCAGTGGCTATGGCTGCTATATTTGCAAGTGTAAAAGCGCCCGTCTTGTCTGTAAGACCGTAGTATACTACCATGCAGAGCGGAATGATAATAAACACGGCGCACCAGAACAGATAGGGAAGAGAGAGCATTTTTTTATTCATCTGTTTTTACTGCCTCCTCATCCTCAGATTCCGGTTTGTTCATAATCTGGATATTAAAGGGCTCTACCAGAATTCCTACCGGTGTACCGACAGGGAACATACGGGTAGAGTGAACCAGCCATTCAAAACCGCCTGCCTGTACCTCCATTTCATAGTGGACGCCTTTGAATATGATGTGGGAGACCACGCCCTGTATGGCGCCTTCCTCCGGCTTTACCAGCTCCACATCTTCGGGGCGGATGACGACATCCACGGGCTTGTTCTGTCCGAATCCTTCATCCACGCAGGAAAAACGCGCGCCCAAAATCTCCACAAGGCGGTCCTTTACCATGATGCCGCCGATAATGTTGCTGTCTCCGATAAAGTCCGCCACAAAAGCGTTTTCGGGTTCGTTGTAAATACGCTCGGGGGAACCTATCTGCTGAATGTAGCCCTGATTCATAACCACGATGGTATCGGACATGGTAAGCGCTTCCTCCTGGTCGTGGGTCACATAAATAAAAGTGATGCCAAGCTCATTCTTTAAGCGGATTAATTCGTACTGCATATCCTGTCTGAGCTTTAAGTCCAAAGCGCCAAGAGGCTCATCTAAAAGCAGCAGGCGGGGTTCGTTGACAATTGCCCTCGCAATGGCGATACGCTGCTGCTGTCCGCCGGAAAGAGAGTCCGGCATCCGCTTTTCATAGCCGTCCAGATTGACCAACTTCAGGGCGTATTTGATTTTGTCGTTGATATAATCTTTTGTTTTGTTTTTTATTTTCAGTCCGAAAGCAATGTTTTCTGCAATGTTCATATGCGTAAACAAGGCATATTTCTGAAAAACCGTGTTTAACGGACGCTTGTTTGCAGGCAGGCAGGTAATATCCGCGCCGTCAAAAATTACCTTGCCGGTATCAGGCTGTTCAAAGCCGCCTAAGATGCGCAGGGTGGTCGTCTTGCCGCAGCCGCTGGGGCCGAGTAGCGTTAAAAACTCGTTTTCCCTTATGTAGAGATTCAAATCGTCCAGTACCATATGACTGTCATATGATTTAGAGATGTGCTCCAAATTTACCAGTACGTCCTTCATACCTTCAAACCTCCCAAAAAATAGAAATCAATATGCCGGCATGAAATCCTGTATATTTCAGTGAATCAACCGCATACATGCATGTTACATTTTATAATGAAACGTCTGAAAAAGCAACGCATATTTTCTATACTCATGTAAAAACATGTAAAAAAAGAAAAATCCAAAAAAAGAGAAGTTTTCATTAACAAAAATAGGATAATATGTTATATTTAGTTATGAAGTATTGCAGAAATGGAGGAAGCAGCATGGAAAAGTACGTTGCTTACGTATCGACCTATACGATGGGAGATAAACACGGCATCAAAATTTATGACGTGGACATGAAAAATGGAAAGTTTACGGAAAAGGACCAGGTGGAAATCACCAATTCTTCCTATGTTACGATTTCCAAAAGCAAAAAGTATTTGTATTCCATAACGGATTTTGGAGTGGAGGCGTATCACATTTTAAAGGATGGCAGTCTGGAACTGATTAACTTTGCCTCAATCAATGGTATGAGAGGATGCTATCTTTCTACGGATTACGAGGATAAATTTCTTTTTGTCGCAGGTTATCACGACGGCAAGCTGACGGTGCTTCGCCTGAACAAGGACGGCTCCATCGGCGATATTACCGATGAGATTTATCATAAAGGGCTGGGCAGCGTGGCGGAACGCAACTTCAGGCCCCATATCAACTGCGCCAGAATGACTCATGACAATAAATATCTTCTGGTAGCGGACCAGGGAATGGACCATGTGAATGTGTACCGGCTGGAACATGAGAGAGGAACGCTTCGGCTTGCGGATGTGGTGCGCGGTGATATCGAGTCGGCACCAAGGCATATCAAGATATCCAGAAACGGCAAATATATCTATATTGTACATGAGCTGGCGTGCAATATCACGGTTTATCATTATGAAGAAAAAAATGAGAATCCTTATTTTGAAAGAATACAGACGATTGTTACAACGGAGTCGGACGAGAGGGATTACGGATGCTCGGCAAGCGCGCTGACTTTTTCCGAGGATTATGATTATCTGCTTGCCTCGACGGCAGGGGAGAATTCGGTTGCCGTCTTTAAGGTGGAGCAGGAGACCGGTATGCTCGAAAAGCTTTTCTGCCTGCCGGTAAGCGGCGAATATCCCAAAGACGCAGCAATCTTTCCCGATAACAGGCATTTGGTGTCTTTGAACCATGCTTCCGATACCATGACTTTTTTTGAAGTGGATATGGAAAAGGGCACGATGATAATGTCTACCAAAGAAATTCCTGTGGACAGGCCAAATTGTATTACATTTCATAAAATTGAGGGATAAAGGGGTTAAGGAATTTATTTCCTGTGCCGATATATTGTACGAAGTAATATAAAAAGAGGCAAACGGATTTGCAAAACAAGAGTCAAGGAGGGTAAAAAAATGAGCGTTAGTGCAGTAAACTCAAACACTGCCGTGCAGACCTACAGCAATGATTATGCAGCGTCCAAACCGGCAGAAAAGACAGAATCCGGCAAGACGGAAGCCGGTGCTGTTTATGAAGCGTCTAAGGGCGAAGAGAAAAAAGCGACATATTCGGTAAACAAGATGAGCAAGGAAGAGAGAAGCGCACTTGTTTCCAAGCTGCAGGCGGATGCGGAAAACAGGCAGAGCCAGTTGGTTTCCATGGTGCAGAAGATGATGTCCCAGCAGGCAAATGCATACGGACAGGCTAATGACATCTGGAAGTTTTTAGCAAGCGGCAAAGCAAAGGTAGACCCTGCAACCAGAGCACAGGCACAGGCAGACATTGCAGAAGACGGATATTATGGTGTAAAGCAGACTGCTTCCCGTCTTTTTGATTTTGCAAGCGCACTGGCAGGCGATGATGTGGAAAAAATGAAAGAGATGCAGGCAGCAATCGAAAAAGGCTTCAAAAAAGCAGAGAAGACTTGGGGCGGTAAGCTTCCCGGCATTTCCTATGACACCAAAGAAGCCGTAAACAAAATGTTCGATGATTACTATTCGGCAATGGGCGTTGAAGCGTAAAACAATTTTATGTAAAAGAGAAAAACCATCAGACTTATGTCTGGTGGTTTTTTTATGCATAAGAGTACGGCTTTGGTACATGCTATTTATAATGTACAAACAAAAAAATAGTTCTGCATATATGCAAAAGCCAAAACAAATAATGTATAGTTACAATAAAAAGCATAGGAGTGGCAAAATAGACAAAAATAGGTGCTGAAAATTTAATAATATATACAAAGTTATAAAAATGTATTGACTTTTTGGAAAAAAATGATTATATTTATCTCATAAAGTAAAGTTACAAATAGCAAAAAAGACAGTTACAAAGACCTGACGGACAGGAAGAACGGGCAGGGAATAGGAAAGGATTGGTAGGAATATGAAAAAGGTATTGAGTGTTATCCTGATAACAGTTATGCTGGCGGCACTTACCGGATGCGGTAACGCTTCATCGCAGTCGGGCAAAAAAACCTATACGTTTGCGACTTGGGCTGCCGGAACGGAGCTGCAGGAATTCCAGCAGATTATTGACAAGGTGAACGAGGAGGCAAATGGCGAGTATACCATAGAGGTGCTTAGCATTCCTTCCGACTATTACGTAAAGATTTCCACTAAGATTGCAGCAAAGAAGAGCCCTGATTTTTTCTGGCTGACACAGGAATTGATATCCAAATATGCGGATATGGGTGCTTTGGCGGATATCACGGCGCAGTTTGAGGCAAGCAGCGTATTAAAGCCGGATATGTTTTATGAAGGCGTGCTGGCTTCGGCACAGTATAATGGCTCTTACTGGGGGCTGCCTTGGATTGCAAACCCGATGATGGTGTATTATAACAAGACAATGTTTACGGATATGGGAATTCCCTGTCCGGAGGCGACGGATGACTGGACGTGGGCGGAGTTTATTGATGTCTGCAGGCAGTTTTCCGGCAAGGAATACAGAGGCAATACCGTATACGGAACCGTAATTGACGGCTGGCCCAACATAGAAACCTTTATCTGGGCAGGCGGCGGAGACATCATCGGGGAAGACGGAACCACCATTGTGCTGGATTCCGAGGAAGCGAAGAACGGACTCGGGTATCTGCAGACGATTGTGGCGGAGGGCTTATCTCCCAGATATGCAGAAGTTTCCAGTCTCGGAGACAACAATGTATGGTTTGAGAAGCAGAGAGTGGCAATGTATTTTGGCGGTATGCAGGACAATTTTGAGATTAAAGTGGCGGCGATGAGCGAAGATGAACAGTTTGAAATCGGCTATGCACCTCTGCCGGTTTGCGATGGCGGCGGGCAGTGGAGCTTTGACTGGACTGCTTCCACGGTAATGGCAAAATCCCTTGAAGGAGACGAGACGGCATACAAAGCGCTGGAAGCCGTGACGCAGGCGTTCTTTGAATGGAAGATTGCACCTCCCGTAAAGGATTCCGTTGAAAACGTAGTAAACATCAATCCGACGAAGGAAAATGCATTGGAAACCATAGCTTACACCATGGAATATGCACGAAGCGCATATTATATTCCGGAATGGTCGGACATTAACGATAAGCTTTGGTATAACCTTTATGTACAGCTTTTAAGTGACAGTAACTTTGACTACAAGGCGGAGATGGACACGATAGCAGCCTATGCAAGGGAGCTGATAAACCAGAGGAAGTAAATCTGCAATAGCGAAACGATGGATGAAACGTCCGCAAAAGCGGGTTTTAGAAGCAGAGCAGAAATGAGGTAAAGTATGAAAAAAAGAGAAAAAGCAGGTTTTTTCTTTATTCTGCCATGGCTGATAGGTTTGATTGTCTTTACGGCATTTCCTATGATAGCGGCAGTCTATATCAGCATGACGGATTGGGATATCGTGGGAAATGCGGCGTTCATAGGGATAAATAACTATAAGATGCTGTTTTCTTCAGAAGAATTTATCAGAAGTCTCTGGGTAACGGTCAGATACGCCGTGATTGCAGTGCCGCTTATTATAGCAACCTCGCTTACGATGGCGGTGCTGGTATCAAAGAACCGGAAAGGCTCGGGCGTTTTCAGGGTGATTTATTATATGCCGGCGATTGTTTCCGGCGTTGCGGTTGCCATTGTATTTAAATGGATTCTGGACCCAAGCTACGGTTTGTTAAATGGTGTGCTTTCCTTTTTTGGCATACAGGGACCGGACTGGCTTTACGACCCGGACTGGGTGCTTCCCTCCTACCTGATTATGGCGGTTTGGGGAGCCGGCGGCAGCCTTTTGACCTATCTGGCAGCGCTAAAGGACATTCCGGAGGATTTGTACGGAGCGGCAATGATTGATGGTGCCAATGTATTTCAGAGGGTGAAATACATTACGGTTCCGCTGATGACGCCGATTATTTTCTACAATCTGGTATTGGGTATTATCGGCGCCTTCCGGAAGTTTACGGACGCTTATGTGCTCGGCGGAGCAGGAAAAGAAGGAAACTTTTACATGGTGTATTTGTATGAGGAAGCGTTTGGGCATTACCGGATGGGCTATGCGACGGCGCTGGCGTGGGTGCTCTTTGTCATCATACTGCTGCTGACCTTTATTGTAAACTGGACAAAGAAATACTGGGTGTACAGTGAGTGACGCAGGACGGAGAGGGAACGAAGATGAGAAAAACAACGACAAGTGCAATCTGGTTTAGACGGTTTAAAACAGTTATGTGGTATGTGGTAACCATCTTTGGCGCGGTGATTATGCTATTGCCCTTTGTGTGGATGGTAAGTACCAGCTTTAAAGTAGAAAATGAAATATTTTCCATGCCGATAAGATGGTTTCCCAAGAAAGTAACGATTGCCAATTATACAAGGGCATTGGAAGTCGTACCGATTTTTAAATGTATGCTGAATACGCTGATTATCGCAGTGCCCAAGATTTTAGGAGAGGTTTTTGTATCGGCGTTGGTAGCGTTTGGATTTGCAAGGTTTCATTTTAAAGGGCGCAATTTCCTGTTTATGATAATGCTGGCGACAATGATGCTTCCCTATGAAGTGACCATGATTCCCACCTTTATGGTGTGGTCTGGACTGGGATTCTCGGACAGCTATGTGCCGCTGATACTGCCGGCATTTTGCGGCTCTGCTTCTTTTATCTTCTTCTTGAGAATGTATTTCGAAACCGTTCCGAGAGATTATGAGGAAGCGGCGTGGATAGACGGCGCAAAGAATCTGAAGGTGTTCCGCATGATATTTGTGCCGCTGGCAAAGCCGGCGCTTATCACCATCAGCCTTTGGTCCTTTATGGGTACCTGGAATGACCTTTTGGGGCAGTTGATTTACATTGACTCCCAGCCCAAATATACGATACAGCTTGCGCTGGCTTCGTTCAGCTCCATGACGGGAGAAACCCTCTGGGGTCCCCTGATGGCAGCATCCTTTATGGCATTAATCCCTGTTATCGCACTCCTTCTTTACGCACAGAAGTATTTTATGGAAGGCGTAAAAATGGGCGGCGTGAAGGGATAAGGCAAATATATCAAACACAACACAATCACAAGTGGAGGAAAACATTATGATGAAAAAATTATTAGCAGCAACTCTTGCAGTAGTTATGATTGCAGGGTGTCTCACCGGATGCGGTGACAAAAAGAAAAGCGGCGGCTGGGAAGTGGCACAAAACTTTACCTATAAGGATATCGCGTCATGGGGTTCCATGCAGACACCTTCTGAGGGAAGCGGTGCAGGAACGGTAGAGTCCACCAACGATGCGGACGGTTATGTGACAATCAAAGCGGCAGCAGACGGCTGGGGCGGCGTGGAGTCCGGTTACTTTGAGATTGACCTGGCAAAGGAGCCTATGATTCTGGCACAGATTTTTGAAAATCCCGATGGATATAACTGGGGTATGAAAATTGTTCCCGAAAATCCGATTGCAGACCATGAGTGGGGACTTTATGTCATCAATGACAACAATTTAAAATGGAATAAGTATGCCGGCGTTAAGCTTTCAGAGGCACTTGGCGATGATTTTAAGGATATCTATGGCGAGCAGTGCAAGGTTAAAATCTGGATTTATCCTGCAGGCGGCCCTGAAGGAACTGTATCCGTATCCGAAATTCTGGTTGTAAATACCAAATAAAAAGTGGTGACTATGAAAAAACAATTGGCAGCGTTACTAATCGTTGCTCTGGTTGCTCCGGCCGCATGTGGCCGGGGCAGCACAGAGAACGACGGAGCTTATATGGCAGGACAAAAGAATATTGACAGGGTGGACAGATACGGTTCTGTACTTCCCAAGGATTATGAGTGGTTTGACTATGAGGAGCGTGCAAGAGCCTATGACGGGCTTGTTTATGACGAAACGCTTTCCGGTGCCTATGCGCCCTTTGTCTGGCAGGATGAAACCTATGATACATTTGGGCTTGCGGCATATGTGGGTGACGGAAGGGTCGGCGCCGACGGCAGCGAGGAGGCAGTGACAACGGTTGCTTCCGTTTTAAGCGCAACGCTTCTTGGAATTGACAAGTCTTCCCAGAACGGAAAGAACTATGTGGCTATGCTGCATGCGTACTTTTCTGAGGAAGAAAACATAATATTGAACAATCCGGCGGGTTCGTCCAAGACCACTTCCATGTGGTATTTGATTTATCCGACGATACTATATACACAAGTGTCTGTCTGCTATCCGGATGAGGCACAAATCAGGGAGGATACGCTCTCTGCAATCGAGAGCTGGTACAGTGCCGCCGAAGTGATGGCGGCGGGCGACGGCTTTAACTATACGGGCTTTGATTTTGTGGAAATGGCGCCTTATCAGAATGATATCTGGAAAGAGCCGGATTCTGCTGCGGGAATTGCGGTGTTAATGTGGTACGGCTATGCGCTTACCGGAGAAGAAAAGTATCTGGAAATGGCAAAGACCTGTCTGGATTTTGTAAACACGTTTGAGGGAAGTTCTCTCTACGAAGCGCTTCTTTATTTTGCACCTGCACTGGCGGCAAAACTGAATGCGGAATATGGGACGGCATATGATGTGGACGGTTTTCTTGATGATGTGATGAACGGCGGTTCCATACCCCGCGGCGGCTGGGGCTCCATAGCGGGAGAGTGGGGAGACTACAGCATGAACGGGCTGATGGGTAGTACCACCGACGGCGGCGGCTATGCTTTTGCCATGAATACATTTGCAGCAGCTTACGCCATGTCTTCTCTTGCAAAATATGATACCCGTTATGCGCAGGCGCTGGGTACATGGTATTTGCAGACGGCGTCCAACAGCAGGTATTTCTTTGCGGACACCACCAATTTGGAAAACCAGTCCGCAGCTTTAGACGAGGTGCTTTTAGAACAGATACAAGCGTGGGGGTATTGTATTCCCTATGAAGGCATCCGCAAGAGCCAGAACAGCAAAACACCATGGTTTGGCGGAGACCCTACCGTCTATGGGTGGGCGGAAACGGATTTTTCACTTTACAGCGGCGCCCACATGGGTATGATGGGAGCGGTAGTGGGACAGACGGATGTTGACGGCATTCTGAAAATCAACTGCAATGCACAGGTTTGCGAGCGGGAGGCATATGCCGCATATCTGCTGTTCAATCCCTATGACAAGGAGAAAACAATTACCTATACGCTGCCGGAGGGAAGCTTTGACTTGTTTGACAGCGTAAAAAAAGAAGTAATTGCAAGCGGTGTTTCCGGCTCGGCGAACCTTACACTTCCGGCGGGAGAAGCCGTGGTGATAATCGAGCTTCCTGCGGGAAGCCGGATAGAGCATGAAGGCATCGGCTATTTTGTGGACGGAAAGCAGATTGCCTGTGATACAACGGCGCTCCGTATAGGCGGGCTGTCCAATAACGATACGGTAAGCGGCACGGTGAAGCTTGCGATAGACTGCGTGTCCACCAATCCGGAGGCGGAAGTGGACAGAATTGTACTCACCATCGGAGGTGTTTCTACAGAGTTTGCAGGCGGAAGAGAGGTGTCTTTTCAGACAAAGGAGTATGGAAGCGGCAGCAAAACGGTTTTGCTGGAGGTCTATATGCGGGACGGCACATACGACAAAACAGATATCCGGCTGCGGTTTGAGTGATGACAAAAAGCGAGACGTTTGCAAGCAGTGTGCAAAAGCAAACAACAATGGATACGCGTGCGTAAGTGCGCAGATGGGAGCAATCATGGTAAGAGAACCGGAACATCCGATTTTGGAAGCGAAAGACGTAAAGCCTTCCCATGACTGGCTGAAGGTTGACGGTGTATTTAACTGCGGCGCCGTTAAATATAAAGAACAGTATTTGCTGCTCTGCAGGGTGGCGGAATCCTGCAGGGAGGAAAAAGAGGGGGAGCGTCACATACCTGTTTACGATGAACGGGAGGACAGATTAAAAACGGTGATTATGGATATGGCGGAGGCGGAAAAATATGATTTTTCGGATTCCCGCATGATTTTTAAGAGGACGCCTTCGGGTATTGCAAAAATCAAATATCTGACCTCCATCTCCCACCTGCGGCTTGCAAGAAGCAGCGACGGCATTCATTTTACAATCGAGGAAGAGCCGGCAGTCAGGTGGAGCGGACGGTATGAGCGCTGGGGTATGGAAGACCCCCGCATCGTGTATCTGGAAGAAGATAAAACCTACTGTATTACCTATACTGCAGTGTCGGAGCTGGGCGCTATGCCGGCAATTCTTCTGACAAAAGACTTTGTACGGTATGAGCGTCTGGGTGCGGCATTCCCGCCCGAAAATAAGGATGTGGTAATTTTTCCCCAAAAGATAAATGGCGCTTATCAGGCGTTTCACCGTCCGGTACCTTTTGAAATCGGGACGCCGGATATCTGGATAGCGGATTCGCCGGATTTAATCCACTGGGGCAACCACCGCCATGTGTGCGGCGTTTCGGAGGACGGCTGGGAGAATGGCAGAATCGGAAGCGGCGCGCCGCCGATTTACACGAAGGACGGCTGGCTCCATATTTATCATGCGGCTGACAAAAACAGCAGGTATTGTCTGGGCGCCATGCTGACGAAGCTGCAGGAGCCGGATAAAATCATAAAAAAAGCGAAGCTCCCTATTTTTGAACCGGAAAAGGACTATGAGACGAACGGCTTCTTTGGCAAGGTGGTGTTTACCTGCGGGTGCATATTGGAGGGAGAAGAGCTGCTTATTTACTATGGCGCCGCAGATGATAAAATCTGCAGGGCAAAAATAACGTTGCAGGAAGTCATGGAGAGATTATCTGCATAAAGCTATATTTTGGAAAGCTGCAAATGCGGCGGAATGAGAGGAAGCATGGTAGAGGGTATTGAAAGTTTACTGAAAAAGCATAGGGAAGATGTGGTGCCGGCAGAAGCGGTAAAGCCGGTATTTGAAGGAGTGGACGGCAATGACGTATACAATCCGACGGCACCGTTTCTATATGAGGGAAGAAAGCTTATCTGCGCGCGTGTGGAGCCGCGGGACAGCGAGGTGTCAGAGACCGTCTTTTTTGAAGAGACAACGAAGGATGTCTATGCGCCTGCAAAGGACCTGCCTCGCTTTTCTTTACAGGACCCTTGTATCACAATTGTGGAGGGACAGTATATTTTAGGCGGTACGGAGGTCTTTCCGCATCCGGAAAATCCCGCGTGGGTTGCATGGAGAACTGCTTTTTTCTGCGGAGAGAAGTTAACCGCGATGCGCCCGCTGGTAAAGGGTCCTATCGGCATGAAGGACGTGCGGCTGATAGCGCTTTTAGACAAAAGAATCGGTGTTTTTACAAGACCGCAGGGAGAAAAGGGCGGCAGGGGTAAGATTGGGTTTACCGTTGTAAACGAACTTTCTGAGGTGACGGAAAAGGTGATGGAGGATGCACCGCTCTTAGAGCTGTTTTTACCCGACGAGTGGGGCGGTGTCAATGCGGCGTATCTGCTGGAAAGTGGAGAAATCGGCGTTTTGGGGCATGTGGCATGTTTTGCACCGGAAGGTGTCAGACATTATTACCCTATGACGTTTCGCTTAAATCCTGAGACAGGAGAGCATACCATGCCTGTTATTCTGGCGGAGCGGCGGGAATTTTTGCCGGGAGAAAGCAAGCGGGAAGACCTTGTGGATGTACTTTTCAGCGGCGGGCTTTACAAAGAAGGCGAGAAGCTGCTTTTGTATGTCGGTGTATCTGATTGCGAGGTACAGTATAAACCGGTGGAAAATCCGTTTTAGCGCAAGGGAATACAGGGAAGAATCGAACGATAACATAATAGGAAGAGCGTAAAAAACTGTAGGAGAAAAGAGCGGAATATTATGGAAAAGAATATAAAGTGGTTTGAAAATACGGTTTTTTATGAAGTTTATGTGCCGTCTTTCTGCGATGGCAACGGTGATGGCTTAGGCGATTTGCCGGGAGTGACAAGCAGAATAGCATATCTTGAAAAAATGGGGGTCGGTGCAATTTGGCTGACCCCGTTTTATGCTTCTCCGCTTGTGGACAATGGCTATGATGTCAGCGACTACCTTTCCGTTGATGAGAGATATGGTACGATGGCAGACTTTGACAGGCTTCTTGGTGCCGCGCATGAAGCCGGCATCAGGGTAATTGTGGATATGGTGCTGAACCATACCTCGACACAGCATGAATGGTTTCAAAAAAGCTGTGAAAATCAGGAAAAGTACAGGGACTATTATATTTGGAAAAAGGAAATCCCAAACAATTGGGAGTCTTTTTTTGACGGCGGGGCATGGGAATATGAAGAAAGGCGCGGTATGTATTATTACCATGCTTTTGCGAAGGAGCAGGCGTGCTTAAACTGGAGCAATCCCGAAATTTTGAGAGAATGTATGGAAATTCTCCGGTTCTGGCTGGAGAAGGGTGTTGACGGTTTCAGGCTTGATGTGATAAATTTTTTAAAGACGGACAAAGAAGCTTTTTTAAAAAATAATCCGGAAAAAGATGGCACACAGGTTCACGTTTATGACAAGAACCAGAAGGGCGCAAGGGAAAAAATTGCCGCGCTGTCAGCGCTTGTGCATTCTTATCCCGATACCTTTCTGCTGGGGGAAGTCGGTGACGATGACTTGCAGACGATTCAGTCTTATGTAGGGGAAAATCTTCTGGATGCAGCGTTTCATTTTAATCTGGGCAGCATGGAAAAGTGGGACGAGGCATATCTGGTAAAGCAGGTGCTCTGTATGGAGAAGGCAGGGATTCATCCGACTTTGTTTTTCAGCTCGCACGATATGAAAAGACATTTTTCCAGATTGTGCGGGGAGAATGTGGAAATGGCAGAGCTGCTTGCATTATTTTTGCTGACGGCAAAGGGGGTTCCTTTTTTGTATCAGGGAGAGGAGCTGCCGCTTGCGGATGTGCGCCTTGAAAACAGCAGCGATTTAAAGGATGCACAGGGCAGGTATGCCTACGAGAAGCTGCTTTCTGCAGGAGTCGGTGAGGAGGAGGCTTTCAGCTATGCGAAGGAGCGTGCCAGAGACTATGCGAGGGCGCTGATTGACTGGAGGCATTGGGAGGAAAGCACGGTGGAAAATTCCCAAGAGAATTCTTTGACATGCCTGTATGGGAAGCTGCTAAAGCTGCGGCGGGAGTATGAAGCGTTGAGAAGGGGGAAATACGGAGAAATAACGCTTTCGGGGCGCAGGCTTTATTTTGAGCGGAGCTGTGGACAGGAGCGGATTGCCGTGACAATGGACTTTTCCCTGCAGGGGTGGGACATTTCCCCAAAAAGCCGGGAAACGGCAAAGCCGGAGAAGGAAAAGGACATTTTGCTTGCTGTCAGAAATGAGAGCGGACATATCATAGGACTGGTAGAACATCTGACTTAGGGAAAACCGCAGGCTGCGGACAAGGCGGGCGTGAGTTTTTTGATACAGGGGGTGTAGGAATGAAAAAAGTATCCATGCAGGATATAGCAAGAGAATTGGGCTTTTCCAAAATGACGGTATCCAAATGCTTTCATGATAGCGAGGATATTCCGGAGGAGACAAAACAGGCGGTTTTTAAAAAAGCAGACGAAATGGGGTATGAGTACAGAAAGCGGGTGAAATACCGGATTGCGGTGCTTTTTTCGGAGGTTTATTTTGAGCCGAACGAAAAATTTTATAATGAATTGTATAAGCGGCTGACGGAGCAGGAATGGCGCAGCAGCATGAAGTTTTCCATGATTTATGTAAACAGGGAGGACGAGAGAAATCTGTATTTAAACCCCATGGTGCTGGAAAATGATGCCATTATGCTTTTGGGGCAGTTTTCCAAAAAATTTGTAGCCAGTATTGTGGAGCGAAGGATTCCGGTGGTGTGCCTTGATTTTTATTACAGAGGGATAGAAGCGGATTCTGTCATTTCAAACAGCTACCAGACAAGCTATGAGCTGACAAGCCATCTGATTGAGCAGGGACATAAAAAAATTTGTTTTTTGGGAAACAAAAACTACACAAACAGCGTCAACGACAGATATATGGGTTACTGCAAGGCACTTTTGGAGGAAAATCTGGAAGTCGACCCCAAAAACCGGATAGATGACAGGAGTGAGAGAGGGATTTTGCAGGAATTTGCATTGCCGGAGGAACTTCCGACGGCTTTTGTCTGCAACAACGACCACGCGGCGTATCTTCTGATTCGACAATTAAAGCAAATGGGCATTAAGGTGCCGGAGGATATCAGTGTGGTTGGCTTTGACGATGTGCTTTACGCTGAAATATCGGAGCCGCCGATTACGTCGGTGCATGTAAAACGTAAATTTATGGCGGAGCAGGCGGTGAGCCTGATGAAAAGGAGAATGGAAACGCCCGATGCGGGAGCAAGGGTGGTGACGATAGACTGTTCTATTGTGTACAGAAAATCCGTGGCGGCAGCCGTACAAAAGCAGTAAGCACGGCTTTGCTGCTTCAAAAACAGACCTCTTTACAAAAGAGGTCTGTGGTAAAACTGCATGATAGGTTCGATTTGCGCACTCATATTGAGAAGCATCGCGTCGGCTATGGTGAGAGCCACCATGGCTTCCATGACAACGACAGCTCTTGGAACGATGACCGGGTCATGACGTCCTTTGATTTGGACGGAAATGTCCCGGTTATTTTTATCTACGGTTTCCTGTGTCCTGAAAATGGAAGGTGTGGGCTTTACATGGGCGCGTACCAAAATTGGGGAACCGTCGCTGATACCGCCCAAAATGCCGCCGGCGTGGTTGGTTTTTTTGGAAACCCTGGAGCCGTCCATATAAAATGCGTCGTTGTTATCGCTGCCCCTTGCACCCGAAACCTTGGAGCCGTCTCCGATTTCCACTGCTTTGACGGCGCCAATGGACATAACGGCTTTGCTTAAGCAGGCGTCCAGCTTGTCAAATACCGGCTCTCCGATGCCGGCGGGCATTCCTTCCACCAGACATTCCATAACGCCGCCTGCGGAGTCGAGTGCCTCCATGGTATCCCGCAGATAGCTTTCCGCGCGAAGGGATGCGCTATAATCCGGCATGGCGGTGGGGGTGCGCAGGATGGCTTCTCTGTCGAAAGCAGACATGTCAGCCTCAACGGGACCGATGGAGCGGGTATAGGCAGTAACACGGATGCCAAGGAGTTTTAGGAGCTTTGCGGCAATGGCACCGGCAGCCACGCGTCCGATAGTCTCGCGGCCGGAAGAGCGTCCGCCGCCTCTGTAGTCCCGAAAGCCGTACTTGGCGTCAAAGGTGTAATCGGCATGTCCGGGGCGGTAATAAGAAGCAATTTCGCTGTAGTCGGCAGAGCGCTGTGAAGTATTTTTTACAATAAGGGAGATGGGGGTTCCCGTGGTAAGCCCCTCAAATACGCCGGAAAGAATTTCTACCTCGTCGTTCTCTCTGCGGGGCGTGGAGATAGAGCTCTGCCCCGGCTTTCTGCGGTCCAGATAAGGCTGGATATCCGCTTCGGAGAGCGCAAGCCCCGCAGGACAGCCGTCCACCACCACGCCGAGCGCCTTGCCGTGGGACTCGCCCCATGTCGTGATTTTAAAAATAGTACCGTAGGATGAACCTCCCATTTGCTTTTCCGTCCTTTTCTAAAATGTCTACACAATTTCCGTAGCCGGAAACAGTGTAATTTCTTCGTTTTTCAATCATACAATAAAAGAAGCGGCTGTTGCAATACTAAAAAAACAAAAAAATCAAAAAAATTTTGAATTTTTGGAAAAAAGTAATGCAATGCGCAAAAAAGTGTGATATTATAATTTCGTATAGACTTTTACTGATAGGATGAATCATGAAGAAGACATTTCGGGAAAAATTCATAGCCCGCTGTGGCGCAAAGGTAAAAAAGCATAAATGGCTGAAATTCCCCGTAACGATATATATGACGGCGGTTCTTCTGGTTTATTACACAGGACTGCGGCTTGCAGCGAATGGCAAGCGGTATTCCTGTGCTGTTTTGCTGATGCTTTTTATGGTGGTAAGCAGCAGCTTCGCAGCGCCGGAAAGCCTTGCGGGACAGGGGGCGGCACTGTCGCCGGACGGCGCACAGCTAGCGGCGGAGCAGGAGGTCAATGAGGCTGAGGTTGCCATCATTGAGATTGAAACGGAAGATATGGATACCTACGACGATGTGGCGCTTTTGTCGGAGGTGGAGCTGGATACATATACACTGGATGAGATTTTGGAAAGCAACAGCGATTACAGAAATCTGGTGGAAACGACAGAAAATGAAGTGGAGAATGCGGAAGGTTCCGACTACAGCGATTACGAGTTTGACTCATCAGACTGGCGTTTGATTCTGGTCAACAAGCAGCATTCCATACCGGAGGATTATACATTTCCGCTGGGAACGATAACCGGCAGTATGCAGTGCGACGAGAGAATACTGGAGGAACTGCTTGCCATGATGCAGGCGGCGAGGGCTGACGGCGTGGATTTGGTAGTCTGCTCCCCTTACAGGGATTACAACCGGCAGACCTATCTGTTTGAGAGAAGAATTACCCGCTATATGAATGCTGGCATGTCTTATATGGATGCATACAAGACGGCTTCCATGTCGGTGACTTCTCCCAATGCCAGCGAACATAGGATTGGACTTGCAATTGATTTCTACAGCAGCAGTTATATGAAGCTGGATACCGGTTTTGCGGACACGGAAGCGGGAAAGTGGCTTGCGGCGCACAGCTATGAGTATGGCTTTATCCTGCGCTATCCGGAGGGAAAGGAATATATCACGGGAATCGGATATGAGCCTTGGCATTTCCGGTATGTAGGCGTGGAAGCGGCGACAGTCATTACGGAAAAAGAAATTACCTTGGAAGAGTTCTGGGAGGACTTATAAAATATGTTTCAGGTGTTAGGGCAGGAGGGAAGAGCCAGAAGGGGTGAATTCCATACTGTGCATGGCGTGATTCATACGCCGGTTTTTATGAATGTGGGAACGGCTGCTGCGATAAAGGGTGCGGTTTCCACGGAGGATTTGGAAGGGATTCGCACGCAGGTGGAGCTGTCCAACACCTATCACCTGCATGTCAGACCCGGTGACAAAGTGATAAAGCAGCTTGGCGGCCTTCACAGGTTTATGTCCTGGGACAGGCCGATTCTTACGGATTCGGGAGGGTTTCAGGTTTTTTCTCTTGCAGGGCTGCGCAAGATAAAAGAAGAGGGTGTTTATTTCAATTCCCATATAGACGGAAGGAAAATTTTCATGGGTCCGGAGGAAAGTATGCAGATACAGTCCAATCTGGCGTCCACCATTGCAATGGCTTTTGACGAATGCCCAAGCGCAAGAGCGGACAGAACTTATGTGAAAAATTCCGTGGAACGCACTACAAGATGGCTTGCGCGCTGTAAAAAGGAGATGCAGAGGCTGAATGGCATGGCGGATACCATCAACCAAAGTCAGCTTCTTTTTGCGATTAATCAAGGTGCGGTTTACCCCGATATCCGCATAGAACATGCAAAGGTCATATCGGAAATGGATTTGGACGGCTATGCAGTCGGCGGGCTTGCGGTGGGAGAGACTCACGAGGAGATGTACCATATTTTAGAGGAGACCATTCCTTTTCTGCCAAAGGACAAGCCGGTGTATTTGATGGGGGTGGGAACGCCCGCCAATATACTGGAGGGTGTGGAACGGGGCGTGGACTTTTTTGACTGCGTGTACCCTACCAGAAACGGCAGGCATGGGCATCTGTATACCAATCAGGGAAAAATCAATTTGTTTAACGCTAAATATGAGACAGACCCGCGCCCCATAGAAGAGGGCTGCGGCTGCCCGGCATGCAGAAGGTATTCGAGGGCATATATCCGTCATCTGTTAAAGGCGAAAGAAATGCTGGGTATGCGTCTGTGCGTGCTGCATAATCTCTATTTCTACAATACCATGATGGAAGAAATCAGGGATGCGCTTGCGCGGGGAGAATTTGCCGCCTACAAGAGGCGGAAGCTGGAAGGGATGCTGCATGAGTAAAAAAATACAGAAGGTCTGCAATGCTGTTTTTGTCCTCTTAACAGCCGGACTGTTCTATCTGATGCCCTATATTGCCTGCCGTACCATGGCAGGGGACAAAACCGATATTTTGATGGGCATGGTGTTTGGCTTTATCCCCATTGGGCTGCTGCTGTTATCTTTTCTGTACGGTCTTATTGTAAAAAGAAATGTTTTGCCGGCATGTATGGCTGCCATACTTGGCATTCCGGTCATATGGATTCCTGTTGTCGCAGGAGACACGGTTATCGAGAAATTGTCCGCGCTTATAATCACGATGCTGGCAGCTTTCCTTATCGTTAATCTGGGGGCGGTTCTGGGCATATTGGTTCGGCGGCTTTCGGAAAAAATAAAAGCATCTCATGGAATGGGAAATTAAAAATTTATAAAATGCTTGCCCTATGGTGGGAAGTTGTGTATGATATGCTATAGGTGTCCACAAATAGCTGGACAAGTTACAGGAGGACAGAACATGGGTATTTTACTTGCGGAAACAGGAGCGGCAGCGGGAGCAGCAGGAAACGATGCGGCTGCAATGGGCGGTTCATTTATGCTGACGGTGGTATATCTGGTATTGATGGTTGCCGTAATGTGGTTTATCCTTATCAGACCGCAGAAAAAGGAAAGAAAGAAGCTGGCAGCCATGCTGTCATCTTTGGAGACCGGAGACTGCGTACTGACAACGTCAGGATTTATCGGTATTGTCATTGACATCAACGACGACACGGTTATCGTAGAGTTCGGCAACAACAAAAACTGCCGTATCCCAATGGAGAAATCTGCCATCAGCCGTGTAGAAAAGCCCGGAGAGGCATAAACAGCCGGCATGGGTTTATTGCTGAGGAAGCGTGTAAAAAGTCCTGAAGTGAAAGCTTGAGGGCTTTTTTTGCGTCTTTTGCGGCAGAATTGAAGTGCAGGGGGAGGCGCAAGGCACGCCCCTACAGCAGACTATGCCTTCAGAGCCGCGCTCCCGCTCAGCAAGAAACGTAGCAGTGCTAAGCTCGAAAGCACCTCGCTAAGCACTGACGTTTCTTAATGGGCCCTAAAAACCCGCCTTGTCTGCCCCACAACGATTTCCTATTGAATTTTTCACCTTCTTGGGTTATGATTATAAAAGCAATTTTTTACTTTAAATCAGAAAAGAGGAGTACATAATGAACTTAAATATTACCTGTATTCCCGGAGACGGAATCGGTCCGGAGATTGTAGCAGAAGCAAAGAAGGTTTTAAACCGTGCCGGAGAGAAATATGGCTTTTATCCGGATTTCACGGATATTCTGATGGGAGGCGCCTCCATTGATGTGCATGGTGTTCCGCTGACAGAGGAGGCGATTGCCGTGGCAAAAGCGGCGGATGCCGTGCTGATGGGCTCCATCGGCGGAGATACGACGACTTCGCCGTGGTATAAGCTGCCTCCTCAGAACAGACCGGAAGCGGGACTTTTGAAAATCCGCAAGGAGCTGAATCTGTTTGCCAATTTGAGACCGGCGCTTCTTTATCAGGAGCTGGCGGCGGCTTGTCCTTTGAAGGAGGAAATCAGCGCGGCAGGCTTTGATATTATGATTATGCGTGAGCTGACCGGCGGATTGTATTTTGGAGAGCGGAGCACCGTGGTGGAGGAAGGCATCCGAAAAGCGACGGATACCCTGACCTATGATGAAAACGAAATCCGCAGGATAGCCATTAAGGCTTTTGAAATTGCCTTAAAGAGAAAGCGGAAGGTGACAAGCGTGGACAAAGCAAATGTGCTGGATTCCTCAAGACTTTGGAGAAAGGTTGTGGAGGAGGTTGCAGAGCATTATCCCGAGGTGATTCTGGAGCATATGCTTGTGGACAACTGCGCTATGCAGCTTGTCAAGAACCCGGCGCAGTTTGATGTGATTCTCACGGAGAATATGTTTGGAGATATTCTTTCTGATGAGGCGAGCATGGTAACCGGTTCCATCGGTATGCTGGCTTCCGCTTCCTTAAACGATACCAAATTCGGACTGTACGAGCCGAGTCACGGCTCCGCGCCGGATATTGCGGGCAAAAATATTGCAAACCCCATTGCAACGATTTTGAGCGCTGCCATGATGCTGCGGTTCAGCTTTGATTTGGACGAGGCGGCAGGCGCCGTGGAGTCGGCGGTAAAGCAGGTGCTTGCAGAGGGGTACCGCACAGGGGATATCATGTCGGAGGGCTGTAAGCAGGTGAGCTGTTCGAAGATGGGAAGCCTGATTGCGGAGCGGATATAAAGCGTTGACAAGGATACAGCAATAAGCAAGGCTTTATTGCTGCAGACACAGGAAAACAAAAAAGATAGCGCTGTAAACGGCGGATTTACCTGCGCCGGAATGCGCAGACAGGAGCAGATATGAGAAGTGATTCTGTAAAGACGGGCACCGGACAGGCGCCCCACAGAAGTTTGTTTAATGCACTCGGCTATACCGAGGAAGAGAGAAGAAGACCGCTTATCGGTATTGTAAGCTCGTATAACGAGATTGTGCCGGGGCATATGAATCTGGATAAAATTGCAGATGCCGTAAAAATGGGCGTGGCAATGGCGGGCGGCACACCGGTTATGTTTCCGGCGATTGCGGTCTGTGACGGGATTGCCATGGGGCATATCGGCATGAAGTATTCTCTTGTGACAAGGGATTTAATTGCGGACAGTACAGAGTGCATGGCTGTCGCGCACGGTTTTGACGGACTGGTGTGCATTCCCAACTGTGACAAAAATGTGCCGGGACTTTTGATGGCGGCGGCGAGACTCAATATACCTACTATTTTTGTGTCAGGCGGCCCCATGCTTGCCGGCAGGGTAAAGGGTGAAAAGAAGAGCCTTTCTGCTATGTTTGAAGCGGTGGGAAGCGTGGCGGCAGGCACCATGACGATGGAGGAGCTCTGTGAATATGAGGAGAAGGTGTGTCCTACCTGCGGTTCCTGCTCCGGCATGTATACGGCAAACTCCATGAACTGCCTGACGGAGGCAATTGGCATGGGGCTTCGCGGCAACGGTACGATTCCGGCTGTTTACTCCGAGAGAATCCGTCTTGCAAAGCAGGCAGGCATGAAGATTATGGAGCTGGTGGAGAAGGATATTAAGCCCCGTGATATTATGACCGAGGAGGCTTTTATGAATGCCCTTACCGTGGATATGGCGCTGGGCTGTTCCACCAATACCATGCTGCATTTGCCGGCGATTGCCCATGAAGCAGGCGTGGACTTAAATCTGGATATTGCAAATGAGCTTTCCGCAAAAACGCCGAACCTCTGCCATCTTGCGCCGGCAGGTCCTACTTATATGGAGGATTTGAACGAAGCAGGCGGCGTGTATGCGGTGATGAAGGAGCTTACCAAGTTAAATCTGTTAAAGCTGGATTTGATTACGGTCACCGGCAAAACGGTTGGCGAAAATATTGCGCACGCCGTGAATCGGGACGAAAACGTTATCAGACCCGTGGAGAATCCGTATTCTGCGACGGGCGGCATCGCAGTACTCAAGGGAAATCTTGCGCCGGATTCCGGCGTGGTAAAGCGCTCCGCCGTTGTGCCTGAAATGATGGTGCATGAAGGACCGGCGAGGGTGTTTGACTGTGAGGAGGATGCCATTGACGCGATTAAAGGCGGCAGGATTGTGGCAGGAGACGTTGTGGTGATTCGCTATGAGGGACCAAAAGGAGGACCCGGTATGAGGGAGATGTTAAATCCTACCTCTGCCATTGCAGGCATGG
This sequence comes from uncultured Lachnospiraceae bacterium, assembly GCA_910578335.1. GTDB lineage: Bacteria > Bacillota > Clostridia > Lachnospirales > Lachnospiraceae > Acetatifactor. Next base: position 133,465 of record CAJTPU010000005.1, on the reverse strand, counting down.
GACTTGGCTCCAGTGTGGCGTTAATTACAGACGGACGTTTTTCCGGCGCCTCCAGAGGTGCTTCCATCGGGCATGTTTCACCGGAAGCGGCGGTGGGAGGTCCGATTGCCCTTGTAAACGAGGGGGATATCATCAGCATCAATATTCCGGAAAACACGCTGAATATAAAAATTTCCGATGAGGAGCTGGAAAGAAGGCGCGCTGCATGGCAGCCCAGAGAGCCGAAGATTACCACCGGCTATCTGGCGCGTTACCGCGAGCTGGTTACCAGCGGAAACCGCGGCGCGATACTGGAGATACCCGGTAAAAAGTAAACAATGCAGAGCGGCATTTTAAATGCCGCTTTGGTGCAGGTACCGGTATATAAAAGGCAAACAAGGAGGATAAAATCATGCGGCTGACAGGCGCGGAAATTGTAATTGAATGTCTGAAAGAACAGGGCGTTGACACTGTATTTGGATACCCGGGCGGTACGATTTTAAATATTTATGACGCACTTTATAAACACAGCGATGAAATCCGTCATGTGCTGACTTCCCATGAACAGGGTGCTTCCCATGCGGCGGACGGATATGCGAGGGCGACGGGTAAGGTTGGAGTCTGTATGGCGACCAGCGGTCCCGGGGCAACCAATCTGGTAACGGGGATTGCAACGGCTTATATGGATTCGGTTCCCATGGTGGCAATTACGGCAAATGTCAATCTGCCGCTTCTCGGTAAGGATACCTTTCAGGAGGTGGATATTGCCGGCGTGACTATGCCGATTACCAAGCATGGATATATTGTAAAAGATGTGAATATCTTAGCAGATACCATCCGAAAGGCGTTTCAGATAGCAAAGAGCGGGCGCCCCGGACCGGTACTGGTGGATATCACAAAGGATGTGACAGCCAATACCTGCGAGTACACGCCGGTTTCTCCCGAAGAAGCACAAAAAGTGAAACGGTACACGGAAAGTGATTTGGAGGAAGCAGTTTCCCTGATTGAAAAGGCAGAGAGACCTTTTATTTATCTGGGCGGCGGTGCCATTATTTCAGAGGCGTCAGAAGAAGTGGCGGAGTTTGCAGAAAAGATAGACGCACCGGTCTGCGATACGCTGATGGGAAAGGGTGCGTTTGACGGGCATAGCAGCCGGTATACGGGCATGATTGGGATGCACGGAACCAAAACCTCCAATTTTGGCGTCAGTGAATGTGATTTGCTGATTGCGCTCGGCGCACGGTTTTCCGACCGTGTTATCGGCAATCCCAAAACCTTTGCAAAAAATGCAAAGGTGCTTCACATTGATATCGACGCGGCGGAAATTGGCAAAAACATTCCGGCGTATGCCAGCGTGACAGGCGACTTAAAATGTGTGCTGCGCGAGCTGAATGTAAGGCTTGCAAAGAAAGAGCATAAGGAGTGGATGGCGCATATCGGTGAATTGCAGGAAAAATATCCGCTCAAATACAATACAAACCAGCTTTCCTGTCCGTTTGTCATTGAGGAAATTGACAGGGTGACGAAGGGGGAGGCGGTTATCAGTACGGATGTCGGACAGCATCAGATGTGGGCGGCGCAGTATTACAAATATACAAAGCCGCGTACCTTCCTTTCTTCCGGCGGGCTCGGCACCATGGGATATGGGCTTGGCGCATGTATCGGCGCAAAGGTAGGACAGCCGGATAAAATCTGTATCAATATTGCGGGGGACGGGTGCTTCCGTATGAATATGAACGAGCTTGCGACGGCAAGCCGGTACAACATCCCGATTATACAGGTTATTATCAATAATCATGTGCTGGGTATGGTTCGCCAGTGGCAGACGCTGTTTTATGACCACCGGTATTCACAGACCGTCCTGAATGACAAGGTGGATTTCTGTAAGGTATCGGAGGGGCTTGGCTGTACGGCGATACGGGTGACAAAGAAAGAGGAATTTGCGCCTGCGCTGGAAAAGGCAATTGCAATGCAGGCTCCGGTTGTAATTGAATGTGTGATTCCCGAGGATGATAAGGTGTTTCCGATGGTGCCGGCAGGAGCGCCCATCAGTGAAGCGTTTGACGAGGATGATTTGCAGAAGGCTTAAGAAGGCAAAAGCGGCATAAGGACTTATGAGGAAAAAGATAAAGACCATTGTGCGTTTTTTCGTACTGGCAGGGATTTGTCTGGGGGTTGCCTTGTATATCGGGATAGGGTTCTGCTATCGCGGGCGGTTTGCCCCGGGAACTTTTATCAACGGTATATACTGTACGGGTAAAACGGCAGAAGAGGTAAATGAAGAACTAAAGAGAATATATCCGCACAACAGCATATGGGTGCAGGACGGTGCAGAAATACAGTTTGAAATTTCTTATACAGACCTTGCAGTCAGTATAGACTATACCGGTCAATTAAGGAAGCTAAAGGGCAGCCAGAATCCGTTCCTTTGGATAACGGCGCTTTTCGGAAGCGGGCAGACTTCCCTTGCGCCGCAGGTGTCTTTTGAGGAGGCGCTGCTTAAAAATGTGCTTGCGGATAAGCTTGCACCGGCGGATGAGTCGGCGTGTGAAATCGTGGAAATCCGCAAGACGGCAGGGTATGTGCTTTTTAACGGCAGAGAGCATGTGTTAAACCTTGATTTGGTTTATGACATGGTTGCAGACGCGCTTTTATGCGGGAAAACCTTTGTGGATATATCGGGCTGTTACGAGGATTTGCCCTATACGGAGGAAATGTACGAGACGCTTTCCTTGTGGGAAAAGGTGGAGGCGTTCCAAAGCTGCCGTATCTGTTATGATATGGGGGATGAAACCATATCCCTGACGCCGGAGATTGTCAGTGAATTTATTGCTTTGGATGAGAACGGCGGGTTTCTTTTGGATGAGACGGGAAAACTTGTGACAGACGAAGAGGCGGTGGCTTCTTTCATAGATTCGCTCTGTCAGGAATATGATACTCTGGGGAGTGCAAGGTCTTTCCAGTCCACAAGAGGGGATATCATAACGGTGGAGGGCGGTACCTATGGCAATAAAATTGACAGAGATGCGGAAATTGCCTATTTAACGCAGGCGCTTGCGGAACATGCGGACGAGGTGCATATTCCGGCGTATGAAGAGGAAGCGCGCGTGCGGGGAAGGGACGATATCGGCGATACCTACGTGGAGGTCGATATGACGGAGCAGAAGCTTTATTATTATGAGGACGGGGAGCTTTTGCTGGAAACGGATGTTGTCACCGGAAATGTGAGAGGCGGGCATAAAACGCCTTCCGGCGTCAATTATGTCTACGCCATGCAGAGAGACCGTATTTTACGGGGACCGGATTATGAATCCTTTGTAAAGTACTGGGCTCCGGTTAACCGCGGCATTGGGATTCACGATGCTTCCTGGAGGGGGAGCTTTGGCGGAGAGATTTATAAAACGAACGGCTCTCACGGCTGTATCAACGTGCCGCCTTCCGTGATGACGAAGCTGTTCGATATGCTGGAAATCGGAGTGCCGGTCGTTATGTTTTATTGATAGGATTTGGGCGTCAAAAGCCCTGTCTGAAAAGGTTGGTTGTCAATTTGTACAAAAGAACAGGTGTAAGCGACTTTTGCGCCATGAAAATGAGGCTCAATATAGTACTTTAGTACATGATTGAAAAAAATTTAACAATGCAGTTGACTAAAGCGAAATCAGAGTTTAAAATAAATAGAAATGCCCGAACCACATCAAAAAGCAGTAAGCGCGGCTTTATTGCTTTAGAAGAGGGCGCATACGATTATGAGGAGGTATAAACGTGCGAGTTTATAATTTTTCGGCAGGTCCGGCAGTGCTGCCTGAGGAGGTATTACAGGAAGCGGCAGCGGAAATGCTTGATTATCAGGGAAGCGGCATGTCCGTTATGGAGATGAGCCACCGCTCTAAGGTCTACGATAGGATTATCAAAGAAGCAGAAGCTGATTTGCGGGAGCTTATGCAAATTCCCGACAATTATAAGGTGCTTTTTTTACAGGGCGGCGCAAGTTCTCAGTTTGCCATGATTCCCATGAATCTGATGAAAAATAAGGTTGCCGACTACATTGTGACCGGACAGTGGGCAAAAAAGGCATATCAGGAGGCGGCAGTCTACGGCAAGGCAAATAAGATTGCAAGCAGCGAGGATGAGACCTTTTCTTACATACCTGACTGTTCGGACCTTCCCATCAGTGAAGATGCGGATTATGTTTATATTTGTGAAAATAATACGATTTACGGCACCAAGTTTAAAACACTTCCCAATACAAAGGGCAAGACCTTGGTAGCGGACGTTTCCTCCTGTTTCCTGTCAGAGCCGGTAGACGTGAGCAAATACGGTCTTATCTATGGCGGTGTACAGAAGAATATCGGACCTGCGGGCGTGGTGATTGTGATTATCAGGGAGGACTTGATTACGGAGGATGTACTTCCCGGTACGCCTACCATGTTTCGGTATAAAATCCACGCGGACAATGAATCCTTGTACAATACGCCGCCGGCATACGGCATTTATATCTGCGGCAAGGTATTCAAGTGGCTGAAAAAGCAGGGCGGACTTGAGGCGATGAAGGAGTACAATGAAAAGAAGGCGAAGATTCTCTATGATTATCTGGATGAGAGCAGTCTTTTCAGGGGAACCGTCAGGAAGGAAGACCGTTCTCTTATGAATGTGCCTTTTGTGACAGGCAGTGAAGAGCTGGATGCGGAATTTGTAAAGGAAGCGGCAGCGGCAGGCTTTGTGAACCTGAAGGGACACAGAAGTGTGGGCGGTATGCGCGCCAGCATCTACAACGCAATGCCGATAGAAGGTGTTGAGAAGCTGGTTGCATTTATGAAGGAATTTGAGAAAAATCATACGGAAGCGTAAGTAAAATCTGCGTCAGCAGGAAAGGGGCATCAAATGTTTCAATATTATTGCATGAATCCGATTTCACAGGTGGGATTATCAAAATTTACGGAGGAGTATCAGAAAACCGACAATATGGCAGAAGCGCAGGGAGTGCTGGTCAGAAGCGCGTCCATGCATGAGGTGGAGCTTCCAGACAGCCTTTTGGCGGTGGCAAGAGCCGGCGCCGGCGTCAACAATATACCGTTGGAGCGCTGCGCAGAAAAAGGGATTGTGGTATTTAACACGCCCGGTGCAAATGCAAACGGCGTGAAAGAACTGGTGATAGCCGGTATGCTGCTTGCGGCAAGAGATGTGACGGGCGGCATTGAATGGGTGAAGGAAAATGCTTCCGATGAAAATATTGCCAAAACGGCAGAGAAAGAAAAAAAGAACTTTGCAGGCACGGAGCTTAACGGCAAGAAGCTGGGTATCATCGGGCTTGGCGCAATCGGCGTAAAGGTTGCCAATGCCGCAAGGCATTTTGGGATGGAAGTGTACGGTTACGACCCTTATCTGTCGGTAGACGCCGCGTGGAATCTGAGCAGGGATGTCAAGCATGTAATCAATGTGGAGGATATTTACAAGTCTTGTGACTATATTACGATTCATGTGCCGCTTTTGGATTCCACCAAAGGTATGATTGACAAGGCGGCAATCGACATGATGAAGGAGGATGTGGTTATCCTAAACTTTGCAAGAGATTTGCTTGTCAATGAAAAAGACGTTCTGGAAGCCTTGGATACCGGAAAAGTGCGCAAGTATGTAACGGATTTCCCCAATCCGGTGACAGCAGGCAAAAAGGGCTGTATCGTGATTCCGCATCTGGGCGCTTCGACGGAAGAATCTGAGGACAACTGTGCGGCTATGGCAGTAAAGGAAATGATGGAGTATCTGGAGAACGGCACGATTAAGAATAGTGTGAATTATCCGAGCTGCGATATGGGCGTTTGCACCAATGTCGGCAGAATTGCCATTTTCCACAAAAATATTGCCAATATGATTACCAAATTTACAGGCTGTTTTGGTGAAATCGGTATTAATATCAGCGATATGATGAATAAGTCCAGAGGAGAGGTTGCTTATACCATGCTGGATGTAGAGAGTCCGGCGACAGCCGACATTGTGGAAAAGCTGAGTGCAATAGACGGCGTCTTCCGCGTAAGAGTTGTAAAATAGCATTAGGGCACAAAGTTTATCACGATAAAATAAAGCACATACTGCGTATTTGGCGAAAGAGCCGGTGCGCGGTATGTGCTTTTTTAAAAAAAATTTACAAAACAGGAAAAATTCTGCAACTTTTTCTGCTGCCGGGGGGTATTCCTTATAGTAAGATATCAAAGCCCTTTGCGCGGGAGAAAGGAGAGGACTTGAAAAATAAATTTGTTTTATTGCTTTTCATTTTCATGACAGCGCTTTTTGCAGGTGCCTGTGGAAAGAAGTCTTCGGCGCACGATGTGCCCAAGCAGTCTGAGGCGGCGGATGAACAGAAAAAAGAGGAAAAGGAAAGCAGGCGGGAAGGCGGCAATAGCCGGACAGCAGAAGAAGGGGAAGAAAAAGGGGAAAAAGAAGAAAAACCACCTGCTTCAGCCGTTAAGCTGGGGGATGATTTTGATGAAGCGTATGACGGTTTTGCCTATCTGCAGTGTGAAACCCTGATTTTGAAGCCGGATGAATACGGGGAACGGACACAGGAGAAAACGTTAAAGATATTTCTTCCTTTTGGTGAATATACCAGCGTAAACCAAAACATTGGTTACGCAGACAGCAGAGGCATGGATTTGAAAGTGGCGCTTTCGCCCTTTTTGCTGGGGGATGACGCCGATACGCTGGAAGAAACGTTAAAGAACCATATAGAGGCGGAATATGATGTGTTTTTTAATATTGCCGTATATGATTTGGAGCTGTCAGAGATTGAAACCATGGAAAACGGCGTAAAAGGTGTGGTGAAGTACTGCTATTATGATAAGTGGACGGACTCTTTTATGCCGGTATACTGCACATACTATCTGACGCAGACAGCAGACGAGATGGTGCTCGTGGAAGTGGAAATTAACCTTATGGATGTCAGGGAAGGTATGGAAGAGAGACTTGCGGAGCTGGAAGCTTTTTATGGATTTGACATTGCATGGGATGCCAAAGAGGCGCAGAAAAAGCTGGAGAATTTTATGGCGGCAGGTGTTCCCGATACCATAAGGGAAACAACAGGCTATCTTTTGTTTGAACTGCCGAAGGGCTGGGAGGCGGATTACAGCTATGGCTATGAAACAGATACGTTTGCCCCGGGCGGCTCTGTGGCGGATGCAGGCTGCGCAATCAGTATATCGCAAGAGTACATGGGAGCCGGCAGGATAGACATTACGGAAAGTCTCTCGAGTGAAGCGGCACAGGAGGCGTACATTGCCGGTTTTACGGAAGGTGCCGCATATACGGTGGAGGATGTGAAAATAGAGGCTTACGGAAGTACCTGCATGGGGGAGGCGATGAAATGCAGCTTCAGAGCGGAGCGTGAAGAAGGCGAAATGGAAGCCGTAATGTTTTTAATCACAAACGAAAACTATTTTTCCGTGGTTTTTGTGATGGCAGTCCCTGACAAATTCGAAGAAACGCTGGCGGTAGCAGAGAATATTCTTGCAAATGGCAGAACATACCCGTGACGAAGAAAGTTGGAAAGATTCCGAAGCATATGGTAAAATGTTCATAAAAGGACTTGACAGTTGCAATCGTCAACAAATATGCGTGAAGGTATGCGGAAATAAAGGCGGATTATCGGAGAAAAAACATGGGTGCACCGGAGCTTAAGACAGAAGAGATTATAGACAAGTATGCGGATATGGTTTACCGGATAGCGGTAAACCAGACGGGGAGCAGGGAGGAAGCGCAGGATATTTTTCAAGAAGTATTTCTGCGGCTGGTTCGCTGTCGTGACAGAATTTCCGGTGAAGAACATGCAAAGGCATGGCTCATCAGAGTGACGATTAATTGTGCGAAGAAGCATCAGGCGAGCTTTTGGAAGAAAAAGGTTTTTCTGGAAGAGACGGCAAAAGAGGAGCCGGACAAAAAAGCAGAGCGCTCTTATGAAGCAGTGGAGAATGCCGATTCTCCGGTTTTACGTGCCGTGAAAGAGCTGCCGGAAAAGTACAGCAGCGTAGTGTATTTGTTTTACTATGAGGAGATGAGCATTGCACAGATAGGAAGGGTTTTGGGAGAAAAGGAGGCAACGGTAAAATCCCGTCTCTACAGAGCCCGGGATATACTGAAAATAAGACTGAAAGGAGAACTGTCATGAAGCAGCAAACAGAGTCGGATGACGTTTGGAGTATGCGTGAATCTTATAAAAAAGAATTGACGGACATACACGCGCCTGCCGAGTTGATTGAGCGTACAAAGATAAGAGCGGCGGCAGAAGAAAAGAAGCAGAAACGCCATAAGCGGTACAGAAGTGTTTATCTGCCTGCGGCTGTGGCAGCCGCCGTCATGCTGATTGTTTTTTGTTTCCCCATGTGGAACAGGACAGCAGAGAAAAAAGGGCAGGAATCCGTGCAGCCTTATCTGGGAAGTACCGGGGAAGCGCCAAAGAGTGCAGAGGAGACGGAAAAGTTGGAGGAGGTCATACTGCTGCAGAAGAAAACCGTTCTGCCGATGGGATTTTTAAAGGAGGATGCATGGACGGAGGAGTTAGAAGGGATACAGGTAAAATTTGTACGGGAAGGCGGTACCTGTATAGCGGCATATGCAGAGGAAAACGGATATATGGTAGTCAGCATGAAGACGACGGATTTGGACGGATTTAGGGAAGCAGTAAGGCGTCTGCTTCAAAATGGAGGGAATTTATATGAAGATAGAAAATAATTTGTTTTTACTGGTGTTACAGAAGAAAAAAAGAGGAGGCGCCCTGCTTCCCATTCTACTGTGTTTTGTGCTCGCAGCAGGTATTTTTGGCGGCGGCGTGCTTGCCGGAAGAGCGGGCGCCCAAAGCGGGCATGTGACGGTGGAGAGCGACGGCGCAGAAGGAGAAACCGACGGGACCGGACAGCCTTCTACAGCAGGCGATACGGCAGATGCCTCCCAAGCTGCTGACGGAGTACAGGGCTTTTTGCAGGACGACGACGCGTTTTTGGAAGAATCTTATGTGACAAGCGCTTATCTTGCAGAAATGACGCGGGATAAGTACGAGGGAAGCAAGTCTCCGTACGGCTATACCTATGGTACTGCCATAACGGGTCTTACAAGGGACAGCAGCATTGTGGTTCCCGTGGGCTTTGATGTGAGTACGCTGGATATAGAATACTGGACGGAAATCCTGAATCTCTATGCGGACCCGGAGTTAAAGTATGAAGTCGGACCAAGCGCATGGACTTATGATAAGGAAAATAACGCCATTGTGCTCTCTCCGACCAATTATCCGGTGGGACAGGTTCATATAAGCGGTCTTAAGACAGATATGGTAAGAAAGTATGAACATGACGACATCAAGTTCTTTCCTCAGGATTCCGGTACGGACTGGGGAAATCTGGGAACCATGTACCTTGCTTCCTATATTGATATGGAGACAGGAGAAAAGCTGGAAACGCCCAAGGTACAGGTGGTGTCATTTGTCGGGGAGCTTTTGGAGACACCGGTTCTTACCTGTACGTACACGGATGACGGAAGGGTGCAGTTTTCATGGAACAAGGTAAGCGGCGCAGAGGAATACTTTGTCTGCCATATGAAATTCAGTGAAAAATACGGGTACAACAGTGCGATGAACGTACTGGCTGTGACATCGGATACAGAGTGGACATCGGAATCGCCGGAGTACGGTTCCGTTATCTTAAATACTACCTTTTCCAATTATATTGCGGCGGAGGACGACTGGTATGATACCATTCGCAGGGAAAGCCGTGTTGCAGAGTATGGGGAGGAACCCGCAGCCGTCTGCAATACGGAGAGCAGGAGCTTTTTCTACGTGATAGCAGTGAGCAAAGAGGGGACTTCCATGATGAGCAACCCGGTGGATATTCTGGATATGCAGAAGAATATACCGGTTACGATTGCATGGAATACATGGAATGCAAACGGCTACAGCAGCATCGGGTATGAAAGGATAGAAGATGTAATGCCTTACGGCTATGTCACGATGGCGGACGGCACGACAGCTATGAAGCTGATAGACTACGATACGGCAAATGCCATGATAGTGGAGGACAGATACATCTATACCGATGAAAACGGAGAATTTTTAGAGGGTAAAAACCTCAAAGTATTGAAGATTCCTTACCGGATTGAAGGCACTCCGTTTGAGAGCGTAGCAGAAGTTGTGGATTATGATGAAAGCAGGCTGGAAGCAGATTTAAAGTACATTGAAGAAAGAGAAGATATGCTTCGGAAACGTGCCGGAGACATTGCGCTGAACCGCAACGTGGTGTTTGAAGCGAACGAAAAAGTTTCCACGAAGGTAAGACAGGTTGACTTTGATATTACGGCAAACAGTGCGCTTTCCGAATATCTTGCCATGAATATGCTTGCCGGTGTGGAGGTCATAGATGTGTCGGCGTTTCCGGAGGCAGCAGACCCCGATATCCTGTCGGATTCCCTCTTGGAAGCATACTATCAGAATCCGCTCATTTTAGGAATAAACGGTTACTGCACCAATGTGGCGGGGACTGCCGTAAAGGTGGTTTATGACGATACGGCAGAGGTAAATGCAAAAAAGCAGAGCGAAATCAAGGAGAAGACGCAGCAGATTATTGCGCAGATTATCATGCCGGGCATGACGGAACTGGAAAAAGAGCTTGCCATCAACCAGTATCTCTGCGATACCTGCGAGTATGACGATGCAGCGCTTGCCAATGCCGAACAGCATGATTTCAAGTATACGGACAGAGAATTCAACGATTCCTTTACGGCATACGGTGCGCTTATCAACGGAAAGTGCGTTTGCGCAGGCTATGCGGGAGCTTTCAAAATTCTGGCGGATGCCGCCGGACTGGAATGCGTCGTGGTGACCGGCACACTGGAGGGCAATCTGGCACACGCGTGGAACAAGGTGAGAATCGATGGGGAATGGGAGATTCTGGACGTCACGAACAATGACAATGAGTTTCTGTCCAATGCGCTCCTCAATCTGCCTGACGAGGCAGGAAGGCGTACCCTGACCGAGAACAGTGATTATGTGCTGGATAGCTGTATGAGAAATTATGCGGCTGACAATGGGCGCAGGGAATACTACCGCTTAAACGGCATGTACTACGGTTACGACGAAATCGGCGAGAAGCTTGCCGAAATGATTAAGGAAGAAGGGACAGCGCTTTTGCGCACGGAATATGGACTGGACGACGAAACATTTTCCAGAATCGGGCAGGACGTTTACGAGTCGCTCGAAGGCGGTGAAGAATTGTATGGGTATTACTGGATGGGAGTGATTTATCTGACAACAAAAGAACCGGATTAAATCCGGTTCAGCGGTAAAAAAAGGGCTGGCTGCCGTTTTCGTTCAGCTCGTCCTGAAACTCTTGCCGCATTTTGCTGTCGGTCAGGCAGGCTGCTTCGCTCTGCAAATCCATATAGCGGATAAAAACATCCTCGAGGGAAGAGCCCTGCTCGCCGGCAATTTTTAGCAGGATGGGCTTCAGCTTTTCAAGCTGAGCGCCCACCTGCACTTTTTGCGGGTCAATGTCGGCAAGGGCTTCCTCAGCGTATTTGTTGATACGGGCAAGCATTTTTCTGTCTTCTGCTGTCACAATACCACTCCTTTCCTCAGTTATTGCCACCAAAAATATCAGATTCTTCGATATTTTATCACCATTTGCTTGTGATGTATAGCAATTTTTGTTAAAATGAAAGTAAAATCACAGGAAAAGAGGAAATGTGGTATGGCGGATATCAGACCCTTTCGTGCCATCAGACCGGTAAAAGGCTTGGAAAGCAGTATAGCGGCGCTTCCGTATGATGTGTACAGCCGTAAGGAAGCGAAGGCGGCGGTGGCGGAGGCTCCTCATTCTTTTTTGCGGATAGACCGCGCAGAAACGCAGCTTTCCGATGATGTGGACACGTATGACGAGCGTGTATACCAGAAAGCGAAGGAGCTGTTTTACGGGCAGATGGCAGAAGGAGAGTTTATTACAGAAGAAAAGCCCTGCTTTTACTTGTACGAACTCGTGATGGACGGCAGGAGCCAGACAGGAATTGTCGGCTGTGCTTCCATAGACGATTATATGGAAAATGTGATTAAAAAGCATGAAAATACCAGAGCGGAAAAAGAGAAAGACCGTATCCGGCATGTGGACGTGCTGGATGCGCAGACGGGACCTATTTTTTTAGCTTACCGCAAAAAGGAAGAGCTGGGCGAGATTGTGGAAGCATATAAAAAGGGTACGCCACTGTATGATTTTGTCTCGGAGGATGCAATCCGCCACAGGGTGTTTCGCATCGACCGGGAAAAGGACATAGAAAAAATAGAGGCGGCATTTCGGGATATGCAGCAGATTTATATTGCGGATGGGCATCACAGGTGCGCTTCTGCCGTAAAGGTAGGATTGAAGCGCAGGGCAGAATATCCCGAATACACGGGGAAGGAGGAATTCAATTATTTTCTTTCCGTGCTGTTTTCGGACAGCGAGCTGATGATTATGGATTATAACAGGGTGGTAAAAGACCTGAACGGACTTACAAAGGAGCAGTTTCTGGAAAAGCTTTCGGCGTGCTTTGACGTGGAAGAAAAAGGCTGCGCTCCTGTCAGACCGGGGAAAAAAGGGCAGATAGGCATGTACCTTGCAGAAAAATGGTATTTGCTTACGGCAAAAGAAAGTGTAAGAAGTGCAGATGTGGTAAAAAATCTGGATGTGTCCGTGCTGCAGGATTGTGTGCTGGCTCCTATACTGGGGATAAGCGACCCGAAAACGGATAAAAGAATAGACTTTGTGGGAGGCATTCGGGGGCTGGAGGAGCTGGAAAAGAGAGTGCATACAGATATGGCGGTGGCATTTTCCCTGTATCCGACCTCCATTGAAGAACTGTTTGCCGTGGCGGATGCCGGATTGCTGATGCCGCCGAAATCCACATGGTTTGAGCCCAAACTAAGGAGCGGACTGTTTATCCACAGTCTGAAGCAGATTGCAGAAATGCAGCAGTAGGAAGCGGTTAGAAAATAAACTTTCAAATATAGATTGATGTTCGTGCCGAAGCACGCAAAGAGGTATAAAAATGACAAACAAATTATACAAGTTGATGAACTGGCCGGCGATTGAAGAAATTATATATTCAGAAGCCTCAAATCCACACGCCCTGTTAGGACCGCACACGGTAGGGAACAATACCCTGTTTCAGGCATTTTTTCCGGGGGCGCAGAAGGTGCAGATACAGTTTGTTGAAAATATGACGGAGAAGGACATGGAAATGGCGGACGAGGACGGTTTTTTTGCCTTGCTTTTGTCCGGCAAAAAGACGGGCGGATACCGCTACATCGTTACCATGCCTGACGGCAATGTAGAAATCCGGCAGGATGCATACCGGCACAAGCCGTTGATTACGCCGGAGGACGAAGAAGCATTTGCCCATGGCGTGCATTATACTATCTATGAAAAGCTGGGCGCACATCCCATGACGCTTTCCGGAGAGGAGGGAGTATATTTTGCGGTTTGGGCGCCCGGTGCAGTCAGGGTCAGCACGGTGGGCGATTTTAATCACTGGGACGGAAGAATGCATCAGATGCGAAGGCTTCCCTCCGGCATTTTTGAAATTTTTATTCCGGATGCAAAGATAGGAGATAACTATAAATATGAGCTAAAACTGAAGGGCGGGCTCACTTACTTAAAAGCGGACCCGTACGGCAACGCTGCGCAGCTAAGACCGGAAACGGCTTCCGTGGTTGCGGATTTGCGGGCGTTTACATGGGAGGACGAAGGGTGGATAAAAGCGAGAAAGAGCTGTCAGAAGCCCGATGCGCCCATGAGTGTTTATGAGCTTTACCTGGGCAGCTTTATGGAGCCGTCCGAGGGCAGAGAATATGCCAACTACAGAGAAATTGCCCCAAAGGTGATTGCGTATGTAAAAGATATGGGCTACACCCATGTGGAGCTTATGCCTGTGATGGAGCATCCCTTTGACGGTTCATGGGGGTATCAGGTTATCGGGTACTATGCGCCTACGGCGCGGTATGGCAGTCCTGCGGACTTTATGTATTTTGTCAATGAACTGCACAAAGCGGGAATTGGCGTGATTTTGGACTGGGTGCCTGCACATTTTCCAAGAGATACTTACGGTCTGTCCAATTTTGATGGTACTTGTCTGTACGAGCATTTTGACCCGAGGCAGGGCGCGCATCCCCACTGGGGCACGCTGATTTACAATTATGGGCGTGCGGAGGTAAAGAACTATCTGATTGCCAATGCTTTGTTCTGGGTGGAAAAATTCCATGCGGACGGGCTTCGTATGGATGCAGTGGCTTCCATGCTTTATCTGGATTATGGAAAAAATGACGGGGAGTGGATAGCCAACATTTACGGCGGCAATGAGAATCTGGAGGCGATTGAGTTTATCAAGCATGTGAATTCCATTTTAAAGAAGCGGAATCCGGGCGTGCTGAGCATCGCGGAGGAGAGTACGGCGTGGCCCATGATTACCGGAGATTTGGATAAAGGCGGGCTTGGTTTTGATGTGAAATGGAATATGGGCTGGATGAACGACTATCTGCGCTATATCCGTTTTGACCCTTATTTTAGAAGCCATCATCACAGTGAATTGACTTTTAGCATGATTTATACCTACAGTGAAAACTTTATGCTGGTGTTTTCTCATGACGAGGTGGTGCATGGCAAGGCTTCCATGATTGGTAAAATGCCGGGTGAGACGGAACAAAAATTTGCGGGACTGCGCTTAAGCTATGCGTATATGATGATGCACCCGGGCAAAAAACTATTGTTTATGGGACAGGACATAGCGGAATTTGACGAGTGGAACGAAAACAGACAGGTGGAATGGGAGCTGCTGCAATATCCGGCACATAAAGGTGTCAGAGCGCTTGTAAAAGAATTGAACCACCTTTACAGGGCGCAGCCGGCGTTGTATGAGTTGGATAACCGCCCTGAAGGGTTTGAGTGGCTCAACTGTATCGCCGCCAATGAATGCTATCTGACCTTCCTGCGCAAAGGCAGGAAACGCGAGAATGCGCTTTTGGTTGCCGCGAATTTTTCCGGAGCGGCAATGAAGCTGCAGGTTGGTGTGCCTTATGCCGGCAGCTACAAAGAAATCCTGAATACAGATGCCGTAAAATTTGGCGGAACAGGCGTGGTAAACAGCCGTGTCAAAAAAGCTGCTGCAAAGGAATGGGACGACAAACCTTATTCCATCAACATCAATCTGGCGCCTTTGTCAGTGAGCATATTATCTTATATACCGGAGACCGCCAACGAGACAAAGAAGAAACCGGACGGGAAAGAGGGGGCTTCGGCAAAACAGGGCGCAAAAAAGAAGAAAACAGCGAAGGCATAAGCTGAGATAAGCGGCAGAGGAGTCATTATGGAAGAATTTCTGCAAGGGCTGCCGGAAAAGGCATTGAATCTGGGAATCAGGATTCTTTTGTCGGCAGTGGTGTTTTTCATCGGCATACAGGTTATCAAGCTTTTCCGCCGCTTTTTCAAAAAGTCGCTACAGCGTGCAAAAGCGGATGTGGGCGTGATTCAGTTTCTGGATTCCCTGCTAAAGGCAGTTCTGTATGTGGTTTTGATTTTTACGATAGCATCGGGTTTTGGCGTGGATGCAGCCAGTATTGTGGCATTGCTGGGCTCAGCCGGTGTGGCGGTGGGGCTTGCCATTCAGGGAAGTCTCTCCAATTTTGCGGGAGGCGTGCTGATTCTTTTGCTAAAGCCTTTCAAGGTGGGAGATTACATTAAAGAAGACAGCAATGGAAATGAAGGGACGGTCGTAGAAATACAGCTTTTTTATACAAAGCTTGCCACGCCGGACAACCGCATTATCGTACTGCCAAACGGCACGCTGGCAAATACCAGTATGACGAATGTAACGGAGGCTGCAGTCAGGAGGCTGGATATTTATGTGGGAATTGCCTATGATTCCTCCATAAAGCAGGCGAGAGAGGTGCTTGTTGCCATGCTGAAGGCGGACGAGGCTGCGTTGAAGGATAAAGAGCTGCGAGTGTTTGTGGACGAGCTTGCCGAATCCTGTATCAGGCTGGGTATCCGCTGTTGGGTGAACAAAGAGGATTACTGGGAGACCAAATGGAGACTGACTGAGGAGACGAAATATGCGCTCGATGCGGCGGGAATTGTGATTCCTTTTCCGCAGTTGGATGTTCATCAGAAGCTTTCTTGAATATTTTAAAAAATATAGTTGCATTTTCGGGGGTTACCGATTATAATAATAAATGTTGTGGCTGATGTTAGTCACGTGCTGAAATAGCTCAGTTGGTAGAGCACTTCACTCGTAATGAAGGGGTCGAGGGTTCAAGTCCCTTTTTCAGCTCTTTCTTATTTCCCCGAAAACCGTAAGCGCGGTGTTTCGGGTTTTTTTAATATACGCTGGCTGTACATGGTATATTTAAGCCGAATAAGAAAATTTGGATAGGAGGGAAAAGAATGTATTGTAAAAAGTGTGGAAGAGAAAACGCGGAGGGAGTGAAATTCTGCATTCATTGCGGTGCAATGATGGAACAGCCTGAGCCGGTCAATCAGGAAACGCCTGTAGAATCCACGTCTGCCGAACAAGGCGCTGTGTCCGGGATGGCAGAACAGCCTGTCACCGCAGAGCAGCCTGTGACTGCAGAACAGCCTGCACCAGCGGAGCAGCCTGTTGCCGCAGAGCAGCCCATTGCACCAGAGCAGCCTATTGCCGCAGAGCAGCCCATGGCTACAGAGCAGCCTATTGTTACAGAACAGCCTGTGACTGCAGAGCAGCCGATTTCTGCGGAGCCGCCTGCACCAGAGCAGCCTTGGATGGCAAATCAGCCTGTGATTGTGGAGCAGTCGTGGATGGGAGGACAGCCTAAGCAGACGGCGGAGAACGTACCCCCCGTGCAGACGGGACAGATGCCGCCTATGGGACAGGCACCTGCGCAGGGCGGACAGATGCCGCCTGCGGGACAGGCACCCATGCAGGGCGGACAGATACCGCCTGCGGGACAAGCGCCTGTGCAGGGCGGGCAGATACCGCCCATGGGACAGGCACCCATGCAGGGCGGACAGATGCCGCCTATGGGACAGATGCCTATGCAGGGCGGACAGATGCCGCCTGCGGGACAAGCGCCTATGCAGGGCGGGCAGATACCGCCTATGATGGGACAGGCTTCTATGCAGGGCGGACAGATACCGCCCATGGGGCGGGCGCCTATGCAGGGCGGACAGATGCCGCCGATGGGACAGATGCCTATGCAGGGTGGACAGATACCGCCTGTGCCTTATGCTGCAGTGCCTCCGGCACAGCCGGCACAGAAAAAAGGCAATGGTGCCGTGAAGGTGGTTGTGGGCATTATCGTTGCGCTGCTTGTAATTGGTATTGGAGCCCTTGCGTTTCTGTTTATCAACAAAGGCTCACAGGAAAAGAAGCTGCAGAATCAGCTTGAGACAGCTGCCAATTTCAGGGCGGACGGTTCTTATGAGGAAGCAATCGATGCATATCTGGAAATATTGGAAAAAAATCCGGAGAACAGTGAAGCCATCGACGGACTGACGAAAGTCTATATTGAATGGGCTGAGCGCTATGCAAGGGATGGAAATTATGAAGAAGCCATTTCCATTCTGCAGGGTGCTGACGACCATGCAAAGAGCAAGACTATCAAAAAAGCAATCAGCGAATATGAGGAAGCATTGGAGGCGCTAAACGCGGCGGATAACGAAGGATTTTCGGATGCGGATTTGGTGTTCCATAATGACTCCGAAGAGGTTACGGTTACACGTGACCATGCGCTTATCGTGCGTTCGTCAGGTGTCAGCTACTGCAGCGCCTATGTGGACGGTTCTTATGAAGAATATGGGGCGCTGGAGACAAGCAGGGGATTAAAGCTTGGAGATTCTCTGGAGGATTATTTGTCTCTCTACACAGTGGAGCCCGGCTATTCCGCATGGGAATTGTACAGTGGTGACAACAATGAGTATACTACCTTTGCAGTGTATGAAGGACAGTCCCCTGCAACCATGTACGAAAATTACAACAATGTATGGCTGGATATCGGTTTTAGCAAGGAAAATGGTGAGTGGAGAGCCTTGACAGACGTTGAAATCAGAGATACCTGGTTCTGCGATGCACCTTTGTCCGACTATGAAGAAGTGATTGTGTTTGCCGTTAATTTTAATACATGGGGAGAGGTTGTCGGTATTTCCTGCGAGTATTTTTCCTATAATGAAGTCTGGGTAGAATGGCAGTCATGGAACGATGGAACGGAAAGCGGAAATGGTGATAATGGCGATGGAAGCGGAGACTATACCGTTCCGGAGTATGACGGCAATAGAGAGGAATTTACGGATGCGGACCTGATGTTTTATTGTGACAGCGACAGTATAGAGGTTTCCCTGAATCATTCCTTTATCGTATATGCGGACGGCAGCCAGATTATTTCTTATGCGGATAAGGAACGTGAGACGACGGAGAATATTTACGCTACCAACAGAGGTCTGGCGCTTGGTATGATGCTGGAGGATTACAAGAACCTGTATTTTGTAGAGCCGGGTTATGCAGCGTGGGAACTGTACCGCGGTGAAAACAACGAATATACCAGCTTTGCCGAATATACGGGACAGGACCCTTCCGATATGTATGATGGCACTTATAACAATGCATGGCTGGATGTTGGCTTCTGCAAGGAAAACGGTGAGTGGAGAGCCCTGCGGGATTATGAAGTGCAGGATACGTGGTTCTGCGATGCCAATCTGGATGACTATGAAGAGGTAGTGGTATTTGCGGTCAACCTGGACCAGTGGGGAGAAATAAGAGGATTGTCTCTTGAACATTTTACCTATGACGACGGCTGGGTAGAATGGCAGGGATGGGCAAACTAATTTGTGATTATGTAGCCGGGCTCATATATTTATGAGTCCGGTTTTTTTCTTTATAGGAAACTGCGCCGTTTTTACATTCTTTTTTTATAGTAATGCTCTACCCACTGTATAATCTGATAGAGTCCCATGGCAATGATACAGAGAAGGATAATGGAGGTAATCACCATATGCATCTGGAAAACCTGTGAGCCGTAGATAATCAGGTATCCGAGCCCTCTTCGTGCGGCGAGAAATTCGCCGATGATGACGCCTACGAGAGCAAGACCGATATTTACTTTCATTGTGCTCAAAATGGTAGGAATACTGCCGGGCAGGACAACTTTAAAAAAAGCATTCCATTTACTGCCGCCCAGCGTATAAATCAAGGTGATTTTTTCGCTGTCCACCTGCCTGAAGCCGGTATAGAGGCTGATAATGGAACCAAAGATGGCAACGGAAGCGCCGGCTACGATAATCGTGGGAGTGCCGGTGCCGAGCCATACAATAAAAAGAGGCGCAAGCGCGGACTTTGGCAGGCTGTTTAAGATGACAAGGTATGGTTCCATGACTTCCGAAATGCCGGAGGAATACCAGAGCAGAGTTGCCGCCGCCATGCCGATAAGGATAACCAAAAAGAAGCTTATCAGTGTTTCAGCAAGCGTGATGCCAATATGCAGGAACAGGTTTTTGCCTGTTACCAGTTCAAAGAAGCAGAGGAGCACTCTGGAAGGGCTGGAGAAAAAAAAGGTATCTATCCAGCCTAAATCCGCGGCAGTTTCCCACAGGGCTAAAAACAGGATAAAAATCAGAGTGCGGCAGAGGGATATCTTGTTGTGGTAATGTTTGTGCGCCCTGACAAAGGCTTCCTGCCGCGTCAGTTCCTTTGCGGGGGCATTGTTATATTTTTTCATCGGACAGCGCCTCCCATAGAAGATTGAAATAATATTGGAATTCCGGAGCGTTTCTGGAGGCTAACGGGGAATCGTCAGGCAGGGAAAGCTCGATGGGAACTTCAAATTTTACCGTAGCGGGACGACGGCTTAGTATGATAATCCTGTCAGCCAGGCTGATTGCTTCCGACAAGTCATGGGTAATCAATAGTGCGGTCTTCCCTGTTTTCCGGATAATCCGGCAAATATCGGAGGAAACCGTAAGGCGGGTCTGGTAATCCAGCGCGCTGAAGGGTTCGTCTAAAAGCAGAAGACCGGGGTCTAAGGCAAGCGTCCGTATTAGTGCTGCGCGCTGCTTCATACCGCCGGATAATTCGCTGGGTTTTTTATCCTTGAATTTATACAAGTCGTAGTCTTTCATTAACTGCAGCACCCGGTCAGTATTTTTCTGTGTCAGCATCTTGTTTATTTCCAGCCCGAGGATGGCGTTCTGATATACGGTACGCCATTCGAGAAGATGGTCTCTTTGCAGCATGTAGCCAATTTTCGGATAGTGGAGGGAGCCGTCGGGATTATGAAAAACAATGGTTCCCTCTTCGGGTAAAAGCAAGCCTGCAATAATGGAAAGCAGGGTTGATTTTCCGCAGCCGCTTGGTCCTACGATGGCAACAAACTCTCCCGTATCGATATGAAAGGATACGTGGGAAAGTGCCGGAGTTTCCATCTGAAGGCTGTGGTAGGAATAACAGATATCTTTTAATTGCAGCAGAGGTTCCGGCATAATACATTTCCTTTTTTCCTTTTACTGTTATTCTATGAAAAAGAAGAAGATTGGTGTAAAGATTTGTTGCACTGTATTGCATTAAAGCAAAATTTATGCTACTATCATGGTTAGATTTTACTTTATAATGGAGGAGTACTATGGCGCAGCTATGGGGCGGACGCTTTACAAAAGAGACGGATGATAAGGTTTTTGCCTTTAATGCGTCCATCCGTTTTGATAAAAATTTGTTTGGACAGGATATTGAAGGAAGCATCGCCCATGCAGTGATGCTCGGCAAACAGGGGATTCTGACTGTAGAGGAAAAGGATGCCATTGTAAAAGGGCTTGCGGGCATTAGGGAAGATGTGGAGAGCGGCAGGCTTGCGATTGACGAGCGGCAGGAGGATATTCACAGCTTCGTGGAGGCAGTACTGACGGAGCGGATTGGCGAAGCCGGCAAAAAGCTGCATACGGGGCGGAGCCGTAATGACCAGGTGGCGCTTGACATGCGTCTGTATACAAGGAAGCATGTGCTTGAGATGGATGGTCTGTTAAAAGAGCTTCTCGCGGCGCTTCTTCTTATAATGGAAGAAAATGTGGAGACCTATATGCCGGGCTTTACGCACTTGCAGAAAGCGCAGCCGGTCACGTTAGCGCATCATCTTGGCGCATATTTTGAAATGTTTAAGAGGGACAGACAGCGGCTGAAGGATATCTATTTTCGCATGAATTACTGTCCGCTGGGTGCAGGCGCGCTTGCAGGGACTACGTATCCGCTGGACAGAAATTACACGGCTTCCCTGCTTGGCTTTGAAGGTCCCGGTTTAAACAGCATGGATTGTGTATCCGACAGGGATTATTTGATAGAGTATTTGGCGGCTCTTTCTATTCTGATGATGCATTTTTCCCGACTTTGTGAAGAAATTATCATATGGAATTCCAATGAATATCATTTTGTAGAGATAGACGATGCTTATTCTACAGGAAGCAGTATTATGCCGCAAAAGAAAAATCCTGATATTGCAGAGCTTATCAGAGGCAAAACCGGAAGGGTGTACGGCGCGCTTATGTCGCTGCTTACTACCATGAAGGGGCTTCCGCTTGCTTATAACAAGGATATGCAGGAGGATAAGGAGCTTAGCTTTGATGCGATGCATACGGCGGAAGTCTGTACTTCGCTTTTTACACAGATGCTTTCTACGATGAAGTTTAACAAAGAAGCGATGGAAAAAAGCGCGGTAAACGGCTTTACGAATGCTACGGATGCAGCCGACTATCTGGTAAACAAGGGCGTTCCCTTCAGGGATGCACATGGCATTATCGGCAGGCTGGTGCTTTACTGTATTGATAAAGGCGTTGGAATCGACGCGCTCAGCATGGAAGAACTGAAGGCTGTCAGCGACAAGTTTGAGCCAGATATTTACGATGCCGTCAGCCTGAAGACCTGCGTAGAAAAGCGGCTTACGCTTGGTGCGCCGGGACCGGAGGCAATGCGGGAAGTCATCCGTTTACATAAAGCATATTTAAAAGAAGACTGGCAGAAAGGAACAGAAAAAAATGAGTGAAAAATTAAAGGTTGGCATATTAGGCGGAACGGGGATGGTAGGACAGCGTTTTATTTCCCTGTTGGAGAATCATCCTTGGTTTGAAGTGACTACCATCGCGGCAAGCCCCCGCTCGGCAGGTAAGACTTACGAAGAAGCAGTGGGCGGCAGATGGAAGATGCAGACCCCTATGCCTGCAAACGTAAAAGACATTGTGGTTATGAATGTCAATGAAGTGGAGAAAGTCGCAGCAGAGGTGGATTTTGTATTCAGTGCCGTGGATATGACAAAGGAAGAAATCAAGGCGATTGAAGAAGCGTATGCAAAGGCGGAAACGCCGGTGGTATCCAACAACAGCGCGCATCGCTGGACGCCTGATGTTCCTATGGTAGTGCCGGAGATTAATCCGGAGCATATGAAGGTAATTGATTTCCAAAAGAAGCGCCTTGGAACAAAGAGAGGATTTGTAGCGGTAAAGCCGAATTGTTCTATTCAGAGTTATGCGCCTGTACTGACAGCCTGGAAGGAGTTTGAGCCGGAGGAGGTAGTAGCGACTACTTATCAGGCAATCTCCGGTGCCGGCAAGACTTTTAAGGACTGGCCTGAGATGGAAGGCAATATTATTCCGTATATCGGCGGGGAGGAAGAAAAGTCCGAGAAGGAGCCGCTGCGCATCTGGGGAGAGATAAAGGACGGTGTGATTGTTCCGGCAGTGTTGCCTGTTATTACCTGTCAGTGCATAAGGGTACCGGTATTAAACGGACATACGGCGGCAGTGTTTGTCAGGTTTAAGAAAAAACCTACAAAGGAGCAGTTAATCGAAAAGCTTGTGAGCTACAAGGGTGTGCCGCAGGAGCTTTCGCTTCCTTCTGCACCGAAGCAGTTTATCCGGTATATGGAGGAGGATAACCGCCCGCAGGTAAGTCTTGATGTAGATTATGAAAATGGTATGGGAATCAGCGTAGGACGTCTCCGCGAGGATTCCGTATATGATTTTAAGTTTGTGGGACTGTCACACAATACGGTCCGCGGAGCCGCGGGGGGAGCCGTTCTGTGTGCGGAGCTTTTGAAGGCACAGGGATATATAAGCAAAAAATAGCGGGGAGCGAAAAGCAGCAGGGGGTAAAGGTTACAAAGGCGGGGAGAAGAGGGTGAAACATGGTTTTGCCGGGAAATAAGGGTTTGAATGGAGGAAACAATATGGACGAGCTGAGGTATCAGATAGATTTATTGAAGGCGATGAATCAACAATTGAGCGGACGGGACAAAATGTACCGTTTGGTTTGTGACACGTCAAACAATGCCTTTCTCTATATTGTATTTGAAAAGAACGACGTCATTACGCTTGGCAAATGGGATGAATATTTTTCTTTCAGAATCAAAGAAAACAGGGAGCTTCCTTTGATTTTGGACGAACTGGAAGAAAAGTATATTCTGCCGGTGAGAGAAGTTTTGTTTCTTGAAAAAACCGGCAGGGAGCGGGACGTTGTGGAATGCTGTATGAAAAACGGCAAAACATGGCTGGAATTTGAAGTCAGAATGAATTATGACGAGCAGAATGTTCCCATCGACAAGATTATCTGTATCAGAGACATTACAAAATTTAAGGCGCAGAATGATGAGCTTCGTTATATGGCTTATTACGACTCTCTGACGGGGTTGTATAACCGCAATTATTTTGTTATGCGGCTGGGGGAATTTATCCGCAGGGCGGAGGAAGAGCATAGGATTGTCAGCGTCATGTTTATTGACATTGACGATTTCAGGAAAATTAACGATGGCATGGGACTGCTGGTAGGTGATGAGGTGGTTCAGCAGTACGGGCAGTTTCTGGGCTCTTTTTCCGATGACAATGTAATTGTCTGTCATATGACGAGCGATATCTATTGTATGGCAATCTATGACCCATGTGGGAACAGAAGTGTAGAACATATACACAAGTGTATTCTGGAGAGGATTCATCAGGGATTTCTGTTGAGCAACGGGATGGAAATCCGGCTTACGGTCAGCATCGGTGTTGCGGAATATCCGGAGTCCTCGAAGCAGGCGCTTGAGTTGATTAACTGTGCCGAGATTGTTATGTTTAAGGCGAAAGCAATCGGAAAAGCATCCATACAGTATTTTGATGCGGTAATCCTGCATGATTTTCTGGAAACGGTGGAGATTGAAAATAAGCTGAAGGAGGCTATTTTCAATAAAAATTTCTGCCTGCATTTCCAGCCGCAGTATTATACCAATACCAAGAGGCTCAGGGGTGTGGAGGCGCTGATACGTTGGAAGGACGAGGACAACAAAATGATAAGTCCGTCTGTTTTCATTCCGATTGCAGAGAAAAACGGCGCGATTATCCCGATTGGAAGCTGGGTGATGGAGGAGAGCATCAGGCATTACGCGGAGTGGAAGCGCAAATACGGATATCCGCTTATCATGTCCATCAATATTTCGTCCATTCAGTATAAACGGAAGGATTTTGTGGGAAAGCTTCTGGAGATTATCCAGAAATACGATGTGGAGCCGGGAGAAATCGAATTAGAGATTACGGAAAGCATTTTAATCGAGGACTTTGAGGAAGTGAAGGACAAGCTGCTGACACTGCGGGACTACGGTGTTAAGATATCTTTGGACGATTTTGGAACGGGCTTTTCTTCCTTATCCTATTTAAACGGACTGCCTATTGATACGCTCAAGATAGATAAGAGCTTTGTAGACAGGGTTATAACGGATGAATCCACGAAAATCATTACCGAGTCCATTGTTTCGATGGTCAGCAAGCTCGGCTATGAGACTGTAGCGGAGGGTGTGGAGACAGAGGAGCAGTTTGATTATATGAAGCAGATTGGCTGCGATATCATTCAGGGATACCTGCTTGGCAGACCGGTGCCTGCGGACGACATAGAACAGATGCTGATAGGGCTTTTATAATGTAAAATCGTGTGCCGCAAGTAAGGAGAATGGGTGGGAAAGAGTTTATATATAGCAGAAAAACCAAGTGTTGCGCGGGAATTTGCCAAGGCGCTGAAACAGAATATGGCGGGAAAAGACGGCTATCTGGAGTCGGAGCAGGCAATTGTAACGTGGTGCGTCGGACATCTGGTGACTATGAGCTATCCGGAAGCGTACGATGCCGCATACAAAAAGTGGTCCTACGATACAATTCCGTTTATCCCGAAGGAATTTAAATATGAGGTCATTGACAGTGTGAAAAAGCAGTTTGCCATTGTCAGTGGCCTGCTTTCACGGAAGGATGTGGATACGATTTATGTCTGCACCGACTCCGGACGCGAAGGAGAGTACATATACCGTCTGGTAGAGCAGATGGCGGGCGTAAAAGGAAAAGTCAGAAAAAGAGTATGGATAGATTCCCAGACGGAGGAGGAAATTTTGCGCGGCATCAGGGAGGCTAAGGATTTATCAGCCTATGACTCTCTGGCAGATGCTGCTTATTTGCGTGCCAAGGAGGATTATCTGATGGGCATCAATTTTTCGCGGGTGCTCACGTTAAAATACGGCAATACCGTAAAAGGCTATTTAAAGCGGGAGAAAGCGGTAATTTCCGTCGGACGCGTTATGACCTGCGTGCTTGGCATGGTGGTAAAAAGGGAGCGGGAAATCCGCGTTTTTGTGAAGACACCTTTCTATCGCCTTTTGGGCGGATTTTCCTATGCGGGCAAAAATTTTGAGGGCGAATGGCGCGCTGTGGAAGGCTCAAAATATTTTGCTTCTCCGCTTTTGTACAAAGAAAACGGTTTTAAAGAAAAAAAAGATGCCGAAGCGCTTAAGGCGGCGCTTGCAGACGCCGTTTGGGAGGCTGGTCAGGCGGACGGTATGCCGCAGACAGAGCAGTCAGCCGTATCAGGCAGCATGCCGCAGGCGCATATTCCGGTGGTGGACAGCATAGAACGGAAGAAGGAGAGTAAAAATCCGCCGCTTCTTTATAATCTGGCGGAGCTGCAGAACGACTGCTCTAAATATTTTAAAATCAGTCCCGACCAGACACTGCAGATAATTCAGGAGCTCTATGAAAAAAAGCTTGTGACCTATCCGCGAACGGATGCCAGAGTGCTCTCCACGGCGGTTGCAAAAGAAATCCATAAAAACATCGCGGGGCTGAAAAACTATGATAAGGCGGCTGCTTTTGCAGAGGAAATCCTCAAAAACGGAAGTCACAAGAACATTGCCAAGACCCGTTATGTCAATGACAAGCAGATAACGGACCATTATGCGGTAATTCCCACGGGACAGGGCATGGGAGCGCTGACCGGACTGAATGCTACGGCACAGAAGGTTTATGAGATTATTGTGCGCCGGTTTTTAAGCATTTTTTACCCGCCAGCCGTCTACCAGAAGGTGTCCCTTGTGGCGAACGTGAAGGGGGAAAGGTTTTTTGCCAATTTTAAGGTGCTTTGGCAGGAAGGCTATCTGCGCGTTGCACAGTTTTCCTTCTTCAAAAAGAAAGAGGAGAGTCGTGAGGCGGCGGAGAGTGAGGAAGAGGAAGAAACAAAATGTGATGCCGCTTTTATGGAACAGCTTCAGAAGCTGAAGGCGGGAGAGCCGCTTGTTTTAAGAGAGCTTACCATCAAAGAGGGAGAGACGTCGCCTCCCAAAAGATACAATTCCGGCACGATGATACTAGCCATGGAAAATGCCGGGCAGCTTATTGAGGACGAGGAGCTTCGGGCGCAGATAAAGGGTTCCGGCATAGGTACTTCGGCAACCCGTGCGGAAATATTAAAGAAATTAGTCAATATAGAATACCTTGCGCTGAATAAGAAGACCCAGATTCTGACGCCTACCCTGATGGGAGAAATGATTTACGACGTGGTGGACGGCTCAATCCGCCCGCTTTTAAATCCGGCGCTCACGGCAAGCTGGGAAAAAGGGCTTACTATGGTTGCGGACGGCAGTATCACGGCGGCAGAATATATGGAAAAACTGGATGGCTTTGTTTCCCGAAGAACCAACGCCGTAAAGCAGCAGTTTAACCAGACACAGCTATACGTAAAATTCAACGAGGCGGCAGTCAACTATAAAAAGCAGTAAGACAGAATGGAGAGACAGGTTATGGAAGCGGTCAGTGTAAAGCAATTGTACAATCTGGAGGAAACGATAGCGGCAGATTTGTTTGCAGGAGTTGCATATCCTTGGGAAGTGCTTGGCAGAATTCATGATTTTATCATAGAACTGGGCAATTCCCTGCCGGAAGAACGCTTTGAAAAGAGGGGCGAAAATATATGGGTGGCAAAGTCTGCAAGGATAGCGCCCACAGCGTGTTTAAACGGACCGCTCATTGTGGATGAGGAAGCAGAAATCAGACATTGTGCGTATATCAGAGGCAGTGCCATCGTGGGAAAAGGAGCGGTTGTAGGCAACTCCACGGAGCTGAAAAACGTGGTGCTTTTTAATCGGGTGCAGGTGCCCCACTACAACTATGTGGGCGACAGCATTCTGGGATACCGCGCCCATATGGGAGCAGGCTCCATTACCTCCAATGTCAAAAGCGACAAAACGCTTGTAACGGTGGCGGCGGGAGAGGAACGTATGCCGACGGGGCTGAAAAAGATGGGCGCCATGCTGGGCGATTTTGTGGAGGTGGGTTGTAACTCTGTATTAAACCCGGGTGTTATCGTAGGAAGAAACAGTAATATTTACCCCACATCCTGTGTGCGGGGCTTTGTGCCTTCGGATTCCATTTTTAAAAAGAACGGCGAGATTGTGTTAAAGCGGCAGTAATCGTGTAAATTCCCCATATTTTTGAAAAATCACTGGATTTTTTACCATAAATATGAGAAAATGAACACGATGAAAATGATAAATAAATATCATATTTATTTTTGAAAGGAGATTTCACATGATTTATTCAAAGGAAGTTGAAGAAATGTGTCCCGTAGCGCAGGGTGTTCATCACGGCTGTGCACCGATTCCTGAAGAAGCAAAGTGGGTTCAGGCTAAAAAAGTAGAAGACATTTCCGGTTTTACGCATGGTGTTGGCTGGTGTGCACCGCAGCAGGGCGCCTGCAAGCTGTCCTTAAACGTAAAGAACGGAATTATTGAAGAGGCGCTGGTTGAGACAATCGGCTGCTCCGGTATGACCCATTCCGCAGCTATGGCTGCAGAGATTCTGCCGGGTCTTACCGTTATGGAAGCGTTAAATACGGACCTCGTATGTGATGCCATCAATACGGCAATGAGAGAGTTGTTTTTGCAGATTGTTTACGGACGTTCCCAGAGTGCATTTTCCGAGGAAGGGCTGCCGGTAGGTGCAGGTCTTGAGGATTTGGGCAAGGGCTTAAGAAGTCAGGTAGGAACCATGTACGGTACGAAAGCAAAGGGTCCCCGTTACCTTGAGATGGCGGAAGGCTATGTAACAGGGATTGCTTTGGATGCGGACAACCAGATTATCGGTTATAAGTTTGTAAGCCTTGGCAAGATGACGGACTTCATCAAGAAGGGCGACGACCCGAATACCGCGTATGAGAAGGCATGCGGACAGTACGGACGTGTGGCGGATGCGGTAAAGATTATCGACCCCAGAACTGACGCAGAAGTGAAATAAGAGAAGAGGAGGCAAAGACAAATGGCTTTATTTGAATCATATGAAAGACGTATTGGTCAGATTAACAATGTACTGAACAGCTACGGCATTTCTTCCATTGAGGAAGCTGAAAAAATCACAAAGGATGCCGGACTGGACGTATATGAGCAGGTGAAGAAAATCCAGCCTATCTGTTTTGAAAATGCATGCTGGGCTTACACGGTAGGCGCGGCAATCGCTATCAAAAAGGGCTGCCGCAAGGCTGCCGAGGCTGCTGCAGCAATCGGCGAAGGCTTACAGGCGTTCTGTATCCCCGGCTCCGTGGCAGATACCCGTAAGGTTGGTCTTGGACATGGCAATTTAGGAAAAATGTTGCTGGAGGAGGAAACCGACTGCTTCTGTTTCCTTGCAGGACATGAATCCTTTGCAGCGGCAGAAGGCGCTATCGGTATTGCAGAAAAGGCAAATAAGGTACGCCAGAAGCCTTTACGCGTTATCCTGAACGGGCTTGGCAAGGATGCGGCGCAGATTATTTCCAGAATCAACGGATTTACCTATGTAGAGACCCAGTATGACCCGTACACCAACAAGGTAGAGGAAGTATTCCGCAAATCTTATTCAGAGGGACTTCGTGCAAAGGTAAACTGCTATGGCGCTAACTCCGTTCCGGAGGGCGTTGCGATTATGTGGAAGGAAAACGTGGATGTATCCATCACCGGCAACTCCACCAATCCCACCAGATTCCAGCATCCGGTTGCAGGTACATACAAGAAAGAAAGAACCGAAGCAGGAAAGAAGTACTTCTCCGTAGCTTCCGGCGGCGGCACAGGACGTACCCTGCATCCCGACAATATGGCGGCAGGCCCTGCTTCTTATGGCTTTACCGATACGCTGGGACGTATGCACTCCGATGCACAGTTCGCAGGTTCTTCCTCCGTACCCGCTCACGTGGAGATGATGGGACTTATCGGTATGGGCAATAACCCCATGGTTGGCGCAACCGTTGCTGTTGCCGTTTCCGTGGAGGAAGCTGCCGAGGCTGGTAAGTTCTAAATATACCTTGTGAATTGAAAATGCCGGAAGGCTTGAAAGTACCGTAATCTCAAGGGGTTGCGGTACTTTTTTCATGTTCAAAAGAGAAAATGGAAATTGGGTGTGGCAAGCCCTGGAATGTG
The DNA here is from genome assembly GCA_910578335.1 of uncultured Lachnospiraceae bacterium. Lineage (GTDB taxonomy): Bacteria > Bacillota > Clostridia > Lachnospirales > Lachnospiraceae > Acetatifactor. Next base: position 103,749 of record CAJTPU010000005.1, on the reverse strand, counting down.
GCAAAATTTGGTGAGTAGGATACCGGTAGGCAACAAGTAGGTAACACGGTAAAGGTAACAAAAATTTGCGGACAGAAGGCATGAAAAAAGCCGCAGCCACAAGGGTTACGGCATTTTCTCTAATTCGGTTCGGAGCCATTCTACATCACGTTCTGTATAGGTTCCCTCGGTTATGTCGGTGATGCGGTGACCGATAAGCCTCTTTATCACGTATTCATCAACCTTAGCTTTCTTTGCCATGGTGATAAAAGTCTTGCGTGGATCGTGCGGCCTGTGGTCCTCCCGGAAATTCAAAGCAGTCATGATTTTGGCAAAGCGCCCGGCATACTTGTCATAAGTTATCAACATACCGCCTTTTACAGCAAGCGGATCATTAAAGAGATTTTTGCTGCCCAGTTCGATTGCCTGGTCGTAGTTCCGCTGTATAAGGTGCTTAATGCGTGGGTGGATTGGAACAGTTCGATTCTTGCCTGCAGAGGTTTTCATCCCGCCAGTGATGTATTGTTCATCGAGATTGACATCAGCAATTTTCAATATGGCAAGTTCCTGTGGGCGCCATCCCATGTAACACTGTATAAGAATCCAGTCCACAAAGCGGAGGGAATCAACATTATCCCATAGCGTCTGCATTTCTGCATCTGTGAATATAATATGCCCCCTGGTTGCGGCCTCTTTCTCTTTGATGATGTCATTGGAGAGGTCAAAAGTCCGGGCATAGTTTTTGTCTACCAGCTCATATTCGAGAGCATAGTCCAACATGAGGTTAAACATGGATTTAATCCTGGCCTTTGTGCCGGGAGAGGCCGGCACTTTCTGGCCAGCACTCTTGCCACGAGAAGGAATGATATAGCCATCTTCCATAATGCCTTTGATATGCCTGGCCCGCAGGTCCTTTACACGCATACTTTGGATGGCATGGCAATACCTCCATGCGGCAGTGATGGTTCTGGAGGAAGATTCGCTTTCCAAGGTAGGGAAGTATGCCTCTGTCCATTTCTGGTAAAGCTCAGCCAGGGTGAGATTGTTGTTCTGGATGTCGTAAGGGTTAGCACCGTATTCTGCCAATGCCTGCAGAGCCTCTTTTTTGGTTTTGAAGGTACCTATGGGCACACGGTTCTGTACGCACTTCCCGGTTTGCTCATCGGTAATCCACCCAAGGGTGACACGGGCCAGGTAAGGCTTGCGCCTGTTTCCAGATAATTTAGTTACACTCCCATAGCCGTTTGGCAGTTTCATGGTATCACTTCCTTTACAGTTTGATTGACTCGATTGCTGAGCCGAGTCCGGCATAGTCCGTCTTTATCGGTTCCAATTTAAGGAGAGAAGATAAAGAGATGGTTTTCTGGTTGGGAATCTTGTCATTAAGGACAGAGGTGGGCAGCACGTAAAACTCCCAATAATCCAGATCGAGGATGGATTTGTCACGGGTAAGGGCAGTGTAAAGGCAGAATACAAATAGGTCGCAGTTGCGTTTTGCCTCTGTAGCATAGCTCTTTCCATCCCAGGCCAGCTTAGGCGCAATGTCGTATTGTATCTGAGCTGGAAAGTCCGTAGTCCAGGATTGCAGGTAAGCGGCAGATTTTACCTCGATGCGTCTCCCGGAGGGGCTTGTAACGTCAAATGGGAGCCAATTCACTCGCATTTGCGTGCGGGGGGTACTCCGATTTGAGTGATGAATAAACGAGAAATTCTGCCATTACCCCACGCTGGGTATTGTTGAGCAGGTCAGAATATGCCCAGCTCCAGAAGTCCTTAACGGATATACCAGCACTAGAACCGTGTAGGGTAAATTCCTCGTTACCTGTCAGTTGTTGTTCCATGTTTACCTCCATATCTTTCCAGGAGCGTCCAAATCACACGCTTATCAGCGCTGGATGCGGTTGAATAGGCAGCGGTGAGGGTTTTATCATCTGGGACATCATGCAAGCCTAAAAGGTAATCCACAGAGACATCGAGAGCCTTTGCAAGCAGGATGATGTTTTCGACTGTGGGTGTCCGTAGGCCATTAAGGTATCGGGAGATTGTGGCCGCAGTTACCCCAGATAATGCTGACAATTCAGCGCCGTTTACTTTGCATTGTTTCATGCAGTGGGACAGACGTTCCGAGAATTTTTTAGTATCCATAGGCACAGCCGGAAAGAGTGGTATTGATTCCGGACAGACAGCCATGGATAGAATAGCACAAAAGTTCCTGGCACTCAGCATCCGTAAGAGGGCCATAAGAGTGTACCAGCTCCATGAGCTGCAGATTGGAAAGTGAAAGCCGGTTCTGCAGACTCCGGATTTTGGCAACAGCTCCGTATGGGTAATCTCTGGTGCTGGAATTAAAGCTGTCACAGAAAGAAGAGAGATATAGAAGTAAGGCAGCGCACTCATTCCCGGCTCTTTCCTCAGTCCGTGCCAGCTGGAAGTATTGAGCGGCATTTGGCATAGGCGATCCTCCTGTCTTTAGTACCGGCCATAGCGCCGGTACCAATCTAAACTGATAATCTTTTTTCCTCGTCAAGATATTTCTGTGATTCCGTATAGGCTTTCAGAAATCCTTTAAGTTCCCCGACAAATTCATATTTCTTTGGTTCCGGAAGAGAACGGAACAGTTCCAGCAGTTCATCTTCTTCCGTGGTAGTGGTCTTGCGCACTGGTGCCTCCTGGCCGGTCATGAGATAGTCCAGTGATACACCAAGGAAGTCAGCAATGGTTTTCATGTATTTGGCGGGCGGATCGTTGGTGCGAGCCTTCCAGGTTGACATTGTAGATGTCCGGATGTCCAATTTCTCGCAAAGGGCATAGGCCCGCTTCTCTTTCTCGTCCAGCAGTTGATAGATTCTTTCGATTATCTCCATTTCATACCTCCGCACTAAAATAAATTCGCATTTGAGAATATAATCATTTACAAACTCGCAGATACGTGGTATAATATATACATGAAATACAAATCAATTCAAAGTTGCGAGCTGAGAGCGAAGAGTATTTCTATGCACGTTTGCGAGCCTGTAAATAGATTTACTTCTATTATAGCACGCAAATTCGCAAAAATAAATAACAAATATCAAGCAAATGCGAGAAAGGAGTGATACGTGAATGAAAGTGGAAACATCACAATGGAGTAAGGATGTCCGAAAGGCTTTGATCGACAGAGATATGACGTTCAAGCAGCTGGCGGAGCGCATCGGTTACAGCGTTGGGACAGTTTCCTCGGTTATCAATGGGCGGTATTCTAACGCAAGCTACCAGGCAATCGCAAAGAAGATTAACAAGGTGCTTGGCACAGAGGGTTTGCCGGAACGAATTGATACTCCATCAGATGAATGGTGTCAGTGTGTGAAGATTGAGCTTGTCAAACAGAAAATGAGCGTCAATCAGCTGGCAGAGAAACTGAATGTCTCCAGGGATCGGCTGTCACTGGTTATCAACGGCAAGATGATGAATGAAGAAATCGTGGATGCTGTAGCAAGCCTGCTGAACATCACCTTACCGGCTGTACCCTCTGGTGATAATAAGATTATAGCGAAAGGGTAGGTAACATGAAATGGGAAAAGGTCCTATAAACGAGAACAATAATGTGTACTTTAAGGCGAGGAAAAAGGCAGCAGCATACAACGAGAGGCTATATAGCCGTGAAGGAGCCGCAGAGCTTTTGGGAATTTCGGTATCAACGCTGGCAGATTACGAGCTTGGAAATACGAAAGTTGTTCCGGTAGATAAAGTGGTTCTCATGGCCGACCTTTACAATTCCCCGGAGTTGATTACGGGATACTGCATGAGAGAGTGCCCGGTGCATGGTTTTCTGCCACTGGCTACGGAAGAAAAAAGTATACAGGGCATTGCGCTGAGGCTTTTGAGAGGGTTTAACGAAGAAGAGCTAAAGCACATGAAAGATGATCTGATTGATATAACCGAGGACGGTATCATCAGCGATGATGAAGTTCCCAGGCTGAAAGCAATCCTGGAGAGGCTGGATAAGATGGCAGAGACCATTAGTGAAATGAAAATTGTTGGAGAGAAATACATCAAAGGAGTGTAGAGCGTGAGCAATACCGGAAAGGAGAACAGAGTGTGAGTAAAAAGAGCAGGCGAAAGCGATTGTTCGGGGCAAAAGTCCTGGCAATAAGCGGAGCTGCTGTATTTATGGTTGGCGGTGTCAATAATTTGTATGCAGATATACGAAGCGGTACCGGAATGAAAAAAGAGGCGTATGTAGCACGGACAGTTGAAAGAAATGTTACATCAACACTGGATGCAGCAGCCACGGCAGAGCCGGAGGAAATAGTGACGATAGAAAGCGCAGGTGAAGATGCCATGGAAGAGTGCCAGGAAATCATCGAAAGTGCCGGTTATGACCCGGAAGATGAATATATGCTGGCAAAGATAGCCATGGCAGAGGCCGAAAGCGAGGGTGTGGAAGGAAAAGCACTGGTAATCCTAGTGGTTCTCAATCGTGTCCAGAGTGACAGATTCCCGGACAGTGTTTCGGAGGTTATCTTTCAACAAGGTCAGTTCAGTCCGGTTGGCAGTGGAAGGTTTGACAGAGTAGAGCCGGACCAGGAGTGTTATGAGGCTTTGGATTTAGTTCGGCTGGAGAGCTGGGACGAAAGCCAAGGTGCTTTGTATTTTGAGAGTGAAAGCGCATCGGATTGGCACAAGAATAACCTGCACTTCCTTTTCCAGTACGGCAATCATTATTTCTATACGGATAAGGAGCTGGCTGAATGAGAGGAATAAAGAGGTACATATCAAGGAACTGGATATGGATTGTTGCCGGCCTGGTCCTTACCGAAGTCTTTGTGAAGGTAGCCTATGCAGAAAGAGGTTATGTGGCTTACGGCGGTGAGTGGCTGACATTGCCATTGATCCTCATGATAGTGGAAACGGTAAGGAATGTAGGAGGCACAGTGCGGTATCTGTTTGGGATGGAGGATGATTATGAGTCAAAAGGAGATTGATGAAATTGTGTCTGAGTTCCGGAAATCAACTTGTAACATCAGCGATGAAGAGGTAGCGGATGTGATAAAACTGTGCAGAAGAAAGATAGAGATTACAGGACAGACAGAGGATTACATGAAATTGCTGTTGCCGGATGAACTGAAAAATCATTGTTTCCGTATGGCAGTAAATATGGTTTCGCTTTCCCGAATGATAAGAAAGGAGTGTGGGGAATGTGCAGTATGTGTCTTATGATTCCATGCCACCCAAGATGCCCAAATGCATCAGAACCGGCTGTAGTGAGAATCTGTAGCAGATGCGCAGGAGGAATTACAGAGGGCGAAGAGTATCTGGATTCTGATGAAGGTCCGATATGCGAGGAATGTTTATCGGATATGACAGCAAACGAATATTTAGAATATGTGGGAGAGAGACTTGCCACAGCACAGAAGGAGGGATAACAGTATGGCAGGACAACAGACAGCAAAGCAGCAGCCGGCAGTCCAGCAGCAGACTGGAGTAAGCGTGACAACACAGGTAAAGCAGCTCATTTCATCGGATGCAGTCAAAAAGAAATTTGCCGAAGTTTTGGGGCAGAAGGCGCCACAGTTTCTTGCATCTATCACAAACACGGTAGCCGGCAGCACACAGCTTAAAAAGTGCAGTGCAAATTCAATCATGAGTGCGGCATTTGTAGCGGCGACATATGATCTTCCGATTGACAGTAATCTGGGGTTCAGCGCAATCGTTCCGTACAACGAGAGTATTTATAATCCTCAGACAAGGCAGTGGGATAAAGTGCCAAAAGCACAGTTTCAGATGATGTATAAAGGTTTTATACAGCTGGCAATTCGTTCTGGATATTACGAGAAGATGAATTATGCAGTTGTCTATGAGGACGAATTGGTAAAGTATAATCCGATTACCGGGGAAATTGAGTTTGTGACAGACTTCTCTCAATGCACTCAGAGAAATGCAGGGGATGAAAGCAAGGTGGTAGGTTATTACGCATGGTTCCGATTAAAGACTGGATTCAGTCAGGAATTATACATGTCAACAGCGGCGGTAGATAACCATGCAAAGAAATATTCCCAGGCATACCGCTATGACATCAAGGAAGGAAAGAAGTCAAGTAAGTGGACTACAGATTTTGAGGCTATGGCATTGAAAACAGTAATCAAGCTGCTGCTCAGCAAATGGGGCATCTTGTCTGTAGATATGCAGAGGGCAATCCAGGATGATCAAAAGATTTATGACGAAGATGGGAATGGAACCTATGGAGATAACCAGCCGGATATTGTGGAGGCCCAGGATGCTTTTGTGGTCCAGGAGCCAGATAGTAACCAGATAGGCGGTTTGGATTTGGAAGAGGTAGAAGAATAGGAGGCAGGAAGAAATGCAACTGACAGATGGGAATTATTACAGCCAGGAGGCTAATCGGGAATACATGAGTGTTTCCCAATTCAAGGATTTTGCGGGGACATATGGGAAGTTGCCCTGTGAGTTCACGGCGATGGAAAAGCTGGAAGAACGCTGGGAAGAGGAAGAAACTACGGCGCTGATGGTAGGAAGTTATGTGGATTCGTATTTTGAGGGTACCCTGGATAAGTTCAAGATAGAACATCCGTCACTCTTCAAAAAGGATGGGGGCCTGAAAGCAGAGTATGTGAAGGCCAATGAGATTATCGCAAGAATCGAGCGGGATCAGTATTTCATGAAATATATGTCTGGGCAGAAACAGGTTATTATGACCGGGGAACTGTTCGGGGCAAAGTGGAAGATCAAAATCGACAGCTATATTCCGGATGTGGCAATCGTGGACTTGAAAGTCATGGCATCCATTACGGATTTGAAGTGGGTAAAGGATTTAGGTTATCTGGATTTCGTCCGTTACTGGGGTTATGACATCCAGGGAGCGGTATACCAGGAGATTGTTAGGCAGAATACCGGAAAAAAGCTGCCGTTTTACATTGCAGGTGCGACGAAGGAGAAAGAGCCGGACATTCGGATTATCCATGTAACAGACAATTATCTGCAGGAGGCTCTTCATGTGGTAGAGGCGAATATGCCGAGAATCCTCAGAGTAAAGAGTGGTGAGGAAGAGCCGGATCGGTGCGAGCTGTGCGATTGTTGCCGGCATAACCGGGTGTTGACAAGACCAATTTCAATTATGGATTTGACAGCCGGAATATAGTGGCACGATTGGCGGTGAATATATGGCAGACAACAGAAAGTATTACTACCTAAAGTTGAAGGAGGGGTTTTTCGAGTCGGAAGAAATCAAGATTCTGGAGAGCATGAAGGACGGCTACATATACAGCAATATCCTCTTGAAACTCTATCTTAGGAGTCTGAGAAACGAGGGCCGGTTGATGTATAGGAATGTGATTCCCTACACACCGGAGATATTGGCTACTCTCGTGGGCCACCAGGTAGGAACCGTGGAAAAGGCGCTGGATGTTTTCAGAAAATTGGAGCTGATAGAGGTTCTTGACAACGGTGCAATCTACATGATGGATATTCAGAACTATATCGGAAAATCCTCAACGGAGGCGGATAGGCAAAGAGAGTATTACAGCAGAGTGAAGAATGAAAAGGCGCTTTTAGGAGAGGCAGGGGAAAACAATCCTGCAGAACCGGAGGCTGAAAAGCCGGAACCGAAGTCAAAAAAAGCTATCAGTAACTACTCAACAGATTTTGAAGAGTTCTGGTCCATCTATCCTCGGAAAGCGGATAAGGCCCAGGCATACAAGAAGTATAAGGCAAGGCTGGAGGATGGTTTTTCTCACGAACAGCTGTTGGAGGCAGCAAAGAATTATGCAGAGCAGTGCAGGCGAGATAGAACAGAAGAGAAGTACATCAAGCATGGCAAGACATTTTTGGGAGAATCCACCCCATTCCTGGACTATCTGCCTAAAAACGCTCCACAGGCCGGCACGAAAGCTGTAGATGAAGATGATCCGTATGGAGACTGGAGGTAGGCATGGAAAGAGAAGAAGTTTTAGGTGCTGATGGTTTTCTCCACTGTTCTATATGCGGCGAGGCAGTTGAAAGAGAACTCAGTATGCCTCTCATGGATGGCTCCAGAGGACAAAAGAAAATGAGGGTGCATTGCGTGTGCAAATGCCAGAGAGAAGAGAAGGAGGCACATGAGAGAAGATTGAGATTCGAGGAAGAGCAGCGCACCATTGACAATCTGCGAAAACTGAGCCTCATGGATGCCCGTCTGAAAGAAGTAAGATTTGCCACTTATAAGGTGACAGAGGAAAACCGGAAGGTATTCGGCATCGCAAAGAGGTATGTTGAAAACTTCGGAGAAATGTTCTCCAAAGGCCAGGGGATTCTATTTTGGGGCAACGTGGGAACCGGAAAGAGTTATACAGCCGCCGCTATAGCGAATGAGCTGTTGGGGCAAATGCACTCTGTAATCATGACCTCATTCATTAAATTGCTGGATGAAATGAGTGATTTTGAGAGGGATGATAGCGAGTACATAGCAAAGCTGAACCGGGCAAAGCTACTGATAATTGATGATCTTGGCGCCGAGAGGGGAACGGATTTCTCTCTGGAAAAGGTGTATGACATCATTGACAGTCGGTACAGAACCGGCAAGCCAATCATTCTTACGACCAATCTGGAGATTTCTCAGATGAAAAGCTGTGATGATATTCGGTATAACCGGATATACGACAGGATATTTGAAATGTGCTATCCGGTAAAGGTGGATGGAATGTCGTGGAGAAAAAAAGAGGCAGCAGCAAGATTTTCAGAGACAAGACGAATATTGGAGGGATGAAATTATGGCAATGGAAAAAGTAACAGAACTCAGCATTTATAAGCTGGAGGATAGAAAGGCGGTTACGGCAATTCTGCTGGAAAATGGTTACACAGTAGGTCCGGGAGTCAGAAAGAAAACGCCGACAGGGAAACAGATGGACTATTATCTGAAAGTCTACCGTGACACTGAGGCGGGCAATGCTGCTGGTGGAGAATAGGAGGCGGCATGGATAATATTGTGGAGGATGAAGTTATGCGGCAGATTAAGTTCACGGTACCAGGCCCGCCTTTTGGTAAGCAGAGGCCGAAGTTCTCCAGAGCGGGAGAGTATGTGAAAACCTACACTCCAGATAAAACGGTAAATTATGAGAATTTAGTCAAGCTGATGTACCAGCAGGCAGCGAAAGGAAGAATGTTCAGCGAAGATGCGGCGCTGGATGTAAGGATTATTGCATATTATGAAATTCCGAAGTCCACTAGCAAGAAAAAGCGCAAGGCGATGCTGGAGCATAGGCTCCGGCCAACTAAAAAGCCGGATTGGGACAATATCGGTAAAATTGTGTGCGATAGTTTGAATAAAGTGGCATATCGTGATGATTCAGCGGTTGTGGATGCACAGGTGAGGAAGTTCTACTCTGAGAATCCCAGGGTGGATGTGATGATCCGGGTAATAGGACCAGATGAAATATAGGAGGTAGACAGATGGCAGGAAGGAAGAAAACAACACCGGAAACGGTGGAGGCTGAGGTTGTGAGTGAGGTAATGGTGGCACAGCCTGCAAAGATGGAGTTCCGACTTATCAATCCTACGGAGGATGGCTTTCTCCGGGTGATTAAGTGGAACAAAGAAGAACTGGAGGCGGCGGTCAGACAGAAAATAGCGAGCTATAAGAATGTTGTCTACACTGAGGACAATATGAAACAGGCCAAGGAAGATCGGGCGGAGCTGAATAGCCTCATTAAAGCTATCGAAGAGCGCCGGAAAATGGTAAAGAAGATTGTCAATGAACCCTACGACATATTCGAGAAGGAGCTGAAAGATGTCAGCTCCATTATCCAGAAAACGGTGGCGACAATTGACGGTCAAGTAAAAGCATTTGAGAATCAGCAGAAAGAGGACAAGAGGAAGAGTATCCAGGAGGCTTATGATGAAGTGATCGGGGATTTGGCCCAGGTTCTTCCCTTCGAGAAAGTGTTTGACAATCGGTATCTGAATCAGACCTATAAGCTGGCTACGGCCCAGGCAGATATAAAGGCAAAGGTTGAAAAAGTCCGTACTGACCTGGAAACAATCGACAGCCTGGAGAGCAAGTATAAGCTGAACGCAAAGGATGTCTATATCAAGACGCTGGACCTCAGCAAAGCTCTGGCAGAGAATAAGCGGCTGTCTGACCTGGAAGAAAAGCTGGAGGCCGAGAAGAGGCGCAAGGCCGAGGAAGAGGCTGAAAGAAAGCGTCTGGCTGAGGAACGGCGGAAAGCGGCTGAGGAAAAAGCGAGACTGGAAGAAGAGCAGAGGAAAGCGAGGGAGGCTCAGCTGAAAGCGGAGCAGGAATCTGCAAGTAAACAGCCAGAAAGCGTTACTGAACAGCCAGAAAACGTAATCGAAGGCCAGGAAAACGGAACAGAACCGCCTCAAAACGTATCAAGTGGGGCAGAAAGCGGAACACTTCCCTGGGAAAGCGGAACGGAGCCGGTTTCTGAAATGGGGAAAACCATTCAGAGTATTGAACGGCAGGCTTTTGTGGCAGCAGTTGATCCTTTTACTCAGCAGCAGGCGGTAGAAGCGCCGAAAATCGAGGAAAAGCGGTATAAGACCAGATTCTATGCAAAAGGAACCAGGGGTCAGCTGGAGAAATTGATTCAGTTCATGAATGACAATGGAATTGAGTATGGGAGGATAAAGGCATGAGTGGAGATTTTGAGAAGAGGCTGGATTTTGACAGCGATACCTTTGAAGAAATGAAAAAGGATATGAATTTTGTTCTCCAGCGGTTGATCGGTAATATGCAGGAGAAAGGCACCAACGAGGGCAGTATGACATTGAAAATTGATGTCACGATGGTAAAGGAGTACATACCGAATTACGATCCGGATGTCAAGGGAGAATCGAGGGAGGTCAGCAAACCACAGTTTAAGCATAAGGTGACATCCGCCGTAAAAATCAATGACGAGAAATCTGGTTCCTTCAACAATGAAATGGAGCTGGTGATGGATGAAGATACCGGAGTTTTCAAGCTGGTGCCGATTGCGAATACGGCACAGAGAAGTATCTTTGATTCGGATTTCCAGCAGCAGGACAGTGAGCCGGAAGGAGAGAGTGATGATTCTGCAGTTGAGGGCGGGAGCGTTCCGAGACTCCCTGGACCGAGTGAGGGCGAGGTAATTGACGGAGAGTTTAGAGAGGTTGAGTCAACGGAGGCTGCTCCAGAAGAAGAGGAACCAGAAGAAGAGCTGGAAGATATTACGGATGAACTTTTGGGGCCGGAAGAACCTGGGGACGGATATGGTTACGAGGAACCGGAGGACGATCCGGAAGAATAGGAGGAAGTCATGGCATTCAAGAAAGAGCGAATGAGTAGTTATGTGGACCGTGGGAATAAGCTGATAGCTGACGGAAAGACGCCGGAGGCTATGAAACTGGTTGAAAGAGGTCTGCAGCACTACTCTGAAAAGATCATCAATGCCATATCTCCATACGCAAAGGCAGACGCAGGACTGATTGTATTGGTCCTGCGCCACCTGGCGGATGAAGTGGAGAAAGGCAATCCGGGAGCGAAGGAACTGTATGAGGGCATGAAGAAATGCGTCAATGCCCCTTCCCTCACGGAGATTGAAAAGGTCAGAAAGGCGAATAGGTACTGAGTATGGCGAAAAAACATAAGGTCACTCTGCAGGATCAGCGGGAATTTGTTTCTGCATTTTACGGAGACGATTTCTGTGGGTGTTGCGGGCAAGAAAGCGAGGCAACTCTGGAAGAAATCGAGAGCGCAATAGAAGATTGTGAAATGATGCTGCAGGAATCTATCAGAAGATCGGACAAAGCGGAAATAGCTTACTGGAGAAAAGCACTCCAGGAAAATAAAGTGAGCAGGAGGGAATTGCTGAGCGCCTAGACGTATTGGGATGGCGAGCGGCGACCAATGTAATTACCAAAGCCTTTGCGGGCCGGATGCGGCCTAACGGTAGTCATGCGGTAGCGGATATGTGTTTCGGCACTATCCCTCATGCGCTTTATGGTAAGCTGGTCCGGTGGAAAAGATAGTACAGCAAGCATTATCCTGGCCCATGAGAACCATGAGCCGTTGGATGAAATAATATTCTGTGAAGTGATGTTTGACATCCAGCACGGAATAAGCGGAGAGAATCCGCATCACATTCATTTTGTGAAAGAGGTGGCAAAGCCGATATTTGAGAGTTGGGGATATAAGGTCACAATCCTTCGGTCAAGCATGGATTACCTGTATCTGTTCAACCGGATAATTGAAAGGCCGACAAAGCACATGGAGAACAAAGGGAAGAAATATGGATTTCCAGGATTAGGAATGTGCAATGTCCAGCGTGATTTGAAGGTAAAGCCGATTACAGAGTATAAGAATCAGATTACCGAACCGGTTACTCAGTACATAGGGATAGGTATAGATGAACCGAAACGGTTGGAGGCATTGAGGAAAAAGCGAGGTTGCGTGTCTCTGCTTGAAAAATATGGCTATACCGAGGAAATGGCAAGGCAGAAGTGCATAGAGTATGATTTGCTCAGTCCTTGTTATAAGTTTTCAAAGAGGGGCGGGTGTTGGTTCTGCCCTAACGCAAAGCTGGCAGAGCAGCGGGAGATTAAGCGGATTTATCCGGGAACCTGGGCACAGTTTGTAAGCCTGGAAGATCATGCAGAGTATGCGGCATATCCGAGATTCAATCCGTTCAAGCAAAGCCTGCATGAGATTGATGAACAGCTGGAGCGTGAAAAAGTATAGGAGGTAGCAATGGAAGAGAAAGTTATCAAATGCTCAGAGTGTGAGTATTGCAGAGAGTCGAGGCCAATAGGGAATACTAGGAGCAACTTCACATGTGAGCATCCAGACAATGAGTATATCAGAAAATATTATCGGGAGCATCGCATAACGAAGGCGGAGGGGTTTATCGGATTCGGAAAGCGGTATAGTGAAGAGGTTCCAATCAAGACTTCTCCAGCCTGGTGTCCGAGAAAGAAGGCATGACGTATGGCAAGGAATTTTATGTATGTGTATGAGCGGATATACAAAGAGGCCAATGCTATGAAGAGGCGGTTTGCCAATATTCCGGTAAATGGGAGGCAGACTTCTGGCGCAGATCAAAAGCGCATCCGGAAAATCATATCTGATTCCTCATACCAGGTAGCGCAAGAATGTTCTGTAATAGTGAGCTATCCGAGGATGCGCATTGAGGGCAGAGAGGTAGTGCTGGGAGAACCGACAATAATGCTGCCAGACTGCCGGCTCGTATCCATGGAAGAGCTAAAGAAAATTGAATTGGGGGGGTAAATGATGGAAGGTACAAGGAAGTTCGCAATATGGCAATCGCATGAAGTGACTGGCTATATTGATTTGACTCCGGAGCAGGCGGACCAGCTGAATGGAATCCATGGAATAGGTGCTTACTTCGGAGCAGATGATAAGACAAGGAGACTCGAACAGGAAATAAAGGAGGCCAGAAAGGAGGGATAGGAGAGCATGAGGTCAGGTAATCCGTTTGGAACGTGTGCATATTGTAAGAAACAGGTCATGTGGATTAAGACAAAGGCAGGAAAGAATATGCCGGTGAATCCAGAAATGGTAAGTTACCGCAGGCCGGAGGCCGGGGAGAAGGCTACAGAGAAGATCGTAACCCAGGCCGGAGAAGTTGTTTCTGCCAATAGGGTAGACAGTAACCTGGCAGAAGGAATCGGCTACATATCACACTTCGCCACCTGCAAGTCACGGCGCAGGTAAAAAGAAAAGCCGCCCCTTGCGAGACGACTCAAACCCTAAAAAGATTATACCTCGCATTTGCGAGAAAGTCAAGGAGGCGACATTATGGAAACGGATAACAAGATACCCATGTATGTTCTGACACAGGAGCAGATTAACCAGATAGCCGCTATAGCAGGCAAGGAGGCAGTGCATACTTTCAGAACAGAGCAGGTCAAGGCTGAGAAGAAACGGGCCAGGGAAGAGAATAAGGTCAAGAAAACCAAAAAGATGCTCAGCTCATACCGGCGAATCAAGGCTACGCTGTCTGACGAGGCAGAGTTTACAGAAGAAGAAAAGGTTGAACTTAGATGGAAATTCATACAGGACCTCATGGGGAGCGCCAGGGAGACGGTAAGTAAGTCAGAGAGGGTGATCCAGGATGGGGAGAAAAGGAGGCAGGAGGATTTATATTGTATCTACCGCATAGAAAAAGCGACTGAAATGTACCGGGAAGAGTGCGAGAAGTCTGGAAGTGAAGAGGCGAAGCGCCGTTATAGGGAGCTTAGCATGATGTATCTGGAGGAAAGAGAGTACACGGTACAGGAAATTTCGCAGGTAGAAAAAGTAAGTGATAAGACGGTGTATAAGGACCTGGGGATAGCTTGTGGAATTGTCGCTGTTTACTTACTCGGAATGTGATTTTGAACGCTGCCAGAGGCTATATGAAAGCCAAGTAGAAAAAGAGTAGGTTTACAAGCGAATTACCAAGTGGTAATATGGTAATCAGCCAATAACCCATATGTCACCCCTAAAAAGGAGCCAGTTGTTTTTCTTCCAGGATGCGGGCGGCAGGTCGAAAGGCTTGCCGCAAGGGTCCGGAGGAATTGTAAACAATCGGTTAAATAAGGCTATTTCAGTGTACTTAGAACCGTCTGTATAGTATAATTATAATATCAACAACAGACTAAAAGGAGTGATGTAAGATGGCTATATGGACCAGCAGGTACAGCAATAAGGAATTACCAAATGGTAATTATTACCCGGTAGGAATCAGTATAGGACAGCCGAAGTTCCGGTTGGGGTATGAGTTGAGAGAGCAGTGCTACTCCCTGGCCCCCAAAGGGTATATGCTGAACATGGATATTGAGAATTTCAAGAAGGCATATTACGGAAAACTGGAGGGAATCGGAACAGAGCGTATCATCAGCATGGTTAACAAGCTGGAGGAAAGGGCAAGGAGTGAAGGTAAAGAATTGGTTCTTCTCTGTTTTGAAGATGTGAGGGTGGAGAGTGAGTGGTGCCACCGAACAGTCTTTGCTCAGTGGTGGGCAGAGAAAACAGGAGAGATTATCGAAGAGCTGCCCGATCCGACACTGCCGAAGGGTAAGGCGAAAAGAGACAACAAGAAACCTGTCAATGCTCCTGCTAAAGAGGAAAGCGGGTATGAGCAAATGAGCATATTCGGCATGGCGGGGATTTAACATAATTTCCGGAATTGGTGAAAGTATCACGTTCCCCTTCCAGGGGAGAGTTCCTGCTCACTGCAGGATTCCGGTCCAACAACAACGGCATCGTATTCAATGAGTACGGTGCCTTATTTTGTGCAATGTGCTGGGGTGGGTATCAGAAATCTCCGGGGTTATACCTGGAGCCACCTCAGCTTTTTGTATGGTTTTCACAATTCAAGGGAAGGAGTGGCAGGCAAATGGCATTTTTCATGAATCCGGGTGCAATGTTTTTGGGGTGCCTGGGCACCTCAGAGCAGAAGTTTCTTGTGAAGCTGATTGAAACGGCAGCGCAGTCCGGATATACCAGGTTCGTAGAGCCGTGTGCGGGTACATTCGCTATGGCAAACCTGGCAGTACAGAATGGGTTCAAGCCAGAGCAAATCGAAACCAGTGATGTAAACATGATGTCTACGGTGCTTGGGTATGCCATTACAGGGCAGTCATTAGAACCGTTGGAAATACATGCACAAGGATTTGACGATCAAGAACTGCTTGACCCGGCAACAGCATTGTATGCACAGCTGTATCTCAGAACATCAAAGAGTGCAGGCAATGATTATTTCTACCAGATGCTTACGGACTTGCGGTTGAGAAAGCAGGAGCATATAGAGAGCATCAACCGGCAGATAGAAGTGATTCGGAACCTTCTGCACGGTATGAGCTATAGGCCGTTGGATATGTGGGTGCATTTGAAAGAGGTTCTGGATGATCCCCATGCCCTGGTTATTGCCAATCCACCGACTTACTTTTCTGGGTACGAGAAGTTCTATGACACCCAGGGGAAAATGACGTGGAAGGAACCGGAGTATCAGCTGTTCGATCCGGAGACAGGGCACCAGCAATTCTATGATATGTGCATGGAGGCAAAGGCCCTGGTTATCTGTTACCAGGAAAAGCGGGTAGGCGAGGCAGTAGGATATACAATATATGCCAGGTCCGGCACCAGGGCGGATTTGAACGCATACATCACCACGAACCGAGAGGAAGAGGCAACGGCACTCGCCAATGGAAAGAAGATAAAGCGCCCTTCCGAAAGCAAACTGGAGCCGTTGGATTGCAGTATGCTGCCGAGGGACTATGAAATCAAAGAGGACAGCAAAGTGCAGGTGATTCCGATTAAGGCGGCGCAGGCTCAGTATTACCGTGTACTGTGGACACATAACTTTGTCGGTTCCTCAGCTACCTACAACAGAGCGTTGCTGATTGATGGATATGTGGCCGGAGTATTCGGTATATCCAAGATGGCAGCAGATTCCGTCTTTGTCTGGTACGTGATGAAATTTCTAAATGTACGGTTTATCCCTGTCCTTTGCGTTCCGTATAGTGCATTTTACAGGGCTTTCCTTATGGTCTATCTTTTATCTTTGTTTATTTCAATCCTTTATTCGTACCGGAATTTGTACCAGAATTTGCACAAAAAGAGCCAGTACCAATGCCCTGTATGGCGGTGGTGCTGACTCTGGCTTTAACAGATTTTGATTTTGGAGCTGAGGTCTTTCATGGTTTCCTGTATCTTATCGTCCGTGGCATGAGCATAGATATTCATGGTGGTCTTGATGTCCTTGTGGCCCATGATTGCCTGGATCACTTTCACATTGCTTTCATTCTCGCAGAACCGGGTACAGAATGTGTGCCGGAGGACGTGCGGGGAGAAGTCCGGGAGTAATTCCGGTTCCCTTTTCCCGCTCTTTGCCCGTTCCGTTTCCTGGCGGTTGTAGGCGTTTACAATCCTGGTGATGATGGCATTTAGTCCGGTTTGCATATAGGGCGTTCCTGCAGAAGTGTGGAAAACAAAGTCCGTATATCCGTCAATCGTGGCCGTTCCGTGTATGCCGGTCATAAAATCATATTGCCTTTGCAGTAGCAGTTGCTTTTTCAGTTCCGGGAGAATCGGGATTTCCCTAATTCCGCTTTTTGTTTTCGGTGTGCTGACATGGAACACTCTTTTGCCGTTCACTCTGGAATAATTCATAATGTGGTTTATGCTTATGACATTCCTTTTCAAATCAATGTCTTTCCAGGTTAGCCCGGTCAGTTCTCCCAATCTGGTGCCGGTACCCAGGAAGAAAGCGAACATAGGCAGATAGACCTTGTATTTCTTATTGCTGGAGAGGAAGTCAATAAACAATTCCTGTTCTCTGACGCTCAATGCCTGGCGGTGCTGAGGTTCCTTGTGCTCGATTTTCTGGAACGCATTGATAGCAGGATTTTCCGTTATCAGTCCGTCATTCTGAGCGTCCGAAAGAGAGCCGTAAATGATGATATGCACATTATGTACCGTGGCTGTGGCAAGCCCGTTTTCTTCGCTCAGTTTCTTGTAAAGCTCAATGATGTGCATGCGCTTGATTTTGGAAAGCTGCATTTTCCCAAGCGGGCTGTCCTGTACATAGTATTCCCATTCCTTCTGGTACCGATCTCTGGTTGTCAGTTTCAGATTGCCCTTGTATAAGTCCATCCATTTGCAGAACCATTCATTGAGCGTTATCTTTGTTGGGTTGCTGTAGATGCCGTTCTGGAGCTCTGATTCCTTGCGGACGATTTTCTTTTTCAGTTCGTTCAGGTCATTGTCGGTAAGCACATACTGATGCCCGTCAATCATTTTCCTCCAGATATAGCGCTGATCTGATTTCTGGCTCACATTCGGGGGTAATACTCTTCCCCGGTGGTCCTTTCTGTTTTTCCCTGCCATAGCCCTGTCCTTTCCGGGCGGTGCCGGGCTGTTAGCCCAGACACTCGCTCATTAAATTCATTGCCATTCTGAATCCGAGGATAAAGCCGGCCTTTTCGGATTCCCTGGATAACGCTATCGCTTTGTCAAATGCGGTCTGGCCGGATGCCGTGCCGGTAAGCGTTGCCTTTTCCAGTTCGTTCATTGCCGTGTCCTGTCCTTCACTCAGTGGCGTTTCCTCGTTGTACCTTGCCTTGTAGCTCTCAAAGAGCTGTTCGATTGTCCCTGTGTCGTTGATTGCCTTTCTCATGCTGAAATCCTCCTTTTGCTCGCTATACTTTCGCTGCGGAGGACTCACGCTCTGGCAAATCCCCCGGTGCCGGGTGCTGGCCCGCCCTTTCGGGCGGAGCCGTTTGCCTATGCTATCGTGAACCGTTTGCTTGCGGACTGTTTTGTGAATTGTTCGCAGATATCCGGGAATGTCGCTCTCAGTGCCTTGCTGTCAAGCGTGTTGCTGATGATCTCTTTCCAGCGGATAATGAAATTCTTTATCCGGATTTCTTCCAGGCCCTTGCTTTCCATATCCCTTTTGATTTCTTCCTTCAGAGCCTTTTCCTTTTCTTCCAGAGCCTTGCGCTGGCTCTCAATCTCTCTCAGTTTCTTAACCCTGTTCTCAATCTGTCTCTCTGTCATGGCTGATTCCCTCACTTTCTTAGATTGCATATACTTTTCTCTTTCCGATTTCCGTATCGGAGAGGCATTTCCCAAATCCTGTTACCGTGCATTCCAGATAACCGTTTGCCTTTGCGTAGTCACTGGCGAAAGTGGAAAAGCTGGTGTACTTTGATTTTTCAAACTCTGTCACATTGACAAGCGCTCGGACGTTCTTAAATTCTCCGTTCTCTGTTTTGGCTAACATGCAGATATTTCTATACATTGGCTTTTCCTTTCTTGCAAGCCCTGGGTGGCATTAAGTTTATCTCTAGGCTCTTGCCCTCGCTCTCAGTTTCTTATCCGGTCCCAGTGTTATGTGATATTCTTAGTTTCCCTTGCGGTACTTTTGTCTATCTTCGCTTGCTGTTTTGTAGGTTTGTGAGTATTTGTTGTTTGTTTATGAGTATATTATACTATGAAACGTGTGGTATGTCAATAGTTTTTATAATGTTTTTGATTAAATTTTGTTGTTTTTAGTTGACATTTTATAGGATTTTGAGTATAATCACACTATAACACAAATCAAAACAGGAGGTACATTTTATGTCGTTTTCCAACAAACTAAAATCTATATTAAGTGTTACAGGGCATAAGCCCGCAGATTTAGCCGATTGTCTCGGTATTTCGGTGCAGTCTGTCAGAAACAAAATATTTCGTGGTTCCTATTCGATTGATGATTTACTCAAAATTTTTGATTACCTGGAGTGCGAGGTAACGGTCAAAACAAAGGACGGTATTGTGTTTCCTTTGACCATTGATGATGTAAGGCAGGATGCGGACGAAATGGAGCCGGAGGGGGAGGGCTGACAATGCAGGAAACAATCATATTACAGGGTGTATGTAACCGTATCAAAGGGGCTTTCGTAGAGAACGGTCACGCTATGCTGACAAACCAGAGGTTCATTTACTCAAAACATTCCTTTGCCAAAATTGCGGTGATGGGCGCTCTCGTAAATCTCACGAAGGGCGATTTTGACTTTGACATTCCCATAGCTGACATTACGGACATTGAGGAAACCAAAAGGCTCATGAGCAAAGTGCTGGTGATCCGGACGCAGGATGCCGAATACCGGTTTTTCTTTACCAAGCTGGAGGAATGGAAGATTGCCTTTTCCAATGTCCGGGAGCAGGGCGGGGTGGAGAATGTGGCACAGTCGGTACCGGTGCAGTCGGTGGCTGATGAATTGCTGAAATTCAAATCCTTGTTGGATGCCGGAGCCATAACTGAGGACGAATATAACGCACAGAAAGCCCGATTGCTGAATCAATAGCCTGTGCCAGAGTTGGCCTTTACCCTTTTGCTGCAGAATCGGGCCGGTCACAATCCTAAACCTTATCTTTCCCGGAGGGGCGCTTGTCCTTTCGGGATTTCTTTTCCTGTCTGGCGCATGGGGCATAGTTCCGGTTGCTGTCGCTGGTCTGTGGTTCGTTTACAGTGGCAGGGGGCGGTTATTTGTTCCCCGGTGTAGATTTATGATGGTGGCGGTTCCTGGGCTGTCTGTGGGGCTGTCAGACGCTTTTTCCTGTCCGGTATCGGTCTGGCCGGATATTTCCATAGCAGGATGCTGGGCGGGCTGTGCTTTTCCTGTCCGGTCATAGGGCGGGGCTGTAGGATTCCGGAGCGCTGATTTCCCGGATGCCCTTTTCCCTGGCTGTTGCCGTTTGGTAATCCATACCGTTGCTGGAGCCGATGGCAAAACTTAAAATCTGCAGTCTGGCCGGATGCCGTTCTCTGTCCTTGCTGGTCCATGTGTGAGGTTTCCTGTAAGATTTCTGGTAGGTTTCTTTACCAGAGATAAGAGATAGAGATTAGAGATATAAAATATATGCTCACGCTATGATTTCTGACAATGGCTCTTTGCCCGGTGCTGTCCTGGGGGGCGGTGCAGGTTCCCGTTGACAGATCATAACTGATGCTGATACAATATCCATACGCTTAAAGGTCCGTTCCCGGTATGCTGATTGCCGGGGGCGGGCTTTCTCTATGTCTCAATATCTGGTGTCGGGTTTCTGTCCTGCAGAATCACTTTTTTTCTGCCGTTTCGGATCATGAGTGCCAGTAATACCATAAGCAGTACCAGATTAACAGGCGCAAGTATGCTCTCTATGCTCATTTCTATTTTCCCCCTTTCTCGCTGTCGCTCTTGACATTTGCCAGGGCGGGGCTTATATTTTTCTGCAGGTCATGAGTCGCTCTGTCAAGGGGCAATCCGTTCCGGTGAATCCTAAAATGGTTTTGCCGGGGCGGTTTTTTATGCCTGTGGAGCCGATACAGGCTCATGGAGCGTTTTAATGTGACTTTGTGGGGAATCTTAGGGCAAAATCCAAAAATCCAAAATACGGGGCATTTTAACTCTGTCCTTTCCCTGCTGCCGGGAGTGGATGTTATACCATGCTCATACGCTTTGATACAGGCGCACATGGCTCTCATTGCCAGTGTGGGTGATGGCTCTTTAAGGTATGGCGCCGAAAACGCTATACAGGCGGTATGCGTGGGCGGGTGCTATGCCTTGTCCGGTTCCCCGAATATCCGATCATAGGTTTCCGTATCGATGCAGGCCGTGTGTTCGTCCATGAAATTAAATGCCTGTTTCTCGTCCATGAGCTGTACCCTTGTTTCCATTCCCTGGCTCTCGCTGACAAGGAAATAGGAGCCTTTCCCTGTGCGGTAGAGCTTTCTTGTCGCTGTGCTGCCGAAACTGGCGGTGTCGCTTGATGATGCACATAACAAATCCGATTCTTCCGGAACATATTGCCGTTTGCCTATGTAATACCTGGGCTTGCTTTCTTGTTTCATTCCCTTATCCTTTCCTTACCCTTGCTCTTTTTTAGGGGTGACATATCAGGCCGGAGCCTGTGCCTGTGAGGGCGGGATGCCGTATTTTCTGATGTTCTGGGGCTGTCATAGAGGGGCTTTCCTGTGTCCTGGGGCTTACTCTCGGTAGCCGAAAAGTATCTGTACAAGCTCATTTATGCCCTTTTCAAGCTGATTCTTATATCCGTTGTCGCTGATTTCAAGCCGTTTTTCTATCGCTGTGCGTGTCATGTGGTGGCTGATGATGTATTCCAGGACCAGGGCATTATGCCTTTTCCGGAAGAGGGGATCGCTTTGCATGAACCTTTCCCATCGGGCGTGCCTTTGCAGGAGCCAGTCAATCCCTTTCCGGATATTGCTGTCCGGTGGCTCTGTGCGGTACCGTTCCAGTCCTTGCCGGATCAGTTCCCTTTCCCTCTCACGCTCACGCTGCGTTTTCAGATTGCCCTTTCCTGTATCCTGGGGCGGTGCTGAAGGGGCGCTCTCTGATGCCATGATTTCCCTTACAGTCTGGCGGGCATATTCCCGGACATATCGCTCTAAGGCTTGCCATTCCCTGCGGTCTGGCCCTTTGTCGCTCAAATCTATAATTCCCGGTGTGCTGTCGCTCATATCAATAAATCCCTTTCCTGTTCGCTCAGTTCCTTAAATTCGTCCTGGATGCGCTTTTCTGCCCGGTGGATGGCACGTTCCGGGAGGAATGTTGACAGTTCCTTGCCATATTTCCCGGTGCGGATTCTCTGGTACGCTGATTTTGTAAGCCTTGATACATTCTGGGCGGTGCAGTTCATTTCGTTTGCGATATGCTTTGCGCTGTGTCTCTGGTAATGCCGGGCAATGAGGACATTCCTTTCCGGTTCCGGAAGTTCCTGGAGGGCAGAGCGTAGCAGTTCATGGAGTTCCCGGTCATGGACGCTTTCCGTTGCTGTGTCGCTGGTATTCTCTGTGCTGGCAATCATATCCAAGACAGTGCCGGACTCGCTGTCGCTCTCATTCAGATAGCTGTCAAGCCTTTGCAGTTCCAATTTCCGGATTGCCAGGAGCGTTTCCCGGAGCGCTCTGTCTGTCAGGCCGAGCCGTTCCTGTATCATTTCATCCGTGGCGGGTAGCCCTTTTTCCCGGAGCTGGTCCCTTTCCCCGATAAAATCCCGGATGCGTTTTCTCATATAGGCCGGGATGCGGAGCGTTTGCCCGGAGAAATCATAATACCTGTAAACACTGAGCTTGATGTAGTAATACGCAAACGTAAAGAATTTTTCTCCCCTTGTGCTGTCATAGTGCTGTACGGAATCCATGATGCCGATAAATGCCTGTTGTTCCAAATCCTCAAAATCTTCCCTGTCTGGCGGGTACCCATATTGCAGGCCCGTGAGCCTGTGTATGATTTTCCGGATCAGGCCGAGGTTGTCAGTCCAGAGCCTTTCCAGAAGTTCTTGCCGGTTCCCTTGCCCGGTCTGTATCTGTTTTACGATTGATTCATTATCCCATTCCATGCTCTCATTCCTTCCCGGTCAAGATGCTCTTTGCTGCCGAGTGGCATTACAGGAGATTCTTTCTCCAAAAAATCAAGGTGTCCTTATTCGGACGTAGGCGGTCAGACCGGAGGGAATGAGTTTTATATTCGTTTTTCAGAATATAAAACTCATGTGTTTAATACTGGTATTGCTTATCTTTTCAAAGCAATATGTTTACCCTGGTATTGTTTAATCTGGTATTAGTTCCTTTCCTTAGGGCAGGGATTCCGAACTTTCGGGATTCCTTATTTTGAGGAATCTGGAAAGCCGGGAATACTGAAATCAAGATGCCGTGGCTTTCCTGATGCTCTTAATCCTTAAAATCGCAGAGCTGATAAATGAGCTTTCTGTCAAAATTGCCGGGGCCGGTCTTGATATAATGCTTTTTGACAATTCCCTTTTCTTCCAGAGGTTTCATGTGCCTGTAGAACCGGTCTTTGCTCATGCCCGTATCTCTTATGAGCTGGTCAATGCTGGGGTAGCTTTCCCGGTTCTTATCGCTGTATGTGGCAAGAATCGTATAGATTAGCCTGGACTCTGGTGTGAGGGTGCTGTCTCTGACAATTTTACAATCCACTTTTCCATATCCTCCTTTCCGTGCCATGCTATCCCTCCTTGTGGCCAAAGCACATTACCTGTCCTGTGCCTGGCTGTCAATGTAACTGTCGATTTTCTGGCGGTCATACAGAACACGCTTTCCTATGCGTACAATGGCGCTCGCATTTTTTCCGAGGTCCATAGCTGTATTCCGTCCGAGCGAGGTATAGCGCATAAGCTCAGATATTCCCATAAGTCGCCCATATTCCATGACCTGTGTAACATTCGTTCTCTCTGTCATATCCCTGTTTCCTTTCGTTTGTTGTGGTTTATTATGTGCCTTTTGGAATATAATAAACTCAAATGCGAGCTATGTCAAGAATTAAATTCACAAATACGAGAATTTCAAATGCGGTGAATTTTCGGTGCGCGGTGCTGTCAATAAATGCAGTATGCCTTGTTTTTCGCAATTAAAAGAGAGTTCGCACACGCAAATAGGGGGTATCTCCCCTTTTGGCAGCAGGCTCACATACGCAAGATTGGGTGTCTCACTTTATGCCGGATATTCACATATGCGAGTGGCAGCAGTCATAATATGCTTGTGGAGCCAATACGGGGGCAGGAAACCTTTTTATGCGGTTGAGTGGGGAAATGATAGGCTGTGCCGGGAAATGGCGGATACGGTCATTCTGGCGGGGCAGGGGCGGGCGGGTGCTTTTTTCTCCATTCTGTACCAGATTTGTACCAGACAATGAAATGTGGTGGATGAAAGTGCCGATATTCCTTGACTTTTTCCCTTGCTGTGTGGGAATTGATGAAGGTGCCTCATGAGAAGTACCGCATAGGCCGGCTATGCTATATGCTTGCTCAGAACAGAGCGTTTGTGAATACTCTGCTGGATAACATTGAGCAGGAGAAGGTTGTGAAAATGCGTACTGCAATGCTTACCAAGTACCCAGAAAACAAAGAGGTACGAGGCATCATGAAACTGGTGAACAGAGCGGAGGATAAGCAGAACGGTTACAAGCTGACGTATGAAGCTGAGCTGGTGGATGGAAGGACAGAGCAGCAGACATTGAGCGAATGGCTAAGGAGGGAAAAACAGTGGCAAAAGAGCAGAGCGAAAGCATCCAAATCGAAGGATGTTCAGTAATTTATGATATGGGTTCCGGCCTGGTGATTGCCAAAGTCCAGATTGATAAGGTGAAGGAGCAGGACATCAATGCCAGGGTAATGAAGAATGAAATGCAGGATCAGCTGACAGCCAATATCTCAAAAAGAGGGCAGATGGAGAGCCTGCCTTTTTTAGTTCTGAAAGATGGAAAGCTGGAGATTGTGTCGGGACATCACCGGATTAAGAGCGCAAGAGCAGCAGGCTTGAAAGAGATTGTTGTGATTGTCGATGTGTCCGGTCTGACACGGAGCCAGATAGCCGCAAAGCAGCTGGCCCACAATGCAATCTCCGGCTTTGATGATGATAGCACGCTGAGAGAAATCGTGAAGATGATTACTGATGTGGATGATATGATCGAGAGTTTTGTGGGAAAGGACATCATGGAGGAACCTCTGGAGCAGTACGAAAAGATGCTATCGCCTGCAATCCAGTTTGATTTTAAGAATGTGACGTTTTCGTTCCTTCCGCACCAGGTACAGGATATGGACACTCTCATAAAGAGCCTGGAAACAACAGCATCGGAAATCATCGGTGTAGCGCCATACGAGCAGTGCAAGAGCTTTGTGGAAACCCTCAGCAAATACCAGAAGTTCACGGACATTCGGAATGTTGGGGCGGCAATTCATTCCATGGTACAGAACGCCAACGAGCGCATGAATGAAGTCGGATTCAACGAGGAAGAGGAATGGACCTATCTGGCAAAGCTATTCGGCAGCAGTGCAGTACCCGGAGAGTCCGCCAAGGTTATCCAGCAGGCAATCAAGAAAGCGGAGAAAGAAGGTACAGTGACAAGCAAGAACAGGTGGCAGCTGATCGAGTATCTTTGCGCTGACTATATCAGCGGGAGATAAGAAATTGTATGGCGGCACAGCCGAAGTACAATGCCCTATACCACGATGATTGGGCGTGGTCTATGGCCGCAATGGGTGCCACCAATGAAGAGATAGCCGAAGCAATGGGTGTCTCGAAACGAACCATTCTCCGCTGGGCCAAGGACCACGAATCATTTGGCAAGGCACTGGCAGAAGGGAAAGCTGTTTCGGACGCAAAGGTAATCCGGAGCCTGTATAAGATGGCAACCGGCTACGAATACACCGAGGAAAAGAAAATTGTCGAGGTAGACAAAGACGGTAAGGTGAAGCCTGTCAGAGTAGAGACTACAAAGAAACACGTCCAGCCAAGTGTGGCGGCTCAATGTTTCTGGTTGAAAAACAGGCAGAGGGAGCGCTGGCAGGATAGACCGCAGGATTACATCCAGTCTGGAGGCGATGGTGACACGGAAGTTCAGATTTATCTTCCGGACAACGGGAGGGATGATGAATGAGTACGAAAATCATTTTGGCGCCGCAGAAAGGCCCGCAAGAAATGTTCCTTGCCACACCTGCAGATATTTGCATATATGGTGGAGCTGCCGGAGGGGGAAAAACCTTCGGATTGCTTTTGGAGGCTCTGAGGCATAAGAACAATAAGAATTTCAATGCGGTTATCTTCCGTAGGGATTATACCCAGGTGACTTCTCCAGGTGGTTTATGGGACAGCAGTAAAAAGATTTACAGCTACGTGAAAGGTTGTTATCCGTTAAAGACACCAAAACTACACTGGATATTTCCGAGTGGTGCATCGGTCAATTTTGCACACCTGGGAAGTGATGAAGATTGCCTCTCATGGCAAGGCTCCCAGGTAACAATGATAGGGTTTGACGAGCTGACACATTTCAGCGAGTATCAGTTTTTCTATATGCTATCCAGAAACCGGACAGATTCCGGCATATCTCCGTATGTGAGGGCGACCTGCAATCCGGACGCTGATTCGTGGGTAGCTGAGTTCATAAAGTGGTGGATAGACCAGGAGACAGGATATCCAATCGCAGACCGATCCGGAAAAGTAAGGTGGATGGTACGTCTGAATGAGGTAATCTACTGGTTTGGCACTAAGGAAGAGGCCGTTAATGCGGCGATAGAGAACGGCATGGATTATGAAAAGGCCGTGATTATGGCAAAGAGTGTTACGTTCATTGCCAGCACACTGCAGGATAATAAGATTTTGATGAAAAACGACCCCGGCTACATGGCAAATCTGCTCGCCCTGGCCCTTGTGGAAAGAGAGCGATTGCTGTATGGAAACTGGAAAATAAAAGCGGCGGCAGGACTGATGTTCAAGAAGACCAAAGTTAATATGCTGGAGGCACTACCTACGGATGTGATCCTCTGGGCGAGAGGCTGGGACTTGGCAGCAACCTCAGAGGACGAGGACGGTGAGCCTGCATATACGGCGGGTGTGCTGATCGGTAAGCGAAAGAATGGCCGATACATAATAGCCGATGTTATCAATCGCCGCTGTGATTCAGCAGAGGTAAGGGAGTTAATCAAAATGACCTGCATAACTGATAGGGCAAAGCATGGAAGAGTAATAACGAGACTTCCCCAGGACCCAGGCCAGGCAGGAAAGGACCAGGCGCAAAGTTACTTGAAACTTTTGTCTGGATTTACTGTGAAGATACTGCCAGAGTCCGGCGACAAGATTACAAGGGCAGAGCCTCTTTCAGCACAATGGCTCGGTCTGGAAGGAATGGATAAAGGGAATGTGGATGTGCTGATTGCAGACTGGAATGAAATGTATTTCAATCAGATGGAGAATTTCCCGCAGTCAAAATTCAAGGATATGGTGGATGGTAGCAGTTCTGCATTCAATGAGATAGAGAGTGGGGCAACATATTCGGCACCGCCAGTAGAAAGCAGTTTAGGAAAGAGCAGTTATTGGAGAAAGTGAGGTGAGAACAGATGGCTAGTGGCAAAGAAATCGGGCGCATAGGACAGCGGCGGTATGGCGGGACGATTTATGAAGAGTTCCTGCATGAGTTGAGAGGAAAAAGAGGGATAGAAGTCTACCGGGAAATGTCTGAGAATGACGATATAGTGGGCGCTATCCTTTTTGCGATTGAAATGCTGGTGAGGCAATGCGACTGGAATATTGAACCCGGTGGAGATACTGCAAAGGATAAAGAGGCTGCTGAATTTGTGGAGAGCTGCATGAATGATATGCAGGACACATGGATTGACACCATATCGGAAATTCTGTCTTTCCTCACCTATGGCTGGAGCTTTCACGAAATTGTGTATAAGCGGCGCATGGGGAATACGAAAGACTCACGGACAAAGAGCAAGTTCAACGATGGTCTGATTGGATGGAAGAAACTTCCGATAAGGGCGCAGGAAACTCTTTATCAGTGGGAATATGACAATGAGGACAATTTGCTGGGAATGACTCAGATGCCACCTCCAGACTTTGGGACGTTCACGATTCCCATGGAAAAGGCATTGCTCTTCCGGACGAAAAGCCGCAAGAACAATCCAGAGGGAAGGAGCATCCTGAGAAATGCGTACCGATCCTGGTACTTCAAACGGAGAATCCAGGAGATTGAGGGAATAGGCATCGAGAGAGACCTGGCTGGCCTTCCGGTAATATATGGGCCAGAGGGTACAGACCTATGGGACAAAAACATTCCAGAGAACGCTGAGATTGTATCCGGATTGGAAAGCATAGTCAGAAACATCCGAAGGGATGAAATGGAGGGCGTTGTCCTTCCAGCTGGTTACAAGCTGGAACTTCTTAGCTCTGGCGGAACCAGACAATTTGATACTAATTCAATTATCAACCGCTACGATACCAGAATTGCCATGACGGTATTAGCGGATTTTATTTTTCTGGGCCATGACAAGACAGGAAGTTGGGCGCTGAGTTCTGACAAGACGGAGTTGTTTGCAGTTGCTATAGGAGCGTTTCTGGATATTATTTGTGAGACGTTCAATAGCCAGGGCATACCATCGCTGATAGATATTAACGGCCAGCATTTTGCCGGAATTACGGAATACCCCAAAATGACGCATGGAGACATTGAGGATGCAGACATCACGAAGGTTGCGGCATTCATCAAAGATATGACAGGAATCGGTGTTTTGGTGCCGGATGATGGTCTGGAGGATTATATCCGGCAGGTTGGGCATCTTCCGGAAAGGACCTCCGATACCAGGGAACTTGACCGTACACGGCAGGAACAGCAGGAACAGAACCAGCCGCCAGAGCCGGAAACAGCCGCAGGCACAGAATCAAGCGAGGAAGGCGAGGAAATCCCGGAGGAAAAAGCAGAAGAGGCCAAAAAGCGGCTAGGAAGGAGTGCTGTCCATGTCAATAAGAATCGTTCCGGCCAGACGTGTACGGAAGGTAAAGACAAAAAACGGCCAAGAGGTCCTACGAAGGCTTGAAGCGTATCTGGAAAGCGAGTGCGACGATCCGGTTGAAATCCTATGCGGATTCTGGAAGGATCAGCAGGACGCAATTACCTACCAGGAACTCAGACAGGCGGTGCTTGATGGCGCTCTTACTACTGAAACTCTGGAACTATGGCGGCAGGATTACTCCATACTGGTAGCCGATAGGCTGAACAATATGTGGACGAAGGCAATAGAGGCAGGACCAAAGGGACAGCCAATCCTTGATGGCCTTGCTTTTGAGTTTAATACGCAGACACCCGGTATATTCGACTGGCTGAAAGAGCGTGGCGCCAATTTTGTCACGGTATGCACCCAAGAGCAGCAGGACGCTATTGCCGCTCTTCTTACGAAGAAAATGAGAGAGGGGCATACAGTGGATGAACTGGCGAGGCTGATTCGTCCCTGTATCGGTCTTACCGAAGGGCAGGCAAAGGCAAATGCAAGATACTATGACAACATAGTGGCTAACCTCAGAAAAGAGCATCCCCGAATGAAGATTGAGAGCATCCGGAAAAAGGCAAGAGATGCGGCAATGAAATATGCGGAGAGGCAGCATAGGGAGAGAGCCTTCACAATTGCCCAGACCGAGAGCGCTTTTGCGTATAACCGGGGAGCTGACGAAGGAATCCGGCAGGCCCAGGCAGAAGGATATCTGGGGATTGTGAAAAAAAGGTGGAGTACATCCGGCGATGATGCTGTTTGTGAAATCTGTGCATCCCTGGAGGGGACAGAGATTGATATGGACGCAGAGTTTGACTTCAAGGGCAGAGTGCTTTTCAGAGGGCATAAGTTATTGCCACCGGCACACCCCAAATGCGCCTGTGCAATCGAGTATATAGAGGAAACACCATACAGCGGAAGGAAGTGAGGGAATGAAGAAGTTTTCAGAACTGATTGAGAAGTCAATCTCAGATAACGTCATAAAGGGCCGGTTTAAGATTATGAAATCTGATGATGAAAAAATGCTTGCCTTTGGATGGGCGAATGTGTCCATGAGAGTTGACGGAGAATTGATTGAGGACTGGCAAGGTGACATTATCGAACCGGAAGAGCTGGAGTCTGCAGCTTATGAATATGTTAGGTTGTATGGAGATGGCGGAGAAATGCACGAAAGAGGCGGTGTCGCTGTCCTCATAGAGAGCGTTGTCTTTACGGAAGAAAAAATGCAGGTCATGGGTATTCCGGTAGGAACTCTCCCGGTTGGTTGGTGGATTGGGTTCAAAGTCCTTGATGAAGATGTATGGAAAAAGGTAAAAGATGGCACTTACCCGATGTTCTCTATTGAGGGAGAGGCGGAAAGAGTGGAGGTTGAGGAAGAAAACACCGTATAGAAATGGGGTGTATTGCGTTTTTCAGTAGCTCAAACCTTATAATCCTACCTATGAAACCGTAAAAAGGGCATAGGTAGCACATATTTTTGATAAATCAAGCGGCATCCGGAAAGGGTGCCATTTGTTTTATAAATCCATGGAAAGGAGGCGGCAAAGTGGCAACAAAACTTAAAAATCTCAGAATCAAGAAAGTAGATTTTGTAGATGAAGGTGCTAATCCGGATGCCCACATCGGAATGATAAAGCGAAAAGATGGGGTGGGGCAGGCCACAGAAGAGGATGAAAAGAAAGAATCTGGAAACATACTGAAAAGGCTGTTCGGCTTTATCGGCAAAGCAGCTGGTATGGACCAGAGTGAAATCGACAGTGCGATAGACGAAATACAGAAAGGTTCTTCCATGAGTTTCACGGAAAGAATCAATGCTGTAAATAACGGAAAGATAGCTGATGAAATGTGGGACGTCTGTTATGCATTGCAGTCCTCCCTCTGTTCGATTCTGAACGATGAAGATATGGACAGCACCGGCACAGCGACAGCAATGCAGGAGAGCCTTGACGAGTTTTATGCAGTAGTGCAGGAGTCCATTTCAAAGTGGTCCAGCGGCAAGGCAGCCAGCGTTGTAAGGAAGAATGAAGAGGTATCGGAGGCAGACCTGGAGATTATGAAAGCGGCAGTGGCAAGGCTGAATGAGTCAATCGAAAAGGCCAGCAAAGATGCTAAATCAGAGGAAGAGTCTGAGGAAGATGAATCAGACGATAATGAAAACCCGAAAGGAGACGAAGAGGAAATGAAAATTGACAAGAGCAAACTGACAGATGCGGAGAGAGCTTTCCTGGAGAGCATCGAAAAGCGTTACGGTACGGATGATGAAACCGTTCCGGAGACCAGCGGCACAGAGACAACACCGGCTCCTGCACCTGCAGAACCGACAGTTACCAAGTCCGTGACTCAGCCGGCAGCTGATGCCACAGCGACCACAGAAGAACCCGACAGCATTTACAAGGGCCTGCATCCTGCAGTAAGGGCAGAGCTGGAAGGTTTGAAGAAATTCCGTGAGGATGCAGAGGCCAGGGAGCTTACCGAGGTGGCGAAGAAATATGCAATCATCGGCAAGAAAGAGGATGAACTGGTTCCTTTGTTCAAGAGTCTCAGGGCGGCGGGAGGAACTGCATACAATGATATGATCGCCGTACTGGACCAGGCTGTAGCGACAGTTGAAAAGTCTGGTGCATTTTCTGAGATCGGCAAGTCCGGCCATGGTTCCGGTACAGTAGGAGCAGCCGAGGCGAAAGTAGAGGCTATTGCGAAGGGGTACATGGAGAAAGATTCTTCCCTGGACTATGCCTCTGCAATGGCAAAGGCATGGGAAGATAATCCGGAGCTGATGGATGAATATGAGGCTGAGGCAGGATTCTAAGGAAGGAGGATAAGAAAGTGGGAAACAGAAATTTCAACGGAGTACAGATTAACCAGAGCGTGACTATTGTGGAGCAGGCCGGGGCAGACATTGCGGACGTAAGAAACCGAATCATGACATACGATACGGATGGCAATGTTGTCCTGGCTACGGATGGTTCCAAGGTACTGGTAGGAGTTGCGCTGATCGAGGCTGGAATCAATGATATTTCCGGTGTGGAGTCTGGCAAAGTAAGCACCGGTGAGGATGTTGACATCCAGATTAAGGACATCGGTTACATTCTGGCCGGTGGCGAAATTGCCAAAGGTGATGAAGTTACTGCATCAGACGGATTGGCCGTCAAGGCCGAGGCCGGTAACTATGTAGTGGGAATCGCTCTTTCGGCGGTAGCAAAAGACGAATACTGCAGAGTGCAGATTGCCAAGTATAAGGCTTAGAGCAGGAGGTAAAGAAAAATGGCTAAAAGAACAGCAGCAAGCATCCAGGCAGATATTGCGAAGGGTGCTTTCAGACCGCATACAGCGCTGTCCAATATGGCGCTGGCGTACTACCAGAGTGACGCAAAGAGCTTTGCAAAGACGATTTTCCCGATTTGTCCGGTTTCACTGTCCTCTGATAATTACTATATTTTTGACAAGGAGGATTTGCTACGTGACAACTGGCACAGAAAGCCGGCATACGGCAAGGTTGATCCGGCAGTGCTTTCCGAGCATACAGAGACCTATGCCTGTGTGGTGGATCAGATGATTATGGGTATCGACCAGATCAGACAGACAGACCTCAACCGCAGAATGGGACCCAGGGTAGCAGACCCGAAGCAGCAGAGAACAAAGACTATGGCTGGGCAGGCGAATATCCATCAGGACGCATGGTTTGCCAGAAAATTCTTCAAGAAGGGTGTGTGGAACCAGGAGTATACTGGTGTGGACTCTACCAATCCCACATCCGAGCAGTTCATCAAGTTCAGTAATGCCAATTCTGATCCGGTGTCCTTTGTGGATGATAAGAAAACAGAAATGGAAGAAACCACCGGACGTATGCCGAACAGACTGGCGCTGGGTGTCAATGTGTTTAACGCATTGAAGAGACATCCGGCAATCCTGGAAAGGGTGAAATACGGCGGCTCTACGGCGAATCCGGCATCTGTTACGCTGAATGTGCTGGCACAGCTTTTCGAGATTGACAGAATTACGGTGCAGAGGTCTATCATGAATAAGGCACAGCTGGGGCAGGACGCAAAGATGGAGTACATCGGTGATCCCAATGCTTTCCTGCTTGCTTATGCGACAGATACTCCGTCCATTGACGAGCCTTCTGCTGGTTATATCTTCACATGGGATATGCTGGGGAATGGCAATATCCTTCCGGTTCTGAGCTATCCGGGAGAGCCTGGGACTCATTCTGAGTTCATCGAGGGTCTTATGGCCGCTGATATGAAAAAGACAGCGGATGATCTGGCTATGTTCTTTGCAGAGGCAGTGTAAGGAGGGGACACCATGAGACTGATTGCGAAAAAGCCTTGCAGTTTTGGCGGTCAGCAGTTCTATATCGGTGATGAAGTACCGGAAAATCTTGTGGCAGATGTCAAGCTGCAGGAAAAGTATGGGGTAATTACCATCGTGAATGAAGGTATAGGGGTATCGGGCGGTCAGTCCGGTGCCCTTTTCACGCAGGAGCAGGTTGAAGCAATGATTGCAGAGGCAGTAGAAGAGGCAGAACAGAAAAGGGCGGATCAGCTGGCAGAGCTACAGGAGCACGTTGCCGAACTGGAGGAAACAGAGCCGGGCGCATACGAGGGCACGATTCAGATTGCAGTTAAAGGCACCGCTGATGGGCAGTATACGGCGGTTCCTGCAATTCCGGAGGAAATCCAGCAGGTGTTCTCTATTATGCAGCTCAATGCTGAGGATGGTGCCAGGGCGATTGCCGATGTGAGAAGTGAGAATGTGTTGATTCTTCTCCATGCTGCAGATAGCCGCAAAACGGTCAAAAATGCGGCAAAAGAGCAGGTAGATAAATTATTCTCTACCGAAGGAGTTTCAAACGAATCCAGCAAGGTTAACGAAACCACAGGCCCCGATACAGAGGGAGTTGATGCTTAATGGCAAAAGGTGCATACACGTATGATCCGGGAAAGCTCAAAGAATTTGGCAAGGACCGAATGAGGTTTGAGTTGGGTGATACGATGGTGGAAGGTCTTTCTGATACTACGGCACTGACTGACGAGGAAATCCAGGCGGCGATTGAGTCATATCCGAAATCATGGAAGAGGGCAAAGCTCTTTTTGCTGGAGAGCTTATGCCGTCGTTTCGCCTATGAGGTTGACACAAAGACCGGGCCTTTGCAGTTGTATATGCAGGAAAGAGCAAAGCTGTGGCGGGAGGACTATGATAAATTGAAAAAGGAGGTATCAGCAGAGTCCTGTAGCATACCGCAGTTCAGAAACGGAGCGCATAATAAGCCTCCGTATTTTTATGCCGGTATGCAGCAGAATGAGAGGGCGAGGAACAGATGAACAATACGAGAATGATGTATGTAAGGCCGGGGAATCTGTTCAAAGACTTCATTATCGAAGGGAATAAGCAGGTTGTGACAAGCACAGGGAGGGTGGCAAATTGCCATACTGGTGATGGGACAAAGACATTGAAAGGATGTCTTGCAGAGGCATCTGACGAGGATCGGACAAACCACAGCCAGAAAGACCATATTGTTACCCATACCATTGTGCAGGCTGGTAGTCCGAAGGCAAAACGTACCGATAAACTGGTGCTTGGAGAGCGTGTGTTTTATATTGTTGATATTGATGATGCCGGCTCCCTTGGAATATCAACGATATACTATGCCGAAGAAAGGCGGGATGTAAAGTGAAATTATGGGTAGATGGAAAAGCAGGCAGTGCAGGCAGTGCTATCCGGGCAACTGTAAAGGACCAGGTAGCGAACATCAACCGGAAAGTAGTTTCGAGGGGAGTCCGGGCAGTCAACGCAATACGAAACGCAGAGCTGGAGGTATTGAAAGGCCAGCGTAGCGGAAGAGTCTACAGAAAGCCTTTCAGCAAAGCCACCTATACAGCATCAGCCCCAGGTGAGCCACCGGCCAGACGTACAGGAAATCTCCGTATGCACTGGAACGGACAGGTAAAGAGCGAAAATTCTTCCGGTGGAGGGATTGCTATTTTGGCAGAATTAGAAAGCCAGGAGTCCTATGCTGTCCACCTGGAAAATGGAACGTCCAGAATGGCTCCAAGGCCATTTGTGGAGAAAATCAAGCAGGAGGCCACACCAGAAATCCAGAGGATTTACAGTGAGCCTTACACATAGGAGGTAGAGCAATATGGCACTGGTGACAGAAAATCCAAGAGCAGTATTTGACTTGGGCGAAATTGAGCGGGGGCACCTGCTTTGGGGCAAGCACCGCACATGGAATGAAGGGAAAGCCGGGTTCGTGACATCAGCAACAGAGGATCAGCTGATTGTGCAGTATTATCCCGGAATTGGCAATGTAACAAATCATTTTATCATCCCGATAGCTGAGGCGGTAGACGGCCAATGGGAAATCCGATGGTCTGCTGATATGACGGAGGTAAAAGAGTACGGGATAGAGGTAGGCGGGGATCAGCAAGAACCGGAAGGAGTGGAGAACGATGATACTGGAGGAACTGATTCATAAGCGATTTGTCGGCTCAGAGAATCTTACAAAGCATCTTGCCATATTCAACGGAGTGCCTGCCGTTTTCAGCCCGGAGCCACCAGATGAAAGTCAGGAGGGGTGGGGTGAAAACACTCAGTACCCACAGGTAATCTACAATTTTGACTTGCAGGCGAATGAGGAAAGACATAGCGCCGGTACATTGTCTGTATCTCTGCTATGCCAGAATACAACAGAAATCACACCAGAGGCAATTGAGCCGCTGGTAAGAGACTGCCTACGGGATGTAATTTTGAAACCAGCAGAAGGCACACCATACTGTTTTGCGTGGGCAAGGACGGACTCATTCACCATAGATGAAAAGAAAGGGAATGTGACAATCGGGAGCGAAGTGCGGTTTGATATTCTGGAATATCCATCATGGGAAACGTCTGATCCGGACCCGGTAATGGCGACCAATAAGTACATAAAGGAATTATATCCGGAGTGTCTGATTATGGGGTATGACAGGATGGAGGAAATAACGGAGGCGACAGCAGAACGTCCGGTAATTTACTGCCGGCTA
Source organism: uncultured Lachnospiraceae bacterium (assembly GCA_910578335.1). GTDB lineage: Bacteria > Bacillota > Clostridia > Lachnospirales > Lachnospiraceae > Acetatifactor. The sequence continues at coordinate 67,962 of CAJTPU010000005.1, read as the reverse complement.
ACATCTGCAGATAAATCCGAGGAAACGAATACGGTTGCATGGATGGATGGCAGAATAGCCATCCATATTTTGTGCCCGAACAGCGAAACAAGGATTAAGATGGCCGCAGCGATTGCAAACAGCATATCACTTGACGGAGAGATTATCATGCTGGATCATTCGCCAATGTTTATCAAACGCCTGCAGGCGAATTATAAATCTGACTATCTGAAAGACGGCCAGATTTTTGTAACAGGTCATTATGGGCTGTTGAGGTATAAGGCAAAGCCTCATTCACTGACAGCGGCCCATGTCAAGTACAAATAAGGAGGTACACAATGGCAAAAGAGACAACAAAGGAGGCCAGAACTGCCGAAACAGCTGAGACTAAGGCAGAAGTAGCACAGGAGCAGGACCCGAATAAAGAGCAGAAAACTTTGCAGGAGTCCGTCTATCCGGTAAGTGAGCTGGCGGCGAATGCGAAGAAAGTCTTTGGAACCAGACAGGAATGTGTTGCAGCGGCATTGAAAGCAGCCGGGAAAACGGAATGTACGGTTACAGAGGCGAAGGAGATCGTGAAAAAATTTTTGAAGAGGGAGGTTAAGTAAGGATGGCAGGTACATTTATCTTAGGAGAAACAAAGGTACGTCCTGGCTCCTATTTCAATATCCAGAAAAAGGGCGGAAACGCTGCCGCTGGGATCATGAACGGAGTAACGGCTATTATCTTTAAGGCAGACTTCGGGCCGCTGAATACGGCAGTGGAGTTGAGCGCCGAGGATGGCTACGAGCAGACATTTGGAACCGGGCTTACAACAGATGCAATCAGAGAGGCGATTGCGGGAGGGGCAAAGACAATCATTGCCTGCCGTGTGGGAAACGGAGGAACGCAGGGAACCATTGACCTGAAGGACACGGCAAAGGAAGATGCCCTCAGTATCACAGCGAAATATCCGGGAGATAAGGATTTCGCGGTTACGGTGCGCGAGAAACTTTCGGATTCTACTTTGAAGGAGTGCATTTTCTATACCGGGACAACGGAATTTGAAAAGGTTGAGTTTGTGTCCGGAGAGGGAGAGGCAAAGGCTCTGGTTGATGCCCTGGCATCCTCCAAAAATTTCAAGGCAGAGTTGAAGGAGGGTAAGGAAAGTGCCCTGCTGGAGATTGTTTCCCAGAGTGCGTTCACAAAGGGAACGAATCCGCAGACTACAACGGGCGATTACTCCAATGCTTTTGCACAGGTAGAACCGTATGAGTTCAATACGATTTGCCTCGATACAGAAGATACGGAAATCCACCTGCTCCTGCAGTCATTTGTGAACCGTATTTTTGATGCGGGTTCTCTCGCACAGGCAGTTGTGGCAGAAAAGCATACGGTGGAGCTGGAGACGAGGATCAAGCACGCAGCGGCTTTCAATGACGAGAAGATGAATTATGTTCTGAACGCACGGGTGGATGAACAGGGTACCACCATTGACGGATACCAGACAGCAGCCCGTATTGCTGGAATGATAGGGGCGGTGGCGGCAAATTCTTCCCTCACGCATACCGTAATCAGCGGGTTTACCGAGATTCTGGAAAAACTCACGAATACGGATATGATTTCTGCGGAGAAGAGGGGCTGTATCGTGCTGAGCTACAACAAGGCAAAGCAGGTGTGGATCGACAATGCCATCAATACGCTCATTACCCCGGCAGACAACCAGGACGACGGCTGGAAGAAAATCAGAAGGGTAAAGACACGCTTTGAGCTGATAAGGCGCATCAACACTACAACGGATGATCTGGTCGGCAAGGTTGACAACGACAACAATGGAAGAGCAACCGTTATCAGTCAGATACAGGGTGTCGGTGATTCCATGCGCGAGGAAGGCAAGCTGATAGCGTGTGCGGTGACGGAGAGCAGTGCATACAAGGCGGACGGAGACAGTGCGTGGTTCGATATTGATGTGATCGACAAGGATTCGATGGAGCATATCTATCTGACATTCCTGTTCCGGTTCAGCACTAACGAAGAATAGGAGGTATAGGCCATGAGAAATGAAAGAGCAGCAGGCGATTCCAGACACGCAAGAACCGGCAAGGACGGGGCATTTTACAGCAAGGACGGCGTTCTGCTGGCAACAGTGGAGCAGTTTACATCAAATGTCAGCTTTAATAATGCCAAATACAGTGTCCTGGGCGATGCCCAGGAACATGAAACGGCAAACACCTTTGCCGTCAGCCTTACCATGTCGCAGATCGTGGTGGAGGATGATGAATTTATCGCAGAGCTGATGAAAGCCCTGGAAACGCAGATTATGCCTGTGTGGGATTTCCAGGGATCATTGCTCGGCAGGAACGGCTCCGAAGAGCGTGTGATTTATCGTGACTGCATCCCTTCCGGGCAGGTGGATATTCAGAATGTGTCCGTGGGCGATGTAATCAAGCGTAACTGGAATTTCTTTGTCAATCGGGCGCCTAAGTTGCAGTCGTTGCTCGGTATTGACAGGGATTAAGAATCAGCACATTAGCACATTGGAGGGCGGCGTGGAGCTGCCCTCTTTCATTATGCAGAAATTAGGAGGAAAAGCAGATGTCAAAAGATTTTACAAGAGGCGTGACCGTAGGAGAGGGCAATGCAGTAAAAGAGGAAACGCAGGTGACTGCACAGCAGGCGGTAAAGGAGTATGAAACCAGCGAGGAAGATACCAGGGCGCTGATCCGGGCGAATGAAGAGGATTTCATCCAGGGGCTTATTGATGCGGCGGAGTTTGCATCTGAGGAAACGCAGCGTATCGAGATTATCCGGGAAGGGCGCCTGTACTTTGCGTTCAACATCCGGCCACTCAGTTCTGAGGAATATGAGAAGTGCCGCAAAAAGCACACCAAATATGTGCGTAATAAGCAGCTCGGCATGAAGATGCCGGAGGACACCAACAGGGTCAAGTATCAGTCGGAGATCATCTATGCGGCAACGGTTGACGAGGACAAAGAGAAGTTGTGGGATAACCGCAAGGTATGGAATGCCCTTAATGCGAAGAAAGACCGTATCATGAACGGCCTGGATGTGATCGAGTATACGCTGAAAGCCGGTGAAAAGGACAGAATCCTGGAGGCAATCGACAAGCTCAGCGGCTACGAGTCCAGCAATCTGGAGGAAGTGGCAAAAAACTAATCAGCGCCGGGGGAAAGGCTTGCCTGTTGCATCATATTTTCCAGACAACAGGCATTACCCCGGATGAATTTTACAAGAAACCAAAGGGAGTGCAGGCATTTATGCTTTCCTCTATGAGAATTACCCTGGAATCACGGACGAAAGGAGGGGAAGAGAATGGCGGAGACGGTCAGAATTGAGATACCGATTGAGACGATAGACAACACCGATCCTGAGCTTAGCAATGTCACGAGGAACTTTGAGCGCATGGAAAAAGCGGCAGAGAGCGCCAATGGTGCGGCGAAAAAAGCCAATTCCACAGTGACGCAGTTTGACAGGCAGGCTCAGAAAACAGAAAAAAGCCTGGCAAGCTGGGCGAAAGAGAAATACGAGATCATGCTGGAGGCAAAAGACAAGATTACGCCGGTTTTATCCACTCTCGGAAACGGAATCAGAAGTTTTGCCGGGAAAACGTGGAGCGTTACAATGCGGGCCGTTGACCTTATCACTTCGCCCGTGAGGGGAATCATAAACCTGTTGAAAAATCCCGTCTTTCAAGTGGGGGCAGTCCTCGGAGTCAGTATAGGTTTGAAAGATACGATAGAAACCTATAAAGACTTTGAGGCTGCTATGTCACAGGTGCAGGCCATAAGCGGCGCCACCGGTTCGGAAGTAACAAAACTTACGAATAAGGCGAAAGAAATGGGTGCCACAACGAAGTTTACAGCGGAGGAATCCGCAGAGGCATTCAATTATATGGCTATGGCCGGGTGGAAAACAGAAGATATGCTGAGTGGCATAGAGGGCATACTCAGTCTTGCAGCCGCCTCCGGAGAGGACCTGGCAACTACTTCCGATATTGTCACTGATGCCTTGACGGCGTTCAACATGAAAGCATCGGATGCAGGCAGATTCTCTGATGTGCTGGCGGCGGCAGCATCAAATGCGAATACAACAGTTTCCGGAATGGGTGAAACTTTCAAATATGCCGGCTCTATGGCGGGAGCGCTCGGCTACTCCATAGAGGATGTGGCCTTAATGACCGGACTCATGGCAAATACAGGTATTAAGGCGACTATGGCGGGTACATCTTTGAACTCAATCTTTACCAGGCTTTCCACCAATACCAACGGTGCGGCGGATGCAATGTCTGATTTGGGGATTGAGTTTTTCACATCCGAGGGAAATGCAAGGGATTTGTCGGATGTGATGGGAGAATTGAGAAGTGCTACTGCCAATATGACAGCAGAGCAGAAATCTCAGCTTGCGAATACAATCGCAGGCACACAGGCACAAAAAGGATTGCTGGCGATTCTGAACGCATCCGAAGAGGATTATAACAAGCTGGCAGATGCAATCAATAACGCAGACGGCGCAGCGGCGAATATGTCTGAAACCATGCTGGATAATCTGCAGGGTTCCATTACTCTGCTACAGAGTGCTGTTGATGGGGTAAAAATATCCTTTGGCGAGAGGTTATCTCCGTATGTGAGAGGTCTGGCAGACTGGCTTACCGCACAGATGCCTGCAGTTGAGCAGGGATTGGATGAATTTATGGATTGGCTCGACACTAAAATTGACAGGATGCAGAGGAAATTTAATGCGATTGCCGACACAAAGGAATGGCAGGACGCAGATTTCTTTGGAAAGGTCAAGATAGCCTGGGATGAATTTATTGCAGAGCCGTTTTCGGAATGGTGGAACAGCACAGGAAAGGCAAAGTTTGCGGATTTCGCACAAGACATCGGGGCAGGAATCGGTACCGGCTTGAAAGTCGGCGTCATGGCCATGTTGGGAATTGACATCGGGGAAACTCTGGACGAAGGAGTAAGCATTGGTGCATCCTTTGCAAAAGGCTTTTCAGAGGGGTTTGATTTCGAGGCAATATCCGAGAAGTTATGGCAGGGATTCGGCAATCTGCTTTCAAATGCCGGTAAGTTATTACCGGGCGGAGATGCTCCGGATTTATCCTCAATCTTTTCGGCGGTTATGCTCAGTAAAATTGCAACGCCGTTCATCAGCATGGGGAGAGGGGCGGCAAGTATAGGCAAAGGATTGTTCGGTACAAATGCGGCAACCGGAACATCTCTAATGGGTTCATTCCTGGGTTCAGCAGCAGCCGGTACCGGACTGTTGGGAAAATCAGGATTATTAGCAATCAACCTGGGAGCCGGAAACCTGGCGGGTGGTGCATCTATGAGCGCCGCTGCTCTGAGTGCGACAGGAATGGCGGCTGGCGGCGGTGCAATCGCCGCAGGCGCAACGCTGGTAAGCAGTGCGCTGGACGCATACAAAGCAATCAAATCCGACAACAAGGAAGAGTCAAAAGCCTACGGGGAGTCGGCAGCATGGAAAGCAGGCGGTGTAGCGGCAGGAGCCGCAGCTGGTGCGGCGATAGGTTCCATCATCCCCGGCATAGGTACGGCAGTCGGTGCCTTAGTTGGTGCCGGTGTTGGCGGTATTGCCGGATGGATCAAGGGAAACAAGGTTAAGGAGGAATACCAGGAGAATGTAGAGGAAATGCAGAAGGAGGCCGAAAAAGCACAGAAAGTATTTGAGGCCACGGGGCTATCAATCGAGGATGTCACCTTCAAAAACGAGGCTTTGGCACAGGCTATGAATGATTCGGAAGTTTCTGCAGAACAGTTTGCATTGATGTTCCAGGAGGAATGTGCGAATGTTGCAAAAAAGGCTTTCGGGGATATTTCACTGTCGCTGGCAGAGGTTAAAAAAGTAGCATCCGAGATTACCTTTGCCGATATGGCGGAGGAATTAAGCGAGTTTGCCAAAGCAACAGCTGATACAGAGACGGCGCTGAATAATCTGCAATCCTCAGTAACCGGTTTGAAAAAGGAAAACTGGAAAGTCGGCCTGGGTATGGAACTGTCGGAAACAGATAAGGATGGCTATAAGAGCGCCATTGAAAGTTTCCTCAGTACAAGTCAGACATTTATTGACGATAACCATTACCAGGCCACGGTTGCACTGAAACTTCTGACAGGAGGGGAGGCGGACACTACAGGACTGGATAGTTACTATGGAGGATTGAAGAGCCAGATTGAGGATTTAGGTGCCCAGCTGACAGATTCTATGAATATTGCTCTGGAGGACAGTGTTATTACGCTGGACGAGGCGGCGGAACTGGAAAGTCTGCAGGAGCAGATTTCTGCAATTACGAATAAGCTGACGGAGGCAAAGACAGATGCGGAAATGCAGGCTTTGAAGATTAAGTACAACGGAGCCGCTTTGGATATGGATAGCTTTAATGCCCTGCAGGAAGAATTGCAGGCGAATGTGGCATCTGCATCAGAGCAGTACGAGAGTGCGCTGACATTGACGCTTACCAATCTGAACCTTCAGCTTGCAGACGGGGCAATTACGCAGGCGGAATACGACGAGGCGGTTGCGGAGGCAACGGAAGGGTATTATGCACAGATAAACGAGCTGAACGCAAGGGTGAGCACTTTCAATCTGGAAAGCATTGCTACGGCATGGGATTCTGAATTGTCGAGGATTATGCCAGAGGTAGAAGGCAGTACAACGGAAAAGCTGACGCAGGCTCTAAATAATGCTTTGCTGGCGCATCCGGATGTGAAAGCGTGGACCACAGCTGATGTTATCAGCTGGATGGGACTTGATAAGCTGAATCTTGACACAGCAGAGCAGACCACGATTGCGGCAGAGTTAATCCAGACGGCGCTTGCGGTACCGGAGGGAACCAAAGAGACGATTATCCAGGATTTCAAGAGTCAGATACCAACAGCCGAGGAAATAAAGGCAGCGATAGATTGGGACTCCATGACCGGAAATGATTGGACGGCTCTTATGGAGTCCATAACAGGACCACCGGAGGGGCCGACCATTGGGCTTTCTGCAGAGGATGCCGCTAAACCAATGTCTGAGTATTATGGAGAGTATTTCGAGAGCATTAAACAGTCATATTCGGAGGCTCTACACAATGCCCTAGAGAGTAGCAACGATCAGGAAACGCTCAACTCATTCCTGGAGCAGTACATGACGCAGCAGACAGGAGATTTCGATTTCTCTTCTGTTATGGCACAGTATGGGCCAATCTCAAATGAGTATTACGAGCAGCTGGTGTCTGAATGGACGGCGGCCGGTACAGCATATGGTGATGCACTGAACAACGGGGCATCAACAAGCCTGCTGGCCGGTTCGGCACTTCTCAGAACAGACCTGCAGACAGCATTGAACACGGCAACGGCGAGTCCATTCACGATTAGCCCCACAGTCAATGTGACGCCGAATTACAATGTTACAGCCCCGAATTTCCCGGCGTTCAATCAAACGCAGAGCGCAAGCGGTCATGCGGCGGGCGGTTATGTGAGCGGTGGTCCTCAGCTTTCGTGGTTGGCAGAGGAAGGATATGGTGAGTTTGTCATTCCTACAAATCCGAGCAGGCGGGCCAGGGCATTAGACTTGTACGAACAGGCAGGGGTAGCGCTGGGAGTATCTGCCAATGCGGCGGGCGGTTATGTAGGAGGCTCAATTTTGAGCGATACTGCCGCAGATTATAATTTATTCAGTGATGTCAATAGAAACGCTCCCGTAGCCTATAACGAAACCACAGAGGGAAAATATGACGGAGAAACAGCATGGGCGTATGAACCTGTACCAGCAGAAAGGGAAAGCAGTTTAGGAACCTCACCGATACAGGTAAGTGTAAAAATGGAACCAGAGTTTGTCATTCACGGCGGGAACGGACAGAGCGAAGAGGACATTATGCAGGTAATCAGAAAGCACTTAAAAGAAATGGCTGACGAACTGGGCGGCGAGATTGCCGGAAAACTGGAAGAGGTATTCTCCAATATGCCATTAAAGGAGGCGTAGACTATGGATATAAAATTGATTCCTGCCGGGAACGGTTCAAAGTTTACGTTTCCGGCATTGCCGGAGAAAGTGCAGGGGAAGTATGGCGCGAAGTACCAGAGTTTTGACATCATATCCCAGGGTACCGTCAAGGTGCCAAAAGGAACGGATGTGGCAGAGTTCACATGGGATGGCGTCTTTTTCGGGGAATCCAAAAGGAATGAGCCAATCGTTAAGAAGAACAGCTGGAAAGAGCCGAATGAGTGCGTGAAAATTCTGAACAATTTCATGAAGAATGAAACAGTGCTGAATCTGATCGTGACGGAAACGTGGATAAACGTGGATGTCACGATTTCCTTATTCCAGCCGAGGCCAGCAGGCGCTTATGGAAATGTAGAGTATTCCATTACGTTTGTGCAGAAAAAGCCCCTGCAGATATATACCACTGACGAACTGAAAATTGCCAAATTTGTGAAAAAGACAAAGCCGAGGAATGATTCTGGAGGATCATCCGGAGGCGGTGGCAGCACTTATACAGTTGTGAGTGGAGATACGTTGTGGGGGATAGCCTCAAAGAAGTTGGGCAGCGGCAGCAAATGGACGCAAATCTACGATGCCAATTCCGGAACCATAGAGGCAGAGGCGAAAAAACACGGTAAGTCGAGTTCCGATCATGGTCACTGGATATGGCCCGGAGAAGTTCTGACAATACCGGGATAGGAGGCGACAGTGATTGATTTATCAAAAATCAAATACCGTGTCGTGGTGATGGATGAAAGCGGTAAGCAGTACAATATCCAGGATTATATCCAAAACCTGGGGTGGGAAGAAAACGACAGTGAAATCTCGGTGCGCTCTTCCTTCACTTCGAGGAACGACAAGACATCAAAAGGGTACCTGTCAAGCATCATCAAACCGGGATGCTTGGTGGGTATCTTTGCATCTGACGGAGGTTCTCTGAATGAGGAAGTGGCAAGGGGCTATGTGGAAACATGGAATCCTGTGGAAAAGAACAGTGGGAACAATCTGAAATGCACCTGCTATGACGAGCTGTATAAACTGCAGAAAAGCCAGGATAACAGATACTACCCCTCCGGCACAGGTACAAAGTCGGCTCTCCAGGGCATTTTCGATGATTGGGAGATACCGCAGGGAGAATATAAAGGGCCTAACGCCTCCCACGGGAAAACAGTGCATAACAACAAGTATCTGTCAGATATTATACTGGAGCTGCTGGATGATGCGGTCAAAAAAGGCGAGGAAAAGTGCATCGTGAGGGCAGCAAAGGGTTATACCAGCGTGATTCCCAGGGGCAGTAATAAAACGGTGTATGTATTCAAGGTGGATAACACCAAATCCTTCAGCCAGTCAATCAGCACGGCGGACCTTATCACGAGGGTAAAGGTGGTAGGGCAGGCAGATGATGATGGAAAGCGCAGCGTGGACGCCACACTGAACGGTGAAACGAAATACGGAATACGGCAGAGAATCTACACCAGGGGGTCAGACGAGACGCTGGCCGATGCAAAGTCGGCGGCGCAGGAGATACTCGATGGAGAGGGCAAGATTGAAAAGGAAATGACGGTGCAGAGTCCGGATGTTCCTTTTATCCGCAAGGGCGATCTTGTCTATATCATGAGTGAGTTTGTGTCGGATTACTATTATGTGAAAGGCATCCAGCATGATGCGGATGTCTACAGCATGACGATGGAGCTGGAGTATGCGGAGCCGGAAAAGAAAAGCAGTAGTAAGAGCGGCGGTGACGCTAAAAAGGAATATAACGTAGGCGATATTGTGAATTTCCACGGCGGTACCCATTATGTCAGCAGCTATCCGGGGGCAAAAGGGTACAATGCGAGAGCCGGAAAGGCGAAAATCACGATTAAGAACGGTTCCGGAAAAGCACACCCGTGGCACTTGATCCATATGGACAGTGCCAGCAATGTGTACGGATGGGTAGACGATGGAACATTTGATTAGAGGTGGCAAAGATGGAAGGATTTGACGGACATCCCGGCACAAGCAAACTGGCGGCGGTTTTGAGTCAGAGGATGAAAAAAGAAAACGAATCCCCTTTGATATTGGATTTTGGAGAAATACAAGCAAATTACAGCCTGGTAACGAATACTTTTCCGGTTCCGATACCAAAAGGCGATTACTCAGTCTGCAGGTCGGTCAATGGATATACCCTGGCTACATCAGAATCCAGCTGGACCGGGCATCTGCAGGAGAATAAGCATATACACAGCAGCCCCTCCGGGGTTCCGCCGCACAGCCATGATGTGCCTGTGCCAAAACTAAAGGCTGGAGATCGTGTTCTGGTGGCCTGGGTGCAGAGCGAGGCGGTAGTCGTGGATATTATTGAGAAATCATAAGGAGGCGAGGCGAAATGTCACAACCGCTATTTCCGGTAGTGGAAGTACCGGAGTTTATCCCCGAAGATATGGGGTATGACACGCAGTATAAGCGCAGTGTCAGATGGGACCCGGCAGCGGGGGATTTTGTAAGGGACGGTGCGAACCGGATGGTAGAGTGTGATGGCAGGGAGGCATACGCAATATGGTGTTTCAAAATTGCACAGACAGAGCGGTACCGCTGTCTTGCATATCCGGATTCTATCGGCACCGAAATGGAACGTGCCCTGGATAATGACGATGAAAAGACGGTTGAGTCTATGGTGCAGAGGACAATCACAGATGCAATAATGGTAAATCCCCGGACGGAAGAGGTCCGGGATTTTGTTTTCTCCTGGGACGGAGACAATATGCACTGTAGATTCAAGGTAAAGGGCATAGGCTGGGATGAAGAGATCACGATTACGATTTAAGGAGGTGAGAAGGGATGCAGCCGGAATTTATAAGACCAGAATTTATTGAGAATAACAGCGCCGAGGAAATACACCAGCGAATGATGAATAACCTGCCTGCAGATATTGACGATATGCCGGGCGGGTTTCCGTTTGATTTTACCATGCCTGCAGCATTGGAAAAAGACGAGTTCATCAATTACCACATGGTTAGGGCGTTGATGATTGCTTTTCCTCAGTACGCATGGGATGAATGGCTGGACCGGCACGGCCAGCAGGTGCATCTTGAAAGGCATCAACCAGAGAGCGCATCCGGAAAGGTAAAAGTGACCGGGAAAGCAGGGGCAGTAATTGCGGCGGGAACGGTTTTCTGCACACCAGCAACGGATACAGGACCGTCTATAGAATTTATTTCCCAGGAAGATTTTGAGATTGGGGAGGACGGAACAATCCTCATTTCCGTATCGGCGGTGGAAAGCGGTACCGGCTCCAACGTAGCGGCGAATACGGTAGTCCTCATGGCAAAGCCGGATAAAAATGTGACGGAGGTAGTCAATCCGGAGCCAATCAGAGGCGGAACCGAGAGGGAGAGCAACGATGATTATTACGATAGGATTGCGGCAGAGTACGATAATAGCCTTACCTACCTGGGAAACGACAGCGATTATATCCGTTGGGCGAAAGAGGCAGGGGCGGGTGACTGCATCGTGATTCCGGCAGCGGAGGGGCCTGGAACGGTAAAGCTGGTGTTGATAGACGGAAACGGCCAACCTGCCAATGAGGAATTGGTGCAGGCGGTTTACAGCCACATTGTATCTCCGGAGGACAGGATCAAAAGACTTCTGCCTACTGCCTGCGCTAAGCTGATATGCGGACCAGCCACAACAGTAAAGGTAAATTTCAAGATTACCGGATTGCTGTATGAAGAGATAACCAGCATTGAGCAGATCAAGAAAGATTTTGCGGCGGCGGTCAAGGCGGTTTTTGTTTCTGCAAAGCACCAGGGCATATTGCGATACAACGATGTGCGGCCTGTTATCAAAGGTATTGCCGGTGTGACGGACTATGGAAAATTCCTGATGAACGGTGCGGAGGAAAATATCAACCTGGCAAGTGAAGAGTACCCGGAGACAGGTACCCTTGATTTTAGTTAGGGGGCGGTCCGATGGAAAAGGAAAAATTTGATTTGGAGAACTTCCCCACAAGCAACAGTGCCAGGAAGATGCTCAGCTATGTGTCTGATGGATTCTATGACGAGTCATATGTCGGCAAGTGGATATACCAGGTGATGGGGCTTGAATATGACAAGGCGCTAGAAATGGTTGAGGACCTGCCAGCACAGTTCTTTCCGGAGACAGCCACATGGGGGCTGATGTACCATGAAATCAAGTGGGGATTGCCGGTGCGTGAAAATCTTTCCTACGAGGAACGGCGCAAACTGATTTACCAGAAAAGGGATTACAGAGCGCCGATGATACCGTATCGGATGGAGAAAAGCCTGGAGGACGCCACGGGATTTGAGGTACATATTGCGGATATACATGATCCGGGAGAGTACGGTTTTTCCCCTCAGCATCCGAATGTGTTCAAGGCGTATTTTCTCGGAGAGGGGACGCTGGATTCAAAGAAAGTCTTTGAAACGCTGAATCGGCTGAAACAATCGCACACGACCTATACCGTCAATTACAGGACGGAGATTGAGCTGGATAACAGGAATCTGGAGCAGATCATATTGAGGAATATCCGGTTTAAGATGGCGATACCGTTCTGGTATGCGTATGTGTATGATGGGAGCTGGCGGCTGGACGGCAGCGTTATCCTCAACACGAAGAGGCGTTATGGCCTTGTGCTTGGATTCAAATTCAATCAGGGGGAGTTTCATACCCCGGAAGAAATTAAGATGGTTTCGGTCAGATTTGACACGGTAAAAGTGAAGAATGATGGGATGTTTCGTGCCGGTGTGGATTTTCATACCGGCATTAACTTTTGGAATGTCCGATGCTTTGACGGGATGTGGGACCTTGACGGCTCCGAACAGCTGGATGCAAAGCGGAGGTATGGCCTCTCTCTCAGCATGAGGGATAGATTCGGAATTGCGAGTTGCACAGAGAAAGTAAGGCTGCAGGCTCTATCTACAAGGTGGGAGCAGCACATCCGGGAAAATATCGCCGCTGGCATAGTTTCTCGGTTTGCAGTTGATTTCTGGAGGCTCATGTATCTGGACGGAGGATGGAATCTTGACGGCGAACAGCTGTTAGGTTATGGCCGGGGCAAAGCAAAGGCGGCTTTGTCGGTACGTTCAGAAATGGATTTCTCTGAGCAGGAAACGGTGGCAAACGCTACCGTGGAGACAAAAACATGGGATTATTGGTTTCTGGACGGCGCTTTATCGCTGAATGGTGCCAGGAGCCTTAATTCAATATACAGAAAGGAGGCAGCAGAGTGAGTACAGAGAAAAATAAAAATGTAATCATCACTAAGAAGTCCAGGGAGAAACTTGTCAAGGCTAGGGCGGGTGCAATCCAGCTCCCTAAGATTGTAGGCATGGTGTTTGGAGACGGCGGCGTAGATGCAAGCGGCAATGTCATACCACCCACAGAATCGCAAAGCGGTCTTACCAATGAAATCTTCCGCAAGGAACTTGACGGGTACAGCTTTCCTGCAGATACGACCTGCAGATATGAATGTACGCTGACAGAAAGCGAGCTTGCGGGAGAGGAAATCAGCGAGATCGGCTTGTACGACTCAGAAGGTGATGTGGTCTGCATTAAGACTTTCAAGCGGAAAGGCAAGGATGATGATGTCGAGCAGACCTACACGTTGGATGATATTTTCTAAGGAGTGCCTTAGAGGAAAGGAGACAGCATGAAAGAGTACAAGAACACCAGCCCGGTATTCGCTGATGCGATTCAGATTGTGGAAACAACGGACCCGGCTCATGCGGATAATATCAACATGGCGCCGACACAGCTGTTGCAGAACACATTGAGTAACCGGGGGCTGATTGAGAAAATGCTGGCATATTCGTATGACAGTGACCGGGGGCGGGTTGTAAATCTGCTCCCTTTTAATTTCGACAATGGCAAGCTGACGGTACCGGAAGGCATGGGTAGTTTTGAGGATGATGCCCTGGTGCTGGAGGTTGCAATTTAACAGGAGGTAAGAGAATGTCAACTATAAAAGAAATTGAAGTCGGCGGAGTGCTGAGAAAAATCGAGGACGAGCAGGCCAGGGACGATGTGAGTTTGCTGCTCCAGCAGATGAATGGATTGTATAAAGGAAGGGATTTGGCAGACGTCTTTAACGGCGAGATTTCTCGTTACACAGATCCGTGGGAATGGATTCATGACAGAATAGACATGGGATTCTATAACGGCATCTATATTTGCGATTTTATTCCTCAGACAATCAAGAACGAACGGATCGAATCACAGGTGGCCGGTATTGATGTCTACACTAATACGACAGACCAGGGATTAGGGCATCACATTGATTTCATCAGCCGGGATTGTTTTTCGGAAACGGTTCAGTGGAACACAACGAACAACAATAACGGTAACGCCACAGATGGAAGTCCGTACATGGTAAGCAACCTGCATACATGGCTTGCAACATTATCCAGCCATCTGCCGCAGGCAGTGAAAAACCATATTGTGACAAAGAGATCACTTATGGAGACAAGATACTCCGCAAGCGGTGCACTGACGGATTCAACAGGATGGGAATGGAAGGACATAGGGCTGTTATGGGTACCGCATGAGTATGAGGTATTCGGATCAGTGGTGTGGGCGACCAAAGGGTACGGACAGGGGCAGGTAATGCAGTACCCTATCTTTGCCAACAGCTGGCTGAACCGCATCAAAGGCGCCGGTCACGGCGGAAGTCGGTGCAACTGGTGGCTTGCGTCTGTGAGGTCTGGCGATTCGACGAATGCGTGCAATGTCAACAACAACGGCAATGCCAACAACTGGAACGCCTCCAATGCGAATCGGGTGCCGGTCTGATTCCACCAATGGCTAGTCATAGTAGGTTTTGCCCATGTGGTACTCCGAAGTCAATGCCGGGTGGATGGAAGGAGGGGATAAGCCATCGGATAGAAATGTCCGTGAATATGTATCCGGATGTGACCGGGCGGACGCTGCTTGCATGGTGTGGGATTGGTGGAGAGCCTGCATTTCATGCCCGTTGTCCTATGCGGCTGTAACCACCGTAAGGCTGCTCATACAGGGCCGTGCCGTACCGGGTACCATTTTTATTGCAACTGAAAGCGGTGGTTTAGGTTATGACAAGTGAAGAAAGACACGAGGCAAGATATAAGCGCAGAAAAGCCAGGCGTGATTATAAGCGAAAGAAGGTTTTAGAGGCGTATGGAGATTATTACAAAGTTATCAGCAGGGATTCTTTGTCGGGGTCCGCCAAACAAGCCGCTAAAGGGGTAAAGCACAAGGCTAGCGTTCAGAGGTTTATGCTGAGAAGGCTGACGAATGTTGCGGCAATAAACAAAAATCTGGTTTATCACAGGGACATTCGGAAAGGATTTATTTGCTTTATCCTCATGGAGAGGGGAAAGTTGCGGAAGATCATGAGCGTCCACTTCTCCGAAAGGGTGCCGCAGAAATCGCTCAACCAGAACGCTTTGATACCGGTTCTTACCAGGTCGCTGATCCATGACAATGGAGCCAGTCAGAAAAGGAAAGGTACCGGGTTTGCAATGAAAAGGCTGGTGAGGCATCTGCGTTGGCACTTCCGGAGGTTCGGAAACGAGGGATATATCCTGCTCGTTGATTTTTCAGACTACTTCGGAACAATCGACCATGAGATTGCGAAACAGATAATTGCGGCGGCGTTTGACGATCCGGGAATCATCTGGCTTGCAAATCTGTTCATAGATGCCTATTACGAGTTCAATATTAAGTTTAAGAGAATGCCGGAAGAAGAGGCACACAAAGGCTTAGGGCTTGGCAGCGAGATAAATCAGACGATAGCAATTACTTATCCGAACAGGATGGATCACTACATCAAGGAAGTGCTGGGAATTAAATGCTATGGGAGATACATGGATGATTTTTATTTGATACATCAGAGCAAAGAGTACCTTACCTATTGCATGGGAGAAATCAAGAGGATATGCACAGATTTGAAAATTACTGTAAATGAGAAAAAGACAGGGGTTGTGAAACTGTCGCACGGTTTTACATTCCTGAAAACAAAAATATATCTGACGGACACTGGAAAGATAATCAGAAAGCCTTGCCATAACGCGGTAGTCCGGGAAAGAAGAAAACTGAAAAAGCAGAAGAAATTACTGGATGCGGGCATTATGGAGTTCTCAGACATCCGGTGTTCATACAGTTCATGGCGGGGCAGCATGAAATACAGAAATGCTAGGAAAACGATTCATTCAATGGATAAATTGTATGACTCGTTATTCATAGAATCCTGGATGAAAGGAGGTGTGCAGCATGGATGATAGAAAAAGAGCAATCGAGTCTGAGATTGCAGGGTTAAAGCAGATTCTCACGAGTACCGATTACAAGGCTTTGAAGTTTGCCGAGGGCCAGATTTCTGCAACGGATTATGAAGATACCAAACAGCAGAGACAGGCACTCAGAGACAAGATCAATGAGCTGGAGGCGGAATTGGAAACTATCGGGGAAAGCGAGGAAAATGCAGATGCAGAGTAAGAGAATCAGCCATGAAGAGATTTTTGATTTTGACAGGCTGGAAAGGGCATTTGACTACCTGCATCTGGAAATGACGGAAGAAAACGAGATAACATTGTTTAATCTACATAATCATCTTGTGTGGCATTCGTATGTGCCGGGAAAGAACCCGGTTGCGGATGCCATTCTTTCATCCGTCATATCGGAATTACTGGAAGAATACAACCTGGATGCGTCCTGTGTACCGGCAGAGTTCCGGGATATTGCATCTTCCGTTGTGGAAAGGAGGTAAGTATGAGTCTGAATGAAATCATCACAAGCGGAGGCGGAGTATTGTTTATTCTGCTGACAATCATCCAGCTGGCGCCGATAAAGGTCAATCCGTGGTCTAAAATTGCCAGAGCAATCGGCAGGGCGATGAATGTTGAAATCATGGATAAGCTGAATGAGAGTGAGGCTACAGATGCCAGATACCGCATACTTAGGTTTGACGATGAAATCCGGCACCATGTAAAGCATACGGAAGAGCATTTCAACCAAATTCTGGGCGACATTGACGAATACGAGAGATACTGCAGTACCCATCCGAACTATAAGAACAGCAAGGCGGTACTGGCTATCGAAAATACCAGGCGCACATACGAGAGGTGCAGGCGGGAAAATTCATTCCTGGTGTAAGGAGGACGGCACACATGAAGAAAAGAAAAAGGCTCCGTCCACTGAAAAAATTAAAGGAAGTCATAGGCAGAATAGGCACGTTGAATCTGATTTTGATTCTGGTTGGTGCCTTTTTTGTTTGGTTTAACTGGCAGATGCTCTGTATCTTCCGGGAGCAGGGAATGATACCGGAATCATACGCCTGTGCGGTCATAGCAGCCACAATCGGGGAATGCGGCATCTGCGGATGGATTCGGACCAATAAGGACAGACGGAGAGAGCATCAGTGGGAACAGGAGGAAAAGCAGGCTGAGAAATCAGCAGAATCAAAGGAAAGCGAGGAAATGACAGATGAATGAGATTATTTTTGAGGTTGTCAAAGTTGTGGTGATGGTGGCGGTGCTGGTTATCACAAGGTACCTGGTTCCGTGGCTGAAGGAGAAAATAGGCGCCGATAAGCTGGCTACAGCTGAGAAGTGGGCCAGGTATGCGGTACTGAAGGCACAGCAGGTTCTTTGGGAGCAGGGCGGGCAGGATAAGAAAGCCTATGTGACGGAGTTTCTGAAGGAAATCCTGATGGCAAAAAATATAGCTTTGTCTGATGAACAGCTGGATGTACTGATCGAGGCGGCGGTTAAGCAGATGAAGATTGAAGAAAATGCCGGTGTCGTTATCGAGGCAGTAGACGAGGCACCGAAGTCTGCAGAATAAGGAGGCGGTAGTATGTCGCTTATCGGGAAAAACGTAGAAGAGCAGATGTGGAATTTTTTCATGGCGAGGGTTGGCAATGCTTATGGCGTTGCCGCCCTCATGGCCCATTGGTTTGCAGAATCCGGATTGAATCCAAAGAACCTGCAGAATAACTTTGAGAAAAAGCTGGGCTATACGGATGAAAGCTATACAAAGGCTGTCGATAACGGCAGCTATACAAATTTCGTACATGACAGTGCCGGGTATGGCCTGGCGCAGTGGACCTACTGGAGTCGTAAGCAGAATTTGCTCTGTTTTGCACAGGAGAGAGGATGTTCTATCGGAGATACGGAAATGCAGTTTGAATTTGGATATCATGAGTTAAGCACAGGGTACAAAGCTGTGTTGGCAGTTATGAAATCTGCAAAGTCCGTGAGAGAGGCATCCGATGTATTGCTGACACAGTACGAGAGGCCAGCAGACCAGAGTGAGGCGGTTAAGGTAAAAAGAGCCGGGTACGGCCAGAAATATTATGAGAAGTATACAGGATCAGCATTGAATGGAGGTAATAATATGTCAGTAAGAATCGGACACGCAAGCATCAGCGAAAAGGGAACTATCAACGGAGCGAAAGGGGATCAGACAGGCGGAGAGGTATGCGTCCGCTCCTGGTACAGCAAGCCGTGGGACTATGTGGCGATTCATCCGGATGCGGCGGTCCGGGAGAAACACGCAAAGGCAGTGGAGGCAGCCTGTGCAAACAACAATATCGGTTATGGGCAGTCTGATCGTAACACGCTGAATACTTTGGCAAAGGCGGCGGGATATGATCTTTCCAGAGTAGGGAAGTGTAATTGCGACTGCTCTTCCCTACAGAATGTGGCGGCGGTAGCATCCGGGGCGAGCGGCGCAACCTATGGCAGCAATGGGTGGACAACATCAACCATGAAAGCGGCTCTGCAGAAATTGGGGTACAAGATCATCGCGGATTCTACATATCTTTCCAGTGCCGCATATTGTGTCAGAGGGGCGATTTATGTTAAGGCATCCAGCCACACCGTCTGCGGATTGGACAATGGCGCGAGCTATAAAAAGACTCTGGAAAAAGCCGGCATTTCCACAGACACCACATCTGCACCTGCAGCATCTGGATCAACAGGCGCATTGATTGCAAAACTGCAGCCCGCACAGTCTAAAGACAGCAAGCTGGCCGGGGCGTACAAAACCACGACAGGGCTGAATCTGAGATATGGCGCAGGGAGCGATAAATACGCCTCCATTGTTATCATGCCAAAAGGAACGAAGTGCCAGTGTTACGGATATTATACGGACGTATCCGGAACGAAGTGGCTCTACATTGTGGCGACAGTAAACGGAAAGCAATATACCGGTTTTGCCAGCAGTAAGTATCTTGCAAAATAGGAGGACATCATGAAAAATTACATCGGTGTAAAAATCGTGAAAGCAGAGCCACAGGAGAGGAACGGACGCCCTGGGTACCGGGTGAAATATCCGGATGGGTATGAATCATGGAGTCCGAAGTCTGCCTTTGAAAAGGCATACCGTGAGCTGGACTGCAAGGATTTTATAAATTCGGAGGAATAAAAGATAGGCCCTGGCCGTAATGGCTGGGGCTGTTTTTTAGTTGAAAATGCGGAGCAAATCAGCAGAAAAAATCAATATACAAAATAACCAAAATTTGACCGGGTAATTTGACGAAATGTGCCTGAGCAACGATAGACGATTTTACCACCTATCCTATGCCTAAAGAGAAAAGCCCGGTATTGAGCCGAGTATGAGCTTTTAGACCTATATGCGGAAATGGTTGAAATTTGCCGGATTCTGTGGTAGCATTTTTGTGGGTGCTACCAGGATGGTAGGCGGTTGGCCCTCTACGGGGGGACTGTGACCCTCCGATTACATAGAAACCTGAAAGGGAATCGAAAGGAAAGGAGGGCTGAGCCATATGGATATTTTGGGACTTATTGCAGTGTTGAGCTTTGGCTTGACCTGTTTCGGAATCGGATATACCTTTGGTAAAGATAGCAACAAGACACAGAAGTAGCCGCCCCGGTCTGAGAAACTGAGCGGCTTTTCTGTTCAACATTATCGGGCCAACCGTTTATCGGTAGTGCCTAAAGGGTGTCTGTTACCAGCAGATGCCCTTTTCTATTTAGATA
Source organism: uncultured Lachnospiraceae bacterium (assembly GCA_910578335.1). GTDB lineage: Bacteria > Bacillota > Clostridia > Lachnospirales > Lachnospiraceae > Acetatifactor. The sequence continues at coordinate 48,022 of CAJTPU010000005.1, read as the reverse complement.
ATATCCCAATTCGGCAGAAAAGTCAATGTGTTTTGAATCAAGGAATTATCCACATTATCCACACGGATATGTGAATAAAATACTCAAATGAGAGTAAATAAAGGCGGTCAGATTTCAAAAGCTGACCATATATTATATATCTCTAATCTCTTTATCTCTTATCTCTAGTAAAGAATCCTACCAGAAATCTAACGAGAAATCATGTAAGAAATCTTACAAGCGATAGCGTATTTATGCGGTTTCTCGGACTTTTCCCATAAAGAACAGAAAATGAGCAGAAATGAAATGCACCAGATTTGAGCCTTCAATAAGCATATCCTCCATAAATTCAATGTTGAGAGCTGGATGGGTAAAAAATTTGCATTTTGAGAAGTAAAACTATTGACAAACTCGCAGTTGCGAAGTATAATATATACATAATCAAACAAAACAAATGCTTGATTAAATCCAACGGAAAGGAGGACGCCATTTGGGAAAAGGAAAGAAGAAACGACAGAAAGAAAAAGAACTGCTCGAACAGAGACAGATCAGATTCCAGATTTACGAGAGCCTCGCAAGCATCGTATTTACCATAGTGACAATGCTTTTAGCAATAGTCACGGCGATTCTGGAATGGATTGATTAGCAACTAAACGAACAGTTCCTTGGATGCTTGGGGAGGGAGAACTCCCCTTGCATACCAAGTCTACCATAAAGGAGGCTGAAAGGCAATGAGGAAAATCAGAAGGTTTCTACAGGCGGTATTGTTTATCAATTTCATGGTCGGCCTGCATGATGGAATGAAGGCCGGGAATCTGGTAGCAATTCTGGTAAACGGAGTGCTGGTGCTGGCAGTAATCGCCGGAGAAGAAAAGGAGTAGCGCCATGGCAGTTCATAGAGAGTTTTACCGGGATAAGTGGAACGGCAACAAGGTATGGGAAGTCGCTAAGCTGGCCGGAGGTTATTATCTCCGCCAGTACATAAGCGGACAACAGATGGGAAAAGGTTTGAGGACCACAAAGAAGTTTATTCAGAGCATTGGAATATTTGAATTTGAAAAAGTAGGAGGAATCAGAGTATGAAGTGGGATGTTAAGCATGACAGAGCAAAGAGAGTTATTGATGCGTTTCTGGATAACGCAGATTATTGGCAGGACAGAGAGGATTTGTCCGCAGGTTTGACAGATGAAGATAAGGCACTGGTAAGCGAGGAAGTGGCACTGATGATTGCCTCTATCCGCAAGCGCTATAAACTGCAGGAAAGGTTGCCGGAGGCGGCAGTGATCGAGGCGGTACCAGTAAGTGAATTGAAAACTGAACTGGCCCAGGAAGAAGTGTTGGAGCAGGCAGCTGAGAGCAAACCGGAAGAGCAGGCAGAGGCAGCTCCAGAGCCGGAAAAGCCGAAGAGAGGCCGCAAGGCATCCACAGGCGAGAAGAAAACGACATCCAGAAGGAAAAAGAAAGAGGTCCAGGAGGAAACGCAGGCATGACAAGACAGAAAAAGGAGATTATCAAAAAGATACTGGAGATTGAACGGTTTGTCCAGGTGGACATTGAGCTGGGGTGTGGATTCGCCCCAGCAGGCGCATATGCCAAAGAGGAACAGGAAGTAGGCAGATTATATGATCAGCTTGCGTCTCTGAGGCATTACGAAAGCGCAGTAGAAATGATGTACGACTGCAGAGGATTTGCTCCGGCAGCAGCACCATTTGCGTAAGGAGGATGAAATGCTGGAGGAATATATCAGACAATATGAAGAGGCGGTGGCGGCTGGAGATAGAGCTGCTATGAAGCGCATTGAGAGGGAGCTTGGAATCCTGGGAATGGATAGGGCAACGCTCCTGGTTCTGGTAAATGAAAGAAGAAAGGAGGCAAAGCAGTAGATATGGCGAGAAAAATGCATGCATACGGAGAGCGTGAGCAACATGGGAGGTATGTCCTGGATGATTACTGTTTTTCCAGGAACCACACAAAGGCCGTGACGATCCGCAGATGGAAAAGGAATCTGAAAAAGAAGGCCCGCCAGAGGAACAGGGGCATAGCAAGGGAGGTGATGGTGGAATGAATGAGACGGTAAGGCTGACTCCGGAAAGAATTGAGAATCTGGCAATCGAGATCAGAGAGTTTCTGCTGGAGCATGGGTTATGGCAGGATGTGGATATTTATTTCAACCACAAAAGGTTCGGATGCAAAGGGCCGGACGGCCACTATTACTACAACGACCGGGAGCATTTGTTTGTGGAGGAAGGAGTGGAGCCGGAAACGTATTTTGAGTATGTGAATCCGGACCATATCCTCAGCATGAGTTTTGAGGGTGTGGTATGCGAAATGCTCTACTACGGCATGTTCCAGGGAATCAGAAATAAGTTTGATGCGATTTTCAAGAAGTACGGGCTTTACTATGAGTTCGGACACCATTGGAATTTCAGCTGTTATTACATTTAGGAGGCGGCAGTTATGGTTGAAGAAATGAAAGGCGGCTGCATCAGAGTACAGTCCAGCACGAATGAGTGGATGGATTGCATATTTCTGGTAAGCCAGGAAGATAAGGAAAGGGCAATCGAGGTATTGAGGAAAGCCTGGGATGCTTTTTGGGAAGAGGGCGAAGGCTGGTGCTACGGAAACTTCTTGGAGGCGAAAATGGTGGAGGCCGGGATTGCCTTTGATGCGTACTACGCAGACGTGGAGGGATGATGGATGGAAGAATATAAAGGATTGTCTGCAGGAATGAAAATTCTGCTGGCGAAGGCGGAGGAACTTGACTGGTGGTGGAGCGCATGGATTGAAGAGAGCCAGAATGGCAGAACGTATGTAGAAATGGGCCAGCACTCCCCGGCAGGAGAAGATTTCAGCATGATAATTGATTTTGATTCTGAGAATCAGTGCAACAGTTTCCGGGATAGCCTGGAATCCTACTATGAGGATTTCGACATCGACGAGCACATTGAAATGTGGGTTGAGGCAAGGCGGAATGGCACGGCAGGAGTGCCTTCCATACGTGAGCTGGTGGAGGATGCGGAGGCGATAGAGGCTATGATCCTGGAGTTGTCTCAGACATTGAGAGACTTGGAGGCAGAGAGTGACAATGAGTAAGAAAGAATATCTGCTGGTCGGGAGCTATACGCCACCGGACGAGAATGAGGAAGGAGAGAAGATAGAGCGTGAGTTCTACGGCCAGGGAATGATTTTCAAGAGCGATGAGGCTTTCTATGACACAGAACATCCAGACAGAATTTGCTACATACCGGAATTGAGCGATAGCACATACAGTAGAAATTCTTTTCTGGCAATATGCGATGGACAGGTAGATATGGCAGAAGAGCTTTACGAGTCGGTTGACTGGCAGCATCCGGAAACTTTACTGGATGAGTGGTTCCGGAATGGAGAAGTAGATACCTGCAACGAGTGCGGGAAAATGTTTAACTGCTATGGAGAAACCAAGTGCCCGCATTGCGGAGCCGCTTATGACAGTGATGGTAGCTGATATAGCACGGAGTCTTGAAATGCCCTTTAGAACTTCTTATAGGGGCAGGCGGCGGTTTTAAGAAGAAAGATGGAGAATAGGGCCAGAATGAATAAAATGGCAAAATGAAAGGAGAGAAAAGGATGGAGGACATTCAGAAAATTTTGGAGCAACTGGAGGCGGCGAAAGAGGCCGGGACGGTCACAGACTACCAGCAGGCCAGAGCGCTTGAAGCAGCAATCTGCCACTACAGAAAGCTGGCAGAGGACGAGAAGAAAACTGTACTCAGTGTGAATTTTAATGTGGTGGTAACAGGCGAGGACATAGATGATATTATGTGTTCGGCCCTGGAGGGAGGAATCAATTACTGGTGCGACAAAGCAGAGGTTGACGGAAAGTATCGTGGAGAATATGCAAGCGAACAGATCAGCAGAGGCGGTACACTCATATTGCATGACACAGAAGAGGATCGGCAGTATGTTCTTACAAAAGCAAATTTTCTGGCGGGGTTGGAGCGGTATCTGAAAAGACCAGCCGCAGGCGATTTTATAGAATGCGTGGACCATGAACTGAGGATTGATACAGGGTATGTGGATGCACCAGCAGCAGACTGTATCATTCAGTATGCGTTGTTTGGTGATGTGATTTACGGATAGGAGGCAAGTTATGGCGGCAGTGGTGGTATTGGCATTTTTGATATTCATGGGAGTTGAAAAGAAGAGGAAATAGGAGGCAGATATGAGCAAGAGCATTGTAACGGATTACAAGGAGATTTGTTTTTTCTGTGGCAGACAGGCAGAGGGAGAGCATCACTTAATCTTCGGTACAGCCGGCAGAGAGCTGAGCGAAAAGGATGGGTTGAAGGTTCCTACCTGCAATAACTGCCATAACATGGGAGATAAGCTGAACCGGGTCCATGATAATCCGATGGCAGAGAAATTGTCAAAGATGCTGGGGCAGGCAATCTTTGAAAGCAGGATCGGGACAAGGGAAGAGTTCCGGAAGAGATACGGAAAATCTTATTTGTAGGAGGTGGCATATGAGAAATGATTTAATCAGAGCGGTGCTGGATTGCGGTACTGATGATTTGAACCTGCTGGATGATGCAGGTGCAGATATGTTTAAGATAGTAGAGCAGATGCGGTTTGAAGGGCAGGAGATTACCCTAAACGGAATCATGGCGGAAATCTTCCGAGAAGGTATATTTCGCATGAATGAGGATGTCAAGGCGGCACGGAAAAGGCTGGAGACTGAAGAATATGAGGGGACGTTGACAGAGGCAGGATATGAGCAGCTGGAGGCGATTCGCCAGCATGACCTCAGACCTCAGAACGATTTTACTTTTTATGTAAATTGCCTTGATACACATTTGAACTGTGACAGCAGCAAGAAGAGGCTTTACGAGGAAATATTTGAGCAGGAAATGCAGGACCTTATGGACTATACCGGGTTCAACATCGAAGGATAAGGAGGCGAGAAAAGTGATTAAGGAATATTGTGATAAGTGCAAGAAAGAGATTCCGGGCGAGGACAGGGAGAAAAAGATTGTTCAAATTTCTTTCCCCAGAAAAAGCTATACCGGTTACGATCAGTGTGAATGTGCAAAGCTGACGCTTTGCAAGGAGTGCTTTGAGGGAATGGGAATAGCCAATGCTGTAAAAAGCGTAGGGGCAGCCAACAGAACAGAAAAGGAGCCTACTGCCGTTGAAAAGCTGATGGATATTATTCGTGAGCTGATTACGGAGTGCCTGGAAGAACAGGGGGAATGAGTGCGATGGATAAGAAAGAGGCTGCGGCAACGCTAAAGTCTCATGCAGAGTTCTTAAAGAACAGCAGGCAACTTTCTCCAGATGCAAAGGTAATGGAGGCTATAGGGTTCGCTATGGCGGTCTTGGAGGCAGGCACCAGCGAATATGAGTATGCTATGTTCTCCTGGAATTTGGAGAAGGGGGAATATGAACAGACTGGCAGGCCAATGCAATCCGAACTGCTTGCCAGGAACAGGTTTAATGAGAGTGTGAAAAATGGCTGGTTTGGCAATCGTTACGATACCAGCAGAGCGGTTATGAAGAGAAGAATGATAACAATGTATGTCAGCGAATGGGAAGAGCTGAGCTAAGAAAGGAGAATTGATTATGCCGAATCATGTAAAGAATATTGTAAAGATGGAAGGGATCACGAAGTTACCGTTGTTCAAGACGGAGTATGACGAGTACGAGAAAAGGAATGTAACCTGTTTTGATTTCAACAAGATAATCCCGATGCCGGAGAGCTTGAATATTGAGAGCGGCAGCATGACAGACGAGGCGATTGTTTACTATGTGACGGATAAATGCACACTGCCTCTAAGAGCAATTAAGGAGGAAGATAAGGAGCTGGTTGATAAGAAGGTGAACAATCGTTTTAGCAAGGGTTCCTGGGCCAAAGAAGTATTTATGAGAGTGTTTGAAAATGCACATGATATGTCTGCATGGGAAAGAGAAGAGTTATTCAAGAAAGGGCAAACATATGTGTCAAATATCAGGAATTATGGACACGCTACTTGGTACGACTGGTGTATTGAGCATTGGGGAACTAAGTGGAATGCGTATTCCAATGAGCAGGCTGGAGAGGACACGATCATCTTTGAGACAGCCTGGTCTAATCCGGAACCGGTTATGCTGAAACTGTCCGAAATGTATCCGGAGGCAACGATTGAACACTGGTGGGCAGATGAAGATATGGGCAGCAATGATGGCCATAGGGTTTATCGGGGAGGCCAGATTGTTGACGGTGATTACTACGATTCATGCAGTAATGAGGCTTATGAGGCATACATCAAGTGCTGGGGCGAGAGTGAATGCCTGGAGCGTAATGAAGATGGAAACTGGCAGCACAAGGATTGTGATACCTGCCATGGATGCGACTGATGGGAGGGGTGATGGAATGGCTGAAATTTTGCATGTAGATGAATTTGAGGGAAAGTGCGGGTTCGCATATCGGCATGAGCCATTCTGTAACGGAGGTCATAATTGTAGGCACCCAGAGGCAGCAACTGAGAAGATTGCCGGAAAAGAAGTAGGATATTGCTATGCCTTTTCCTGTCCGCTGGCTCCAACAGCTGACAAGGAAAGTTTCGAGAAAAATGGGATGGACCCAGAACTGTACGAGGAAGATATGTATGTCGAGATTTTCGATGGATTACAGGAGAAGAAAGACGAAGGGCTGAAAGCCCTGTGGACAGAATTTGGGAGGGTTCCCATGAATCCGGAAACAGAATGTATAGAAGAGGACTGGAGAGGATGGAAAGCTGGAACCTTTAGGGAGGACATCTGGCATTGGTTTGATGAAAGGCATTCCAAGGGAGTAGCATATCTGATGTTCGGAGGGCATCGGAAGGTAATCTGCAGGCGGTGCGGCTCCGAGGTCCAGGAAGAAAATGATGCAGAGTTGAGAAAGGAATATCCGTACTATTGTCCGGAGTGCGATCAAAATATGTATTCTTTTGAATGTAAGGAGGAATGAAGGTGAATACGAGGATCAGTTATCTGTACCGGGACGGAAGTAACTATAAGATGCCGAATGAGGCAGTTATTGCAGGCCCCATGACTGAGCATCAGATTGAAATTATAATGGGGTGCCTTGACTGTAGAGAGTATTTCATCCCAAAGCAGGTAGGACTTCCAGAGGAAAGATTCGGTGAATGGACGGAGGACGATCACTGTTGGTTCGAGATGGGACGAGACGGATTCGTGCCAACTGATGCTGAGCCGACTGTAGATATGACATCCGAAGAAATGGTCGGACGATTCCTGGAGGCAAAAGGAAACTGGAAGGAGGATGATGGTGAGCATGGTGAAGAATACGCTCGGAGATTTGAACAATCATCTGTTTGCTCAGCTGGAGAAGTTGGGTGATGAAGATTTGAAGGGCGATGAACTGGAGGCAGAAATCAGAAGATCGGAGGCTATGGCGAAGGTCGGTGAGCAGATTATTAAGACCGGGGAGCTACAACTGAAAGCAATGCAGCACATGGACGAGTATGGGTATGACAGAAAGAAAACCGTACCGGAAATGCTGGAAGTTCGGGGGGGTATTTGATGGATGTGGAAATGGCCGGTAGAAGTAGTGGACTGGATGCGTGAGAACACAGCAGGCCGGACCACAAAGGAGTTAACTCTTCTTATCAACCAGCAAGGATTTGATAAGAAGTATGGCATGGTATTTACAGAGAGCATTATTAAGGGAGCAAAGAGCCGGTATGGTTTTAAGAGCGGGACGCCGGGAGGAAATCCCAAAGGATACTCAGCCAAATACCCGGCAGGAATGGAGGATTATATCCGGAGTATTGCCAGAGGTAAAGAGGCAGGAGAAATCGCAAGAGCTGTTTCCGAACATTTCGGAATTGAGTTTTCTACTGCACAATGCAGAGCCTATAAAAAGAATCATGATATAGCCAGCGGCCTTGACTGCCGGTTTCAGAAAGGGAATGAGCCTGTAAATAAGGGTAAGAAAATGAGTCCAGAACAGTATGAGAAGTGTAAGGCGACAATGTTCCACAAGGGGAATGTCCCGGCAAATCACATGGAGGTCGGAGAATATACCCACACCACTGATGGTTATCTTGTTCGGAAAGTGCAGGAGCATGGTACACAGAGGGAGCGCTTTGAATTTGTTCACCGGGCAGTGTGGGAGAAACATAATGGCCCGATTCCAGAAGGGAAGATGGTGAGTTTTCTGGATGGCAATAAGGATAACTGCGAAATTGAAAATCTGGTGTTAATGGATAACCGTGAGAACCTGGAATTGAACCGGAGCAGCCTACGGTTTTCCGATGCGGAGTTTACCAAAGTCGGAGTGACGGTTGCCAGGATGAAAGTAGCGGCACGGAGAAAGAGAGAGGAAGTGAAGGATTGAGTATGTCTATGAGAGAAATCATCAGTCAGATGGAAAGCCTTGCGTCTCATTGCGAAAGCATGATAGATAAGGACGATCCGGAGAGTATATGGAAAATGGATGCAGAGGCTTTGAATGAAGCAGTTAGAAAGCTGGAAGGAGAGTTCAACGGAGCCAATGCAGCAGAAGTAATTCTGCGGATTATGGAGAAAGAAAAGGTGAACCAGAAAGAGCTTGCAGAAAGGATGGGATGCGTAAGGCAGAATGTCAGCCAAATGCTGAACCGTGGGACCGTGAATATGCGGTATGACAGTTTTTACAGGATGGCAGAGGCTCTCGGATACGAGATTATTTTGCGAAAAAAATGAAAAAAACTGCATTTTGAGAAGTAAAACTATTGACAAACTCGCAGTTGCGAAGTATAATATATACATAATCAAACAAAACAAATCACCAAACACGGAGGAAGTCAAAATGAGAGCATTAAAAAAGTATGAAAAGGAACTGCTGGTAGAAGGAAATACATACAGTTTTGCACATCTTGCATTAGAGCTTCACGCAGATATTTGTGAAGAGGCCGGTTTTGATTTTTCTGACGCTGTAAATGATTATCGTGCAAGAACCGATTTCAGCGATGGAATCTATACTTTGTGGGGCAAGAACTGCACGAAGTATTTCTTTGATACTGAAATGAATTTCAGAGGAACCAAATGCTAAGGAGGTAAGGATTGTGTATAGTATGAACGATTACAGAGCAGCGCTGAGCGAGAGAGATAGCCATGATATGGAGTCCCCAGCTTGGAAGTTGGGCCAGACGAAAGTACAGGGTATCGTAACAGCAATGGTTGCAAGCAAAAACATTGATATGGTACATGAGGTAGTGGACGAGGTTTACAGCCTCAATGAATGCGGCATTTCTTTGGATGATGTGGCAATCCAGTTTGACCTCTGGCTTTTGAAGAGTAATGGATATGAAAAGCAGGCCCAGGAGCTTATGGAGCTGGATTGGGAGTAGGTATATTTTTTTACCCGAAAAGCTCGCAGTTGAGAGTTTCACGTGAAACAAAAATACGCATAAACGAGAAGGAGTTCTTGGGATGAAGGAGTTGCTGAGAAAGATAAAGGTTCTGGAAAAAGAAATGGATAAGGCCCAGGATCAGTCGGAGTATTGGCTGGAAGATGAACATTTCGATTTGGAGAAGTCAGAACGGTTTGAGAAGGAGGCAGACGCTATTTATGAGAGACTGTATAAGCTACTCAACCAGACCGCAGATAGAATTGTCAGCATCACATCCGGCCAGGTTGACAAGGTTACGGCAATGACAATGATCCGCTGTAGACGGTCAGAGATAGAAAGAATTTTTGCATAGGAGGTATGGGTTATGAATTATCCGGTAAGTGAAAAGAAGTGCAGGGGTTGTTCAGCTTGTCAGCTGGTGGAAAGGAATATTGATTATTCCTTGCTCCCGGAAGGGCAGCAGTATTATCAGTGTATTGCGATGGCAGAGGATATTTGCGGGGAGCAGGAGGGAACTGACATAAAGAGATAGAAAAAGAGCAGGCTTGGAGTTTGCATGAAAGGAGGAACATATGGTCAATAATTTGGCGCAGTTGAAGAGAGCGCTCGTAAAGGGAACGGAGTTTGATATTGTTGCTCATGCCCGCCAGGAATGTGTAGTACAGCGTAGGAGGGTAAATGTTGCTGATACCACTGGATTTTATAGCGTCATTCCCGACAAACCGGACAGCCGGGAAACACTGGCAAACAATGGCCGTGGCTCTTACCTGGGCTGGAGCAAGGCACCATTCTGGAAGTTTGAGGATGGCACTTGCACATTGTATGACAGCAACAAAGTTTTCACATCAGAGCATATCATTATTTCGTTGAAGGTGGTGTAGGCATGGCATATCAGAGAAAGACAAGGGACCGGTGGGACATTGAGACCAATTATGGTTATGGCTGGGAAGTCGAGAACAGCGAGTATACAAGGACGGATGCAAAGCGTTCCTTAAAGGAGTACAGGGAAAACCTGCAGGCATACGGAAAGTGCGAAGTTCGCATGACAAAGCATAGGGAAAGATTGGAGGTATCAGCATAATGGAGAGAGTTTATTATTCAATTAACGAGTCGGCGGCTAAGACGGCCAACGACATGATGTCGTTCAGCGATTACAAGGAAGGCAGCAAGACAGCAGCGTATAAGGCTTATGTTGATAAGGCTTACGAGCTGGCTGAGAAGATTGCGCAGGCCAGACCGGATCAGGCAGAGCGGGTATACAGCATGGCGGGCCGGTATTCAAAGAAGATGGCCGAGTACATCAACCGGGATATTCAGATCGGGTGCATGTGTCCGTCTGTGATGATTTCTGGAGCCGGGAATTTTCCAGTAAGGAAGAAAGAAAAGCAGAACCAGGCGTGGGAGAAGAATCATCAATTTTACAATGAGGTCCAGGGCATCCTTGACAAGATGGAGAGTATCCTGCATGGAAAAGAATTGATTTTGTCTGGAGACGAGGATGCAATCGAAAAGCTGGAGGCAAAGCTGGAGAATCTGAAAGATATGCAGTCCAGGATGAAGGAGGCGAATAAGGCAGTCCGGATGAAGGACACAAAAAAGGGGAATGAGTTGCTGAAAGGTATGGGGTATACGGAGAGTGATATAAAGAATTTGAGAGAGCCGGATTTCTGTGGAAGAGTGGGGTATCCGTCCTATGCCCTCCAGAATAATAATGCAAATATCCATCGGATCGAGGGCCGGCTGAAAGAGCTTAGAGCCGCAAAGAAAAAGGGGACGCTGGAAACAGAAAATAAGTTCTTCAAGGTCGTGGAAAATACCGAGATCATGAGACTACAGCTATTGTTTGAAGAAAAACCGGAACAGGAAGTAAGAGAAGTGCTGAAAAGTAATGGATTTCGGTGGGCGCCGAGCCAGGAGGCATGGCAGAGACAGCTCAATAATAATGCCAGGTATGCTTTGCAGAAAGTGGTAGAACAGCTGGAAAAACTGCAGGAGGCAGAAGTATGACGTTAGGAAAAGCGGCAGTAGGTGTTGTTCTGGGAGGCGGCACCTACAATATAGGTTTTAATGGGGATGATGAAACGCAGTTTGATGCGGATAGCCTGCCGGATTTGCTGGAGTGCTGGATTGATTTCTGTGCAGAGAATGACTTCCAGACGGATAGTGTGGACTATGTGGAAAGGGTTAAATAATGGCTGAGCTGCTTACCAGGAAGATTGCAACTGAATATAGAGACAGAGCCAGAGTTCTTCCGCCGAATGGCTTACAGGATATTGGGGAACGGCGGGAGCTGAGGATAGAGTTGCAGGCCAGGTGTAATCTCACGGAGCTGGCGGCGGTGAACATCATCAATGGCTATCACATAGCAGATTACGTGATGCTGGAAGAAAGAAAAGAGCAGGAAAGGCTTAGAAAGGAACAGGAGGAATGACAGTGCGGGTAGAGAAAGATGGGTTTGTTCTTCATCTGGAAGGCACATGGATGGAGATTTCCAATAAGTATGGCGTATGGAAATGGGAGGATGTAGCGACAGATTCGGAAGATATTCCGGAGGGATATGCGGAAAGGGCACTGGATGATTTCATCAGCAGGCAGAGCGTGGCCGAGAAAAGTGGCTCTATGTGCGTGAAGAAAGTAGCCTATGACAAGGAAACGGATAAATATATTCAGTTGCAGGCGATACTTCCGGCAGGTGCGAAATACTGGCAAGTTCAAGAGTACGACAATGAACTGGTGTATATGGGAGTAAAACAGACAAGGTGCCAGTACCGAGATGAAGTGGAGAGGTGGATGCGTGCCAATTTTAGGGTTGAGTCTTGCCTGACAGCTGAGGTTTTCAGAAGTCACCTTGGCGATTGTACGAATGGAGGTATTTCATCTACAAGGAATACATTGTATATCTTGTCAGAGATCAAAGGACCATCTGAGCCGGAGGACATCCGGGAGTGTGTCTACATAGAATGGCGGAACGTATGTGGAGAAGAGTATATTGACTGCAAGCCGGCATACTGCAGCCGGCGATGGTATATGGCCGGAGGAAACTTCCTTTACACGTCAGACAGCCGTTTTAGGGAAGTTACGGAATCTAAGTATCCGATTTCTATTCATGACCGGTATGAAGGGAGGTAGAATGTATGCAGATTGTCGGGTATTGTGTCCATGGCAGCAAACAGTATGTGGCTTTTAGAGACGAAAAAGAGCGCCAGGGACGTTTCAAAATTACGGATGGATTCCATGACAGACCGGTAAACGAAAGAAATGCCGGTAAGTATGAGGATTACGAATGGGTAGATCGGCAGGAAATTGACTTGAAAAAAATTATCAGTCGTATGCGTGGGACAAGGCCCTGGCATCCGTTGCTGGAACTGCTCAGAAAGGAGTGTGCCGCATGAATGGTGTGAGATTAAATATCGGTTCAGGTGATGCAGAGAAGATTGCCGCCTGCATCAAGAATATTGCCGGGAATGTTTCGGCCAGCGATATTGTAGAGATTGTCTTGAAAGCTCCAGCAGAAAAGGTAGAAAAGCTGGCAGTGCCGGGAGTGATTATGACAAGCAAGGAGATTGCAGAGATTTTGGGGAAGAGCCATTCGGTTGTTTTCAAAAGAATTGCAAAATTCCTCTGTGCGGAGGCGAGTGAGACTCAAAAGCAGGAGTTCCGGTTGACTTCATTCAGAATACCCCAGGGGATTGAATATCCAATGTATGAAATGACAGAGAACGCCTGTGTTTTGTATTGTGAGTGGCTGAAAAGCTACAAGGCGACTTACAAGACGTTATCCGATGGTCTGGAAAGACTGCAGGCGGCAATCCGGGAAAGGTTCCATCCGGAAAAGAAAGCCAGCGTAAGTGTTGCGATGGGCAGTGGTTTCCTTCTGGAAGGAAAGCCGAGAAGTGAATATGAGGAATACTGTAAAATGTTCGACCAGTTTATCGCCGGTCCTGCAGTCGAGGGAAGGGAGATTGCGGAATTGACAGAAAAGTACCAGAAATTCTATGAGGTTATGAAGGCGACACAGCTAAAGGCCAAGGAGAGCAATAAGCTGGAAGATGCTTTATATGGTGTGGCAATCGAGGCGGAAATGCAGGGGTTTATTTATGGATTTAAGTTATTTGATGCTTTGTTAAATAAGCAGCTGGCAGTTGCTATGTAGGGAATTGAATTTTGCGTGTTGGAGGCAAATTTTTTTACCAGAAAAACTCGCAAATTCGAGATAAAAGCAGTAATAAAATACGCATTGGCGAAAGGAGAAAAACATGGAAGAATTGAGAATTAAGGCGGGAGGTCTGGAATTGAACGTGTCCGGAGAGAGCAGCACAATCAAGGAGGCAAGCAAGGATTTCTACAATCATCTGGCATCACGGGCACAGAGAGAGACGGATGCAAAGATCGCACTGGCTGAGAGAATGAGCGCAAAGATGGCTTGGTATGCAAAGGAGTATGACGAAAAGCACCAGGCGCCGCCTACAGAAGTGCAGGAAGAAACGGCTCCAGAATCCGGCAACGTAACGCTTCGGATGGCTCAGGCATCGGTTATGTCATGGAGGATGCTGGCAAACCGGATCAAGGCTGGTGTCAATCTGGCGATTGGGGATAAGGTGGATTTCCAGCTGAAAACAGGAGAAGAGGTAACAGTGGTTGTTACTCAGTCAACGGAAGAGTATGTGAGATTTGAGTCTGTGGATTGTGTCGGTGGAGAGGATGTTCCCTGGAGCGATGCCGGGAATACGAAGTGCGGCATTGCAGGCTCCGATGTCATGAAGTATTTGAATGAAAAAATATGGGTACAGTTGCCGGAGGATTTGCAGGCGGTGATCGGTTCCATAAAGAGAAAGCACAAGGACCACGAAGGGAATGTGCGGGAGTATGAGTTCAAACTGTTTCTGCCGGCAGCATCCGAGGTATTTGAAGAGGACGAGTGTTATGGAGACGAGGGGCTGTATGAGCAGCTGGATTACTACAAAGATCGCAGGCACAGAATGAAAGGGGCAGCAAAGGGAGAGGATGCGGAACCGTATTGGCTTGCGTCTGTGGGGTCTGGCGATTCGACGTATGCGTGCGGTGTCGGCGGCAACGGCTATGCCAACGGCTGGTACGCCTCCGGTGCGTCTCGGGTGCCGGTCTGCTTCATCATCAGAAAATCATAATATCTTTGAATCGGCGGCCTTTGTGCCGCCAGTTCTTAAAAAGGAGGCATGAAATATGGGTTACGATGATTATTACGACGAGGAATATGAACCTACGCAGGAAGAAATGGAGGAAATGGATGGTATGGAAAATACGGAGGTAACAATGGAGAAGGAGAATTTGAAGATAGAGTTTAATACGGAGAATTTTGCATCCGGAATCATGCAGGCCGTGGCGGCAGAGGTAAAGAAGAATCTTTACGGTGAAATCGTAAGCGAGATCAAGAATGAGGTCCTGGGGGACATCAAAGAGAAGATTCAGTATGCAACGAGCGACATCATCAAGGACATAGTGCGTGATTTCATGAATAACGAGAAAATCTGCATCGGCGGCTCCAATGTTTGGGATGATGAACCGAAGGAAGAGCTTACATTGTTCCAGTACGCTAAGCGCTGTGTAAAGGATTGTATTGAAAACAGCAGGTTCCGCATTGTCAAGAGTTTTGAAAAGGATCGGTACAATAGGGGAAGATATAGGGCGGAAACACAAGAGTACACATTCGAGGAATATCTTCATCAGCACCTTGGCATTGATGATGAAGTGAAAAGCTATCTGGATAAGCAGGTGGATGAAGTTCGCCAGCAGGTGAATCGTGATGTGAAGGCGGCATTTGATGAAAGCACAAAAGCAATGCTGTCCAATGCAGTCCTACAGGTACTCATGGCAAATGATACATACAAAAAGATCGAGGGTAATATTGCCTGCATAGCGGATCGGCCGCAGGAGTAAGGAGGGCGGTATGGAAAATTTTTTGAGGGTGAATAATGTTGCAGATGTGAATGTCATGTATGGAAAAGAGGTTTACGTCACCATCTTTCCGGATGAACCAGAGGGACATTTCATCTACAAGGGAACACTGCTTGGCTATGGAGCATATGGAAAGAACCCAGAATACAAGACGTTCTGTGTGTATGTTGACAGAGGGGATGGCTATAGTTTTGTGGATTACTTCCAGGATAAATGCTTTAAGTCCAGAGTGGATTTTGAAGAGTTTAAGCGGCGGAAGAAAGAAAAGAGCGAAGATTCTTTTACCGTGGAAAGACTCAGCAGAATCCTGGATGGAGAAGAGAACTACATCGAGGTAAAGGTAAAAGTCGCAGATATGGTATACCCGATTGCTGGAGTAGCAGACCAGGCGAAGTCGGTCAAAGTTCCAGCCTTTGTTTTGCGGGTAGATACGGAAAGGGGGAGGGCGTGGGAGAAGTGAAAGTGTATTGTGAGCGTGATTGCGCCAGCCAAGAGAACGGCCTCTGTCAGAATGAGGCAATAGCAATATCGGAAGATGGCCTTTGCTGTGATTATGAGAATGGCAAGGAAGAGAGGGAAAGGAGTGAATCGAATGGATGATAAAGGAATCGTAAGCATTGCAGTAGAAAATATCTACCAGCATCCGGACAATCCCAGGAAGGACCTGGGTGATTTGTCAGAGCTGTCTGATTCAATCAAAAAGAAAGGTGTCATGCAGAATCTCACAGTTATCCCTGGGCATTGGGATGAAAAGCTGGAGTGGCACGAGGAAGGCTATACTCTGATTATCGGCCATAGAAGATGTGCTGCCGCAAAAATGGCCGGGTTGAAAGAACTGCCTTGCAGGATTGTAGATGATATGAGTAAGAAAGACCAGGTTTCTACGATGCTGGAAGAGAATATGCAGAGGAATGATCTCACAATCTGGGAGCAGGCAAATGGTTTTCAGATGATGCTTGACCTGGGCGATACTGAGGCACAGATTGCGGAAAAGACCGGATTCAGCAAAACCACAATCCGGCACCGGCTGAACATTGCAAAACTGAATCCGAAGGAACTGCAGAAGAAGGAGAAAGACGAGAATTTCCAGCTGACATTGAAGGATTTGTATGAGCTGGAGAAGATCGAGGATGTCAAGACCAGAGATAAAGTCTTAAAGGCGGCAACGGATTCGAGGGACCTGGTTTGGAAAGCAAAGCAGGCTGTCACAGAAGAAACAAAAGCCAGGAATAAAAAGCTGTTTGCTGAACTGTTCAAAAAAGCGGGAATCAAGAAGGCTCCGGATGGTGCTGAAAATGAGCGGTATAGCGGTAAGTGGGATATTCTTCAATCGTGGCAGCTGGACAAGGAAGAGGCTCCGAAGTCGTTGAAAAAATTCAAGGAGGGCGCTCTGTGGGTAGTGTTTTGGGGCAGCGAGATAGCTGTTATTGCTCCGGCCAAAAAGCAGAAGAAAGGGCTGTCTGAATATGAAATCAAGGAGAAAGAGAAGGCTAAGGCCAAGAAGGAGTTGAAGCAGAGGCACAAGACACTGTATGCGGAGATAGATCGTTTTCTCATGGGAATTATTACGAAAGAGATTTCGCCGCTGAAAGAAGATGTTGAGCTGTATAAGGCTTTGACATTGGCAAGCATAAAGGGAAATGTGGATTACTACCGAGGTGATTTGGCGAATTTCTATTCCGGAAAGGGGTTGTACGAACTGGAAAAGGATGATCCGGAAAAATACAAGGAGTTTCTGGAATGGGAGAAAAACCTCAGCCCCTTGCATTTGGCGATTGCTCACATGACAAGTATCAAGAAATGCGAAATGTATAACTACAATGTGGAGTATCACCAGGATAGCGCCGGGAAGGTCAAGGCGATTGTCGATTTTCTGGCAAGGTATGGATTTTCTGTATCGGATGAAGAAAAGCAGATGCTTGACGGTACTCACGAGCTATACAGAAAGCGGGTATAGCGCATGGGAAATAGAATGGGAACTGAGAGAAAGACTGAAAAAATGCTGATTCTGCCAATCGAAAAGAAATGGCTTGATATGATTCTGTCTGGAGAAAAAGGTGAAGAGTACAGAGAGATAAAGCCATATTGGACGGTTCGGATTGTGCGCTGGCTGGGATTTCCGGCCAGCGAAACAGAATCAGTGTTGGAGCTGTTGCGAAAGCAGGAAACGGCAAGGACAAGGTTGGTTATCCTACAGAATGGATATGGGAGAAATGCCCCAAAGATAGAAATTATGTGTTCGCTCTCCATTGGCACCGGTAAGGCAGAATGGGGAGCAGCGCCAGGAAAAGAGTATTATAGATTTCACATAAAAAGCATAGCAGGAAAGGAGTAATAACGAGTCCCCGGTAAACCGGGTTGATGCAGAGGGTGTTTAACTGCTGGCGAAAAATGTCCTAATAGCAGCGTGAAGGGACTATGCGGTGGAACCACAGAGGGAAAGGCATAGCCGCCATGTAGCATGGGAGGCCATAGGACGTTATCCACGATACAGAGTGATTTGTTCGTGGTGTTATGAAAAATCTTTCATATTACACATTGTCATTGAGCGGTGGAAAAGATAGTTTGGCGCTGTTCTTAAAGATTTTAGAGGAAGGAGTTCATCTGAATGAAGTAGTGACGGTGGACCTGGGAGATGAATACCAGGCGACATATGATACTCTTCTGTATGCGGCGAGTATTTGCTTGAAGGAAAAGATTAAGTTCACAATCCTCAACATACCAGAGACAGAAGAGTATCGGGCATTCAAAGCAGATACAGGAACCGATCCGGGCATGTTCGAGTTCATGGTATTTGCACATGAGAAACAAAACGGACGCAAGGGATATGGATGGTGCGGTAAGCAACGCTGGGGAACAGCAATAAAGAGGCAGCTGTTGAATAATTATTATCAATCGCTGGAGAGGTTTGTGATTGAATATGTAGGCATAGCGGTAGACGAGGCACAGAGAATAGATATAAAGCCGCATAAGAACTATGCGAAGTCTTATCCTCTGATAAAGTGGGGAATGACGGAGGCAGACTGCTTAGAATATTGCTATCAGCATGGAGTGCAGTGGAGGCAATCGGGAATCCGGCTGTACGACATACTGGATAGGGTGAGCTGCCAGCATTGTCAGCAAAAGAATCTGAAAGAATTGCGGAATATAAAAGAATATCTGCCGGAGCTTTGGAGAAGTTTTAAGGATTGGCAGGAAAGAATCCCATTCTCTTACAGGTCGGATGGCAGCACTATTCACGATTTGGAAAAAAGATTCGAGTCCGAATCAAAGCAGATAAGTCTTTTTGATGTCGGATTGGAAATTGGTGCAGAAATGGAGGCGGTGGAGTGAAAGCGTATGAACTGAATAGAAAGACGTATGATAAGGTCAAGAAGATGGACCATGGACAGATGAAATCATTCTGTGAAAGCGTGTATGCAAAGGGGTTTGAGGCCGGCAAGCGGGAGACAGAAGGTTTGTCTGACAAAGAAATCAAGCAGGCACTTCTCCAGATGAAGGGGATAGGAGAGAAGAAAGCATGTGACATCATTGTGGCATTGACGAGAGCGAAAGCGGAAAGGAAGACATTGACAAATGGATAGAAACAAGGTATATTTGGAAATACCAGAATTTACAGGTGAGAATGTTCCGGTGCAGGTAGCCGCCAGGGTGATGAAAAAGGATCAGCAGTTTATTCGCCAGGGAATTATCCTTGGGTTTCTGAAATTTGGGGTTGCCTTCAAGAAGGAGGGCAGTTCTCAGTATGATTATTACATATCGCCCATAAAATTCTGGGAAGAGACCGGCTATGTGTATGACGGAGTTGCAGAGTAGAATTTGCGTAAATAAGCCGTGGAAAGCGCTCGCAAGTGAGAAAATTTGCTGAATAGGAAACACGGAGGTAACAAAAGTGGCGATTTGGGCTGATTTTAGGGGTGTTACTGTTTCCGTGGAGGAGGCAGCCAAGGAAGGGAAGTTCTAACGTATTCCTAATAACAAAAAAGATTTTATACAACCAGATATAAAGAGCAGCGCTTTGCTTTATTAGAGCAAGAGCGCTGCTTTTTGCATTTCCATGCCTGCCTTGAGTAAAAGAAAGGTTCTCTCAGCAGCATCGCGCAATAGGTTTTGGGAATGCCGGAAGACCTCTGTTAGCGGCATGGCGCGGTTTAAGGCGGGTACAATTGCCGTAATGCCGCAGTCGTAGAGCAGCTTCGCGTCAGGACGCATACCGCCTGCAATGGCAATCACGGGAATCTGCCTCTCTTTGGCGCATGTACCGATGCCCCAAAGTACCTTTCCCTGCGCAGACTGTCCGTCGGCGCAGCCCTCCCCTGTGATGATAATATCTGCATCTGCGATTAAGGACTCAAACTGCACAAGGTTTAACAGGGTCTTTATGCCGGATTCCATTCTGCCGTTCAAAAAGGCGCAGAGAGCGCCGCCGAGACCGCCGGCAGCGCCGGAGCCGGAAACATCTTTGATATCTTTTCCCAAATCTCTCTTTATTACCTCGGCAAAATGCAGCATACCTTCTTCCAAGAGGGAGAGGGCATCATTATCGGCTCCTTTCTGGGCGCCGTAGGTGTAAGTGGCGCCGTCGGGACCTGTAAAAGGACTGCGGACATCGCACATGACGGTAAAAGAAACATCCCCGGCAAGTTCGGGCAGCCTGCCTGATGTATCGATACGGGAGATATGAATTAAATGTTCGCCCGTAGGCGTTACGTCTTTGCCGTGTTCATCCAGAAACCGAAAACCCAGCGCCGCCATGGCGCCGGCGCCGCCGTCGTTGGTTGCACTTCCGCCAACGGCAATGGTGATATCCTTGATTCCCTGCCTTAAAGCGTCGGCAATCAATTCCCCGGTGCCGTAGGAAGTGGTTTTTAAGGCATTTCTTTGTGCGGCGGGAAGCAGGGTAATGCCGGAAGCCGCCGCCATCTCTATGATGGCGGAGAGACTGCCGTCCCTATTTTCCATGATTCCGTAGGCAGCATCTGTCTGCGCAAAAAGAGGATTTGTGACGGTGATATGCCGCAGCCTGCCGCCGCGTGAGGCAAGAACGGCATGAACGGTGCCTTCGCCTCCGTCGGCAATGGGCACTCCCGTGATTTTGGCTTCGGGAAAATGCCGGTGTGCTTCGGCTGACACAATTTCTATAATCTGTTTGGAAGAAAGGGTTCCTTTGAAGGAATCCGGTGCAATGACAATATGCATAAAAAACTCCTTTATCACTTATTGATGCTTTAAATTCGCAACAGAGCTGCGAAACTGTATTTTGGTGGGAAGCATTTGGCTGGTTTCTTTTTTATCAGATTTAATCATGGAGAAGAGCTTGGAAGCAGAAATCATGCCAAGTTCATGAATGGGAACGCGTATGGTGGTGAGGGGCGGTGTAAGGAGAGAAGAAAAATCAAAATCATTATGCCCAAACACCGAAATATCCTCGGGAATACGCAGATTCATATTGCGGGCTGCCTTGTAGATGCCAAGCGCCTTGATATCGTCAGTGGCAAAAATAGCAGTAAGCTGCCTGTTGGAGCAGAGCAGATTGAGCGCTGCCATATAGGCTGTGTCTACGGTATCGCCGCCGTCTACAAAACAGTCCTCATCAAACGCAATATGACGTGTCTTTAAGCAGTCCTTCAGCCCCTGTACGCGGTCCACTGCGACATAATGGTTTAAGGGCGCATGGATGCAGCCGATGTGCGTGTGCCCCATTTGCAGCAGATAATCGCCGATTTCATAGCTGTCCTGATAATTGTCCGTATCCACGGAAACTATGCATTCTGAGTGGATGGAAGGGTTGTACTTTCCGATTACCACAATGGGAATCCCCGTGCCTGCTAAAACCTCCAGAAATTTGCTGTTGGTACGGCTGCTTAAGAGCACAATACCTTTGATAAGCTTGCTGTTTATCATGGACACTGCCTTCTCAATTTCATTATCTTCATTGTCGTTGGAATGCAGAATCAAATCATAATCGTTTTGCTCCGCTACCATACCGATAGAACCGATGATGTTGCCAAAATAAGGGTTGTCGGCAGCCTGTGTGGATGAGCGTGTAAAGATAATGAGAATATTGTTGAAACCGTTGGAAGAGAGTCCTCTTGCAAGCTGGTTTGGAATATAATCCAGTTCCTTCATAACGGATAGTACTTTAGAACGGGTTTCCGGCAGTACGGCGGGATGATTGTTCATTACCCGTGATACGGTTGACATGGAAACACCTGCTTTTTTGGCTACTAATTGAATTGTTGGCTTCATAGACCCCTCCCGCTGTGAAAAAGTTTTTCATGAATATATGAAAATTATACCAAACAAAACGTACAAACGCAAGGAAAATATGAAAAAAATATAAAAATACAAAGAATAATGCCTTGGGGCGTATGAGAAAGGCACTGAGACAATAAGAGAAAACAACGTATTATATAGGATAAAATATAGGATAAAATATAGGATAAAAGAACTAAAACAAAAATTTTTTCAAAAAACCTCTTTACAAACTTTATGTCATTGTATATAATCAAATCATGAAAACGCTTCCACAAACAAAATAAAAACAGAGCAAAAAATATGTAAAGTTTATAAAAAAACATGTTTTTTACAAAAATAACATACTATATCACCAATTAATACGTGAAAACGCTACCACAAGACAAAAGAAAACACGAGTGGAAGAATAGAAAATACAGAAAAACCGGAAGAAAGTGGGCAAGGGCATGAGCTGGAAAGAACGTTTTACCGACATTTACGGCGAAGAAGCGGCAGAAAAGTGGCTGCCAAAGCTGGAAAAGAGGATACAGGAAGCCAAAGAGGCACTGAAAAATAAAACGGCGGATACAGAGAACCAATATGTGATATTAATTACCTATCCGGACCAGTTTTACGGAGAAAAGGATAAATTGGAGCTGTTTGAACAGTTTGCCGCAAAGTATTTGGACGGCGTGTTTGACGCCATACATTTTCTTCCGTTTTGTCCCTATTCGTCGGATGACGGTTTTTCCGTGATAGATTATAAAAGCTTAAACAGCGGATTGGGAGAGTGGGAGAATTTAGAAAGGCTTTCCGATAATTTTACCCTGATGTACGACTTTGTATGTAACCATGTGTCGGCAAAGCATGAGTGGTTTCTAAAATGTCTTGCCGGAGATAAAGAGTATGGAAAATATTTCATGGAGACGGACCCGAAAGAGGACTTATCCATGGTAATAAGACCGAGAACGACGCCGCTGCTCACAAAATTTGATACGGCGGATGGCGAAAAATATTACTGGACCACCTTCAGCGCGGACCAGATAGATTTAAATTATCATAATCCGGCTGTTTTTTCAGAGGCGGCAGATATTTTTCTGACTTATCTGGAAAGAGGAGGAAGATGGATTCGGCTGGACGCCATCGGCTTTTTGTGGAAAGAAGCAGGCACCTCCTGTATGCACCATGAAAATACACATAAGCTGGTAAAGCTGCTCCGCAGCATAATGGAGGAGGTTTATCCGGAGGGCAGAATTGTAACGGAAACCAACGTGCCCCATGCGGATAATGTTTCTTATTTTGGAAACGGATATGATGAAAGTCATATGGTATATCAGTTTCCACTGCCTATGCTGGTACTCTACAGTTTTTATAAGGAGGAGGCGTCAATTCTGTCGAAATGGGCGTTAGGGCTTTCACTACCTTCCGAGAGGACAAGTTTTTTTAACTTTCTTGCTTCTCACGACGGAATTGGCGTCAACCCGGTCAGAAGGATTGTGCCGGAAGAAGAAATTGACGGTCTGATTGCACACTTACAGGAAAAATCCGGCGCGCTGGTTTCTTACAAAGAAAACGCGGACGGCTCCAAAAGTGCTTACGAGGTGAATGTATCGTATTTCTCTGCTTTGCGGGAAGACTATGATTTTGAGACGGCAAAGCGCCGGTATCTGAATGCGCACGGCGTACTGCTTGGTATGCAGGGAGATGCAGCCGTCTATATCAATTCCTATCTTGGAGTGGAAAATGATGAGGAAGGCGTCCGCCGGACAGGAATGAACCGAAGCATCAACCGGAAAAAGTTTCATTATGATGAACTGGCAGCAGAACTGGAAGAGGCGGGGAACAGGCAGGCGCAGATAAGAAAAGGACTGGAAAAGCTGATACGCCTAAGGAAAAGCTGCGACGCCTTTGATACCCATGCAGAACAAAAGGTTTTGCAGGAAGAAAAAGAGTTATTTTCCTATATTAGAAGCGGAAAAACGAAAAAGGTGCTCTGTCTTCACAATTTTTCGGGGAAAGAGATAGAAAAGACCGGTGTCAAAGGAATGGACTTATGGACGGGAGAAAAGGTGGATGGCATTGTGAAGATTTTACCCTATGGATTCAAATGGATAAGCCTGTAAGGATGTATGCTTTTTCCCTTTTACCGGGAAAGGCTTCATTATAGACAAACCCCATAAAGCAAAAAGGATAAAAGAAAGGAAGGAAAGGTTATGAAAAAGATGAAAAAGACATTAGCGGCTATTTTAGCGGCGGCAATGACGCTCAGCCTCGCGGCATGTGGCGGCAAAGAACCGGAAAATGTTCCGAAACAGGATACACCGTCGGCAGAGAGTCCTACCCCGGCTCCCTCTGAACCTGAAAATGAGGAAAAAAATCCTGTTACCATCCAGTTTATGCACAGTATGGTACAGGAGGAACGTCAGCAGGCAATTCAGGGACTTATCGACAAATTCGAGGAGGAATATGACTGGATTACAGTGGAGCAGGTTCCGACGGACGGCGAATCTACTTATGATACCAAGCTGACAGCTTTTGCGGGCGGCGGTATGCCGGCAGTGATTGAAGTAAACCAGAATCGGGCAAAATGGCTGGTAGGAAACGAGCTTGCAGACCTTTCTGCCATTCGTGAAGTAATCGAAGCAAAACCCGGCGAGTATTACGACGCCATTTTAAAGATTAATACGACGGAAGACGGACAGAACTTTATCGGCGTGCCTGTAGGCGGCTGGGTACAGGGAATCTGGTACAATAAGACTGCTTTTGACGAGAAGGGACTGGCGGCTCCTGATACATGGGAGAACATTCTTGCCGCAGCAAAGGCATTCCACGACCCTGACAACAAGAAATACGGCATTGCACTCCCCACGGTGGACGGTGCTTTTTCCGAGCAGAGTTTTTCACAGTTTGCGTTATCTGTAGGTGCAAATGCGCTGAATGCAGACGGCGAAGCGGATTTTGATTCGGACAAGATGATAGAAGCGCTGACTTTTTATAAGGAGCTGTACCAGTATTCCATTCAGGGTTCTAACGGTACTACCGAAGTAAAGGATGCCTTGCTGAACGGTTCCGTACCTATGGGTATTTACTCTACCTATATTTTGAAGGATTTGATAAATGAAGGCATGATGGATGATTTCGGCTTTGCACTGGTAACCAAGGAAACCAGCGCATCCTACGGCAGCGTTGGTATGCTTTCCATCTCTGACGGCTTAAGCGACGAGGAAAGAGAAGCAGCAATCCTCTTTGTAAAATTCCTGGTAGAAACGGAAAACAATGTTGCATGGCTCCATATGGCGCCCGGAGGACAGCAGCCGGTTATGCCTGCAGTGGCAAGCGACCCTGCTTATCTGGACAATGAAATCATCAAAGGATTTGAAGCGCTTTCACCGGAAATTTCCGCAGCTTTTGGAAGCATCTCCCTGTTCGGTATTGTGGATGGCAGGAATTTTGTAAGCATGGGTAATGTTACAAGCTCCAATGTTATCTCAAGGGCAATCTATGACCTTACGGTCAATGATAAAGACCCGGCTGAAGTAGCGGCTGAGACACAAAAACAGATAGAGGATTTGATTTCTCAATAACAGACGTTCCAAGCAATAAGCACGGCTTTATTGCTTCAGAAGCTTAACAAGGGGCTGTCCATACTGCATTTTGACTGCGGGGCAGCCCCGTCTTGTAAGGAGTGAGGCGATGAACAGAAAAAAAGAAATGACAGCAGGATTTTTATTCATAGCGCCCAGCATATTGCTGATTGTACTGCTGATTGGCTATCCCATGATTTACAATTTCATTATCAGCTTTCATAAGGTGCCTGTTAATCCTAAAAAACCCATGCAGTTTGTAAACTTTGCCAATTTTACGAAAACGCTGGCTGACCCCTCTTTTTACAAAGCGCTTGGCGTAACCGTATTTTTTACCCTGTTAGTGGTTTTTTTGAGCACGGCGGTAGGACTGGCTGTGGCAATTCTTTTAAACCGCAGGTTCTTTGGCAAAAAAATCGTGAAGGCGCTGATACTGCTTCCCTATATTGTACCTTCCGTATCCCTGATTTTTGCATGGAAGTACATGTTTAACAACACCTATGGAATTGTCAACTACCTGTTTGTGGATGTTTTGGGGCTGTTTGAACGGGCGCCGCTCTGGTTTGACCGTCCGGCAAGCGCCTTTGTGCTGGTGACGCTGTTTTGCGTGTGGAAGTTTTTCCCCTATGCATTTATGTCGTTTTATGCCATATTGCAGACCATCGACAGGACGCTGTACGAAGCGGCGGATGTGGACGGTGCGAACGGCTGGCAGAAATTCAAGGTAATCACATTGCAGGAAATCAAACCGGTGCTGGCGACGGTTGTTACACTCCGCACCATATGGGTATTTTATATGTATACGGAGGTTGCGCTTTTGAGCGGACAGGTGAAGACAATCAGCGTGTACCTGTATGAAAATGCATTTTCCATGCGGGATATGGGAAAGGCTGCTGCTATTTCCATTCTGCTGTTTGCCATTATATTCAGCTTTATTATGCTGGTGAGAAAGAAGGTGTTTAAGTATGAGTAAAAAGAAGAAGAAAAAAATAGTGCGGGGCATATTTTTTTATGCAGGAATCCTTCTGCTGATGGCGGCGATTCTGATTCCCTTCTTTTTCATGGTCACGGTGTCCCTGAAATCGGCAAAGGAAGCAATTCAGGTGCCTCCCACCGTACTCCCCGAAGCCCTGACTTTACAGCATTATAAAGATATTTTCAATGCCAATATTTTTCCGTTTTTGAAGTATTTTAAAAACAGCCTTTACGTGTCGGTGCTGGCGGCGTCGATTTCGCTTGTCTTTGGCATTATGGCTGGGTATGCGCTTTCAAAGCTTCGGTTTCCGGGACGGATGACCATCAGCAACAGTTTTTACTGCGTCTATATGTTTTCCGGCATTCTGCTGATTGTACCTCTTTACAGGCTGCTTTCGTCCATCGGGCTTTATAATCGCAGAGAAGCGCTGATTATCATTATGGTAGTACAGACGCTTCCGACGTCGATTTATATGCTGAAGGGCTTTTTTGATACGATTCCGCAGGAAATCGAGGAGGCAGGAAAGATTGACGGGCTGAATTATGTGCAGAGTATTTTCTACATCGTTATCCCTATTTCCGTATCGGGCATTGTATCCGTATTTGTATATGCATTTATGATTGCATGGAACGACTTTTTGTATGCGACCATATTCTTAAGTTCATCTGATTTGTTTACGCTGCCAATCGGTTTGAATTCGCTGTTTAACCGCCCTGATTATATCTGGGGGCGTATGATGGCAGCGGCGCTTGTCACCTCGGTTCCGGTTGTCATTATGTATGCATTCAGTGAGTTTCTGATGAAAAAGGGAACGACCGAGGGCGGCGTGAAAGGATAAAAACAGGAAAGGAAGAAGAAAGATGGAAAGAGTAAGACTGACTTCCATGGAGGATGGTATTGTATTTTTAAAAAAGGAGACGATAGAGGAGCCGAAGGATACAGAAGTTACGGTAGCCATAAAAGCTTCCGTCGTAAGTCCGGGAACGGAGCGCGCGTTCATTCTGTCATTGGAAAACACGGATAGAAATTATCCGCGTATCTTAGGCTACAGCGCTGCCGGCGTAGTGGTAAAGACAGGAAAAATGGTCACGGATTTTAAGGTGGGAGACAGAGTTGCGGGTATTATGCCCCATGCAAGCCTTCATAATGCGGAAAGCAGAAATCTGGTGCATATTCCTGACGGCGTCAGTTTTGAGCAGGCGTCATTTGTCAGAATCGGCGTTATTTCCATGCAGGCAGTCAGAAAGGCGAGGCTGGAGCTGGGAGAGGGCGCCATGGTGCTGGGGCTTGGGCTGATTGGACAGATGGCGGTACAGCTTGTAAAGGTAAACGGCGCTTCTCCGGTTATCGGTCTGGATATCGTGGAAAGCAAGCGTGCGCTGGCGAAGGAGCTTGGCTGTACCTATGTCTGTGATTCCAGAGGGGAGGATATCGAGGAAACCCTTAAGGAAATTGGAAACGGCAGGCTGCCGCAGGTGGTGGTGGAATCCACCGGTTTCCCTAAGCCCATAGAACAGGCAATCCGGTTGACGGAAAAGTACGGCAGGGTTATAATTTTAGGAAGCACCAGAGGCAGCACGGAAATTAATTTTTACCGTGACGTGCACAAAAAAGGAATCCAGATTATCGGTGCGCATATTTCCTGCAATCCGACAGATTCCTCTTATCCCGGATACTGGACTTTTCGGGATAATGCAGATTGTTTCATGCGTCTTTTGTCAGAAGGCAGGGTATGCGTGGACAGGCTGATATCCCAGCGTGCAGACTATCATGATTACAATGAAATATACGCGAATGTACTGCAGTCGAAGGAGGATTATATTACCTCTGTCATCACATGGGAGGAGGAGCAGGCATGAAAGAAACAGTAAATTATGCAATTGTAGGATGCGGTTCTATTTCCAAAACCCATATCAAAGCGCTTGCGCAGGTGGAGAATGCCAGACTGTATGCCGTCTGCGACAAGTCGGCGGAGCGGGCGGAGGCAGCGGCGGCGGAGAGCGGCACCATAGTCTATACGGATTTGGACGAGATGCTTGCCGACAAGGAAGTGGATGCCGTGATTATCCTGACGGCAAGCGGTATGCACGGCGATATGGGCATGAAGGCGGCAAAAGCGGGCAAGCATGTAATCGTGGAGAAGCCCATTGACATATCGGTGGAAAAGGCAAAGCAGCTTATCCGCACTTGCGAGGAAAATCAGGTTTCAGTAAGCTGCATTTTCCAGCACCGCTATGACGCGGACACAATAGCGCTTGCCAAGGCGGTAAGGGAAGGCAGGCTGGGAACCCTTCATGCCGGCTGCTGTCATACCAAATGGTACAGAGGGCAGGCGTATTATGACGAGGTGGACTGGCGCGGAACCCGCCGGTATGACGGGGGCGGCGCGCTGATGAATCAGGGCATTCATCAGCTTGATTTATTCCAATATCTTATGGGCGAAGTGGAGGAGGTTTTTGCTTACTGCGCCACCAGGGCACATGAGCGGATTGATGTGGAAGATTTGTGCATGGCAACACTGAAATTTAAGAATGGCGCGCTGGGAATACTGGAGGCAAGTACCGTGGCGGCTCCCGGCTTTTATACCAGAATCGATATAAACGGAAGCAGAGGCAGCGTTATTTTGCAGAATAATGCTGTGGTAGAGTGGAAGGTGGAGGGAGAGGACGCCTATCAAACGCAGGAAACACAGCTTCCTCACAGGCTCCAGCTTGCGGAAATCACGGAAAGCATCCGAATGGGTGTGCCTTCACTGGTAAACGGCAGGGAAGCCTTAAAGGCTTTGCAGGTGGTAGAAGCCATCTATAAATCGGCAGAAACGGGAAAGCCCGAAAAAGTCTGCTATGAATAGCCGCGGTACACGGCAGAATAGGAGGAGAAAGGAAACATGGAATACGGCAAAAATAGCTGCAGTGACATTCAGATTTGCTACATAGGAGGCGGCTCGCAGGGCTGGGCATGGAAGCTGATGAGCGACCTTTATCTGGAGGAGGCTCTTTCCGGCACCATAAGACTGTACGACATTGACAGGGAGGCGGCAAAAGCGAATGAAGCCATTGGAAACAGGCTGTTTTCCTATGAAGGGGCAAAAAGCAAATGGAACTTTGTGACGGCTGATTCTTTGGAGGAGGGGCTTACGGGAGCGGATTTTGTGATTATTTCCATACTGCCCGCTACTTTTGAGGAGATGCGCTCCGATGTACATGCGCCGGAGGCTTATGGTATCTATCAGTCCGTGGGCGATACCGTGGGACCGGGCGGGGTATTCCGCGCTCTCAGAACCATCCCGATGTATGAGGTGATTGCAGGCGCCATCAAGACATGCTGCCCTAATGCATGGGTCATCAATTATACCAATCCTATGTCCATTTGTACGGGAGCGCTCTACCGGATATTTCCTGATATCAAGGCATTCGGCTGCTGCCATGAGGTGTTTGGCGCACAGCGGCTTTTGCTGATGGCGCTAAAAGAGGAGCTTGGCATTGAAGAGCCCGACCGGCACAAGCTGCGCACCAATGTAGTGGGCATCAACCATTTTACATGGATTACGGAGGCTTCCTACAAAGAGGTGGATTTGTTTCCCGTATATGCGCGTTTCGTAGAAAAACATGCCAAAGAAGGCATCTGCGACAAGGTGACGGATTTTCATTTTATGTCCCTCAATAAGGTCAAATTTGATTTGTTTCAAAGATACGGCGCGATTGCGGCGGCGGGAGACAGGCATCTGGCTGAATTCGTGCCGGAATACCTGCAGAATCCGGAGAATGTGGAGGCGTGGGGATATGCGCTTACGCCGATAGAATACCGTATAGACAATAAGAAGGAATTAAATGAAAAGAGCCGTGCGTATGCATCCGGTGCGGAAACGATTCCCATCGAGCCTTCAGGAGAAGAGGGCGTTGCACAGATAAAAGCGCTCCTGGGTCTGGGTGAGATAATCACCAACGTAAACCTTCCCAACAGAGGACAGCTTCAGGCTTCACGGGAGATAGTGGTGGAGACCAATGCGCTCTTTACCAAAGACTCCGTGCGCCCGGTTATGGCGGGGGCGCTTCCCGACGGCGTTGCGCTTTTAATGTGCCGGCATATGCAGAATCAGGAGATGATAGTAAAGGCGGCGCTTCACAGAGATACAAAGCTGGCTTTTGAAGCTTTCTGCAATGACCCGATTACGGCGCGGCTCAGCTTAAAACAGGCGAAAGAGTTGTTTGTGCGCATGTTTGAAAATACAAGGCAGTATCTGCCGGATTATGCGCCGCTGTCCGTATAGCGGATTGCTATGTTTATGTGACATATTTTGCGAAAATATGTTGACTTCCTCACTGACAGGGTATAAGATAAGAGGGTATTTAGCGAAATTTTCTTATCAGGAGGAAAAAGTATGTTTTGTAATCAATGTGGAACACAGGTGAATGATGGTCAGGCATTCTGTCCGAACTGCGGCGCTCCCATGGGGCACAGCAGGATAATGCACAGCAGGCGGCACCGATGAACAACATGCCTTACCAGCAGCCGATGGCACCGGCGCCCATGGGCGGCAATACCAACAATACGATAGCGCTTATTTTGGGTATTGTAAGTATCGTGCTCGGCGTATTTGGCGGTATCTTGTTCGGTATGTTTGGCGCGGCTTTTGGGCTTGTGGCTGCTGTTGTTGCTTTGGTTCTGAGTATCGGTGTGCGGAAGGAAACCAACAATGCGCAGGGTACACCCGCTTTTATCTGTGCACTTATCGGTTTGATTTTCTCTGTTATCTTCGCGGCAGGCTGCGGTATCTGCGGCTGTACGCAGAAAGCGGCGGGCGTAGGTGATTATACCTGCTATGGCTGTGTAGGCGGAAGCTGCAAGGCACAGAATGATTTAAAGGGTGCTTATCGTGACCTCAATAATCTTTTCAATGAGTGGTATTAAAACAGGCCGTTTCGGATGGCTTAGTTGAGAATAAGCATGATTTCATTGCTTCAGAGGCTGTTGCATAAGCAACAGCCTCTTTGAAAAGGAGAGGATATGTTTCCCGTTATAAACGTTTTTGGACTGTTCCCTATTCCGATGTATGGAACAGTCTTCGGCATCGGTTTTGCACTTGCCGTGCTGATTGCAAGAAAAACAGGACCTTCCTATGGTATTGGCAAGGATGATATTACATTTGCATCTCTTTACGGTATGCTTGGTCTTCTGGCAGGGGCGAAATTATTGTATTTTCTTACAAAGCTGCCGGCAATCATCATGCATTTTGACGTTTATGTGAGAGTACTGCGCGAGGCTCCCATGGAAGCACTGTCGTATGCATTCAGCGGGCTGGTGTTTTATGGTGGTCTTTTTGGCGCAATTTTAGGAGTATACTGCTATTGCAGGCGGTATAAGGTGCCGTTTGTTCCGTATCTGGATATTTACGCGCCGCTTTTGCCGTTTGTTCATGGCATGGGCAGGATTGGCTGTTTTCTGGCGGGCTGCTGCTACGGCATCGAGTACCACGGCTTTGGCAGCGTGCAGTTTCCGTACAATGAGCTGATACCGGAGCTGAATCAGGTACCGCGGGTGCCCGTACAGCTTATGGAGGCGGCGCTAAATTTTGTGCTGTGTGCGGTATTGCTTCTTTTGCGCAAAAAGAAAAAGCTTCGAGCCGGACAGCTCATGGGAATTTACTTTGTGTACTATGCGATTGTCAGATATCTGATGGAGATGCTCAGGGGAGATATTATCAGAGGGGGTGTAGGCGTTTTTTCTACCTCTCAGATAATCAGCATACTGCTTCTTCCCATAGGCATCATTCTGATAAGAGGAAAATGGATAATGGCAAGGCAGTCGAAAAAAGCGTAGATTTTTATTTAATCATTTGAACTTGAGAGGGAAGGAGTCTTATTATGGATGGACAAAACTTTAACAATGGGTATGAATCGCAGCAGGGGCAGAATGGAAACGCACAGAACGGAAACACACAGAGTTCCGTTTACGGGCAGCCGGCATATAACCAGCAGCAACAGGTGCAAAATCCTTATGGGCAAACCTACGGACAGAATCCTTATGGGCAGAACCCTTACGGACAGAATCCTTATGGACAGAACCCTTATGGACAGAACGGTTATGGACAGCAGCCTTATGCGTATGGGCAGAACGGCTATAGGCAGCCGCAGAAACAGATAAGCGGATGGTCCATTGCCGGCTTTATTATCGGTACGCTGGGACTGGTAAGTTCTTTTATTCTTAGCTGGATTTCCGCGCTTTTGGCAGTTGTAGGGCTGGTGCTTTCCATCGTGGGACAGGCGCTGAAAAAGTCCGGCTTTGGCGTGGCTGCGATTATTTTGAGTGTGCTGGGTATTCTTGCCGGCGCAGGATTCTTTATTCTGTATTTGTCTATCTTATCAAATAGCAATGATTTATTAAGTATACTGCAGTATTAAGTATACGGTGGTAATTTGGCAGTCTGCCGTGAAGTCATGATTTTAAGATACCCTTAATATACTCTATTAATGAGATATTAAGGGTATTTTTATGAAAAAATTTCTGGTAATGAAGAAGGTATTGCTGTTGTTGTTTCTGGTTTCCATGTTTTTTGTGGGAAGAGGAGTCGGCTATGCGGTCCGCTATGTGGAGGCTTTTTCCGCGAAGTCGGGGGAGGTGCAGAACTGGGGGCTTGGATTTGGACAGGAGGGTACGCAGCCTTCCGGCAATGCTTCCGCCGAAAAGCTTGCCGAGTATGATGCCCATTATGTAGGGAGCAGCAGTGAAAAGGTTATTTATCTGACTTTTGACTGCGGATATGAGAATGGGAATACGGAGCCGATTCTGGATGCGCTAAAAAAACATAACGCGCCGGCAACCTTTTTTGTAGTTGGACATTTTCTGGAGTCTGCGCCGGATATTGTAAAGAGAATGGTGGAAGAAGGGCATACGGTAGGAAATCATACATACCATCATCCGGATATGTCAAAGATATCGGATATGAATTCTTTCCAAAAGGAGATAGAAGATGTGGAGTCACTGTTTACAGAAATAACAGGGCAGGAACTTTCACCTTACTACAGACCGCCGCAGGGTATCTACAGTACGGAAAACTTAAAGATGGCAAAAGAGCTGGGATACCATACCTTTTTCTGGAGCCTTGCTTATGTAGACTGGTATCAGGATAAGCAGCCGAGCCATGAAGAAGCGTTTGAAAAGCTCACCGGAAGAATCCATCCCGGCGCAATCGTGCTGCTGCACAGCACTTCTCAGACAAATGGAGAGATACTGGATGAACTTCTTACAAAATGGGAAGAAATGGGGTATCAGTTCAGACCGCTCTCGGATTTGCTTGAGAAGTAACCGTGTTAGTCTACAGATTCAATGGTTGCGCCTTCGTCAGAAATATCTTCGCCGTGTAAAAGCTTTAAGATGACCGTAACACGTTTGTAGGCGCGTTCATAATTTTGCCTTGCGTATTCTGCGGTGTATTCATTGTAGGAGCTTTCACCGAAGGCTTCGTGATAGGCGCTGACAGCCGTAGTCATGTAAGTGCTGGCTTCGTCCGCAAGCTCTTCCATATAGGAATAATCCGCAGGTACGGGGATGGAGGCAAAAGTTTGAAAAGCCTGGTCTAACTGGTCTAAATATAACAAAAGTTCATCCCTTGCCGATTCTGACTGGGCATCAATCTGGTTGATGCCGGCATCGATTGCCGCCACGTCACTGCAGAAAGAATCGATAGCATCGATGAACTGATTTATTTCAGGGTTTTTTTCACCGCAGCCTGTAGATGCTACACTCAAAAGTAACACCGCAAGGAGCAGCAGTAATGTTTTCCTCAATTTTCCACCTCCTTGAAAAAGAAACCGAATACATAAAATTTAACATATTTTTGTCATAAAAGCAATACAATGCTTGTCATTTTAAGGGAGAATCCCTATAATATAGGTTATTGTACCGGCTAAAAAGCGGTGCGGACAATTAGGCATTGGTATGTGCGTTGGGACACGCAGATAGGAGCGGTTATGACAAAAAAAGAATTTGCAGCATGGGCATCGGAAAATACAATTTATCTGGACGGCGCGACGGGTTCCAATCTGATGAAGGCGGGAATGCCTGCAGGTGTTTGTCCGGAACAGTGGATTTTGGAACATGAGGAGGCTTTTCTTGCGCTGCAGAAAGGGTATGTGGAGGCAGGAAGTCATATTTTATATGCGCCGACCTTTACCGCCAATCGGATTAAATTGCAAGAATACGGGCTGCAGGAACATCTGCAGGAGATGACAGACAGGCTTGTCTTTCTTTCAAGGCAGGCGGCAGGCGGCAGGGCGCTTGTTGCCGGAGATATTACCATGACGGGAGAGCAGCTTGCGCCAATGGGAAGTATGGACTTTGAGGAGCTTGTGGATATTTATAAAGAGCAGATTGCGGCGCTTGCGGCGGCAGGCGTGGACTTGCTTGTAGTGGAAACCATGATGAGCCTGCAGGAGGCAAGAGCGGCGCTGATTGCCGCAAAAGAGACCTGCAGCCTTCCGGTGATGGTAACCATGACCTTTGAAAAGGATGGGAGAACCCTTTATGGAACGGATGCCCTTACTGCCGCAGTAGTGCTTGCCTCGCTGGGTGCAGACGCCGTCGGCGCCAATTGCTCCACGGGTCCTGCGGCGATGTGTGATGTGATACGCACAATGGCAGAGGCTGTGCAGGTGCCTGTGATTGCAAAGCCAAATGCAGGACTGCCTTTTGTGGACGGGGAGGGGAATACCTGCTACGACATGCAGGCGCAGGAGTTTGCGGAGGAAATGAAGCTGCTGTTAGAAGCCGGCGCTTCTATTTTGGGAGGATGCTGCGGAACGACGCCGGCTTATATAAAAGAACTGCGCGGCAGTCTTGGGACGAAGCGCGGCAGAAAAAGAAAATGCAAAGAGGGAATCCGCTATCTGTCCTCCGAAAGAAAAACGGTTTCTTTTTCCCTTGACGACGGCTTTATGGTAGTGGGAGAACGTATCAACCCTACCGGTAAGAAAAAACTGCAGCAAGAGCTCAGAGAGGGCAGCCTGGAACTGGTCAAGGCATTTGCGGAGGAGCAGGAGGCATGCGGCGCGCAGATACTGGATGTCAATATGGGCATGGGCGGCATTGACGAGAAGGAGATGATGCTGCGGGCGTTGACAGAAATAGAGGGTGTCACCAATCTGCCCCTTTCGCTGGACTCCAGCCATATAGCGGTATTGGAGGCGGCGCTCCGCAGATACCCCGGACGGGCGCTTGTCAATTCCGTTTCTTACGAAAAGGAAAAATTTGAAAACCTGCTTCCCCTTGTCAAAAAGTACGGAGCCATGTTTATTCTGCTTCCCCTTTCCGACGCAGGACTGCCGGAAAACCTGACGGAAAAAAAGGAAATTATCGGCAGGATTCTGGAAAGGGCGAAGGAGCTTGGCTTCCAAAAAGAGGATATTGTGGTGGATGGTCTGGTCAATACGGTGGGCGCCAATCAAACGGCTGCGCTGGACACGCTGGATACCATACGTTTCTGTAAGGCGGAGGGACTTGCTACCATATGCGGTCTTTCCAACATATCTTTTGGTATGCCGGAGAGAAGTTATGTCAATACGGCATTTTTGACGATGGCAGTCGGGGCAGGTCTCACGATGGCGATTGCCAACCCCTCGCAGGAGCTTTTGATGGGCTGCGCTTTTGCGGCGGATTTACTGCTCAACAAGAAAGAAGCGGACATGCGTTATATTGACTATGCCGGGGTAATAAAAGAAAAACGTCTGCTGCAGGAGCAGGCGGCACAGGTGCAGCAGACGGCGCCGAAAATCAGCATGGCGCAGGCGGCAGGTGCCCAAAACGGCATGGCGTCAGGCGCCTTACAGGAGGGGGAAAAGGCATCCGCAAGGCAGAAGCTTCGGGAGGCGGTTCTAAAGGGAAATAAAAGCGGCATCGTGCAGATAACAAAAGATGCACTTGCCGAGGGCGCAGAGGCAAAAGAGCTTTTGGATACGGTGCTTCTGCCCGCCATCAATACCGTGGGCGATTATTTTGACAGCGGCAGGTATTTTCTTCCGCAGCTTATCGCAGGTGCGGAAGCCATGAAGCTGTCCATCGAGGTCTTAGAGCCGCTTATGCTGCAGGAGAACACGGAGACGGACATGCCTGTTGTCATCATTGCGACCGTGGAGGGAGATATTCACGATATTGGCAAGAATCTGGTGGCGCTGATGCTGAAGAACTATGGCTTTCAGGTAGTGGATTTGGGAAAGGATGTGCCGAAAGAGAAAATTATAGAGGCGGCAAAAGCGCATAATGCCGCAATCATAGCCTTATCCGCGCTGATGACGACTACCATGAAGCAGATGGAAGCGGTGATACAGTATGCGAAGGAACAGAATGTGACTGCAAAAATCATGGTGGGCGGTGCGGTTATCACAAAGGAATATGCGGATGAAATCGGGGCGGACGGTTATTCCAAGGATGCTGCCGAGGCGGTGAAGCTTGCCGGACGGCTGATTGGACAGTTGAAAGAAACAATTTCCTATTGAACTTGCGCGCTTTACTGTGTTAATATAAGAAAACACGATGTTTAGAATGGGAGGTAACAGTATGATAGGAGCAGACGCCATTGTCAGATGTCTGGAGGCGGAAGGTGTGAAAGTGGTTTTCGGTTATCCGGGCGTCGCTATCTGTCCTTTTTATAACAGTATATTACAGTCGGATATCAAAACCGTCCTGATTCGCACGGAGCAGAATGCCGCCCACGCGGCAAGCGGTATGGCGCGGATAACCGGCAAGCCCGGTGTCTGTGCGGTCACTTCCGGCCCGGGGGCAACGAATGTTATCACAGGCATTGCCACGGCTTTTGCCGACAGTATTCCGCTTATCTGCATCACGGGACAGGTAAACAGCGAGCTTTTGGGCAGCGATGTGTTTCAGGAGGCGGATATTACCGGCGCAGTGGAGTCCTTTGTCAAATACAGCTATCTCATCAAAAATGCACAGGACATTCCCCGCATTTTTAAGGAGGCTTTTTATATTGCAAATTCCGGTAGAAAGGGACCGGTTCTGATTGATATCCCCATTGACGTGCAGAATGCGGCAGTGAGCCGTTATCATTATCCGGAAGAGGTATTTCTGCGCACTTACAAACCCACGGTCAAAGGACATATTGTGCAGATTAAAAAGGTGGTAAAAGAGCTGGAAAGAGCAAAACGCCCCATAATCTGTGCAGGCGGAGGCGTGCTTCTGAGCGAAGCGGAGGAAGGGCTGCGGGCGTTCGCGGAACGCCATAAAATACCGGTGGTGTCCACCATGATGGGAATCGGCGTTATGCCCACAAAGCATCCGCTGTACTACGGCATGGTGGGAAATAACGGCAAGGCTTATGCCAACAGGGCGATGAATGAATCGGATTTGCTGATTATGGTAGGGGCAAGGGTGGCGGACCGCGCCGTGAGCCAGCCGGATTTGATTACCCAGAATAAGGTGCTGGTACATATCGATGTGGACCCGGCTGAAATCGGCAAAAATGCAGGACCCACCATTCCCCTTGTAGGAGATGCCGCCCATATTTTTGAAGATTTCCTGCATCAGGAGTTTACATGTGAACATGAGGAGTGGCTGGCGCAGCTTGACAAATACCGTGATACCATGGAGAAAAAGCGCACGCCCAACCCGGCGTACGTAGACCCGGCAGGTTTTATCACAAGGCTCTCTGAAAAAATGCAGGAGGACGGCGTCTATGTGGCGGATGTAGGACAGAACCAGATATGGTCCTGCGGCTACCATATCGTGAAAAAAGGCAGGTTTTTGACTTCCGGCGGCATGGGAACCATGGGCTATTCCATTCCGGCAGCCATGGGAGCCAAATTGGCGGATATGAAAAAGCAGGTGATTGCCGTGTGCGGTGACGGCTCCTTCCAGATGTCCATGATGGAGCTTGCCACAATAAAGCAGCACCAAGTGCCGGTAAAAATCATTGTGCTGAAAAATAATTATCTGGGTATGGTAAGGGAGTACCAGCATTACACCTACAAGGACAACTATTCCGTAGTGGATTTGTCGGGCAGTCCCGATTTGGAAAAGCTTTCAGCAGCATACGACATTCCGTTTCTACGGCTGGAAAATATGGAGCGGCTGGAGGAGGTGCTCGAACGCTTTCTTTCACATGACGAATCCATGCTGTTGGAATGCCTGATAGACCCGATGGATTTGGTGAAGGAATAGCGTGAGACAGATTTGAGGAGGTATCAAAATGAAGAAGATATATTCCGTGCTGGTGGAGAACCGTTCCGGCGTGCTGTGCAAGGTAGCGGGGCTTTTCTCAAGAAGGTGTTTTAATATAGACAGTCTTGCCGTTGGAGAGACTGACGATGCCGCCGTATCCTGCATGACGATTGTTTCAAGCGGGAATGAACGTACCATAGAGCAAATTGAAAAGCAGCTCAACAAAAAACTGGACGTGATTAAGGTAAAGACCTTTGACGAAGCCCAGAGCATAAGCAGGGAGCTTATGCTTGTCAAGGTAAAGTATAATAAAAGTACGCGCCGTGAAATCATGGAAATATGCGAGGTCATGAAGGCGGATATTGTGGATATGTCCAAAAACCAGATGATGATACAGGTGTGTGACATTCCGGAGCGGACAAAGCTGTTTATTTCCATGCTTGCCTCC
Organism: uncultured Lachnospiraceae bacterium; assembly: GCA_910578335.1. Lineage (GTDB taxonomy): Bacteria > Bacillota > Clostridia > Lachnospirales > Lachnospiraceae > Acetatifactor. Next base: position 9,337 of record CAJTPU010000005.1, on the reverse strand, counting down.
ATCAGTATTGTAGAAGTGGCGCGGACAGGGACGCTGGCACTGCCGAAATGTGCGGAAAGCGATAACTGAAAGGAATAGAAGAAAAGAATAAAAGGACTTTTCATAATTACAGGTTATGGAATGTATTCCAAAAGGTCATACGTTGACAAAAAAATAAAGTGTTGCTATGATAGAAAACTAAGGGAAGATTTGTTGAGGAGGGATAAATTTTGCAGAAAAAAGTATTTCAGCTTCTCGTGGACAATACTTCCGGTGTGTTAAGCCGGATTTCAGGGCTGTTTTCCAGACGCGGCTACAATATTGAGAGCATTACGGCAGGCGTGACGGCGGACCCAAGGTTTACCCGCATCACCATTGTGACAAGCGGCGACGACCAGATTTTAGAGCAGATTGAAAAACAGGTGGCAAAGCTTGTGGATATCCGCGATATCAAAGAGCTTAAGCCTGCAGAAAGCGTTTACAGGGAGCTTGCGCTTATCAAGGTCCGTGCGCAGGCAACAGAGCGTCAGGGCGTGATTTCCCTTGCAGATATTTTCCGCGCCAAAATTATTGATGTGGCGGCGGACAGCCTGATTGTGGAAATGACCGGAGACCAGGCAAAGATAGAGGCGTTTATCAATCTTTTGGAAGGGTACGAGATATTAGAGCTTGCACGGACGGGTATTGCAGGGCTCTGCCGCGGTACGGACAACGTGACGTTTATTCAGTAAAATGAAACAATGATAACCCGAAGGCTATGCCTTCTGTCAGTTATAAATAAATGCGCAAAAAGCCGCGCAGAAATGAGGTAAAAGATGGCAAAAATATTTTATCAGGAAGACTGTAATCTTGCACTGTTAGAGGGCAAGACGATTGCCGTAATCGGCTACGGCAGTCAGGGACATGCACATGCACTGAATGCGAAGGAGTCAGGCTGTCATGTGATTATCGGCTTGTACGAAGGCTCTAAGTCATGGGCGAAGGCTGAAGCACAGGGCTTTGAGGTGTTTACCGCGGCAGAGGCGGCAAAAAGAGCAGATATCATTATGATACTGATTAACGACGAGCTGCAGGCTGCTATGTACAAGAAGGATATTGAGCCGAATCTGGAAGCCGGCAATATGCTGATGTTTGCGCATGGCTTTAATATTCATTTTGGGCAGATTGTACCGCCTAAGGATGTGGATGTCACCATGATAGCACCGAAGGGTCCCGGACATACCGTAAGAAGCGAGTATCAGGCAGGCAAGGGCGTTCCCTGTCTGATTGCCGTACATCAGGATGCGACGGGCAAGGCACAGGATATGGCACTGGCTTATGCGCTTGCAATCGGCGGCGCAAGGGCGGGCGTGTTAGAGACTACCTTCAGGACGGAGACCGAGACAGACCTTTTTGGCGAGCAGGCAGTTCTCTGCGGCGGTGTCTGCGCACTGATGCAGGCGGGCTTTGAAACGCTTGTAGAAGCAGGTTATGACCCCAGAAACGCATATTTTGAATGTATCCACGAGATGAAGCTGATTGTAGATTTGATTTATCAGAGCGGCTTTGCCGGTATGCGGTATTCCATTTCCAACACAGCAGAGTACGGCGATTATATCACCGGTCCCAAGATTATCACTGACGAGACCAAGAAGACCATGAAGAAAATATTAAAGGATATTCAGGATGGTACTTTTGCAAAAGACTTCCTGCTTGATATGTCCGCTGCAGGCGGCCAGGCACATTTCCGTGCGCTCAGAAAGCTTGCAAGCGAGCATCCGTCAGAGGTTGTCGGCGAGGAAATCCGTAAGCTGTATAGCTGGAACGGTGAGGACAAGCTGATTAACAACTAATCTCCAAAACTGATGAGAAGACAAAGAGCAGATAGCTTACTGCATCTGCTCTTTTTGTGTCTGTCCGACAGGAAGGAATGAGGAAATGAAGGACTTTGAAAAACTGACTTCCCCCAGAAAAAAAATAGATACGGAAAGCTGGTTTATCGAAAGCTACAGGCGTCATAAGGGGCATCCGATTCAGATTCTGTTATCCTTGTACAAGGGAAATTACCACAAATTTCTCATGGCGGTCATTTGCTTTTTTTTGAAGCATATCTGTGTCTGGGTACTGCCTATTGTAACGGCAAATATTATCAATGACATTACGACAGGGAATCCGGATACCGTCCGCAATATGCTTTTTTACGCCGTGCTGATGGTTGCGCTGATTGGGCTGAATATACCGATGAATTACCTGTACACTTCCTACAAGAGCCTTGCCACCCGCTATGCGGAGACGGGACTTAGAAAAGCGCTTATCAGAAAGCTGCAGCAGCTTTCTATTTCATATCATGTGGAGATGCAGTCCGGCAGGCTGCAGTCCAAGATTATGCGTGACGTGGAAGCGGTAGAGACCCTTTCCACCCAGATGTTTTTAAGCGTCTTAAACATTGGACTCAATATTGTGGTAGCGCTTGTGGTTACGGTGTCCAAAAGCAGGATGGTATTTCTGTTTTTCCTGATTACGGCACCGGTGGCGGCGATTACCATGGTGAGCTTCCGCAGCGCCATGCGGCACAAAAACCGTGAATTTCGAAAAGAGATGGAGGAAACCTCCGCAAGGGTGATGGAGATGGTGGAGCTCGTTCCCGTGACAAGGGCACATGCGCTTGAAGACGAGGAAGTGGAAAAGATGAGCGGACAGCTTTTTGCCGTGGCGGAGAAGGGCTATAAGCTGGATTTGGTACAGGCGCTTTTCGGTTCTGTGGGATGGGCGGTATTTCAGGTGTTTCAGGTTGTCTGCCTTGTGTTTACCGGCTACCTTGCCTATAAGGGCAATATTCTGGCTGGCGATATCATGCTCTACCAGAGCTATTTTGCAACGGTTGTCAATCAGGTATCCGCAATTGTGACGCTTCTGCCTACGATTACGAAAGGAATTGAATCCGTCAACTCCATCGGGGAAGTATTGCTTTCCGATGAAATAGAAGAAAACGAAGGCAAGGAAAAACTGCAACAGGTTGACGGTGTCTTTGATTTTAAAGACGTCTCTTTTTGCTATAAAAGCAATGGCGCTAAGGTGCTGAATCATCTAAACCTGCATGTGGAGAAGGGAGAGACCATCGCGCTTGTAGGGGAATCGGGAGCCGGAAAGTCCACGATATTAAACCTTGTTATCGGCTTTAACCTTGCCGGAGGGGGCGAGGTGCTGATGGACGGAAAAGATATGAGAGAAATTGATTTGAGAACCTACAGGCAGCATCTGGCGGTTGTGCCGCAGACTTCCATTCTCTTTTCCGGCAGTATCAGGGACAATATTACTTACGGCTGCGGGCAGGTGTCCGAAGAGGAGCTTGCTGGCGTTGTGGAAGCGGCAAATCTGGCAGACCTTATCGCTTCGCTGCCGGACGGGCTTGATACCATGGTGGGCGAACACGGCGGCAAACTGTCCGGCGGACAGCGGCAGCGGATTTCCATCGCGCGTGCGCTGGTGCGCAATCCCCGCGTTATTGTGCTGGACGAGGCGACGTCCGCTCTCGACAGCATTTCGGAAAAGCTGATTCAGCAGGCGCTTTCCAATCTGACCCGCGGACGCACTACATTTATTGTGGCGCATCGGCTTTCTACCATACGGGAGGCGGACAGGATAGCCGTGATTGCAGACGGGCATTGTGTGGAGTACGGCACCTATGAGGAGCTGATGGCGCTTAAGGGCGCATTTTACAAAATGAAGATATTGCAAAGCTGACGATTCATAAAAGCCAAAGGGTTTCTTAAGAAAATCTTTGGCTTTTACTGTGTGTGAAATTTTGAATTGCAGATTATGATAATTTAAAGTATATTGATAATGGTTAAAATAAGTGAAAAATCTGACTGACAAAATGAGAGGGCAGAAAGAAAATGGAGAATAAATATCATATCCTGCTGGTTGAGGACGACAGGGAAATCAGGGAAGGCATTGAAATTTACTTAAAAAACCAAGGCTATGAGGTGTTTCAGGCAGCCAACGGCAAAGAAGGGCTTTCTGTTGTGGAGACGGAGGAAATTCATCTGGGCATCGTAGATATTATGATGCCGGTCATGGACGGCGTCACCATGCTGATGAAGCTGCGCGCCATGGGGCAGGATTTTCCGGTGATTATGCTCTCCGCCAAATCAGAGGAAGTGGATAAGATAATGGGGCTTAACATGGGAGCCGACGACTATGTGACGAAGCCTTTTACGCCCATGGAGCTTTTGGCGCGTGTCAACTCCCAGCTTCGCCGGTATTCCAAATATCTTTCCGCCACACAGGGAAGCATGGCAAATGAGCATGTCTATACCATCGGCGGGCTGGAGCTGAATGAGGAGACCGTGGAGGTCAGCGTGGACGGCGTGCCCGTTAAAATGACGCCCATGGAATTTAAGATTGTACAGCTTCTCATAAAGAATCCCGGCAGGGTTTTTTCCGCGGACGAAATTTATGAGAGAATCTGGAACGAGAAGGCAATCAACACGGACACGATTATGGTACATGTGCGCAACATCAGGGAAAAAATAGAGGTAGACCCCAAGAATCCAAAGTATCTGAAGGTGGTATGGGGAGTCGGTTATAAAATTGAGAAGCAGTGAAGAGTGTAACAGCCATGCGGCAGGGGAATTGTCTGCTGCAAAAATCGGGATGGAGGATAGAATAGGATGAAGGACAGGGAAGCAGTGAAAAAGTCGGGAAAGAAAAAAATTTTTATAGCGCTTACCATACTGGTGCCCCTGTTTGCGGTCGCCATTATCATGAGCACTTACGGTATGGTGAAAAATTATAAAACATCCCTATACGAAAATGTAGACGAGACCATGTTGGATAGGCTGTTTCGGGGAAACTATGTGCTGTATCGGAATCTTTATGAAAAGGTCGAGGGAGAAAACGTACAGTATACGGACCTCTATCTAACAGACCTAAAGGGACTTTTGGGCAGTGCCCTTGGCGATTTCGACGAGGATGAAAAAGAATATTATCTGAAAGCCTTTAATTCTGTTTTTGCCCGTGAACTGGAAACGGAATCTCTGAAAGCGCTGCAGTATTTTGATTACTATGTGGAGGATTTGAAAAGCGGCATAAACATCAGCAATGCGCAGGCGCCGCTTACGGATAACCTTGACAAGTATGCATACTATCTGGAAATTGTTTATGATGAAAACGGCTCTGCGTCTATTTCTGCCGCAAGAGCAGAAAATCCCGACCAGCTTATGCGGAAGGCTTCCGAGCTTACGCTGGCAAAAAATCAGCTTTTGCAGGACTGGATAACCAGCCATGGATATGAAAACAGGGATAATACCAATTTACTGGAATACGGAGATGCGCCCAAAAGCTGCCGTATTGCCTATGGCATGACACAGGAGCTTTTAGACACCTATTATCAGCAGGGAATGGGGACGCATCGGAATATTCCCATGAATGTTTACTATAACTATCTGGATTCCGGTATCATGGGATATATTGTGCTTGTATACTGCGGGGTACTGCTTTTGGCACTGTTCCTGCCGCTTCGGAGTCTGGTGGAAAAACCCTTTCATAAATATAAGCTGTTAAACATTCCCGTGGAAGCAATAGTTTCTGTTTTCTTTCTAGAGGCATTTTTATCAGAGGAGCTTTTGGTGTATATTATCCGCTTCCTTACCGGACAGACCGCGGTGGATATTGCTGATTTTATGCGGATTTCCCATAGCACGGCGGAAGCCTTTACCTTTTACACCCATATCATTCCCCTGTATGCCGTTTTTTTGTCGGCATGGTATCTGGGCTTGTGCCTGCGGGGGGTAAGAGAGAAGGGCATAAAAGGATATGTGAAGGAAAACTGTCTGATTTACAGAATTTTTCCCTTCTGTAAGCGAAAGCTGCTTGCGATGTACGAAGCTCTTGAACATATTGATGTGACGAAGAAAGCAGAGCGGACCATTTTAAAAATCGTGCTTGTCAATGCCGTTATCCTTTTCTTGATAAGTTCCCTTTGGTTTGGCGGTTTTGCCGTTACAGTCTGCTATTCCCTGCTTTTGTACTTTGGGCTGAAGTTTTATGTCAGCAGGCTGCAGAAAAAATACTCCATTCTGCTGTCCAAAATACAGGAAATATCTGCAGGGAATCTCAATGTGGAAATACAGGAGGATTTGGGCTTGTTTGAGCCCTTTAAGGAGCAGCTTCTGCTGATACAGGAGGGCTTCCGCAATGCGGTGGGAGAGGAAGTAAAAAGCCAGAAGATGAAATCTGAGCTGATTACCAATGTTTCTCACGATTTAAAGACGCCGCTGACGGCAATCATCACATATGTAGATTTATTAAAGGACGATACGCTTACGAGAGAAAAGCAGATAGAGTATCTGCAAACGCTGGAAAGAAAATCCCTGCGCCTGAAAGTCCTTATCGAGGACTTGTTTGAGGTGAGCAAGGCGACCAGCGGAAACGTTATCTTAAATTATCAGAATGTGGATATCTGCAATCTGATAAAACAAGTGGAGCTGGAAATGTCGGATAAGCTTGCGGAAGCAGGGCTGGATGTCAGGATGGATTTTCCGGAGGAAAAGGTAATTGTAGCGTTGGACAGCCAGAAAACCTACCGGATTTATGAAAACCTGTTTTCAAACATTGTAAAGTATTCCCTGCGGGGCACAAGGGTGTATGTGCGGGGGACGCTGACGGACGATTATATTGTAATTTCCCTAAAGAATATTTCGGCTGCGGAAATTACCGTGGACACTGCCGAACTGACAGAGCGTTTTGTCAGGGGGGACGCCTCCCGCAACACGGAAGGAAGCGGGCTGGGGCTTGCCATTGTCAAAAGCTTTGTGGAGCTGCAGGGCGGCAGGTTTTTATTGGAAAATGACGGAGATTTATTCAAGGCAGTAACGTCATTTCCCCGTAAGCGCTAAAAATCTGGCGACAGCGGCGGTAGGATTTGCCTGTGCTTTATAGGCAAATCCTATTTTGCGCGGAGGAATCGGTTCCGTGACGGGAAAAGGAACCAGCGTACCGTCCTCCAGTTCTTTTTCTACAAAATTGCGGATAACGCCTGCCACGCCCATCCCCAATTTGGCAAAAGCAATTAAAAGGTCCATGGTGGTAACTTCAAGCTGCTGTTCCGGCATGATATTCTGCAGCAGAAGATATTTTTCCACATATTGTCTGGTAAAGTTCTTTTTGTCAAGCAGCATCAGGGTTGCATGAGAAAAAAGCTCTTTTTCGCCGCCGGCGCCCCGTTCCCTTACATGTGCCATGTATTCTTTGGTGGTGACAAACATATCCTGAATTTCTTCCACGGGCTTAAAAGAAAGCTCGCCCATTTTATCGCTTTTCCCGACAAGACCGATATCCAGCCTGCCGCTTTCAAGGGCGGCGATGGTTTCTGCGGAAGACTGGCAGAAAATCGACAGCTTGACATGAGGATTTTCCTGAATATAAGTCTTTAGGTAGGGGAGCAGCATGTATTTGCAGAGGGTAGTGCTGACGCCGATGGACAGGCTGCCCACGCCCAGCTCCAGATTTTTTTTGAGCATTTCCTCTCCCTGCCCGATGGCATGAAAAGCGGCATCCACCTGTTTGAATAAAAGCGCTCCATCCTCTGTCAGCCGGACGCCCTTTGAACTCCTGAAAAAGAGCGTGGTAGAGAGATTGTGCTCCAGCTTTAAAATCGCTTTGGAAATGGCGGGCTGTGAAATGAAAAGGCTGCGTGCCGCGGCAGAAATATTGCCGCAGACGGCGACTTCATGGAAAATATGGTAAAGATTTAGATTCTGCTGATTCAAATTTGTCTCCTTCTGCCGGATATATGGCTTTTTTAATTTTAAGTTGTCTGTAGCCGGACATTATCAGAATAACATAATTTATGGTTATGGTAAATATGAAATATATATATTGGAAGAATAGAGTTTTTCATGCTACACTGGATAGGTAATGACAGCCTTGTAAGCAGCGGGATTGTACAGGGAAGTTTTCATTACCGGTGAAAAATAAGGAGGATACGTGTTATGGGAATGACAATGACACAGAAAATTCTGGCGGCTCACGCAGGGCTTGACAGCGTGGAAGCCGGACAGCTTATCGAAGCGGACTTGGATTTGGTACTTGGCAATGATATTACCAGTCCGGTTGCTATCAAGGAAATGGAAAAAATGAAAGTAGAGGGTGTCTTTGACAAGGATAAGATTGCCCTTGTGCCGGACCATTTTGTGCCGAACAAGGATATCAAATCGGCAGAGCATTGTAAATGTGTGCGGGAATTTGCAAAGCGCAATGAAATCACCAATTATTTTGAAGTAGGAGAGATGGGCATTGAACATGCCCTGCTTCCCGAGAAAGGGCTTACGGTAGCGGGGGACGTCATTATCGGCGCAGATTCCCACACCTGTACCTACGGCGCGCTGGGCGCTTTTTCCACCGGCGTGGGCAGTACGGATATGGCTGCCGGCATGGCGACCGGCAAGGCATGGTTTAAAGTGCCCTCCGCCCTCAAATTTATACTGACGGGCAAGCCTTCTAAATGGGTTTCCGGCAAGGATGTTATCCTGCATATTATCGGCATGATAGGCGTGGACGGCGCACTCTACAAATCCCTTGAATTTACAGGGGATGGAATACGGCATCTGTCCATGGACGACAGGTTTACCATTGCCAATATGGCGATTGAGGCAGGCGCCAAGAATGGTATTTTCCCTGTAGATGAAGCGGCAGCCGCCTATATGAAAGAACATTCCGTCCGCCCGTACAAGGCTTATGAGGCAGATGCAGATGCGGTTTATGACGAGGAGTTTACCATCGACCTTGCAACGTTAAAATCCACCGTGGCATTTCCCCATCTGCCGGAAAACACGCATACGCTGGACGAAATCGGCGATATTGCCATTGACCAGGTGGTTATCGGCTCCTGTACCAACGGAAGACTTGACGACCTTAGGACTGCAGCGGAGGTTTTAAAGGGACGCCACGTGGCGAATGGAATGCGCTGTATCATCATTCCTGCCACCCAGAAAATATATATGGATGCGATGGAGGAAGGACTGTTAAAAATATTTATTGAGGCAGGCGCCGTGGTGAGCACGCCCACCTGCGGACCCTGTCTGGGCGGTTACATGGGAATCCTTGCGGAGGGGGAGCGCTGCGTCTCCACCACCAACAGAAACTTTGTAGGGCGCATGGGACATGTAAACTCTGAAATTTATCTTGCCAGTCCGGCAGTTGCGGCGGCAAGCGCGGTAAGCGGGAAAATTTCGGGACCAGAGGAGTTGTAGTGGGTGGCTGCGAAGTTTAGTGGCTATGCCAGTGTCATTGTAGCTGTTGTATATTCCAACGCAGACCCGCTCTCGCTTCGTAAAAAACGCAGCGGTACATAAGCTGCCAAAGGACGGCAGCTAAG
>CAJTPU010000004.1 GCA_910578335.1 uncultured Lachnospiraceae bacterium | reverse complement strand
TCAGGTATTAAGGGATTATTTACAGTCGGTGTAACATATGTTTGACAAACCTACATACGTAAAAACCTGCATAGGGATTGACAGGCATATCCTTGCAATATAACCTGATTACTCCCTGTTTGATTTTGGTTACTGCGCAATTTTCTAAAATGCTTGTATTGTTTAAAAATTTTATGTACATACATGCTCCCTTTCTTCTTACATAACGATGCTGCTGTCAGTATACTGCCCTGCATTGTACACTAATCAGCAGTAAGCGTTATGGTATAGTCACCTGATGTCCAAGGATTCTTTAAGCGGATACTAAAATTAGTTGCCCCTGCTGGTATAGTAAAAGTACCATTATTATTTACATTACTAGCAATTGCGCCGTAATTATAAAATGATTCAATCGTTCCAGACGCATTAGACAACGCTATTTTTTTATAGCCTGATGGTATGAATACTCTAACACTTCCTGTATAATTACTCTCAGTGTATTTTACAGCAATTTGTTATGATATGTATCTTCACCACCTTCTTGTCTTAACTCTTCAAATACATATACCAGTGCTGGCAAAACAAGCATTGAATGAAAAAGTGCCTGCAATTCTGTTTTTGCTGCATATAATGCATAAATCTCATAGTCTTGAGCCCCAAGACCTATTCTAATTTTTGATGAATCCAAGTTTATTTCTGCAGGTCTACTTTTATCAGTTATTCTTTTGTAAATTGAAAATATCGATGCTGTATCGGTAAACTCCTCATAGTCTTTAGTAATATCTAAACTTGAAAGATTCTGATACGCCAATATAGACCCTGCAAACAAATTAAATTTTGTGCCGTTGTAGTCATCTACCCAATCTGTACAAAAAAGGTTTGTAATATTTTTTTTCAAAATTACAAAAGCTACTACGTCTAGTGTTCCATTTATTCTGCCAATAGGGATTATATGCTCAATATGCTTTGAGACCGAACACACTACCTCTCTGTAGGCTGTGGTTGAACATTCTAGATGAATAACATATTCAGCTTGCCCATTTAATATAAGTTTTTCTAATTCTAAACAGTTCATGGTGATGTCAAAAATTAATTTCAAGCTGTTAACTCCTTGCATTGTTTGCTCATAATCCACGATAAAAAAGGATTCTTTATAATCGTCTTTTTCTTCACTTAGTACTGGATAAGTAAACAATCTATTAGTTATGTTCATATACTTTTATCTCCATAGCATAATCATGTGAGTCTGCAAGAGTTACCATGATTTTTACCCTTTCAGAAGATGACATATTCACGGTTTCAATAAAATCACCACTTAATTTTGCATATTTGCACCCTGCTATTTGTTTTACGTTCGTCACATGGATACGATTAGAATTACCATTTTCGCCAACTGTAATTAATTCAACTCTTCCATACTCCACGTTGTGTGGTATTTCAAAATTAACAACATATGTTCCCGTATTTTGCTTTATGATACGTACATTCTTTAATGGACAACTGGTCCCACCTCCGGATTTTTTTACAGAAACAACATCTTTCCCATCTAAATCTGGTATACCCCTATGTATATCACGTTTCTTTCTTTTTCTCTTACCCTTCAATACTCTTAGAGCTGGATTACCAATAGAACTAATTGTTCCCTTGGTGCTTATCTCTCTACTATCTCCCTCTTCTCCCCTTCCGTAGAAAAATCCTTTTGACAATGTTTTCATAGGTCTTTTCAAAATATCTATATTTCCCAGATAGTCATTAATATTTTCCCTCTTATTCTCTGAATCTTTTGTTTCAACTGTATCGGACTCTTTTTGCAAGACTCCACTCAGCCCTTCAACATCTATCTCTTCACTACTAGTATGTTCTGCGAGTTCAGCTACAATAGAACGTATCCACTCTTTGATTTCTTCATAATATTCTTTAGCCTGTTTTGGGTCATCATGTCTTTCCGGCTCCCAATCGTCATGGGCTACTGTCTCCATAGCTCTGAAGTAACTATTAATATCTTTACCTTTAAGTTCAAGAATGCCTGTAAATGGGACTAATTTTGATATATTCCCTAATCGAAACAGCTTCATTCCTGCTTTTCTTACAATAAGTATCTTTCTATCCAATTTTTCATCTGGATCAACAAGAAGTCGCAATTTAAGTGTTCCTAATCCATGAAAATCTTTCGTGTATATATGAACTCCTTCTGTACGTATCAAAACAAGATAATTACCATATGTACTTTTTGTTTTACCTGGACATTTATTATGTGCCTGCATCATGTAATATCCCAGTGTATCAGTGTTTATCTCCTTATTCTGTATTTTTACACACAATTTCCCATTATAAAGTGACATCAAAAAATTCTCTAGCAAAGCAGACAATACTTCTGTCTCCCAATCGGCTGAATTTTTAAATCCATAAATAAAGACATCTGTTCCAATCTTAATTCTCTTATTCAAATCTTCTAGTTCCCTTATAAATTCCACTGGATTGTTTCCATCTGGATTACCATAATATCCAACTCCACTTGTTATTGAACTATTTTCTCGATAAGACATAAGCCTTGAGACACCTTGAGTAGCACGTTCATTTTTTTGATTAAATGTTCTGTAAAATACCAATCTATAATATGAATTACTAAATGGTGCACTTTTACCAATCCCAAATGCACCAGCTTTGTCTTCTCCCTTATTTGCCCCACCATCAATTTTAATCAGAGCATTCCATCCGTCAAAATTAAATGGTTTCCCTTGCTTTCCATATGGTTCTGACAATCCTATTGTGTTATAATCGCTAATTCTGAGCATAAAACCATTCTTGCCATTAGCACATGTGACCGCATCTTCTAAAAATTTTTTTGCTTTTTCACTTTTCGATTCATCCCAAAATTCTTTACATTTTCTAAGTATTTGCCGATATTCTATAATACCAGGAATTTGATTATCCTGCACAAAATAGCATTCGAATTCAACTAAGACTTGTGTATCATCATCCAACGCCGCATCAAGAGAATTCTGACAATTCTCTCTAACAAGTGAAAAAATCTCATTCCCATTAAAGTTTTCAATCCCTGCATCTGCAACACCTTTTATTTGTCCATCTTGGTTACTTGGAAAATTCCAACTAATCATATCAATGCCCTCGCTATCATTACTCTTCTGTAGATTTAATAACTCTTCTGCATAAGCTTTTAAATATAAAATTTACTTCAGTTATTTATTTCAAGCACAATCTACAACTAACTCTTATGTCTATCTTAATAGCTCAATTGTATAATTTTATTTTACCATACAAACCTTTTTTACGCTATCCAAACATGAACCAGAATTTTACACCAGATTTATAAATACCACTATTTCACTCACCCTCCCTCCGGCACCCAAACCTCACGATACCCATTATACCTTGCCCAATAATAAACCTCCCTCGGCTTATTTTCTTTGTACGCCGGCAATTCATCAGGATTTCTCTCCAATATCAGTCCATTGCGTGCAACAAGCCGGTCTACATAGAGCTGTGGTGCCAGTTTGTCAGATTTTCGCAGATTGCATGCAGAACAGGTCAGTACCAGATTCCACAGATTATCATCTTTGACAAAAGACCATGGGATAAAATGGTCCACATGGATTTTACCTTGTTTTAATTCCTTTCCACAATAAAAACATCTGTGTTCCTCAAATTCTTCAAACAATATTCTGCGATATATTGACAAATCACTTCTCAATGTAATAGTGTCAAGATTATTTAGCAAGTTTCGTGTTGTTTCCTCATCATTCACTTTTTCTAAAAATTTTGCCCATTCAAAATAATTTATCTTTTCCAATATCTTTTTATATTTTGTCATGAAAGCATATACTTGTGGATTAAGACGGATATATTCTTTTCTCTTTGAAAAAGAATATAGAACACCTCCAGAATCTCCGTACAAAGCACCCACTACATTTTCTTTGCACTTTATTTTTACTTTATGGCAGACTTCGGCTTTCATATCTGCAGATAGCACTTCAAAACGTATATTACTGATACCTGCTTTTTGCATCGCTGTTTCTTTTAATATTTTTTCTAATACGGTGTCCCTGCCATTTTTCGTTACCGCTTTTTGACGAAGATGATATTTGAGTATTAAATTCCAGTATATCTCCGTAAATTTATAAAATATCTGGTCAAACGTCAGCAACAAATTTTCATCCGCATTATAAATGCTGTCTAACACAGCCTTAAAAAAACCATATTTATAGCTTGTATCATGTACCGCTCTGCCGGAAAACATACTGCCAAAAACCGCCCAAAGCTCGTCCTCCTCTAATACCTTCTCCACATAATCTGCCTCTTTTAATGCATATCCCTGCATGTCTCAATACCCCCTCACCCCCGCAAAATACCTCATCAATATCTCCTTAATATAATGATACCTTCTCGCATAGGTGTTCTCGATGCGTATCAGCTCAAACCCATGCTCGCGGCAGATTTCGGCTTTCTTTCTGTCACGCGCCATCACAACGCTGTCTTCTGCGTGCTCCCTGCCGTCCAGCTCGATGGCGAGAATGGGGATTTCATTCTTGTAGTAGTCGCGCTCGTATACTACAAAGTCGAAGCGGCCTGTGTAGAATAAGTCGTTGTAGCGGGTATTGTCGCGGAATACATGGGCGATGCTGACCTCCTTCTGCACTACGCACTTTCTGTTGGTGTTTAATACATTGTCGAGGGCGTGGTTCAGGTTTGTCAAAAAGGCGGCTTCCGTTTCCGTGCTGTAGGGCTTGATGCCAAGGGCGCGGGAAGCGCCCGCCTGCGGCGTGACCTGTGAGGTGCCGTTGCTCTGCACATACTGCACCAGCTCATAGAGGTCGTCACGCTCGTTTGTGTGCAGGCGCTCCAGCTCTTTTTTGCTGGAAAAAAGAATAAGCTGGTTTTTGGCGCGGGAGGTTGCCACGTTGATAAGCTCCTTGTTGTTTTTCAGCCAGCCGTAGGTACCCGTCCCCGTTCTGTCAGTGAGCGCTAAGGAAAAAAGAATGATATCCTTTTCGTCGCCTTGGAAGGCATGTACAGTGCCGCAGGAAATATTCGTAATTTCATTCTTTTTCAGCATATCGTTGATAAAATCCCTCTGGTTGACAAAGGGTGTAATAATGCCAATGCGCTTGTCCGCATTCTCCACGGCAAAACGCAGGATTTCCTCCGCTTCTCTGGGCGCCGTATTCCTGTAGTAGGATTTGTTGTCGGGAATATCCGTAAAAATAAGGGGCTGCGGCTCCTCATTCTGGCTTTTTATCACCAGCTTATTGTTGTAATATTTCCGATTGTTAAATTCTATGATTTTTCTATGGCAGCGGTAATGGTGGCTCAGCAGGATTTCCCCGCTCACCGCATCGCACGCCAGATACGCCTTGTAAATGGAATTTTTAATATAATCGTACTCCTCCGTCACGCCGTACCTCTTGCGCAGCTTCGCATTGTCCGTCTCGTCCAGCAGAACCACCGGACTTAGCTGCTGTGGGTCTCCTACCAGCATAAGGCTCCTGCCTCGCAGAATAGGCACCAGAGAAATTGCTATATTGCCCTGACTTGCCTCGTCCATAATGGTCATGTCAAAATACACATCCGGTTTCCCTATTTTGTGCGCCGAGACGGATGTGGTCGCTACAATGGGGAATATCCTCTGCAGCTTTTTTACATTCTCCGGTTTTTTCAGGTAGTCGTTAAATGCCTTGACGCGGGTCTCACGGCTTTCGGCGTCATGCACCTCCATGTTTACAATCTTCAGCAAATCCTCGTTTTTGGGCTCCTTCAAGCGCTGTATGTATTTTGCCGAGGTAAAATACAGATACTGCTTAAATCGCTCCTCGTCCTCAAGCACCAGCTTCAGCGCCTCCTCGTCCGTAATTTCTCCAATTTGCTCCAGTTTTTCATTTACTTCCCTAAGCTGCTCACCCTGCAGGGAAACCTGAAAGGTCAGATGCTTATTGGTATCCATCAATTTAACGATTGCCTCCCGTTTTTCCAGAAGGTCCAGCTTTTCCTCATGACGGTGCAAAAGCTCCGTCAGTTTTTTTGTTCTGACAACTCTGTCGTCTTTGTTGCGTTCCAATGTACTACCGTAAACAGTAAGCACCTTCGTCTTCTCGTACAGTTCCTTTATATAATCCAGCGCTTCCGCGACCTTCTCGTCATTGCCCAGCCGGATAATGGGAAACGCCACCTTTTCCCCGCTGCGGTAGGAAATATTGCTTAATGTCTCAAATACGCCGTCTATGGGGTGGTTGTTGTAGGAGGCAAACAGCACCGTCTTTTCATTGAAAAAAGCCGTCATAATCGTGTTGACGATGGTATTGGTCTTGCCCGTGCCGGGAGGTCCCTGTATGTAGGCAAGCGGATACTTGATGGCATTATGAATCGCAAGAAGCTGGTCCAGATTGATTTTCCTGTTGAGCAGAACCGTCGGATAATCCTTTATCCGCAGTATCGGCTTTAGCAAATTTCCAAAAAATGCCTGTATGGGAATGCTTACCTTACCCTCATTATACATCTTGTGAATAGCGCCGTATTCCTCATGTAAATCCAGCAGCAAATCTCTTCCCATGGCAATGATATAGGGCATGTCATCCACACCGCTTATCTGGCTGTTGCTTTGGGTAATCCTGTCCTTGATTTTTTCGGCATTTGCCTCAAAATGCTCCAATAACGCATAATCCTCTGCATCCAAAAATCTCCGGATGCTCTGTTTACTTCCGTTTATGGTATATTCTGTATTAATACTGATTTCTTCTTCCTGCCTGAGCGTCCGCCGCTTCACATCCAGTCTGAGCAGCCGGTACGCCAGCACGTATAAACCCTGCCTAGTATGTACGCTCATGACATTGAGCGCAAGCTGCTTTACCCTTGCCGTAAATCCTTTTTTTGCCCCGTACTGGAAGTTGGTTACAATTTCCTTGAACTGCTCCGGACTCAAATCGTATGTTCCGGCGCGCACGCAGTCCCCGTCAAATTTGCTGATGAGCGCGTACTCCGACTCATAGGGCGTGTTATCCAGCTTGTTACAGTCCGCAAGATAATTCAATATTTTTAAATTGGCGGCATGGTGAAAAAGGGATTGATATTTGACAGGGTTTTCCTGAATGTCTTTTTTTAACGTGGGAGCCGTGCCAAAGTAAGAGCCGTCGATAACGGACGACGACAGAATAGAATCAATATAAATTTCAAACTTCTTCGTGGTAAATCTGGACAGATGAAGTCCTTCCACCTCCATGGACTTGTTGATTGGATTGATACTGATAATGCCTATCCAGTACTTTGTGATTTCTTCTTTTCCATTTTTATATTCAATGCTGAGCCACTTTCCCTCATAGACAGCCCTGAATATATCGCGGCAGATTGTATTCATTCCTATTTACCCTAAAATGCCCTTGTATTCAATCGGTTTAAACGCGTTTGCCTCATCAGAGCACATGGAAACCGATTGCCATTGACTCATTTGCAACATATTGAAATTTTCATGTTAAGTATAACACTTCACACTCCCCGCCACAATAAAAAGTCCCCATTTCCCCCATTTTAACTCCAAAACTGTACTAAAATTCTTTTTTCTGCTATATTATAAACACGACACATAGTTGTCATGTTTTGTGTGATAAGATAATTTTAACGGAGAAAGGATACCGCAGGCAGGCTTGCGGTATGCGGGGTATCGGTTATGAAAATAGACAGGCTGATTGGTATTTTATCCGTGCTTCTGCAGAAAAATGAGGTCACGGCTCCCTATCTTGCAGAGCAGTTCGAAGTTTCCAGGCGAACCATCAGCCGCGATATTGAGGATTTGTGCAAAGCCGGCATTCCCATTGTGACAAAGCAGGGCGCAAACGGTGGTATTTCCATTATGGAAAATTACAAAATGGAGCGCACTCTGCTTACCAACACGGAGATGCAGGACATTCTCGCAGGACTGCGGGGGCTGGACAGCATCAATGGAACCAACCGCTATGGGCAGCTTATGGAAAAATTGTCCGCAGGTTCTTCCAATTTTTTGACCGGCAATCAGTTTGTACTGATTGATTTGTCTTCGTGGTACAAGGATTTGCTTGCCCCGCGCATCGAGCTGATACGAAGCGCCATAGGCGGATGCCATATGCTTTTTTTCCACTACTACTCCCCCTCGGGCGAGAGTGAGCGCTGCATTGAGCCTTACTATCTGATTTTTCGCTGGGCTGACTGGTATGTATGGGGCTGGTGCACCAGCCGCAACGATTTCCGTCTGTTTAAACTAAACCGCATGGACAAGCTGCGCCTGTCGGAAGCCACTTTTTCCAAGAGAACCGTTCCCCTGCCGGACTTAAAGGACGAACAGATTTTTCCGGGCGGAATTCGTGTCAAGGCGCTCTTTGACCCTTCCTGCAAATGGCGTCTGGTAGAAGAATTTGGCACAGGCTGCTTTGAAGAGCTTCCAGACGGCAGGCTGCTGTTCCATGCCGATTACACCCACAAGGAAAATCTCATCACGTGGCTTTTGACCTTCCGCGATAAAGCAGAACTCCTAGAACCCGCACATCTGCGCGCAGAACTACGCACCGCACTACAGGACACCTTAAAGCAATACGAAGTCACTTAAGCAATCGCAAAAAACCTTAAGGAACTGCCAAAACCATTGAAAAACCACCAAACGCTTAAAAACTGCCAACGTACTTAGAAAATTACCAAAACCCTTAGAGAATTGCGAACTCTAACTTGCCGACTCCGAATTGTGCACCTTATATATTCCATAAGCAGACTCTTAAAAAACGTCAACACCAAAGTCATGCGGCATGATTTGCAGGTTTTTTCGAGCTTAGCACTGCTACGTTTTTTAAGAAGCGAAAGCAGGTCTATGTTGGAATATACAAGGTTCACAATGACACTAGCATCCTTACTGCGTTTCGCAATTACCTAAACCTAACCTACCTAGATGATTATGAAACGCTAATTTTTTAGTACCGAATTGTGCAACTTGTATATTCTATAAGCAGACCCTTGCCAGCCGTCGGTACTTAGCGAGGTATTTTCGAGCTTAGTACCGTTACGGCTGGCTTGGAGCGAGAGCGAGTCTGCGTTAGAATATACAAGCTGCACAATGACACTAGCATCCTTACTGTGTTTCGCAATTACCTAAACCTAACCTACCCCTTGAAAGGAGACCGCAAATGAAATACCCATGGATTGACGAATACTTACTAAGCAAAAGAAAGGTTACCAAAGACTTACAGGCTGATTGGAACTGGGTCCGCTACAAGATTGGCGGAAAAATGTTTGCCGCCGTCTGTCTGGACCATGAGGACAAGCCCTACTACATCACACTGAAGGTTGACCCTGCAGAAGGTGACTTTTTAAAAACACAGTACCCCGACATTATAGCTGGCTACTATATGGATAAAGCAAACTACATTTCGGTAAAGCCTGACGGCGAAGTCCCCGACGAGCTCTTAATGGACCTTTTAGACAAGGCGTGCAGCCTCATGCTAAAAACTTTCAGCAAAAAGAAGCAGCGGGAAATCCTCGGCTTCAGTGCCTGCGGAACAGAATGTGAAACCTGCGGCTGCTACGGTTCCCTCTGTAACGGATGTAATGTCTCCTCCGGAAAGGTTTTTCACGCACCGGCAGGAAAGGCGTGCCCCATCTATAGCTGCGCCGTGCAAAAACACAAATTTGCAAGCTGCGCCTCCTGTGACAGCGTTCCCTGCTCCGTGTGGCGCGCCACAAAAGACCCCTCTCTTTCCGAGCAGGCATTTGAAAAAAATATACAGATGCGAGTAAAAAATTTAAAAGGATAATCGTAGGATTAGGGCGTCAAAAGCCCTGTCCAGAGGTGCTTGATGTCAATTTGCCCTAAGGAATGGGTGGGCACTCCGTTGCGCCGGACATTTCCATGGCGCAAAAGTCGTTTACACCCATTCCCTAGAGCAAATTGACAACGAACATTTTTAACAGGGCTTTTGATGCCCTAATCCCAAGAATAATAGATACAGATGGAGGTTCCTATGGCTTTTGATTACAAAAAAGAATATAAAGAATTTTACCTTCCCCCCCAAAAACCGACTATTGCAGATATTCCCCCTATGTGCTACGTCGCCGTCAGGGGACAGGGCGACCCCAATATACCTGACGGAGAATACAAGGCAGCTTTAGAAATGTTGTACGGGATTTCCTTCACCATTAAGATGAGCTACAAGGGCAGTCGTCAGATAGATGGATACTTTCCCTATGTAGTTCCGCCTATAGAGGGGCTTTGGTGGCAGGAGGGCTGTGCCGGTATCGATTATGCCCACAAAGAAGCCTTTCAATGGATTTCCATGATACGGCTTCCTGACTTTGTAACAGAAGAAGTATTTACATGGGCTGTTCATGAAGCGGAGTCAAAAAAACACCGCGACTTTTCCAAGGTATATTTTTTCCCGTACCACGAGGGACTTTGCGTACAGTGTATGCACGTCGGAAGCTACGACGACGAGCCTGCCACTATCAGCCGGATGAACGCCTATTTGTCAGAAAACGATTACTCCCTCGATTTTTCTGACTCGAGGTTTCACCATGAAATTTACCTAAGCGACCCCAGACGGACAGCTCCCGAAAAGCTGCGCACCGTCATCCGAGAGCCAATCAGATAACTTCCTTTTCGGAATAGTAGCCGTTGGAAAATACTTGCAAGCACACATTGTAAATAGCAGATAAATATTCTATAATCAAAAGCAGAAAACGATTGACAGCGCATATCAAATATAATGTATGCAGGCAGACTACTATTTACAGGAGACAGAATATATGAATATGGACGACTATAAGGCATATGTTTCGTCAGAAACCATGATGGGACCAAACAGCGTAAGGATATTGGCAGAGCTGTTTGATAAATACCCTTTGCAGTTTGTTTCCGATGATATGATACTTGACTTAGGATGCGGGACAGGACTGACAAGTCTCGTGATTGCAAAGGAGACCGGCACAAAGGTCTTTGCAAATGATTTATGGATAAATGCAGAAGAAAATAAAAAGCGGTTTACCGAATGGGGTGTTGGAGAACAGATAACGCCTATTTGCGAAGATGCGAACAATCTTTCTTTCGAAAAAAAGCAGTTCCGCGCTCTGATTAGCATCGACTCTTATCACTACTTTGCGGGAATTAAGGGGTTTTTTCAGGAAAAGCTTTTGCCGTTTATAAAAGATAACGGCGTGGTTTTGATTGGAATCCCCGGTCTGAAGGAGAAATATGCCGGACGCGCCGAAGAGCTTCTTTCCGACTGGCTTGGAGACGATGCCTATATGTTCAAAACTCCAGCGCTTTGGAAAGAGCTCATCGGCAGCAGTGATAGAATCGAGTCTGTAAAAACATGGGAAATGGACTGCTTTGACAACGCATGGGGCGATTGGCTTGCGGCAAATAATGCATTTGCTCTTGATGACAGCCGGTACTTTGAAACAATTATTAAGCCATATACTTGCTTTGTGGGCATTTATGTCAAGCTGAAAAAAGAGGTTTGATTGTATGGAAAAATATCGCGCAATACCGGAAGGCTACATGACCGTCGGTGAAGTGGCAAAGAAAATGGGCGTGACCGTCCGCACCCTGCAATACTACGACAAGGAATGTCTGCTGTGCCCGTCCGCGGTAAGCGAAGGCGGGCGCAGACTCTATACAGATAAAGATTTGTTAACGCTGCACCAGATTTTGTCCTTAAAATCCCTTGGCTTTTCCCTGGAGGATATTAGAGAAAGGCTGATTCCCCTCGACGCCCCCGCAGACGTCGCTAAGGCGCTGTCCGAACAGGCAGCCGACATCAGGGAAAAGATTTCCGCTCTGTCGGAATCCCTTGCGGAGATAGAAAAGCTCAAAGACGAGGTTATGCAGATGCAGCAGGTCAATTTTAAGAAATATGCTGACATCATTGTCAATTTACAGATGAAAAACGAATTTTATTATCTCATCAAATATTTTGATGACGAAATGCTGGACCATATCCGCAGCCGCTTTGACAAAGACAGTGCCTTCTCCTTTATGGACCGGTTTCTTTTGCTGATAGATAAATTTGCAAAGCTGCAGAAAAACAGGATTCCGCCCGACAGCAAGGAAGCTACGCTCCTGGCAAAGGATTTCTGGGACATTATCACGGATTTTACCGGAGGCGATATGAGTCTGCTTCCCAAGCTTATGGAATTTGGCGAGCAAAAGAATATCAACAAGGACTGGGAACAAATACTTTCCCTGATAAATTCCTATATACAGCTTGCTTTGGAAGCATACTTCCAGCAAACGGGCATAAATCCGTTTGCTTAAGAATGCCATAGATTCAGACTGATTGCAGCCCATATTTTCAACTATATATTTGTCAGTCCCTTTATTTCTTTTCCACACGAATTACCTTAGCAGATACCTTCTTCGCCCATTCTTTATAAAACACTTCTTCATGAGAGACCAGCAGCACTGTGCCGGAAAATTCCGACAGTGCTTCCAACAGCGCTTCCTTCGCATGGGCATCCAGATGATTGGTCGGTTCGTCCAATATCAGAAAATTGCAGGGTCTTTGCATCAGCAGGCATAGTTTTACCTTTGCCTGCTCTCCGCCGCTCAAGGTTTCCACTGCCTGCAGGGCATGTTTTGCAGAAATGCCGCATCTTGCCAGCACTTTTCTGATTTCTTTTACCACCATACCGGGATATGCATCGGAAACTGTCTGTATAGGCGTTTTTTTCCCGTCCTTCCAAGTCAAATCCTGTGCAAAATAGCCAATAACAGCCTGCTCTGCAAAGTGGAAGCTGCCTTGCAGCGGCATCAGCTCTCCCACGAGCGTTTTTAGCAGGGTCGATTTTCCAATCCCGTTAAAGCCTGTAATTATCACCCTTTGTCCTCCACTGACGCCAAATTCCAGATTAGACAGCACCGGATACTGATAGCCCACCGCCAAATGCTTTACCCGAAGTTGCTCCGCATTTGTAAGCGGTAATGCTGCAAAATGAAACTGCGGCTTTATTTCTTTCTCCTCCGGCGCTTCCATTCTTTCCATTCGTGCAAGGCGCGTCCGTCTTCCCCTCGCCATCTTAGTCTTGATGCCTGCAATATTTTTACGGATAAATTCCTCTGTTTTTTTAATTTCTTTCTGTTGGGCAGCATACTGGCGCACATAGTCCTCCCGTAGAAGCGTTTTCTTTCTCAAAAATTCCGAGTATGTTCCATAATATTTTGTTATGGCTTTATTATCCACATCGCAGATGCGGTTTGCAATTTTCTCTAAAAAAGCATAGTCGTGGGATACCACCATAAATGCATTATCCAGTCCCGCCAGATAATCCGACAGCCACGCAATATGCTCCTTATCCAGAAAATTGGTCGGTTCATCCAGCAAAAGCACATCCGGCTTTTCCAAAAGAAGCTTTGCTAAGATTACCTTCGCCCTCTGTCCGCCACTCATCTCTCCCACCGGACGGGTAAGCCCAACCGCCGTCAGACCCAGACCTGTCACCACCTGACTGACACGGGTGTCAATATTGTAAAAATCCTGCCCTTCCAACTGCTCCTGATACCTTGCCGCAAGCTGCAGCGCCGCTTCATCCTCTGCTCCGTTTTCATAGAGCAAAAGCATCTTCTGCTCCAACTGATACAATTTTGCATAGGCTGACTTTAGAAACGACTCCATGGTGCGTTCCCTGTCCATTTTTGCATATTGGTCCAGATAACCCACCGATACCTTGGGATGCCACGTCACACGCCCTTCATCCGGTACAATCTGCCCCGTACAAATTTGAATCAGCGTACTTTTTCCCGCACCGTTTTGTCCCACAACGCCAATATGCTCTCCTTTATTCAAGGTAAAATCCGCATTTTTATAAAGCAGATTGTCTCCGAATGCATGTGTTAATCCTTGTATTTCTAATAAACTCATAATAATTAAATTCCTTTCTTTTCTTTATAGAATAATCAAACAAATAAAAGACAGAAGGCTATTGTGCATTTTTCCACAGGTCTGCCGCCTGCCTTATGCACTGCCTTCTGTCCCGAAAAATAATTCCCGATGTGACAATAGAATCCAAACTTCACGAGTCTTCTATTGTCATGAACAAAAGGCTACGGACGAAACATTGTCCATAGCCTTTCACGCCTGATTTATGCACGGAAAACAAGCTGTAAACGCAATATTGCCCTTACCGCACTGTTTCCCGATGAAATCCTGACACGCTGTTCACATGCTATACTCTGTACAATGTTTCATCGGATTGGATTGTACAGAGCTAAGTTTTCTACAAAGCTGGCTGGTTAAATAGTAGCCCATCATCCTTCTCCCTCTCTGCTGCCCTTTCGTGCAGCTCTTCTATCTTTATCAAAAGTCCTTCGCGGATTCCACCCCTACGTCCTCTCCGGTCTGCGAACCGGTTGTTACCTCAAAATCTTCTGAGTGGAAATTACTGTAATACCTTCCCTTAACCGCCGTAAATTTCAGCACACAATAATCGGGGTCCGTCACACCCTTTGGATAATACATCGTATCACCCTTCTGCCATATCAACTCTTTGCTGGCGGCATCCTCTAACACTTCCATCGTACCTATGAGCATAACGCCTCTGAAAAAACGCTTATCGTAAAAATAAATACTGGCATTGGGATTTTTCCGATACTGCGTCACACGCATGGAAGAGGTATTGGTCGAAAACCAGAATTCCCGTATCCCCTCTCTTTTACGGGGCGCGAGCATCGCTTTCATATTGGGAAATCCTTCCTCAGAAACAGATGCGATAAAAGAAATCTTCTGTTTATCAATCAAATTACCTATGGTTTTCTCCGAATTCCTCATCATGGTATCTGCCTCCTCCACCTTTGTCTTTCCTATTGTATCAAAGGAAACAGCATCTGTCAAAAACAATATTCCCAAGGCAGACTTCGTATCATAAAATATATCTCCTTTTTCGGAATTGCGTGCCCATTGGGAAATAACTTATAAATATACATTGTAAATGACAGATGAGACTTTATAATCAATATATAAACAGGAATTTGAATTCATCGAAATCATAGGCGCTTGCCAGTGATTATAGGGCTTTAATGAAATCCTCTGAAACCGCCCCAAACAAAGGATTTTCCGCAATCCGTTCACCAAATCCCTTTATTGAATGTTACACTGTTTCTACAACATCAGGCTGCTCATAAGGGCAAAATCAAGGGCAAGATTAACATGTAGCAGGATATAACAAGGTGTGGCAATCGGGAGATAAGTGACATATGTGCGATTAGATGACAACCCATGGTTGAGTATCCAAGAATGACGCGTTATTGCTATCTTTCGGTCTGTGAGTTATGCTACTTAATGCAAGACACCTCAAACAGAAAAGGAGAATCAACAACTATGGATTTAGGGAGCAAAATCAAGAAACTTCGCTTCAGAGCGTCTCTCACCCAAGAGCAACTAGCCGACAGACTGGGCATCAGCGCGCAGGCCGTTTCCAAGTGGGAAAACGCGGTCGCCATGCCGGATATCAGCTTGCTGCCAGAGCTTTCCGATATTTTCGGCATTTCAATCGACGAGCTGTTCGACCTCACGGCAGAACAGAAATTCCGCCGCATTGAAAGCCGCATCAACATTCAAGAAGAGCTGGAGTCCGACGTTTTTCGGGAATATGAAGCGTTTCTCAAGGAACAGGCGGAACAGGGAAAAGAGCCGCAGCGCGCGGTCGCTTTACTGGCGCACCTGTATCATCATCGCATGGAAGCCTACTCCAAAAAAGCAGGCCGCTTTGCCCGGCAGGCCATTGTGAGTGCGCCGGAGAAAAAAGAGTGTCAGTGGCTTTTGCAGAAAGCGGAAGGCAGCGCCGCATGGGATTGGAATATAGCAAATCACAGCAGAATCATCGACTTCTATAAAGAGGTCATTGAAAGCGATGCCGGCGAGCCGAAAACGCCGCTGCCGTATTATTACCTGATTGACAATCTGCTTGCTGACCGCCGTACCAAAGAGGCCGCAGCCTATTTGGAGCGCCTGCGGCAGCTGCCGACGTGCCGACCGCACAAGATTCCGACGTATTCCGCCGCCATTGCACTGGCTGAATATGACGAAGCAAAAGCCGACTGCATCATGGAAAAAGCGCTTGCAGAATATCCGCGCGACGCCAATCTTCTCTTTGAGGCCGCGCAGTATTATGCCCGCAAATGCGAATATGAAAAAGCAATCAGCTACTATGAAGCCTCATACGATTCGGAGACGGAGCGCAAGCCGCGTTATACGGATGCCCTTGAGGGAATCGCACAGATTTATGAAATCATGGGTGAGTATCAGAAGGCCGCAGATACTCAAAGGCGTATTCTGGACGCGTTGAAAACTGAATGGGGCTTCTCAGAGGAAACCGTTATCCACGAAACGGAATGTGAAATCGAGAGACTAATGCAAAAGGTGTAATTCATATTTCGCTCTCAAACGCCGAGGGCTTACTACCCGCCGAAAAAGAAGCTTTGTAAACATATTTCCCTCGTTTCGGCTCGTAAGGGAAGCTTCCTGCTGTTTTCCAAAGAAGAGCTTATGGAAAAACAGCTTCTTGGTATTGGAAAAAACCGCGCTGAAGTAAATCCTATGCTCGGTGATTATCTTGCCGCCGCAATAGGCGATATTGCCATCTGCAACACACCTTGCCGCTTTCAGGGCAACCATGCCGGTCTCACCAAGGACGAAATGGAAATTCCGCTGATTGCCCTTTCCCTGTAATATAAAAAACCTGTCCTGGCGCCTTGCCGCATATCCGGCAAAATATCACGGCACGCTTGGACAGGTTTTCCGTTATTTCTGCATACTCTGTATTGTATCTATCATTTGTTTTGCTACTTCTTCCTTACTCAAAAGAGGAAGCTCTCTTACACTGTCTTTGGTGATAAGCGTTACAATGTTGGTGTCGGTTCCAAAGCCTGCACCCGCCTGCTTTACATTGTTGGCAACTATCATGTCCACATGCTTTTTCTCCAGCTTTGCACGGGAATTTTCCAGCATATTCTCCGTCTCCATGGAGAACCCGCACAGAAACTGCCCTTCCCTTCTATTGTCACCCAGAAACTGTAAGATATCCTCTGTGCGCTCCAACGCAATCGACAGCTCTGCATCCTTCTTTTTCAGCTTTTCATCTGAAACCTCTGCAGGACGGTAATCCGCCACAGCCGCCGCTTTGATGATAATATCCTGCTCTTTATAGCACGCTTTGACTGCCTCCGCCATATCCTTTGCGGAAACCACATCGACAATCCTGACAAAAGAAGGCTTCGGCGTCTCCGTTCTGCCGGTCACCAGCGTTACTTCTGCCCCCCTCTGCATACAATGCCTTGCTATTGCATAGCCCATCTTGCCGGTAGAATGATTGGTAAGATAGCGGACAGGGTCCAGCTTCTCCATGGTAGGACCGGCTGTCACCAACACTTTCTTGCCCGCCAAATCCTTTTCATATGCCGCTTCCCGCAAAATGTATTCTAAAAGCACTTGTTCGGAAGGCATCTTACCCGCGCCCACATCTCCGCACGCTAAGTATCCCGTATCCGGCGTGATTACCTCCATGCCGTAATGCGCAAGCTTTTTTATGTTATCTTGTACAACAGGATTTTCATACATATGCGTATTCATGGCAGGCGCCACAATCTTTTTGCAGGGGCACGCCATCACCGTAGTCGTCAGCATGTCGTCCGCAATACCGTTTGCCAGCTTGCCGATAACATTAGCTGACGCCGGCGCCACCAGCACCACATCCGTACTCTTTGCCAAAGAAACATGCTCCACACTGTACTGAAAATTTCTGTCAAAAGTGTCGATAAGACATTTATTACCCGTCAGCGTTTCAAAAGTAATGGGATTGATAAAATTTGTCGCATTCTGTGTCATCAGCACCGTGATATTGGCATGCAGCTTTTTTAACATACTTGCCAGATTGGCAATCTTATACGCTGCAATACTGCCCGTCACCGCCAGCACAATATTTTTTCCTTCCAGCATACATTTTCTCCTCGTCTATGGGCGGACATCTGTCCTATTCCACCCTTCGAACCGTCAGGACAGCCCTCTATTGCTTAACAGCCGCCGTCTCCCTGCGCACCTGCGGCACAATCTTTAACAGTACCATGCTGACAGCCGTACCGATAATCACGGCTACAATCGCCTCCGGTATACCGTTCGCCGCGATAATGCCCAAAATCACATCATATACCGCATCAAGCGCCACATTTTTCGCCGCAGCCAGCTCCTCCTTAAAGCAAAAATAAATCAAATTCATAACTAACAGTGTATTGGTAAACGCCCCCAGCGCAGACGCCACAGGAATGGCAACCAGCCGCCGTCCCTTAAAATTCTTCAAGAGCTTTTCTATGCCTTTATATACAAAATAGGGAACCACACCGACTAAAATTCTGGGAACCAGTGCAATGACAACACTCCAGCCGTTGCCGCCTATACCGCCTACCGAGTAAAACGGGGAAAAGGCAAAAGACAAAAGGCTCGGCTCCAAAGTATTCTTTATCAGACTTGTAAGACCAAACACTCCTCCCAATACCGCTCCGATTTTCGGTCCAAGCACAATGGAACCTACAATAACCGGCACATGAAGCAGCGTTGCCTTGATGATAATGAGGTTGATATAACCTACATTGGGAACGAAAGTCATGACAACGATAATCGCAATAAAAAGCGCCGTCACCACCATGTTAAAAGTTTTTTTACTATTCATTTTTGTGTCCTCCTGTTATCATTCTCTTTTTTAAGAGATACAATACGTTAAAAAAATAACACGAATTCCACAAAAAGTAAATATAGGAGGGCAAATTTTTTGTAATTTAAAGCCTGTCAAACACATACCGTATCTGCAGCCGTCCCCCTTCCAGCCCTGCCTCGGCGTTCCCGCCCATTGCTTTTGCCAAAAGCTTTGAAATCGTCAGCCCAAGCCCCGTACTCTGGCTGGTGCGGGATTTTTCCTGCACATAGAAGCGCTCAAACAAATGGGAGACGTCCTCCGGCTTCAGTGTCGAGGTATCGTTTTCAAACACAATATGGATTTTATCCTTTTTCTCCAAAACACCAATGTAAAGACTGCTCTCCGCATAGCGCAGGGCATTTTGCAGCATATTGTTGAAAATACGTTCCATTGCCCCTGTATCAGCCAGAAGATACAAGGGATTCTCTGGTGCGTCAAACCGCACGGAGATTTTCTTTTTTTCAAGCTCCTGATAAAAGAGGAGGCTCGCTTCCTTGGCAAAATGCACGATATCCAGCTTTTCCATGCACAGATGGTAATCGTTCATCTCCAAGCGGGACAAATCATAGAAATTGCCGATAAGTCCCTGCAGATTCTTTGCTTTCTTGCTGACGCGCTCCACTGCCGCCACATCCTCCGCGCTTAACTTATCTGTGTCAAGAAGCTCCAGATACCCGATGATAGCAGTTAACGGCGTCCGTAAATCATGACTGATATTTTCAATCTGGGCGCGCAGCGCTTTCTCTCTGTTTTGATAACAAATTCTTTCCTTTCTTGTCAGCAGTACATATCGGTTAAACGCTTTTAAAAGCTCCTCCAGCTCTTTATCCGGAAAGGCAAGAAGCAGAATCCGGTTGTCTTCCGGATTCTCCTCTATCGCCGCAAGCTCGCCTGCCGCTTTTTTCAAAGCCGCCTTCAGCCTGTAGAAACGCACCATATAGATAATAGCAGCCACAACCGCCGTTACAAAAAGCAACCAAACCATACGCCCTTTCCTTTTCCCTGCACCAGCCGGCAGTCCGCTTACTATATCTCCTTGCGCCTCATGCCCACAATACCCCATATCAGGAAAACAGCAGTCCCTATCAAGCCTACAAGAAGCATTCTGGTAAGCCCCTCCTGTGTCATCCAACTCAGTACAACCTGCGGCTCCACAGACATGCCTGCCTCCGTCTCCTCTTCTATCATAATAAGCTGCTGCCCATTCTGCAGAACCTCATATGCGAGCCACCCGGTCAGCTTCTTAAAAAAATCAAACTTCATGCCAAGAAGCTCGGAGGCAATGGGAATTCCCATCATAATTCCTACCCAGGACCAGGAAGCTCCCGCCGAAGACTCAATCACAAAAAGAAGCGTAAGCGCCGCTGTCTCCCCTGCGATTAATATCGGCAAAGATGCGCCGACTCCCCTTAACAGTGTCATCAAAGCAGCAATACCGCTATTTTCCAGCAGTAAATACGCGCTTCCGATAAATACCGCCAGCACCACCGCCAATGCCGCAACAGATACAATCAGCCCTGTCAGAATCTTTCCGAAATACAGCGTTATCCGCGAATATCCAAATGCAATGCTGTTGGCAATCGTCTTGTTTTTATATTCCTCTGCAAAAACAATACCTGCCATGCATAATGTCAGAAAAAACACCACATTCAGCGCGCTCCACATCATAGAAAAAACAAATTCCGTTGTTGCATAGGCAAAATGCTCCACACCTCGAAAACAGCTCAGCGTTATGTTCATGGCTAACAGCAATGCCGTACAAATTCCCGTAAAAAGATAAATCCCTTTGGAATGTACTATCCTGTACAATTCACTTTTTATATAATTCATCATATCACCACACCTCATTCCTGCGCATCGGATGTCTGATTTTCCGCGCCGATTAAATTCATATAATAGTTTTCCAGATTAATTTCCTTCATCTCAAAGGCAAGCAGCCCGATATCATGCTTTACGGCAAGCGCACTGTAGTCGCTTACTCTGTCCACATGCTCCAGAATATGAATGCAGTTGCCCGGCAGTACCTTGTAATTGCTGCACAAAAGCTCTGTCTCCAAAAGCGCTGCATAGGCGGCTGCGTCCGTGACCTTGACCTCCAGAAAAGTACGGCACTTTTCTTTCAGCTTCTCTGCAGCCACTTCCTCCACCAATTCACCCTTGTTTAAAAAACCATAATCTGTCGCCACATTCTCAAGCTCCGTCAGAATATGGCTGGAAATCAATATGGTGACGTTTTTTTCCTGATTCAGTTTTAATAAAAGCTTTCTGATTTCGATGATGCCCATGGGGTCAAGCCCGTTTATCGGCTCGTCTAAAATTAACAGCTCCGGCTCGCCCATCAAGGCAAGTGCGATGCCGAGCCGCTGTTTCATGCCCAGCGATAAACTTGCAAATTTTTTCTTTGCGGCATGTTCCAGACCTACCAGATAAAGCAGTTCATCTACAGTCTCTTTGCCCGGAATCCCTCGCTGTATGCGGTAATACTCCAAATTTTGCTTTGCCGTCATTTTGGGATAAAAACCCGGATTTTCAATGATGGCGCCCGTTCTTTTCCGCACGCTTCTGTATCCGGCAGCATTGTCTGCGCCAAGCAGCGAAAAAGTACCGCTGTCTGCCGCCGTCAGTCCGCTTATAATTTTTAAAAAAGTAGTTTTACCAGCCCCGTTATTGCCTACAAGACCATAGATGCTTCCCCTCTTTATGGCAATATCCACGTTTTTTAACGCTATGGTCTCGCCGTAGCGTTTATTCAGCTTTTGGGATTTTACAATAAATTCTAAACTCATCTCTTCCTCCATTCTAAAGTCTTTCCCTCTTCCCGTTTCTTACGGGTACGTACTAAGAATACCCTTTATCCTGTAAATAAGTCCTTTAGAAAGTTTAAAGAAATCGTAAAGATTACTTCCCCGTCTTCTATGCCATCTTAAAACCGATGCCCCACACTGTTTTGATATACTCCTCCCCATCTGCGGCGGCAATTTTTTTGCGGAGATTGCTGACATGTACATTAACCGTATTGTCCTCTCCGTAATAGCCGCCCTGCCAAATCTGCTCATAAAGGCTCTCGCGGGAATATACCTTCGCCGGATTCTGCAGCAGCAGCTCCAAAATGTCAAACTCATGTCCCGTCAGGGAAAGCATTTTCCCACACACCTGCGCTTCTCTGGCTTCCGGATAAAGCGTCAGGTTTTTATAACAAAGCGGCTTTCCCGGCTGCTCCGGTTCTGCCGCCCGTCTTTGCACCGCCTCACCGTCTTCTAAGGCTCTGCCGTTTCCGTTCGCTAAAGCAGCCGCACCTGACTTTGCGCCTTGTCCGCCTGACAGCCGTCTGTACCTTCTGAGCGCCCCGTTTACCCTTGCAATGACCTCTTCCTTCTCAAAAGGCTTTACCAGATAATCGTCCGCGCCTGCATTTAAAACCAAAACCTTGTCCTCAAGTGCTGTTTTAGCGGATATGACAATCACCGGAACATCGCTCTTTTTCCTGATTTTTTGCACAAGCTCCTCCCCCATGACCCCGGGCAGCATCAAATCAAGCAGTATCAAATCATATTCCTTTGATATTGTCCCCCCGGCATTTGGAAACAGCCTTAATTCTGCCTCACTTCCCGAAAAAGCGGAAACCGTCTCATAGCCCTGCATTTTCATGATTCTTGCCAATATCCGGTTGATATCTGCATCATCCTCCACAATCAGGATTTTCGTATCTGTCATTTTCCTGCTCCATCTCCTTCCGCTTAAGCCATTCTCCCAACCCCAATATGATAAACATCTGCGACACATTCATAACCTGCTGAAAACTAAAAACATTGTTCATGGTATATCCAAACAGGGCAAGGGCGCACGCCATGCAAAGTGCGGTTTTCGCACGCAGAAACCGCAGGATGGCACTTACCATCATACCGGCAAAGCCTGCCAGACCAAGCAGCCCCAAATTGGCAAGAATGGTAATCCACTCACCATGGGCATTCGTCAGCCTGCTATTGCCAAACTGTGACTGTACCATGGCAAGCAGCCCGCTGTCAGGTCCTTTATATATGTATTCTGCCATACCGTCCGGTCCGATTCCCACTACCTTATGCAAGGGGTCCAAGGAAGTCCATGCGCGGATACCGGCTTTCCATGTGCCGCCCCTGCTGCTTCCCCATTCCCTGTCAAATAAAAACAGCGGATTATCAGAAAGCGCTCCTATACTGCCCGGATGCATCGTATTCCGTATCAGTAAGATTACATACGACACAAGTGTCATTCCAATCAAGGACAGGCATATATACCAGCCTCTCCGAATTCTCTTCTCATACCGTTCTGCTTTCGTTTTATTTTCTATTTCCTCTTTCGCGCACTTATCCTTATTCTGCACCCGTTTCTCTACAGGCAGCTTCCTTTTCAGCCATAAATAAGCGCACAGCCCCAAAATACCCGTCATCCATGGCAGCACTGTTTTCGTCATCAAAAGAGACATCGCCGTCATATATTGGTTCCTTTCGGGAAAAAGCCATTGTACGACGGAGAGAAAACACGCCGTTACGGAAAATAATAGCAGCAACTCCATAAAGCGCTGCATCCTGTCCCGCCTTTTCACTGCTATCGCACTGACAAACAAAAGCATGGCGGCAAGCGCAAACACACCGCTCTCGCTTCCCTGCGTAATGCCGGTAGCAAACCCCACAGCCGCGGCTATACCCAAAAACACCCGCAGGACATGGCTCCGCTTCTCATTTTCTTCTCTTCCCTCATAAAAAACGAAGCCGCCCACAGCAATGGGATACACTGCCGCCCAGTAACCGCAATACCAGTTAATATTTCCAATGGTAGAAATGAAACCCGGTCCAATCGTAGGAATCCCCAACAGGTTTACACCATAACGGTCTAAAAGCCCCACCAAAAACACAAAGCCGGAGGGCAAAAGCAGGGCAAGTGCCATCCACCTTACCATACACTTTGGCAAAAATCTTGAAATGGCAAAGTACGAGCCTATCAGAAGAAGCTGCGGCAAAAACCCCATGTACCACCCTTGTGCTCCCAGACGCAGTTCTGCTTCGTAATCCGTATAGTAATAGGACAAAAGCACCCCTATTGTATAGAGAATGGCAAATTTGTCCGTAAGCGACAATTCCTCTAAAAGCGCATTCAGCAAAAGCGAAAACTTTCCTTTTTTCCCCCGGTTTTCCACCAGAAAACAAAGCAGTACAAACACGGCATAAAATAAGAAAATATGTATAAAGGTGCGCCCCAGAAAAAAGCCCTTATCCATAAAAAAATCAGCTTTGTTACTCCCAATAAAACTGTATCCCGTCTCCCTGCGATAGTAAAGCGGCAAAACAGCAAGCATACAGAAAGCATATATAACCGTAACTGCCTGCAGCAAAACCCGCAGAGAAAATTTACAGAGTTGCAGCACACTCATTTCCCTGATTTTCTTTTTCATCGCCCGTCGTTTCTTATCCCATTCCTTTTGTAAAACGCTTACCTGATATTTCTGCATAATGTATTCCCTGCTCCCTGACGGTTTCCCATTATTGTTTCATTTCTTATCATAATTCATTTATTTTCCGCCGTCAACAAACGTTCATAGGCAGCATAAATCTGCATAATCAGAACAAGCCCTATGGGTCCTTTTACAATTCCCCACAGCCCAAAGAGCTTCAGCCCCGCATAAACTGCTATCAAAATGGCTACAGGATAGACGCCCACCTTCTGTCCAATCAGCTTCGGCTCCAAAAACTCCCTGAGAAGCGCGCAGACAATATAGACGATAACACAGACTGCCGCCCTCCAGTAAAAGCCCGAGAAAAGCTGCCATATGGCAAGAGGTACGAGTACGATTCCCGTGCCGATAAACGGCAGTGCGTCCAGCACACCCGCCAAAATGCCAAACCACACGCCATTTTCCACTCCTGCAAAAAAAAGACTGAGCGAGCACACTGCCGCAATGGAAATCATAATAATAACCTGCGCTTTGACAAAGGTAGCGATATACCGCAGCACACGCAGCACGATTTCCAGCACCGTGCGGCTTCCCTCATGGGCGCCCATAAAAGCAAGAATCGAATCGTAATCCTTTGCCAGCAGCATGGTGGCAATCATTGTGACCGCAAGCACGCCGATGATGGACAGAAGCTGGCGGATATAGCTCCATGTGCCTCCCAGAATCCCGGGAAGCACCTGCACTTGAAAATTTTCCACAAACACATCTATCTGCTCAATCAAAACCTGTGCCAGCCCCTCCGTATTGATGCCTAAGAATCCGCCCACACCGTTACAGCAGTCCGTTACAAATAACCTCATATTCTGCTGTACATCATCAAGCCCCTCCACCCATAAAGGAATATTCTGTAAAAGCAGCGAACCGCCCATCCATACCAGAACAATTAAAACGCCGCAAATCAAAAAAAGAATGACGCCGGCAAGATACTGCTTTTTGATTTTGGTTTTTTTCTGAATATCGTCAAAGGTAGGATAGCAGAACGTCAGAAACATGCCCGCAATGATAACGGGCGTCAGAAGCGGACTGATAAACCGCAGAAAAAAATAGACCGCTCCTGTAATCAGAAGCAGTACTATATATTTGTTTTGAAGCATTTTGTTTTTTTCCCGCATACCAATACCCTCTTCTTAAAATGCAGCAGACATACTCTTACTTTTCTGGAATTAGTATGGGATTTTTTTTGAATATCATGCATGTAAAAGTGTAAAAACCGGCTGCCCCGGGCTGACAGTATATTCCTTTTTTTCTCCTGTCACAGGGTGATAAAACAACAGATGCACAGCGCACAATGCCACATTGCGAACCTGCAGGTTTTGGGACACTCGGCAGCTTTTTTCACTTCCGTACTTTGCATCACCAAGCAAGGGGTATCCTGCATGGGACAACTGTGCCCTGATTTGATGAAACCGCCCTGTCTTAAGCCGTACCGCCAGCATGGAAATTTCTTCCTCCTCCACAGATTTTGTCGTCAAAACCTCGTAACTTAATTCTGCTTTTTTGGGTATCCCCGGCTTTCCTGTTTTGGAAGGTTCCAAAGGCGCCGTGCCGCCTGTTGCAGGCAGCGGACAGATTATCGCCGTCCCTCCCTCTTTTTTGATATAGTCTGTAAGCACCTGTTTTTTCGGCTCCGGTTTTCCGCATACCACAGCCAGATAATCCTTGCCGAAACTGTCTCCCGCAAGCTGGCGGTTTAGCGCAGCGGCAGCCTTCGGCGTTTTGGCAAATACCAAAAGCCCCTCTACCGGCTGGTCCAGCCTGTGCACAATGCCGAGATAAGGCTTGCCCGATGCTGCCGGCACTCCGCCCTTTGCGGCAAGATAATTTTTCAGCTCGCTTTCCACATCCGCCTGCCCGACTCTGCCATCCTGCACCGCGATACCTGCAGGCTTGTGTACTACCATAATATAATTGTCTTCATAAAGAATTTTCGTCTGCATCCTTATACCTTAAACCGATAACCCACCCCCCAGATGGTCTCAATATACTGGGGTTTTGCCGTATCGTATTCAATTTTTTCCCGAATCTTTTTGATATGCACGGTTACAGTGGCAATATCACCGATGGAATCCATATCCCAAATTTCACGAAACAGCTCCTCCTTGGTAAATACATGGTTGGGATTTTCCGCGAGAAAAGTGAGCAGGTCAAATTCCTTGGTGGTAAACGCCCTCTCCTCGCCGTCCACGTATACCCTTCTGGCAGTCTTGTCAATGCGGATGCCCCTGATTTCCACAATATCATTCTGGGATTTCGCCGCAGTACCCACCAGCCTGTCGTATCTCGCCATGTGTGCCTTCACTCTCGCCACCAGCTCACTGGGGCTGAAAGGCTTCGTCATATAGTCATCCGCGCCCAGCCCTAAGCCTCGAATTTTGTCGATATCGTCCTTTTTGGCGGAAACCATCAAAATCGGTATATTCTTTTCCTCCCGCACCTTCCGGCAGACCTCAAAACCGTCCACCCCGGGCAGCATCAAGTCCAGCACAATTAAATCAAAATCACCCTTTAACGCCGCCTCCAAGCCTTCATCACCGGTATTTTTGATTTCTACTTCAAAGTCGCTAAGCTCCAGATAATCCTTTTCCAAATCCGCAATTGCTTCTTCGTCTTCAATAATTAATATTTTACTCATTATGGATGGTCCTCCTGCTTATTTTATCTTCTATTTTTATATTTAGTTGGAATCGGCACGCTGCTCTCTGTACTTACGAACCACAAAATGCATACAAGTGCCTTCTTCCTCCTTGCTGGTCGCCCAGATATAACCGCCGTGGTCCTCAATGATTTTCTTTACAATGGACAGCCCGATGCCGCTTCCTCCCTTGGAAGAATTGCGGGAAGTATCGGTGCGGTAAAACCGTTCAAAAATTTTGGGCAAATCCTTTGCGGCAATCCCCTTGCCATTGTCCTCAATCTCAATCCTGATGGAATCCACCTCATCCAGAATCCGGATATCAATGACCCCTTTTTCCTTATCCATATATTTGATGCTGTTGCCGATAATATTGTTGATAACCTTCTTCATCTGCTCGGGGTCCGCTATAATCATGGTATCCGGCGCCGCCAGATTGGAATAATTCAGCTCTATATTCTTGGACTCCAAATCCAGCCCCACCTCTTCCACACAGTCGCCAAAATAGTCGGCTACATTAATGCGGTGAAAATGATAAGGAATGCGGTTGTTGTCAATGCCGGAATACAAGGTCAGCTCGTTAATCAGCTTATCCATATCGTTGGCTTTATTGTAAACAGTCTTGATATATTTATCCATTTTTTCCGGCGTGTCCGCCACGCCGTCCATAATACCTTCCATATAGCCCTTGATAGCGGTGATGGGCGTTTTTAAATCATGGGATATATTGCTGATAAGCTCCTTATTCTGCTTTTCCTGCGCCATCTTCTCCTCGGTGGACTCCTTCAGCCGAAGGCGCATGTCCTCATAGTTGCGGTACAAATCTCCGATTTCACCCTTGCTGTCCGTAAAAAGCATATAATCAAAATTGCCGTCCTTGATTTTTTTCATCGCCACATTCAACTGGTTGATAGGTCCGAATACCCCCCTGTGAATCCACCTTGTCAGCATAAATGCAGTGAATATCAAAATAACCAGAACTGCGATAAACATATCCACAAGCAGCGGTCTTGCAATCAGGCTGGTGATGCGGGTGACAATAAAAAGACTACCGGGCGTTCCGTCTGAAAACACAAAATCCAACTGCTTTACATATTTTTGAGAGTCGTCAAAAAAATAACCCGTCTCACTCTCCTCATTTTCCCATCCATAATCCGGCAGCTTGTGAAAAATCTCCTTTGCCGCTTCTTCATTGCCGGCATAATAGAGTCCTTCTCCCTTTCGAACCAAAATATAACAGTTCTTTCTACTGATGCCATCGCTGATACCCTGCAGATATTCCCTGTCTTCCAAGGCGGCAGGGTTGTCCTCCAGCACGCCCGACAGACTTTCATACAAAAGCTGCGCATGTTTTCCGGCAGTCTGCACACTGCCGGACATGGCGTTGAAATCAACCAGCCCATAACCATTCATCTGCTCCGCACGCAGTATCCATCCGCCTATCAGCATGAATGCGGCAATAACCAACACCAAAGGAATCAAAACAATGACGCCAAAGGTCACCCATAGTCTTGTCCTGAATTTCATATTATTTCTGCCTTTCCGCAAATCCTTTTATCCGGCGCACCGGACGGCTTATACTCTGTTATATAGCCGATTATAACACTGTTTATCGAAAAAAGAAATTAACTGTAAAGAAGAATATCCTAAAAAAAATATAAACAACGCAGCAGGCTATTGACAATGTCCAAAATATCGTTATAATAAAACAGTAATCATTCTTATTTTTAAAGGAGGAAGTATGGCAACTAAGTACAGCAGACAGCGCGAAGAAATCAAAGCCTGCCTTGCTTCCCGCAAAGACCATCCCACGGCGGATGCCGTATACATGGCAATTCGGCGGCAGATTCCCAATATCAGTCTTGGAACCGTATACCGCAATCTTACCATGTTAGTCGATGCCGGTGAAATTACAAGGCTTAGGGTCGGGGACGGCGTGGACCATTTTGACTATGATACTTCCCCGCACTACCACTTTGTATGCACGGAATGCGGCAGCGTAATCGACCTCGATATGCAGAACATTGATTCCATATTAAGGCTTGCCGGAGCCGGCTTTGACGGCAGAATAGCCGGACATGTCACCTATTTTTACGGCGTCTGTGGAAACTGCTGCAAAAAAGAAACTGGAGATAGCAATTAAAAATTTTAATATAAAAGGAGAGAAAAGTATGAAATATGTATGTCAGGTATGCGGTTATGTTCACGAAGGAGATGCAGCGCCGGCTGAATGTCCTATCTGCCACGCTCCCGCAGAAAAATTTACGGTGCAGGCTGGTGAAAAGACATGGGCTGCAGAGCATGTCGTAGGCGTAGCACAGGGCGTTCCCGAGGATATCATCAAGGACCTCCGTGCAAATTTTGAAGGCGAGTGCTCTGAGGTTGGTATGTACCTTGCCATGGCAAGGGTAGCTCACAGAGAAGGCTATCCTGAAATTGGTCTGTACTGGGAGAAAGCTGCTTATGAGGAAGCAGAACATGCTGCCAAATTTGCAGAGCTCTTAGGCGAGGTTGTAACCGACTCTACCAAGAAGAATCTGGAAATGAGAGTGGACGCTGAAAACGGTGCTACTGCAGGCAAGTTTGACCTTGCAAAGAGAGCAAAGGCTCTGAATCTGGATGCAATCCATGACACCGTTCATGAGATGGCTCGTGACGAGGCAAGACACGGAAAAGCATTCGAGGGGTTATTAAAGAGGTATTTCGGATAATCGGAACACAATGTGATAGGCTTTTCAAAGGCTTTTGAAGAGGTATTTTGTAACATACAGATTTTTCAAATAATACCAAATAAAGGAGACTGTTGATATGAAAAAATATTTTTGTAATCCCTGCGGCTATACTTATGACCCTGAAAAAGGTGACCCTGAGCACGGCATTGCTCCCGGCACGGCATTTGAGGACCTGCCGGACGACTGGTGCTGCCCTCTGTGCGGCGTAAGCAAGGATATGTTCCAGCCCTGCATTGACAACTACAACTAAATAATCCACACAAGGAGCTGCCATTTCAATATGTGCAGCTCCTTTTTTATTATTTTTCAAAATATGTTCCCCCCTTCCCCCAGATTTTGCAGATGCAAAAGAATCTCTTGATTTTTTTCCTAAAACACAATACACTTAGGGCAGATAACAAACAGCAAACGCAAAGGAGTCAGAAGATGAGTGTTCAGGAAATGAAACCTGTCAAAGAAGGCAAGGTACGTGAAATTTATGATAACGGCGACAGTCTGATTATGGTTGCAACCGACAGAATCAGTTGCTTTGACGTAATTCTTCACAACAAGGTAGATAAGAAGGGCGCAGTGCTGACCCAGATGTCTAAATTCTGGTTTGACATGACAAAGGATATTCTGCCAAACCACATGATTTCCGTTGATGTGGCAGATATGCCGGAATTTTTCAGGCAGCCGCAGTTTGACGGCAACAGTATGCTGTGCCGTAAATTAAACATGCTCCCCATTGAATGTATTGTCCGCGGCTACATAACCGGCAGCGGCTGGGCAAGCTACCAGAAGACGGGCGAGGTCTGCGGCATCAAGCTGCCGGAAGGACTGCGCGAATCCGACAAGCTGCCGGAGCCAATCTATACCCCTTCCACCAAAGCAGAAATCGGCGACCATGACGAAAATATTTCTTTTGAGCAGAGTGTGGACTATCTTGAAAAGCGCTTCCCCGGGAAAGGACTCGAATACGCGGAAAAGCTTCGGGATTATACCATTGCCCTATATAAGAAATGTGCAGAATATGCACGCAGCCGCGGTATCATCATCGCGGATACAAAGTTTGAATTTGGCTTGGACGAAGAAGGCAATATTGTGCTCGGTGATGAGATGCTTACCCCCGACAGCTCCCGCTTCTGGCCTGCGGAAGGTTATGAACCGGGGCATGGACAGCCTTCCTTCGACAAGCAGTTTGCAAGGGACTGGCTCAAGGCAAATCCTGACAACGACTGGACGCTGCCGCAGGATATTGTGGAAAAAACCATCAGAATTTATCTGGAGGGTTACGAGAAGCTGACAGGAAAGCCTTTATAATCTGCGATTTTTTAATAGCCTGACAAAAGGCGGCACAACCATTATCGGCTGTGCCGCCTTTTGTCATTTTCCCTATTTTTTAGCAAAACCATATTCCTTATGCTGTTAAGCCCCTCTTTCCGTTCTTTGGGAATCCCATGCTACCTCTCCTTTCCGCAGTTTGGGCAGAATTTCATTTTCGCAAACTGAGCGGGAATTTCAAATCCGCAATTCTGACAGCAGCTTTTGTCGGGCTTTTGTGAGCCGCATTTGGGACAGAACTGCATTGTATTCTGCATGCCGCAAGAGCAGACCCATATTTCTCCCGCTTGCAAAGTAGGCGCAGCAGTAGAAAGTACAGGTTCGCTTTTTATAAGCTCGTTTACATTTACCGCCCCCGCATTCTGCGCCATGTGCATTCCCATAAATCCCGTAACCGCGCCCGCCGAATTTTCCGCGGCGGATTCCATAGCCGTTGCCTGTGCCGCTCCCACTCTTGCGCCAAGCATAGCCCTGTTACCCGAATAAGCCCGCGATTCCTGCAATTGCCGAATCTTATCAACGCTTTCGTTGTCGGGGAGAATCGTGTTGAACGATATATTCTTTATTTCGATACCTCGGTCATTTTTCCATTGCTCCGCAAGACGTTTTTGCAGCAGAACGGTTATACTTTCCGTCTGTCCCGAAAGGCGGTCGTAATGCACTCCGCTTTCCGCAAGCTCGCCCAGAACGGGAAGTACCGCATTTTGCAGCTCTGCTCTCATCTGAGGTTCGATAGACGTTTTGACATATTTATCCGCTACGTTGCTGCAGATGTTTGTGTAGAACAGTATTGGGTCGGTTATTTCGTAGCTGTACGTCCCGAAGCCCTGCAAAAGTATAGTCATATTGAACTCACTGTCACGGTATGGAACATTTCCGAACCCGAACTTGTTCCCTAAAATTTCCTTTGTGTTGATAAAATATACCCGCTGGTCGTTGGCAGCCTGACCGCCAAACGCAAATCTTCCCGCAATCTCGTTAAAAGATTTTTTCAAGCCCTCACCGAAATTCCCACAAAACATACTCGGGGCAGTCTCGCTTTTGTACTCGTAGCCGCCCTGCTCGGCGGTAAAGTCGATTATCCTGCCGTTTTCCACCACTACAAGCATCTGCCCCACGTTTACAGCGATGCGGCTGCCTTCGGTAATGACGTTGTCGCTTGCGTTGTTGTCCGCTCCCGCACTTTTTCGTGCCTGCCCTTTCTGCACAAGGGTATTACTGTCCATGGAATCGCAATAAATGTAGTCCTCCCACAAGTCTCCTATATAGGACATTGTACTGTTTGTAAACGCTTTTATCAGCCCCATGTTTTTACCTCCGTATTTTTATTACAGTGACCTATAACTGCCACAATAGTCATTCGGTCCGCTGGGATGACGGTATTTGTTTTCTAAACATGTCTTGGAATAAGCTACATAATATTGACAACTTCCGCAGCATGAACCCACAGGAGCACCGCTATATTGAGGAGCAGAACCCGCAAACATTCGGCTTTGTATCTCATTTCTTTCCTGATTTGTCTTCGCTAACTTTGCCTGACGTTCCGCTTCGATTTGACGGCTTCTTTCCTGCTGCCGTCCAATTTCTGCAAGCCTCTCGTTTGTTTGGTCCAGTTGCTTCTGAAGATTTATCATAGCCACAGACTGATATTGTCCCGTCATTACGCCCGCAATATATGTCGGATAACTTACGCCATTGTCAGACGCCCCCTGTCTAATCATATCCGAATTCATATCCATTCCGTTTTTCATATTCGCCGCGATTATATTGGTGAAGCCTTTCATTATTCTTGGAAGCTTAACATTTTCTTGTTTATATTCGATTTGCTTTTTGTACAGTGCAGTGTATTCCGCAAATACATTGGTTGTCACATCCAGCAGCATTTTATCGCGTTCCATATCTGTTTTCGGCAGATTAGCCAGCAGCGCTTCCGCCTGATACACAGTTCCGCAGTAGGGACACTCTTTTACACCCTTTTCAACAGGCGCGCCGCAAAGCGAGCATGCGCCGGATATTTCAACGCTTTGTCCCTTTAAGCTGTTAATAGCGGTTTCAAGCGCATTTAAACCCTCAAGACCGTCTATAATCTCCTGCTGCTTAATAAGGCAGGCTTCGCACCGCATATCGTCTACGGGACACTGACTG
This sequence comes from uncultured Lachnospiraceae bacterium, assembly GCA_910578335.1. Lineage (GTDB taxonomy): Bacteria > Bacillota > Clostridia > Lachnospirales > Lachnospiraceae > Acetatifactor. The sequence continues at coordinate 145,291 of CAJTPU010000004.1, read as the reverse complement.
TCGCAGAGCTTTCCCGGCTTTTTGCGGCTTTCGGCTTGCTGTACAGCCATTTTTTGCTCGCGCTTTATTTTGTTTCCGATAAGTCCGCCCTCCATAAGGTTTGCTATATCACCATCTTTTACCGAATCAACAGCCGCTCGAACCGATGATGAAAGAAAATTCATTAAGCCCATAATAAAAATGCTCCTTTCAATTCTACCACAATTTTAATAGTACCTTACTTTTGTCTGTATTTGGTACGCAGTTTGCGGACTTTTCAAAATATAGTTGATTTTTTGCGGCAGACATGATATCCTACACTAATTACAAAGTTACTCTGAAAATGTTGCAAATAAACAGAAGGGATTTCCCCATGGCACGACATTTTTCCGCCTCCCACGACACAAATACGCTTCCAACCACTGCAAAGCTGATGAAGCTTTTGGAAGCCTCTCCTAACCAGTTTCGTGACCGGTATTTAAACGAAATCAAATCCGGTTCCTTCCATGAGTACTTAAGCCGGCTTATGGAGGAAAAGCAGGTTTCCGTTTCGCACTTGATTTCCAATGCGTGTATCAGCAAAACCTACGCCTACCAGTTTGTCAGCGGTGAGCGTTTGCCCGGGCGTGATATTGTCCTCCGCATAGCGCTTGCCATGCGGCTTGACACAAATGACACACAGCGGCTTCTTACTCTTGCGGGCAAAGGGATTCTCTATCCGAAAATCCGCAGAGATGCCGGCATTCTTTTTTGCTTTCAGAAAAAAATGTCTTTGGACGAAACAAATTCCTTTTTGGAAGATATCGGAGAAGTTCCTCTATTATGAATGATAAAGAAAATCCGCAAGCTGCTGAATTTTCTCAGCTTTATACAAAAGAAGCGCCTGTCTTGCCGGACAGGCTTTCACAGTATCATTATGTATCCTGCCTTGCAGATAAAGATAGAAAAAAGGTATGGGTTCTGCAAAAAGACAACGGTCAGAAGGTGCTCTGCAAATTTGCATCCGGTGAATACGCAGACATGCTACGCACGGAAAGCACCGCTTTTTCTCTGGGTAAATTCCGCTTTGTTCCCTATGTATTTGATTATTTTGAGACAGAGGAGGGCGCATACCTTCTGCGCGAATATATAGAAGGCGAAACCTTAGAGGAAATGATAGAAAGACGGGGACCTCTCTCTTTAACGGAAGCTCTTCCTCTTATGAGACAGCTCTGCGGCATGCTTTCCCGATTTCATTCCTGTACGCCGCCTGTCATTTACCGTGACTTAAAGCCCGCCAATATTGTCTGCCAGCCGTCAGGAGACTGCTGCCTGATTGATATGGGCTCTGTCCGTACCTACCACGAGGACGGCTCGCCGGATACCGTGTTTATGGGGACGCCGGATACTGCCGCACCCGAACAGTTTGGCGCAAGACAGACAGATAACCGTACCGATATTTATTCCCTCGGCATTCTTTTTTACTATCTTCTGACCGGGCGGCTTAAAATGCAGACTGGCAGTCTGAACGGTCTGCCCGGACGCGCTGCCGCCATCATTAAAAAATGTGTCTCTTTTGACCCTGAAAACCGCTACTCCGATATAGAGCAGGTGCAAACAGCCCTTTCTGCACTGCTGCCAAATAAAAAGCAGAAATACACCTTTCTTTTTGGATGTATTTCTGTTGTTATGTTTATTGCTTCACTCTGCCTGTTTTTTCTTCCTCTGCTGCACACAGAAAAAGCAATTGTCTTTTCTTCCCCCCTTCTGGAAACCGCCATCCGCGAAGAACTGGGAAAAACAAACGGCGAGCCTGTCTACGAAGAAGACCTTGCGCAAATCACGCAGCTACTGATATGCGGCGACACGGTTTTCCACAATATTTCGGAGCATTTTGGGCATCAGACCTGCCACACTGTCAATGATGTACCTCACGGTTACGGTGACATTACGGATATCTCCCTTCTGGCAAAAATGCCCAACCTCTCCGTAGTCATTCTTGACTATCAGAATATATATGATATTGCACCCCTTGGAAAGCTGCCTCTGACCACCCTTTCCCTGTGTGGAAATCCACTGTGGGACTTGACTGCCCTCGAAGGCTGCGACAGCCTGAATACGCTTTTTATCGCAGAGACTATTGTTACCTCTCTGTCACCTTTGGAGGGCTGCCGCGGTCTTACATATCTGGACTGCACGGAATCTGCTGTTACCTCCCTTGCTCCAATCTCAGAGCTTCCCATCCGCCATCTGCTTATAGGGAATATTCCCGCTGACGATTGGGATTCTCTTGCCGGTCTTCCCCTCCAGGAATTCGCCTGCTCCTATCTGTCTGTGGAGAGCCTTATTTATATTTCCGGTATTATCTCCCCACAGAGACTCTTCGCGAGCAACTGTGGCATCACTTCTTTAAAGGAACTCGCCTGCTTTGAACCGATTGGTGCCCTGGACCTGGCGCTGAATCAGATTGACAGTCTGGAGGGGCTGGAGGATTTTTCAAGTCTCTGGGGCTTAAATTTAGATGACAATCCTATCTCTGATTTTGCAGAATTACCCAAAGCGAAGACCTTGACCTGCTTAACCCTGCCAGACACTGTCACCGATTACACCTTTCTGCTTGACATGCCGTGGCTCGAGGAATTATTCATCAGTGATTCCCAAGAGCCTGCCATCTACAGGCTGATTCCAAAGCCCTGGTTTACAATCAGGGTTTTGTAGAGGTGCCGACCCTTGCATCGCCGCTTGATGTCGCAATGCTGATATCAAAATCGGGACTGCTGCCATAATCTCCTTTTGCAGAGGTGCCCCGCTTGTTGTATGAAAGGCAGTCGTCAAAAAACGTCTCACACTCTCCACTGGCAGAGCTGAATACAAAAGCAAAAGACGCATCCTCCGGAAGATATATCCTGACCTCACCGCTGGTCGTATCAATGTCCAAATCGCCCTCCAGACTACGCAAGCTGACAGAGACATCACCGCTGCTTGCCTCAGCTTCCCCGTATCCCTTTCCATTTTCTACGGAAATCTCGCCGCTGGTCGTTCTTAAATCAAACCTGCCATTGATATCTGCCAGCGTGATGGAGCCTGACGAAGCGCTGATAATTCTTGTACCGCTTCCTCCCAGCACCTGAATTTCACCGCTGCTGGTGGAAATTTTTACATCGCCCTCCGCGTGTCTCAGCCTTACATCACCGCTGCTCGCAGAAAATTCTGCATCGCCGTCTATCCGCTCCACTGTAATTTCACCGCTGCTGGTAGAGATTTGTGCATCACCCGCTATTTCCCGAAAGTAGATATCGCCGCTGCTCGCCCCTGCTATAACCGTTCCCGCCGCATAGTCAAAGGCAATACTTCCGCTGCTGGCACCTGCCATTATTTTCCCCGCCTCCACTTTTTGAAAACAGATATCGCCGCTGCTGCTCTCCACAGAAAAGCTTCCGTCAACCGTAAAATCCCGCTCTGAGCGGATTTCGCCGCTGGTCGTTACAATTTCCATCTCTGTCAAAAGCCCCGATGGCAGATAAATTTCTACATAGGCATCCTCCCGTGAAATACCAAACAGAAAAAAGCCGGAGCGGCGCCGCTGTCCTCTGATAGCCAGCGTGCTTCCTTCCTGTTCTACAGTAGAAAGCCATTCTTCCTTCCCCTCAAAATTGGTGTATTCGCGAATCACAATGCTATCCCCTGTTCCTTCAAACAGATAAACGTCATTGGAATTCATATTGTAATTGACATACAGGCTTTCCACTTCCGCTGCCGGTATCTCCCACTCTTTTGCAAGCTTATATGACTGCCCGAATCCACGATAAAATCCGCTTTCCGAGCGAACACCCCATGCCAGCGCCATGCCCAGAAAGGCAATCAGCCCGCATAATATGGTAATTAAAATAATTTTTACTGTCTTCATTCCAATACCTCTTATTCCTCAAAATACTATTCTTTCCGCCGCAGACTATAAATCAGGCTGCAGACTGCCTCCACACACGCGCCCATCAGGAAAATCACCCAACTGATGTACCATGCACCCGTTGAAAAGCTAAAGAGAAAATAAATAATAATAACCAATGTCCATATAATTGTGCTGATAGAGCTTCTGACTGCCTTATCTCGATTGCTTACATGCTTGGATTCTTTATAATCCTCCACATAGTTTTCCTCTTTCTTCTTCTGGTAAGCAGGATACATATTTGCCGCATAAACCAGCATACAGGTAGGCGCAATGCAAATCGCTGCCGCCAGCACCAGTCCAAGCGTACTATAGTCTATATAGCGGGGAGCCCCTATGATATCTCCTATAAGGGTACTTGCAAGCAGCACAACACCTGCCAGAATATACATGCCTACTGCTACCGAAGTAAGAATCGCTTTTTTCCTCCTGTCCTTCTCTGACAGATTCAACAAGTTTTTCTCCTCTAAATCTTCAAACAGCTCCTCCACATCTCCGATAGAGCCAATTACATTTTTATAAGCATCCTCCTCCGAATACCCTTCGCTCAAAAGGTCCTGATATTTCTCCATACTGTTCTGCAGCATTTCCTCTTTTAATTCCATTGCCTTTCTGGTCTTTGGCGCATCCGCAAACAACTCATCAAGATGCTTTCTGATTTTCTCATTCATAATTTCCCTCATTTCCGCGCTGTTTTTTTTGCGCATAGCAATTTCTAGTCTTCCTTCTTTCGCCGCATGAGCGCCATAGTCTGCCGCTCTTTTTGGCATATGCTTACTTTAAAAGCTGGTCAATGATTGTTTTCGCTTCTTCCCATTCTCTCTTATAGCTTTGATAAGCCTTTTTTCCTTCTTCTGTCACGGCATAATAACGGCGTCTGGCGCCCACGGTCTCATCTCCCCAATAAGTACGGATATACCCCGCCTGCTCCAGCCTCTTAAATGCAGAATACAGCGTCGCTTCCTTCAATTCATACCTGCTGTCCGTCTTTTTTACGATGTCCTTATTAATTTGATAGCCATAGCTGTCACGCTCCAGAAGATGAGATAAAATAATTGCTTCCGTATGTCCTCTCAGAATGTCGGATGTAATTGACATATGGTCTCCTCCCTTCTTGTTATATATTATATTCATACATACCTCGCCTGTCAAGGTATATTTTTTAGCGAAATACTTCTTGCATATTTAGCGAATTTTTCCGATATCGGCATTCGGCATCGCCGTCTTTGTTTGATTCCAGTTGGAGCGGTAATATCTCTTGCGAAATTCCCCCGGCGTAATCCCCGTGTACTTTTTAAATGTGCTGATAAAATGACTGTGTGAGTGAAACGCAAGATAATTACCGATATCAAGCGCGGTGTCATCCGCATACTGCAGCATATTCTTTGCCTCCTCGACCCGCTGTAAAGCAATATATGTACGGATGGTCTTTCCCGTTTCACTGTGAAAGAGTCTTGACAAATGCGATACGCTCAGCGAGACATATGCCGCAATATCCTTCTCAGAGATTTTAGAATGAAGATGGTCGTAGATATAATCCATTGTCATAATAACGGGCTTGGAATAATGTTTATTCCGCTTCAGCCTGTTCATCTGGTTTGTAAAATCGAGCACCGCCTCCCTATGCAGCTTGTGAATTTCTTTGACTTCCATACATTTATCCACCTGTAGAATATACAGGTCGCTAAGCGTGTACGCCGTTTCCATCTCCATCCCTCCTTCTACGCAAAACCGTGTTATCAGGGCAACCATAACAATAAAATGGTACTTCAGATTGCGCAGAAAATCTTCTGAAAGTGTACCTGCTCCGCCTGCCCCCAGAGGGGTCATCACTTGCATAACCTTGTCAACATCCCCGTTTTTTACATAATTATAAAATGCAAATTCCTGTTCAAACGAGGTATGCTTAAAAGCATATTCTCTGTTTGCAAACGTTTTTTGTGTAAGCTCCTTTTCTGACTGCGGCATGGGTATTTCCTCCTTGTACCATTTGTAAAAGCATTATATCCTATCTTTTTTAAAAATACAGCAAAATTTTGATATAAATAGCATTTTTTTGATATTCACGTTATTTTGCCATATGCTACAATTTTTATCAAATCTTATCACACGGAGGATATTGTAAAACAATGAAAGAATGGAAAGGTTATCAGAAGGGAGTCAATCTCGGCGGCTGGCTTTCACAGTGTATTCATACAAAAGAACATTACGACAGCTTTATCGGCAAGGAAGATATCATAAAAATTGCATCGTGGGGTGTTGACCACGTGCGGCTGCCCATCGACTATAATCTAATTGAAGACGCGGCGGGCTGTGAACAAAAGGAGGGCTACCTCTACATTGACAATGCATTAGCATGGTGTAAAGAGGCGGGGCTGAATCTGGTTCTCGACCTGCACAAGACGGCAGGCTTTTCCTTTGACAAAGGGGAATGTGAAAACGGCTTTTTTGAAAATTCCGCGCTTCAGGAAAGGTTTTACTGCCTTTGGGAACGGCTGGCGCAGCGCTACGCTCCCTATGGAGACAGGATTGCTTTTGAGCTGCTAAACGAAGTTACGGAGCAGCATTATGGCGGCGTTTGGAACCACATCATTCTGCATTGTGTCAAAAGAATACGTGCCTATGCTCCCGATACCATAATTGTCGTGGGCGGATACTGGAACAACAGTCCCGACGCCCTTCCCGACCTTGCCGCGCCTTATGACGACAAGGTAGTACTTTCCTTCCACTGTTACGACCCGCTCGACTTTACGCATCAAGGCGCGCATTGGGTAGAAGGCATGGACCCCGCTTTCCGGATGCGCTTTCCTGCAGATGAAGTTACACCCTCCTATTTTGCCGAACGGTTTGTAAAGGCGCTTAATACGGCAAAAAAATATGACACGGCTCTTTACTGCGGCGAATATGGCGTTATCGACAACGCCAAGCCTCAGGACAGGCTCAAATGGTACAAAGTTATCAACAGCGCTTTTTTGCAGTTTGGTATTTCCCGCTGTACATGGAACTATAAACAAAAAGACTTTGGGCTTTCCGACGACTGTATGCTCTCCGTCATTGACGAGCTTACCTCCTATCTGTAAAAGCCCTATTCCTTCCGCAAAATCAGGCGCGCCATTCCAAACTGCATCATGGAACGGACTGCCGACGCCAATTACGCTGCCGCAAATTCCAAAGCCACAACCGGTGCGGAGGAGTTCTGCGGCAGTACAATTGTGATAGAAATGCCGATATTTTTATAAAAAGCAAACAATGACAAGGACGTGATATCTTGAAAAGCATTCCCCGCATCGCCAATACCTTTCTTATCGCAGGAAGCTATGCCATTACCCATATCCCCAATTGCTGCATGGTAAAAATACTGAGCCTTTTTGCGCTTGTCAAAATTTCCAAAAAACATCGGGAGAAAAATCAAATGGCTAACAGGAAAATTCTTGAGACGGCAGCTTCCGAAAAAAACGGATTTTTTTCTCCCAATCATTTTATAGAGAATCAAAATGAATGGGAAAATGTCCGATTTGGCAGGTCAACCATGCAGTATTCCGGATGCGAAATTATGGCGGTATATAATGCCCTGCTGGATTTGGGAAATGAAATGACCGCGCAAAGCCTGGCGGAGCTTATCAGCGAATTTGAAAGAAAAGGCGCCGCAATGCGCGGCAAATGGGGCTGCTCTCCCCAATCCATCCGCAAATATTTTGTCCGCCGGGGATATCAGGTAACCATGACCACAAGCTCCCATCCGGACATAATCAATGCCCTCGGAGAAAACAGCCATTCTGTAATCATTACCGCCTACAATGACCGAAATGATATCCGCGACATGATACACACCATCACCATTACCAAGGATAGCCTTGGAAGCTATGTTCTCCACAACGCCTACAAGCAGACAGACGGACAATATACGGCATACAGCAAAAACAATACGTTAAAGTGCTTATGGGATACCATTGGCGTCATATCACAAGGGCAGGCGGCGCCCATATGTATCATTGGCATTAGGTAAGTTTGCGCAAAATCCTTCCTCATGCTTTTCCACACGATTCCCTTGACTTTTAAACCCGTATCCGCTACTCTATTTTGTAGAAGTTATACCCGCCGGCTGTCTCGCTGCCCGCGGGTATCTAAAAACGAAAGGAAGGATTTTTACATGGAAAAGATAACGAGCTTTACCATAGACCACATAAAGCTGCAGCCCGGCGTTTATGTCTCCCGCAAGGACAAGGTGGGAGCAGAAACTCTCACCACCTTCGATTTGCGCATGACAAGCCCCAACGAGGAGCCGGTTATGAATACGGCGGAGGTGCATACCATCGAGCATCTGGGCGCAACTTTTCTGCGCAACCATCCTGATTATAAGGAAAAAACCGTCTACTTTGGTCCCATGGGCTGCCGCACCGGTTTTTACCTGATTCTGGCAGGTGATTATACGTCCCGTGATATTGTCCCCCTTATGATAGAAATGTATGAGTTTATCCGCGATTATAAGGATGCCGTACCCGGCGCTTCCCCCATGGACTGCGGCAATTATCTGGACATGAACCTGCCCATGACAAACTATCTTGCCGCACGGTACTTAGACAATGTTCTTTATGACATCGACGACAGCCGCTTGATATATCCTGCCTGAGTATAATAAATAAAAGAAAGGTATCGCGCTATTATGAAAAAAATTGGAATTATCGGAGCCATGGAGCTGGAGGTAGAGCAGTTAAAAAGCAAAATGCAGGTTGCACAGGTTATCACCAAAGCCTCTATGGATTTTTTTACCGGCACCTTACATGATATTGAAGTAGTTGTGGTACGTTCCGGCATTGGAAAGGTCAACGCAGCGCTCTGCGTGCAGATTCTTGCAGATATTTTTGAAGTCAGCCATATTATCAACACAGGTGTCGCAGGTTCTTTGAACCCCGTGTTGGATATTGGTGACATCCTTGTATCTGTAGATGCACTACATCATGACATGGACGTCACAATATTTGGCTACCAGTTGGGAGAGGTTCCCCAGATGGGCTGCCGCGAATTTAAAGCGGACGAAACCATGGTAAAGCTTGCTGTAGAATCCTGCAGGGAAGTAAACCCCGACATTCATGTTAAAACAGGCAGAGTGGTAAGTGGCGACCAATTTATTTCGGACAAACAGACAAAGCAGCATCTGATAGACACCTATCAGGGAGATTGTGCTGAAATGGAAGGAGCTTCCATTGCCCACGGCGCTTACTTAAACCAGATTCCCTTCGTCATTATCCGCGCCATTTCAGACAAAGCAGACGACAGCGCAGAAATGGACTACCCTTCCTTTGAAAGAGAGGCGGCAAAGCACTCCGCTCTTTTGGTGGAACACATGATTACATTATTGTAGGAGGATTGCAATGCCTAAGTTAAACGAAAACTATCTAAATCTGAAGGAAAGTTATTTATTTTCCGAAATTGCCCACAGAGTAGCCGCTTACACAGCCTCAAACCCTGATAAAAAGGTCATCCGCCTCGGCATCGGAGACGTTACGCTTCCCATCGGAAGCAGCATCATCAAAGCGCTGCACGAGGGCGTTGACGCACAGGCTTCTTCCGCTACCTTTAAGGGCTATGGTCCCGAGCAGGGCTATGATTTTATTCGGGATGCCATTGTAGCGTACTATGCAGAAAACGGCGTCACCATCAGTCCGAAGGAAGTGTTTGTATCTGACGGTGCAAAAAGCGATACCGGCAATATTACTGATTTATTTGCACAGGATAATGTTATTTTGATTCCGGACCCCGTCTACCCCGTCTATGTAGATACCAATATTATGAACGGCAGAAATATTACCTACATGAATGCTACCGCGGAAAACAATTTTCTGCCCATGCCGGACAAAAACCTCCACGCAGACATTATTTACCTTTGCTCTCCCAACAATCCTACCGGCGCCGCCTACAACCATGCGCAGTTAAAGGAATGGGTAGATTACGCACTGGCAAACGATGCGCTGCTGCTTTATGATTCGGCATACGAATGCTTTATCACCGATAAGACGCTGCCCCGCAGCATTTTTGCTATCGAAGGCGCCAAGAAATGTGCCATAGAATTCTGCTCTCTAAGTAAAACAGCAGGCTTTACCGGCACTCGCTGCGGCTATACCATCGTACCCGAAGAATTAAAGTTTACCGCCTCTGATGGCAGGGAAATGTCCGTAAACGCCATGTGGAACCGCAGACAGACCACCAAATTTAACGGCGTTTCTTATATCATACAAAAAGGTGCTGCGCAGGTCTTTTCCAAAGAAGGAATGGCAGAGTGCCGCGCCAACATTCAATACTATCAGGAAAATGCCCGTATCATCGCTTCCTGCATGGAGAAAAAAGGCATCCGTTACTTTGGCGGCGTCAATTCTCCTTATATTTGGTTTGCATGTCCACTGGGAATGGAGTCATGGGAGTTTTTCGACTATATGCTGAATAAAATTCAGGTGGTGGGAACCCCCGGCGCCGGTTTTGGCAGCAACGGCAAAAACTATTTCCGTCTGACTGCTTTTGGCAGCCGCGAAAATACCGCAGAAGCCATGCAGCGCTTTGAAACCTTGTTTTAATCCAAAGAGGCAAAAAGGAATCCCCTTCGCGCAGGGACGTCTGCCGAAGGGGATTTTAAACTTAACCTTCCGAATCTTTCTTCTTAAAAATAAAAAGCTTGCTAAACACGTAGTTTAAAACCGTTACCAGTACCGACGAAATAAATATTTTGGCTATCCAGTAATGCATACTCATGACATTGACCGTAACCCACATCACTACAATGTCCAATATCCATGTGGAAAGGCGGGAAGCTGCAAAACTGCCAAATTCTTTTATAATATGGGGATTTTTGCTTCTGAAAACCCATTGTCTGTTCAAGGGATAAGAGAAAGTGACACCTACCACCCATCCGAGACTGTTAATTACAAAATTCTGCCATGAAATATCCGGATTGAATAAAAATCGCTCCAGCAGGAAACATGCTGCCCATGACACAATCGTCGTCATCACTCCCACAATCAGATATATAATTATTTCCCGATATTTTGTAATCAGCTTTTTCATTTGTTCCATTTATACTCCTCCTGATAAAATCACTGGTATGCCGCTTCCCATCTGCTCTGTGCTATATCACATTTCTAGGCTCACCCGCCAGAAAAGCACGCACATTTTCAAATGCACCTTCCACACAGCGCTTTCTTGCCTCCACGCTGCCCCATGCAAGATGTGGCGTAATGATAAGCCGGCTGCTATCTTTTATCTTACACAGCGGATTGTCTAAAGACAACGGCTCCTTTTCCAATACATCCAGTCCCGCCGCCATAATTTCACCCTGCACAAGCGCCTCATATAAGTCGCGGTTGTTTACCACCCGCCCCCGCGCCACATTAATTAACACCGCCGTTTTCTTCATTTTACAGAGCGCATCCCTGTCGATAAAATTTTCCGTAAGCCTGCTTAAGGGACAGTGCAGGGAAAGAAAATCACTTTCCGCCAAGAGCGTATCCTTGTCCACACATGGGTATGCCGTTACCCTGCTCCTGCCTGTAACAGAATGAAAAATCACCTTGCAGCCAAATGCCTGTGCAATCTCTGCCGTGCGGCATCCGATATTTCCCATTCCCACAATACCCCAGGTCTTGCCGGAAAGCTCACAAAAGGGACAGTCAAAATTGGAAAACCTGTCCTGTGCACCATACGCACCGGATTTGACATAATTGTCATAATAGAAAAGCTTCTGCACCAGGCTCAGCGCCAACGTAAAGGTGTGCTGCGCCACCATATCCGTACAGTAATTTACTACATTGGAAATTACAATACCACGGCTCTTACAATATGTTACGTCACAGTTGTCATAACCTGTAGCAAGCTGGCAAATCAACTTTACCCTCTTTGAATCCTTCAAGGTATCCTCACACATAGGCGCCTTATTGGCTATCACAATATCCGCTTCCCGCGTGCGTTCCCGTATCTCGTCTTTTGTAACAGTATTGGAATAGTATGTCACATTTCCCAACATTTCAAAACAGGAAACATCAATATCTGTTCCCACACTATTGCGCTCCAGCATAACAATATTTGGCTTTGGGGACATTATTTCTACCTCCTATTATAATATTATGCTCTCTTCTGTGTGGAAAAAGCCCTGCGCCTGCAGAGCTTTTTATACATCCACGCTTTACATTTCCGGATTCGTATCCTTGATAATCGGAGGAATCTGAGACAGCATATTGTCGATATCCTCAAACATGGCGCTTTTCGTCGTGCCAAGGCTGCTTGCGCGGTTGATATGCTTAACTACCTCTTGATATTGCATTTTGATTTCGTCAAAAAACCGGCATATCGTCTGCAGATTATTCTGAGATGCTGCAATCACATCTGAAATTTCTTCCTGTACCACGGAAGCGCCTTCTGCCGCCTGTGTAATTTCATGGAAGGACTCATATGTAGCGTTTACGATTCCGGTTCCCTGCCCAAGCTTCTGCGCCGAATCGGCAATGCTTTCATTTAACTGGTTCGTATCAGCTTCCACATCATGAATACCGGACTCCGCATCATTGGCAAGACCTTTAATTTCTTCTGCAAGCTCCTTGACCTTCATTGCAACTACTGCAAATCCCCTTCCACTCTCTCCGGCTCTGGAAGCCTCAATGGATGCATTTATGGCAAGAATATTGGTTTCGTCCGCAATGGAAACAATTTTGTTGATGCACTGGCGAATACTCTTTACGGCGGCCTGAAGCTGTTCAAAGGTATGCTCCATCTCAACATAAGACTGCTCAATCATCATGGAAGTATTCTTCAACTCTTCCACTTTATCCTGTGTCCTCGACACAGTCTGCCCAATGGTTCCTTTTACCTCCGAAAACTGCTCCGCAGTATTGTTAATGCTGGAAAAAGATTCTCCAAATTTTAAAAGCTGTTCCTGAAAATTATCTGCCTTTTCCAGTACCCCCGAAAAAGAATTGCCCACCATGCTCAGTTCCCACAGGGATTCCACCTCTTTGCGAATCAAGTCTTCCTTGTAATCTTTTAAATGCTCTGTCACGTACAATACCGGATAAAGGCTTTTTTCATTGTGACATATCTGCCCCGGCTTTTGCCGTTTTTTCTTTGAAAACAACATAGTCCTCCTCCTTTATTCAAATACCACGCACGTCATGGACTGATTGACAAAACGATTGTTATAATGTTCTCCGTATCCGACAAATCCGGCATGACTGCCCAAAGCAGACATTTCATTTAAATAAGTCTGCATATAATTCCTCTCGGAAAACAATTTATAACGGAACAGACAATTGACTGAAAAAACAGCCGAACGCTTCGGAAACTCTTTGCAGATAGTCTGAATGGTTTGTTTGGTAATTGCCTTGTAGTCGCCCAGCTCCAACAGTATCAAAACATCAGAGTCGTTAACCTGGCGGAAACATGCCAGTGCATTTCCGGCAACTTCTTTGATGGAAATAATACAAGTATCATCTCCATTGATTTTTCCAAAGGGATTCTGGAATGTCTGCGTCAAGATTTCCTTGTCGGTCACATGCAGAATCTCCTGATAAACCTGTTTTGCCGGTTTTCCGTTTAAAGAGCCGATAATATATTTTGCCCTATCCGTGTTGGAGGCAATAAAACGGTAATTTCCAAGCTGATGATAAATATTTTCTTTGTAAGTCTTCACGCGCCCGTTATGATTTTTCACAAGCGCATACGCAACCGCATCTTCATATACTTTGCCGTTGGCAGAAACCTTTCCCGCATCTCCTGTTCCGCCTACCAGTGAAATGCCATCTCTCTTCAGGGCAGTATCAATCGTAGTCAATGCACAGGCATCATTGCCCGTACAAAAATCAATACACACCGTATCCTTCTGTGAAGCATTCACTTTTCTGATGTCCTCTTCCAGACGATGAATATACTTGACAGGCATAACCGATACCTGCTCCAATACATTTGCCGTTGCACTAATTCCGCCGCAGAAAGCAATGACGCTCACTCCGCTTTCCACCACTTTGGCATGATAGCCCATCCCGATGCAACCAATGCTTGGAATGTTTGGATATAACTTTTCCAACTCTTTTACATGAGCTTCAAACTGGGGATTATTCGAAAACAGCATAATAAACTGCGGGCTTTTCAGTCCGTTTACTGCTTCCGAAAGATTTCCACTCTGGCTCATCCCAAAAAACTGCTGCATACTGCTGCTTCTCCTTTTCTCTAATCTTTGAAAAATTTACCATTATAATTATAAAGGAAACCCCACATGCGTGCAATCATTTTCTGTAAGCCCTGCAAAAAATTTCAGGCAGCAAAATCCTTGCTTCGCGAGCCTCCCGTTGTCATAAAAAACGCGGCAGATATTTCTATCTGCCACGTTCCGGATTGCTTGCTGGTATAAGCTACATCTGTGCGTTTCCGTACTGCTGTTGTTCCTCCTGTCCTTTTGTAAAAAGGCTCTTAAATTTACTGGAAAGCCTGCAGAGCTTATCATACAAATCAAAGGTAATTTCTGTGGAGGGCGCCACCTGCATGTAAGATACCATCATCTTCACCATCATGTAGCTGTCCACAAAAGCGCTCTTGATAATAGCCGCCGCCATAAGAGCAAGCAGAAAGGCAAATATCCAGTGTATGTGCAGCAGTGCAAAAATACCCGCAAAAATCAGAAACGGCAGAAGCCATGCGAGAAGGGATACTCCCATTACAATCAGTGTTGTCACCGCTGCATTTTTTAAGAGAGTTTTCCAGTTTTGGAAATAAATGACAACTCCGTCAGCAGCGCTCTTAAATGCTGACTGCTCTCTATGTAAAAAGGTATATCCAAGGCAGCACTCATCAATATAGTTCAGTGCAATATGGACAAATACCTGTGCAAAAGAAACAAGAAGAGAAACACCCGGAATTTTGCCCAGCAAATCTTCCACCTTCTGCAGCCCTTTTTGAAGCTGGCTCACCGCACCGCTCACCAGGCGGTCCACTACAAAATAAACATTTGTCGTCAGAAAACGCTCCTTTACCATATTTTTTGCCGCTTCAAGCTGGTTTTCCGGCAAACTACCCGTTGTCACCGCCGTCGTCACCATTGCCACATGCCCTGCTTTTATCATATAACCTACATAACGCTGCACAAGCCCGTAAACTGCTCCCACCAGTATCATCCAGATAGTAAGCGCCATCACAATGCCGCTGCCGCCGCCAAGGCTTCCCAGCCATATAAAGAGAAACATCGTCAAAAAGGCAAAGAGAAAAATTGCCCCTCCCAGCGCCAGCTTCAGCCAGACAAACTTCATGGTTTTCAAATACACATCTTTTGCTTTCAAATTTTCTTCCTCCATCACAAGAAATTTTGTTATTGACTGTTTATGATATCATACAGCTCCTCTAAATCGCTGTAACGATAAAAATTACCCCCATAATAAACCCTTATGCCCTCACAGCCGGCAAATGCATCCTCTGCAATTTTCGTCACACTTTCCGGTATTGTGACAGAGCTTAAGCCCGTACAGCCGGCAAACGCATTGCTTCCTATTTCACGCAGACCCTCCGGAAATGTGAGGTAATCTATCTTTTCGCAGTTTTCAAAAGCGCTCTCCCCGATGCTTTCAATTCCTTCTCCCAAAAGAACAAAGTCCAGATTCCTGCAATTTTTAAACGTATTTTTTTCTATCCTTACGACACCGCCCGGAACGGAAGCCGAATCTATCCCCTCGCAATTTTCAAAAGCTCCTTCCCCAATAGCAGTCAGACTGTCGGAAAGTACAAGACTTTCTGCTGTGGTGCAGTTTTTAAATGCCTCTGCGCCAATTTCCGTCACATTTCCCCACATAACAATCGTCCTTAAACTTTTACAGTTTAAAAATGCACTTGCACCGATTGTTGTCACCGTTTCAGGAAAATAGAACTGGCTCATACTCTGACAGTTTCTGAAAGCATTGTCTCCAATTTCCTCCAGATAGTCAGGTGAAACCACATTGTCCAGCCTAAGGCATCCGGCAAACGCACCATCCCCAATTCTGGTTATACCAGACTGAAACACAACCTTCTCTAAACTGGTACACATAGCAAAGGTTTCCTCTTCTATCTCTGTAAGACTGCCGGAAAGGTCCACTCTCGTCAAATTTTCACAGCCATAAAAAGCGCCGCCGCCAATTCTCTTCACGCTGGACGGTATGTCAACGCTTTTCATGTTGAAGCAGTACATCAACGCGCCGCCGGCAATTTCCGTCACCGCTGTCCCTTTAAATTCCTCAGGAAGCCTCACTTCACCGTCGCTTCCAAAGGAATCACCCAGATATGCAGGGTCTCCCACTCCATCAATGCAAAAGCCGTCTTCTGCCCCCGTGCCTGCGTACGAAAAAACAAACACATCCTCCACTGTCAGCTCCGCCGATTCTCCCGAAACCTGCTCGGAATCTGCATCCGGCACTGTGTCCGCCTGCGCTGCTCCATTGATAATATTGTACATATTTTCCAATTCATCGAAGGTATAAGAAACGCCCTGATAGGTAACAGTAATATCCACACAGTCAAAAAAGGCCCATTTATGTATTTGATTGACTCCGTCCGGAATCGTAATGCTGTCTATTCCCGTGCATCCGCTAAACGCAAACTGTCCAATTTGTGTGACTCCCGCAGGGATTTCAACGCTTGTCAGCTTTTCACAGCCCTGTATCAAATTGTTTGCAATGCATGTAATATTGGCAGGAAGCGTTATACTTTCCAGTTCCTTACAATTCATAAACACAGCTTGTTCCATTTCCGTCACGCTGTCCGGAATCTCGACGCTTTCCAACAAAGTGTTGCTAAAAGCAGCTTCGTCAATTCTGACAATTGTGTCAGGCATGGTGACAAGAGTCAGCGGCGTATCATAAAACGCCATAAATCCAATTTCTACTACAGGCTTGCCGCCAATGGTATCCGGTATATGAACCTCTCCGCCCTCCCCGAGATACCCTGTAATCTTTACACCGTTCCCGGCAGTCTCTGCCTTAAAATCGCTTTCCGGCGCAAAAGTCACTCCCCGCTTATTTCCCTTGCCCCCGCACCCGCAGACAAGAAATGCCGCGAGGAATGCCACTATCGTTATAACAGCTTTCCTTTTTTTCATTTTCAGCCTCTCCTATGATAAAATTTCGATTTTATCTTATCATAAAAAATACCGGTTTTACCGAAAAAGACGTGAATGGCGCGATTTTTGGAGTAAGCGGAATGTGCCCTTCCTTTTCTTGACAAAGCAAAACAGATATGGTAGCGTATTGCACATGAAAATAGCAATTTGTGATGATGAATCCGTATTTTTAAAAAGAATGTACCATTATTTCTGGCAGCAGCCGGACTGCACTGTGGAATGTTTTCTTTCTGCGGATGCGCTTTTGGACAATTACAAAGCAGGGAAACGATATGACGTGCTTTTTTTGGATATTGTCATGTCCCCTATGAACGGCATTGATGTGGCAAAAAGCATCAGGGAGTACGACCAGTCTGTTATACTGGTATTTTTTACTGCCTACCTGGAATACGCCCCTGCCGGTTACGAGGTAAACGCTTTTCGGTATCTTTTAAAACCGGTGGGCGAGGATGATATTTCCCGCGTTATCAAAGATATTCGCGCAAAACTGGAAAACGCAACCCTCTTAATCAAAACGCCGGAGTGTGAACTGCTCCTGCATATACAGGACTTGCAGCATGTGGAGGCTGACAACAAACACTCTATTCTCCACTACAAGGGTGATATTATTACCTTGCGAAAAGGATTAAATGAAATGGAGACGCTGCTTCCGGCATCCTCTTTTTTTCGTATCC
The DNA here is from genome assembly GCA_910578335.1 of uncultured Lachnospiraceae bacterium. Lineage (GTDB taxonomy): Bacteria > Bacillota > Clostridia > Lachnospirales > Lachnospiraceae > Acetatifactor. The sequence goes on along the minus strand of CAJTPU010000004.1, from coordinate 127,596 downwards.
ACCGCAAATATATTGTCAATCTCGCCTATATCAGAGAATTTGACGAAACGCATGTGACCCTTGACAACGGCAGGACTTTTCCTGTCAGCCGCAGAAACATCAAACAATTTCGCCATGCAATCAAGACTTTTATTGAAGGAGCGCCGCACACATGATTGTTTTTTTCTTTCAGCTTGCTGTCAACCTGATGGAATTTTGGATTCTACTTCTCTTAATGCAGTATATTTGTGCTGCCCATATAAGCTTAATCCGCAGAAATGTCGTTATTTCCTCCGTCATTTATTTATGTTTAGCCGCTCTCGACGTCCTGCTGCTTCCCGACAATATGAATTTTCTCATCAGCACACCTGTCTCTATCATGATAGCGGTTCTTTTATTTAGCAGAAAAAAAGGGGGGGATTTGCTGCGCTTTTTCCCTGCCCTCGCCATTTATTTCGTGCTGACGATGGTCCCTGAGGCAATTCTCGCACAAATCATGCCGGCATTCAGGTTTATGATTCCCGTTTCTGTTTACGAGGTTTCGCTTATCGGTCTTGTGACAGATATCGCGCTGTTTATCATATTAATTTTCCTGCGTTACTTTTTTATGAAATATCAGTTTACCCTGCACTTTCGGATGAGAGAAATTATCGGCTGTATTGCCCTGCTCTTTTTTGCCTTTATGGATGTTGCTCTCATTGCATGGGTATACCACCGAGACTTTAAGCCACTTAAACACTATGCTTACCTGACTCTTTTTGTAGGTGCTTTTCTTTGCAGTGTTATTTATTATTTTTACGGTTTGTTTGCATCTCGTGTTCAGATTTACCGGCAGCGCCTGTCCCGAAGTGAAACAGAGTACCTGCAGGTACAGTTAGACGCACTGCAGGACGTAAAGGAAAATGAAGAACAAGTGAAAAAAATGCGTCACGACCTTAACAGTCATCTTGCTGTTATCAAGTCGCTCTGTGAAGAAAAAAATTATGAAGAGGTCAGAAAATATACCGAACAACTAAACCATGACACTACATTTTCCGGCGGAAAGATACTGACCGGCAGCCATATTTCTGACATGATTGTCAATTCTAAGATGAAAATCTGTGAAGAGCATGACATTACTTTTACTTTTGAAGGCTCTCTGACAAATATAAAAAATATGACCGGTCCCGATATCTGCGGACTTCTTTCCAACGCCTACAATAACGCCATTGAAGCATGTCTGCCCCAAAAGAGTGCTTACATTCATACAAAAGTAAATACAAGCCGCAATTATACTGTGATACAAATTACCAACTCTGTAGAGAAAAAGATAACGATTCGCGGCAACCGTATTCCCACCACTAAAGGAGATAAGAAAGCGCACGGCTATGGTATTGAAATCATGCAGCAAATTGCAAAAAAATACAACGGAAGCTGCTCGCTGCACAGCACCGATGCAGAATTTGAAGTAAAAATCGTATTATTGACCTAAAAAGGCTGTGCGGCAAACCGCACAGCCTTTTTATTACAGCCGCCTTTATATTACAGTCTCTTTAGCAGCTCCTCTCTCTGCGCCTCATATCCGGGCTTTCCAAGCAGAGCAAACATATTTTTCTTGTAGCTCTCCACACCGGGCTGGTCGAAAGGATTTACACCATTTAAGTACCCGCTTACACCACAGGCAAACTCAAAGAAATAGAACAGCTCGCCAAGGTAAAACTCGCTCACCTCAGGAATCTTTACCAGAAAATTAGGCACCTGTCCGTCGGTATGCGCTAAAATCGTACCGTTCATTGCGCTCTTGTTTACAAAATCCACCGTCTTGCCGGCAAGATAATTTAAACCGTCCAAATCCACGGGCTCCTCACCGATAATCAACTCTTCACGGGATTTTTCAACCTCCAAAACCGTCTCAAACATAATGCGGGAGCCGTCCTGAATAAACTGTCCCATGGAATGCAGGTCCGTGGTTAAATCCACGCTTGCAGGGAAAATTCCCTTCTTATCCTTGCCCTCGCTCTCGCCGTACAACTGCTTCCACCACTCCGAAACATAGTGCAGGCTGGGCTCGTAGTTGGCAAGTATTTCCACAGATTTTCCCTTTCTGAGCAAAATATTCCGCAGCGCGGCATATTGCAGCGCATCATTGTCTTCAAAGGAAGACTCAAGTGCATATTTTCTGCCGCTTGCCGCACCTTCCATCAGCTTGTCAATGTCGGCACCGCTGACTGCAATCGGCAAAAGTCCTACCGCCGTCAGTACGGAAAAACGTCCGCCCACATCATCCGGCACCACAAAGGTTTCGTAACCTTCCTCGTCGGCAACATGCTTTAACGCACCCTTTGCCCTGTCCGTCGTCGCATAGATTCTCTTTGCCGCGCCCGCCTTGCCGTATTTCTTTTCCAGCATTTCCTTAAACACACGGAAAGCAATCGCCGGTTCCGTCGTAGTACCCGATTTGGATATCATATTAACGGAAAAATCTCTGTCTCCCACGACATCCATCAAATGCTTAATATAAGTAGAACTTATAGAATTACCTACAAAATAAATCTCCGGCGTCTTGCGGATACTCTTATCTACCACATTGTAAAAGCTGTGTCCCAAAAATTCAATTGCCGCACGCGCACCCAGATAAGAACCGCCGATGCCAATTACCAGTAAAACCTCCGAGTCTTCCTGTATCCTCTTGGCAGCTTCCTTAATTCTTGCAAACTCTTCTTTGTCATAATTTACCGGCAGGTCAATCCATCCTAAAAAATCGTTTCCCGCACCTGACTTTGATACCAGCACTTCCTTGGCGTCCAATGTCTGCCGCTTCATTTTTTCTACTTCTTCTGCAGAAATAAAAGGACTTGTTTTCGCATAATCAAACGTTACTTTTGCACTCATTTTCCTTTCGCTCCCTTTCTTTTCTATAAGACCGTTCCGCAGCCGGTCTTTTCCTGTCATCATTTTCAGTTTAGCAGACGTTCGATGCAAATTCAAGAAAAACCTTTTGAAACAACTGCCTTCAGGCATTTCAGATAATTGCCGTTTAAGAGGTTAAAAATTCCCGTAAAAGCTCCTCTAACTCCTTCTGCTCGGAAAGGGAAAAGATTCTGCCCATTTTGTCGCTTTCTTTTTCCTCCGCACCCTCCCCGCTTTCGGTGCGGACAGCAGCGCTTGCCACCGCCGTACTGCTTCCATGCACATTTCCGCCTGCATGTACGGGCATCAGCTCGATACCGGTCTTCGGCTCCTTTGCGCCTGTTTTCGCACCCTCCTTCGCCTCTATCGGCAGTCCTGCCCGCAGACGGCTTGCCATATGGTTTTCCAGATAATCTACCAGATTTGTTTTTAAAATCCGCCTTCTGCCCTTGATGTCCGCTATTGCCGACACGGAATAATAAAGATACAACCCCAAAAAGCTGACTATGTAAAAAGGCAAGATGTCGCCGATGGTATGTCCTGCCACAAGACAGAGGCATACGCCCAGGCCGGAACAAAATACCGACAAAAGCATAAACTGTCCTGACAAATGATACACAGTCTGTACCAACAGCGGACCAAGCTTCAGCTTATTGAGAAACTTGTCCACAAAGATGGGAATATTCGAAACGCCGCCATTTAACTGATAACAGTTTGCAAATTTCAGCTTACACTGCTTTAACGCCTTATGACTGGTCGTTGACATATTTTCCGTCTGTCTTATCATATTCTGGTATCGTATTCCTATCATAATTCTGCTCAATATACTCAATGACAGAAATGTAAACATCAGAATGGTTATCCACTTTTCTTCCTCGAAAACAGCAAACATAAATGCCTCCTTTTCGGCGTATGCTTCCGCCTCTTTCATTAATTCTATTATAGTAAACTTGAGAGTGGCGGACAATATAGCCGGAGGGAAAACTCGTCGACGGATTGTGCGCCGATTCGTGGGATTGCGACGGAAAATAGCAGCAGAGGACGCCGTGAGCAGGCGGATATGTCCGGGCTGACACGCTCTCGCTCTGATAAACACACACCGGTACTAGGCTCGAAAAAACCTCGCCAAGTGCCGGTGTGTTTATACGGTCTGCCCGGACATATCCGCCTGCTCATGGCATCCTTGCTTCATCCCCTCACCATAAAGCCCCTCATGCCATGCATAAGAATCACCCTGCAGCAAAAAATATCTGTAGAATCACTGGAATATCGGACACTTTTCTGCTATAATCCTTCTTTAGACAAACGAATTATCCGCATGAAAGATTGGAGGATTATTATGAAATATCAGACACACGGTACCTGTTCCACAGCAATCGACATAGAGGTATCCGGCGGCATCATTGAATCGGTTCAGTTTACGGGTGGCTGCAACGGCAACTTAAAGGGTATTTGCAGTCTTGTACGCGGCATGAAGGTAGAGGATGCCATCTCAAAATTAAAGGGCATTCAGTGCGGAATGAAATCTACTTCCTGTCCGGACCAGCTTGCAAAAGCGCTGGAGTCCTTACAGTCATATTGATTACGGGAGGCATTGCTTTGAAAAAAATCGTTTTAACAGGCGGCGGTACCGCCGGTCATGTGACACCGAATATTGCTCTTTTACCACACTTAAAAGGCGCCGGCTTTGAAATTTATTATATGGGTTCCTACGACGGCATTGAGAAGAGGCTGATTGCCGACTTTGATATTCCTTATCAGGGCATCTCCACCGGCAAATTCAGGCGTTACCTTGACCCCAAAAATTTTACGGACCCGTTCCGTGTCATAAAAGGCTATTCCGAAGCAAGAAAATACTTAAAACAGTTGAAACCGGATGTGGTATTTTCCAAGGGCGGTTTTGTGAGCGTGCCTGTGGTGCGCGCGGCGGCGTCGCTGAAAATTCCCTGTATTATCCACGAATCCGACATGACGCCCGGACTTGCCAACAAGCTCTGCATTCCGGCTGCCGATAAAATCTGCTGTAATTTCCCGGAAACCCTGCAGATGCTTCCCAAGGAAAAAGCTGTTCTTACCGGTTCGCCCATCAGAGAAGAGTTGTCTTCCGGCAATAAGCTTGCGGGACTTGACATGTGCGGTTTTACCGCAAACAAGCCCGTCATCATGGTTATTGGCGGCAGTCAGGGCGCAGCAAGCGTCAATCAGGCGGTACGCGCGGCGCTTCCCATGCTTTTGGAAGATTTTCAAGTCGTCCATCTGTGCGGCAAGGATAAGGTAGACAATCTTCTTTTAACAGAAAAAGGCTATAAGCAGTTTGAATATTTGAAGTCGGAGCTTAAGGATATTTTTGCAATGGCAGATTTGGTGATTTCCCGTGCGGGCGCCAATGCCATCTGTGAGCTTCTCGCCTTAAACAAGCCCAATATCCTGATTCCGCTCCCTTCGGCAAAGAGCAGGGGCGACCAGCTTTTGAATGCACGCTCCTTTGAGGCGCAGGGCTTTTCTATTGTCATCGACGAGGACGATTTATCAGAAAACCTGCTGGTAGAAAAAGTACAGGAGCTTTACTGCTCCAGACAGTCTTATATCAATGCCATGAAGCAGAGTCCGCAGCTTGACTCCATCAGCACTATCATGGGATTGATTAAGGAAATTGTAAAGGAATCTTCATGAACAAAAAAGTATTGCAAACCTTAGAGTATCATAAAATTATTTCACAACTAGTCCTGAAAGCAGACTCGGAGCCCGGCAAAAAGATGTGTGAGGCATTGCTTCCGGATACGGATTTATCAGAAATCCAATCCGCGCAGACCGAAACGGCTGACGCTCTGTCCCGTCTGTTCCGGTATGGAAGTACTTCCTTTGGCGGCAACAAGGATTTGGGATTTTCTTTAAAATCTCTTGAAGTCGGCAGTTCCCTTTCCATTCCGGAGCTTTTAAAAATTGCAGGATTTTTGGAAAACGTAGCCCGCATCAAAGCGTATGGCAGAAATGAAAAAGACGAATCCGTGCAGGATTCTTTGGACCAGCTTTTTGAGTACCTGACATCACTGTCGTTTATTTCCGACGAAATTCGCCGCTGCCTTCTCTCAGAAGAGGAAGTTGCTGACGACGCAAGCTCTGAGCTGAAACACATCCGGCGCAATATACAGCTTACGGGTGAAAAAATCCATAACCAGTTAGGCTCCATGTTAAACGGCTCCTGCCGTACTTATCTGCAGGACGCCGTTATCACCATGCGCGGAGACCGCTACTGCCTTCCCATCAAAGCAGAATTTAAAAATCAGGTATCCGGACTGGTACACGACCAGTCGGCAACCGGCTCTACCTTTTTTATTGAACCCGCCGCTGTCGTCGAACTAAACAACCGCCTGCGGGAGCTTGCCATTGAGGAACAAAAGGAAATTGAACGGATTCTTGCCGATTTATCTGCCCAAGTTTCCGCACATACAAAGGAGCTTTCCGACAACCAGCGCATTATGACCCGTCTTGACTTTGTATTTGCAAAGGGCAAGCTTGCTATGGATTACAATGGCACCATGCCTGTATTCAACACGGAACATTATATCAACATCCGCAAAGGGCGCCATCCTTTACTGGAAAAGAAAAAAGTAGTCCCTATTGATATCCGGCTTGGCAAGGAATTTGATTTGTTGATTATTACCGGTCCCAACACCGGCGGCAAAACAGTCTCTTTAAAAACAGTGGGACTGTTTACCCTTATGGGGCAGGCGGGGCTTCATATACCGGCGCTTGACCGCTCAGAGCTTTCCATCTTTGAGGAAGTTTTTGCAGATATTGGAGATGAACAAAGCATTGAACAAAGTCTGTCCACCTTTTCTTCACATATGACAACTATTGTGACAATTCTGTCACACGCAGACGAAAATGCACTCTGTCTGTTTGATGAGCTGGGTGCCGGAACCGACCCTACAGAGGGAGCGGCACTTGCCATAGCTATTTTGGATTATTTGCATGGCAGAGGTATCCGCACCATGGCAACCACCCATTACAGCGAGCTGAAGCTTTATGCCCTCTCCACGCCTTTTGTGGAAAATGCCTGCTGTGAATTTAGCGTGGAGTCCCTAAAGCCTACCTACAGGCTTTTGATTGGCATCCCCGGAAAGAGTAATGCTTTTGCGATATCCTCCAAGCTTGGGCTGCCGGATACTATCATAGCAGCAGCCAAGGAGCAGATAAGTAAAGAAGACGAAAGCTTTGAGGATGTTATCGCCAATCTGGAAAACAGCCGCCTGATTATAGAAAAGGAAAGGCGGGAGGCCGCCGAATATAAGGATAGAGTCAAAGCGCTGGAGACACAGCTTAAAGCAAAAAACGAAAAGCTGGACAACGCCAAGGATAAAATACTGAAAGAAGCGCACGAGCAGGCGCGCACTATCCTGCTGGAAGCAAAAGCGATGGCGGACGAGACCATTCGCAGCTTTAATCAGACGGACGGCAGCAACATGAAGGAGCTGGAGCAAAAGCGCCAGAATCTCAGGCAAAAAATTGACGACAAAAACGAGAGGCTTGCGCTGAAAATTCCTCCTTCTTCCGTCAAAAAGACTTTAGACCCCAAAAAGCTGAAGAAGGGAGATTCCGTAAGAATCCTTTCCATGGGGCTGAAAGGAACCGTGAGCTCCCTGCCGGATGCAAAGGGCAATCTCTTTGTACAATGCGGCATCATCCGCTCTTCTGTCAATGTCAATGATTTAGTACTTTTAGCAGACAACGACACGGCTTCTGTCAAAAGCGCCGTAAAAACCTCGGGCGGTAAAATGAAAATGTCAAAAACACTGACGATTTCTCCCGAAATCAATCTTTTGGGGAAAACCTGCGACGAAGCAGTCGCTATGCTGGATAAATATTTGGACGATGCTTATCTTTCGCATCTTTCCAGTGTCCGCGTCGTACACGGAAAGGGAACCGGCGCCTTACGGAATGCCGTACACAACCACTTAAAGCGCTTAAAGTATGTCAAAGAATTTCGTTTGGGCGAGTTTGGCGAAGGCGACGCCGGCGTCACAATTGTAACATTTAAATAAAGAATAGGAGCAAGTATGGTAAATAAACAAAAAATACTCATTGTTGATGATGATGAGAATATAGCAGAGCTGATTTCCCTCTACCTAAATAAGGAATGCTTTGAAACCATGATTGTCGGGGACGGGGAAGCTGCACTGACTGCTGTTGAATCTTTTGAGCCCAACCTGATTCTGCTGGATTTAATGCTGCCCGGCATGGACGGGTATCAGGTATGCAGGGAAGTCCGTGCTGCCAGACAAACTCCCATTATCATTCTTTCTGCAAAAGGTGAAATTTTTGACAAAGTACTTGGGCTTGAGCTTGGCGCCGATGATTTTATGGAAAAACCCTTTGATTCCAAGGAGCTTGTGGCAAGGGTCAAAGCAGTGCTGCGCCGCTATAAGCCTGCGGTTGCCGTACCCGAGCCCGTAACGGACAAGCGCGTAGAATATCCTGACCTGATTATCAATCAGACCAATTACTCTGTTATTTATATGGGAAATACCGTTGAAATGCCTCCTAAGGAGCTGGAGCTCCTTTATTTTCTGGCGTCCTCACCCAACCATGTATTTACCAGAGAGCAACTTCTCGACCAGATTTGGGGATATGAATATATTGGAGACACGCGTACCGTTGATGTACATATCAAACGTCTCCGCGAAAAAATAAAAGACCACGAAGCATGGAAAATTTCTACTATATGGGGTATTGGCTACAAATTTGAAGTGAAAGGGAGCCTGTCATGAAAAAAACCCTTTACTTGAAATTTGTGCTGGCATACGTTATCTTTGGCATTTTTGGCTTTATCATCATAACCACCTTTGTGCCCAGCATGACAATGGAACAGCTTACCAGAGAGAAGGCAAATGCGCTTTACTCTGAGGCAACGCTGATTGCCGATAATTATGTGTCGGGATTGTATACCAACGACACCTCTCTGGAAGCCGTAAAGATGCAGCTTGACATATTTTCCGTCTATTTAGATTCCGTTATCTGGATTATCAATCCTTCCGGGCGTCTGATTTTAAGCACGGACGCCCCTCTTAACGTAGAAGACGTGGTTATGATTGAAAGCTTTGACCCTACCATAACCGCCGGCTCTTATTACAATATAGGAACCTTTTTTGACAGCTATGAGAACGATATGCTCAATATCATTGTACCCATCACCTCCGAATATAAGGTGAAAGGGTATCTTGTTGTGCATACCGCCATGACAGGCATAGAAAAATCCTGCAACAGCCTGTTAAACATTTCCTATATTACCCTGTGCATCCTGTTTTTGCTGTCACTGATTATTTTGATTTTTTTTACGGAAATTGTCTATGTGCCGCTTCGAAAAATCACTTATGCCACAGAACAGTATGCCTCCGGCAATATGCACTATGAGTTTCAAGTGGAAAGTGAAGATGAAATCGGCTACCTTGCCGCCTGCTTAAACTATATGGCAAGTGAAATTGCACGCACAGAGGACAATCAAAAAAAATTTGTCGCCAATATTTCCCACGATTTCCGCTCCCCGCTTACCTCCATACGCGGTTATCTGGAAGCCATGCTGGACGGCACCATACCGCCTGAACTATACGAAAAATATTTACAGATTGTATTGAACGAAACGGAAAGGCTGACAAAACTGACAAACAGCCTGCTAACCTTAAACAACTTGAATACAAAGGGAATGCTCTTAGACAAAACGGACTTTGATATCAACAAAGTTATCCGCAATACGGCAGCCTCTTTCGAGGGGACATGCCGCAAAAAGAAAATTGCCATCGAACTCATCCTAACCAGCGACGTGATGTATGTCAATGCCGATATGGGAAAAATCCAGCAAGTGCTCTACAACCTTTTGGACAATGCCATCAAATTCAGCCACCATGACTCGGTCATCCGCATCGAAACCTCCGAAAAGAAGCACAAGCTTTTTGTTTCCGTAAAAGACAGCGGCATCGGCATCCCAAAGGATGATTTAAAGATGATTTGGGAGCGTTTTTACAAATCGGATTCCTCCCGCGGCAAGGATAAAAAGGGTACGGGACTCGGACTTTCCATCGTAAGGGAAATCATCACCTCCCACGAGGAGCACATCAACGTCATCAGCACGGAAGGCGTGGGCACGGAATTTATCTTTTCCCTGTCCTGCTCTACGTGGAACGACGAAGAGGAATAAGCCTGTTAAACAGCGTTCTGACAGGACGATACAGCACAAGCATAAGAGCGGCATTGGCAACGCCATGTATGATATCATAGGGAATCCCGGCAACCCACCAGTTAAATGCCATAATGAGCCCGCTTTGCACGCCGCCGTCCACCGCCCCGATTACCATATAAGGGAGCGCGCAGAAGGCGCCAAAAAGCAGCCCGAAAAAACCGGAGAGAATACTGTAAAACCATACAGAATCATTTTTCCTGCACAGGTAAACCACCAAAGACAAAACCGGCCACATATACAGGTACATAATGACCCATGTTTGCACGCCATAAAGAGAAATTTCAATGAGAATAAAAGCGGCAATGGCATATATGGTTTTGGTTCCTAAAAACAGTGTAAACATAATAATCCAGAACGTAACCAGTTCGATATTCGGCAGAAAAGACAGCGCAAGCTTACTGACCTCAATAACTGCGGTCATCATACCAATTAACGCAATATCCTGTATGCCTATGGTCAGCCTGCCCTGTCCTTTGTTCATAATTCCCTCACCTGCCTGCTCTGACGGCTCCTCTCGCGAAAATTCCTGAAGATGCTTTTTGCAGTCATTCCCTATTCTGTAGCATTCATCTCATACTTGATTACAAATGCATCTCCATCCTCAACCGGCTGGGAATCAATACCATAGTTGCAGTAAGCACCGTTGACATAAAAACTCCAGTAAGCACCGTCCACATTGTAGTCCGGCGTAACGCCATTTATGGTTTCTACCATAAGACCATACTCGCTCTCCGTTCCTAAAAATTCCAGCCCTTTTGCCTCTTCCATCGCCTGCCTTAAATACTCTGCATCCGTATGTACTTCGTAGACTGTACTACTTTGGGTATTGTCGATAACCTCAATGGTAATGCTCTTTTGTCCCTGCACGGGCTTTTCCCGAAATACAAAGAACACCACTGCCAGTACCGCAATTACCGCTATCAGTGCCGCCGCACCGATAAGTGCTTTTTTGTTTGTTTGCTTTTTTTCTTGTTTTTCTGCCATTTTTTCTCCTCCTTAGCATATTTGCAAATACAGGTATACACAAAAATCCCTGCCGCTTCACGACAAGGAAAATCCCTGCCGCTTCACGACAGGGATTGGAGAATTTTCTGCATCACGACTATAGCATCGAAACGGATTCGATACCGTAAGTGTGCGTACAATGCCAATTCCTCGTGGTCATTTTTGTACCGGTCCTGCAGGCAGGTCTTCTGACTTTAAGCTCAACGCCGCACTTCACCTTCCCAGACAAACGTCCAGTGGCACAAATCAAAATGTGGCTCCCTTATTACAGCGACGGGTTCGTGCAGGACTCTCACCTGCTTCCCTTTTCACCGGACCCATGGCATTTCATGCCCGTCCGACACCTGCAGCCGCCTGTATTCACTTGATTTACCGGACAAAGTAAAACCGGATTCCTGTGGAAGTGTACCACAGAAATCCGGAAATTGCAACTTTTTTTACCCTTCTTCCTTTATACTTCTATCAGATGTAACAGATTGTCAGTAATCTCAACCATATCGGAGGATACTTCCTTCGTATTATGGGAAATCCGTACATTCTCTTCTACTACATCGGAAATCTGACCCAACTGACTAACCGCAAGCTTTACAATATTGACATTCTGTTCTACCATATGGGATATTTCTTCCACATCCTGTCTTGAGCGCTCAATATTTTCCACCACTACGCCAAAGGTATTCACCGTCTGTCCCGTAATCTTCTGTCCTTCCTTGACTGCCTTCATAGAATTGGTTATCAGCTCATACGTTTCTTTCGCCGCCTGCGAGCTTCTTGCTGCAAGCTCTCCCACCTGTAAGGCTACTACCGCAAAGCCCTTACCTGTATCGCCTGCCCTTGCCGCCTCAATGGAAGCATTTAAGGAAAGCATGTTGGTCTGCTGGGCAATCGAATTGATTTCATCAATAATTTTTTCAATCTCCATGGACATATTGCTGATTTTCTGCATGGAATCCTGCAGCAGCACCATCTGCAACTGTGTCTCCTTCATTTTTTCAGTCGTCGTTCCGGTTGCGGAAGAAATCTCAGCAGAAGTATTGACACTATGGTTCAGTTCCTGCATCAACTGTTCCATAATGCGCTTCAAGTCGGAAACCGCCTGCTCCTGTTTACCTGTACCGTTGTATATATTATCTGCATTTTCCAACGTTTTTCCGGATACTTGTCCCAGCTCTTTACAGGCGTCCTTCACATTCTGTATCAGTATCCGGTTATTTTCCACATCCGCTTCCTGCTGCCGTATCAGATTTTCATTTTTGCGCGCGTTCTGGCAAATACTCTCCACCATCTTGTTGATGCTGTCGGAGAGCTGCTCAAACTCAGGATTTCCCTTTTCATCTACCGTAATATTAAAATCGCCGTCCGCAATTTTTTTCGTGGAGCCGGTAATGCTGTTTATGCCATGCACAATTTTACTGTCAACCATTCTGTTAATCATCACCAGCAATACGCCAAAGATAATAAACATACTGATGGATACCATCAAGGTCTGGCTGCGGCGGGCAGAATAATATTCCGAAGACGGCAGAAAGGTTCCTATTACGATATTGTCACTCTCCTCCGCATAAAAATATCCCGTCCGTCCGTCGATTTTTGCCCTGCCGTTTCCCAAAAAGTTCTTAGGAAACCCGGCAGCCGTGGCAGCCGTGCCAATCAGCGCATCATTTGGATGGGCAAGCAAAAGTCCTGTTTCCATATCAATAGCATAGATATAACCATTTGTACCAAAATCAATGTCCCTGAGCACTACGGATATATCCGTTCCGGCAAGTGTCCTTTCTAATACTTCCGGACGAACGCCTACCTGTACAAACCCTCTTGCATCCGTTCTCGCCACGCCAATATACTGCATCATGGTTCCCTCTGCCGAATTCATCTGGGGCTCCTGCACAATCTCAATGGACGGGTCATCGACAAGAACCATAAAAGCATTTGACTGCTCGCCGCTCTTCATGTCAAATCCAATGTAGGCGTCAATCGTACTGCTTGTAATAATTCCTGTTTCATCAATGATATGTACCTCGTCCACCATCAGCCTGTCCCTGATTTCAAACAGCTTTGCCGAATCCTTGGCAATGGAGGGCTCTGCCGCAAGCATATCGGCAAACGCCCTCGCCTTTGCAAGATTATTTTGTCCGAGATTTTCCGTCAACTGTTCAATCGTCACTTCATTATCAGCCAGCTTTTCCCTTACGTCAGCCAGCTTATTTTGACTGGTTATTTTATTGGTGCGCCAGTTTGTAAAGGTCTGCAGTGTAAATACGGCGGCGATGGTAACCACAAAGGCAATCACCATATAAATTGAAAGTCTCTTCGTAAAGATTTTTTTCATAATATGTTTTCCTTTTCTTAATCTTATGTTTGCGGATTGAAACAATTATACCAAAAGAACTTTATTATGAAAAGGAAAAAATGAAATTATATTAATTTTATTATTTACTCCGCCAGATACATGTTAAGTCCTCTGTCTATCTTATCTATGGTATCCTCCAATGAACTGCTGCCGTCCAGATATGACGGAAGCACATCGCTTATCACCAAATTAATCTGCGCATCATCCACTACCTTTTTGTTTAGTCCTCTGCACAGCTCTATTAACCTGTCACAGTCCTCCTTACTCTGCGCCCCCACGGTAAAGTCCTTAATGACGCCGCCGGGCAGCTCTATCATGGTAAATGCCTCGTAATCGCTTCTATCCTTTTCGCCCAACTTTATAAGCGCCTCTTCATTTACCGGAAAACCGTCATAAAAGTCGCCTTCCTGTACCTGAACGGAAAGTGCATATTGCAAAAAATCTTTTGCCTGTTCCAAATATGGCGTCTCTTTGTTAATACCGATTTCTCCGATTGGAGTATATGCGTTTTCAAAGCTGTTATAATTGCCTTTTACCTCATTGACAATGGCAAGCGGCAGCATGGAATCCAAAAATCCGGTTGCATCACAAAATACGGCGTCCGCTCCCATCGCCAAATCCCACGACTGATAGTTCATGGTATCATCCGTATAATTTTCAACCATATTGTAGCTTCCGGCTATCATTTTCAATGCCTCCAGACATTTCGCAAGTGCTTCTTTATCCAGCTTCTTGTCCTTTACAATGTCTGAAACCATATAAGGCATATACATATCCACCATATCCGAAACCGTCATTGGACCCATGGCAAGCGTCTGCTGCTCCAATATTTTTGCCAGCGCCTCCACACTTCCTGCTTCCTTTGTGTCGATAGTTCCGCTGAGAAGCAGTCTCATGGAATACCGCAGGGGTATCATGTAAACAGAACCATCTGCCTGCGTATAGCCATCCGCAATACTTTTTAATATTTCTCCGTTCTCTGACATTGGTGTCACAATATCACTGATGTCTGCCAGCATACCTTTTTCAATAAAAGAACTTGCCTGCAGTCCGTCCAGCACCATGAGGTCCGTTCCCTGTCCTGCCAGCAGTCTGGTATTGAGATTTTGCAGCACGGTATTTAAATCCGCCGTTTCCATCTCTTCATAAGGAATTCCCACTTCGATTTCCACCAGTACATCCGGATGCTCCTTTGTATACATGGCTGCCGCCTGCTTTAAAGTCGCATTGTCATAGACGGTATACACTGTCAGTACCGTAGCAGGCGTAAGCGGCATATCCGGGTCATAGGTATATTCCATCAAAAACCGCTCCGTATCTTCGTTTAACAGCGCATAAAATACCCCCGAATCCAACGCCGTTATACCGTTGCACCACATATTTGCCAATGCAAGCGAAGTATAACTTCCTGTCGCAAGCTTACTCCATTCCCCTTCTGCGCTGCACTTGTATAATCCGCCTTTTGCATACACAACTACGGAGCCGTCGCTAAGCATATCCATATGACTGTCGCTCCCTATGTTTTCCACACAGGCAATTTCCTTTTCCGCCTTATCCTTTCCCGCAGAAAAAAACGCTATTCCTTTGAACTCCAGCACGTCATTCCGCTTTTCCAGATAAAAGAAGTCTTTAGCCGCATATACTTTTTCCCCATAACTGTTATCCAGAGGCATTGTCCTTATAAGCGCTCCGCTGCCGTCATAGACCTTTACGCTATTGATAAAGTTTGCAACAATGCTTCCGTCATCCAAAACTGCCATATCCTGCGGAAATTCGACAAAGTGCCACTCGGGGTCCTCCTCCAGCCAGTCTGCAGGCGTAATATCCTCCACAGCCGTACCGTCGCCGCCGGTGCGGTACAGGTGCGCCACTACATTTTGTGTTTCCATTTTTATTGCAAGAAGGTAGGACTTACCGCCTGCATTCTCCACCACCTTCGCCTGATATAACTCTTCCTCTATTGTCAAAGCCTCCATCCATGCAGGCGTATCCTCCGTAAAACTGCCATCGTGATAGCGGTAACAGACGATTCCCGTTCCGCCATCTTTTTCTACAGTGGCATAAAGACACATGTCTCCATCTTTTTTGCCTATCTGGAAAATATCCTCCTTATTTACGCCCTCAGGAAAAGCAATTTCTTTTTCCACATATCTGCCCTTTTCTCCTGTCCCATTTTCTACTTTCGGAGTTCCTGCACTTTTATCTTCCTTTCCCTTTCCTCCACAGCCCGCCAGTGCAGCTAACAAACCTGCAATCAACAACATAGAAATTAATTTTTTCAATCTTTGCTCCCTTCTGCCTCTTTTAACAGTAGGTAATTGCGAAACTCCTATTTGTCCGTTTCGAATTGTGCACCTTGTATATTCCATAAGCAGACTCTTAAAAAACGTCAGTGCCAAAGTCATGCGGGCATGACTTGCGAGGTATTTTCGAGCTTAGCACTGCTACGTTTTTTACGAAGCGAAAGCGGGTCTGTGGTGGAATATACAAGGTGCACAATGACACTTGCATATTCACTGAGTTTCGCAATTGCCTATCTCTTAACAGGCATTTCATATTCTTATTTTTTTATAACCCACACGTTTTAAGATAATTTTGCGAAATTCTTAATTTTTCCATAAAATCCGCCCTCCCGCTCCGTATCTATAGTAAACAAAACAAGTACAGGAAGGGTGAAAAAGAGATGAAGGGAAAAGAAAAATGTAAAGCATTGAAGGAAATACGCCGGCAGATAGCAGAAAAGAACGACATTCCTTTTGCTGTCTCCCAATGTACCCATCAAGGAGACTGTAAGGGCACCTGTCCCAAATGTGAATCAGAGCTTCGCTACTTGGAGCGGGAGCTTGCCATCAGGCAGGGGCTTGGAAAAGCAGTTGCCATAGCCGGCATTTCCATCGGCGCCTGTGCCACATTTACGGCATGCAGCCCCATGGATACCATTACTGATTTTATCGAAAATATTGGCAGAGATGAACTTGCCGGAGACGTAGAGCGCATTGACGGCGGTATTGAAGAGGATGACTTTGACTTTACCACGCCTCCCGAAAATGATATTACCGGTATGGAAACGGACGCGCCTGATAACGAAAAAGACGATACGCTTTCCGGAAACGTAGAGCTCTTCGAGTGGGAAGACCAGCAGAAAGAAGACAGCGAACCGGCAACCGACGGAGCCATACCGGAAACGGCAGGCTATATGGTAGCGCCCACCGAAGCGCCCGGCGAGACGGTGCCGACAATAGAAGGGGACATAAGTATAGAACCATAATCGCCTCAGCGGTTTTGGTGTGTTTTTTAAAAAATTACCCTAGAAAGGGAACTCACATGGACAACAAAGTCTCTCTGCTTCCGGTTTTTAACATATCAAGGCATCGCTTACAGACGGACGGCAAAGGCGTTACCACGCTGGTCGGCGCATATGGCTGTCCGCTGCGGTGCCGCTATTGTCTGAATCCGCATGCATGGAATCCCAAAACACTGGAAAAGTGCATTATGCTGACGCCTGAAGCGCTTTATGAAAAAGTAAAAATTGATGAACTGTATTTTCTCGCCACGAAAGGCGGGGTCACCTTTGGCGGCGGAGAATCTCTTTTACATGCTGATTTCATATGCCAATTCCGCCGTGTCTGCGGTCCTGACTGGACGCTCACGGTCGAAACCTCTTTAAATGTTGCGGAAGAACGGTTTTTAAAGGTATTGGATTCTGTCAACGACTTTATTGTCGATATCAAAGACTTAGAGCCTGCCGTTTACGAATCTTATACCGGCTCACCCATAGATAAAGCAGCCTCAAACCTAAAGCTGCTCGCTGAAAATGTATCACCGGAGCACGTCCATATCAGAGTGCCCAAAATACCAAAATATAACTCTAAAAAACATGTCCTTGCTTCTTTTGAAAAACTGAAAAGCATGGGCTTTCAAAGCATAGAAATCTTTCCTTATATTATGCGTTCTCCTTAAAAAGCACAGAGAGCTCGGAAAGCTCTTCCTCACTGAGCCTGTTTTTATCGAGAAAAATAGCTGAACCGGAACACCACAAATAAATAAAGTGGCGTATCTCCCCTATCTCTTCAATCAAATCCCATGAAATACGGCCTTCCGTTTTTTCTGTGCGTACCTGAATATCCTCTCCCAAAATGTAGGTCGTCTCCGAAATGCCTTCTTTCCGGCTTTTCTGCCTGATGGCATTCATAACCTGCTTTTTGGCTCCATATAAAATCATATAAAACCCGTAGCAGAAAATAAATACTCCCAATATCAAAAAAACAAACCAGTAGCCCTCTTCTCCTCCGCTCAATGCCGTTCCCCAAAGGCTCATTGCCACCAGCACCAGACTCATCAGGCTCATCATAACTAACTTTTTCTTCCGTTTTTTGTACGCCGTGCTTTTTTTATAGTATAACTCTGCCAAGGTACTGTATATTTCTTCATTGGGAATCATCGTGTAGGTTATCATAGCCCCGCTCCTTTGTACTTCAAGCCATCTGTCGAACGTATATATTTTACTACAATAAACCAGCCAATGAAATAAGTAGGAAAAACTTTAAGAATTTTTAAGAATCCCGGCGCCGTCAGACATCCTTTTTACTAAAAAACCTCTGCTTTATCTCCTGCACGGTACCGCGGTTTCCCCTTCTTCTGGGCAGCGACACCGGCGTAAACAAATCTCCATAAGAAATTTTTTCTTTTTGCATTTGCTCAACCGTATCCTGCGGTCTTAATGTCAATACGTATTTTGTATCCGTTTCCCTGATAAGCGCGGCGTTATCCTGCGCCGATTTTGCATAATTAATCAGCAGGGGAGAATGCGCCTGCTTTAAGTACTGCCGCACTTCATCCGCCGGAAGCATATCATTCAAAAAGGTTACGGCAGCACCTATTCTGCTTGCGGCAAAAGAACAAACCATTGCCTCATAACAGTTAGGCATACAAATGGTTATCGTATCAGAGGACTTTACACCAAGATATAAAAATCTTTCGGAAGCGGCAATCGAATCCTGCATAATATTTTCCTCTGTTTTTTTATTTTTTCTGTTTTTAGCTGCAATATTACTTTCCATAGCTGTCCCCCTATCACCCCGTTATATCCTTACCGTTCTTACGAAAACATCTTTATTTTTTACTCATATTATCATGTTTCTCTAAAAATTACAAATTATCTTTGTTACTAAAAATGCTAAAAAATACTCTTTACCGGTCCTTTTCTGTCAAATTTTAAAAATATATTGACTTTTTTATTCATTTATCATATCATGATATTGGCTGAACAGAGTTAGAAGAGTTCTAACGAAAGGAAAATCCCCGAAGTTATGCTTCGGGGGTTTTTCTTTTTGCTACATACTCTCTAAAAGTCCGCCAATTCCCTGTTCCCTAAATATCGTTTTATAATAGCCTAGCTCATCACGAATCAGCTCGTCTATCACCTGCATCCCCAAAAGCTCCACTGCAGCCTTGTCATCCGTCAGCAGATACTCTCCTTTTTCATATACCGTCAGACGCCCCGCCGTCCACACCATCATATCCCGCAATTCCGCATTTTCCAACCGAAGTGCTTCCTCCTTCAGCCCTTCTATAACTGCAGGATTTGCTGCCGCAAAAAGCTCCCTGTTCGTAGAACCGGTTACTTCTACCGTATAGACGCTTCCAAACACACTGGCTATCGTATCGGATAACTGCTGGTTGATATTGCCTTCCTTATCTGTATGCATATTCATATTCACCACCATAACGCCGTCCTCTGCAAGATGCGCCTTTACCAGCGTAAAAAATTCTACGGAAGACATCTGAAAGGGAATGGTGATGTCCTGATACGCATCCACCATAATCACATCATAAGTCTCGTCTATCGCGTTCAGATAAGCTCTGCCGTCATAGGTTGTCACCTTGATATCCTCCGGCAGCGCAAAATATTCCCATGCCAAATCCGTAATTTTTTGGTCGATTTCCACCCCTTCTATGCAGATATCCCCAAAATACTGTCTGCACTGCTTGGCAAAGGTGCCGGTTCCCATACCGAGTATCAGTATCTTCGCATCTTCCTTCCTTGAAACCCCCGCCATCACCGGAGCCGCCAGCGCATAGTCATAGTACATGCCCGTCAGCGACTCATCCTTTTTCATAATGGACTGTACGCCAAAAAGTACGTTGGTAGACAATACAACGCTGTCCTCGTCCTCCTTTACCTGCAGATAATTGTAAATGGATTCGCCCTCAAACAAAAGACTGCTCTCCCAAAAAGCAAAGCGGTTTTCTGCCCCCAAAATACAGCATACTGCAAACAGTATGACTCCTGTTACGCAGGAAATTTTTTGTCTGCGGGAGCCCCCAAATTTGGTACTGATAAAATAAATCAGTCCCAAAAGCAGCAGAATGCCGGAAAACAGGAGAAAGGTAATGGAAGTCCCCACCGCCGGAATGGTAATAAAAGTAGGTACAAATGTACCAATGATGCTGCCAATGGTATTGAAAGCACCCAGCGTACCCACCGTCTTGCCGCTGTCATCCAGGCTGCCCACCGTGTACTTTGCAAGAGAGGGCGTCACCGTTCCCAGCAAAAACAAAGGAAACACAAAAATAACCATACAAGCGAGAAAAGCCGCCCAAATCAGGAAGTTGTTGTTCACTGTCAGCACCAGCACCCCCGATATGGCAAGAATCACGTATTTTCCCAAAAAGGGAATCGCCGCTATCCAGACTGCCGCTATGATAATCCGCATATAGAGCTTGTCCGGATTGGGATTTTTGTCCGCGCTTTTTCCGCCCCACACATTTCCCAACGCCATGGCTATCATAATCGTGCCGATAATAATCGTCCATACAATCTGCGAAGAACTGAAATAGGGAGCAAGCAGCCGGCTCGCTCCCAACTCCACTGCCATAACGGACATTCCTGCAAAAAATTCCGTCATGTACAAATAATATTTATTTGTTAAAATCTTCCGGTTTTCCATTCCGATACCTCTCTTCTTTCCGCCTGCGGCGGCACTAGACTAGTTATAGTATCAAATGGATTTTTTCTTATGTCAAGTGAAATTTTCAGTGTCCGCAGCCGCCGCAGCGACCGCAGTCACCGCCGCAGGATTTGCCGTTCTTTTTACTCCGAATCATACTTCTTATTACCAGCGCCACAATACCTGCCAGAACTGTAAATACCGCTATTGTTCCCATATACCCGTCTCCTTTTCACAAGTCTGCTAGAAGCTGCTGCAATTTTTATCCCGACTTTACTTTTACCATTTTTTTCGCATTTATCCGTAAGGAACTGCTCTCCCTGTAAGGTCTGCACAGCAAGTATAAGAAACCGATTATGGCAAGAAATGCCACAATAGTCCAGATACCAAACGCGCCTGTTGAAACCAGCATTCCTACTTGATATACACAGAGCGCAGCTACATATGCAAGAAAAGTTTGATAGCCGATTGCAAACCAGAACCACTTTGCATTGTTCATCTCCCTCTTGATGGCGCCCATCGCCGCAAAGCAGGGCGCGCAAAGCAGGTTAAATACCATGAAGGAGTATGCTGCCACTGCACTCATACTGCCTGCAAGACTTCCCCAAAATTCGGAACCGTCCTCGGCAGCCTCCGCAAATCCAAACAAAATACCAAAAGTGTTGACTACATTTTCCTTTGCTACAAGACCGGTAATCGCCGCTACCGCAGACTTCCAGTCTCCCCAGCCAAGCGGAATAAACAGCCATGCAAGTACGTTGCCAACGCCGGCTAACATGCTATGGTCAATCTCCATATCGTCAAGCATCCTGAACTGTCCTTCCACCCAGCCGAAATAAGTCATGAACCATATAAAAATAGAAGAAAGCAAAATAATCGTGCCCGCTTTCTTGATAAAGGACCAGCCGCGCTCCCACATACTCCTAAGCACATTGCCAGCCGTGGGAAAATGATAAGCGGGAAGCTCCATAACAAAGGGCGCCGGCTCCCCCGCAAACATTTTCGTCTTTTTCAAAATAATGCCGGAGCAGACTATCGCCGCAATTCCTATAAAATAAGCGCTGGGCGCCACCCACCACGCACCGCCGAACAAAGCACCGGCAATCAGGGCAATAATAGGCAGCTTCGCACTGCAGGGAATAAACGTAGTCGTCATAACCGTCATCTTCCTGTCCCTGTCGCTCTCGATGGTGCGGGAAGCCATAATACCCGGCACGCCGCAGCCGCTTCCTATCAGCATGGGAATAAAAGACTTACCGGAAAGACCAAACCGGCGGAAAATCCTGTCCATGATAAACGCTACCCGTGCCATATAGCCGCAAGCCTCCAAAAACGCAAGGAAAATAAAAAGTATCAATATCTGCGGCACAAAACCCAGCACCGCGCCTACGCCCGCCACAATACCGTTTAGTATCAAACCGGAAAGCCAGTCCGCACAGCCTGTTTTTGTAAGCAGACCCTCCACCATCACCGGAATACCGGGAATTTCCAGTCCAAACAAGCTAAAGCCTTCACCAAAAACACCGTCGTTTGCCCAGTCAGTCGCCCAGCCGCCTACGGTCGTAACAGATACATAATACACGATAAACATCACAACTGCAAATATGGGCAGTGCAAGCCACCGATTTGTCACAATTTTATCAATTTTGTCGGAAACCGTCAATTTTTCTTTTCTTCCTTTTGTATAACAATCCTTAATAATGGAAGAAATATAGAGATATCTTTCATTGGTGATAATGCTTTCCGTATCGTCCTCCATTGCCGCTTCCAGACGTTCAATCTCCGTCGATACATCCACTTGCCGGTTCATCTGTTCCCCGATTTTATCGTCCTTCTCCAACAGCTTAATGGCAAAAAAACGTCTCTGCTCCTCTGCCACGCTGCTTCCCAGCTTTGCCTCTGCTGACGCAATCGCTTCCTCCACCTCAAAAGCAAATCTGTGTACCGCCGCAGCCGCCTTTTTCTCCTTTGCCGCATTGACAGCCATTTGCGCCGCTTTTTCCACGCCGGTTCCTTTTAGGGCGGAAATCTGTACCACCTCGCAGCCCAGCTTTTCTCCCAATTTAACAATATTGATTTTGTCGCCGCTTTTTTCCACAACATCCATCATATTGACTGCCATCACTACAGGAATCCCCAGCTCCATAAGCTGTGTACTCAAATAAAGATTTCTCTCGATATTGGTGCCGTCCACAATATTCAAAATAGCATCAGGTTTTTCTCCAACCAGATAATTTCTTGCAACCACCTCCTCCAAGGTGTATGGGGAAAGGGAATAAATCCCCGGAAGGTCCATAATGATAACATCCTTGTTTCCCTTTAGTTTACCCTCTTTCTTTTCAACCGTAACGCCCGGCCAGTTTCCTACAAATTGATTAGAGCCTGTCAGCGCATTGAAAAGTGTTGTTTTTCCGCAGTTAGGGTTGCCTGCTAATGCAATCTTAATTGACATATCCTGCCTCTCCTCCTCTTCTCCTCATATTTTCCTGCGATTGTCTCTCTATCTGTAACACTTTATTTGTTTAGACTTATATTTATTAGTTTTGACTAACATATGTGTAAAAAAAATTATTCCACCTCAATCATATCCGCATCCGCCTTGCGCAGGGACAACTCATAGCCTCTCACGGTAATTTCCAGAGGGTCGCCTAACGGTGCAACCTTCCTGACGTAAATCTCAACTCCTTTTGTAATCCCCATGTCCATAATACGCCTTTTCACCGGACCTTCCCCGTTAAGCCTTGTCACCTTTACCGTCTCTCCACACGAAATCTGTTTTAACGTCTTCATTTTCGCTCCTTTCTAACCAACCATAATCTTATTCGCCATATCTTTTCCGATGGCAACACGGGAATCCTTAATATTCACAATGATATTCCCCACAGTTTCTGACACTACAGTCACTTCTCCCCCTACTACAAATCCAAGCTTCTCTAAAAACCTTCTCGTCTCCTCCCTGCCCCCGACCTTACGTATAATACCGGGGGTTCCTGCTTTTATCATGGATAAAGGCATGTTCACCACTCCTTTCGCTGTATGCATGATAGGCAATTGCAAAACTCAGTAGTTATGCAAGTGTCATTGTGCAGCTTATATATTCTAACACAGACACGCTCTCGCTCCAAGATTACCGTAGTGGTACGTAAGCTGCCAAAATACGGCAGCTAAGTACCAACGGTAATCAAGGGTCTGCTTATAGAATATATAAGCTGCACAATTCGGAACCCTAAAATGAGAGTTTCGCATTGCCTATATGCATGATTTAAGTGATTGCAAATTCTTTGTTTTGCAGTTCTTTGTTTCCATTAGTTAGTTTAATCTAACATTATTTAGATGTCAATAACTAATTTCAAATTTTTTACTTTTTGTTTAAAATGACTAAAGGAAATAGAATTTGAGCTGGATAATGTTTTATTTCATCTGCCGGTTGAATTTTTATATCTGATTCCCTTTCTGCGTTATTGCAATACGGATTCCCTCATATTAAGATGAAAACGGTACAGAATCATATTGCACAGATTTTAAAGAAAGGCACAAAAATGGATAATCTGAGAACCGGAGAAGTCATCTGCAAGAAACGTAAAGAGCTGGGGCTGACACAGAACCAGCTTGCCAAATCCCTTAATATATCTTTTCAGGCAGTTTCAAAGTGGGAAAACAATACGGCATATCCCGATATAGAAATGCTTCCAAAGCTTGCCGGCGCGCTTAACACCACTGTTGATGCGCTGCTCGGCTACAGCAGCGTGGTAACAGATTACGACAATCGCTACAACACCGCCGACTATTACTGGGGACTTTTGCCAAACCGTATCTGTTATGATATTATGAAAATTCTTCCGCCAATCAAGCCTTACCGCGTGCTCGACATCGGCTGCGGTGAAGGAAAAGACGCCGTTTTTTTTGCTAAATGCGGCTACGCGGTGACTGCTTTTGATATATCGCGGCAGGGAATTGAAAAGGCAAAAAAGCTTGCAGACTACAATCATGTCGATGTCCGCTTTTTTCAGGCTGATATTTTTGATTACCGCCCTGATTCGGAATATGATATTATCTTTAGCAGCGGCGTACTGCACTTTCTGCCGCAGACAGAGCGGGAATCCTTTTGTGACAGCCTGAAATCTCATACCTCAGGCACCGGCTTAAACGCTTTAAATGTGTTTGTCAGCAAACCCTTTATTGTCAGGGCGCCGGACTCTACAAGAGATGAAGAAAAAAGACATCCATGGCTTTCGGGAGAATTATTTACCTATTATCATGACTGGCTGTTCCATATATGCAAAGAGGAAATATTTGACTGCAGCAGCGGCGGCACGCCCCATAAGCATTGCATGGATACCCTGATTGCACAAAACCAGCCCCTGTACTGCTGACTACAGCACAGGGGCTGGTTTTGTGTTGCGATAAAGCCTTTATTTTCCTTATATGTGTTCCTGCTTACGCTTTTGCCCCTGCGACCTTATTACCCGCCGCTACCAGCGCCGCGATGGAGCTCTTGATAATATCCTCGTCGATACCCACGCCCCAGTAAATCACACCGTCCTTATTCAGCCCTACATATGCCGCCGCCTTAGAAGAAGAGCCCTTGGAAATGGCATGTTCCTCATAAACCGCCAGTTCGTAGCTGATGCCAAAATACTTTTTGACCGCATTGCTCACTGCATCAAGGCGCCCGTTTCCGGTGGTTTCGATAACCTGCTTTTCCCCATCCTTCTCAATCGTTACCTCTGCCGTAATTCCGTTTATCTGCTTAAAATGACACTCCGGAATATCAAAAACAGGTCTGGCAGAAATGTAATGTTCCTCGAAAATGCTGTAAATCTCCGATGGCGCCAGCTCTTTATGTCCTTTATCCGATGCCTCCTTCATCCAGACACGCACTTCATCCCTCATCTTATCCGGCAGGGAGATACCGAAATTCTGCTTTAAGATAAAGGCGATGCCACCCTTGCCGGACTGGCTGTTGATACGAATCACATCAGATTCATATTCTCTTCCAAGCTCTGCCGGGTCAATGGGAAGGTAAGGAACCGTCCACTTACCGCCGCTTTTTCCTTCTTCTCTCCATGCCATGCCTTTAGAAATTGCATCCTGATGGGAGCCGGAAAACGCCGTAAACACCAAATCCCCCGTGTAAGGCGTTCTCTCATGCACCTTCATGCCGCTCAACTGCTCATATTTTTCCCGTATCTTCATAATATTGGAGAAGTCCAGCCCCGGATTCACACCATGGCAGACCATATTCATGGCAAGGGTAATAATATCTACATTTCCGGTTCTCTCCCCGTTGCCAAAAAGCGTTCCTTCCACCCTGTCTGCGCCCGCTAAAATACCAAACTCCGCATCGCTGATACCGCATCCCCTGTCATTGTGCGGGTGTACGCTCAAAATCACCGCGTCGCGGTATTTTAAGTTCTTATGCATATACTCCACCTGCGCTGCAAACACATGAGGCATGGCTACCTGCACTGTAGTAGGCAGGTTGATAATCGCCTTGCGCGCCTTATCCGGCTTCCACTCGTCAAGCACCGCGTTGCAGACCTCTAACGCATAGTCAACTTCTGTCTGGGAAAAGCTCTCAGGACTGTACTCAAAGGTAAAATTGCCGTCCGTCTCATCCGCCAGCTCCTTTAACAGCTTTGCACCGTCCACAGCCAGCTTCTTGATTTCCTCCCTGCTCTTTTTAAATACCTGTTCTCTCTGCGCAACGGAAGTAGAATTGTAAAGATGCACCACTGCATGAGGCGCTCCCTGAACCGCTTCGAAGGTCTTGCGGATAATGTGCTCCCTTGCCTGCGTCAGCACCTGAATCGTTACATCCTCCGGAATCATATTCCGCTCTATCAGCTCCCGCAAAAACAAATATTCCGTGTCGGACGCCGCAGGAAATCCTACTTCAATCTCTTTAAAGCCTACTTCTACAAGCATTTTAAAGAATTCCAGCTTTTCTTCCAGACCCATCGGCTCCACCAAAGCCTGATTGCCGTCCCGCAAATCCACGCTGCACCAGATTGGCGCTTTTTCAATACTGTCTTTTTTCACCCAGTCGTAAGTAACTACCGGCGGCATAAAATAAGACTTTGCATATTTTTCCCTGTACATTTCATTGGCTTCTTTCATTTTCATTTCCTTCCTTTCCGCAAAATATTTCGCTTTCCCATACCCTTTTGCATTTTGTACCGATTTTGTCTGCACAGATACATGCGGTTTGCATACCTTTATCATGATAAAGGTGTCAAAAATTCTAACCCTATCATACAAAAAAATCTCTACAAAATGCAGCCTGCATTTTATAGAGACGTATTTTCTACGCGGTACCACTCTATTTCATGGAAAACCATGCACTCAGGGACACTGACATGTCCTTCCCCTTTCTACGGCGGGAAATCCGTCCGTACCTACACAGCATAAAGCCTTCAGCCGGCTGCTCCAAGGTCAGTTCACTGTCCGCTTCCGGCTGCCTTGCACCATACGGCAGCTCTCTGTTTTCCGGCTTTCAACTACTACTCCTCTTCGTCGCATTTCACCTTATTTAATTTTCATCATGATATCATACTTTTTTGCAGTCTGCAAGAGGTAATTTTTATGCTTTTTTATACCCCCACACATTTTTTATCTGCCAGCGCAGCGTGTCAAAATCCCAGCACCTTTCGCTTCGCTCCTGACTATTGGGGTCGTTTACCAGAAAACCTTCTTCGTCATAATCGTACAGCACGACAAAATGTCCTGACCTTGTAAAATCCCCTTTTCCCATGGAGCAGATAAGCAGACATCCTGCGTCAAGGTACTGCCGCATGGCTGTTTCCTCCAGCCTAAGCTGGTTGACGCTAAGCCCGTACTCTTTCGCCGCATCCGTCATAAAGCTCCAGTCCGTTCCCGCGCCTGCAACATAATAACCGTGGCTCATACTATAATCTGCAAGCGCATCCGGTGTAGCATTTTCATCCTCTGTCAGAGAGAAAATTACCATGGATAAGCAAGTGGGACCGCATCCCGCAAGCCCGATACAGCTTGTACCATATGGCACATATCCCCAACGGCTGTCCCACTGCAAAAACAACGGAAAATCCTGCTTTTTTTCCTCCTCGGTAAAACCACCCGCCGCCTTTGTATCTGCATCCGGGTATCCCTGCACAAAAGCAAGCATTTCCTGATTGAAAGCAAGCGCCGTCAAAAGCTCCTCCGGATAGTTTTCCCTGTCCGCATAGATTTTTGCAATATCCCCGTTTTCCAGCGCAAGCTGAAGCAGCATATTTTCCACCTCTGCATTTTCTAAAATCCTTCTATTGTCAAGCGTGCTTCCATTTGCCGCCACGCTTACCGGATTTGCCGTATTTTCGCCGCGATACGCATCCGTTTCCCCATAACAAACTGCTTTTTCCGGTATTTTCTCTGCCTGCTTTCGCAGTATGACAATGCCATAAGCACACATACAAACAACCACAATCGCAAACAATACCTTCATTGTTTTCCGTTTTGCCATATGCCGTCCTCTCTATATCCTTTTATCTCCAATGCATCCATATGCTGCTTTCAGATTGTGCAATGACACTTATAGTCACCGAGCTTTGCAATCGCCTATTATGATTCAGGCATCAAAAGCCCTGTCCGAAAATGTTATTTGTCAGTCAGGGCTTTTGACACCCGAATCCTATTATACATAAAAATGGATGCTGTCTATCAGTATAAACTGCATCCATTGTGTTTCTTTTTATATTCCATTAATATTTTCCGGTAAGTTTTCTTAAGAATTTATGAAAACCTACCACTCCCGCACCTGATACAGATAGCTCTGTCCCTTTTTTCCGATGCGCTCTACACACTCCACATAAGTCAGGATATTGAGCGCTATCTGCGCCGTCTCCTTCCGTATATGTGCCGCTTTTGCAAACTGCTGCGAAGTAAACGGCTCCTCCAGCTCATAGGGCACAAACTGCATATAGTCCCTAAAGCTGTCAACACAGACTTCCTCCACCAGCCTTGAAGGAATCCTGTCATAACGGCAGGAGCCTCTTTTTTTATCCTGGCTCCAGCCGTTCAGCAGTCTGTATTCCTCCATATCCAGAAGTACAAACTTCAAATGCAAATTGGGGTTTCTCAAATAGGCTTTTATTTTGTAAAGCTCGGCAAATGCCATATAAGGGTTTCCTTTTACCGGAGATTTGTGGGGCTTTGACAGCTCCCCGCTTTCCTCGTCAATCCAAATCAGCCACTTGTACCGCGGTATGGGATACACAATCGTCACCGGATACAGACACAGAAAAGTATCCAGCTTTTCCCGCATCCGGTTAAACTGCCTTGTCTGTATCTCGATGATTTCCGTTCCCGTGTAAATATCCGCCACGTAATTTTCAATGGGTATCTCGTGCATATCCTCGTCAGGCGCATAATACCGCTTCAGCACCGCATGTACTGTTTTTTCCGACAAGGTACCGATACCCTGACGCTCTCTGGCAATCCCAATTACGCGCTCCTTCGCCTGTTCAAACTGCGGATTGGGCGGCAGCTCTTCCTCTTGCTGTTTTCTTTTGGGCATACAATTCAGTCCTTCCTCTTACTCCTCCTTATACTCTATCACCTTTGACGCCACCTTGTCTACAAACGCCTTATCATGCTCCACAAAAAGAAGCGTGGGCTTCCATTTTAAAATTAACTCCTCCAACTGTATTCTGGAAAATACATCAATAAAATTCAGCGGTTCATCCCAAATGTAAAGATGCGCCCGCTCGCAGAGGCTTGCCGCCAGAAGCACTTTCTTTTTCTGCCCTTCGCTATAGTCCTCCATATTTTTTTCAAACTGTGTACGAGAAAAATCCAGCTTTCTCAGGATTGCCAGAAACAATGCGCCCTCCAGTCCTCTTTTTTCTATAAAATGCTGCAGACTGCCTCTTAAAAAACGAGTCTCCTGCGATACATAGGATACCGTCAGCCCGCTTGCCAATTGCAGGGTTCCTTCATAGCAAAGCTGCTGCTCTGTCTCCGACACCTTACCGTCCTTCTCCGCCAGCTCCTGCAGAATTGCCTTTATCAAACTGGTTTTTCCACAGCCATTTTTTCCGCGCAGTACGATGCGCTCCCCGTTTTCAACGGTAAAACTGAGCGCCGGCAGCTTTTTGGTGTCATACACAATACGCAGTTCTTTTGCCTCCACCAAAACCTGCTTGTAATGGCGCAGCGGAAAGAGCTTTAAATCCTCCGCAGTCTCCAGATTCTTTAAGAGCCCTTCTTTTTCCGCAATTTCCTTTTCCTGCCTGTGCTCCAGATTTTTGCGGCGCTGCTGCATCCGGCGGGATTTTTCGCCAATGTAAGCTCTGCTGTCTTTGCACCATTCATATTTTTCTGACCTTTTCCCGATTTTTGTAGATTCTACCTCCTCCGCCCAAGTTTTTGCCTGCGCTGCTGCATCCTTCAAACGGTGAATATCCTTTCTCAGGCGCGCCTGCTCTGAAGCTTCATAGGCATCCTGCCGCTTTTTGTTCTCCCACCATGTACTGAAATTCCCTTTGCATACTTCTATATTTGTTTTGTTGATAACAAGCACATGGTCTGTGCAGGCATCCAGCAAATCCCTGTCATGCGACACCAGAATAAAACCTTTTTTGCTTTTTAAGTATTCCCGCAAAAGCTCCCTCGCCGCTGCATCCAGATGGTTCGTTGGCTCGTCCAGCAGAAAAAAGCTGTTATCCATAGAAAAAAGAACCGCCAGCATCACTTTTGTCCGCTCTCCGTTGCTCAGTGTTGAAAAAGGACGAAACAAGACCTCCTCCGAAACCTGAAGGAGTGAAAGCTCCCTGCATACTTTCCAGAATTCATAGTCCGGATGCATGTCCTCCAGAATATCCACCGCATTTTTTGACATATCCTTTACCGCAAAGGGAAAATAATGAAATGCCTCCTCCGCGGATATACTGCCTCTGTACTCATATTTTCCCATCAGCAGATTTAAAAACGTGGTCTTACCTCTTCCGTTTCTTGCAATAAAACCCAATTTCCAATCCGTATCCAGTCGGAAAGAAACATCCTCAAAAATATTTTCGACACTGCCGTCATAATAAAAAGTCAAATGATTTACATTAATATAAGACATCTAACACTCCTTTACACAAACAATAGAGTCCACGCTTCCCCGCCTTCTATTGTCATAAAAAAAGATGCAGAAATATCTTCTGCATCTTAAAGTCCAATTCGTTTCACCTTTCCGTGAAAAACCATTTTATACCCGTACCGGCAGCAAAAAATCCTTCCCTCTGCCCACAGCACACTTGCTGCCTTTGTTCCAGACAGCAACATAAAATTTTATCAAAATGCCAGAATGTATATTCCTGCTACGCACGAAAAAACAAAAATACCCCGTATCTGCTTTCCATGCACCTATTTAGTTCCTTAGCAAGAAATTATATACATTCCGCACCTCCTACTCTTATTTACAAATTATACTATAAGCTTGATTCCTGCTTCTGTCAAGACTTTCTGTCTGGTTATATTCATCCTGCCGTTTGTATCGCACAAAAATTCAGTATGATTCCGCCGCCTCCCCAATCGCCTGCAGAAGACTTTTATCCGCATCGGAAGTATCCTGCGTCAGCTCCCAAATCATAATACCGCCCAGATTTTCCTTGGCATACATAGTTTTCTCCGCTATGGTATCCACGCCGTTATAGTAGACCTCCATGCCATTGTAGGCAACATGGTCTTTGTCAAAGGCATCCGGCACGCTCTCCAGAATCGTCCCATAACCTGCCCAGCTTGGTCTTGCATAAAAGGGAACGCCCAGCACAACTTTGTATGCCGGCAGCCCCCGCATTTCCTTCCAGTAGGTTCCACAGTCCACGGCAAACTGATACTGGGAATGGCGCTCCCCGTCACCCCCGTCGTAAGCCATCACATTGATAAAATCCACTGCGTTCAGTACGGCGTTGGTATGTGCTGCCGCATCATAATAAATATTGCCGTCCGCCGTAGCTCCGCTCAATACCGCTGCGGTTAGAAGCTTTCCCTCTTCATGTAGCTTTTCAGACAAAGCCAGCATCAGCGCCTCATACTGTCCGGCGCTTACGCCATCCACTCTCGGATGCTCCCAGTCCATATCCACGCCGTCAAAGCCATACGCATCACACATGGCAAGAATACTTTCAACAAACCGCTCTCTTCTTTCCTCGTCAGCGGTAGCTTCCATAAACACATTTTCCAACGGCACATCATTGTGGCTCCAGCCCCCCACGGACAGTAATACCTTGGCGCCATTGGCGTGTGCCGATGCAATCAGCGTTTTGGCGGTTTCCGGATTCTCTAAATCCAACAGCCCGCCATCCGAGGTAGGAATTGCAAACGCATAGCAGACATGCGTCACCACGCCAAAATCCACCATTTGCAGCTTGTCCGGCTTCCAGCTCGGATAATAGCCTACTACCTTAAAATCTGTGAGTTCCGTGTCCTGCGGCACCGATGCATCGATGGGCGCATTATCCACACCCTCCGGCTGCACCGCCTCGCCGTCCAAAATACCCAAGTCCTCCCACACATCGCTGCTGTCCGGCTGTTCCCCCTGCGTCCACCATTTAGCGCGATACCTGCGTCCCTGATAGCTGACGGTATCACCCCCTACATAGACAGCGGCGGCGTCCCAACTGTCAGCCTCTTCCTTTACACCGGCACTATTTGTATTCTGCCCTGTATTTTCTTCAGGAATAACCGTCTTATCAGTTTCTTCATCAAGCACGGCATTCTCATCGGTTTTTTCTTCAGAACCCGTAATTTTATCCGCTTCTTCACCCAAAACAATATCCTTTTCCTGTTCTCCGTCCACTTCAGTGAAAAGAGACTCCTCCTGACTTTTCTTCAGGTTTTCTATGCCGCCAATATCTCTGTTCCTTTCGATACACAACCATACCACCGTAGTCAGCAGTACGCCAAAAACAAAGCCTCCCAGCACATAAATCAGCTTTTGTATCTTTTTCACAGCGCCGTCTCCATTTGAATCAAATACCTGCAAGTTATTTTTATTATAGTATATAAAAAAGGAAGGCACAATCAAAAAAATGTGGAAAACAGACAGAACAACGGTTAAGAAATCACCTTATGCGCCATCCATTTTTTACTAAAGTACCGGCAGGTAAAAATAACGGCTCTGACGCCCCAGTCCGTAAACATACCAATCCAGACCGCCATCGGTCCGAAGTGGAAGCGTTTCACCAAAAATACACACAGACTGACCCTGCACACCCACATGGAGACGGTAGATACCAGCATGGAAAATTTGACGTCCCCAGCCGCACGCATGCCGTATGCCGGCACAAAGGAAAGCACCCACAAAAGCGGCTTAAACAGTGTTATCCAGCCCATCATGTGAATACAGAGCGCCGCGCTCTCAGGCTCCATGGCGCCAATCCGCGTGATAGGGCGGGCAAGCGCATACACTAAAAGGCAGTTTAAGATAATGCCGATTTCCGCCAGCAATGTCAGCCTGCGGACATAATACGCCGCCTCATCCTTTCTGCCTGCCCCCATACATTGTCCCACCACCGTCATGAGACCAATGCCGATACCCGCGGCAATAACCCCGTTCTGTGTTTCCATAATATTCGTCATCGCCTGTGCTGCAATCGCACTGGTTCCCATGGTGGATACCGTAGACTGGATTGCCAGCTTGCCAAACTGAAACATGCTGTTTTCTACTCCGGAGGGCACGCCAATCGCCAGTATTTTTCCTATCAGGTATTTATCCGGACGCAGTCTCCTGTAGTGATTCACGCAAATTGTCTGCCCTTCCTTATGTAAGAGAAGAAGCACTGCCACGGCGCTGAATACCCTCGATGCAAGCGTCGCCACGGCAACTCCTGTTACCCCCAGCCGAAACCCCCAGATAAACAGCGCGTTTCCTCCTACATTAATGAAATTGGAAGCCAGCGATACCAGCATGGGACGCCTTGCATTCCCTTGTGCACGGTAAATGGCGGCACCCCCGTTATACAGCGCTATGAAGGGAAAAGAAAGCGCCGTGTAGAAGAAATAAATAACGCCCGCCTCCATAACATCCGCCTCCACCGAGCCAAATATAAGCTGCAGAAGCCCCCTGTTAAAGACAAGACAGATTAAGGCAATTGCCGCAGAAATTACAAGAATAACCAGCAGCACCTGTCCGGCAGCCTTGTTCGCCGCTTCCTCGTTCTTTTTTCCTATGTATTGGGAACAGACAATGCAGCCTCCGGCTGCCAGCGCCCCAAACGCCTGTATCAGCAGAATATTAATAGAATCAACGAGAGAAAC
This sequence comes from uncultured Lachnospiraceae bacterium, assembly GCA_910578335.1. Lineage (GTDB taxonomy): Bacteria > Bacillota > Clostridia > Lachnospirales > Lachnospiraceae > Acetatifactor. The sequence goes on along the minus strand of CAJTPU010000004.1, from coordinate 93,920 downwards.
CGCAGACATAGCCGCCTCCCCTACGTTGCTCACCATAATGGTGTCAACTGTCCCCATAAGGGAATTTAAAATCTGCTCTATTATAAGCGGAAATAACAGCGCACGTAACGCGGCTTTACCAAATATATGTTTTTCCTTCAATTTTTCCATGTCTTTCGCCTCATTTATCTCAAAATCCATTATACACTTTGTATCATATAAAATGCAATCATTGCTCAAATATTGACACAATCCGGCGCCCTTGTTAAAATGGTAATATCTGTAGCATCGAAATGGTAAACACAACAACTATGCAGGGAGGAAATTGATATGTATCATTGCCATATCCATTTCTATTTGACAGGCTGTCAGAACAAAGAATTTGAAATCATTAAGGAAATGTCCCCTCTTTCACATTTCACACATACGTTTTCTGAGAGCATCCGGCCGGAAAAAGCATTGGCTGCCAATGCAGATGTGATTTTGGCTTATTTACATAATACTGATGTGCAGGAAACCCTGCAGGCATTGCTGTCTTATAAAAAAGAATCCGCAGAGCTGATTCTGCTTGCAGACAAGGAGCAGGTTGCACTTTTATCGGATTTCCTGCCGGACATCAAAGATATATGGATAACTCCCTTATCAGAAGACGAAATCCGGTTTCGGTTTCTAAGATGGCAGCAGACCTGCAAAATGAGCAAGGATTTCTGGCAGACCGGTCAATATTTTGATGCCACCATCAACCATATTCCAAACCTTATATGGTATAAAGACAAAGCCGGCATCCACGAAAAAGTAAATGACAGCTTCTGCCGCACCGTCAACAAGACCAAAGAACAGGTTGAAGGACGCGGTCATGCCTACATATGGGACGTGGAGCAGGATGACCCTGCATGTATAGAATCGGAACGCGAGGTTATGACCAAAAAGGAAACCTGTATCTCCGAAGAGGTCATCAAAACCAAAGATGGCACCCGCACCCTCACCACCTACAAATCCCCCCTGTATGATTTGGATGGAAGCGTAATGGGAACTGTAGGCGTGGCTATCGACATTACGCAGGAACGGCTCTACGAACAGGAAATTTTACAGAAAAATCATGCGCTGGAGACGATTTTTACTACGATGGACTGTGGTGTTATCTGCCATTCCGTAGACGGCTCCCAAATTATAAGCATAAACAGAGCCGCTCTCAAAATTCTTGGTTATGAATCTCAGGAAGCTTTGCAGAAGGAAGGCTTTGACATGTTTGCCGCTTCCGTTATGGAAGAAGACAGGGCAAAGCTGCGGGAGTCTATCAAAGAACTCAAAAAGGAAGACGACAGTGTCAACGTAGAATACCGCGTACAGCATAAAAATGGTGAAATCCTGCATGTCATGGGCAATATTAAGCTCTTAAAGGAAAATGGCATGCCTCTTTACCAGCGCTTCCTTTTAGACTGCACGGCACAGAAGCTGCAGGAAAAAAGAAATGAAAACCGCCAGATGAGACTGCTTCAGGCATTGAGCATTGACTACAGTCTGGTTTGCTTTGTCGAACTCAACACAGGTACTGTTTTCCCCTTGCAAAGCAACAGCGAAAAGTCGATTCGCTCCGCCTTCAGCAAAAAAATACCCTTAAAGGAAAGCATGGAGCTTTATATACAAAATTCTGTCTATGAAGATGACAGAGAAATGTTCCGGCAGGCTGTTTCTCTGGAGCATTTGAAAGAAGTGCTTGCCGACAAAAAACTATACTGCATAAATTACCGTGTTTACAAAGATAAGGAAGTAAAATACTTTCAAATGCGGGCTGTGTATGCCGGCGTATGGGATGAGGACCACGGTATTGTTTTGGGCTTCCGCAACGTCAACGAAGAAATTCGCAATGAAATAGAGCAGAAAAACCTGTTGGAAGATGCTCTTCTGCAGGCAAATCGGGCAAATAAAGCAAAAAGCGTTTTTCTTTCCAATATGTCGCATGATATCCGTACACCGATGAATGCCATCGTGGGCTTCACCACACTGGCGCTCAACCATATCGAGCGTCAGGAGCAGGTACAGGAGTACCTCAAAAAGATTATGGCATCCGGTAACCATCTGCTGAGCCTGATTAACGATATTCTGGATATGAGCCGCATCGAAAGCGGTAAAATGCATTTGGAAGAAACACCTTGCCGCCTGCCGGATATTCTCCACGGGCTGCGCAGTATTTTACAGGCGGATATCCGTGCAAAACAGCTTGAGCTGTATATGGACGCCGTGGATGTAAAAAATGAAGAAATCTTCTGTGATAAACTGCGCTTGAATCAGGTTTTGTTAAATTTACTCAGCAATTCCGTCAAGTATACAGGCGCCGGCGGTATTGTCAGCGTGCGGATTATTGAAAAAGCCGGCGCTCCCAAAGGCTGCGCCAGCTATGAATTCCATATTAAAGATACCGGCATCGGTATGAGCGAAGAATTTATCTCCCATATTTTTGAACCTTTTGAAAGGGAGAAGAACTCGACCCTTAGCGGGATTCCGGGAACCGGTCTTGGAATGGCAATTACAAAAAATATCGTAGATATGATGAATGGCACCATTGAGGTAAAAAGTAAACAGGGCGTCGGAACGGAATTCATTGTTTCCTTTACCTTCCGCCTTAATTCTGAAGCCAAAGTACCGCAGGTCATACCGGAATTAAAAGACTGTCGGGCGCTTGTTGTGGATGACGATTTTAACACCTGTGACAGCGTTACCTATATGCTGGGACAGCTTGGTATGCGCGCTGAATGGACATTATCCGGCAAAGAAGCCGTGCTGCGCACCCGTCAGGCTGCAATGCGCAATGACAACTACAGCGTATACATTATCGACTGGCTGATGCCCGACATGAATGGCATCGAAGTCACCCGCCGGATTCGCAAGGAAGTGGGCGACGATGTACCCATTATCGTGCTGACGGCTTACGACTGGTCCGATATTGAAAGTGAAGCAAAAGAAGCCGGCGTTGCAGCATTTTGCAGCAAACCGTTGTTTTTCTCAGAACTGACAAATTGCCTTTATTCTGTCATAAATTCTGAGGAAGACAATCATACGCTCCTTGTTCCAAAGCCTCAGAATTTTCATTCCGGCCGCATTTTGCTTGCGGAAGACAATGAGCTGAATCAGGAAATTGCCGTAGAAATTTTAAAAGAAGCAGGGTTGGATGTAGAAGTTGCAGATAATGGGCAGATTGCCGTGGATATGCTGAAAAAATCCCAGCCCGGCTATTACCGCTTAGTCCTTATGGACGTCCAGATGCCTATTATGAATGGTTATGAAGCGACAAAAACCATTCGAAAACTGGAAAACAAAGAGCTGGCTTCCATCCCCATTCTGGCAATGACCGCCAACGCTTTTGAAGAAGACAAACAGGCTGCCTTAGCATCCGGAATGAACGGACATATTGCCAAGCCCATCGATATCAGCAAGCTGTTTGAATCCATGGATAGCATCCTGTCCTGAAATAGCTTTAAAAAAGTCGTAAAAAAACTATAAATATTATGCTTTTCTGAAATGAATTTTTTGTTTATACTGACATCATCTAAAAGTGCGGCGCGTTTTTTCAACCGCCGCACAGAAATGAGGTCACAATGAAAAAAACAAAATCTCGCAATCTTATTATCTGTATCGCTGCCGGTATCCTTGGTCTTTTGGGTCTGACCATGGTCGTTATGAAGATTACCGGCACCGGTCCTTTTGCCCCGTCTGACAAGAAATATCAGCATCTTTCTGCCAATGGCATAGAAACTTGGGACAGCGGATACATGCGCACAGAGCTTACCTCCCTCGAGCTTGTAACCCTGATGGGCAACGGCATCAATCTGGGCAATACCATGGAAGCATACGGGCGCGCCGTCTATGGCACTACCGCTTCCGTATCCTCCTACGAAACCTACTGGGGGCAACCTGTCACCACACAGGAAATGATTACCGCCATGAAAAATGCGGGCTTTGATTCTCTCAGGATTCCGATTGCATGGACAAACGCCATGAATTATGAAAGCGGCGATTACACCATTCGGGAGGATTACTTAAACCGCGTGGAAGAAATCATCAACTATGCTTTAAATGAAGACATGTATGTCATTATCAATGACCACTGGGACGGAAGCTGGTGGGGTATGTTTGGCTCTGCCAGTGAAGAAACCCGCAGGCAGGCAATGGAGCTTTACATATCCATGTGGACGCAGATTGCAGAGCGGTATAAGGAATATTCCGACTATCTGATTTTTGAATCTGCCAACGAGGAGCTAGGCAGCCGTTTGAATGATGTGGACGTTGCAGCGGATTCAGGCACACTTTCTGAGCAGGAATGTTTTGAGTTGACAAATACCATCAACCAGACCTTTGTGGATACCATCCGCGGTACCGGCGGCAACAATGCGCAGCGCTTCCTGCTGATTGCCGGATACAATACGGATATCCAGAAAACCTGTGACAGCCGTTTTGTCATGCCGACGGATACCGCTGAAAATAAGCTTATGATTTCCGTGCACTATTACACCCCTTGGGGCTACTGCGGCAATTCCAGCCTTTCCGTATGGGGCACAAAGAGAAATTACGGCGAACAGAATACCCTGCTTGAAATGATGAGCAAGTTTACGGAACAGGGTTACGGCGTTGTTATCGGCGAGTATGCCGTGGCACTGCGGGACGACGGCACAGTAAAGGACAATATCTGCGACTTTTTGAGTAATTTCCTTTACAATTGTGATTTGTACGGCTACTGCCCTATGCTTTGGGACTGCAGCAGCCTGTTTGTCAGGACAAAGCTTGGATTTATTGACGACGACGTGGCAAATCTTTATCTGGAAAGACGTTACGCCGCACAGGCTTCCCTGACAGAGGAGGAAATTAAAACTACTGCGCAAACCGCTATTGAGACTGCCGAGGCAAATGCCGTCAGCAAATTTGAAGAAACCGAATTTGACGCCGAAGATGCCGGCACGGCTATCGCATGGATTATGTTTAACTCAAGTGACTGGAATATTATGTACAGTGTCGGGGATTCCTACGACCCCGCCTCCAAAACAGACGGGCTCATTGCAACAGATGTAGAAGTAACCGGCGAAGGCACCTATACCGTAAGCCTTGACTTTACCAAGACAGGGGCAGGCTTTGCCAATGGAACGGCTTTCTGTGCTCTTGCCATCGGCAACGGAGAAATCCTTTACCCCGGATACCTGATTACAATTACGGAGCTTGCCATAAACGGAGAGCCCTACACGCTTACCGCAGTTCCTTACACCACTACGGACGACAAAAAGTGCACCCGTGTCAATATCTTCAACGAATGGGTTACTGCAGTTCCGGCAGAGGCACGTACCGCTGACGGTGATATTTCCAAAGTCGCACCGACAATCGTTGACAATGCGGACCTCAGCCATATGGAAACACTCTCCATTACTTTTACATATGGTCCGGTACAATAGAAAACAGACATAAAAAAGAGGATGCAGATTTGCATCCTCTTTTCTTATCTTTTGCATTATACGTTGCTGGCATAGCGGGCATTTCCCTGTACATTATAGGTTCCATCGGACGTATAACCATTGGCTGCATTCGCCTGTGTCGTCATATAATAGTCTACAAGTGAAGCGTTGGTCGCAATAGAAGAACCATAATTTTGGAAAAACTTTTGTACCTTGGACATGTCTGCCTTCTTAAAGGTATCCTCGTCAATCGTCATTCTGCCCTTTGCATTCACATCGATTCCAAATTGCTTCAATGCATTTGCATTGTCTGCCGTCTTTTCCCTAATGTAAGATAAATTGGCTAATACACCGGAATTTGAACTGGACTCAGCAGTATCAAACATACCGTTATAATGATTGACAAAGCTCTTCGCCGTAGCAAAAATTTTGTCGATGTCGTATTTACCGGTATCATTGCCGTCTTTGTCTTTTACCTTTTCATACAAGCTGTCAGACCCGAGCGCTTTGCTGTCCGCCTTGAGGGAAGCCGCGTTGGAAGCTGCCGTGCTGCTTGTGTCCGTACTGCCGGAAGCGGAACCCGTACCGGATACGGAGCCTGCAAACTGAAGGCGCGATGCAACCGTGGAGCCATAACTTGTAATATCTTTTGCAGAAAACAACTCCTGCACCTTATCAATACCGGCTTTCTTCAGCGCACCCTCATCAAGCTCTATCGTTCCGTTTGAATTGACGGAGATACCTATCTCTGAAAGCTTATCTGCATTTGCAGCCGTGCTGCTCATCATATTCGCTACATATGCGGTCTTGTTCGTCAAAGTGGAGCCCTTTGCCGCACTCACAACATCATTATAATCCGACACATAAGCCTTCACCGCAGAAACTACCTTGTCTGCTGCACTCCTGCCATTTGCCGTGTCCGTATAAGTGCTGTCGTTCCGTAGCGCGGAAAGAGAAGTCTTTAAGTCCGAAAGTCCTGTTGTCAGCTTGGCGTTTGCCTCCTGCGCCTCCTTGGAAACCTTCGGATTCTTTTTCTCCTCCAAAATTCTTTCAAGAACATTGTTTGTACGGGTCCTGCCGCTCTTCTCACCGGATGATGATGCCGTTGAACCTATACCGGATGCTGAACTCTGTCCTGCTCCATAATAAGCCTTCATCAGCTTACCATAGCTGCCATTCTTGATGCTGGCATAATCTGATATAAAATTCAGATTGCCAAGACTGCCTCCGCTTGCACTCTGAAATAAATACGAGTAATCCGGACTCGTATTCCCCACATTAATACCAATACCCATAAAATCACTCCTTTGCTGACTGACGGAGCCTCCGTGCTCCTACTATTGTTATAAAGCATATCGTCCCATGCTTCCTTTTAATTAACCCCATCATAACATTTTTTGCGCCAAAATTCAATACTTTTCAGGAAATTAATGCCACTAAGGGGTATCAAATCAGCCCTTTAAGCCCCTCGACTGGCGGTCCATGTCCTCCACTACAATATCATAGATTTCTCCCAGAGAAGCGCAATACTCCAACACCTTCCAAGGCTCGTTCGTATGATAATGAATCTTAATCAACTCTTCGTCACCAACTGCCAAAAGACAGTCTCCCTTAAAATTCTCCGTGAAATAATCGCTTATTACATCCTCGTCAAGGTCCTCACCCTCTATCAGTAATTGTGTGTCATACTTAAATTCCAGCATCCTGCTTCTCCCTTCTGCTCTCTTTAATCTTCGTTAATTGCAATATAGCAGACGAAAGAACTGTCGTCAACACTTGTTTTCCTGCCATTGGCTCATCAGGCAAAATAGTCGCTTTCCAATGCCTTGTCTATGGAAATTTTCCGGTTTGTCCTTGCCATCATAAGAATTTGGAACAATACTTCCGTCTGCTGCAGCAATTCATTTATACTTTCCTGTGCATCAAAACGCCTTAGCTCTATCCGTCCGTCATCATGTACATGTTCCAGATTTACCGCCTGATAATGCCATTTATCCCCTACTTCTACATGCTCTGCACCTCCCATTGCTATTTCCAGCTCTCTTGTAGCGTTAACATAAACCTGCTCCTGCATACCTCTTACAAACTCCTCTATAGATGCCTGCTGCCGGTCGAAGTCCGCAATAAAATGCTTGAAGCGCAGCCATTCATCCGCTTCAAAAAGAAATGGCGCATTTGCCACATCTTTTGACTCTGACAGAAGCTGTCTCTGTTCTTCTGTCAGAAAAGAACGCTGCATCCACTTCTTTTGTTCTTCCGTAAGCTCTTTCTCCTGCTCCTTTGCAGTCTTTTCGATACTCGCCTTTAAGGCCTCACAGGAATAAAGCACCAGAAAATTACGCATGTATACGGCATTGCCGGAAAATGCCGCCCCTACGTCAAGAGAAATATGTCCGCCACCGCCCGTCTCTATGCTTTTATCTGCCTCGAGCCCGTACTTACTTGTACGTCGATACTTGCCTGTATGCCGAAACAGAAGCGTTTCGATACAATATCCGCAATTAGCAAAAAAACAATATGGCATAGGGTCCGCCTGCAGCTCTATACAGGATGGGTCAAGGTCAAAATTAACCTTCCATAAAAATGTTCTGTCTTGCAAATCCTGCAAAGTATCCTTTATTTCTATCTCAAACATTATCTCAACCGCTTCATACGCGGCATTTGTATACTTTTTATGCCCATGTCCGGTATTTGCCGCCGTAATTTTTGAGCCGGACAGCAGTTTTTGACGAGAATATTCTCTCTGCAAATCCGCCGTCCACTGCGCAATGATGCGATTTCCTTCATCGATGCCTTTTTCGCGATTATTTTTTTGATAGTCTCCATCGCTACTACTCTTTTCCAAATCCTTCATGGTAAAAAGAAACGTTGGGTGATGAAAGGTGAATTCCGTTCCTATCCTTACATTTTGTTTTATATAAGCTTCCTCATCCTCGCACTGCTTCTGTTGTATATCCTTATTTATCCAGTACTTCCTTAAGCCCTGCTCCAGTTCCTCCCCGCTCTTAAAAAACAGTCCCGCCAGACTGATTTCGTTCTTTTTTTCTTCCCTGCACGTTAAGCTGGAGGGGATTACGCCTAGCGCCTGCAGGCTTTCTATTTGTTTTTTCCATTGATTTCTATCAGATTCTGTTTTTATTGTTTTGATAATCTCTTCTGCTTTTTCATACATTCTTATATGCATATTTATCCTCTTTTCTGTGCCGCTTTTGTCTCAGCCCTGTTAAAATTTGTTTTTTACCATTGTAAGCCGGTTTTTTCCTTCTACATACGCATAGTCCAGCTTATCCATGCGCTTTTTTACCAGATAAATACCCAGCCCGCCCTCTTTACGGTTTTCCATAGCCTCCTTCAAATCGGGGTCGGGTCTGTTTAAGGGGTTGTAAGGGATTCCGTCGTCTTCAAAGTAAATTGTCACTGCTTCGGTATCTGCCTGACAGCCTATCGTAACTGTTTTTGCCTTACTGTAGTAACAGATATTAGAATAAATCTCATCCACCGCAATTCTTATTTTTGCGGCTTCTTTCTGCGGAAAATGCTTTTCCTCTAAAATTTCGTCTACAAAACGGTTCCATTCCTGTATATCCGCCATATCCGGTTTTCCCGTCTTTTTCCTAAAACCGTTTCCATTGTAGCAAAGCGCAAGCATGGTAATATCGTCAAACTGTTCCATCCCTTTTTGATAAAGCATTACATCCTCCCACACCGCAGTCAGGGCTTCCTCAGGCGCCAAATCCGGCTCTTTGTTTAGTACCTGTGAAAGACGCTCTTCCCCATACAGGTGTTTCTTTGCATCATTTGCTTCCGTTACGCCGTCCGTGTAGAGAAACAACGCATCCCCGGGCGCCAAATATAACTCCTGCTGCGTATACTGCGTATGTTCCATTCCGGCAAGGACAAATCCGCTGCGCTCGGTCAGATAGGTATAGCTGCCGTCCTTCTGCCGAAGAAGCGGTCTTGTGTGACCTGCGTTTACAAATACCAGCCTGCCCGTCGATAATGTCAGCACACCCATCCATGCGGTCACAAACATATCGTGGTAATTGTCCTGGCACAAGCCTTCATTGGCATCCGTAAATGCCTGCGCCGCAGATGCAGAACTCCTTGTCCGGTTTTTTAACAGGGTTTTTGCCACCACCATAAACAATGCTGCAGGCACGCCCTTCCCCGAAACATCTGCGACCAAAAAAGCAAGGTTATCCTCGTCTATCATAAAAAAATCGTAAAAGTCGCCGCCCATCTCCTTTGCCGGAAGCATCCTTGCACATAAGGTAAATGCCTTGCTGCCTGCAAAAGCCTCTCTCGAATCGGGCAGCATATCTGCCTGCATCTGGGATGCCACCTGCAGCTCTGCATGAATCCGCTCTTTTTCTGCCGTAATGCGGGTAATATCACCAATGTAATACTCCACGTCCTGCATCATTTTTTTAAATGCGATGGCAAGATGCCCCGTTTCTCCATGCAGGCTGCCAAGCTCATCGCATATTGCAGCCAGCTCTTTGTGCTTTAACTCTTCGTCACTGCTTCCTTCCCCGATGGCACTCTCTTCTTTTCCTTTTACTTTTTTCCTGTCCGCATAATTGCCGGCAAGCTCTGCCAGTCGTTCAATCGGCACCGTAATATTTTTCTCCAAATACCAGAGAAAACAGACGCAGATACCGCACAGGGTAAAGAAATCCACGGACACACGTATATAGACCCTGTTCCAAAGCGCCATTTTATCGGCTACATAATGATACATTTCTCCATAAGATGCCACGCCCATCAGAATTGCCGATACCACGCTGAGCAGCAGAAAAATCAGTACAAAGCGCACATTTAAGGTGAGAACCCTCCCTTTTTCCTGCTCCACGCAAAGACCCGCCAGAATGATAATGGGAATCCCAAGTATCAGACAGAAGACAAGATTATTAAAAAACAAAAGTAATGTGGCAGAAGACAGGAGGCTCCCCATTCCTGTAAGCTGTAAAAGCGCGCCCAGCATTACCGCCATCAAAAGAGAATCCACAAATACAATTGCGATATACTTTATCACGTAACGCACATTTTTCATGCGGATAACCGCATTCTTCCCGTTCTTTTTGATACCGAACCACATCACGTAAGGCAGATAACCGTAAAGAAACTGTATCAAAAATCCGGGCACACAGATTTTTACGTCATAACCCGACAAAAAATCTGCCGCCAAATTTCCAATCGCGCAGCCCAAAGCGCCCCAGCCCCCAAACAGCATACCAAAGGCAGGTGGAAAAGCGCTTGCCGGACGCACCTCCGTAACCTCGGATAAATGGAATATCTGTCTGCACGGCACTGTAACCAAAAAGAACAGCATTGCCGTTAACACTACTATTTTTACTTTTTTCATCCTAACCTCCCTAAACTAGCAGCACGACAAGGCTTGCTGCCGCCGTCACGGATACCGAAAGCAGCCATGGTGCTTCCTTCGGACTAAAATGCCAGTATGCCACTCCTGCAAAAAGGAGGAGCATACAGCCTGCATACCCTGCACAAACCGCCCGCCGCAGAATAAGCTGTTCCAGAATACGGTTTTTTCCCCTGAAACGGCAGCCTTTTATCTGTACGCCGTCCGATGTCAAAATAATCAAAAGCGGCATACCAAGCCCGATGGAAAATCCCAGATTGTTAAAAAATACATAGGTATAAATCTGTTCCATCCACACGCCTTCAAGCAAATACAGCCCAAAAGCCAGAAACCATGCCACCGTCATGGCACTGACGGCACAAATCAGGCAATATCGGATTCTGTTTTTTCTGCTGTGCAGATTCGGTTCCTCATCGGAAAAAAGCTGCCACAAACGATATGGCATATATGCCGCCAAAAAATTGCCGATAACGCCGAGCAGCGAGCTCGCGGAAAAAGTACCCGCCATATCCGCAAGCAGATTACCGATACCGCACGCAGCCGCTCCGACCGGTCCGCACAACAATCCCGCCACAGGCGGTATGGCATTTACCGGACGCACCTCTGTCAGCCCTTCTACCAGTACCATGACCTTAAAGGATATTCCCAATATCAAAAACGCCGCCAGCGTAATAAAAAACTGTTTTCCCTTTTTAAGCTGCATCATTTTCCCTCTTCTGCGCCGGATGACTTTTCCTCTCCAAAAAGTGAAGTCCTGCCACCACTGCGCCGACTGCAATTACCACCGCACCTGTTATGGCGGAGGGCGATGCCCCCTGCCTGCCTCCATAAGATGTTGGAAGCAGTACGGATAAAATCAACGTAATCACCGGTTCTGTAGCCGCGATTACGGTTACACTGACGGCATCCGTGTATTTTTGAGATATCATCAGTACAATATACGCGTATGCCTTTGCAAAGAAAGCAAGGATAAACAGGTTGGAAAGCAGCTCTCTTGTATAGGAAATGCTTATAAAGGTTTTGGGATTTTCCATGTACCAAAAGAAAAAACCGATTACCGTGCTGAAAATCATCTGGACAATACAGATAAGAAGCGGGTCCTCTTCCTTGACATACCTGTCTGCCGCAATGGTATAAACGGCAGAACTAAAGCAGCTTGCCAGCATATAAAAAGTGCCTGTACTGTAAAAACCGCTTATTGTAAAACCCGTACTGATACACAGCCCCAATACAATAATGCACGCCCCAAGCATCAGGTTCTTGCTTGGTTTCTCCCTGAAAAACAGCATAAGAAGCGGCACCATAATAATTGTTAAGGCTGCCAGAAAGCTCGCATTAGACGGGGCGAGAAGGGATATCCCCTTTTTTTCGGCAAGCAAATTCAGACTCAAGATAACCGACAGGATGCCGCCTTTTATCCATATGCTTTTTCGGAGCTTCCGCAGCCGCCTGCCAAAAACCAGTATCATAAGCAGCGCCGCAATGCCGCAGGTCAATGTCAGATACGCATAGGAAGAAAAGTCTTCCGGCAGGTTTTTGATAAAGATGTAGGAAGACGCCCAGCAAAGTGTAATTGAAATCAGAAGAATGTTATTTTCCGTCTTTGTCATCTGCTGCCTCCGCTTCTTTTGCCTCTTCGCCGCCATAATAAGCATACGATACCGTCTGCTCTTCCACCAAAATGGTATTTTGATTTAACGCTGCAATCACCCTGTCCATAATTTCTTTTAATGCTTCTTCATCTGCTTCCCTGAAATGATATACCAGTGTATTTTCCTGTGTAAGCATGTTTTTTTCATCTACCCACGCTCCTTTTGCCTCTGTTACGGTATAGCCGTCCACATACCGGATACAAATGGCGTCTATGATTTCCTTCGCCTCCTGCGTGGATATAAGCTGCCGGTATTCGTCTTTATCATTCAGACCTATATACAGGGTATACTCCTGCGCCTCCTCCATCGGATACCCAAAGCTCTCCCCTATCGCTTCCTCTTTGCTGTCCGCTATTTTGTATGTCACAGGAGCTCCGGCATAAAAAATACCCGCCATACCGGCTGCAAGTATAACAATGCCCGCTATTGCCATCAGCCATCCTGTGTCCTCGCCTTTTTTCTTTTCTTCTCCCATTCCTGCCTCCCGGAGCAAACCGGCTTTACACAATTGTCAGGATGTCTGCAAAACCTGTAATGGTAAAGACCTCCATAACTTCTTCGTTTGCATGATGGATTTCCATCTTTCCCTGCTTTTTCATTCTTTTCGACGTTGCAAGCAGTACCCGCAAGCCAGCCGATGATATGTACTCCAGCTCCGTAAAATCAAACTGCAGGCTGACAATTCCCGCAAGCTCTTCCTTTAGCTTCTCCTCAAGCTGCGGCGATGTAACGGTATCCAGTCTGCCATTCAGCTTTACCTTCAGAACATTTTCTTTTTTGTCTATTCCTATTTCCATACTGATACTCCTCTGCTCAATCTTCCCATGAGGGTTTCCTTATAAAACCTACATGATATGTGATTCTCTCCATCGTAAGCTCATGTTCTCCCAGCATATAGCGTCCGACGGTAATGTCTTTTCCTATGATAACCCCTTTCGGATAATCATTCAGACAGCGGTTTAACAGCTTTACCTGTTCCGCCCGCGACTGGTCCGAAAGGGGATTGTTGGGATTTATGCTTCCGACGGGAACCAGCTTTATATAATGAATATCCGTTAAAGCTGCTTTTTCATTTTCCCTCATCGGCTTCTCCTTTTATTCAGATAGATTATGGATTAACCGACTCCGGCAGCGCAGCTTTTCCTGCAACGGCATCACTGTATTCTGCTTTCTTCTGGAACAGTTCTTCCTCAAGCCGGGTTACCTTGCTCTGGGAGTCCAAAGCGCTCTTTTGCGCCATCTTCAGTCCTGCATAACCGCTTTCGCTTTCACTGTATGCTACCGCTTCCGTTCCGCTCAGCGCCTTTAGAGCAAAAATTTCCGATACGCCGTCGCTGCTTTCTCCACTGTCCGCAAGCATTTTAATCAACTCGGGCGCATGGTTTTGCAGGTTGTTCCATGACAGGTTCACCTCATCCATAATCTGCCCGTATGTAACGGCGGTCTCGTTATCTCCATTTTCATCCTTTTCCAGCTTGTTCATTTCCCGCACCATAGCTGCCTGATATGCATTCTGCTGCGAAGCGGCAAGTCGTTTCAGTTGTCCGATATTGTTGTCCAGCCCGTTCCTTGCCGCATTCAGGCGGCTTTCAATCTGACTGATTTCCTGCCTCAGACTTTTAAGCCTCTCCGCCTTCTGCCTTGCGCTTTCTGCCAGCTTTTGTCCGTTTCCGTCCTGAATGGTGGAGCCGACAAGCGAAGGCGCAATGTTGGCTGCCATCATATCAAGTACGCGCGCCAGCCCCTCCGGTATCCCATGATTGGTTGCCCTGACATCCACATGGTATTTTGCCGAATTATCGGAGGTTCTGGTATTGCTGCTGTGGGCGCTGACACTGCCGCTGACGCTTACCTTAAACAAGCCCAGATTCAGGGTGGCGCTTGCGCTTAAGGAGCCGTCTATCGTGCTTTCTTCCTTTATGCTTTCTTTTACTTCCATATCAAACAGAATATTGACCTCATCTATCTGCAGATTTGGAATCGGCACAATCGCCAGTAATGGCATATCAACACGCATTTCATCCAGATTGCTTGTCCCGTCTTCGTTAACGCTGCGCTTCTGATACTGAAACGCAACCGTATGTAAGTCCCCGTTATTTTTAAATCCTACCTTCTTAATGAATGTTGCCGTGGACTCTGCAAGCGCCAGGCTGGCGTCCGCTGCCGCCGATAAAGGACCGCCAATCAACTGGTCCATTTTCAAGCCCGCAAATTGTTCTGCTACTCCCATATAAGTGCTTCCTTTCTTTTCAGGATTTTTTGGAAAAGAGACAGAAAAAATGCTTTTACGGAAAGCTTCTTTTGGGGAGAATACGCTATCCTGCCTATCGTAATTTCATCTACCCAGAGCAGGCTTTCAAACGGAAGCGCCTCTGTTTCCATATCGCAGACTAAACGGAAATTCATATTTTCCAAAAGCTCTTTTTGATAAGCTTCCAGAAGCTGTTTTTCCTGCCATCTGCTTTCCCAAAATGCTTTCTTTTTTTTCTGTCTTCTTTTCTGTTTTTTGTTTGTCTTACTCATAGTCTTTTTCCAATCCAAATTCAATTTCCCGATTCATGATTTTTTCCTGATACTCCATGATGCGGTTTGTTATATTGGACTGCGCCATCAGATATTTGTCTTTGTCAAACTCGCGCGTAACCTCTGCAAATGTATCCTGACTTAGCTGCTGCAGCTTTTCCTGCTCTGCAATCATATCCGAAATCTTCTGGTATAGCTGCTTTAGTTTTTTGACTTTGGCTTTCATCTTGCCAACTTCCTGTTTGGTATGCTTCTGGTCCTCAGAACCCAAATTACCGTCCACGGCGACCGGTGTGGTGTCCAACTGTTTTGCCACCTGATTGGCGCTCAGAATATCCGTAATCCGCATAATACCCTCTGTCGCAGGAATGGAACTTACTTTCATTTTATAAGAAACTCTCGGCAGAAAATCACTTTCCCTTTGTTCCGGCGAACAGATACGGGCATTGATTTGGCATTTTCCTTCTTGTTCGTTGACCACCTGTATTTCCGTGGAAAAATCTATTTCCGCCTTTTCCACATTCAGGTTGGTAATCGGCACAATGGACAATAACGGTACTTGTAACTGCATATTGTCTACGCTGCAGCCCTCTTCCGCTTCCGGTCTTACCTTGTCATAGGCGATATTGATGTTGCTTAAGTAGATTGTCTCCTCCTGTCCGTTTTGTTTGGCAACGCCCATGCTCCTGATTGCCTCTATCACCTGCCCCCGAAGCTGCCGGTTTGATTTTGCAAGCGCATGCAAAGGCGCATACACCAAGTCGTCCAGCAGAATAAAATCACTGTCCCGATAACCTTTTCGGTTACTTTCACCGCCGCGCTGTGGCGCTTCCTTCTGTGTTCCGGGTTCGTCAGCCATTTTTCATTCCTCCCTAGCTTAAGAACAAAGCACGCTCTTCTTCCCTGCGCCTCACCAGTCCTTGCAATACCTTGCCGCCTCCCTTGTTGTAAAGAGGAAGCTTATCCGCAATGACGGCGGCATCCCGTCCCGATACCAGCTTTTGCAAATTTCCGTTTCCGCAGTTGTAAGTAAAAGAAGTTAAGGCATCGAACTGGTTCTGGTTAAGTGGAAATTTTATAATTCCTTTTTGTACGCAGGCATTGACATAATTGGCATATTTTTTTAAATCCTTTCCCAATAGCTCCTTTGCCGCCTCTTCGGAAGGCAGTGTGTCGCCTTCCTTCACACCTTCCGTATGCCCATAACCAATGGTCCATACCCCGGCAGGACATTTGTACGCCGTAAGCCGGCATCCTTCATACTTTGCAACCAGTTCAATTCCCTTTTGCGAAGGCTGCATATTACCGTTTGCAGGCTGCGCCTGTAGCATATCTGCTGCAGCTTCTTTTACTTCAACTGTTTTTTTTTCCAAGGTACCGCTCATTGCCCTGTTTACATCCTGCCTGAAGGTATCCATGGTGTATCCGATGTTTAGCTGGCGCCAGAGATGGTCGGGGTCCCCGTGGCCTGATGCAATTCCTCTGTCATGTCCTTCCTTATGGCTTATGATGACGCCGTCGGCAAGCGGATTCAATCCATATTCCTTACAGAGAAATGCAAACAATTCTACTGCTGCTTTGTAAGTGCGCTCCACCATTTCTTTTGCCCTGCCTTCATCCGTACAGGTAAAGGATGCACCTCCTGTATACTTGATACATGGCGGTTCGCACATCTCTACGCCAATATGCGTATTGTTTCCGCCCCCGCCGCAGTGCCACCCGCGATGATTCCAGGGAAGTGTCTGATACACCTTGCCGCTGTTGGCATCGATAAAGGCATGCACACATGCTCTGCCATAGTCCGCATTGTTCCATTTCCTTACAAATACCTCTGCGGAGGGCTGTGGGCAGCCGACACTGTGAATCATCAGCCCCTTCACCTGTATTCTTTTTCCCGCCTTATAGCAGGGATTATTTGTTAAAATACTTTCCACTATTTCCATACTTTTCCCGCCTTTCTGTTTTTATGCGCTGTTTTTGACACCAAATTGCGACTATGTTTTTCTCTGCCTGGCTGCATATTCATAATACGATATTTTGTATAGCGCACTTTCTTCCAAAAAGCACTTTTTTTCTACATCTTTTTATTTTTGGCACTAAAAAAAGACAGACTTTTTGCCTGCCTCTTCTTATGTCCGATATTTATCAGGCAAATTCTTAAAAAAACACTTGACATACCCAACAAAATATCGTATTTTGTTTACTTCTCCATTTTTTCCTGCACGCCAAAAACAGCTAATCCGCCCTTTTACCCATGTAGTTACAATTTGTTACAATTCCAGCTTTTCCATCTTTTGCCGTTTTTCCTGTATGGATGTCGCCGCGTAAATTCTGGTGGTTTCCAGACTGGAATGCCCCAGTATATCCGACAATTCCGATAGATTTCCGTAGCGGTTCATATAGGTAATGGCAAACAGATGCCGGAAGCTGTGCGGATGGACTTTTTCTCTTGGTATTCCAAGCGCATCCGCCATATGCGTCAGCATTTTGTAGACGCCGATTCTTCCAATCTGATTACTGCCCCTGCCCTTAAAAATAGCGCCGCTTTCGATATGCGCCTTTCTGCAATACTGCCGCAGCTCCCTTAACAGTTTTTCCGGCAAATATACCTCCCTGATTTTTCCTTTGTTGCTGACCGTAATCATTTCCTGATTTAAAATTTCAACCGTAAAAAATTTAAGTTCGCCGATTCTGATTCCGGTAAGTGCCAATGTCTTCATAATGTAATAATACTTTTCCCTGCCGCTTTCCTTTGCATAAACCAGCATCCTGTTGTATTCTTCCATATTGATTACATTTTCAAGACTTTTTCTTCTCTGTACCCGCCTTGTCTTGACACGGCAAGCCCCATATCCCGCATATTTCAGATAACTATTGACCGCCACAATGTATAGGTTCAGAGTAGAAGCGGCAAATCCTTTTTCAGAAAGATATGTTTTGTAAGCAATCATTTCTTCTTTTGTAACAGCTCTTTCCTCTAAAAAATCTAATAGCAGGCGCGCCTGCCTTATATAAATTGCTTCTGTACCTGCCGACAATTCTTTTCTAAATAAATACGCCCTGTATTCTTCGATATCCTTTCTGTATTTCATGCTGATGCTCCTTCTGTCTCCGGTCTGCACCGAAGTCCCCGGTTTCACAAAAGCCGCTCTTTTGGCAACAGGAATGGATGCCCTTATACCTCCTTATCATATGATTATATAAAATAAAAAACAGCTATTGCAGTCTAAGCTTTATCGCTGCAGACTGCAATAGCCGTTTTATGAATATTGTTTACTATCTCTCCTTTACTATCTTCCCTTCTTCCACACGGAACACCATATCACATTTCTCAATTGTCTGAAGCCTGTGGGCAATGATAATCAATGTTTTTCTGCCGTGAAGCCTGTTAATGGATTCCATAATGGCAGCTTCCGTATCATTGTCCAGAGCAGAAGTCGCTTCGTCTAAAATAAGCACTTCGGGGTCTTCATACAGCGCTCT
The DNA here is from genome assembly GCA_910578335.1 of uncultured Lachnospiraceae bacterium. Lineage (GTDB taxonomy): Bacteria > Bacillota > Clostridia > Lachnospirales > Lachnospiraceae > Acetatifactor. Next base: position 75,462 of record CAJTPU010000004.1, on the reverse strand, counting down.
TGCAATTCCAATTCTCTGCCGTTGTCCTCCCGAAATACGGATACCTCTTTCTCCGATGCCTGTCCTGTCCCCGTCAGGAAGCCCGTCCACAAAAGCATCAAGCTGTGCTTCTTCTATTGCGTGCCGCAGTTTATCCTCATCTATATTTTCTTCCTTCACGCCATAAGCAATATTTTTTCGAATATCGGCATTTAACAGTGCAATCATCTGGGGAATATAGCCGATGTTTTTCAACCATTCCCTGTAGTGTTCCGCCACGTTTACGCCGTCCGCCGTAATCTTACCTGCCTCCGGCTTTAAAAGACCCAGAATAATATCCACAATGGTTGTTTTGCCCGCACCGGAACCGCCTACAATGCCAATGGCTGAACCTACGGGTATGGTTAAATCGGCATGGTCAAAAATATACTTTTCAGTGTTGGGATACTTGTAAGTAATCCCGCTTAGACAGATTTCTCTTGTAACAGGGAGCTTCTCTTTTGCTTCCACGGCATAGGAAAGGTCAATTTTTTCCTCACTGATATCCTCGAGCAGATTGTCGCTTACGTTAAAAAAGAACGGCTCGCAGAAGGATATCTGCGTCAATTGGTTGTTAATCCGGCTGGCAGAGGGCATAAGCCGCACCGCTGCAAAGGCAAATGCGGAAAGCGTCGGAATCATATTCCCCATATCCGCCCCGGTCAGCACCAATATCAGCATATATGCTATCATGCCTGTAATGCATACTGCTTCTATCAAGAGCTTGGGCGTATTGGCAAACATACTGTAAACTTCCATGGCATTGATATAGCCTTTGCCTTGTTTTAGATATTCTCCAATAAAGTACTGCTCCTTTGCGTTGACCTTGACCTCCTTGATGCCGGTCACGGTCTGCGTAATCCATTCGTACATGGAAGCGCCGTAGTCCTGATTGGCTTTTCCTGTCCGGTTCATAATCGGTTTGATAATCCGCTTAATCACAATGAGCGTCACAATCAGCAGCACGCAGAGCGTAAGCGTCATAAGCGGGTCTAATACAAAAAGAGTCGTTCCCACGAATAAAAAGACAATTACCTCCGACGCAAGCTGCAGCATGGCAAGCACCAAGGTATACATATTGTTGATATCTGCCGTAATACTCCGCTGGATAACGGAAGTTTCCGCATTCAAAAAATATTCATAGTCCTTATTGACATAGCTTCGCAAAAGCCGCTCTGCCGTCTGAAACTGGTTGGTGTAGACAAAACGGTACATCCTTTTCTGCTGCCAGAACAAAAAAGCATCCTTTGCAATAAAAATCAGGATAAGCGCTATCATGGAAACAACGGTAAACTGCATTGTTGTACGAATATGAAGCAGACTGCAGATAAAACGCACGATTTCATACTTGTCCAGCACATCCGGCTGAATCACCGCCGTCACTACCGGAATCACAAGCGTGATGCTCATCATCTCTAACAGCGCGCCTATAATCATCATCACCACCAGCGCCGTCATCTGCTTTTTTTGTTTTTTATCCATTAAAATTTGTAGCTTTTTTAAATCCTTTAACATCTGCCGTTAACCTTTTCTTCCTCTTCTTATCTCTTTACCGCCCGTCTGCATAAAAATCTTTGCCGCAAAAATGTTATTGTTTCCCGTGCGTCCTGTCCCATCCTGCCTTCATAAAAGCATGTTCCTCCTCCGGCTCGTAAGCGTCATAAATATACGGTCCGATATTTATCTTTTCATCTGCAAACGCAATCGAATCCAGCGCGGAGGTGATAATGGAAATGGCTTTACGAAAATGAATTCCTTCTATAAAATTGAGTACTTCTATGGGAAACTGTCCCCGAATCACCGTACACTGCGGATACAAAGCCGCATAATCCAATCCGTCCCGCGGATGGGGCTTAATTACCACATGAAAGCCTCCACAGTAATCCCGCAGGATTTCATCGCTGACCGCCTTTCTGACCTCAGGCTTGTCCCCCGGAAAGCCTTCCGTCAAAAAAAGAATACAGTCCTTGCAGCCGGAAAGCTGTTCTGCAATTTCATTCGCATCCGGAAGAAAAATAGCCGTCATGGTTTTTTTCTGTTCTGCATTTAACGCCTGCTCCATTGGCTTTCTCGGCACTTCTTTATATTTTTTAAAGGTATAATCAAAGCAGGAGGTGTCATTCACCTCCATATCCAGACAGTATTTACTGTATCCGTTCTGCATAAAGATAATGTTTTTTGCCGCCAACGCGGCTTTTAACTGAAAATGTCCTTGATTGTCCACATGCGCCGCATCAAAATTTTTCAGACAATCTAATCCGTCCTCCACCGCATGATAATAAATATGACGGTAGTTCAAATAATATCCAATCGGGTCGGAATCGCAAAATACGTAAATATCCTGATACTCCGTAAAATCAATATCAAAAAAATTTTCCTGCAGCTTTCCCAGCTTTTTTGTAAAAATAATCCGGTTAATCATGTGTTTCACAATATGATTACAATTCTTTTTGTATTTCATAAGCTTCGGAAAATCCTCGGCACGCCGCTCGTCCAGTGAAAGCACCCTGTCAAAAACACCTGCTGCCTGCAGCCGCTTATCCAAATCTCCAAAATCCATAAATACCTTGCTGAGCGCAATATCCGCCTTTTCGTCCTGCCCGTCTTTTCGGTTCATTTCCTTCAAAAGAGATACATACACATGGTACAGGGTATGGCATACATAAATTCTGGGACGATTTTTCTTTTTTTTGTTATTCATATAGAATGCCTTTTACAAAATCAAATTATCGGGTAAAAAACCGCTGGGAAACGGTATAATTCTGACCGGGCGCAATTTCTTCATACCCGCTCTCTTCTCTCGGCATATCCAGATTCGGAGCGTTCACTTGCGCCGTCATGGGCTCCGGGCAAAAATACTGGTGAAAGCCTTCATGGTTCCAAAGAATCCAGAATTTATATGCATCATCCACTTCATAATAAATTTTTCTGCCGCTCTCCGTGTCCGTAATGATACAGCCATGAAAATCTGTTCCTTCTGTCTTGAGGACTCCGCCCGCGTACATATCATTGCAAATATCACAAAGTACGGGACATTTTGTTCCATTTACATACGCCATATCGTAATCATCCGGCTCCTTTTGCACTCCGTCAGGCAGCCAGCGTTTTTTATTAAACTGAATCTTCTTTACCGCCGGTACCTGCAGGCGGATATTTTCCTCTCTGCCGCCGTCCACAAAAGGCGCATTGATAGTCGTATGGGTTGCCACCGAAATCGGCATCATCTTGTCGGAATGGTTTGTCAGAGAAAGCGTATGTTGTAAACCGTCCTGCGAAAGCGCAATCGTGATTTCTGCCGTAAATTTTATGGGAAAGCATGCAAAGAAAAAGTCATTTTCATCATAAACATATTCTGTCGTCACATAGGCTTTTCCATTTTCTACGGCAAGTGCTTTGATTTTATGTGCGCGCTTCTGCAAAAAGCCATGCAGATGATTGCCAAAGCTCTCTTCGTTCACAGGAAGGTGGTATTCTGCGTCGGAGGTTTTCAACAATCCTCCGTCAAAGCGATTGGGCAGATAAAGCGTAGGCAGACCCCAGATTTCAGGCGCATTCATAATCTCTGCAATGCCGGCATCCTCTCTGTAACGAAAAATCTCCATCCCCATTTCGTCGTTCCGAAACCGCAGGACATTGCTGCCTATCTGCGGCGCAACTACCGCATAATACCCGCCTGCGGCAAGCTCTATTGCTTCAATTCCTTTGTGCTGCGCTTTTCTTGCATAAATTTCATTCGCCATTCTGTTTTCTCCTTATATTTACCTTTCTGCCTTTATTTGCTATGCCGAAGCACAGTCGCCGAAAACTTGGGAAGCGTCAAGGTTACTTTGCCTGCAAGTACGGGGATTTCCGTTTTTTCATTGTTGTAGCCGGACTCCGTGGTTTCAAATACCTTTGTAATAACAGCTTCTCTGGGAACGCCCGCCTCCCAGACTCTTACGCTTTTTTCTAACGGATAGTCATTGTTATTGATTAAGACAATCGTCTGGCTGTCTCTTTTAAACCGTCCATAAGCCAGATAATTGTAGTCCATTCCCAAAGATTTCAGGGAACCTGTGCGCAGCTCGGGACAGGACTTGCGCAGACGAATGATATCTTTGTGGAAAGCGATTAATTCCTTGTCCTCCCGCCCCCACGGGTAAGTCCGCCGGTTATCCGGGTCCGTAAATCCGCAGACACCCGCCTCATCGCCATAGTAAATTGCCGGCGCGCCGGGCCATGTCATCTGTATCACTACCGCCTCCCGAAATACGGCTGGGTTGTTCCCCTGATTTGCCGCCTCAGGACCCAAGGTATTGGTACGTCCTACCTTATGACTCGTGCGGGTCATAAAGCGGGAATGGTCATGGTTGGAAATCTGATTCATTGCAACCTGCCAGCTCGGCGTGGAAAAACTGGAGCTGTGATGCCACATGGCGCCCCAAAAGCTTTCCGCATTTCCCAAAAGGTCTTGTCTAAAGTCGTCACTATGCTTCTCCATCCCTGTCAAAAACCAAGTAACCGGCTCCATAAACGCATCGTAATTCATAACCGAATCCCACTCATCGCCCTGCAGCCACTCTCTAGTGTCGCCATAATGCTCCGCTAAAATGATGGCATTGGGATTTGCCTGCTTGACTGCTTTTCTAAACTCCCGCCAGAAAAAATGGTTGTATTCCGGCGAAAAGCCAAGGTCAGCCGCCACATCCAGCCGCCAGCCGTCCACATTATACGGCGGGGAAACCCACTTTTTCGCAATATACATGACATAATCAAAAAGCTGTCTGGAGCTTTCGTAATGCAGCTTTGGCAGTGTATCATGCCCCCACCAGCCGTCATAGCTTGGATTATATGGCCAGCGGTTCTGGTCGTGAAACAAAAAATAATTGTGGTAGGGGCTGCTTTGCGAAACATAAGCGCCCTTTTCATAGCCTTCTGCATTTTCATAGATGCGTTCTCTGTCCATCCATTTGTTGAAAGAGCCGCAGTGGTTAAACACACCGTCAAGAATTACCTTAATCCCCCGCTTGTGGGCTTCCTCCACCACTTTTGCAAAAAGCGCATTGGCGGATTCCAGATTTGCTCTTGCCGTCACCCGCCTGATATATTTAGAAGCAAAGCGATTTTCCTTTTGCCCGTTCGCAAGAAGCTCCCCCCCATCGTCTACAATTTTCCCGATATGCGGGTCTATATAATCGTAGTCCTGTATATCATACTTATGGTTGGAGGGCGAAACAAACAGCGGATTAAAATAAAGCACTTCGATTCCCAAATCCTGCAGATAATCCATTTTATCCAAAACACCCTGCAAGTCTCCGCCATAAAACTCCCTGACGCCCATTTGCGCGGGATACTTGTTCCAGTTCTCTACCCTTGTAACATTCTCTTGGATATAACAATACTCATTTGTCTCCACATCATTCGTTTTATCCCCGTTAAAAAAGCGGTCGATGTAAATCTGGTACATGATGGCGCCCTTTGCCCAGTCAGGCGTCTTAAAACCCGGTATTACTACAAAATCATAGTACTCATTTACTTCCTGACTCAATCCTCTGATGTCGTAAAAGCCGACTATTTTACCGACATTTATCTCAAAATGGTAGGATATCTTTTCATTATCCAATTGTATCCGGATGGCATAAAAGTCAAAAACGTCATCGGACTCTTCTTTTAACATCAGCAGGCGCTCTCCCCTGCATATTAAAAATACCCTGTCAATATTATTTTTTGCCGTTCGAAAGCGTATGGTAATTTCTTCATAAGGATTGGGCTCGCAAGGAATCACATATTCATCTGTAGAATCACTGAAAAGAGCATGTCTGTTTAAGACCGGACGCATGGAAGCAATATATAGCTGGTTTTGTTCTATTTTCCTTAAAAAATTTAAATCATCATAATCCATAAACCAAACCCTCGTCAATTTATTATGTCTCTACTATTTTATAATAATAAAACTTCCGACGCAAGGATATTTCCACAAAACAGGGAAATTTTCCACACAGTCTCTTTTTTCCCTGCGAATAGGGTTAAGGCTTTCGGCGCCATAATCCGAATAACAAAAAAGACAGCCTCGGCGGCTGTCCTTTTTAGAGAAGGTATTTCTTTCTTATGGGGTATAGCAAAAACTATATAATGTATTGGGGGGGTTACAAGTAGTATAATAGCATAGCCTATACTTTACGTCTATTCTCAAAATTCACAAATATTACAATTTTGGTACTATGTTTTTGGTAGTTTTGCACATGGCTTGATTGTGCATTCTGCCTAAAACAGCGCTTCAAACTCCTCCTTGGTTATCTTTTCTTTTTCCAGCAACAGCGCTGCCGCCTTGTGAAGTACGGTTTCATGCTCCAAAATCACATTTTTTGCTTTGGTATAGCACTCGTCAATAATTGCCTTTACTTCTTTATCAATCTCTCCGGCAACTGCCTCGCTGTGGGAACGGGTATGTGCCAAATCCCTGCCTATGAATACTTCATCATCGCTTTCGTCGTAATTGATAACGCCGATATTCTGCGACATGCCAAAACGCGTTACCATCTTGCGCGCCACCTTTGTGGCTTTTTGAATATCGCTGGAAGCGCCTGTCGTAATATCGTCAAAAATAATTTCTTCTGCAATCCGCCCGCCTAAAGACACCATAATGTCCTGCAGCATCTTCCCTTTTGTCAAGAACATTTCATCCTTTTCCGGCAAGGGCATGGTATATCCGGCAGCGCCTATACCCGTTGGTATGATAGAAATTGTATATACAGGTCCTACGTCCGGCAGTACATGGAACAAAATGGCATGACCCGCTTCGTGATACGCGGTAATTCTTTTCTCTTCGTCCGAAATAATCCGGCTCTTCTTTTCCGTTCCGATTCCTACTTTTATAAATGCTTTTTTGACGTCCTCCTGCGTCACATAAACACGGTTTTCCTTTGCCGCGTTGATAGCTGCTTCATTCAAAAGATTTTCCAGGTCCGCACCGGTAAAGCCCGCCGACGTCTGGGCAATTTGCCTTAAGTTTACGTCATCGCTCAACGGCTTGTTTCTGGCATGTACCTTGAGAATGTCCTCTCTGCCTCCTACATCCGGCGCGCCCACCGCCACTTTTCTGTCAAAACGTCCGGGACGCAGAATGGCAGGGTCCAAAATATCCACCCGGTTGGTCGCCGCCATGACAATAATTCCCTCATTGACGCCAAAGCCGTCCATTTCCACTAAAAGCTGGTTTAGCGTCTGCTCTCTCTCGTCATGTCCGCCGCCCATACCGGTACCGCGGCGCCTTGCAACCGCATCAATCTCATCTATAAATACGATACAGGGCGCATGTTTCTTGGCATCCTCAAACAAATCCCTGACACGGGAAGCTCCCACACCGACGAACATCTCCACAAAATCCGAGCCGGAAATGCTAAAAAACGGAACGTTTGCTTCGCCGGCTATTGCCTTGGCAAGCAGCGTCTTTCCGGTACCGGGGGGTCCCTCTAAAAGAATGCCTTTTGGAATTCTGGCTCCCACACGGGTAAACTTTCCGGGCTCTTTTAGAAAATCAATAATTTCCTGTAATTCTTCCTTTTCCTCTTTCAGACCCGCTACATCATTCAAGGTGATTTTGCCCTCTCCCCCGACGGACAGTCTTGCGCGGCTCTTTCCGAAGTTCATCATTCTTGCGCTGTTTCCGCCGCCCGCATTTTGTGCGTTCATCATGACAAACATAAATACACCCACAATGACGACTATCAAAACCGGCAATACAGAAGTAAAAAACCAAGGCTCCGGCTCCACATCAAGCACCTGAGGCTCTATGCCATGAGAGCGCACCAGCTCCTCTAACTCTTTTATATCCGTTGCATAAAGCGTTCTGTCACCCTTTGTCTTTAAACTGATATCCAGATATCCTGTCGGCGTCTCCCTGTTCTGATGGATGATTACCTCCGTAACTTCACCTGCCTCCAAATCCTGAATCAAGGCAGCTCTGGTATATTCCGCCCGGTTTTTCTGACAGGAATTGATAAACACAAGCCCTAAAAGCAATAGTATGATTATCACAAAATATTGATTGTAACCTCTTGTGCTATGCTTCAAAATGCTTCCTCCTAGTTGCCGCAAACGGCGTCTTTTTTCTAATTGTCAAATTCTACAACTCCGATATATGGCAGATTGCGGTATCTCTGGTCGTAATCCAGCCCATATCCTACTACAAATTCGTCCGGTATCTGAAATCCGGTATAATCAACCTTAATATCCACAATCCGCCTTTCCGGTTTGTCAAGCAGCGTACAAAGCCGCAGGCTTGCGGGTCCTCTGTCCTTTAACATTTCCAGTAAATAACTCAGCGTCCTGCCGGAATCCACGATATCCTCAACCACAAGCACATGCTTATCCTTCAAGGATTCATCCAAATCCTTCACAATCTTTACCACACCGCTTGATTTTGTCGCACTCCCATAGCTGGACACCGACATAAAATCAAGGGAAACCGGTACGGTAATACGTTTTGCAAGCTCACACATAAAAAAACTGCCGCCCTTTAAAACACATATCAAATGTACCTGTCTGCCTGCATAATCCCTGCTTATCTGGTCCCCGATTGACTGTATTCTGTCGTCCACTTCCTTTTCCGTTAAAAGCACTCTTACATGTTCTGACATACTATTGCCCTCCTCTGAAATGTACCTGTAAAATATATCTTGTGTGTTTATCAATTTTATAATAAGTGCTGATGCGATGCCCTACCGCCCAGAGAACATGCTTTCCTTCCGCCAAAAGCCAGATATGGTCTCTTTCCTGTCTGGGAATTTTTTCATCAATCATATAGTCCTGAAGGAGCTTTTTTGACAGGACGGCATTAAAGGTAATGTAGTCTCCGGTCTGTCTGGTTCGAATCATTAATGGTTTTTCTATTTTATCATAGTCAAACCATTTCGTATACTGATTTTGCGGAATATTCATGGAATTTTCATAGGAAAAAACCGAAATTTCCATTATCGAACCATCAGACAGCTTCATTTCTAACGGTACTGCCCCGGGCAGGGGTATCTCAACGGTATGGCACGCTTTTTGCAGGGAGGCGGCAGCTCTTTTTTCTATTACGACAGCATCATACTCCCGTCTGGCAGCAATATGACCGGGCAGCATAAATTTCCGGTTCTTCCCTGTATCACACAGAGAACATACTGCTTTCACATGCGCCGACGTAATATTCTGCTGTGATGGTATCAGCTTTTCCAGACAGAACAATACCACCTGTTTCTGCAGCAAGGGATGCAGAGAAGCAAATCGGGATGCCGACAACCGGATTTCCTTTTTCACATCCTTATCCTCAGACATCATACAGTCACGGTATGCCTTTTCGGATTCCTTTTGTACAAAATCTCTTGTCTCCTCCAAGATATCTGCTGCTCTTCCCATATTGCAGATGACGCCGCCTGCAATTTCTTTTTCGGCAAAAGGAAGAATATGGTGCCGGATTCGATTTCTCGTATAAGTATCCTCTTCATTTGTACTATCTATACACCAATTCATTCCAATTTTTATCAGAAAAGCTTCTATTTCTTTTCTGGAAGAAGACAGAAGCGGACGAATCACCGTGATGCCGCTCTTTCTGCTATTCAGTGGACGAATGCCTGTCAAGCCGTTTAAGCCGCTGCCCCTGAACAAATGAAACAACATGGTTTCCGCACGGTCATTCAAATTATGTGCTACCGCTATTTTTGCTTTTTTCTCTGATACGGACTTTGGCGCCTCCTGTAAAAGAACGGATTCAAACGCCTCATACCGCACCAGCCTGCCCGCTTCTTCCGTAGAAATTTTTTGTTCTGCCGCAATGGCGGGCACATCCTTTTCTATAAGAAAAAAAGGGATTTTTTGTTCTTTACACAGTTGACGCACAAACGCTGCATCCGCAGACGCCTGCGCGCGCATTTTATGGTTGACGTGTACGACCAAAAGCTGAAACGGAATTTCTTTTCTGGCGGCAGACAACAAAAGAAGGAGGCACACAGAATCTGCCCCTCCCGATACGCCTGCCACAACGGTATCATCCGGCTGCAGCATGTTATACTTCTCAATATATGCGCTGACTGTCTTCCACATATGAATTATTTATTTTCCTTACCGCTATTTGCAAATCTATTTCCATTTCTACCTTTCATCATAGTAGCTTTACAGAAAAATTGCAAGAATTTATACATTTTCCCACAATCCAAATACCAAAATAGTCATATCGTCCCGAATATGCCCTTTTGTTTTTCTCAAAACAATCTGTAAAAGCGCCTCCGCCAGCTCCCGCGGATTTTCCTGTTCCAAAGCGCCTAAAATTTCACAAATATCTTCTTTATAGTCGCAATCCTCTATCGCATCCACGATTCCATCCGACATCAAAAACACATAATCCCCGTCAATCAGCCGGCGGCGTATACAGTCACTTTCAATTCCCTTAAAAATCCCCAGCGGCAGGCTGCCGCCGGAAATCTGCTCTACCATATGCCCTCTTTTGATAAAAGAAGCTGCCGCTCCTATTTTTATAAATTCACAAATGCCGTCATATAAATCGACTTCACAAATGTCCAGCGTGGACATATTCTGCTCTTCCCCGCCCGTTATCAATGCACTGTTTACCAGATTGGCTGCCGCCCCCGGCTTGTAACCCGCTTCAATCAGCTTTTCCATTAAATCCAGCACCGTTTCACTGTCCTGCGATGCTTTCTCGCCGGAACCCATGCCGTCTGATAACAGCAGCGTTATCTTTCCTTTTTCCGACTCCAAAACGGTATAGTTATCCCCTGATTTTGCTTCCGTTTCCTTGACTGCCTTCGCCGCGCCCGTCAAAACGACAAAGCCTGCCTCCTCAATAAAGGTATAATTGCGCAGGCTTGCATCTATGTAATAATAGCAGTTCATGGAGGGCACAAGCCGCAAGTCCATGAGCACGGAAAGCATGTCCGCTGCATTTTCAACGCTGATTCCGCCTTTTTTTTCTGACAGCATGGCGGCGCTTATCATGGTTCTGCCATCCCTTCTGCTTATGTAGTGTAAATCTTTTACTAAAATCCCCTCCGCTCTAAGCGTCTGTGAAATTTGCCTAAAAAGCCGCTCCGGAAAAGGCTTATAGGAAAAGACCTCTCCCGCCACCTGTGCCATAACGCCAGCCATCTCGTTTAGATTTTCTGCCAGCATACAGCGGTTTTCCCATAACTTTCTATTGTAAATCCGGCTTTGCCGGGATTGTTCTCCTTGTTCCCACTTAAATTCTTCCTCCAAGGTTTTTGCAATTTCTTTAAAAGAATCCGCATATCCCAAAAGCTTTTGCCTGCCGTATTCGGATAACAGAAAAACTTGCTCGGTTTTTTTTTCATCAAATAGCTTTTTCATATTTTATAACCAGCCCTTTCCTGATATTACTGCGTTTATCCATTATAGAAAAAGGCACTCTCGTTTTTTGTCAATTTTTTGCCCGAAAGCGGCTTTTTTTTCCGACAAAAATTGCCGGAACCCGCAACCGGCTCCGGCATTACTTTTCTTTTCTGAATATTATCTCGCCTTCATACACCAGACCAAGCTTATCGTGCGCAATTTCCTCCACATACGCTTTCGTCTGTGTATACTTTTCATACTGTTCGATTTCCTCCGACCTCGCCGCTTCACTCGCAATCTGCCCGTTCAACTGCTCTATTTTAGCCTGATTTACTTCCATCTTGGCTTCAATTTCCGTTCTCTTGACAGCTACCACTATCAGTATCATAATAACAACCAGTGTTACCAAAAACATACTGAGCTTATTTTGGCGCCTTTTGCGATAAACGGTTCTCCTTCTTCTGCCTGTTGCCATATCCTTCTCCCGTATCTGCGATACCGCCTCCAAAATGTTAATGCTTACTTACTGTTATTTTAAGCAATTTTACAAAGGCAGTCAACCTCTTTTTTATTAACCCCGCTGCCCGCCTGCTGCCGCTTATTGCCTGCTTTCCTACCTTCCTGCTTCTCTTTTCCAATAACCGAAAAGGCTTTCCAATAATAGATAAAATCTTTTTGAGCAAAGCGATTATCTTATTTAAAAGAAAGGAAAACCCTTTTACATAAAGCGGGCTGATGGTTTTTTTATAAATTATCATTCCAATCAGTGCACCAAATACGGCAAACCACCTGAGCGTGCCGTTACTCTGCGTGTGCATCAAATAGAAGACGCTGATTGCGCTGAACAGCCAAAATAAAATATCCTCCACGGAAATCCAAAAACGGCTGTGACTGCAGACTCTTCTCCATATGCGGAAGATATCATAAACAAAAGTGATAAAAATCCCCATGCCAAAGGAGTAGAGCAGAAACAGGTTCTCACTAATAACGGGACTGCTCATAAGAGTCTCCTTCTATTTAAATAATTTAGACAGAAGGGATTCACTTTTACTGCCATAGCCGGCGCTTTCCGAATAGGTAAGGCTGTCGATTTTTCCGTCGACATCTACCTCTCCCTTATCCAAGGTCAGCCTGTTTACATGCAGCTCGTCTCCTTTAATCATCAGCATTCCCTGGTCTGTTTCCAGAAGAATCTCGTGAACGTCAAAAGACAGTACGTCGCTTACGCCGTTTATGGTACATGTCCTTCGATTGGTCAGCATGATTTTATGTACTCGTTTGCCTGTGCTGTTTAAATCTTCCATGAAAATACCCCCCTGCCATACTTTATAACAGTATATTAAAAAAGGGGCTATATTATGACTTAAAGATAACGGAACATTTCTTTTGCTTCTTCTTTTCTCACCGTCTCCTGCACATGCAGTACTTCTACCTTCACCTCTTTATTGCCAAAAGAAATCGTGATAATATCTCCTGCCTTGACCGAAGCAGATGCCTTGGCAGGTTTGTCATTTATCATAACCCTGCCTCCATCGCATGCTTCATTTGCCACTGTGCGGCGTTTAATCAGCCGTGATACCTTTAAATATTTGTCCAGTCTCATTTTTGCCTCCATGTCCGCCTTGGCGGGCTCTAAATGCTTTCACACATAAAACAAAGAGAACCTGCGGTTATCAGGTTCTCTTAAAGCACTTTGGTGCCGTCTGCATTCTATGCAATCAAATTCATTAGTTGACAGCGTCTTTTAATGCCTTTCCGGCTTTGAACTTCGGTGCCTTGGAAGCTGCAATCTTCATAGGCTTGCCGTTCTGAGGATTTCTGCCGTCTCTTGCCTTTCTCTCAGAAATTTCAAAAGTACCAAAGCCAACTAACTGAACCTTTCCGCCCTTCTTTAATTCTTCTGTAACTGCTTCTGTAAAAGCTGCCAAAGCCTCTTCTGCAACCTTTTTAGAAATACCAGCCTTGTCAGACATTGCTGCTACTAATTCTGTTTTGTTCATGACGAACTCCTCCTCTTAATGAGTTTTCTTGTTTGTATACTACTTAGATGTTCCTTCTTGAAACGTCTATACATATATATATCTGTTTTCTCTTCTTTTGTCAAGGTTTTTTGCCTATTTATAAGCATTTGTAAGGATTTTAAGGATTTTCTCCCTCATAATTATCTATTAAATCGTCAATTTTATCCGTCAAAAGCTGCTCCAACGGCAACTTATATAAGGATGCCATATCTGATACCGCCATCAAAATATTTCCCAGTTCTTTTTCCACACACTGTTCCATCTGCAAATTGTCCGTTTTTTCCAGTGTTTCCACTGCTTTTTTTAAAATGGCAATATCTTCTTTGCTGTTTCTTTGCCTGCCGTAATACTTTTCCGCTTTTTTCATTACCTTTGGCGCTCTCATAAGCGCCGGCAGCTCCCGTGGAATTTCCCGAAGCGGAGACGATATCCAGTCCTTTCCCTCTTTCTCCTTCTTCTTAATCTCTTCCCAATTCTGAAGCACCTGTGCGGAACCGTCCACCTCTGTGTTCCCAAATACGTGAGGATGCCTGCGCACCATCTTTTCCGCTATCTCATTCACGACCTCCGCCATTGTAAAGATGCCCTCTTCCTCTGCAATGCAGGAATGCATAACCACCTGCAGCAGAACATCACCCAGCTCCTCCCGCAGGTTTTCCGCATTGCCGGTCTCTCTGAAAATTCGGATTGCCGCTATTACTTCCGCCGCCTCCTCCATCATACAGGGACGCAGACTCTCATGCGTCTGCTCTCTGTCCCATGGACAGCCGTTTTCACTTCTCAATGTTTTGATAATCTCCAAAAAATCCTCATAAGTATATTTTTCCGCCATATGCTCCTCTTATTCCGCCGTATAAAAAGCAATTTTAATTTATCGCCAGTTCTGCAAAAGAATAACTGACGTCTTTGTCCTCGCCGTCTATCTGTATGGTATAACTTCTGGTCTCATAGCCTGTCCTGCGCAAGGTAATCACATGTGGTCCTTCCACTTTTTTAAAGCTTATGGGACAGATACCGATATAATTGCCATCCACATAAAGCTCAGCCCCTTCCGGCGCATCCACATAGACCTGATAATAGCTTGCAGCGGTGACGCCGTTGCCGGAAGATACGGTCTCATTGCTTTCTTCCTCCTCTTCCTCCTCGTCATCCTCCAAATCCAGTGTAATATCAATGCCTGCCGATTCTTCTGCAACCTTTAAATAGCTGGTGACCGTGCTGTAACCTTCCGCCCTCGCCATCAACTGATGAATACCGTATTCCAGTGTGACCGGAAGACTGGTATCTACCAAATTTCCGTCCACATAAAGGCTTGCAGAAGAAGGCGACATGGCAAACAGAACCTGCCCGTACCGGGGCGCTTCTATCTCCAAATCGCCAATATCCAGCGTAATCTCCATATTTCTGTTAATCACCACGCTCTTCGTACCGCCGCCTCCGGTGGTGCTGATTAATACCTGATAGCTCCCTTCCGGCACGGTAAGCAGCATATCCTCCGTAATCTGACGGATAATATTCTGCCCAACCTCAATCCAGCCTCCGATAAAATTTTCATCACCGCTAAGGCGCAGATACCCGTGCCCTTTTTCCACGACAATGCTGTGAACGGTGTTCCCGATTCCATTGAACGTAAGAATATCCACACTGTTCAAATCCATCATTTCGATTTCCTGCCCATCGGAAAAAATCTTCGTATCTTCCGTCACTTTATAAATTTCATTTCCAATCGTCACATCATGACTTACGGCATCAAACTGGTAGCGGCTGATGCCCGCCGTCGTCCAGCCATTGCCGGATATTGCAAGCGTTGCCAGTCTCTTTTTACTTTTTAAAAAGGTAACGTCTACAATATCTCCTTCCCGTATCTGCTCCAAAGTCATAGACTGCCCGTATTTATCGGAAAAAACCGTAGTGCCGTCGTATTGCAGGGTATAGTTTCTGTTTACCGTTAAGTTTAAAAAAGTAATTTTTTCTTCTTCTTTATTAATCTTCACTACGACCGCCGTATCTGCAGAGTCAAAACTTCCGGGACCTGTAAGGACAAATCCGGTATCAGTACCTTGTGTATTCGGGTTTTCCTCCTTTTTTCCTTCCCCGTCAAAAGAACAGCCTGCCAGAAAGAGCACACCGAGAAGCCCCAGTATAATAGTAAATTTCTTCCTTTTATCTTTCCTGTATTTCATGCAAACAACCATACCTTTCCTGTAACCGCTGTGTATTGCGCGGCTGCTGCCTTACATCCCTGTATCCGTTTACGGTGAAACCGTCCTGAACACCGCTTCCAAAAAAGCCTGTTTTTCTTTTTCCTGTCCTGAGAGTATATCCAATTTCTCGCTATTCCTGTCGGGAATCCATGCCTTTCCGGAATTAAAATAAAAATTCACAATCTTCCAGAACTTCTCCGGGTAAGAAAACCTGTAATATAATTCCACAAAGGAACGCGCAGGCAAAGGGCGGATACTGCTGTATGCATTCAAAAGAGTATCTCCAAGCTTCTGCGACCAGTTGCTTTTTTCCAAAAGTTTTCTCATAAAAAGATACAAATCCCTGACGGGATTATCCATGATACATCTTTCAAAATTGATAATGGCAAACCTGTCTTGTACCCGAATGATATTATGATACTGGTAATCCCCATGGCAGAACATTCCCTGTTCTTTAATATACTCCAAATCATCTTCTATTGCAAATGCCTTCCAATCCTCCGTAACCTCCTTTGCCTGTGCAAGAAAATAATCGTACTGCTGCAAAAGGGCGGTTTCAAAAAAGGACTTCTGGCTTTTTGTGCGAAGATATTTCCATACTTTTCTAAGCTCTTTATTATGTTTCTCATATTCCCTGCCCAGAGAAAACACGGAAAGTCCATATGCTTCGACTTCTTCTTTTGGAAGATGCATCTCCTTGTGAAGCTTTGCGAGCGTTTTAACTGCCTCCTGGCATTCTTCCGCATCGTGAATATTACATTCCCTGTTTTCAAAGTAAGTCTTCAGAACATACCTTTTTCCGTCTAAATCTTCTACTAAAAGCTCCTCCTCTTTTGTTTTCAGAATTTGTTCTATAGGAACCGCATCCGTCTCAAGAATTTGCTTTAACAATCGGTTCTGTACCTTTATTCTTTCCGGATTTCCGGTATATTCTTTCAAAATCAGACACCCTTTATTTGTATCACAAAGAATAGCGCCCCTGCCCTTTCTGGTATGCATCACTTCTATGTCATAACGGTCCAATAAACCAACGGCTCTGTCGTTCACTCTGATTCCTCCCATATGTTAGTCACGTCCTTTTAGGGCTCTAACCTATCATATGAGAAATATCAGAAAAGTATGTTAGGGTTCTGAAGCAGTTTTAAGCGCTCTGGAAAGTAAATATTCTTTGGTATTTTTCTCCGGATTTTCCAGTACCTCCAAAAGCAGGCTGTCCAAAATACTGCCAAGCTTTTTTCCTGAAGGAATGCCAGCCTCCATAAGGTCTTTTCCGCTTACTGCAAGATTTTTTAAGGAAACACACGCTTCCGCTTCTTGTACCTCCCAATAGCAATCCTCCCATGCCTTTACATTTGCCAGCTTTTCCTTGCGCATATAATCACTTTGCGACATGATATCCGCACGGGTTATCAAAAGCAAAGATGGAAATATATCTTCTCCAATTTTGTGAACCGCCCGGCGCACTATTTTGCTGTCCGGTTTTACGCCGTTGATATAGTCATGATACAAAACCAGCCGGCTCACTTTATTTATTGTATTTTTGTCCATCCGAAAACGCTTTAAAATCGTCCGGCTCATCTCTTCGCCTGCTTGCGCATGTCCATGAAAATGCGTAATCCCCTTGTCATCTGTTTTCATAGTCACCGGCTTTGCAATATCATGAAAAAGCATGGCAAAACGCAAAACCTTATCAGAAGGCACTTCTTTCAGGGAATGCAAAATATGCTCGCCTACGTTATAACAGTGATGCGGATGGTTTTGCGGCGTTTCCATCACCCTGTCCCACTCCGGAAAAAACACACCTGTGACACCAGTGTCATATGCTATACGGAGATAATCGGGATTTGGAGAAAGCAAAAGCTTTGTCAGCTCCACCAAAATCCGTTCCGCGCTGATACGGTTTAACGAAGGCGCAAGCTTTCGAATTGCTTCCTTTGTATTTTCCTCTATCACATATCCCAATTGCGCTGAAAACCGGATGGCGCGCAGCATACGAAGCGCATCCTCGCCAAACCGTTTTTCAGGATTTCCCACGCAGCGGATAATACCGTTTCTCAAATCCCCCAAGCCGTTAAATATGTCCACAAGCCCGGTTTCTTCATTGTACGCCATGGCGTTTATGGTGAAATCGCGCCTTTTTAAGTCTTCTGTGAGGCTGGCTGTAAAAGAAACTTCTTTTGGATGCCTTCCGTCTTCATATTTTCCGTCAACACGGTAAGTCGTCACTTCAAAGCCTTCCCTTTCCAGCATTACCGTCACGGTTCCATGCTGAATACCGGTATCCAAGGTCCGGCGAAAAAGTGCTTTTACTTCCTCCGGCTTTGCAGAGGTGGTGATATCCCAGTCGTCAGGCGTTCTCCCAAGTATACTGTCCCGTATGCAGCCGCCCACTGCATAAGCTTCAAATCCTGCAGCCTGTATGGTATCTATAATCCATTTTACTTTTTTAGGTAAGCAAATCGTTTTTTCATAATAGCGCTTCATTGTAAACTGCCCGTTCTCCACCAATAAATTTTGCGCGGGTTCTGGCACATACCACATGCGCCTCCCCAATTTTCTTTATGCTGATTCTGACAGGCACTGCCACGTCTTTTAAATGCATACCAATCAGCGTATCCCCGATGTCCATTCCGGCATCCGCCTTTATATGTTCTACTGCTGCCGGTTCTCTCAAATATTTCCATGCTGCCGAGGCAAAGGAGCCTCCTGCCTTCGGCTGCGGTACAACATTCACCGTCTCATAGCCGTATTTTTCCGCCGCTTCTTTCTCTAAAACAAGCGCACTGTTCAGATGCTCGCAGCACTGTGCCGCCAGATAGACGCCTTGCTCAGAAACCGCCTTGTAAATCCCTTCAAAAACAGCATCTGCAATTTCGGGACTGGAAGAAGAGCCGATACGACAGCCTTCCACTTCGCTTGTAGAGCAGCCCACCACAAAGAGGGCGCCTTTTTTTAATCCGGCAGCAGAAAGGATTTCTTTCGCCGCCGTATAGGCTTCTTTTTTTATGTTCTCTTTCTTTTCTTCTTTCTGTTCCATTTTTTCCTTTCCCTGATACCTTCTTTACATATGCTTTGCATGATTTTCTGGTAAAACAGCCCGAATTCATAAATCACAAATCCGGGCTGTTTTCTTATTTGTTTATCTTCACAGGTTCTTTTCCGTTCATATAATAAATATTTACAACATCATCTTCTGTCGTTGTAAAAAGAATCATATTTAAAAATCTTTCCACATCATCCACATCCTCCCAAACCTTAACCTTCGATTTGGAATTTGTGCCTGCATAACAGAGCGTGTCATTTTCTATAAAGAATATTTTCTTCATATCTTCATTATAAGCGACAACATAAGAATAGTAGTCATCTGTAGACAAATCGTTTGTGATTCTCTCCGTTTTATTCTTGCCCTTTAAATAGAGAAGCTCTTCGTCTCCTACTACAATATATATTTTGGATAAATTATCGTTTGCAACGATATAATCCACATACTCTTCGTCATAAAGAAGCTCTGCTTCCATATTATTGCCGATTTTTTTAATCCGATACAAATCACCGCTCTTGATAAACAATATGGATTTTCCGTCCGCAGACAGTTTATAATCATAAGTGGTAGAGCATATTTTTATGGTATTAGTTCCCTTATCATTCAACCAGTACAGACCGCCGGACAATTCAAGAACGCAGCCCTTGAAAGATTTCATACCTGCTATGATACTGCCGCCTACACGCGGGTCCTCAAAAGAAATGACTCTTTCCGGCAAAGCAACTCCATACAACGTTTCATCTGAAATTTTAACAGGGTCCTCCATCTTTGGCTCGTGATAATATGTCTTTCCGTCCTTGGTATAAAGAATTTCCGATACATCCTTATTTACCCAGAAATTACTGCATCCGCTGGAAGAAACCTTTTCGGAATCCTTACCGTTATAAATATAAAGCTTACTGCTGTCATCAATATAATAAAAGGTTTTACCATTATCGGAAACGGCAACCGGCATACTGCCGTCGTCGTCCACCTTTTGATTCTTAATTCCAACGCCGCCTATATAAAGGTCGTTTTCCGTATAGGACTCATAATTTTTGAGATAGGCAACGACTTTTCCTGTAGGAGAAAGACAGAGAAATCCGGGAAATACATCCGTATCAACCTGTGTGATTTTGCCGTCCTTCACACAATACAGGTACAAATCTCCTCCCTCAAATCCATCCGCCTGCACATAGGCGATATAATCGCCCGTGTAGCTGACAGCATAGGTGCCTACATTTTCCGCAATCAGTTTAGGCTCTAAATCGGATTTCATATAATATAAAGCGTCCGAATTATTATCTCCATCCAAAATATAAGCAATTAAGGATTCGTTTCCGTTTTTTAATGCGTTGAAGTTAGAAATCTCTCCCTCATAGATTCCCTTTTCAAAGCTCCAGTAAGCCTGCACATAATCCTTTGTGCCAGCATAAGTATCCATGCCCGTCTTCCTGTTGCCGGTAAGCAGAATCACCAGCACGGCAACCACCACGGCAAAAACTAACGCTGCCGGAACCAAAACCTTAAATGGAAATCCTTTTTTCTTCCCCTTTTCCTTGTTTTCCTCCGGAATCGGATTAAATGCCATATTCTGTACCGGAGCCGCTGGTTCCTGTTCCCTGACTGCTCCGCATTCCGGACAAAATGCAGCATTATCGGGAAGCTGCTTTCCACATTGATTACAAAACATATAGAATCCTCCATTTTTCAATCTATACCCCATGCATATTGCAGACTTTGTCTGCGATACTACCCAAATAGAAAGTGAAAAATCTATGATTTTTCAACTTATATCCATGTTATAACAGGTTGTCTAAATATGTCAACAACAACGAAAAGAAATAAATACTTTTTATATAGGATTATTTGTGATACACTCAAAGTACTTTCAAAATTTACTGATAAAAATAGTGTTGTGCTTTTTGCATAACCGGAATGAGAGGTATTATGCGTAATAAAATATTAGTTCTTGATATAGACGGAACGCTTACCAATTCGGAAAAATCCATTTCACCGGAAACCAAAAAGGGACTTTTGATGATACAGGAAAGAGGACACACCATTATACTGGCTTCCGGAAGACCTTCTCCCGGTATGATGCGGTATGCCGAAGAACTTTCTCTGGAAAAATACGGCGGTTATCTTCTTTCCTTTAACGGCGCAAGAATTATCAACTGCCGTACAGGAGATATTGTATACCAACAGACGCTTCCGCAATTCATTCTTCCCAAAATATATCGTTTTGCCAAGGAAAATGACTGCGGACTGATTACTTACTGCGGTGATTATGTTGTATCCGGTACCAGAATGGATGAATACATAGAACTGGAAGCCCGAATAAACAACATGCCTGTCAGAGAAGTGGACGATTTTCTTCATTTCATTAATTTTGAAGTAAACAAATGCCTTATGACGGCGCCTCCCGAAAAAGCGGAGAAGCTGACGGCAATGCTTCAGGAAAAATTTGACGGCATCTTGAGCATTTACCGTTCAGAGCCTTTCTTCATCGAAATTATGCCTAAAAATATTGATAAAGCTTCTTCTTTAAGCCGTATGCTGAAAACAGTCGGGTTAAAACAGGAAGACGTCATCTGCTGCGGTGACGGCTACAATGACGTAACCATGGTAGCCTACGCCGGTATCGGCGTTGCCATGGCAAATGCAAGAGAAGAAGTCAAGGCTGTCGCCGACTATATTACACGCTCCAACGACGAAGATGGTCTGGTAGATGTGATTGACAAATTTATTTTGTAACTGCTTACATTATTTTTGCTAAAAATATAGTAAAGCTGTATAAAATGTGCTATTATCTTCTTGTAACATAGTTTATTTTATATATTCGGGATTAGGAGGGTACCTTATGTTCCGTAAAAAAAACAAAAATAATTTCTATGAAGAAGACAACGCTCTTTTGATGGAATGTATGGAAAAAGTCATAGCCGGCGATACGTCTTCCGTTGATGCCACCGCCTTCCATAATCAGGCGCTTGGCGAAAAGTTCAATTCCGTCATTCTGTCATTTTTAAAGTCCAACAACAATTTTGTTATGCGTTTAAATAATTCCATGACAAAAATTGGCGACAGCTCCTGTGTAAAGGAAATGATTGAACAGGTAAATTCTCAGACCGCCGCCATTAATGATATGCGTGAATCCAGCCAGAACCTTGGAGATTCCATTCAGAATATCCAGTCGTCCGTCGAAAAAATACAGGGCAATTCCCACAGTGTCATTGAGACGGCTTATCACTGTATTGAAGACATGAATTCCAGCATACGCATCGTGGACGGTTCTTCAGAGCAAATTTTAAAAATAAACGACCAAGTATCCAATTTCAAAGAAAAGGCAATTAAAATAAATGAAATTTTGGATATGGTTAAAAAAATTGCGCAAAAAAGCGGTCTGCTTGCCTTAAATGCTTCCATTGAGGCGGCAAGGGCAGGAGAAGCCGGCAGAGGCTTTGCGGTTGTTGCCAATCAGATAAAGGACCTCTCTTCCAATACCACTTCTTCTGCGGAAGACGTAGTGAAATATGTGGCAGAGCTGATGGAAGGGATTTCCGCAATTTCCGAAGCAGTCAATTCTACCACTAGACAGCTTCAGGAGGGAAATGACAGCGTACATAAATCCGTAAGGGAAATGGATATGATTACGGAACAGCTCAATGATATCAGTAAAGAGATAGATGGTATCTACGAAGAGGTCAACACACAGTCCTCTCTGACGCACTCCTTTGTTTCCTCCATTGATTCCATTGCGGACAGCTATGAAACCTTATCTGAGGAATGCGTGACTACTGGCGGGCATCTTTATCAGATATCGCGGGATGTGGACAAGTCAAGAAGCGATATGGCGAGAAAGAGCTCCCTGCTCTCTACCTTGGACTGGCTGACTATATTTGAAGTAGACCACTTGATTTTTACATGGCGCGTATACAACAATCTGGCAGATTTTGAAAACCTGAAGATTGAACAGTTAAACAATCCCAAAGGCTGCAAGCTCGGGAAATGGATTGAGAAACAAAGTGATACCCGCATTACAAACGCTGCAAGCTTTAAGCAGGTAGTAAAAGACCATGAAGATATTCACAAATATGCCTGCGATTCATGGTACGCAAAGGACAGGGGCGACAGAGAAGAAGCGCTGCGGCTGTTTAATCTTGCTTATGACGCTTATAACCGTTTTACCAAGTCCATCGCTTCTCTGCGTGACACCGTAAAAAATACGGGGGACAATGAAGTAACAGAAATAAAATAACACCATCAAAAATCCAAAAGGGGATGCTTTTACACAAAGCATCCCTTTCTTTTTTACAATCCTGCAAACAATAGAATCCACATTACACAAGAGTTTTATTGTCATAAATAAAAAATTTGCCTTCTCATCAAAGTCCTAACATTTTAAAAAGATTTGCCATTTCTTCCGAGGACTCCTTCATCCCCCTTTGAAACCACACTTCAATCCAGCCGTACAGTGTATAAGCGACAAATGCTCTTACATATGCTTCTCCTTTTTCATACTCCGGTTTTGGTCCGCAAAATCCGATAATAACGTCCTTTAGCAGATAAATAAGCTTCTGCCTGTTTAACAGCTTATAAAAATCCATATATTTCTCAAAATGAGAAAACATTACCTGAATGAGTTCATTTAAAGGTCTGTCTCCATTTTGATTGTAACCGGCTGTCCATTCCTCAAACAACTTATTGATATAACTTCTCAGGATATCCTCTTTACTTTCAAAATTTCGGTAAAAAGACGCCCTTCCCACACCGGCAGCATCACACAATTCACGAATAGATATCTCCTCTATTTGTTTATCCGAAAGTAATTGTAACATGGCATCAGTCAAATGCTCCAAAACATACGTGTTTCGTCCTTCGTTGCTCATCGGTGATACATTTTTTGTGATTTGTTTCATTTTCTTTCCTCCCATTGACAACGCGGAAATATGATGATACATTTGTTTCGACAATACAATTGTATTAGCATTATCATACTTTATTTTACCTATAATGTCAAGAAAATCAGAAAGGAATGAAAAACATGACTCTTACAAAAAAACGGATTCTTATTTTACTTCTCATAATTGTCATAGCCGCACTTTTGGGACGGCTTGCTATCAGGGCAGTTATGAACCTTTTGATGGGCGGCACTATGTTTGGAGGTAATTTTTTATGAGTAAAGAAAAAAAGACTAAAAAGAAAGGCAGCGTTATGTGGGGATTTATTTATACCTTTTCGTTTCTTGCAGCTTTCGGCATCTCTGCCGCATTTAAAATGACTTACAATCCATTTGGAGATGAATTTTCAGTTGATTGGAATGATTCTGTTGGTAAGGTATACACAGATATTTCCTATGGCAGCGGGGAAGCCAATCAATTTGACCTGTATGTTCCCGCCGATAATTCCAGAAGCAGTTACGGTCTGATTGTGTATCTTCATGCGGGCGGTTTTACGAGCGGTGATAAATCAGGAGATGCAGGCATATTGGAATGGCTTTGTTCAAAGGGTTATGTGACGGCAGGCATCAATTATACCTTATTTAGTGAAGAACACCCTGAGGCAAGCGTATATTCGCAGTCAATGGAAATCAAAGAAAGCATACCTTTCGTGATTGCAGAAGCAGAAAAACTAGGATATCACATTGATGAAATGGCGATATCGGGCGGCTCTGCGGGCGGTTGTCTCGCCCTGCTCTATGCTTACCGTGATGCAGAAGCCTCACCGGTTCCTGTAAGAATGGTATTTGAAGCGGTAGGTCCCTCTTCTTTTTATCCCGAAGACTGGAAAAGCTACGGTCTTGACCTTAAAAATAGTGACAGTGATACGGCAGCAAGAGGATTATTTGGAGCAATGGCTGGCAAAGAAATCAAAGCTGCATTTGGGACGCCGGAATACGACGAAGAAATCAAGGATATTTCCGCTCTGCTCTGGGTAAATGAAAATTCCGTTCCTACCATTATGGCATACGGAAAGTATGATAAAGTTCAGCCATATGAAGGTTCGCAAAGACTTTTAAGAGCACTTGAAGAAAATCATGTCCCTCACGACTATTACTTATGCACACACTCCGGGCACGGTTTGCAAAACGACAACAAAGTATATGGCGAATATATGCGGAAGATACTGGAGTATCTTGATACTTATATGCCTGTAAAATAAAGAAAATTGGTAGAAAAAATTATATCCGAATGATATAATACAGAGGTTAAAAATCTTTTTAAACGGAGAATATATATGATTCTTGAAAGGGAAAAAGTGCGTTCAGAAAAATACTACAGTGTAGGGTATTTACCTAAACTAAATAAATTTGTATTATCACGTGTAGTACCATGGGCAGCATGGTATAACCGGTATTATGAAATAACACAACAAGAATACGAATCCTTTGGTTCGAAAGAATTAGATATATTGGCAGATGCATTGCATAGGCAAGAAACAAAATCAGAAAGATTTTTATTTTCAGATAAGAATGAAGAAAACAATAAGGAACAACTGAAGTTGAGAGATATGAGTAAATAAGGATTTTATTTTTAAGAAACGGCACAGCCTGCAGGCTGTGCCGTTTCCAAAAAACTATATTTCTTCATTTTCTGCCATATCTTCCATGTTTTCTATACTTTCCGGTATGGTTTCTTCCGGTATTTCTTCTAAAGCGTCCTCAATATTTTCAAATTCCTGACTGCCATCGGAAACCTTTTCCCTGACTTTTGCAATTTGTGCCACTTTGACGCCCTTGTCAAGATTAATCAGCTTAACGCCGGAGGTAATACGTCCTAAATTAGAAATCTCCTGTACCCTAAGCTGAATGATAATCCCTTCTGTCGTAATCATCATAATCTCATGGTCGTCATTGACAGCCTTGACGCCTACTACATCACCTGCTTTTTCGGTAATTTTATAGCATTTTACGCCCTTGCCGCCACGCTTCTGTACCGTAAACTCATCAAGGAAGGTACGTTTTCCAAGCCCCAATTCAGAAACAATCAAAAGAGAATCTCCCTGACTCTGAAGCTGCATACCGATAATTTCATCCCCGTCCGAAAGATTCATACCGATAACGCCCATCGTATTACGCCCTGTGGCACGCACGTCGGTTTCTTTAAAACGGATACACATTCCCTGTTTTGTAACAAGGAATATTTCACTGTTCTTATCAGTGCTTTTTACCTCTATCAGCTCGTCATCCTCTCTTAAAACCATAGCCGCAAGACCTGTTTTACGGATATTGCTGTACTCCATCAAAGAGGTTTTCTTTACAATACCTTTTCTGGTTACCATAAACAGGTTTTTATCCTCACAATAATCCCGAATCGGTATCATAGCCGTAATCTTTTCTTCCGGATTCAGTTGAAGCAGATTGATAATTGCCGTACCTCTTGCAGTTCTGCCTGCCTCCGGTATTTCATAAGCCTTTAGTCTGTAAACACGCCCCTGATTGGTAAAGAAATTCAGGTAATGGTGGGTAGTCGTCATCAAAAGGTCTTCGATATAGTCCTCCTCTATCGTCTGCATACCCTTGATTCCTTTACCGCCGCGGTTCTGGGATTTGAAATTATCCACCGTCATACGCTTGATATAGCCGAGCCTTGTCATGGCAATTACGGTATTATCCCTTGGAATTAAATCCTCCATGGAAATATCAAACTCGTCATACCCTATCTTACTTCTTCTGTCATCGCCAAATTTATCGGCGATAGCGGTAATCTCTGTCTTGATAACGCCTAATAAAAGCTTTTCATCCGAAAGGATGGCTGTTAATTCCTTTATTTTCATCTGCAATTCTTTGTGCTCATCTTCAAGCTTTTCTCTTTCCAAGCCTGTCAACGCACGCAGACGCATATCTACAATTGCCTGCGCCTGCGCATCGGAAAGCTCAAATCTCTCAATCAGGCGCTCCTTGGCAATCTGTGCATTCCGGCTGCTTCTGATAATGGATATCACTTCATCAATAAAATCCAGTGCCTTCAGCAAACCTTGTAAAATATGGTCTCGTTCTTCTGCTTTATTTAAGTCATACTTCGTTCTTCTGGTTACGACGTCTTTTTGATGTGCAAGATAGTACTTTAACATATCCAAAAGATTCATGACCTTCGGCTGATTGTTCACCAGAGCAAGCATAATAACGCCAAAAGTATCCTGAAGCTGCGTATGCTTATACAATTGATTTAATATCACATTGGCATTGGCATCCCTGCGTAGCTCTATTACCACACGGACACCTTCTCTGTTGGATTCATCCCGCAAATCCGTGATACCGTCAATTTTCTTTAATTTTACAAGCTCCGCTATTTTTTGAATCAAGCTTGCTTTATTTACCATATAAGGAAGCTCTGTTGCAATAATCTGCGTTTTTCCGTTTGCAAGAGTTTCTATATTGGTCACTGCGCGGACACGGACTTTTCCTCTTCCTGTTCTGTATGCCTCTTCGCTTCCTCTCGTACCCAAAATCAAACCGCCGGTCGGAAAATCAGGTGCTTTGATAATCTGCAGAATTTCTTCTATGGTAGTAGCCCTGTTTTCTTCTACCTGATTATCTATAATCTTCACAACTGCCTTTACTACCTCCCGCAGATTATGAGGAGGAATATTGGTAGCCATACCTACCGCAATACCAGTGGTACCGTTTACCAAAAGATTGGGATAACGGCTGGGAAGTACGGAAGGCTCTCTTTCCGTCTCGTCAAAGTTCGGAACAAATTCTACCGTATCTTTATTGATATCCGCAAGCAGTTCCATAGAAATTTTGGAAAGCCTTGCTTCCGTATAACGCATAGCTGCTGCGCCGTCACCATCCATGGAACCAAAATTGCCATGCCCGTCTACAAGAGGATAACGGGTAGACCATTCCTGCGCCATATTTACCAATGCGCCATAAATAGAACTGTCTCCATGGGGATGGTATTTACCCATCGTATCACCGACAATACGCGCGCTTTTCCGGTGCGGTTTGTCAGGACCATTATTCAGCTCAATCATGGAATAAAGCACTCTTCTTTGCACCGGCTTCAAACCGTCTCTTACGTCAGGAAGGGCACGGGATGCAATAACGCTCATGGCATAATCTATGTAGAAGCTTTCCATTGTCTCTTTTAAGTCTGCTACATGAATTTTATCATATTCACCGTTATCTTGAATCTTATCAAAAATATTGTCATCCATATGATTTCTTTTTCCTCTTAATAAATATCAAGATTTTTTACAAATCTTGCATTTTCTTCAATAAATTCACGCCTTGGCTCTACTTTGTCCCCCATAAGGGTAGTAAAGGTTAAATCAATTTCTGATTCGGTTTCCTCGTCTATATTAACCTGCAAAAGAACGCGGCGTTCCGGGTCCATGGTCGTTTCCCACAATTGTTCCGCATCCATTTCTCCCAAACCTTTATAACGCTGAATCTTATTATTCTGGTCACGTCCCACTTCAGAAAGAATTTTATCCAGCTCCTCATCACTGTAAGCATACCAGACTTTTTTATTCTTCTCCAGCTTATAAAGCGGAGGCTGTGCAAGATAAACATGTCCTTCTTTGATAAGCTGCGGCATAAACCTGTAAAGAAAAGTAAGCAGCAAGGTACTGATATGAGCGCCGTCCACATCCGCATCCGTCATCAAAATAATTTTATGATAACGAAGTTTTGTAATGTCAAAATCCTCATGTATTCCCGTACCAAATGCCGTAATCATTGCTTTTATTTCCGCATTGGCATAAATCTTATCAAGTCTTGCCTTTTCCACATTTAAAATTTTGCCACGCAAAGGAAGAATTGCCTGTGTTGCACGGGACCTTGCCGTCTTTGCGCTGCCGCCTGCAGAATCGCCCTCTACAATATAAATCTCGCAGTTTTTTGGGTCCTTATCAGAGCAATCCGCTAATTTTCCGGGCAAAGCCATTCCCTCTAAAGCTGTTTTCCTTCGTGTCAAATCCCTTGCTTTTCTGGCTGCTTCCCTTGCACGCTGCGCCAATATGGATTTTTCACAAATCGTCTTTGCAATCGTGGGATTCAACTCCAAAAAGTAAGTAAGCTGCTCAGAAACAATACTGTCAACCGCATTTCTGGCTTCCGAATTGCCCAGCTTCTGCTTTGTCTGCCCTTCAAACTGTGGTTCTTCTATTTTGACGCTGATAATGGCGGTCAGTCCTTCTCTGATATCTTCACCGGAAAGATTTGTTTCATTATCCTTCAAAAGCTTCGCATTTCTGGCATAATCATTAAAAGTCTTGGTTATGGCATTCCGAAAGCCCTGTAAATGCGTGCCTCCTTCAGGCGTATTGATATTATTTACAAAACTATAAACGCTCTCAGAATAAGAATCATTATGCTGAAAAGCAACTTCTACATAAACATTATTTTTACTGCCCTCAAAATAAAGAACCTGCTCATAAAGTGCTTCTTTACTCTTGTTTAAATAAGTGACAAATTCTTTAATACCGCCTTCATAATAAAATTCCATGACCCGATGCTTTTTGTTTCCGGTTTCTGCTTCTTCCACAGCTTCCGCCGCCATCATATCTTTTTCTTCCGCAGGTCTTTCAGATTCTTCCTCCTGCCTTAATAAAGCATCCTCTTCTGCGCGCTCTAAAAGTGTATAAATTGCTTCATTTTCTTTACTTTTATCTTCTTCTATACGGGCATCCCTTAAAATAATGCGCAGTCCCTTCGTCAAAAAAGCCATTTCACGAAGTCTTGTCTTTAATATATCAAAATCAAAAACAATTGTTTCCTGAAAAATAGAAGCGTCAGGCTTGAAAGTAACTTTTGTTCCTGTTTTTTCCAAAGAACAAGTTCCTGTTTCTTTTAAAGAATAACAGGCATGTCCTCTTTCATATCTTTGACGGTATACTTTTCCCTCCTGACAAATTTCCACTTCAAGCCAGTCGGACAAAGCATTTACAACAGAAGCTCCTACTCCATGAAGTCCGCCGGATACCTTATATCCCCCGCCGCCAAACTTTCCGCCGGCATGTAAAATCGTAAATACGACTTCAACTGCTGCAATACCTGCCTTATGATTAATACCCACAGGAATACCTCTTCCATTATCTTGAACCGTAACGGAATTGTCAGGGTTTAACGTAACTTCAATGGTATCACAATGTCCTGCGAGCGCTTCATCCACAGAATTATCTACAATTTCATAAACAAGATGATGAAGACCCCTTGAAGAGGTACTGCCTATATACATGCCGGGTCTTTTTCTTACAGCTTCCAATCCTTCCAGAATTTGAATCTGGTCCGCGCCATATTCATTTTCAACTTCTGTATTCTGTAAGATTTCTTCACTCATTTTTCCTCCATTCATCCGCCGAAGGCGGCGGCGCCTCTTAATTTTCCGAACTTACCTTACCGTCGCTTACTTTGTAAATTTTATTAATCTCAAATCTATTATTTACAAATTCTTCGAGCCCGGTACAAGTAATAATTGTCTGTATATCACCTATACTGTTTAAAAGATAATTTTGCCTGTTACTGTCAAGCTCAGACAATACATCATCCAATAAAAGTATAGGAGAGTCTTTCGCAATTTTTTTCACAAGCTCTATCTCTGAAAGCTTTAGAGACAGTGCTGCCGTTCTTTGTTGTCCCTGAGAGCCAAAACGCCTAATGTCTGTTTTTCCAATCATAAAAGAAAAATCATCTCTGTGAGGACCAATTGTAGTCTGTTTTAATTTAATATCTCTTTCTTGATTTACTTTCAGTTTTACCTCAAAATCTTCTATGGAAACATCCGGATGATAAGAAACCAAAATTTCTTCCTTTCCTCCGGAAAGCTTTTTATGTATTTCTAAAATAATCTCGTTAAGCTGCTCTGTAAAAACCTTTCTTCTTTCAATAATTTTGCTGCCAAAAGACACAAGCTGGGAATCCCATATTGTAAGTGTATCCTTTAAATCAGGATTCATATACATGTCTTTTAACAGCTTATTACGTTGATTTACTATTTTGTTGTAATGATTCAGATTATATAAATAAAAGTTGTCCAACTGACAAAGCTCCATGTCAACAAATCTTCTTCTCTCAGCCGGACCATTTTTTATAATATTTAAATCTTCAGGAGAAAAAAATACAACATTACACAAACCAAGCAAATCTGCTGCTTTTTTTATCTTTTGCCCATCTATTGCGATTCCTTTTGATTTGCTTTTTCGAAGATGCATGTCTACTCTTGTTTCGATTGCATCCTTTTCAAGGTAGGTACGAATATGCGCTTCTTCTTTATCAAAATTAATAATTTCGTTATCTTTACTCCCTTTATGAGATTTTGTCGTTGCTGCTACATAAATAGCCTCTAAAATATTTGTTTTTCCCTGCGCATTATCCCCATATAAAATATTAGTACCTTTGTCAAACTGCAAATGCAAAGATTCATAATTCCTATAATCCGCCAATTCTAATCTTTTGATTATCATGGATTCTATCCTTTACACACCTTTATTTTGTGCCCGTCAAATTCCACAATATCGCCCATGTAAAGCTTCCGGCCCCGTCTTTCATCCACTTCTCCGTTTACTTTTACAAGACCGTCCTGAATCACAAATTTGGCGTCTACACCTGATTCTACACAGCCCGCTAATTTTAAAGCCTGCCCAAGCTTGATAAAATCATCTTTTAAGAATATCTCTTCCATCTTTTTGCTGCCTTTCAATCTTCAAATATTTTTTTTAATTTACAGTTGTAAAATTAACCGGCAGAATCAAATATATATATTTTTCATCAGGCGCTTTTATAAAACAAGGCGCTTTGGGATTGACAAGGAATATATCAATTTCTTCATCATCTATTACACGAAGGGCATCAATCAAAAATTTAGGATTAAACCCAATCATCATATCCTTACCATTCTTTTGAATATCAATTTCTTCATTCATACTTCCTATAATGGAATTTATCTTAAGCTCCATGGAAGTATCCGTTATATTGATGATAATAGGCTTTTTATCCCCTTCTTTAATCAAAAGAGTTGCCCTGTCAATACAATTTAAAAGCTCTTTTTTGTTAATTCTGACTTTTGTCTCGTAATCGCTGGAAAGCATCTGGTCTATCTTAAAATAATCGCCTTCTATCAATCTTGAAACTACAGTTGTATTATCAAATTCAAATACAATTTGTTTTGGCGTAAAGAAAATACTTACGTCTTTATCCGTATCTCCCGGAAGTATTTTGCTGATTTCATTTAAAGTCTTACCGGGAACCACTACTTTTTTAGGTTCATAAGAATCTTTTAAATCTATTTTTCTGATAGAAATACGATGCCCGTCAAGGGAAACTACTTTTAATTCAGAGCCGTTAATATCAAATAACTCACCTGTCATTAATTTGTTATTGTCATTATCTGCAATAGAGAATATAGTCTGTCTTACCACTTCCTTTAAGGTAAACTGTGAAATAATAACACAATCATTTCTTTCTACGGAAGGAAGGTAAGAAAAGTCTTCTCCTGATTTTCCTATAATGTTAAACTTAGCTTTTTCACAAGTAATCGTTGTTTTAAAATTAGAATCCGTCTCTATCACAATATCGCTGTCAGGAAGCTTACGTACGATTTCCAGAAATATTTTCGCATCAAGGGCAATAATTCCTTTTTCTGCAATTTCACCTTCTATTATGGTTTCTATGCCAAGCTCCATATCGTTGGCTGTAAGTTTAATTTCACCTTTGGAAGCATCTATCAAAATACATTCCAGAATAGACATCGTTGTTTTGTTGGGAACAGCCTTTGATACAATCTGTACTCCATTCAGTAAATTAGATTTAGAACAAATTAATTTCATTGTGAATAACTCCCTTCGCGTTAAAGTAAGTAAATCGGCTTTTCTTTCTGTATATAATAATAAAATAATTTAGTAATCGTAATAATAAGGGGTGTGTAAATGTGTAAAACCTATTCTATTATAGCATTTTTCAGTAAAAAATGATAGTATAACGTTGTTGAAAACAAAGAATAACTTATGATTAACTTTAAGTTATTCACATTCATTTTTAATTAGAAAAAAGTAAAAAAAGATATAAACACTTTACCCACAGGTTATAAACAGCATAAAATGGAAAACTGTAAATTAGGAGGGATTTAGTTTTTTCTTTATAATATCAATCTTATTTTTAAGGTCTTCATTGTTCTCTATTTCTTCTGTTATTTTATTAACACCATGAATGATGGTGGTATGGTCCTTTTTTCCCAGTATTTTTCCGATGCTCTGCAGGGATGTCTCTGTGAGTGTCCGGCAAAGATACATGACAATCTGGCGGGGCTGTACGAATTCCGAGTTTCTTTTTTTGGAAGTAATGTCATCGGGACTTACTCCAAAATGTTCAGAAACGACATTTATAATAAGCTGCGGCGTTATTTCCTTTGGCTTGTCCGGATAAATAATGTCCTTCAATGCCTCTTCTGCAAGACTGAGAGAAGGATTGACTTTATTTAATCTGGCAGAAGCTATTATTTTATTGAAAGCGCCTTCCAGTTCCCTAATATTCGATTTTATATTGGTAGCAATGTACTTTATGATTTCTTCATCTATCTTTAAATCACAGTTTTCTACATTTTTGCGAAGAATAGCCATACGGGTTTCATAATCAGGTGCCTGAATATCTGCCATAAGTCCCCATTCAAATCTGGAACGGAAGCGTTCTTCTAAAGTTTCCATTTCCTTCGGAGGCTTGTCGGAAGAAAGAATAATCTGTTTGCCTGTCGTATGGAGTACGTTAAAGGTGTGGAAAAATTCTTCCTGAGTGCTTTCCTTTCCTATTATAAATTGAATATCGTCTACCATCAGAACATCCACGGTTCTGTATTTTTCCCGCAGCTTCGTCATGGAAGCCGCATTACCGCTTCTGATGGAATCGATTACTTCATTTGTAAATTCCTCAGAATTTACATACAATACTTTCATTTCAGAGTTTTGTTCCAATATAAAATGTCCGATAGAATGCATAAGGTGGGTTTTTCCCAAACCGGCTCCCCCGTATAAGTAGAGGGGATTATAAGCTTTACCCGGAGATTCTGCAACGGCAAGGGAAGCAGAATGGGCAAGTTTGTTATTACTTCCTACTACAAAAGTGTCAAATTTGTATTTTGGATTCAGATTTGCGTTTACGTAATTAATATTGTATACAGGATTGGGCTCGGAAGTTCCTTCGCCGCTTAATAAAGAAGGAATATCTTTTTCCAGTATAAAAGTGACATCATACGTATTGTTGAACATTTCTGATATCGTTACTTTAAAAAAGGTTTTATATTTTGAAGAAATATAAGAAAATGAATTTGCATTATCATTGGGTATCAAAATGTAAACAATATTATCCATTACACAATATACTTCCAGAGGAGC
Source organism: uncultured Lachnospiraceae bacterium (assembly GCA_910578335.1). Lineage (GTDB taxonomy): Bacteria > Bacillota > Clostridia > Lachnospirales > Lachnospiraceae > Acetatifactor. The sequence continues at coordinate 41,545 of CAJTPU010000004.1, read as the reverse complement.
AATCCAAGTGGAGTATGATATATTTGTAAGGTTATATTCGCGTTTTACGGTTTCTTTTACTTCTTCCCAATTGTCTTTTATGATATCCATATTGCAAATTACCTCTTTCTGAAACTCTGCCTTACATACCATATTAATATAAAAAAGAAAATATTTCAAATAAAAGTTATCGCGAAAGTTGTCCACAAAATGTTGATAACTTTCGTCATAAATGGTGTATAACTCAAAAATAAAAAATGTATGTGTATAACTCTGCTATTTTTGAAAAGTAAAAGAAATATTGAAAAATAAGCAAAAAATAATAGTTTTACACATGAAATACCTACTTATTTTAAAATTTATCCACAAAATATTCACAATATGTGGATGAATATGTTTGAATAGAATAAGTTAAAAAATATGTGGATAACTAAAAAAATTTTTTAAAAAATATTTTTATAGCCAATTTTGCTTGACATTGCGAGGTTTTTCCAGTACAATCAATATGCTATTTTCCAATAAAATGACAATTAGAATACCTTTATATATAAGGTTATGGAAGAGGAGGTGTATTGATATGAAGATGACATTTCAGCCTAAAAAGAGGTCCCGGTCTAAAGTTCACGGATTCAGGGCAAGAATGAGTACTCCGGGCGGAAGGAAAGTTCTGAAAGCAAGACGTGCAAAAGGAAGACATAAATTATCAGCATAGGTCACAGCAATGTGACCTATTTTTCTCTGAAATAATAATAGAAATATTTGTGTTACTGTATATGGCATAACCGAAAGGTTAGAGGATATGAAATTTTCAGAGTCACTAAAAAAGAACAGACAATTCCAGTTCGTATATAAGAATGGTAAATCTTATGCAAACAAATACCTTGTAATGTATGTAAAGGAAAATGGCACCGGTATGAATAGAATTGGAATCAGTGTGAGCAGGAAAGTCGGAAACAGTGTTGTAAGGCATCGTGTTACAAGGCTGATTAGAGAAAGTTACCGATTACATGAAAACATATTCAATAGTGGTTTGGATATGGTAATCGTTGCAAGGACAAGCACTGCTTTCGTAGGCTTTTATGAAATAGAAAAATCGTTGTTACATTTGGCAAAGCTTCACGAAGTGGTAAAAGTTTATTTATGAAAAGAATATTAATTGCTATTATAAAATTTTACAGAAAATATATGTCTCCTTTAAAAAGTACAAAATGCCCTTATTATCCTACTTGTTCTCAGTATGGATTGGAAGCGGTTGAAAAATATGGTGCTTTAAAGGGCGGTATGCTTGCTGCATGGAGAATATTGAGATGTAATCCTTTTTCAAAAGGAGGATATGACCCGGTACCTTAAATAGTTTACTGGAATCAAGGGTTATATCAGGAAAAGGAAAATTTTAGGAGGGATGATGACGGGTATTTTATTGACAAAAAGCGGTGTACCCATTATTGGCTGGATTGCCAGTATTTTGGGTCTTATTATGGAAGGAATTTTTAATGTACTTGACTTTATAGGAATTCCGAATATAGGATTATCTATTATCCTCTTTACAATTGTTGTATATTTGATGATGCTTCCTCTTACGATTAAGCAGCAGAAGTTTTCAAAGCTTTCTGCTAAGATGAATCCTGAGCTGCAGGCAATCAGCAAGAAGTATAAGAATCGTAAAGACCAGGATTCCATGATGCAGATGAACGCAGAGACACAGGCAGTCTACGCAAAATATGGTGTTTCTCCTACGGGAAGCTGTCTTCAGATGCTGATTCAAATGCCTATATTACTTGCATTGTATCAGGTTATTTACAGAATGCCTGCTTATGTAAGAAAAATAGGAGACGTTTTTGGTGCTCTTGCAGATAAAATTATAGAAAAAGGGCTTGTGGATGAGGTAAGAAATTTTGCACAGGCAGCCGCTTATTCTAAAAATTTTGATGTTGACCAGAAAAAAGCAATCATTGACGTATTAAATAAAGTAAATTCTGCAGACTTGCTTTCTTTTGCGCAACAGAATGGTTTTGCGGATTTGCAGTACAACGGACATCATATTTTATCACAGGGCGCTGAGAGAGGTTTACTTGATACTTACAATAACTTCTTAGGATTGAATATAGCAAATTCCCCTGCTTCTATTGTAAAAACGGCTTTGGAAGCAGGAGCATGGGCGTTGGTAATTGCAGCAGTTGCCATTCCTGTATTGTCGGCAATTACCCAGTGGATAAATGTAAAGCTTATGCCTCAACAGGAGAGAAGCAAGGATGGTTCTAGTGAAATGGCAGATACAATGGCTTCTTCCATGAAAACCATGAATATGGTTATGCCTATTATGTCGGCTATATTCTGTTATACGCTTCCTGCAGGTATGGGTCTTTACTGGGTTGCAGGTTCCGTGGTAAGAAGTATCCAGCAGGTTATTATCAATAAGCACATTGATAAGATGGATTTGAATGAGCTTATAGAAAAGAACAAAGATAAAAGTGCGAAAAAGCTGGAAAAAGCAAAAGCAAATCAAGCTAAGCTGCAGCAATACGCAAATATGAGTACAAAGGGTATTGGCGGTACTGTAAATACGAAAAATTATGCACAGAAGGCAAAAGAGGCGACAGAGAAGGCAATTGATACAGAGGTAAATACAAACAAAAATACATCTTCTTCTACAAAGCCGGGAAGTCTTATGGCAAGAGCAAATATGGTTAAAGACTATAATGAAAGAAATAACAAAGAGAAAAAGTAGGGAGGTTATTAAGATGGATTACAAAAAATTTTCTGCAAAAACAGTGGATGATGCAATTACGGAAGCATGTAAAGAGTTTTTGGTAACAAGCGACAGACTCGGTTATAATGTAATAGAAGAAGGTTCTTCCGGTTTTCTTGGAATCGGTTCTAAGCCTGCCGTAATAGAAGCATGGATAAAAGAGGAAGAAAAGCAGATTTCTCTTGCAGATACAGCAAAAGATTTTTTGAAAGATGTTTTTGCAGCTATGAATATGGCTGTTGTGGTTGATGTAAATTATGATGAAGAAAATAAGAATATGGACATTGATTTAAGTGGTGATGAGATGGGTGTTTTAATCGGTAAGAGAGGACAGACCCTGGATTCACTTCAATATCTTGTCTCTTTAGTAGTAAACAAAGATAAAGAAGATTACATTCGTGTAAAAGTGGATACGGAAAATTACAGGCAGAGAAGAAAAGAAACTTTGGAAAATCTTGCAAAAAATATTTCGTATAAGGTAAAAAGGACAAAACGTTCTGTTTCTTTAGAGCCGATGAATCCGTATGAAAGAAGAATTATTCATTCTGCTCTTCAGAATGATAGGTATGTGACAACTCATAGTGAGGGAGAAGAACCTTTCAGAAGAGTAGTAGTTTCTCTTAAGAGATAAATGAAAATAGACTGTCCTGTGTTTATAAAAAATAATAAACACAGGACATATTCAATTAAAGAGGCAGTATGAATACAGATACAATTGCGGCAATTGCAACAGCTCTTTCTGAATCAGGAATCGGAATTATCCGCATAAGCGGAAAAGAAGCCGTCGCTATTGCAGATAAGGTTTATCGTTCTAAAAACGGGAAAAAGCATTTAATAAATGTGCCAAGTCATACGATTCATTATGGATATATTGTGGATGACAATGAAATCATAGATGAAGTCATGGTTTTGGTTATGAAGGCGCCAAAAAGTTATACCGCAGAAGATACAGTTGAAATAAATTGTCATGGCGGTGTTTTTATGATGCGCCGTATTTTGGAAATTGTGTTACAGGCAGGAGCAAGACTGGCAGAGCCTGGAGAATTTACAAAAAGGGCTTTTTTAAACGGAAGAATGGATTTGTCAGAAGCAGAAGCTGTAATGGATATCATTCATGCAAAAAGTGAATTGTCTTTGAAAGCTTCTGTCAGCCAGTTAAAAGGTTCTGTTTCAAAAAAAATAAAAGACTTACGTGCGAAACTTATTTATGAAATAGCGTTTATAGAATCGGCTTTGGATGACCCTGAGCATATTAGTTTGGATGGATATGCCAAAAATTTAAAGGAAAAGCTGCAATATTTTATTTTGGAAATAGAAAAGCTTTTGTCTTCTTTTACAAACGGTAGAATTTTAAAAGAAGGAATTAATACCGTTATTGTTGGAAAACCAAATGCCGGAAAATCTTCTTTATTAAATTTATTAATAGGAGAAGAAAAAGCAATTGTAACGGAGGTAGCCGGTACTACAAGAGATGTATTGGAAGAACAGATTAAGCTTCATGGTATCTGTTTTCACGTAATTGATACTGCCGGAATTCGTTCTACGGAGGATGTTGTAGAAAAAATAGGAGTACAGAAAACAAGAAAATATGCAGAAAATGCAGATTTGATTTTATATGTAGTAGATAGTTCCGTGCCTCTTGATGAAAATGATATGGATATTATGCAGACGATTGGTTCAAAAAAATGCATTGCGCTTTTAAACAAAACCGATTTAGAGGCTGTCGTAACAGAAAAAACTTTATGGGATGCCTTTATGGAAAGCTCTATGCGGGCATCTATTGATGACAATCATTTTGATAAAAAGTCTGAAAGCATTCATATTATAAAAACTTCAACAAAAGATGCAACAGGCATTGATGTTTTTGAAGATACTGTTAAAAATATGTTTTTTTCCGGTGAAATTTCCTTTGATAATGAAGTATATATTACAAATATACGCCATAAGGAAGCACTTGTAGATGCTAAAAATTCTCTTCTTTTTGTGCAAAAGAGTATTGATAATCATATGCCGGAAGATTTTTATTCAATAGACTTGATGAATGCATATACTTCTCTTGGATTTATTATAGGAGAAGAAGTTTCTGATGATTTGGTAAATGAGATTTTTTCTAAATTTTGTTTGGGAAAATAAGAGAAAGGCATAGGTTTGATATGTCCGGTGAAAATAATTTTTTGATGGATAAAGTAGATGTCTGTGTAATAGGCGCAGGTCATGCAGGCTGTGAAGCAGCCCTTGCCTGTTCGCGTCTTGGTTTGGAAACCGTTATGTTTACGGTAAGTGTGGACAGTATTGCTTTGATGCCTTGTAACCCCAATATTGGAGGCTCTTCAAAAGGGCATTTGGTGAGAGAAATTGATGCGCTTGGCGGGGAAATGGGGAAAAACATAGACAAGACTTTTATCCAGTCTAAAATGTTAAATTTATCAAAGGGTCCTGCCGTACATTCTCTTCGTGCACAGGCGGATAAAGCGGATTATACTCGTGAAATGCGTAAAGTATTAGAAAATCAGAAACATCTTACGATTAAACAGGCGGAGGTCTGTGAAATTTTGTGGGAAGAGATACCTTTTAAAAATACGCAGGAAATTTCTGAAGAAGCCATATCAAATGAAATATCAGATAAGAAAGAAGCTGCTCAAAAAAGGGTGCTTGGTGTAAAGACATTTACCGGCGCTGTCTATTACAGTAAGGCAGTTATTTTATGCACCGGTACTTATTTAAAAGCAAGATGTTTGTGCGGAGAAGCCATTACTTATACAGGTCCCAACGGATTACAGGCAGCAAATTCTCTTTCAGATTCTTTACGTGATATGGGAATTACATTACAAAGATTTAAAACCGGCACGCCTGCCAGAATGGATAAAAAAAGCATTGATTTTTCAAAAATGGAAGAACAGAGGGGAGACGAAGAAATCGTACCTTTTTCCTTTTCAACGAATCCCGAGGAAATTCAAAAGGAACAAGTTTCCTGTTATCTGACTTACACCAATGAACAGACTCATGAAATCATTCGTTCTAATTTGGACCGTTCTCCTATTTATGCCGGTATTATAGAAGGAACAGGACCGCGTTATTGTCCTTCAATTGAAGATAAGGTAGTGAAGTTTGCAGATAAGAACAGGCATCAGGTTTTTATAGAGCCGGAAGGTCTGCACACCAATGAGATGTATGTAGGAGGGATGTCTTCTTCTTTGCCGGAGGATGTACAGATTGCCATGTACCGCACGGTACCCGGGCTGGAGCATTGCAAAATTGTCAGAAATGCTTATGCAATTGAGTATGACTGCATCAATGCGAACCAGCTTTATCCTACTTTGGAATTTAAAAATATTTCCGGGCTTTTTGCAGGAGGACAATTTAATGGAAGCAGCGGATATGAAGAGGCGGCGGCACAAGGGTTGATGGCGGGTATAAATTGTGCTCTCTCCATATTGGGAAAAGAGCAAATTGTATTGGACAGGTCTCAGGCGTACATAGGTGTCTTAATTGATGATTTGGTGACAAAGGATAATAGAGAGCCGTATCGCATGATGACTTCGAGAGCGGAATACCGTCTTTTATTACGTCAGGACAATGCCGACTTAAGATTACGTAAGATAGGATATGAGGCAGGACTTATTTCAGAAGAAGACTATAAAAGTCTGCTTATAAAAGAGCAGATGATTGCAGAAGAAATAAAAAGACTGAAAGAAACAAAAGTAGGAGGCTCTGCTGCTGTGCAGCAATTTTTGGAGGCACATGGAAGTAATAGTTTAAAAACCGCCGCTTCTCTGGCGGAGCTTATGTGCAGGCAGGAGCTTTCTTATGAGGTTTTAAAAGAAATTGACAGTAATCGAAAACCTCTTCCGGCGGATGTTATTTGTCAGGTTGAAATTGAAATAAAATATGAAGGATATATCGAGCGCCAAATGCGTCAGGTAAATCAATTTAAGAAATTGGAAAAAAAGTTAATTCCAAAAGATTTGAATTATGATGATGTAGGAAGCCTTCGGATAGAAGCAAGGCAGAAGTTAAAAGCTTTTCAACCGGTTTCTGTTGGACAGGCGTCTCGTATCTCCGGTGTGTCACCGGCAGATATTTCAGTTTTATTGGTATACTTGGAACAGTATAACAGTTCTGCTTTTTCATATTGAATGGAAGAGTACAGGTTATGTTAGCGTTGCTGTAATTAAAAATAGGAAAGGTTTTATTTATTGATACAAATACGAGGTATAGATATGGTATATGATGTAGAGCAGTTTAAAGAAGATTTGTCCAAATTTGGAATTTCTTTATCAGATACGCAAATGCAGCAATTTATAACTTATTATGAATTACTTGTAGAGTGGAACGGATTTATGAATCTGACTGCTATTACAGAATATGAAGAAGTATTGAAGAAACATTTTGTGGACAGCCTTTCTTTGGTAAAAGTATGTGATTTGAAAAAAGAAATATCTTTGATTGACGTTGGAACAGGGGCGGGCTTTCCGGGACTTCCTTTAAAGATAGCTTTTCCAAATTTGAAAGTGACTTTATTGGATTCTTTAAATAAACGGATTCAATTTTTGAATGAAGTCATTCAAAGGCTGGGACTTACAGATATCGATACGGTGCATGGAAGGGCAGAAGATTTTGCAAAGCCTGAATCATTGCGGGAGCAGTATGATATCTGTGTTTCCCGTGCTGTTGCAAATATGACAACTTTGTCAGAATATTGTATTCCCTTTGTAAAAAAAGGTGGAATTTTTGTTTCTTATAAATCTGAAAAATTATTTGAAGAAAAAAAAGAAGCAGAAAAGGCTATTTCTATACTGGGTGGGTGTGTAGAAAAAGAAATGAAATTTTCTTTGCCGGATTCTGATATTTGCCGGATTCTTTTTGTAATAAGAAAGGTAGAATCTTCTCCAAAAAAATATCCAAGGAAAGCAGGTTTGCCTGCGAAGGAGCCTTTGGTATAATTATTTAGTCATAATTTGACTTATATTTACCACAGCTCTTATATTGAAAAATAAAGGAAAGATGTGATAGAATTATGACTGAAGAAAATAATTTTTCTTTTAGAGAAATGCAGCATAATCTTTTAGCAGAAGCTGAAGGCTTGAAAAAAAGCATAAATGAAAATTTAGTCAGAATTGCAGAAATAGATAAATATTTAGATTCTATTTATGGGAGTGAAGAAGAGAATTTTAAAGTATTTTCTCCTAGAAATGTAGAGCATATTTATAGAGATGACATTGTTATTCATAAAGAAGAAAAGAATAAGCTGGAAATGAATAATCGTTCTCTCTATAGCCGCCTTAATAAAGTAAATACATATTTAGCTACTATTGATAATTTTATTTCAAAAAGTCCTGTTACAAGAAATTTTGAAGTTTTAGATATTCAGGAAAAGGAAAGACATCGTATAGCCAGAGATTTACATGATACTTCATTGCAGAATTTATCACATTTGTTACATAAAATAGAACTTGCCTCTATGTATATTGAAAAAGATGTATTGCAGGCAAAGTTAGAACTTGCAACTGTGAGTAAAGGGTTAAAAGCTGTTATTGAAGAAATAAGAAATACGATTTTTGATTTGCGTCCTATGACATTTGATGATTTGGGATTAAAGGAATCTTTTGAAATATTATTTTCCAAATTAAAGGAGAATAATACCCTATATGATATCGATGCCAAGGTGCAGCCTATTGTATGTCAGAATGATTTGGTTTTAATGACAATATTCCGTGTTGTCCAAGAGGCATGTGAAAATGCAATAAAGCATTCTCAAGGAAATAAAATTACGATTGTGATAGAGCAAAAAAAGCAAAACTGTTATGTCTTGATTAAAGATAATGGCAACGGATTCTCATGGGCGGAGGAAGTAGAAAATAGTTCTAAGCATTTTGGTATTTCTGTGATGACAGAAAGGATTCATTTATTAGGCGGTAAGATTTCCTTTTATTCTAAAAAAGGAGAAGGAACTGAAATTAAAATGATGATTCCGTTAGAATAATTTCAGATTTTTGTGCTGCTGCAAAGATTGCAGGCCTGTGATTATGATGTAGGAGGTAGATGATTATGGGAAACAGTATAAAAGTAATGATAGCAGATGACCATATATTAATGAGAGAAGGTATTAAGCAACTTTTAGAATTTGATGGAAAAATAGAGGTAATTGCAGAAGCAAATGATGGAGAGGAATGTTTAGAAAAATTAAAAACGGTAAAACCGGAAGTACTTTTATTGGATATTAATATGCCAAAGAAAAATGGAATTGAAGTTTTAAAAAGTATACGCAATCAAAATTTAAAAGTTAAAGTATTAATTTTAACTGTGCATAATGAAATTGAATATCTTTTAAAAGCTGTTGATATTGGCGTAGACGGATATATATTAAAGGATTCTGAATCAGCAGAATTAAAACGTGCAATTATGACTGTGTTAGAAGGAGAAAGTTATATTCAATCGAGTCTGATTCCTGCACTAAATTCCCGTTTAATTGCCAGAGATGTAGACAAAGAAAAAATAGATTCTTTGACAAAGAGGGAATTAGAAGTTTTGGTACAGGTAGCAAACGGAATGTTTAATAAAGAAATAGCAAATACTTTGAATATAAGTGAACGTACTGTGAAGAACCATCTTTCTAATATATTTAGAAAAATAGAAGTATCTGATAGAACGCAAGCGGCTGTATTTGCAATAAAAAATGATATTATAAAACTCTTTTAATTATGTTTCACGTGAAACATTTTGTATTTACTATCGAGTAACCACAAGATAATGTTTCACGTGAAACATTTTTGCGCTAGATATTGTAATGAAAAGCGTGAAACATTTAAAAAAATTCTTTTATTCCGTGAAACAGTTTTTGTTTTTAATAAAGATTTAGAATATCAAAAGTCTTCAATTACTAAAATAAGAAATCCCGAAAATTTCTTATAGATTATCCACAGTTTTAATGATATAATAACAAACAGACATGAGGATAAAGAAGACTGTCCATGTGCAGGACGAAAGGAAATTTTAAAATGGGTAAAGTAATTGCAGTTGCAAACCAAAAAGGGGGAGTAGGAAAAACTACAACCTCCATCAACTTATCTGCTTCCCTTGCAGATAAAGGTAAGAAAGTGTTAGTGATTGACACAGACCCGCAGGGAAATACAACCAGTGGATTTGGTGTCGATAAAAATGATTTGGAAAATACAATATATGAATTGATATTAGGAGAATGTTCTATTCATGAGTGTATTTTAAAAGAAGTAATCAAAAATGTTTCTTTATTACCTTCCAATGTAAATCTTGCAGCGGCAGAAATAGAGCTGATTGGAATAGATAAAAAAGAATATATCTTAAAAAATGAAGTAGATTATGTAAGAGAACAGTTTGATTTTATTATTATAGATTGCCCGCCTTCTTTAAATGCATTAACCATTAATGCATTGACAACAGCGGATAGCGTACTTGTTCCAATTCAGTGTGAATATTATGCGCTGGAAGGTTTGAGCCAGTTAATACATACCGTCAACTTAGTAAAAGAGCGTTTGAATCCTGATTTAGAAATAGAAGGTGTTGTCTTTACCATGTATGATTCCAGGACCAATCTTTCCATGCAGGTGGTGGAAAATGTAAAAAGTCATTTGAATCAAAATATCTATAAGACAATGATACCCAGAAATATCAGGCTTGCAGAAGCGCCAAGTTATGGTATGCCAATACATATGTATGACCCAAAATCAGCCGGGGCAGAAGCGTATATGAATTTGGCAGAAGAAATAATAAATCACAATTAGACATTGTGTAATTGAATAAAAATGCGTATTCAATAAAAAAGAAAAGTGCGTCGCACCGCACAGATAGGTATGATTATTATGGCAGCAAGAGGTTTGGGAAAAGGACTTGATTCTTTGATTCCTAACGCAGTTGGGGAAGCAAAGGCAAAAAAAGAAACATCAAAGGAAAAAGCAGAAGAGAAAACAACACAGGAGACCATGGTCAAGATTACTATGGTAGAGCCTAACAGAAAGCAGCCCCGTAAAAATTTTGATGAAGATGCCTTATTGGAATTATCTGATTCCATTAAGCAGTTTGGCGTGATTCAGCCCATTGTGGTACAGGATAGAAAAGACCATTATGAAATAATCGCCGGGGAACGCCGGTGGCGTGCAGCAAAGCTGGCAGGAATAAAAGAAGTGCCTGTTATCATCAAAAATTATACGGAAAGAGAAATCGTAGAAATTTCTCTTATTGAAAATATTCAGAGAGAAGATTTAAATCCGATAGAAGAAGCACAGGCATACAAACGCTTATTGACTGAGTTCAATCTAAAACAGGACGAGGTTGCGGAGAGAGTTTCTAAGAGCAGAACCGCTGTTACCAATTCTATGCGTCTTTTGAAATTGAGTGAAGAGGTACAACAGATGGTAATCAACGATATGCTGAGTACGGGACATGCCAGAGCATTGCTGGCAATTGAAAATCCGGAAGAGCAGTATATGCTGGCACAAAAAGTATTTGATGAAAAGCTCAGCGTGCGGGATGTAGAAAAGCTTGTAAAAAATATACATAAACCTGCAAAAGTAAAAAAGCCGGATAATAAAGCGCTTTCCCTTATCTATCAGGATATTGAAGAAAAATTGAAACAAGCATTGAGTACAAAAGTATCTGTAGTAGCAAAAGAAGAAGGAGCCGGAAAAATTGAAGTTGAGTTTTATAATCATGAAGATTTGGAAAGACTTATGGAAATCATAACAAAATGAAACGGCACAAAGTACAAAAGGAGATGTTATGCTTACAACGGGGAATACAACGGTAATCAGTAACCTTTTTCAGGATATGGGTTTAGGCGGAATTGATGTAGGTTATCTTTTTATAGGAATGGCGGCATGTATTTTGTTACTTTTGATTTTGGCAATCGTGCAGCTTCGCAAAACTTCCCAATTGGAAAAACGGCTGGACAAATTCATGCTGGGTAAGGATGCAAAAAGTCTTGAGAAAGATATTATTGCTTTGTATGAAGATAATAAATTTATCAAGATAAATATGGACAAAAACAAAAAGGATATTCGAAAGCTATATAAAAATATGGAATCTGCTTTTCAAAAAGCAGGTATCGTAAAATATGATGCATTTCATCAAATGGGAGGACAACTCAGTTTTTCACTGGCACTCTTAGATGAAAATAATAATGGATTTGTACTCAATTCTGTTCACAGCACAGAAGGATGCTATACTTATACCAAAGAAATCAAAAACGGAGAATGTACAATATCTTTAGGAGATGAAGAAAAACAGGCACTTTCTATAGCAATGGGCAAACAGTAAAGGATGAAGCAATATGCGATGGAAAACACTGGATGAACTGAAAGAAAATGAAATTCTTGCAAGACCCATACTGACAGAGGATTTTCAGGTAATATTGCCGGAGGGTGCTATTTTAAAGCAAGGTTATATTGAAAAGCTAAGAGAGCTTAATATTTTAAAGGTTTTTATCAAAGAAGATTCTTTTGAAGAAGATGCTGCTATTTTAAAAAAAGAAATAGAAAGCCTTGTGAAAGAAAAAATAAAGGATATTTTGGAGAGGCACACCTATCATCACAATGAAGAATTAATGGAATTGTGTGAAACGGCAGATAATATTATTGTTAGTATTGCACAGGAGGATGAAGTTGCAGAACAAGTGTTTGATATTAAAGAGAGAAGCGCCGATATCTATGAACACTCTCTGAGTATTTGTATGCTTTCTGTTTTAACAGCATTGAAACTGAAACTTTCTCAGGATGTGATACATGATATCGGTGTAGGATGTCTTTTACACGATATCGGACTCAGGTATTTGACGATAGATTATGAAAGTCAAAATTTATCCAATCTTTCAGAAGCTGATATGGCAGAATTTAGAAAACATTCTGTTTATGGATATACTGCTTTGAAGGAAGAAAATTGGATATCGGATACCAGTAAAAATATTATACTGTACCATCATGAAAGAATGGACGGTTCCGGATATCCCCTGCATGCGACAACATTGTCTCTTCCCCTGCAAATTGTAACGGTCTGTGATACCTTTGATGAAATGATTTGCGGAATTGGATGCGACAAGGTTAAAGTATATGAAGCGGTAGAATACTTAAAAAGTTATAAGAACATAAAGTTCAGTGAGACGGTGGTGGATGTATTTTTAGAGTTTACGGCAGTTTATCCGGTGGGTACGGTAGTCATGACAAACGAAGGAGAAAAAGGGCTGGTGATTCGCCAGAATAAAGAATTTCCGGACAGGCCGGTTTTGCGTATCCTGACTGATAAATACGGAAGCAAAGTACCTACGGATGTAATTAAGGATTTAATAGAAATACAACATATATTTATAGAAAAAGTGTTGGATTGATGAAGGAGGAGTCTATTATGATAGACATTAAATTTTTAAGGGAAAATCCGGATATTGTAAAGGAAAATATCAAAAAGAAATTTCAAGAGGAAAAACTGCCTTTGGTGGATGAAGTAATTGCGCTGGATGTTGCAAGCAGGAAGACCAAACAGGAAGCAGACGAGCTTCGCGCCAATAAAAACAGAATATCAAAAGAAATCGGCGGATTAATGGCACAGGGGAAAAAGGAAGAAGCGGAAGCGAAAAAAGCAGAGGTTGCCGCACAGTCAAAGCGTCTGGCTGAGTTGGAAGCAAAGGAACCGGAATATCAGGAAAAAATAACAAGTATCATGATGAAAATTCCGCAGATAATCGACGATTCTGTCCCAATAGGAAAAGATGACAGCGAAAATGTGGAAATTAAAAAATATGGAGAGCCGGCGGTTCCGGATTTTGAGGTGCCTTACCATGCTGATATTTTAGATAAAATAAGTGGTCTGGATAAGGACAGTGCCGGAAGGACAAGCGGTAACGGATTTTACTATCTGATGGGAGATGCGGCAAGACTTCATTCTGCCATGATAAGTTACGCCAGAGATTTTATGATTAGCAAAGGGTTTGTTTACTGCATACCTCCCTTTATGATTCGCAGCAGTGTGGTTAACGGCGTTATGAGCTTTGCAGAAATGGAAGCTATGATGTACAAAATAGAAGGAGAAGACCTTTACCTTATCGGTACCTCCGAACATTCCATGATTGGCAAGTTTAAAGGACAGATAGTAAATGAGGCGTCGCTGCCTGTTACACTGACTTCCTATTCTCCCTGCTTTAGAAAAGAAGTAGGTTCTCATGGAATAGAAGAAAGGGGCGTATACCGCGTACATCAGTTTGAAAAACAGGAAATGGTGGTACTCTGTAAACCGGAGGAATCTATGGACTGGTACAACAAAATGTGGTTCTATACTGTAGAATTTTTCAGAAGTCTGGATATTCCGGTGCGTACATTGGAGTGCTGCAGCGGTGATTTGGCTGACCTTAAAGTCAAATCCTGTGATGTAGAGGCATGGAGTCCAAGACAGAAAAAATATTTTGAAGTAGGTTCCTGCTCCACCTTAGGCGATGCGCAGGCAAGGCGCCTTGGGATTCGTACCAAAGGTGAAAATGGTACTTACTATCTGCATACATTAAATAATACAGTACTTGCCACACCGAGAGGACTGATTGCCTTTTTGGAAAACAACGTAAAAGAAGACGGTAGTATTGACATTCCACAAGCGCTTCGTCCCTATATGGGCGGTATTGCGAAAATAGAGTGTAAATAAAATACATGAAGTATGTACCTGAAGGAAAGTAATAACAGGTTTTTTAAGTGTATACTGTTTGTAAGATATATGGACAGATAAATATATTTATCTGTAAAAAAAAGAAGGAAGGTGAGATTCTTGCATAAATATTTGCGTGCCATTGGTTTTAGCAAATTTGGCAGCAGAAAAGAATTAAAAGAACTGTTGACAAATGTAATTGTAAATTCTACGTCAAGAGCATATACCATTAATCAGGACGAAATTATGCTAGGAGAATTCTGCAAGGATTTTGCTGATAATATGGGAATTGCTGTCTGCGGGGAATTCGATGAAGAAAATGACGATAAATTTGTCTATGATTATTATTATCCTTATCTGCGCGGCAGTGGTGTTACAACAACGGAAGACGTATCCGTGGAACGCCATGCTGCAAAGAATTCCTATGCCGGCGTGTGTGACGATATCAAAGTAGGCGTTTCTTTGATATTTTACCTGCAGAATATGATTCCCTATGTAAAGGCACAAGCCTTAGGACAGCTTCCCATAAGAGGAACAACACTGACGCTTTCGGCGTTGTCTCTTAAGGGTACTATCATGATGCCGATTCAGAAAGACGAATACCAAAAAAAGAGGATTCAGAAAGAATCTAAAAACCGCAATAACCTAATTGCGGCGGCAAGGCAGGGCGATGAAGAAGCAATGGAAACGCTTACCTTAGAAGATATGGATATGTATACTACGATATCCCGCAAGATACAAAAGGAAGACGTATTTAGTCTGGTGGATACCTATTGTATGCCTTATGGTGTGGAATGTGACCAATATTCTATTCTTGGCGAAATTATGGAGTGCCGTATAGTCAAGAATAGTATAACCGGTGAGGAAGTATACCAGATGTCTGTTTATTGTAATGAGTTGACATTTGATGTTTGCATCAACACGGGAGACACTTACGGGGAGCCGCAAGTCGGCAGAAGATTTAAAGGTATCATATGGCTGCAGGGTTTTATCAATTTTCCTGAATAAAAATTTGACGTATTCCCTTTTCATATGCTATAATAAATAACTGTTGAAGGTGCAAGTTGGTGTAGCACAGTGGATAGTGCAGCCGCCTCCTAAGCGGAAGACCGGGTGTTCGAGTCACCTCACCAACGCTTTAATAAGCCGTAACTTTTTAAGTTACGGCTTATTTAGCAATTAGAAGATAGGATTTGGGTGTCAAAAGCCCTGACTGAAGTTGCTTCATGTCAGGGCTTTTGACACCCGAATCAAGATAGCATTTTGTTTTTGTCGGCGTGAATAAAAAAATAATAAGGTAAATGTGAGAATATGGAAAAGCAATTATATGTAATGATGATAAAAAGAGGAAAGTCATATAACAAAGTTACGAAAGCTGTTATTACAAGGCATATAGAAAATTTAAGGACTCTGGATAACGATGGAAAAATAGAGCTTTGCGGTCCGCTGAAAGGGTATCCGGGTGTGGCAGGTATGGTTATTTTCAAAACACAGAGTTATGAGGAAGCGGAAGCTTTATGTAAGCAGGAACCTCTTGTTGTCGAGGGTTATGCAACCTATACGCTTGTAACGCTGCAAGTGGCGGACAAGGATAATAATTATCTGCTATAAAGAGAGAGTTTTTTTGTAAATTGCAGCCGTCAGCAAAACATCATGACAAACGTTTTGCTGACGGCTGACGGGAATAGCCTTGAATAGAAATATAGACCCAAAAACAGCTTAAAAACGATGTTAGGAGTTGAGGGATTTTCTAAAATCTTTCAAATACATTCTAGCTTCATAAGGACGCAGAACTGTATTCGTGTCAATCTTTAGATAGTTGCTGATTAATAATTTTGCAGAAGGCTCCGGTTCTTCTAAGGGATTGCGTATTGTCTTGTCATAAAAATTACAAATCACAAGAAGCTGGAAGTCCTCGTTTTCTCTGGTATAGGCAAATACAGATGCATCCTCTTTACACAGCATTCGGAATTTTCCGTCTACAAATACGGAATACTCTTTTCGAAGGCGGATTAATTTCTGATAGCATTTAAAGATGGAATTTTCTTCTGTAAGCTGTCTTTTGGCATGAATTTCCTTGTAATTGGGATTTACCTTAATCCAAGGTTTTCCCTCCGTAAAGCCGGCGTTTTCTTTGTCGTTCCACTGCATAGGGGTTCTTGCATTGTCACGGCTTTTTGCATAAAGGGAACGCATAATTTCTTCTTTTTGATAACCCTTTTGTAAACGCTCCTGATATAAATTGAGAGATTCTATGTCCCGATATTCTTTTATCTCATATTGGATATTCGTCATCCCCAGCTCTTCACCCTGATAAATGTAAGGTGTTCCCTGCATCCCATGTAAAAGAATGGCAAGCATTTTGGCGGATTCTACCCGGTATTTTCCGTCATTTCCCCAACGGGAGACAATTCTGGGCAAGTCATGGTTATTCCAGAAAAGGCTGTTCCAACCTTTTTCATAGAGTTCGGTCTGCCAGCGCTCAAATACCTCTTTTAATTTTAAGAAAGGCAGCGGGGCAAGGTCCCATTTTTCTTTTCCTGCCATTTGGTCCAGACATATGTGCTCAAACTGAAATACCATGGACAATTCACTGTTGTCCGGATTGCTGTAAAGCTTTGCAAGCTCTGTGGTTGCGCCCCAGGCTTCTCCTACCGTAACCAAATCCGCTTTCTGAAAGGTTTCTCTGCTTAACTCCCTTATAAATTCATGGAGCCGTGGTCCATTATTTGTAATTCGTTTGTCGGGCTCCTTTGCAATCTGGTCGATTACATCCAGTCGGAAACCACCGATGCCTTTTTTAATCCACCAATTAATCATGTTATAGATTTCTTGGCGCAGCTTTGGATTTTCCCAGTTTAAATCCGGCTGCTTTACGGAAAACTGGTGGAAATAATATTGTTGTAATTCCGGTACCCATTCCCATGCGGAGCCGCCAAATGCCGCGCGCATGTCGTTGGGAGGAGTTCCCTTTGTACCATCCCTCCAGACATAATAATCATGATAGGGATTTTCCCGACTCTTTTTTGCTTCCTGAAACCAAATATGTTCATCAGAAGAATGATTTAATACCAAATCCAAGATAATGCGAATATGATGCTCTTTTGCTTTTGCAATCAAAGCTTCCATGTCCTGCAATGTACCAAATATAGGGTCTATGTCCTGATAATCAGAAATGTCATAACCGTTGTCATCCTGAGGCGACTTACACACCGGAGAAAGCCAAATTGCATCTATTCCCAAATGTTCCAGATAATCCAGTTTTGAAATAATTCCCTGCAAATCCCCTATGCCGTCCTGATTGCTGTCTGCAAAGCTGCGAGGATAAATTTGATAAATCACGGCGCTTTTCCACCATGGGTTTGATTTTGATATTTTGTTGTCTGTCACTATGTCGTTCTTCCTTTCGCCCGTTATATAATGGTTCTTTTTAAAATCGGAGACATCTTTGTCATTATTTTATCCATACAATTCTTTACCGTCAAGATTTTCCTTTAAATAGAAGATTTCTTTCTATAAATTTCGGAAAAAGGAATGTCGTTTTTTCTTTTTCTATGCTAAAATGATGAAATAAACAGAGATATTTTTTCTAAAAATCAAGGAGGCAGTTATGGACGCAAAGGAATTGTTGGATTTGCTGGTAACATCCAGCCAGAGGACGAATTCGGCTAAGTATATCCCTTGGTGGGAGGGTAATCACGAAGAAGAGATATACCGCTATAGTGTTTTTGAAGAAAAAGATGTGAAGGAAGCGGAAGCCTGTCTGGCTGACTGTGGAAAAGAAGCTTTACTGACTACAGGCGGCTACTATGGGCTTACTTTGTTTCATCTTTTAATCTGGCACAATTTTTATAGCGCAGTAGAAAAAATGTTATGTGACGGAAGAATAGAAGAGGAAGTTAATATGCCTGACACAAAGGGGAACGGGCTTACGCCTTTTTTGCTGGCATGTTTTCGCGGAAATCTGGCAATGGCTAAGCTTTTACTGGCACATGGCGCCGATGCTTCTGCCTGTGATAAAAGGAACATGAATGCGTATCATTTTCTGGCATATCCTAAGTTTGAGGGATTGGCGGATAGTTCTACTGAAAGAGAGAAGAGTGTGGAACAGAGGGCAGAAATTGCGCGTTTGCTTACGATTGATGTCAACCAGAAGGATGCAGAGGGTTTTACGCCTCTTGTACGTATCCTGTCCAATTCCTACAATTCTGATTATACATGGTCTTTGCCGGAGGTTTTTCTGGAGAAAGGCGCAGAGACGGATTATGTGGATGAAAACGGCAATACCCTTTTGATGCTGGCGGTAAGAAACAATCATATGACGGCGGCGCTTGCGCTGATGAATAAGTGCAGGGAAATGGTTCATGTGGCAAACAAAGACGGCATGACGCCGATGCAGAATGCCGTTGACTTTTGTAATGATGTACTCCGCGTTGCTTTGGCAGACCACGGGGCAGCTTCTGCTGATAAAAAGCGCATGGATATTGAGACATTAAGCGAAATAACAGAACACGCTTATTCCAGAATAGAAAGCGACAACAGGGATGGCATGGGTCTTGCCCTGTATATGACGGAAAAGCTGGTGAAACAGATAGATATAGATGATGATGAGGAAGTAAGCTGTCTAACGGATGTACTTCACAGGGCATTATATTTTGGCGGAAATTATCAAATACTGGATGCCTGTATGGCTGCGGGATTTGATTTTACGGCGCCGATTCATCATTATAGTGAGATAAATTGTTTGCGGGATGAGTGCCTGAGCGAAGGTGTGGGCGTAATAAAAAAGCTGATGGAGCTTGGCGTAGACATGGAGAAAGCAGTAATAGGCGGAAAAACCCCTGCCAATATCGTGGCATCCATGGATGGAGGAGAGGATGCATTTTTTGCAGAGGCGGCGGAGCTTTTTACTAAAGAATCTATGGAACAGACAGATAACGGAGGCAAGGCGGCAATTCATTATGCGGCAGGTAAAGGACACACGGCTATGCTGAAGGTTATGATAGAAAAAGGTGTGGACATCAATCTCACAGAAGATGAACCTGCAGAAGCAGGGATAACGCCTCTTCATGAAGCATGCCGTCTTGGATGCGTAGATGCAGTCAGGCTGTTGATGGAAGCCGGCGCCGATGATACCATACAGAGTTTAGCCGGCGAAACGCCCGCTCACTTTGTGCTTAAGAAGAAAAAATACGGCAGTGATTTGGACTCTGCGCAGAGAGCGGCAATTTTAAATGAACTGAAAAGTGTGGATATTGCAAGGGAGGACGGTAGAACGCCGCTTTTGCTGCTGGCAGATATCAGAGATACAAAGGAGCTTCTTTCCCTTTTAATAGACAGAGGTGTGGACATCAATCATGCGGATAATGAAGGACAAACTTTGATGATGTTGGATGCAGATAAAGACACTATAAAAGAGCTGCTTCGCGCCGGAGCCGATATCAACATAGCAGACGACGAAGGCAACACGGTTTTGTATTATGCCTTGAAGGACGGTAATGTGGAAACAGCGCGCTACCTGATTAAGAAAGGCGCCGACTACAATCATATGAATAATCAAGGAGAAACACCGGTGCAGATAGCTGTGGAAGAAGGGTATGATACGGTGCTGGAGCTTATGACGGATATAAAGTAAGTAAGGTTAAATATAAAAAGGGTATCTTGTCTTATAGTGGATATATATAAAATGTCCCTTTTTGGAATTGTGTACCAATTGGAAACGAGATATTTAATATGTATTATGGGCTGCGGCAAATTTATTCCAAGGCGGAAAATATAAATATATTAATCGGAATTTGCCGAACTGTTAGAGGAGATGAAGTAAAATGGGTATGTCATTAGAAGAACTGACACATTCAAATTTTCAGAATGCTCAAGAAATACAAAGAGATGATATTCCTAAAAGCTGGGTTGATAGTGTGGAAACGCTAATGGAGATAACTGATTACGGGGTTGAGCATAAATGCATAGGACATACATTCCTTGTGAAAAGCAATGGAAGATGTATCGGGATTTTACTGCTCGGAGAAGCAATTCCTTGGGATACTGACCCCATTGAAATGAAAAAAGAACCATTCTATAGACTGATGGGATTTGTGATTGATAAATCTTACAGAGCAAAGGGCTTTGGCGGAGAAATACTTGAGATGGCTATCAATAAAGTATATCAAGATTTCGGAAAAAGGTCCATTGCTCTGGGTTGCCATAAAGAAAATATCAGAGCGGCTATGTTTTATGAAAAACATGGATTCAAAAGAACCGGAGTATTTGAAGGGAATGACGAGTATTTTTTGAGATTGATATAAAGTGTCAAACTCAAATTTATAAAGATGTAAAGCGAGTACAAAAGTAAATATTTTATGCTTTATGCGCCAATCATTATTCAGTAGGAACACTTCTCCGAAAAGGGAGTATAAAATATAAGGTCATTTTATTGCAGAAGAGTCTAGCGCAAGAAGTTTGTGCTTTTATATGGAAGAAGCAGGCATGAATAATTTCAATTATATTTTTTTCGAAGAATATAAAAGTCTTGATAGATTATGTGGACAGCTATATAACATGCAGTATGGCATTACAAGCTATATTGAAGATATGAAGCATGTATCACAGAATAATTATTGGAATATACCAAATTGGAATAGCTGTTTAAAAGAACTAATCCGACTTCGTCATATCAGAAATTATTTGGCTCATGAAGAAGGTGCTTTTGAGAAAAATAGTTGTACACAAAGAGACATTGAATGGATTCGGAATTTCTACAAGTGTATTTTGAATCAATCTGACCCGCTTGCCATACTGCAACAAACCAGTACAGGCTTTGAGAGTCATTTTGAGTTTCATAACACAGAACAGAAGTATAATTATGAACATTTTCCCTGGTCGGATATAATGGCAGCGATAGCCATAGCGGTTATTATACTTGGAATTATCGGTGCAATTATACTTTGCATGTAAATCAAACAAGTTTAAAGCCAAATGACATAGTATGATGAAATAAAAGGATTTCAGACTTTATGGAAAATATCTTAAACCTTTTTACAAAAGAAACTGCAGAATGGTTTCAAAATACTTTGGGAGAACCGACGCTGGTGCAGAAAGAGGCATGGCAGGCGATTGCGGAGGGAGCGCACACGCTTGTGTCGGCGCCTACGGGAACAGGAAAAACGCTTTCTGCGTTTTTGGTGTTTTTGGACCGGATGAAGCAGCAGGCAAAAGAGGGCACTTTAAAGCAGGAGCTTCAGGTTATTTATATTTCGCCATTAAAGTCGCTGGCAGCCGATATTAGGGAAAACCTAAAGCGTCCCTTAGAAGGAATCGGGGCGGAAGAAGAAATCAGGATAGGTATTCGGACGGGAGATACTTTACAGCGGGACAGACAGAAAATGGTAAAGACGCCGCCTCATATTCTGATTACGACACCGGAATCCCTGTATTTGATGCTTACAAGCAAAACGGGACAGAATGTTTTGGCGACGGCAGAGGCTGTTATTTTGGATGAGCTTCACGCTGTCATTGATACAAAGAGAGGAGCGCATTTGATGCTGTCTTTGGCGCGTCTGGATTATCTCTGTAAAAGACCGCTGCAGCGCATTGGTCTGTCTGCGACCATTGAGCCGCTTGCGGTAGCGGCAGAGTATCTTGCGCCGGAGAAAGTAAGAATTGCTGCTCCGCCTATGAAGAAAAACGTAAAGCTGGAGATACTCAGCCCTTATGCGGATGCCTCCAAGGGCAGGAGAAAGGACCCGGTCTGGGAAGAGCTGGGTGCGCTTGTCTATCAGTACTGCCAGCAAAGCCGCAGTGTGATTGCTTTTGTGGAGGGCAGGCGGTATGCGGAAAAGCTGGCTTACTATGTCAATCTTCTTGGCGGTGAAGGGTTTGCCCGTGTTCACCATGGGAGTTTATCGAAAGAACAACGGATGGAAACAGAGTTTGCCCTGCGTGACGGGAAGCTTAGACTTTTATGTGCTACTTCTTCCATGGAGCTGGGTATTGATGTAGGAGAAATCGACCAAGTACTGCAGGTCGGCTGTCCGCGCACGGTTTCCGGCACCATGCAGCGGCTTGGAAGAGCCGGGCATAATCCGGGCAGAGTCAGCATGATGTATTTGTTTCCAAGAACAGCAGCGGAATGTGTGTCCTGCGGCATGACAGCGGAGCTTGCCAGACGGGGAGGCGTGGAGCATTTAAATCCGCCTACGGAATGTCTGGATGTGCTTGCGCAGCATTTGGTTTCCATGGCGGCGTTTCGAAGCTATGAGTTGGATGAGGTGATGCAAATCCTGCCGCGGGCATGGTCTTTTCGCAATATCACAAAGGAAGAAGTAAAGTCGGTTCTCGGCATGCTGGCAGGAGATTATGAACATGAACGGGACATTCCTGCGCGTCCCCGTATTTTATACGACAGGATACATGAGAAAGTGGAGGGAGATGGTTACAGCCGAATGCTGGCAGTATCGGCGGGCGGTACAATCCCTGACAAAGGGCTTTATACCGTCAGGACGGAGGATGGGGTAAAGCTGGGTGAAGTGGATGAAGAATTTGTCTATGAATCCCAAAAAGGCGACCGGTTCATTCTCGGTTCTTTTGCATGGCGGGTTGTAAATATCAGCAAAGATACCGTAACGGTAACGCAGGCACAGGTAGAAGGCGCGAGGCTTCCTTTCTGGCATGGTGAACTGAAGGGGAGGGACAAGCGAACGGGGGAAGCCTTTGGACGTATGTTTCATTCCTTTCAGGAGGCTTATGAAAAAGGCAGGCTTTCGCAGGTTTTAAAGGAGTTGGGGCTGGACGAAGCGGCAGTCTGCCTTGCTTCGGGTTATCTGGAAAGACAGATAAAGGCGACGGAAGGACTGCCTGACAATAAAACCATCCTGATAGAACATTTTAAGGACGCTTCGGGAAACAGCCAGCTTATGATTCATTCCTTATTCGGAAGAAAGATTAATACGCCGCTGGCGCTTCTCGCAGTACAGGCAATACGGGACAGGATTGGAATGGAGGTTGGCAGCGTGGAAGAGGAGGACGGTATTTTACTGTACTCTTATGGAAGTAATGTACTACCGAAGGATGTGTTACGGATGATAAATCCTGATACGGCTGTCAGACAGTTGGAAATTATGCTTCCCATGACGCCGATTTTTAACATGGCGTTTCGATATAACAGCGGACGGGCGCTGATGATGGGAGTAAAAGGAAACGGCAGACAGCCTTTGTGGATGCAGCGTCTCAAAAGTGCAGAGCTTCTAGAACAGGTGGTGCGCGAAAAGGAGCATCCGCTGATTCGGGAAACCCGAAGGGAATGTATGCAGGAGCTGTGGGATGCAGAAGGCGTAAAGTCTCTTTTATATGATATACAGGCGGGAATCGTAAAAGTACGGGAGATTTATACGGAAATACCGTCACCCATGTCGCTTCCTTTACAGTGGGGGCAGGAGGCAGCAGTCATGTACGATTATTTCCCAACGCCCCGCGGTATCCATGGGGCGGTGGAGGAAGCGTTGAAGCGGGAAAAAGAACTGATTGCGCCGGAGGAAAAGGAGCTTGCGCAAATGGCAGAAAGGGAAAAGCTTCCCCAAAATGAAGGGCAGCTTCATTCTCTTTTGATGACGGAAGGCGATTTGGCGGCGGGAGAACTGGAAATTCCTGCAGAATGGCTGGACAACCTTGCCAGAGCAGGCAGGATAATATATTTGGAACAGGGTTTGTGGATTGCTGCGGAGCATAAGGAAGAATATGCACTGGCACTGGGAGACGAAACAACAATAGGAGCCGAAAAAGAAGAAAGTGAAGAAAACGACAGTAGCGAGGAAGGCGGCAGCAGGGAGGCACAGTTACACATTGTAAGACGTATGCTCCGTTACAGGGGAGGCGCTGATGCTGTGCAGACAGCAGCTCGCTATGGTTGGGAGGCTTCTTTTGCGGAGCTGGTTTTAGAAGAGCTTTGCCGGAGAGAAGAAGCAATAAAGCAGGAACAAAAATATTACCACGCTGTGTTGTACCGCCGTGCCAGAAGAAGGACATTGCAAAACCGAAGGGAGGAAATACGAACCTGCCCGCCGGAAAATTATGCGGCGCTTGTGCTTGACAAAATAGATTCCAATGCGCCGGCGGCGGAAGGCTTGCAAAATGCCCTGCGGCAGTACGCCGGCGCCGCATTTCCCGTATCATACTGGGAAAGCATTCTGCTTCCCAAAAGGGTGAAAAATTATCGGGAAAGCATATTGGATGCTTATCTTGCAGAGGGAGAGCTCTTTTGGCATATCGAAGAAAAGAAAGACCTGCGGTTTGATTATCTGGAAGAGGTGGATTGGGATGCCGATGTGGAAACCTGTGCGAAGGAATTGACAGAAAAAGAGCGGATTATCTATGAAGCGCTTTTAAAGCGCGGCGCCAGTTTTTTGCAGTCTTTAAACGGGCTGCTTTCTGGAGAATCCCCTTATGATACGCTGCTGTCACTGCTGGAAAAGGGTCTGGTGTGTGCGGACAGCTATGTGCCGGTCCGGGGACTGCTTGAGAAAGAAAAAACAAAAAAAGCGCCGGTACGGCAGCGGGTTAATCTGCATGTCAAGGCACTTCGGGCGGGAAGATGGGATGTGGTACGTCCTGTGAAAGAGCCGACCATAGAAGAAAAAATAGAACGCTGTTTTGACAGGAGCATAATTTTATGCCGTGAAACAGCAGCGGACTGCAATCTTGCCTGGCAGGAAGCGTTGTCGGTGCTGCGTATATGGGAATACACAGGGCAGGCGCGAAGAGGATACTTTGTGGAGGGCATGTCCGGTGCGCAGTTTATCAGGGGAAAAGACTATCCTGCCGTGACGCGGCGATTACAAAATCCGGAGAAGAATATTGTCTGGATAAATGCCGCAGACCCGGCGCAATGCTGGGGAAAAGTGCTGCCGCATAAGGAAGGAAGAGGATTTTTAAATGTGGCGGGCAGCGCCGTGGCATGTTGCGGTGGTCTTCCTGTTATGGTGATGGAGCGGCAGGGAAAGACGCTGCGTGTGCTGGAAGAAGATGTTATGGAGGAATGCTTAAGGCTTTTTGTGGAGGAATATAAAGGCGGAAAAATTTTTCCCATGCAAAAACGGATTGTGGTGAAAGAATATCCTGATACGGCAAAGGAGGCTCTGGCAAAAGCGGGATTTCTTAAGGAAATGCAGGATTATGTACTTTACAAATAAGAAAAAGGCAGCAGAAAAGCCGGTTTTCTCAAAGAGCCGGCTTTTTTGCTGCTTTCTGTTTATTTCTTTTCCAATCCCGATTTCTTTATTTTGGGAGTGGACAGGTTTTTGTTTATGTCGATGCCCTCAGCTCTTTTTCTTATCCGTTTTGGACGGATGTACCAGAAAGATACTGATGAGCAGTGCGACAACATAGAGAACTATCGTCAGGTAAAGAACATTCTGATAACCGACCGGATTGATATTGTTGCCGTGGGAATCCGTCATAAATTCGCCGGTACGGTTTACAATTAAATTGGCAATCTGGTTGCCGGTCAATCCTGCAAATGCCCATGCAGACAGGGTAATTCCATGGATGGCGCTGATACTGCCCATGCCATAATGGTCGGAAAGCAGAGTCGGTACATTGGAAAAGCCGCCGCCGTAGCCTGCGTTTACCACAAAGATTAAGCCCAGCACAAGAACAGTTAAGAGGATGTCACCCTGCCCGTTCTTAATGCCGCCCGTTATAATTACCAGTCCCGTAAAGACGATGGAAAGAACAAAAATCAGCTTATAAATGGTATTTCTGTCCTTCATTTTGTCCGCCCATGCGGAGAAGCCGAGACGTCCGCCTGCGTTAAAGACTGCGGATACTGTGGAAATTACGCCGACCATTCCGGCAAGACCGATACATTTTACAATCATTTTTTCCTGAGAAATCAGTGCAAGACCGCAGGTAATGTTGATGTAGAACATCAGCCAGATACCAATGTAGTTTGTAATCGGTCTGCTCTTGATAACGGACATAATGCTCTGTCCTTTTTCCTTTTTCTGAGGTTCATGCCAGCCCTCCGGTTTCTTTAACAGCAGATGGCCTGTAAACATCATCACAAAGTAAACGGCAGCTAAAATGAAAAACATTTTGAAGATACCGCCGTCACCCAGATTGTCAAGCAGCGCCTGCATAATGGGGCTTGCAATTGCCTTTGCTGCGCCGAAGCCTGCAACGGCAAGTCCGGTGGCAAGACCCTTCCTGTCTTCAAACCAGAGCATAAGTGTTTTTACCGGAGAAAGATAACCGGTGCCGAGACCGATGCCCATGATAAAGCCATAACATACATAAATACCAATTAATGCCAGAGGGCTTTTCTGGTGGAGTCCGCCGTAGTATATGAAAAATCCGGTGCCCGCCATACCCAGCGCAAAGCAGATAGCGGCAATAAGAGAGGATTTGTGAATATCTTTTTCTACCACATTTCCTAAAAATGCCGCCGACATACCCAAAAAGAAAATGGCGAAGCTGAATGCCCATTCGGTTGCACCCTTTGAAAAACCGATATAGTCAGCAATTTCCTGACTGAAAATGGACCAGCAGTATACAGTACCTATGCTGCAATGAAGTAAAAGTGCCGGAATCGCAGCACATATCCATTTGTTTTGTTTTTTACTCATTTTTCTACATCCTTTCATTTGTATAGAAATATAACCGTTGTCATTCTACTCCTTATTGATGAAAAATTCAAGCTCTTTCATGCTTCCGCGAAAGACATTTAAGTCGATACAGGGCTCGTCTCCGGTGTAGCCGGAAAGCCTTCCCGTATCAGAGTACTGCCAGAATGTCCAATTGATTCCGACATCCAGACTGGGGGTATAATATACATTTCGAATCCATAAAGGATAATCGTCAAAAATACCTTTGATATATCGGTCATACACAGAGTAAGTAGTGTAAATAATAGGTTTTGTATGATAGTGGGCTTCCAATAAGGAGAGAAATTCCTGCAAAGCATCCGTTACCGAGTCCTTATCCGGCGGATTGCTCTCTTTATTGCCATAATATTCGACATCGACTACCGGCGGAAGTTTTCCAAGAAGCGAACCGACGGTTTCTATATAAAGAGAAGCCTGTGTGGAGGGCGCGCTGTCAAAGCTGAAAAAATGGTATGCGCCTGAAAAAATGGAAGTCTCAGAAACAGCTTCCCAGTTTTGGGCAAAACAATCGTCCACATAACCGCTGCCTTCCGTCGCTTTGATAAAGGCGAAGGAAATGTTCTGCGCTTCTATTACGCGCCAGTCAATATCACCCTGGTAATGAGAAACATCCACGCCCCTTACAGGGTAGGCTTTGATAAAAAGGTCATTGAGATGTACCCTTTTTGTCAAAATAAGAATAGCTGACAGCCCTGTTAAGAATAACAGGGCAGCCAGCATAAGCAGTATTATTTTTTTATGGGATTTTTTTGCCTCTCCCATCATCCGTTCTGCTCAAAAAGAGATGCCAAAACAGATGTGGAATTGGTAATTTCCGCCACGGATTTTTCAATGTCATTGTAAATAACAGCGGATTGAGAAGATAAATCCTGCATACTTTTTGCAACCACGGCAAAGCCGACGCCGGCTTCCCCGCTTCTCGCCGCTTCGATGCTTGCATTTAAGGAAAGCATCTTCTGCTTATTGGCAATTGCTTTTAAGTGGCTGGTATTGTTGTTGATTGTCTGGATAATCTGGGTGGAATGTTGAATCTCCTGCTTTAAAACGTCCAGCCGGCTGGTGTTGTTGTACTTAAAATACTCCAGATTGACAAGCTGGTTTACGATAACACCCAAAAGATTGGCAGCAGCGCGGATTCTTGCTTCCGTGCTGACAGGAACCTGACGAAGCGCTTCGATATATTCGTCAGGATGAATGCCAAGCTCCTTTGCCGTTGCGCGAAAGGCATCTTCCTCCGGCGGATTGGGAAGTACCTGCCCGCCGATGATGGCACCCATTTTTTTACCGTCTACAATAATATCCACTGAAAAATCCATCAGTCCTGCGTGACAGAAGTATGTACCGCTGCATTCGTTATCGCATTTGACACAGCGGCGGTTGCCCTCTGAAGAGCCGCGGGTATATTTCATACAAAAATCTGTAAAATTACTGCCCTCCGTCAGATATTCCCCGTGTATCCCGACTGCGATAGCGGCAAGACCGGTTGCGTTAGAAAAATTGTCCTGAATCTCCTGCAGCTTTGACAGGTCCATAAAGTCCTTTAATTCCATGAATTCCTCCATTCCGAATCAGCCTTCGCATCGGGTTGACTCATTTTTATCTAAATATCATTATACTGCAATACGAAGAAATTTACAATTTCAGATAGCTAAAATCCAAATAATTCTTCATAGGTATAGATGACAGCGTTTTCCTTTTCGGGCAAAAGATGAAGCGCTTCTTTGTAAGCGGCGGACAATTCGCCGTATTGCTCCTTTGTAAGCCGGAAATACCATTGTCCGCTGGAGCGTTCAAAAAGCCTCTACTGTATTTCTTCTGAAAGAGCATTTAAAGGGATACATAAAATCATATAATCATGAAAAGCAATCTCAGGCAGTTCAACATAAAGATATAAATTGTCTTCATCCAGACCGATATTCCGGCTGCTAAACCGGTTGTAACCTTCCTGAACGGTTTCTTTTGATAAAAAAGCTTCCAGCTTAGCTGTCAGCAAATCGATAATCTCTGCTTCATGAGCATCCGCCTCGCCAAATTCGCTGTAGGTGCCGATATAGACGCTGAAGTGTCCGCATTTTACCGCATTTAAAACCTGCTTTGTGCTTGCTATGTCCTCCAGCCGGATATATTCTTTGGTATGAAGATTGACGGAGACACAGTGATGTGCATGATAAGTAGAACCGCCAAAACTCATTATAGAAAAAACGAAGCTGGCGTAATCTTCAGAAAAAGCAAGCACTTCATACGTAACCTCTGTTGCTTCATATTCCTCCGATACCTGCCACTCTTCCAAGTAGGCAGCAGCGTCTTCATAGGTTTCTTCCCACAGAGAAAAGGCAGCCTGCCGTAGGAGGTCATTGCTCTGTTTTGCGTCTTCACCATAAATTTGAATTTGCGGAATATCTACTGCTATGCCGCTGCGCTCGTGCAGGGACTTAAAATAATGATACTCATTTTCTATTGTGCCAAAAGATTCTTCCCATATGGGAGCTTCCGGCAGGTCGATTTGCCTTTCCAAAATATCTCTGCAGGTGCTTTCGTGAAATAGAGAGGCGGCTTGCGCTTTGGTATTTGCGGAAACTGCCGCATCAAAAACGGCAGGAGAGCCGCAGCCTGCGATGTAAAATAAATAGAAAAATAAAAGGGGTAAAATAAATTTCTTCATAAGAAGCCTCATGTTCCTAAACTTACTTTGTGTAAAAAATAACAGCGCCTCGTATATAAAGAGCGGCATAATCTTCGGAAGCGTAATAATAATCTGCGACCTGACAGCGAAGCAGCTTTTCCGTATTGCGCTTTGTTTCTTCCGTCCATGGAAACGGAATGCGTTCCATTTCATAGCCGGACTGCGCCACTGCTTCTGCAAGTATTTCGTTTGGGGAATCCACTTTTGCGGTCGTTTCGAGCCAGTCGGCGATGCCGAAGCCGCTTTCTCCTTCGTAGGCAGGATATTCGCCGCCTTCCAGCCACCAGTCTTCGTCAAAAGGATGATAGTTTAGATAAAAACCGGAGTCGTAATTGTATTCGGTGTAATACTCCAAATCCGAAAAAGAAACCAGCTTTGGAGAAAAGGCTTCTTCATAGATTTTCAGGTGGTCTGCGTCTGCATACATGGTGGTATAGCCGGCTGTTTCTTCCGCCCGTCCCGCATAGACCAAAAACAGACCGTTTTGATAATCGTTTACTTTGGTTATTATGGGACCCCAGTGAAAGAGGTAGTCTTCCACAGAATCCACTACAATCTGCCCCTCCCGATAACCCAGATAATACCGGATGCCGCCCTTCCAAGAAGAGGCGCGCTGGTAATCTAAGGTGGGCAGCAGTACTGTGCCGTCGGATGCCACAATCTCTGTAAAGCCGGCGCGAAAGCTATGGTTTTCGGACAAGAGAAAATAGCTGCCGTCCTCCTTTTGAGAGAAAATATAAAATGAGCCCTCGTTATCATAATAGTTTTGCAGGGTTTCCACATAGAAAAACAATTCTTCCCTGCCGTCTCCTGTGATATCATAAGCCGTATAATGCTTTATATGAAGCGGGGCAAGCGTTTCTAAGGAGGCATCCGCAGGCATTGCTGCCAGTAATGCGGCGCTTATCAGTGCTGCCAATACGAAATGATTCATAATACGCCAAAATCCTTTCTCATATAGCGGAAAAAGAGAAACTGCATTAGATATTGTATAAGAGAAGTATAGCATGTGTCCGGTGCGTAGTATATGCTTTTTTCCGGAAAAAGAAGATTTACGACTACAAAATTTTCCTTTCTTCGTTTTTGTCTTGCAACAAAAGAAAAAGTGTGGTAATATACATATATATTTAAGAATCTTAAATAAGTATCTGTACAGGGGGCTTAGGGAATTTACAATATTTAAAAAAGAATTAGACATAGTTTTTTAACAATTCTAATTTTATACCAGCCGTGTTGGGAAAGGAGGCGGGGAAAGATTTTTACCGGTGTGGTATCAGGAGGGTTTGCAAAACAGTTCCTATATGAATCAAGGAGGTATGACTATGAAAAAGAAAGTATTATCTCTTGCATTGGCGTTTTGTATGCTGGCATCGGTATTTGCCGGATGCGGAAAAGGTAAGGAAGAGAAGAATCCTGAAAGTACGCCGTCGCAGGACATCACGAATCAGGGGCAGGAAACAGATGTGAATAAAGAAGAAAATACGGATAAGGTGGACGATACATCACAGAATCTCTCCGAGGAAGCGGCTTATGTCAAGGAAATGATTGCTTCGCTGGCAATTAACGGAGAGGGATTTGATGCAGAAAAAGCCGAAATATCAGAATATAGGGAGCCGGTTACCTTAGCAAGAGCATTGTTTGATGCACTTGCAGAGGAGGAACAGGTATTGTTGGAAGAAAGCGGAACTTACACACAACTGCTTATGGCAGAAGCACGGACATTGAATCTGTGGATTCGGGACACGCCGTTAGACGCAGTGGAGGACGGCGGTATCACGTGGCTGATGGAAGAAAGATACTATGAGCTGGAGGAAGCGCTTGGGGAAGATGTGGTCAAAGAGCTGGTACCCCTTTTTGAAAGTAAGTTTTTAGCATATTATGATTTGGTACCGCAATTTCAGGAGGAAAAACGAAACAATTTGGAAGCCGGACTTGCGGTGGACGAGGTTATCCTGAATATGGATGCAAAAAATGCCGACGAGGTTGCCAGGGCGGCGGAAATGTACAATGCTTTGACGGATATGCAGCAGGCGTATGTGGAGCATTACGATATTCTCAGAGACGCCTTAAAGATGCAGGAAAACGGGCTGGATAAAGTAATTTACACAGGAACCCGTTCTTCCGTATATGGCTTGGGTGATAAGTGGCTTCTGCCGGAGGAGTGGAAGAGTGTCACCGACCAGATGCAGGAATGGTACCCTTCGGCAAAGCCGACTATGGTATGGATTGTAGGGAGCCTGAGCGGAATGGGCTGTAATCTGGAGTTTTTGCCGGGGGACGGCGTGGATACGAAGGCTTTGGAAGAGGAGTATATTTATTTCTCTGAACCGACCCGTGAAAATCACTTGTCTCATGAAGAGTATTTTAACTATTTTGATGAGAACGGGATTCAGGTATATCTGCAGGTGGAGCCCGGATTTGCAGACGTAGAGACATTGATAGATTTGATAGTGGAACAGTACGGGCATCATCCTTGCGTGGCTGGTATTGGCGTGGATGTAGAATGGTATCACGGCGTTACGGAGGATGCCGGACTTCCTATCTCGGATGTTCTGGCGGAGAAATGGGATAAACATATTAAAGAATTGAATCCGGAATACAGACTTTTCCTGAAGCATTATAATATTCGTTACCTGCCGCCTACTTACCGGAGTGATATTCTGTTTGTCAATGACAGTCAGGGCTTTGGAAGCGCTATCGGGGATGTTTTGGGCGTGTATGATGAAAATCTGGACGATGTGCTTGGATTTATACCGGAGTTTAAGCGGTTTGCCGATGCGTTTCCCAATAATGACGTGCTTTATCAGATAGGATATGCGGCGGACGAAACATGGTTTTATACCATGGATGACCCTGTTGTCCTGTCGTTGGGACAGAGGCTGGCAGAGGTAACAGGACAGAACTGCGGCATCATCTGGGTGGATTTCACCATTAAGGACCCTATGACCTTCCCTTGGACCATGTCTTCGGAGGATAAGGTAAAAGCGGTGAACAAACTGCTCAGATACTTAAATCCGGCAGAAGACGGCGGCGGGTTGGTAGGCAGGCGCCTTGCAGGTGTCAGCTCAGACCCTGCGGCTCCCAGAGATTATATCTATGTGCAAAGGGTGAGAGCAATCGTCGACAGTATGACAGAAGAAGAGAGAGGTATGCTTGACGCTGAGAGGCTTGGCTTTTTGGAATGGGCGGAATCCCTCCCGACAGAATAAAAACTTTATAAAAGCCGCCCGTATTGTCAGATTGGCACAGGGATAAGGAAAACCGTCCGCAGGAGAAGCTGCGGGCGGTTTTTAAAATATAATCCGTTATACCAGACGAATATCCTTATCAAGCAGTTTTCTGCCCATTTCACCGAGACCTTGAAAATAATAATCAAGGTTAGAATCGATGATAACAATTTGCGGCATGATTTCTTCAGGTAGCTGCAAAAAGCTTCCCTTCTGCACATGCTCGCAGAGATGCTTCGGAATATCTTTTCCGCCGATTACGATTTTTTCAGGATTTAGGACACATATAATATTGGTTGCAATGGCTTCAAGGAGGGCGGTGCGCTGTGCGGGACTGGTATCCGCCAGTATATCCTCCGTTTTTTTACCTGCGTGAACCTGCATATAGCCAATTTCACCGGCAAAGCTTGTGAAGCCCGTATATAAGCCGCCGTTTATAATAATACCTGCACCTACACTGTTGTTTTCTGCATGCAGGTAGACCATATCCCGCACGCCAATTTGAGTACTGCCCGCATAGCCGACGGCAATGGCATTGATATCATTCATAATCAGGACAGGAAGGTTAAATTCCCGCTCTAAAAGGCTTTTTAAGTTGACTCTTTCCCATTCGGGAATGTGCGGAATGGCAAAAACCTGACCCGCTTCGGAAACTGCGCCCGGGACGCCGACAGAAATGGCACGGATATATTTGTTTTGCTCTAATATAAGCCGGACAATGGTGCAGAGCTGTTCTGCATATGTACTGTTCTGACTGCGGGGAAATACGGCAGAGGCTTCGCGGTTTAAGTTCATGTCAGATATGGCACATTGAAAGGTATCTTCATTTACAATCAGGGAAGCTATCAGATAACGCTTATTGTTCAGCGCAAATACTTCTGCTTTTCTGCCGCGCGCCGCCTGTATGGTGCCGACGTTTACAACAATGCGTTCTTTTAGCAGTTGCTTGATTAAAAGATTGACGGTTGGCTGGCTGATTCCCGTAATAGAGGAAAGCTCTACTCTTGTGGCGCTTTGATATTTGGTTAGCGCTTCCTTAATCAGACCAATATTTAACTCTTTCATAAGAGAGGGTTTTCCGGTTAGGTCATTTCTCTGCTGCACAAATGCGCCTCCTAGCTGTGGTATTAGAACAATTATAAAATGAATATTATCTAAAGTTTATAGTACAATTAAGATGTCAATTTTTCAAGGGGGAAAATGCTGCAAGAGAAAAATCGGGTTTTCAAAAATAAGGCAGGCTGTTATAATAAAGGGAAAAGAGCCTGTTAAGGCAGGCATGGAGTGCAGATATGGAAAAACGGATAAAAAGCTACAGAAAATATATGGACAGTCTGATAGAAAAACTGCAGCAGGACGGAAAACAGCAGGATATAAATGGAGAGGCATTGAAAAAAGAGCATTTGACACAAATCTCTTTTTTCTGTCATGAGAGACTGATACATTTGATTGTAACCGTTGTCTTTGCGCTGCTGGAAATGCTGTCGCTTATGCTGACCGTGCTTTCCGGAGAAATTTATACAATGCTGCTGACAGTGGTAATTTTGATACTGCTGATACCTTATATCCGCCATTACTATATTTTAGAAAATGAAGTACAGAAGATGTATGGACAGTATGACAAATTAAACGAACTGCTGGGCTGTCCTTATTGTTATGGCGGGGACGGGAAATGAACAAGGATTTAACAGAAGGAAATATTAACAGAAGGCTGCTGGGGTTTGCGCTTCCGCTGATGGCGGGAAATCTTTTGCAGCAGTTTTACAATATTGCGGATACCTGGGTGGTGGGCAGGTTTTTGGGACCGAAAGCGCTGGCGGCGGTAGGCTCTTCCTATACGCTTATGGTTTTTCTGACTTCCGTTTTTTCGGGACTGTGTATGGGAAGCGGCGTAGCGTTTTCCATTTATTTTGGGAAAAAAGATTTTGAGCGGCTGAAATCAGCAATTTTTCTCTCTTTTTCCTTTATTGGAGCGGTCACGCTGCTGCTAAACGGTATACTGTTTCCCGGGCTGAATGGGATTATCCGTCTTTTGCGGGTTCCTGATGATACGGTTCCTTTTATGAAAACATATCTTTTTATTATTTTTATGGGGCTGACGGCATCTTTTTTGTACAATTATTTTGCCTGCCTGCTTCGTGCCGTTGGAAATTCGCTGGCGCCCCTTTTGTTTCTGGGTGTTTCCGTTGTGTTAAACATTGGTCTGGATTTGGTATTTGTGTTGGTATTTCAGTGGGGCGTAGGCGGCGCGGCAATAGCGACAATTGTGTCGCAATTTATTGCGGCGGGAGGTATTTTGCTGTATACCTTTTTAAAGTTTTCAGAGATTCGTCCAAAGAAATGTCATATGCGCTGGAACGGAAGAATATTTGGCGAATTGATAAGCCTGTCTTCACTTACCTGTATCCAGCAGTCGGTTATGAATCTCGGTATCCTGATGGTGCAGGGGTTGATTAACAGCTTTGGCAGTGTGGTGATGGCGGGTTATGCGGCGGCGGTTAAAATAGATTCCTTTGCTTATATGCCGGTGCAGGATTTTGGAAATGCTTTCTCTACTTTTATTGCGCAGAATTATGGAGCCGGCAAGACAGAGCGCATACGAAAAGGGATTCGCAGCGCCTCTTTTGCCGTCGTCTGCTTTTGTGTGGCGGCAGGTGCGATAGTCTGTGTTTTGGCAGAGCCGCTTATGAAGATTTTTATTGATGAGGCAGATACGAAAATTATTGCTGCCGGTGCGGGCTATCTGCGGACGGTAGCTTCCTGCTATATCGGCATTGGCTTTTTATTTCTGTTTTACGGATTTTACCGCGCTATTCACCGCCCGGGTTTTTCCGTGGTGCTTACCGTACTTTCTTTGGGAACCCGTGTAGCGCTGGCATATTTTTTGTCCGCAATTCCCCAAATAGGCGTGAGCGGTATCTGGCTGGCAATTCCTATCGGCTGGTTTTTGGCAGACTTAGCGGGTATTATCGGCTTTGTTGTTTTCAGGCGCAAGAAGAGACTGTTTTGACGCACAGGTTTGACGAAGTTTTCGATAATCTGTTTGGGGAGATACCTGATAACGGTTGAATTCAAAAGCAAGGCATGGTATGATGATAAAAGTGGTTTATTGATTTTGAGGCAGGCGAAGCCGGTTAGGAAAACGATAAATGGGTAAGATGCATACGAGGCTTGACAAAGCGCTCGATTGGGCTAATAAATATAAAAATGTAGTGTTTCTGGCGGTATGTATGGTGATACATCTGGCATACATGATAGTCTTTCGCGTGCTGGGTGTCTCTTTGCTGGCATATCTCAATTTCTTTAGCAGTTGTTTCTATTTTTATTTTCTTTTTCTCAAAAGAGATACTTCTGAGACAGCCATGCTGTCCAGTTATTTTGAAATTTTACTGTTTTCTACTTTAAGCGAGCTGGCTTTGGGCCGGGATTACGGATTCTATCTGTACATTATCGGTATGTCTGCAACCGTGTTTTATCTGGTTCCTTCCTATAAAAACAAACGCTTTTTCTATCAGATTATCGGTATCGTGCTGACGCTTGTTTTAGAGGGAATTGTTATCATGACGGATATTGGAATTCCCTATATGCAGGAAATTCTGGCGCCTTACCAGCCGGTTGTTTATTTGATAAATATTGCCATTACGGCGACGATTGTCATGGCGGCGGCGTTTTTCTATGCCAGAGAATTGGAAAAGGTGTGGGAAACCCTGCGTTACAATATGAACCATGATGTATTGACAGGGCTTTATAACCGGCGTTTTTTTGAGCAGCAGATTGAACAAATCCGCGCGCAGGAAAAAAGCCCGTTTGTGATTACCATGCTGGATATAGACTTTTTTAAAAAGGTAAACGATACTTACGGGCATGAGGCGGGAGATGAAGTGCTTGTGCAAGTATCTTCCTGCTTGAAGGCGGCTGCCGGAGAAGAAAATCTGGCTGTGCGGTGGGGCGGTGAAGAATTTATTATTTATTTTTCCAATACGACTGCGGACCGGATATATCCTCAGATGGAAGAGCTGAGAAAACAGATAGAAGATATGGTAGTAGAGGTGGCGGGAAAAGAGATTCATGTTACGATTACAAGCGGCGTTGCCATCGGTCTGCCGGACAGTAATTATGAAAAAGTAATTCACAACGCAGATGAAAAGCTTTATCTGGGAAAACGGAGGGGCAGGAATCAGGTCGTTGTGTAGATAAAAACGAAATCAGGAGGCAAAGGAAATGGGATTGTTTTCAAAAAAACCGAAAGAACTGGTATACGATGCCGCGGAATGTCAAAAAAACAAAGCCCGTATGCGGGAAATGTTCAATGAGGCGGTTGCAGACGGCGACAGCTATGAGATTCTCCGTGCGACGGAAACCAGCTCTAAGTTCGAACATGGTTTTATATTTGACACCAATACCACAACTTATTACTATTACATTCTTGGGTACCGTCAGAGTGACGGTAAGGTTGTAATGGTACAGATGGACCGTGATTTGAGCCGGCACAGCGAGGCGCTTTACATAGAGATGGACGCTGTTGAGAGAGTGTCTTATTACCCTAAGCTGGCGCAGGCATGTCTTATTTACAAAAAGGGTTACGGCTCTTATGGCGAGATTTTAAACATTTACGATACCGGAAGCAAAACGGTTGCCGGCATTGCGAATATTGTGCAAAAGGAAGAGAGGGAGGGCTTTCTTGATTTTCTGGAAGCTTTGCGCAGCCGCCTGGAGCAGGCAGGTCATAAACAGGAAAAGTGGAAACGCTGATATATTCTGCCAAAAGCGTCGTTTTGACAGTTTAAAAACCCCGCAGTCTTTGTGTTTGTTGTAGAGACTGCGGGGTTTTTGCGCAGATAGAAGAATAGAAATGTATCAAATACATATGCTACTACTACAAGTTTATAAAATTTTTAGCACTCGACACTTGACAGTGCTAACAATGCATGTTATATTACAGATATAACAAATAGAAAAGCCGCATAAGCGGTGGTCAAAGAAATGGAGGAATGATTTATGATGCTGCCGAGTATTTTTGGTAAAGATTTATTTAATGAGATGATGAACACGTCCTTCGAGGATGACTTTTTTGGAAATCACAGCCTGCCGTATGGCAATCATGCAAAGGGCTTTATGAAGACCGATATCAAGGAGGGTAAGGACGGATATGAGGTGCATATTGACCTTCCCGGCTTTAAGAAGGAAGATATCAATGCACAGCTTGAAAACGGGTACTTGACCGTGACCGCTTCCCAGAACACCAATAAGGAAGAGCAGGATGAGGAAGGCAGGTATATCCGCAGAGAACGTTATGTGGGCAATTGCTCCAGAAGCTTCTATGTGGGCGAGGGCGTGACGCAGGAAGACATTCACGCAAAATACGAGAATGGAATCTTAAGTCTGACGGTTCCCAAAAAGGATACAGAAAAAATAGAAGCGCGGAAATATATTGCTATTGAGGGATAACCATTCATTATCATAAATAGTCTTGCAGAGAAGCAGGCGCCCGAAGGGAAATACCAAAGGGCGCCTGCTTCTTTTTTCATGGCAATGAAAGATTTATGAAGCTTGGATTCTATTATCTGGGGCAATAAAAATTCACAAAGAATGCGATATAAAGATTGCATGTCAGCTTGTTTCGTAATAAGATAAAAGGAGCAAGGCTGAGTAAAAAAGCGTATTCAGCCACAGATAAGCGGCAATACCAAGTTTGTAAAGTATACGTTGTATTGCTTACGCGCGCCGCAGCGCGCAGATGGGAATCCTTATGAAATTTAAAGACATGCCTTACGAGAGAGTCGACTTTAAGAAAGTCGAGAAAGAAATGCAGCAGCTTATGGCGGAGTTTGACGCTGCAAAAAGCGGGGAGGAGCAGTTTGCAGTACATCAGAAGTACTATGAACTGACAGACCGTGTTTATACGATGATGACGATTGCCAATATTCGTCATGACGTGGACACAACCGACAGCTTCTATGATGCAGAGCAGACCTATTATGACGAGCAGGGACCTGTGCTTACCAATCTGGTGGTTGCGTATCAGAGAAAAATGTACGAGTCGCCCTATCGCGCGTATTTAGAGGAGAAAATCGGACCGGTTGCCTTTAAAAACATGGAACTGAGCCTGAAATCCTTTGACGAAAAGCTGATTCCGCTGCAGCAGGAAGAAAATGCCCTGACGACGGAGTATGACAAATTGATTGCCGGCGCAAAGATAGACTGGGAGGGCGATACCTTAAACCTTTCCCTGATGCGCCCGCATTTAATCAGTGTGGACAGAAGCGTGCGTGCAAAGGCTTGGGACAAGGTGGCAGAGTTCTTCGAAGAAAATGAAGAAAAGCTGGACGAAATTTACGACAAGCTGGTAAAGAACAGAGACGCGCAGGCAAAAGAAATGGGCTACCGCAACTATCTGGAGCTGGGTTACTACCGTATGCAGCGCAACTGCTATGGACAGGCGGATGTAGAGAGCTTCAGAAAACAGATAAAAGAGGATTTTGTGCCTTTTGCAGAGAAGCTGCATGAGCGTAGAAGACAGAGGCTGGGTATTGACAAGCTTTCCTTTATTGATGAAGGCGTGTACTTTGTGAATGGAAATCCGAAGCCTGTTGGCACGCCGGAGGAAATTATGCAGAGCGGGCAGAAGATGTACGAAGAGCTTTCTCCCGAGACAAAGGAATTCTTTGACTTTATGATGGAAAATGAGCTCTTTGATGTTTTGGGGCGCAAGACCAAGAAGGCGGGCGGTTATATGACATATCTGCCGGTTTACCACGCACCGTTCATTTTTGCAAATTTTAACGGTACGGACGGCGACATCAATGTAATCACCCACGAGTGCGGACATGCGTTCCAAGGCTATATTTCCGGTAAGGACCCGATTCGGGAGCATAGCGATATCACCATGGAAACGGCGGAGATTCATTCTATGTCCATGGAATTTTTCACGGAAAAGTGGATGGAGCTTTTCTTTGGCGAGCGGGCGGATGATTACCGTGCCATGCATTTAGAGGATGCGGCGGCATTTATTCCCTATGGCTGTATGGTGGATGAGTTCCAGCATATTGTCTATGAAAACCCGCAGATGACGCCGGCAGAGCGAAAAGCGGCTTGGCGGAAGCTGGAGCAGGAATATAAGCCGCATTTGGATTATGGCAATTGTAAGTTTTTTGCAGAAGGCGGTTATTGGCAGAGACAGCTTCATATTTATGATTACCCTCTGTATTATATTGACTATTGCATTGCGCAGACCTGCGCCATGGAGTATAAGGTAATGATGGACGAGGACCCGAAGGCAGCGTGGGAGAGTTACTTAAAGCTTTGCACGCTTTCCGCCAGCGATTTCTTTACCAATCTGGTGGATATGGTTGGTCTTGAAAATCCTTTTAAAGAAGGCAGTATCAGGGAAATCGTAAAGAAGCTGGAAGAAAAGATAAAGTAACCGGTGATTGACAAGCTTAGGGTCTGTACCGGTGTCAAAAAATAAGAAAAAGCTGCTGCGGTATGTATCTATACCGCAGCAGCTTTTTTGAAAAGCGTGGATTTTGCTGTTTATGCTTTTCTGGGCTGTCCGTAATACAGGATACCCAGTGCACCCGGACCGGCATGAGTGCCAATGCTGGGGCTGATATCATTGATGATAATATCGTGAAACTGCGTCTGTTCTTTTACCAGCTCTGCGACAACCTGTGCGTCCTCTAAGCAGTTGCCATGTACGATGCCTACAGGCAGCGAATAATCAGTATTTTCTTCCAGAGTTGCTTTCATTTTCTCTACCAGCGCGTGCAGGGATTTTTTTCTGCCGCGCACGGTGCCTGCGGTGGAAAGAGTTCCGGCGGCACTGATGTAAAGCAGGGGCTTTAAGTTCAGGGCGCTTCCCACGATAGCCGAGGTTTTGCTGATTCTGCCACCTCTCTGCAGATGGAACAAATCGTCCACGGTAAACTGCACGTTAATGTGATGCTTAAAGGCTTCTATGGATTCCACCACTTCCTCATAGGAACTGCCTTTGTCCTTTAAGGCATTGGCGCGGATTACCATAAGAGATTCCGCGAGAGATACATTTAAAGAGTCGATTACGGTAATTTTTGCATCCGTGTATTCTTCCAAAAGCTCCTTGGCAACCATACATACATTGTTATAGCTTCCGCTGAGAGCGGAGGAGAAGGCAATGTGTATAATATCAAACTCTTTGTCCAAAAGGGCACGGAATTTTTCTTCGATTACGGCAGGGTTGTTTGCCTGAGAACTGGGCAACTCACCATTTTTCATACGTTCATAAAATTCTGCGGGCGGCATATGAAGCTCGTCGCCATAGACAGTATCTCCAAAGGAATAATATTGAGGAATAACGGTTGTATTCAGTTTTTCAATGTATTCCTGTGGAAGGTCGGAATCAGAATCGGTCGTAATACAATACTTTCTCATAGTGTTCCTCCATGTCAAAGATTCAGTTTGCCTGATGAAAGAATCACCGCGCGCAAAGCGCAGCAGACGCATAGCGGCTGGATTCTTGTGTGTATTATAGCATAGAAATGGTAAATAGAAAATATAAATTTGTGTAGGTTTGTCAAACATATGTTACACCGACTGTAAATAATCCCTTAATACCTGA
>CAJTPU010000003.1 GCA_910578335.1 uncultured Lachnospiraceae bacterium | reverse complement strand
GCCAGTTCCCCTAAAGTATTTTTGGGGGGGGGGAACACGATAGCCGGATTCGATTCATATTGTGTGATACGAAAATCAGTATTGCGTTCCTCATATTCCAATTTAAAGCCTGTTTCACGCTGTGTCAAGTCCCGGAACGTGCGTATCCTTTTATCCGTTCTTCTAATACCATGGTCATGTGTCCTTTCTGAAAAATTAAAGTGATTATCTTGAAACTATCATATTACATCTGCTCCACAATTCGTCTCTATATGAAAATACATCTTTGTCAATCTTTCTTTCAACAAAGCCGACTTTTTCATAACATTGCTTTGCCAATACGTTTTCATTGAAAACATTTAGTTGAACCGCTTTTGCGCCGGTTATCTGAACCGCGTACTGCAGAGCCAGATTCAGCATTTCTTGTCCGTAACCTTTTCCACGTTTTGTTTTATCAACAATCACAAATTTAAGAAAACCGATATTGTCTGCTGTATTGACAGAATAACAGAAAAAGCCTACTGCCTGTCCGCTGTTTTCAGTTGCGACATAAGCACTGTCCGTCCAGTCTATTGCATTTTTCTCTAATAAATCATGGAAGGATTTTCGTGTCATGGGGTATGGCAAAAGATTTGCGCACCAAAAGGCATGAGTTCTTTCGTCATCAATCCATTTTGATACACATTCGTAATCTTTGTTTGGTATGTACGGTCGGATTCTCATAAACGGAATATCCTTTCCACAATTTATTTATAAATTTGTTATAGGTAGTACACCATAATGTATTCTTCTTCATTCTCTCTTATAATTTCAAAACCAATCTTTAAATACATCTTTGCCGCATAATTGGCTTTTTGAACGGAAAGAGAAACCCGGCTGTACCCAT
Source organism: uncultured Lachnospiraceae bacterium (assembly GCA_910578335.1). GTDB lineage: Bacteria > Bacillota > Clostridia > Lachnospirales > Lachnospiraceae > Acetatifactor. The sequence continues at coordinate 178,445 of CAJTPU010000003.1, read as the reverse complement.
GTGATTTAAGCAGCGCAAGGATTTCTTTCATCATAGCCGTTCCAATGCCAAAGCCCCGATATTCTTTATAAAGAGAGATTGCCAAAGAGGGCGTTTCATCATCTATATGTCCGTAATCATTCATAATACGAACCCATACAGCACCGACAATCTTACCGTCAACTTCTGCCACTAATCCCCAATCATCTTTTGATTCCTCGAAACGTTTAATATAAACCTGTAATTCGGGAGATGTAATAACGGTTTTAGGTGGAGGTTCGATACCCTCTGGAACAAAAATTGCTTCATATAGAAAATTATCCAGTAACGAATATTCCTGCTTTTGTATTTCTCGTATTGTTATGTCCATAGCTGACCTCTCAATTCTGTGCTCTCCATATATTTTAGCATCATTTAGATAATACGACAGCAAAAACTTATCAGAAATGCCTAATTTAATAAAAAGATAAGTCTAACAAATATGCTATTGGAAACAGCAGAAATAGTAAGTATCATACAAACACGGAACTTAACAAAAGTGTTTAATAAAAAGGATATTGGATGAAGAATGCACTATTTGTAACTTCCGGGGAATAGACTGAGGAGATTATGCTACGGCATGATATTGAGTGGGAGAAAAAGGAACGTATGGGAAGCCTTTATAGATTTTGGATTTAGAGAAGCAAGAGCGGCAGAAAGAAGTTGCGGAACAGAAAATTTCCGGCAGTAAAGAGGAATTATCCATATCCTATATTTTTATGGCAAATGGAAATGGGAAGTGATGTAATTAAAAAGGTATATAAAATATTTTACGACAATTATGCATGCAAAATCCAAGGTGATGTATTTTTGCACGGCGGGCAAGGACCGCATCGGTGTGGTATCTGCGCTTATTTTGAAACGCCTTGGATTTAGTGCTGAAATAATTATTGATGATTACATGAAGGATCTAATGGATATGCTTACCGCATATGTGAATATTCATCCGGAAGTGGATATAGAAATTATCATTCCGCACAGAGAAAATATGGAACAGTTACTGAAACAATGGTAGATGGGGAAGCGCTGTTTTGTGGGCTCTGCCGTTTCTTGCAAAAGCAGAATTATAGTGGTAAATAGATAATAGAAGTGATATAATCAAGAAGAAATAGAGACAATTTATAGAAGGCTGGGGATAGATATGTCAGAATTGGCATCAATGACAAATATTGGTAATGAAATGGCGAAAAAGCTAGTGTCTGTTGGCATTGACTCTCCCGAAAAACTGATTGAGGCGGGCGCAAAAGACGCATTTTTAAAGCTAAAGCAGAAGTATCCGAATGTGTGCCTGGTACATTTATACGCATTAGAGGGAGCGGTTCATAACACAGAATATAACAGACTCTCAAAAGATACAAAGAAGGAATTGAAGGAATTTAGCGATTTTCTAAAAAATTCGGGTGTCAAAAGCCCTGAATCCTAAAAAAATAATAGCGCAGTTGAAAGGGTATTGCCGCATGGAGCAATGGGAGGTAAGGCAGCCCGATTGATGGGCGAAAAGGACTTAGAAATAAAGGAGTACGGGATAATGAAACTTATCATAACAGATATTGAAAATTTTAGCGCCCTGATAAGCGGAGAGCATAAGGTCATTAAGCCGAATGGAAAGATTCGCCATTGTATTGGCTGCTTTGGCTGCTGGGTAAAAACGCCGGGCAAATGTGTGTTGCAAGACGGTTACGCGGAAACAGGAGGCGACATGGGGAAATGTACGGAATTAATTTTAGTCAGCCGCTGTTGCTACGGTAGTGTAAGCCCATTTGTGAAAATGGTGCAGGACCGTGCAATTTCCTACATTCATCCCGATTTTGTCATTCGAAAAGGAGAGATGCATCACAAACGAAGGTATCAAAATGTTATCGCATTGTCCTTACATCTCTATGGCGAAAACATTACGGATATAGAGAAAGAAACAGCCAGAGAATTGATGGAAGCAAACGCAGATAATTATGATGGTCTGGTGAAGGGTGTTTACTTTTATCAATCTGCAGAAGAATTGGAGGGTGTCGTTTTATGAGGATTTCGTTAATCAATGGAAGTCCAAAGATAAGTAACAGCGCCAGCGGTACACTTTTAGAGGATTTGGCAGGATACTTGGGAGAGAGCACAGAAGTTGTAAATTTGGGATTTCATTCGCCCGCAATTTCGAAAGAGGCGGCGGAAGAGCTGGTGAAAACAGAAGCTTGGGTATTTTCGTATCCCCTCTATGTGGATGGGATTCCGGGGCATTTGCTGTCTTGCTTAATGCAGATAGAAGAGATGCATATACATAATCCGCAAATACATATTTATGGTATTGTGAATTGCGGCTTTTATGAAGGCATACAAGCTGAATTTGCACTAAAGCTTTTGCAGAATTGGTGTTTAAAGACGGGCTTTGTTTGGAGTGGCGGTATCGGTATCGGCGGCGGAGGGGGACTGGCAATGATGCAGCAGACAAAACCCGGGCGCGGACCCAAAGCACCGATTGAAAAAGCGCTGGCAGAACTTGCGGATACTATCCGAAAGAAGGAAGTACGAGAAAATAAGTATGTATCTGTCGCATTTCCGCGCTTTTTATATAAAATGGGAGCACAATTAGGATGGCGCCAGATGATTAAGAAAAATGGTGGAAAAGGGAAGGATTTGGGGAAAACACCGGAATAGAAGTGCGCGTTGCTGTTTCGCGTCACAATTGTATGGAAGAACATTTTCCGTGGGGAAGATGGAAGATATATGGCAGGGAGACCGATTCGGCAGAGGCAGTTGGCTTCCGGGATTTGTGTCTGTGTGCAGAAATGAGGATTTCTATGAAAAAAATACTTAGGAAAGTGATTGCAGTAATGGTTTTTTGCGTGATGGGACTTGAAATGATTGGATGCGGAATGAAGGAAAAAGGTTCAGCGGGCGCATATGAATCTGCAGAAAGCGCAGTTGAAAATATGCGGATAGGGTGGAATTTGGGAAATTCGCTGGATTCTACGGGAAGCCAGTTTTCACAAAATAAAGGCGTGAGTGTGACGGGTTTTGAAATTGCATGGGGGAATCCGGTAACACCCTCCACTTTGATGCAAAAGCTGAAGTCTTTGGGGTTCAATGCGGTGAGAATTCCTATTACATGGAACTATCATTTTGATGAAGAGGGCAATATTGATGCCGAGTGGATGGGACGGGTAAAGGAAATCGTCGACTGGGCGATGGAGGCTGAGCTGTATTGTATTATCAACATCCATCATGATACCGGCGCCGACGGGTGGCTGCGCGCATCAAAGGCAAATTATGAGGAAAACAACGAGCTTTATGCAAAATTATGGGAGCAGATTGCCACTGAATTTAAGGATTATCCGGAGCTGCTTTTGTTTGAAGGCTTTAACGAGATGCTGGACGAGAAGGCTGAATGGAACAATCCGGATGCCGAAGCGGTGGAAGTCATTAACTGGTACAATCAATTGTTTGTGGATACCGTCCGCGGTACGGGCGGCAATAATGCGGAGAGGAACCTTATCTGCTGTACCTATGCGGCATCCACGACCAGTTCTGCCATCGATGAATTTAAGCTGCCGGAGGACAGCGCGGAGAATCATTTGATTGTGGAGGTTCATTTTTACGTGCCCTATGAATTTATTACGGATGAGGGCGTTAACTGGACGACTCCGATTGATACCTATACGGATTATGTGGAGCAGCAGGTAGACAGCGTCTTTTTAAGGCTGTCAGAAAGATTTGCTGACGAAAATGTGCCCCTTATCATTGGGGAGTTTGCATGTGACGACAAGGATAATACGGAAGAGCGCATAAAGTGGTATACGCATGTGATTGAGAAAGCAAATGAAATCAATGCGACTTGCTTTATTTGGGATAACGGAAATAAATTTTCCATGGGACATATTGACCGGGTGGGAGATGCGGATTCATTCCCACAGATTATAGAAGCCTGTGTGGAAGCTGCCAAATAAAACGAATTATCATAGAATGGCAATCCGGCTGTTTTAGGAAGCCGGATTGCCATTCTGTCTTAGATGTTGTAAGAGCCGGGGATTCAAGGCGTTTTTCCGTCGAAATCATTTCCGGAATGCATAGCGGACAAAGTTGATTTGCTGTAATTGTATGGAATGCTTGTGCCTGCTAAAACATCTTCAATTTTTTCTAAAATAAGCCAATCGTCCATATTTCCCTGATGTTCAAAAGCAAGGGCTGGTATTTCCCTGACATTTTCAAATTCCACTAAGCACAGACATTTTTTGTGCCACCGTATGCTTTGCTTATCCGATAAGTTTAATTTGCCCTGATTATCCGTCAGAATTTTTGTAATTTCTTCGTCAGATAGTTTTACAAAGTTTTGTACTTCCTTCACAGTAGCGGTGGTCTTTATTTCTGCACTTCCTTTTTCGATGAAATACAGGCGTTCCCCCTCAAAAACTCTGCTGTGGGGAATTTTTCTTCCAGCCGCTCCGCGCACAATCATTGTCTTTGTTCCCGCTAAAATTTTATCTAATACTTTTTCCCCTTTTTTACCTGCGTTGTCGCAATAAACTAAATGTACCATGTTTTATTCCTCCTCTGTAATGGGTATCCATATTTGGCTTAAATAGTTGTCATCATATACATTTCCATTACTGTACCATTCTAATTCCGGGCATTGTGCATGTTGAAACGGATATTTGACAAGCCATTCTTCGTTAAGATATTGCCAGCCTTTTTGTATTGCCTGCGGAACGGAACCTTTGCAATCAAAAATTGCCCATGTAGCATTTGGAATATTGATTTCGGTAAAACCCTGCGGCGGCTCTTCGTCAGATACAGCCATAATGGAATATACGATTTCGTTCAATTGCTTATCATAAGAGCCAAACAGACCAAATATCCCTTTTGGGACGGCAGTATCCAGAGAAATTAATTTTGCAAAAACACCATTGCGCTGACATTCATTCCAAAACTCCGGTATTTTTTTAAAATGAAGATTATTTTCGCAAGACACAAGGATACTCTTTCCCACTAATCGAAAACCGTCCTTTTGTGCAAGACGCCACGAATATTCATGGCGTTCTAATAGCTGCATTTTGGGAACAACTTTTAAGACAACGTTCCGATTCCGTGCTTCTCTCGGTGATACTCCATGAAAAAGTTGAAATGCTTTTGTAAATGATGTAGGAGAATCATAACCATATTTGTAGCTTATATCAATTACTTTTAAATCTGTGCTTTTCAAATCATACCCGGCTAAAGTCAATTTGCGTGAGCGAATATATTCAGCAAAGCTGATACCGTTCATGTATGAAAATACCTTCTGAAAAAAGCCAAAAGAACATTCCGCCATTTTTGCAATTTCTTCACTGTCAATCAATTCTTCTTTTCGCTGTAAACGATTTTCGACATAATCAATAATAACTTGTAGTTTTTCATTCCATTCCATGTTTGTTTCCCTTCAGTTTGACTACTATTATTTTAGCAGATATTTTCTCACTCTTCCTCTTATTTTTGGCTCTGTGCGGATAAAAATACCTTGACATTGCATTCTACAAACTGTAACATAAAAATATACTACAAAATGTAGAATGGCGGAGGGACAGTATGCGAGAATTGAGAATGGGTACTGCGGAGGCAAAATTTGCCGATATGATTTGGGATAACGAGCCTGTTTCGTCCGGCGATTTGGCGAAGCTGGCAAATCAGGCATTTGAGTGGAAAAAGACGACTGCATTTACGGTGTTAAAGAGACTTTGCGAGAGGGGATTGTTTCAAAATCAGAATGGAACCGTTACTTCCCTGCTATCCAGAGAGGCGTTTTATGCGCGTCACAGCGAGTTGTATGTGGAAGAAACCTTTGGCGGTTCTCTGCCTGCTTTCTTGGCAGCGTTTGGAACAAGAAAGAAACTTACGGATAAGGAAGTGGATGAAGTACAAAAAATCATTGACTCTATGAGGGGGTGAATATATGCTGGAACGGATTTTTCTGCAGATAATCGGTATGAGCCGGGCGGCAGGTATCATTATTGTGATTGTATGTATTGTGCGTATGCTATTGAAAAGATTTCCGAAGTATATATCCTGTCTGCTTTGGAGTATTGTTTTATTCAGGCTTTTCTGTCCGGCTGCATGGGAATCCCAAATCAGTCCGATACCGGGCATAAAGCCTGTATTTTATGCGGATATGTCAAAAGAAGATATTGCGGCAAAGGGGCAGGATGCATTGCTGCCTGACGGACTTACCATTCCGTACCCGGACGATAAAACAGCGAATATGCCGGAAACAGAGCAGATAACGGATATCCCATTTCTGCAGGAGGGAAATGACAAGGCTGCGGAAACTTCGTGGCAGGCGTTGTTTTTTTTGTTTGGAAAATACGTGTGGGCGGCAGGAACCGGGTTTATGTTTTTGTACTGCGCCGTATCTTTTGTAAAAATACGCCGCCGGGTGTCGACCGCCATTCCTCTGAAAGAAAACATTTATATGACGGATAAAGCAATCCCTCCGTTTGTAATGGGCATAATCCATCCCAGAATATATTTACCGGAGGGATTGGACGGGCAGGAACAGGAGTATATTATTTTGCATGAAAAGCTTCATATCAGACGGCTGGATAATATTGTAAAACCGGTGGCATTTGCTGCGCTTTGTATTCACTGGTTCAATCCGCTGGTGTGGATTGCGTTTTTTCTTTTTTGCAAAGATATGGAAATGAGCTGCGACGAAGCGGTTATCAAAAAGCTGGGAGAAGCCGTCAAGGCAGACTATTCTGCTTCCCTGCTGGCTCTTTCCACACAGCGCCGTATGATTCGCGGCATGACGATGCATTTTGGGGAAGGAAACACAAAGGAAAGAATTCAGAATCTGGCGGCATTCAGGAGGAGAAAAAAAGGCGTGCTGGCAGTTTTGCTTGCCGGAGTTGCCGTGCTCATTGTATGTCTGGCGTCTACCCGTAAAACTTCTGCTTCAGACATAGAAGTGCGCCCTGAAAATGAGGTGAATGCAGGTGAGAATCGGAAAACGTCAAAGGAGCATGGTGAGTCGGAGCAGTTAACGGTCTCTTTAGATATTACGGAACATTATATTACGCATAAGGGGGACCCGTCCAATCTCTATTATATTGACGAAGAAAGTGTATTATGGGGGTGCGGAAGAAATGAATACGGGCAGCTTGGTCAGGGAACACAGGATTATGACTTTCATGAGGATATGGTAAAAATTGCGGAGAATGTCATTCATGTGGATTATTCACAGACAGGCTTTGTCATTTTTCTCACAAAGGAACACCAATTATACGGTATGGGAAATGCCGGATGCGGGGCATTGCAGCAGCATGATACATTTGACTGGCGGCAGAGAGTGAACGGGGAAGAAGATGTGGCGGCAGCGCCGGTTTTGCTTATGGAAGATGTGATTTATGCAAGCTGCGGCAGAGATGATATTGTCAGCCTGAAGGAAGACGGGTCTGTGTGGATATGGGGCACAATTTATGCAGAGGGCAATTATGCTTCGCACAATGTATATTTTGTGGCAAAGCCTACAAAGATTCTGGAAAATGCGGTGCTGGTTACAGGCGGCTGGTTTCATCATGCGGCATTGCTGCAGGACGGGACGGTGTGGACCTGGGGATATAATGGCGCCGGAAATTGCGGCGTTGCGGACCTTACTGTGGTGGGTGAGCCGGCTATGGTTGCAGAGGACGTCGTTATGGTCTGGACAGACATTGCCGCAGACTCATGGCAGCAGCCGGAGGCAGACGATTTGGCTATGGCGTGGAGGGGAGATTTGCGGTATGCAAAATACGAAACCATTGCAGAGTTTGACGATATTTATCCGAGGCTTTTAGACAATATGGTGATTAGGAAAGCAGACGGCTCTTACTGGGTGTGCGGCGAACATGTAGGCACGGAAGAAAGGGTGGTGCATGGCGCGGAGGGGGACTATTCTGTTATTTGCACGCATGAATTTTATCCGTGCGGGTAATTTTTCTGTAGATAAATTCTGATAGAAGAGTTGTTGCTGATGTGGTAAAATAAGCCTGTCAGAATGAAGGAAAGGAGAATGTCAATGGAGTGCAGAATAAGGGAATGGGAGCCGGCGGATGCAGAAGCTTTGGCAAAACTGTTGAATAACAAAAAAATACTGGATAATCTGCGGGATGGTCTTCCGTATCCGTACACCCCAAAGGATGCAGCGGAATATATCACAGCGATGCGGGCGGCGGATAAAACGGAAACCTTTGCGTTTGCGATTACAATGGACGGCAGGGTAATTGGAAGCATCGGTGTCTTTCGGTGCGGCAACATTCACTTCAGGACGGCAGAAATGGGGTATTATATCGGGGAACCCTATTGGGGAAAAGGGATGGGGACAAGCGCGGTACAACAGGTCTGCCGGTATATATTTGAGCATACGGACATTATCCGCATATTCGCGGAGCCTTTTGCACAAAATACTGCTTCCTGCCGCGTGCTGGAAAAGGCAGGCTTTCAGTTGGAAGGCATTCTGTACAGCAATGCGGTAAAAAACGGCAAAGTGCTGGATATGAAAATGTATGCACTGTTACGCAAGTGAGAAAAGAAAGCCGGAAGAACGGCTTTCGGGGAAGGAGCGGCGGGATGTTTGGCAGAAGGAAAATCAAAACAGAGGAGTATGATAAAGAGAATTGCAAGCCTGTAATTCGCGCCAGTATCTGTACGGGCGAGCAGGTAGCAGGCTTTAAGGATGTCCGTACCGGCAGGTTTGAAGAGGTGATGCTGATAAAGAATCACAAGGATATGGAAGCTTTCCGGCAGCGGTACGGCATCCTGGAGGAGGAAATCGGAAAGGAATATTAGCGCTTTTGAAAGTGCGTATGGAGTTTAAAATGGAACATGTTTGTTTTTTACAAAGTCCCATAGGGATATTGAAAATCCGTGGGAACAATGGTTTTGTAACAGGGCTTTGTCTGCTGCAGGGAGAAGGCGCCGAAGCGGCGCTGCAGAATCAAGAGCCGCCTTGCGGCTTGTTAAGTGAGGCGCGCCGACAGCTTATGGAGTATTTTGCAGGTAAACGTGAGAAATTTGATTTGCCTCTTGCGTGGGAGGGCACGGCGTTTCAGCAGCGGGTCTGGAAGGCGCTTTTGCAAATACCTTACGGTGAAACCAGAAGCTATGCGGATATTGCTGCAGGCATCGGCAGCCCGAAGGCAGTTCGGGCAGTGGGGCAGGCGAACGGCAAAAACCCGATTCTGATTCTGGTTCCCTGCCACAGGGTAATACATAAGGACGGGAGCATCGACGGATTTGCCTGCGGCATGGAGGTAAAAAGATTCCTGTTAGAGTTGGAAAGGAAAAAATCTGTTTCGTGAGATGGAGGATTTATATGATTTTGTATCATGGAAGTCCGCTGGAAGGGCTGAGAGAGTTAAAGCCTTTTTTATCGGAGCATGGCAGACCCTATTTATATTTTGCGGACAATCCTCTGGTGGCGATGCTCTACGCGGTCAAGCCGGTGCCGAAGCCATTTAGCTTTTATCCCTATGGCTTTCAGGGGAAAGCAGTGGTCTTTTCCGAATATTATGAAAATGCGTTTGCCGATATTTACAAAGGGAAGCGGGGGTATCTTTATGAGTGCCGCAATGTAAGGGGGGCAAAGCAGCCGGCGCATCCGATGAGCGTCTTTTTGCAGAAGCATTTTCCGGAGATTTGGGAAAAATCATAGGGGAGCGCAACCTGTCCGTCCTAAAAGCCTACTTATAAAATGAAAAGGCTTTTTGGAATACTTATCAAATTATGAGGTGGCAGAGTTATGAGTCACAGAAAGGAAATGATGTGATGGACGACAGGGAAATTATTGAGATGTACTGGCAGCGGAACGAAGCTGCAATACAGGAAACAGATGCAAAGTACGGTAAGCTGTGCGGCTATGTGGCGAAGCATATTCTGGTCAGCCCCGAAGACTGCGAGGAATGCGTCAATGATACTTATCTGGCGTGCTGGAATGTGATACCGCCGCGCCAGCCGGACAAATTTTCAGCATTTATCAGCCGGATTACAAGAAATCTTGCATTGAACAGGTTTGATTATCTGACTGCAGAAAAGCGAAACCCCAAAGCAGTGTGTTCGCTGGAAGAGCTGGCGGATTGTGTATCGGGCAGGGAGTCGGTGGAGTCGGAATTGATGGAAAAGGAGATAGAGCGTGCCATCAGCGACTTTCTATGGAAACAGGAGGAAGAGAAGAGGAATATTTTTATACGTCGTTACTGGTATTTTGATTCGATAGAAGAAATCAGCAGACAGACAGGATTTCAGAAGAGCAGGGTGAAGTCCGTCCTGTTTCGGATGCGCGGAAAGCTGCGGGATTATCTGGAAAAGGAGGGCATTGCAGTATGAATAGCAGAAAAATGGCAGAAAGAATCGGCAATATGGACGACCGTCTGGTGCAGCAGGCGCAGAATATTCCCAATTATGGAGCGAAAAGAAGAAACAAGCTGATAAGGAGGCTTTCGCTGTGTGCTGCAGCATTGCTTCTGATGGTGTGCAGCTTTGCCGCGGGGACGGCGGTGTCTGCAAAAGAACCCAAAAAGACTGTGGAAGGACCGGAGACGGTATTTTTGGAGGAAATCGGTTTGACGATGATTTTGCCCGAGGCGTGGAAGGATGGCTATACGGTTGAGGTAAGCGAGATGGAAGGGGGATATTCCTATGCGTTTTATGACAGCACCATTCACGGGCAGGGCGGCGAATGGTCGGATTTTGGGACGCTTTTCTTTATTGGGGCGTACGGTGGCAGACCGATGACGGCGGAAGAGTTAGAAGAGGAAAATGTATTTGACGGCGCTATTCCGTACCGGTATCTTTTTTCCAACCGGAACACCAATTATATTCTGATAGACGTTACGGATGTGCAGTGGGACCCGTCAAATCCGGAAACGGAACAGCACTATTTTAAACTGATGGAGAGTATTCCTGAAATCCGCTTTGTGTTGGATAATGTATTGTAAAAAACAGGGGAATGAAAAAATCTGTTTTAAAATAAAAAAAGTGTAACAAATTATGCCTCCTCGGAACTAACCTGATAGAAAGGAGGATAGTCATGGAACCGCTGGATGAAATATATCAAAAATATTCCCAGAAGGTCTATCTGTTTTTGCTTGGAAAAACCGAAAATGCAAATCTTGCGGAGGAACTGACGCAAGAAACCTTTTTTCAGGCAGTACAGGGTATCCGGCATTTTCGCGGGCAGAGCAGCGTTTTGACATGGCTTTGCGGCATTGCCCAGAATTTATGGCTGAAATACCTGCGGGACACGAAAAAGCATGAAGGGCTGGAAAAGGCAAAGCTGCAGGGCTTTCGTGCAGTCGAAGGTGAATTGCTGGTGCAGTGGGACAGTGTGGAAATTCTGCGCTATATACATGCGTTGAAGGAACCTGTCAGGGAAGTGATGTATCTTCGCCTTGTGGGAAACCTGTCCTTTGCGCAGGTGGGCGAGATACTGGGAAAAAGCGAAAACTGGGCGCGTGTCAATTTCTATCGGGGAAAAAGGAAAATCGTGGAGGAGATGAAACAAAATGAATGAAACAAAGGTGTGTAGTATGGTGAAGGACTTGCTGCCCTTATATGTAGACAATCTGACGTCGAAGGAGACGAACGATGCGATAGAGAGTCATATGGAGGCGTGCCAGTCCTGTCAGAATGAGTGCCGCCTGCTAAGAGAGGATGCAGGTGAGGAGGGGCTGAGGCAGAAGCTGCCGGCGGAGCATTCGGCAAGAGAGATAGATTATTTGAAAAAACTGAAGAAGTATCAGAATATCAATCTGGTGATGGGCGCTGTTATCAGCTTCTTTTTGGGAATGTGCCTGCTGCCTGCCATATCGGTACTGTCCTTTCTTGATAAGGGCATACAGGATTACCAGTTGGCAAGGTTTCAGATAGCGTGGCATATTGTACTTTACAAGATGTTTCTCTGGGGTGTGGCAGCCTGTGCGCTGTATCTTTTCTGTATGTTTATTATCAGAAAAGGGATGAGAAGAAAGTGCGCTGCATAAAGGGCGCTGCTGCATGTGTCGAAAGAAGTGTGCGTATCAAAGAGTTTTGAAAAGGAGGGTCTGAAATGCTGCGGGTAGCGGTCTGCGACGACGATAAAAAAACGCTGGAGGAAACGATGGAACTGCTGGCGCATTATGATAAGGTTCGTCTGCAGGCGGAAGGCTACACAAGCGGGAGAGCGCTTTTGGCGGCGGGAAAGAAATATGATATCCTGCTGCTTGACATCGATATGGCGGATATGGACGGCATAGAGACGGCGCGGCGGGTTAGGGAAACGGACAAGGACGTGAAGTTGATTTACGTTACCAACTACAGGGATTACACCATTTTTGCCTTTGCCGTGCATGCCTTTGCTTATTTGTTAAAACCGCTGAAAAAGGAGGAGTTGTACGCACAGCTTGACGAAGCCTGTGCGTACGGCTTTGTGCGGGCGGAGCAGGAGCTGGAATTTCAGGCAAAGGAGGGCATTGTTCATATAAAGCCGTCAGAAATCTTGTGCTTTGAGTACTGCGAGCGGCAGGTGCTTTTGCATACGGCAAGCCGTCTTTGGCATTTGAAGCGTAAGCTAAGGGAGGTGGCGCAGGAGATGGAGGGATACGGTTTTGCCATGCCTCACAAGAGTTTCGTAGTCAATCTCCATGCGGTAGAGAAAATTCACGGTTATGAGCTGACGTTGGCGGACGGGAGCAGGGTACCGCTGTCACAAAAGAAATCGGTAGAGTTCCGCAGGCTGTTAAACCAGTACCTTGCAGAGGAGAGGGAGGTAACGGAATGGAAATCTTAGTGTATATGGTGCTTCCCTGTCTGGGCAGTATCTTTCTTGTTGGCGCCATGTTCTACGGTGCATACCGCATTGCGGGACAGCCGAAGCTGAACGCAGTATCGTGGGGGCTTATGGCGGCATATACCGTGGTAAGTGTGGCGTTCTCCCTGATGGGAAGCCTTTGGGTCAATCTTGCTTTCGGAATTTTGTTTCCCTTTGCGGCGATATGGATTTTGAAAGCCTCCCGCGCATGTCTTGTACCTTATTTTATTTTGTCCGCAGCGGTTTTCCTGACGGATGCGGCAGTTGCCATGGGCTTTTCCTTGCTGGTGACGTCCGGCGTTCTGTTTTTAAATTCCAAGGATTTATTGTATATTCTGTTAGTGGTATCGGACCGGATGATAGAATTCATGGTAATCTGCCTGATTGCAATGGCGGCAGGAAAAAGGGCGGGAGGGCATGTCACGGTGCGGCAGGTGCTTTTATCCGTCCTGCTGCCGTTATTCTCCGTGTTTTACATGTACAGCATGGTATATTTGATGCAGATATATATGGTGGAAGAAGCCGTGCTTCTTCTGCTGGCAAATTTGATTTTGCTTATCGGCATGAATCTTTATTTTTGTGTGCTGGTTGACGTGATGAGCGAAAATCACAGGCTGGAGCAGGAGCGGAATTTGTACCGCAGGCAGGCGGAAATGCAGTACCGTTATTATGCGCGGGAAGAGGAAAAATATGAAGAATCCAGAAAGCTGGTTCATGATATCCGTAATCATATGCTTGCCATGGAAAAGCTGTATGACAGCGAAAAGGCGGAAGCGGCGGCAGAGTATGCAGGCAATATCCACCAAATGTTGAACAGCCTTGGGCAAAAGTATTATACCGCAGAGAAATTGTTAAATATTATTTTAAACGACAAAGCACGCCAGATGCAGAGCGCAGGAATACGCGAGGATATGAAGATAGGCGAACTGTCACTGGATTTTATGCGGGATGTGGATATCACCGCCCTGTTTGGCAACCTGCTGGACAATGCCATTGCTGCGGCGGCAAAGGAGGAGAAGGGGTTTGTGAAGCTGCGCATAAACAAAGTACGGCAGTTTATCTCCATTACCATGGAAAACAGCAGCGGCAGGAAGCCGGTCAGGACAAAGGGCGGTTTTCTTTCGGAGAAGGTAGGGCATGAGGGTGTGGGCATCGGAAGTATCCGTCAGGTGGTGGAGCGCTATGGGGGCGATGTGCAGTTTGGATGGAAGGAGGGAGTTTTTACGGTGAAGGTGATGCTGCCTGTCGGGTAAAGGCGAAGGGCTTTAGCCGGCGGCAGACTGTATTTTGGGAGCAATATACCATACCTTAGGTAAGGCATATTGCTTTTTTGATGGGGGAAATTTAAAATAAAAGCAGTATAAGGCGCGTATGGGAAAAGATGGGATTAGCGCTTGTGACACCCTAATCCTAATGAGGAAGGATAGAGAAAGGAGGAAGTGGTATGCTGTTTATGGGGCTGTTGTCTGGGCTGGCGATATGCTTTGGAATACCCATTGCGGGCCTGGTGATGCTTGGGCGCAGGAGGAAAGGGACAGGAAGGGCATTTTTTCTGGGAGTGCTGGCGTTTGTGATAAGCCAGCTTCTGATTCGGATTCCGCTGCTTGGGCTCGTGCTGCCACAATATGCGTGGTATGGCGTTTTGCAGTTAAATCCATGGGCTTACGGGCTGTTTCTGGGACTGACGGCGGGGCTGTTTGAAGAGACGGCGCGATGGGCTGCCATCCGCTTTTTCCTCAAAGAAAAGCAGGAGTGTGAACACGGACTGGCATTTGGGCTGGGACATGGAGGCATAGAAGCCGTTGTGCTTGTGGGAATACCGCTTCTTGGGATGGCGCTGCAGCTACTTGCCGGTAAGACGGCGCTGCTTTTTGTCAATGCGGGAAGTCTTTTTGTCAGTGGTATGGAGCGGCTTTTTGCCATAACCTTCCACGTGGGCGCTTCCCTTTTGGTGATGTACGGCGTTCGAAAACGAAAACCGATTTTTCTTCTTGCCGCCATTTTACTGCACACCCTGTTAGATGCAGCCATTGTGATTCTGCCAGCCGTATGGGGAACAGGGATTGCGGAAATTGAGGTATATACCGCACTTATGGCGGTGGCTACGCTGTTTGCGGGGATTCGATGTTATCGGACAAAAAAAGCAGGGTAATGAAAGTCCTGTTACAGAAAGCGAAAGGAATGAAAATAATGAAAACAAAATTTTGTAAAGGGTTCATAAAAAGGTTTGCCGCGTTATTCGCAGTGATAGCGATGCTTTTTTCTCTTGCCGCCTGCGGCACAAAGCTGGCGGAGGGGTTTGAGGAAGGGGAAGTGAAGGAAGCGGCG
Organism: uncultured Lachnospiraceae bacterium; assembly: GCA_910578335.1. Taxonomy (GTDB): domain Bacteria; phylum Bacillota; class Clostridia; order Lachnospirales; family Lachnospiraceae; genus Acetatifactor. Next base: position 163,318 of record CAJTPU010000003.1, on the reverse strand, counting down.
ACGAAGTTTCTGGACCATCTGACTGCCGGAGAGTATGATAAGGGCTTGGACATGATGAGTGACACAATGCAGGATGCCCTGCCGCAGGAGGATTTGGCAGCTATCATGGAGGATGTGGGTCGTCAGGCAGGCGCCTTTTTAGAATATAAAAGCATTGCCGTGGTAGGGCAGAGCTCGCAGGGAGTGGAATATGCGACGACCGTCGTCGTGGCTTCCTATGAAAACCGGAATGTGACCTACACGGTCGTGTTTAATACAGATATGAAAATAGACGGATTTTTCCTGAAATAGAGGTGGTTGTATGATGACTGCATTTTGGGTTTGGTTTTTGATGGCGTTCTGTTTTATGGGCTTGGGCATCTATAACTTTTTTTCAAAAAAGAAGTCGGCATTTGGCTTTTGGGCAAATGCCAAAGTATTTCCCGTAACCGACGTAAAGGCGTATAACCGTGCGCTGGGAAAGCTTTGGTTTGTGTTTGGCGTTGTTTTTGCCCTTTTGGGGCTGCCGCTTTTGGGCGGGCAGAATACGCCATATATTCTGATTTCTATTTTGGGCGCCATGCTGGAAGCAATCGCCGCAATGGTGGTCTATGTGACCGTGATAGAAAAAAAATACCGCAAACAGTAGAGGTGAAAAGGTGCTTGCTGATTCTGTCTGCCGGTAGTATAATGCGCTTAACTGACAAAAGCAGAGGAGAGCGCCATGAGTGATAAGATAGCAGTGCCTTGCAATGCGAGGGCACAGGAATGTGTGAAAAATGTGATGCAGTACCTTTCCGATATTACCTACAGCCGGATTATAACGGGGCAGCACACACAGACGATGGAGCAGGAGGAGCTTCATTATATTGAAGCAGTGACAGGAAAACAGCCGGCACTTCTGGGTTTTGAGCTGCTTTCTTATTCGCCAAATATCAATTATGCCGACACGGATGCAGAGTGCATGAAAGAAGTGGAAAAGAATTACGGGACTTTAAAGCGGGCGTGGGAATGGGCAGGCGCAAAGGGGCTGATTACCTTTACGTGGCACTGGTTTTCCCCGCTTGGCGGTCGTTCCAAGTCTTTTTTTGCTGAAAATACGGATTTTGATGCAACGAAGGCTGTGATAAACGGCACGCCTGAGAACAAGGCGTTTCTCTCCGATTTGGACGTGATGGCAGGTATACTCAGACCTTTTGCGGACAAGGGCGTGCCTATTTTGTGGAGACCCTTCCACGAGGGCGACGGCAACTGGTTCTGGTGGGGAGTAAAAGGCGCGGAAACGGTGAAGCAGCTTTACCGTTTGATGTATGAGCGCTATACCACGGTGCACGGGCTTGACAACCTTATCTGGGTGTGGAACGCGCCTGCGGCAGAATGTTATCCCGGGGATGATGTGGTGGATGTGATTTCAAGAGATATGTATCCGGAAGCCCATTGTCACACAAGCCAAAGAGAAAATTACAAGGAGCTGATAAAAATCACTGCCGCCCCCAAGCTGGTACTTATCGGCGAGACGGGTACCCTTCCTTCTGCGAAGGCAATTGCAGAAGAAAGGATAGGATGGGCAAGCTATATGACGTGGTCCCATGAATTCTGTACAAGCGAAAAGTTCAATACCAATGCGGTTCTGCGCGAGATGTATGACAGTCCTTTTGCAGTGACGAAGGAGAAGCTTCCGGTTTTGTATTAGGAAAACGATAAAATATTGTCAGTTTCCTTGCCCGTATGTTATACTAAAGAAGTAAACAGCAGTAAGCATTTTGCCCTGCAAAGAAGGCGGCAGCCGCTTTGTGAAATGCGGGCAGGGAAGGCATAGGGATAAGATGGCAAAAGAAAAAGCATCATTGGTTTTTACAAATGAAAAATGCATTGGGTGCAACAAGTGTATCAGTGTATGCAGTTGTACGGGGGCGTGCGTATCTCATGAGGTGGACGGCAAAAACCGGATTGACGTGGATGGGGACAAATGCGTTGCCTGTGGCGCCTGTTTTGACGTCTGCGAGCATGGCGCAAGGGAATACAATGACGATACGGAGCGCTTTTTTGCAGATTTGAAACGCGGCGAGCGGATATCTGTTCTGATTGCGCCGGCTTTCAAGGCAAACTATCCGCAGGATTACGAGAGGGTACTTGGCGGGCTGAAGAAAGCAGGGGTTAACCGCATGATAAGCGTATCCTTTGGTGCGGATATCACTACATGGGGATATCTGAATTATGTGAAAAAATACGGCTTTACGGGCGGTATTTCCCAGCCTTGTCCCGCTGTGGTAGGCTATATCGAGCGCAATCTGCCCGAGCTTCTGCCGAAGCTTTTTCCGGTGCAGAGTCCTATGATGTGTGCAGCAATTTACGCAAGAAAGGAAATGGGTGTTTCGGACAAGCTTGCCTTTATCAGCCCATGTATTGCGAAAAAGATGGAAATTGACGACCCCAACAACAAAGGGTTGATTACATACAATGTTACTTTTGCGCATCTGATGCAGTATGTCAGGGAGCATCAGGTTTACGGCGCATTCCAGTCGGATGAGATTGAATACGGGTTAGGGTCCATCTATCCTATGCCGGGCGGGCTCAAAGAAAATGTTTACTGGTTTTTGGGAGAAAGTGTGTTTATCCGTCAGATTGAGGGCGAAAAGTACATGTATCATTATCTGGAACACAATAAAAACCGGATTGCGGAAAATAAAACAAAATATCTCTTTATTGATGCGCTGAATTGTTCCTCCGGCTGTATTTACGGAACGGGCTGTGAGCCGGAGAATGCTCATAAGGATAATGTTCTGGAGGCGCTTTTGGAAATCAGGGAAGCTTCCAAAAAGAACGGCGCGAAGAGCGCGTGGGCAAAAAAGCTTTCGCCCGAAAAACGCCTGCAGAAGTTAAACAGCCGGTTTAAAAAGCTGCGTCTGGAGGATTATCTGCGCACATATACCGACCGCTCGGCGGCGGGCGCGTACCGGCATCCAACAGAGGCGGAACGGGATGCCGTTTACAGGGAGATGAATAAGAACACGGCGGCAGAGCGCCATATCAACTGCTCCTGCTGTGGGTATGATTCTTGCGAGCAGATGGCGGATGCCATATTCAACGGTTTTAATCAGAAGAACAACTGTATTTATTATATTAAGAAAGAAGTGGAAGAACAGAAGGCGACGGCTGAGAAGCTGGCTGCCCAGCTTGCGGCGGATAAGCAGCAAATCGAGGAACAGAAGAAACTGATACTGCATACCCTGCAGGAAATCAATCAAGAGTTTGACGTGCTGTATCAATCGGTTGACGATATGGCGGCAGGAAACGAAAACAATGCGACGGACAGTGCGGAGATTTCCTCAGATATCAAGGATGTCACAGCTTTCTGCGAAGCGTTGTCGCGCTCTATGGATGAAATCAGTGATTTCCTGAAGGAGCTTGCGCAAAATAATGACGAAGTTGTCAGCATTGCTTCGCAGACCAATCTTCTCGCACTCAACGCCAATATAGAGGCGGCGCGGGCAGGAGAGGCAGGCAGGGGATTTGCCGTGGTGGCGGACGAAATCAACAAGCTGGCTACGGAATCAAGGGATACGGCAACACGCAGCAATGCCAGTCAGGACAAGATTATGCACTCCGTCAGCAGTATCATTACAGATACGCGCAAGCTTTTAGACACCGTAGACGGCGTGAACGGAAGGACACAGACGCTTGCAGCGGCGGCACAGGAGATTGCGGCATCCGTCAGCATGATTCTGGGAACGGCAAATGAAATCAAGGAGAAGCTGGCGGTGCTTGGCTCCGAATACTGAGAAGAGAAGGGTGAGCGTGTCTTTTGTATGGAAACGCTTTGTAATGGAGGATACCATGCACTATAACTGCCTGCTTGTGGATGACGAAATAGAACTGGCTGAAATGACATGTGAATATTTTAATATGTTTGACACCTCCTGCGCATTTGTAAAAAGTGCGCAGGAGTGTCTTGCTTTTTTGGAGCGGAATACGGCGGATATTCTGCTGCTTGATATCAATTTATCCGAGGAGAGCGGGTTTACCCTGTGCAAACGGCTGCGGGAGCAGACAGATATTCCCATTCTTTTCATCAGTGCAAGACAGAGTGATGATGATGTGCTGATTGCGCTCAACATAGGCGGCGACGATTATATCAAAAAACCCTATTCCCTGAGCGTGCTGCTTGCCAAGGTGAAGGTGCTTTTGAACCGGATGCAGCGAATCAGGGAAGCAAAAGGAGCGGCATCGGTATGCGGCGGGGAGGCTGACAGGGAAGAGAGAGCCGGCACAGGCTGCGGAGAGGGGACAAAAAATGGCGGCAGCCGGGGTCTGTATTTGTCGGAGGAGACGCTTTCGGCTGTGATGGGAGACAGGCGCGTGCAGCTTAAGGCGAAGGAGTTTGCCCTGCTGCAATGTCTTTACGATAACCGGAATAAAATTGTGACAAAGGAAAAGCTTTTTCTGGCGGTATGGGGCGATGAATGCTACGGTGACGGCACGCTTAATGTGCATATTCATAAGCTGCGGGAGAAGCTGGAGGAAAATCCCAGTGAGCCGAAGCTGATTCAGACAGTATGGGGAGTGGGATATATGCTGTCTGCTGACACTTGAGGAAGAGGTTTTTGCAGCGATTCTCTATGGACAGAAGGAATGTGAGGGATGCCATTGAAGATAAGATATTTGGTGCTGGTGCATATTGCCGTGACAGCATGTGCACTGTTTTTTGCGCTATCCATATGTTCCAAAGCGGAATATAGGACGCGGGATACGCTGTATTACAACGAGAGAATGCAAATGCTGTCGGAATGTATTGCGAAGGAGGGGAGAAGCGGGGCTGAGAGACTGGGCTGCAGGCTTCTTCTTTTCACCGACAAAGACTATAAGCTGCAGATGAATGAACTGCTGCAGGCAGGGGCGGTGATACTGGACTATTATGAAAAAGGAGAGCTTGTGGGAAAGGCGGCATGGAATGACAGCGCTGCCTGGTGGGAAGAGTCGAGGCAGTCGCTTGTGCGGGGTAGCCTGTTCTTTTGCTTTCTTTTTCTGGCAGCAGGGTGTTTTTTGCTGTTTGCCGTGTGGCTTTGGTTTGTCCGCCCTTTTGTGTGTCTGCAAACATTTGCGGCGCAGATTGCAAAGGGAAATCTGGAGATTCCGCTTCCCATGGAAAGGCACAATGCGTTTGGCGCGTTCACGGAGAGCTTCGATATCATGCGGGAGGAGCTGAAGCGTGCGAAGGAGAGTGAGTACCGTGCCAACAAGAGTAAAAAGGAGCTGACGGCAGGACTGTCCCATGACATGAAGACGCCGCTTGCCACGATAAAGGCGGCGTGCGAGGTGATACAGGTTAAGGAGAAAAATCAGGATACACTGGAGAAGGTGGCAGTGATTGCAGCCAAAGCGGAGATGATGGAGAAGCTGACGGACAATATGTTAAAAGCGACGCTGGAAGAATTGGAGGTGCTGCGGGTGGAGCCGGCGGAGGAAAGTTCTCTTGTGATTGCGGAAATGTTCACAGAGCTGCGCTATTATGGAGAAATCATACTGTTAAACGCCATCCCGGAATGTCTTGTGCGCATTGACAGGATGCGGTTGTCTCAGGTGATAGATAATATCGTCAGTAATGCCTTTAAATATGCCGGCGGTGCCGTAACGGTTTCCTTTAAAGAGGCTGATGACGGGCTGTATATCCTGATTCGGGACAAGGGCTGCGGCGTACCGGAGGAAGAGCTGGTACTGCTGTGCGAAAAGTTTTACCGGGGAAGTAATGCGCGGGGGAAGGAGGGCGCCGGACTTGGGCTGTACCTTGCCAAAATGTTTATGGAGCGGATGGAAGGCGGCATGGAATGCGGCAATGACGAGGGATTTTTTGTAAAGCTGTATGTCAAAAAGGTGTAACGGTTAAAAAAACGGCGGAATCTGTGATGGGAGGAATACGGAGACGGTGAAAACGTTGTTAATTGGAAAAATGGATGATATGGAACGTCTGCTGAAGTGGCTTTCGTGTGCGGAAGAGATGTTTGAGCTGGAGCTTGTCATATCGGAGGACAGAGCCGGTTCTGACCGGTTTGAATGTGAAATAAAGCCTGTTTCGCAAATGGAAGAGCTGCTTCCTTGTTATGATATTGTTTTTTTATGCAGCGATGTGGAGCGGAATCGAAAATATCAACGCATTTTGTGCCTGCGGCAGTTTCCGCCTGAAAAAATCAAGATGGAAATTGAAATTACCGCATTTCTGCCTCCCCGCTTCAAAATGGATTACTATGCGGAGAGACTGCGGGAAAAGAATCAAAGTATATACGGCGGCCCGCAAATTGAGATTGGCGATTTTACCTATGGAATACCCGTGATAGAACATTATGGGGGCGATACGAAGCTGAAAATAGGAAAATTTTGTTCTATAGGACCTGATGTAAGGATAGTGCTGGGGGGAGACCACCGGACGGAATGGTGCACCACATATCCCTTTAATGCAATTATGCCGGAGTTTTCCTTTATAACCGGACATCCATGTTCAAAAGGAGATATTACGATTGGAAACGACGTATGGATAGCGGGCGGTGCGAAGATTATGTCCGGCGTCACCATTGGCGATGGGAGTGTCGTCGCTGCAAATGCATGTGTGACCGGGGCGGTAGAGCCGTATACCATTGTGGGAGGCGTGCCGGCAAAACCGATAAGGAAAAGGTTTTGCGATGCGGATATTCAAAAACTGCTGGAGATAAGGTGGTGGGACTGGGACAGGGAATTGATTTGGCAGGCAGTTCCCATCCTGCAGAATCATGCATTGGAAGAGCTGTTTGCTTTTTATGAAAAAATAAAATAAATTGACAAACGCGTAAGACTGCAGTAGTATAGAAGCACAGATATACTACTGTAGTCTTATATGTTTGGGGAAAGCGGAGGACAGGAAGCGGATGGACATCAAATTGTTTGACGCAGAGCTTAAAGTGATGGGCGTACTCTGGCGGGAGGGGGATTGTACGGCAAAGTATATAGCGGGCGTTTTGGGAGAGGAAACGGGCTGGAACATAAACACAACTTATACGCTGATTAAGAGATGTATCAAAAAGGGTGCGATTGTGCGCTCCGAACCGAATTTTATGTGTCATGCGCTGATACCGAAGGAGCAGGTGCAGGAGGCAGAGACGAATGAACTGATAAATAAGATTTACGATGGCTGCGCTGACAAATTGTTTGCAGCGCTGCTTGGCAGGAAAAAGCTTTCGGCACAGCAGATTGACGAGCTGAAGCAGATTGTTGGGGAACTGGAATGACGGGGGCGCTTATGCTGCAGATAGAGAGCTGTTCACTGTTACGGATGAGTTTTTATGGGGCGGTACTGATTGCAGCCGTTGCAGTGCTGCGTATTTTTTTCGTTAACAGGCTGCCTAAAAGAACTTTCTTGGTTTTGTGGGGCATTGCGCTTTGCAGGCTGCTGGTTCCGATTTCCATAGCCTCAGAGTACAGTGTGTATTCGTTTGCAAGGGAGGGTGGATTTGCCGCCGCTTTTGACAGAATGAATGCTGGGGAGACAACGGGCTTGCCGGAGGAGGCGCTCCAAAAGGAAGGCGGCGCGATAGGAGAGAGCTCGCAGGAACAAGACTCTATCCTTCACACATTGCCGGCAGGTGCAGAAAGCTTCTTTACGGGAGCGCATACGGGGAGAATATCGGTATGGTTTTTGCTGTGGTGTGCCGGCGCGGCTGCCTGCGGGATATTTTTTACTTTCTGGTATGTGCGATGCCGTCTGGAATTTGCGACATCCCTGCCGGTTGCAGAGCCTTTGGTGGACGAATGGCTGTCCGCGCACAGACTGCGGCGTTTGGTCACTGTCAGACAGTCTGACCGAATTGGGGCGCCTTTGACCTATGGTATTTTAAAGCCGGTGATTCTGCTGCCGAAAAAAACGGATTGGGCGGATAAGGAAGGGCTGCATTATGTATTGCTGCATGAGTATGTGCATATCTGCCATTTTGACACCGTGACAAAGCTGGTTATGGTGTGCTGCTGTGTTCTTCACTGGTTCAATCCCCTGGTATGGGTGATGTATCTGCTGTTAGGGCGGGATATGGAGCTTTTGTGCGATGAGAGCGTACTGCGCAGGATGGGTGAGAGCAATAAGGCAGTTTACGCCCACCTGCTTATCAGCATGGAAGAGAAAAAAAGCGGAATGCTGCCGTTTTGCAATAGTTTTAGTAAAAATGTGATGAGAGAAAGGATTCGTGCGATTATGAAAATAAAAAGACTTTCTTTATGGGGAACACTGGCAGCAGCAATTGTCATTGTGATTGTGGTAGTATTTTTTGCCACATCAAGGGCGGCGAAAGCGCCCTACAGCGAATATCCGGAATATTTTCGTCCGATTCTGGAGCAGTGGGAGGCAGCGCAGAAACAAGGACCGGTTCTGTGTCTGGGAGCGGATAATGGGCTGCAAATGAATTATGGTGTTGCAAAGCCGGAGGATGTGGAAACCGGATATGACAGCGGGCAGGGGGGCGGAGCGCCGGAAAATGGTTATGTGTATAAGATTGACTGGCTGAAACCAAAGGAAGGAATGCTGCTGAAGGATGTTACCATTGATTTGAGCGCATACAGCCTGGCAGAACGCTCTTTTCAGGGCGGACCGGTTTACTGGTATCAGGACGGTTGTTTTTATGACGGGGAAAGAAATGTGGTTATTCTGACTTTTGACATATCGCCGATGGATTCCTATGATGACTATGAAGGTCCTCTGTGGCTGATAGCGGAATTCAGACCGGAGACGCCGCAGGAGTATCAGATTACAGAAGTTCGCGACGTCAATGACACGCTTTGGTTTACCAGTGCATTCCGCATAGGGGATTTTATCTTTGACGGCGGAGGAACGCTGGAGCCCAAATTGCCGGCATCCATTCACTGTCTGACAAAGGAGAGCAGTAACGGCAGCGTGGCAGAGAAGGCAATACAGGAAGCGTTGGCTGATTTTTTGGAAGACTATAGCCAAACGGAGCCGGAAAGTCCTGTGATACTTTTTCGAGTAGCTGCGGTGGACGGGGATGTTATCGTCTATGTAGGTAGTGTACAAAAGGATGAGGGGGGAGAAGTGCAAAGAAGCGTTTATGCGGCAGTTTGCAAGGATAAGCTGCTTCATGTCATGATAATCGACGAAACGACGGGAGAAATCACAGTGCAGTAAAATGTAGAAAGGAATAAGTAACTGCTCTTTGCTGCGGATAGCGAGAAGGATTGAGAGAATAAAGCGTCAACCGATTGACATGTGATGACAGCATTGCTATAATATGCTTAACAAGAGAGCCGAAAGCTAGAGTATACCTAGCCGCCGGCAATGGTGAAACTACAAAAAGTAGCGCCTTACCTTACCAGAGCGAGGGCGCTACTTTTTGCGTTTTTTAATGGTCAAAACAAGAGTTATAACCGCGCAAAGCATAATTACAAAAGTGAATAAATCGCTGTATGTAACCATCGGCACCAGCTCCCTTCCTTAAACGTCTGGCTGCTGGCATATCGCCCCTTCGGCTCCCCTGGTAAGCATATGATATTGTCATGGTGCAGTTTTGTTTGACTTTTGACGGTGGGTGACCTATAATATACTTAACAAGAGAGCCGGAAGCTGGATTCGTTCCAGCCGCCCCGTAAGGTAAGTTTAGAAAAAATAGCGCCTACCGTGCTAGGGAGAGGGCGCTATTTTTTATGCTTATCATTTCTGACAAGGGTTATAACAGCACAAAGCATGATGATAAATGTAAAAAGGTCTATCCATGTTATCACCGGCACCAGCTCCTTTCTATGTAGTAGGTGGCTGGAATGTGTCGCCCCTCCGGCTCCTTGGTAAATATATAATATTGTCATGATATTGGCATCGCATGTTAGTGCTTCAAGCGAGGCGGCATGGAAAATGTGTAAAAGGAATAAAGACGCTGAATCATCAAAAACAAAACGAGAAAAGAAAAAACAGAAAAATCTTATGTATGCATAATATCACAACTTCCTCAAAAAGAAAAGAACATTTTTGAAAATCCATGAAAACAGAAAATTGGCAAGAACAGGATGATTTAAGAATCAGTTAAGGAATAGACAGGAATCAGATTAAGACTTTTTCCCGGGCGGTGCCTTATAATGGGGATGTCGGGGGAAACTTCCCTTACGGGACTTGTGTTTGAGCGCTGCGCGCTCTAAAAGGAGCGGCACAAGCCCGTAAGCCGCATGGTCCGGCATAAGAAAAGCAGCGCAGAAGGGAGAGATATGGAAGCAATACTTACGGCTAAGGATTTGTGCAAGACGTTTTCAAACGGAAGCGTGCAGCAGCATGTGTTAAAAAATTTGAATCTGACGGTGGAAAAGGGAGAGTTTGCCGTGATTATGGGGAACTCCGGTTCGGGAAAGAGCACGCTTTTGTATGCGCTGTCGGGTATGGACAGACCGACGCTGGGAAGCATTTCCTACAGGGGAGAGGAAATATCAAAATATAGCAATGATAAGCTTGCGGTTTTTAGGAGAAAGCACTGCGGTTTTGTATTTCAGCAAAATTATTTGAACGATACCATGAGTATTCTGGACAATGTTATGGTCAGCGGTTTTTTGTCGGGGAGGGGCAGGAAGGAGCTGGCGGAGGAAGCAAAGGAGCTGCTGCTTGCAGTGGGGCTTTCGGAAAGTTCTTTTTGCAAGTTTCCGACACAGCTTTCCGGCGGCGAGCAGCAGCGGGCGGCGATGGTGCGGGGGATTATCAACTCGCCGGAGATACTGTTTGCAGACGAGCCGACGGGCGCTCTAAATTCCGAGAACACGAGGCGGATTCTGGATATCCTGACCAAGATTCATGAAAACGGGCAGACGATTGTGATGGTGACCCACGATATGAAGGCGGCGCGGCGCGGGAGCAGAGTGCTGTATTTAAAGGATGGCGTAATCACAGGAGAGCTTGCGCTCGGCGCATATCAGAGCGGCGACGGGGAAAGGCACGAAAGGCTGAAAAAATTTCTGGAGGAAATGGGGTGGTAGTGATGGGCTCTCTGTGGTTTATTGCCAAAAACAATATCAAAAAGAAAAAAGGCGATACGGTGGTTCTGCTTTTTTTAGTGGCGCTGGCGGCACTGCTTTTGTATGTCAGTATATCGGTGCTGACAGGAACGGAAAGGGTAATTGACGAGGCATATGAGGAGATGCACGCGCCGGACTGGTTTTACATGACAAATATTGACTGTGAGGAGCGCCTGACGACGCTTTTGACAGAGCAGGAAGAGGTGGAGGAATTTGAAGCGGGCGGCTGTCTTTATGTGATTGGCGCGAAGTATCGGAAGGATTTGGAGAAGGAAGCGGCGGAATATGGTTTTTTATTTGGTTCTATGGAAGAAAGAAGGCTGCTTGGACAGATACCTGCAGTGGAGAATCCTGCTTATGATGCGATTCTTCTCCCAAGTTACCTGAAATATGGAGGGGGGTATGAAGTCGGGGATACCATTTATCTGACGCTCTGTGAGAAGGAATACCGGTTTACGGTGGCAGGCTTTGTAGAGGACCCGTTTTTTGCCAATCCTTTGAATATCAGCATTTATAGTTGTTATATTACGGATGCGTGTATGACGGATATGCTTGAGGAGGAGCCTGCGCTTTCAGAAGCCTGTTACCGACAGTACAAGGCGCGTCTGAGAGAAGGAGAAAGCGCATGGAAATTTGAGGAAAAGGTGTCGTCATTGTTGACGAAGGAAATTCCGGAGCTGGCAAATGCCATGAACCTGGGCTTAAACTGGACTGCCATGAGCCATGGCGTTTCCATTATGTCCAATATCGGGATGGGTATTATTCTGTTGTTTTCCGTATTAATTTTAGCGGTAGCTGTCATCATTATCCGGTTTTCCGTGCGGGACTTTGTGGAGTTAAATTTGAAAAATATTGGAATTCTAGAAGCGTCGGGATATACGTCGGCGCAGCTTCGGGCGGCGTTGTTTCTGGAAATGACGGGAATTGCCGCCTTGGGAGGTGTGATTGGTGTTGTGGCGGGAATTTTGGGAAGCCGTCTGGTGGGCAGTCTGGAGGGTATGCTGCTGGGACTTAGCTGGAAAGCAGGGATTTCGGTACAGGCAGCGGCTATTTCCTTCCTTACACTTTTGGGCGTAATTTGTCTGACGACGTTTTTTACAGGCAGGGTATACAGGCAGGTCACGGTGCTCGATGCACTGCGTGGAGGCGTTCATACGCATAATTTCAAAAAGAATTATTTTCCGCTTCATACCTGCAGGCTGCCGGAGAATCTTGCCATCGCAGGGAAAAGCATATTGGGAGAAAAACGAAAAAATTTATCAGTATTTTGTATTATTGCACTGCAGGCGCTTGTGACGGTAATCGGATTTGGATTGTATCAGAATTTTGCGGCAAATAATGATAAACTTCTGCAGATGAGCGGAATAGAAATGGGAGATGTTTTTGTCACGGGGGAAAATCTTGATGATGCGGGCAGGCTGCTGGAGGAATGGCAGGAGGTAGAAAAGGTACTGTATTATAATAATTGTTCTGTCAGACTTTACAGTGGGGAGGAGCAGCTTAGTCTGACCTGCGATGTGCACAAGGTGCCGCAGGATATCAAAAATGAAATGCTGGTGGAAGGGCGGCTTCCTCTGTATGACAATGAGATTGTGATAACGGTGATAGCGGCGGAAAGGCTTTCCGTGGGGGTAGGCGATATTATCTATGTAGAGGGTATCGGCGAACGCAAAGACTATTATGTTTCGGGATTGGACCAGAAATTCAACAATGCCGGAATCAAGGCGATGGTGAGCAGTGAGGGCGCGCAGCGGTTAAACGGGGAAATACCGTCCACGACGCTTTACCTGTATCTGCAGGAGGGAATTACTTTTGCGGATGTGCAGACAAAAATGACGGAGGCGTTTCCGGATTTGAACGTTTCCGAATCGGCAAAGCTGGTGGAGGATACCATGTCCACGATTTGTTTTGCGATGAAGCTTATCTGCCTTATATTTGTGAGTATCACGATTGTGGTAGTGGTTATGGTGGAACTTCTTTTGGTAAAAGCGAAAATTACAAAGGAAAGGAAAAATTACGGTATTAACAAGGCGATTGGGTTTACGACGGGGCAGCTTATCCTGCACATGGAGCTCATCAACATACCGGTAATCCTTATGGGAGCTCTTTTGGGCGCAGTAATGGGAAAATGTTTCATCAGCCCTCTCACCGCAGCGTTTCTTTCCGGCTTTGGCATCCGAAAATGTGAACTGTCCATTGCACCGGTATGGTTTTGGGTCACGATTTCAGGAATTATGGCAATTGCGGTCGCTGCCTGTTTCATCAGTGCGGCAAGGATACGCCGAATCGAGCCGGTAAAGATGCTTTCGGAGGATTAGCGCTGAAAAAGAAGTGTTCTTTGTTGCGGTTTTACCGAAAATCGGGTATGATAAAATAAGGTAATACCAAAGAAAGGCGATATGTTATGTGGCAAAAAACGGCGCTGTGGGCAACGGTATTTTTGATGGGAGCTGCTATGAGAACTTGGGACGCTGTCACCGGATGGGGAGAATCCCTGCGGGCAGCGTGGGATATGCAGAAAACGGTTTTGTCAGAGAGCTGCCGCACTTATCTGGTGCGCAGCTCTTTTTCCGATGTGCCTTATTTTCGGGATGATACGGGAGGACTTTTGCAGGAGGAGGACGGATATCTTTACAGTTATTGGGGCGGCGTGCTGGCGCGGTATGATGCGGATACACTGGAACGGGAGGTGCTGTTTGAGGCGGCTTCCGAGCAGAATGGAAGACTGTTCTGCATGGACGGGGCGTATATTTACTTTCTGGAAATACCGGATATCAGCCCCTATGGGAAAAAGAGCATCCTGTACCGTGTAAAAAAGGACGGGACAGGGCTTACGGTGCTGGATGAAAATGTGCCGGATGCGGGTATGTATGCCGGCGGGGCAGGCTATCGGCAGTATACAGCGATGGACATAGAGAAAGATATTCTGTACCTGATGCATGATGAGCTGGTAACCTGTTACCGAATCAAGCCGGAGGAGGGCGTAGAGCGGATAGATATGGCAGATACTCTGTATGGCATAGTGCCGGAAGGATTTCGTACCCCTCATACAAGCGACACCTACCTCTCTTACTGGAATCTGCCATCGCTTCCTTACTGCGCGGGAAATTTTGGCTATTTCTTTGCCTGCAGCGAGGAATATGGGTGGTTAATCCGCGTGAATGCGGAAAGCGGAATCGTGGAAAATATAACGGCGGGTCTGCCGGAAAGCCTGCGCTATTACGACCATCTGCTGCTTACCCATAATTCTTTATTTTACAGTGTGGACCAAAAGACTTGGATGCGGCGCGGCTTGGAAAGCGAAAGTGAGTGGAAGGTGTGGTATGAGTCCGAACAGGAGCTTCGATGCTGCGGTTATGACGAAAGCGGTATGTATTTTGAGGCGTGGATGGAAGGAGAAGAAGAGCAGCAGGGCGTGTGGCTACTTTATCGGATAAATTGGGAAGGAGAATCGGTCTGTCTGTTTTCCATGGAGGGCGAACACTATTTTTCGGAATATCCCATGGGATTTCCGATGAAGCGTTTTCAGGTGCTGGGAGATTACTTGTACTATTTTGCCGTGACGGAGCAGGGAGAGGGTATCTACAGGCTGCCGCTTGCAGAGGCGGAACGGGGAGAGGATGTCAGACCGCAGCTTGTATGTATCTATGATGAGAATAAAACGAATGAGCTTGGCTATATAGAGAGTGTAAAAACGGGACCGGATGGCGATGTGATAGCCCTGCCCACACAGCTTGACAAGCTGTATCTGTATGAGCGGGGGGAGGCAGACAGAAAAATCAATGCCTTTTTAAAGAAACTGTATCGGGAGCATGAAGCGGTTCTTGCAGAAGCAAATGCGGTATTTTGTAAGGAGTTCGAGTCAGAGTGGGAAGACTTGCGGGAGATATGGGAAGGCTGGTTTTTGGAAGAAAATCCGGATATAGAAGAACAGGAGGAGAAGAGGGCAGTTGCCGAAGAAAGCACTGTCACCGTAAGCGCGTCTGTATTCTATGTAAGTGAAAGATGCCTTGTGGTGGATATATCGCAATATTCTTATTGGTTTCCGGGGGCGCACGGCATGTATTGGGATGACTATTACGTGTTTGACAGAAGAACGGGGGAGCGTCTTACTCTTTTGGACTTTGTTGATAATACCGAGGAAGAAGTCGAGGCGCTTGTTTCGGCATATCTGGAACTGTGCGGACTGCCGTCGGAGGCAAAGGGAATTGCACAGGAGCCGGAGCGTTTTTTTTTGACGGCGGAGGGCATAGGCATACATTTTGACGTTTACGAGCTTTCCAGTTATGCGGACGGCGCGCAGGATATCATTATTCCTTATGAGGCGTTTCGGATAAAGGAAGGCATGACGCCATAAATTAGGGAGACCGGAAAATGCGAGTTTTGCAAACGCCTGATATATTCCATATTGGGAAAGGAGTGCATAGATGAAAAAAGCAGTGGTTCTGATAGCAGCCTGCCTGATAACGGCAGCAGCTACGGCATGTGCGATGCCTGATAAGGAAAACAGAGGGGAGATTTGGAAAACGAAGGGGGAGGGAAATGAGCCGCTCTTTGACGGCGTGCCGTATTTTCAGGACAATACGGGCAGGCTTGTGCAGACGGAGGACGGGTACTTTTACGGCTACTGGGGCGGCATGCTGGCGCGGTATGATGTGGACACGCTGGAAAGGACCGTGCTGTATGAGGCGGGGAGTGAGCAGCAGGGGGACTTGTTCTGCCTCTATGGGGATTATGTTTATTTTTTGGAGGTGCCCGATATCACCCCTTTCGGAAAAAAGATACTGCTGTACAGGGTAAAGAAGGATGGAACGGACCTTACGCTGCTGGATGAGAAAGTGGACGCCCCGGGGGAATTTTTTGATGGCGAATACCCAAGCTACTGGGCTATGGATATTTATGAGGACATTTTATATCTGGTGAGGGGAAAAACAGTAACCTGTTACCGGCTGGATGCGGCGGGCGGTGCGAAGCAGGCTGATATCGACGATACGCTCTACGGAGTACTGACATCGCTGCCGTATGGATATTATGCCGCGAGGGCGGGCCGCTGCTATTATCCGAGCTGGTATACCGTTCCCTACTGTGCAAGAAATTTCGGATTTATCATTGCCTGCAGTGAGGAGAGCGGTCTGTGCCGTGTTGCGGCAGACAGCGGGGAATGGGAAGAAATCGCATTGCCGGAGGGAGACACGGAGGCGAAAAATACGCTGTATCTGACCCACGAAGCCATGTATATAAACAGGGAGGGTACCCTGTGGATGCGCCGCGGTATGGAAAGCGGGAGCGATTGGGAGCTGTGGTATGAGGCGCCGCAGAAGCTTTACTTTTGCGGTTATGACGAAGAGGGAATTTATTTTGTGGAGCCGTCCCATGAAACAGGGACGCGGGGGCGAAATGGGGCTTCACTCTGCCATATAACCTGGGACGGCAGGCGGGAAGAGGTTCTTGCCTCTGTTTTTGGCGGTAAAACGGCGGCAGAGGATTCTCCGCGTGGATTTTATGCCTATGAGGATTTCTGGGTATCCGGAGGTTATCTCTATTATTTTGCGGCGGCAGAGGGGGACGACGGTATCTACAGGATTTCTCTTTCTCAGGAAGGGCAAACGGAGCCGCAGCTTATCGCGGTTTACCGGAAGGACAAAATGGCGGGAACGGCGTATATAGAGAGGATGGAGATAAAGCCGGAGGGCGATATACTTGCCATGCCCACGCAGTTTGACAAGCTGTACTTGTACGAAAAAACAGATGCAGACAAAAAAATCAATGCATTTTTAGAGGATTTGTACGAGGAATACGAAGCGTATCTGGCGGAGGATAACGAGATATTCTGTGAGGAAATCAGGGAGGACTGGGAGTGGCTGCAGCAGTGGGTACCGGAGGAGCTGGCGGATGCGGAGGAGCTTGTGCAGATGCAGAGTGTTGCGGAGCGCAGCTATGATAATTTGCGCGTATTCATGGACTATATCGATGACAGATATCTTGGACTTGGCCTGTTTGAGGAATCTTACTGGTTTCCGGGCGCCCATGGTATATATGGGAGCTGTTTCTATATGTTTGACAGGGCGACGGGAGAGCGGCTTGCGATTACCGATTTGGTGGACAATACGGAGGAGGAAATTATGGCAATCGCGGCGGAGTATGCAGAAATGATTGGAAGACCCTATTCTGAGGGGCAGGAGCAGACTGCATTAGAGCAGGACCGTCTCTTTTTGACGGGGGACGGGATTGGCTTAAACTATAACATCTATGAGCTTGCTTCCTATGCCGAGGGGGCGATGGATGTTGTCATTCCCTTTGAGGAGTTCCGGATGAAGGAAGATTTTTAGAGGCGTTCTGATTGACGAATAGGAGAGGAGAAGATTGAAAATTAAAATTTTCAATCGCGAGATTTGTGTCTGCGCGTTGCTTGCCACAAACTCGTTATGCGCAGTCTCAACAGGGTTGAGACATAAGCAGCGCAGAAATGAGGTAGATTATGGAACTGACAAAAGGACTGCAGGAGCTGCTGCGTGCAGACTGTGAAAAAATAGGGGACGAAAAGATTTGCGAGGTTTACCGGAAATGCTTTCGGAGCACTTGGGAGACGACGCTTTCCATGGAGGAGGACGGGAGCAGCTTTGTGATTACCGGAGATATCGGGGCGATGTGGCTTCGGGACAGCTCCATGCAGGTGCTGCCGTATTTCAGGGCAGTTTCGGATGAGACGGTGGAGCGGGCGCTTCGAGGGCTTATCCGAAAGCAGGCAGAGCTGATTCTGACGGATGCCTATGCCAATGCGTTCAACAAAGAGGGCGATTTTAGCTGCTACAGCCGCGACAAAACGGAGATGGGCGCCTTTATCTGGGAGAGAAAGTATGAGGTGGACTCGCTGGCGTTTCCGATTTTGCTGCTGGCAAAATATGCTGCCGCGACGTGCCGGCAGGACATTTTTACAGAGCAGGTTTTAGCGGCGCTTGACAGGATACTGGAGGTCTGGGAGACGGAGCAGCGCCACGAGGCTTCTCCCTATACCTTTGAGCGGGAGAGCGAGCTGGAGACGGAAACGCTGCAAAACGGGGGAAGAGGAACGCCTGTTGCCTATACGGGGATGACATGGTCCGGTTTCAGACCCAGCGACGACGCCTGCCGGTATCATTACCTTGTGCTGTCCAATATGCTGGCGGTCAGCGCCCTGAGACGGCTGTGCAGGCTGCCTGTGGGACAGGAGAGGATATGCAGGGCAGAAAAGCTTGCGGAGGAGATTTCAGGAGGGATTTACCGTTATGGGATTGTCAGGCATCCGGTGCATGGTGAAATCTTTGCCTATGAGACAGACGGAATGGGGCATTACAATCTGATGGACGACGCCAATGTGCCGAGTTTGTTAGCGGCGCCGTGGTTTGGTTTTTGCGGGAAAGAGGATGGAATATACCGGAATACAAGGCGTTTTGTGCTGAGTGAAAGCAATCCGTATTATTACAAAGGAAGGGCGGCAGAGGGAGTGGGCAGTCCCCACACGCCTGAGGGCTATGTCTGGCATATCGCAGTCGCGATAAGAGGGCTGACGGCGAGGAGCCGCAAGGAGCAGAAGGAGATGCTCGATATGCTGGTAAACACGACGGCGGGCACCGGATATATGCATGAGGGCGTGGATGCAGATGAGCCGCAGCATTATACACGTCCTTGGTTTGCGTGGGCAAATTCCATGTTCTGCCTGCTTGCCAAAGCTTATTTTCATTTGTGACAACGCCGGGCTTGCAAAATGTCAGTTTTGTGGTTTAATGGATATAAGGAATGAATATTCTCAGAAGATACGACAAGGGGAATGGAGGAAAATATGAAATCATTAAAGGCAAAAGTGGTGGCGCTGGTGACAATCTGCGCCGTCGTTTCGACGTGTATTTGCGGAGGCTTGAGTCTTTTGCGGACGCAGTCCGTTTCCAATCAGAACATGGCGAAGCAAATGGCAATGCAGTGTGAGAACAGCGGACAGGAAATCGATACGACGCTGATTCGGGTGGAGCAGTCCGTGGATACGCTGGCGCGGATTATGGAGCAGTCGCTGACGGATATCGACAAGTTTAAAACAGATTCCCGTTACGTGGAAAAGTATACGGAATCCCTGCGCTCCGTTGCACTGGAATTTGCAAACAATACGGAAGGCGCGCTGACCTATTATATCCGGTATAATCCGGAGTTTACCGAGCCGACCTCCGGTATTTTTGCCAGCAGGAACTCGGCGGCTGAGGCATTTGAGCAGCTTGTTCCCACGGATTTTTCGATGTATGACCCCAGCGATGCGGCGCATGTAGGCTGGTATTACATACCGGTGCAGAACGGAACCGCCACTTGGATGGACCCATATCTGAACGCCAATATTGATGTCTATATGATTTCTTATGTGGTTCCCATTTTTGTGGACGGTGTTTCCGTGGGAATCGTGGGCATGGATATTGATTTTGGCAGTATAGAGGACTTGACGGGCAGTGTAAAGATATATGATACGGGCTCGGCATTTCTTGTCAATTCCGGCAATCAGGTGGTATACCATGACGAAGTGGCGTTTGGCACCGCCATTGCGGACGTAGAAGGCAGCAGCCTTTCAGCATTGGATGCGGCGCTTTCGGATGCTTCGAAGGAAGGCAGTGAGATTCGCTACAGCTATAACGGCGTACAGAAAATCGGCTGTTATAAGTCGCTTGCAAACGGTATGAAATTTGTGCTGACCGCACCAAAGTCGGAGGTCAGGGAAGAGTCGGCAAGGCTGCTTTTCACGATATTGTTTTCCGGCGTTCTGGCAGTGCTCTTTTCCGCGCTTGTAGGGTTCTTTTTAAGCAGCGGTATTGCAAAGCCGCTAAAGCAGATGACGGAAATTGTAAGAAAGAATGCACAGCTTAATCTGAAGCCGGATAGCAGGCTGGAAAAATTGGAAAAACTGAAGGACGAGACGGGAGCGATGGCGAGAGCCGTCAAGGAGATGAACGAGCGGCTGCGCGGAATTGTAAAACGTTTAGAGGGAACCGGCGAGCTGGTGCTGTCCAGTGCGGAGCAGATTAACGAAAGTTCCGGCAGAGTAGGTGAAATGTGCAGCGACAATTCCGCTACCACCGAGGAGCTTGCGGCAGCCATGGAGGAAGCGGCAGCAACGGCAGAGACTATCAACAGGGATGTGGCGACGGTTGATGACAAGGCATCCATGATAGCAAGACTCTCCCAGAACGGCGAGGCGGATGCAGGAAGGATATCGGAGCGCGCGCAGGCGCTCAGCCATACCACAAGGGAGGCGACGGAGCGTACCAAGGCGATGTATGAGCAGATGCGGCAGGAGACGGAAGGAGCGATTGCAAAATCAAGGGCAGTGGAAAAAATCAATGAGCTGACGCAGAATATTTTGGAGATATCTGCCCAGACCAATCTGCTTGCCCTGAACGCTTCCATAGAAGCGGCGCGTGCCGGTGACGCAGGGCGCGGATTTGCGGTGGTGGCGGAGGAAATCGGAAGCCTTGCCAGCCAGACACAGAATACGGTGAAAAATATTGATGCGATTATCGAAGAGGTCTATGCGGCGGTAAAAGGCATGGCGGCATGTCTGCATTCCTCCACGGAATTTTTGGAAAAAACGGTGCTGGAGGATTATGGGGAGTTTATGCATGTTGGCGAGCAGTATGCTTCTGACGCAGAAAACTATGAAAAGAGCATGAAGGATATTATGCAGGCGGTACATACGCTGGAGGAAGCCATTCTGGATATCCGAGAGGCGAGCGATGTAATCGGACGCATGACCGGAGAGTCTGCGGTAGGTATTTCCCATATTGCGGAGAAAACCACCGACATTGTACAGCGCATGGCGGATGAAGAAGAACTGGCGAAGATGAACCGCAGCAATGCCGGCAGCCTGAAAGCCATTGTGGACAGCTTTATTCTGGAGTAGTATGGTTCGTGGCAGTTTCTGCCGACGGAAGTATTGACAAAACTGTCTAATGCTGTTAGACTAAAAATGTCTAACAGCATTAGACAGTTTTTTGCTTGGGATACATAACGGGAAGAAAACAAGTCTTTGACATGATGTAAACAGGATTGGGAACGGAGGATTTTATGGAGCGGTATAAGCTGGGAGAGATGGAACGCAGGCTTGCGGAATTGATATGGGAGAACGCCCCGCTTGCATCGGGGGAGCTGGCAAAGCTGTGCGAACAGGCATTTGACTGGAAGCGGACGACAGCGTACACGATGTTAAAAAGGTTGTGTGAGAGAGAGCTGTTTGCCAACGAAAACGGTACGGTTACGGTGCTGACTTCCAAGGAAGAATTTGAGGCGGCACAGGGGGAACAGTTTATCAAGGAAACCTTCGGCGGCTCCCTGCCCCGCTTTTTGACGGCGTTTTCCCGTAGAAATAAGCTGGGAGAGAAGGAAATCGAAGAGTTGAAAAGGATGATAGAGGAAAGCGAGTAGAGTGGGAGATTGCGAAATTCAGTAAGTATGCGAGTTTTGCAATCGCTTAAGCAGATAAAAGTATGGAAGGAGAAAATGTCGATGTTGGAGAAGGTTTTTGTTGGGATTTTGAATATGAGCCTGACGGCGGGGATTATGATACCTTTTGTCATGGTGCTTAGGCTTTTGCTGAGAAGGGCGCCAAAGATTTTTTCCTATGTTTTGTGGGCGGTAGTGCTGTTTCGCCTGATTTGTCCGTTTTCCTTCTCGGCGGCGTTTTCCCTGTTGGGGGTTTTGGATGCACCGAAGACGGCGGGAGGACAGATTTCCTATATTTCGGTAAATGAGGGGACAGTACCCGGGACGGATGCACCGCCGGCTGCGGCAGCAGTACAGGGAACGGCAGATTTGCAGGAAGCGGCGCCGGATAAGGTGTCTGCTGCAAACGGAATGCAGACAGCGCTTACAGTCTGCTCGTGGATTTGGCTGTCGGGTGTGCTGGCTCTCTTGGCATACAGTGTGGTGTCGCTGGCGGGACTGAAGAGAAAATTAAAGTCGGCGCAGCATGAACAAGGCAATATATATACAAAAGAGAATTTGGAGACGCCTTTTGTATGCGGCATTTTCCTGCCTAAAATTTATCTTCCCAAATCATTCGCAGGGGACGAGAGGGCGTATATTTTATTGCACGAGCAGACACATATCAGAAGAGGGGACCATATTGTGAAAATCTTCTTTTGGCTTGCCCTGTGCGTGCACTGGTTTAACCCCCTTGCGTGGGCGGCGTTTTTCCTGTGCGGCAGGGATATGGAAATGTCCTGCGATGAGGCGGTTATCCGCAAAATGGGCAGCGGTGTCAAAAAGGAATATTCTGCTTCCCTGTTAAATCTTGCCACGGGCAGACAGATTGTGGGCGGCGTGCCGCTTGCTTTTGGCGAGGGGGACACGGGCAGCAGGATTCAAAATGTGCTTCGCTATAAAAAACCTGCAATTGCGCTTCTCTGTATAGCGGCTGTGGCGACGGCTGTTTTGGGAGCGGTGCTGCTTGCCAATCCTTCCAAACGCGGCGTGCAGGATAAGGAGAGACCGGCGGACGGGGAGACACAGACCGTACCGGATGCGCTTTATGGCGTTGTTGAAAAGTATGACAACAGGTATGTGGTGGTAATTCCGGTGCTTGGTGTGGTGGAGCTGCGTGCAGACGAAATTGAAACGTATTTTGAGCCCGGCGAGGATGGGCAGGACTTGCGCGAGGGAGATTTGGTAGAGCTTTTGTTTGCTCCGGATGCGGATGTGCTGGTGCAGGAAACCTTTCCGGCAACCTTTTCGGAGCCTGTGGAGCATGTCTATATTATGCGGCGCGGCGTGGCGCTTTCTTATGAAGGGGAAGACCGCTACCGTATTTCGTTCCCGATAGGAGGACCGGCAGTTATAGGCGGCGAAGAAGTGGAGGCGGGAGATATGCTGCAAATCTACCGGACCGACATCCATGGCGAAAATGAAGAACCATGGCGCATGGTACCGGTTTTGGAAGTAGACAAGGAAAAGAATCTGGCTGTGATAGAGCTTTCTGCCGAGGACACAAAGCTGTTTCTTGCAGAGATAAGCTATACCATGTCGCGGGTTTATGTCAAGGCGCAGGATGGCGGGGAAGACGCTTTGCCGGAGAATGGCGGGTCGGCGGAAGACGGCGGGGCGGATAAAGCCGACAGGGAGGACGGGGAAGGAGGCATCGGTCAGGAAGAGACGGTGACGGGTACGGTATATATCAGTAAACTGTCAGAGAAAGAGCCAATGACGATTACAGCGTATGGTCTGTATCTGGATACAGGGGAGCAGATTGCGCATTATATAGAAACGGACGAAGGAGAGCCGCTTGTATTTGCAGAGGACTGTGTTTATAAGGTAAATACGGCAATGGAAACCGCAAGCTATAAGGAGGTCTCCCTTGAGGAGTTTATCGATACTCTGCCAAAGCGGGCAAATGGTCTCTATGACGGCATCAGGATTACGCTGACAGGTAATGTGATTGTGGAAGCTGCCGTGATGAGTCCGCTATGTATGTATGGCATAAGCTATGTGGAAGCGCCGATGCCCTACGACTATTCGTATATGCAGGAGCTTTACGGAGAGGATTATTATACGCTTGCAGGAACGGAAGCCGCTGATGTGGCGGACAGTGAGGGCGACGAGCAGATAGAAATATATACCGGCGATGCCGGAGACGGAGATAGCGGATGGGTGCTGTTTCGAGATGCGTCCGGCAGTCTGCTGCATTCTGAATTCGCTCACGTGGCAAGGGTGGACTGGAACAATATTTATCTGGGAGAGATAGACGGCACAGGCTTTATTATGGGCGTGCATATAGAGGACAGGTATGATACGGGGGTGTATAGATACTGGGTGTACAGGCTTTCCGCAGAGGGAGAAACCCGTCTGATAGCGAGCTCTATGTTTGAATGGGGACTTGAGACGGAATACAGGGACGATTTATTCAAAGAATGGGTGGAGCCCATGACGTATTACCTGGAGCACAGCCGTCTGATTCTGAGCACACAGGATGGGGAGATACGGACAGAGCAGATATCGGAAGCGGATAAATACAATTATGAGACTTTGCGCTTGAATGATAGGAATCTGGAGGGACTTTGAGTTTGTGAGGGAGGATAAAGAGCATCACAATGAAAAAGGATTTTACGAAAAAAGGGTTGAGGGAAAAATGTTATTTTCTGCTTATCTGGATATGGTGTATCTTGCTTTTGGCAGGATGCGGAAAACAGGAGGCAGAGGGAGGAAGCAGTGCGCAGGGGACACCGACGGACTTAAAACCTGCAGCAGGAGATTCGGCTTTGGGAGCATCAGACGCAGATTCTCCTGACACTGCTTCGGGGCAGACTATATACTATGATATTTATGCAGAAACGCAGACGGTTTTTGACTGGGAGGAGAGCGGGGAGGGCTCGCCCTTCTCTGACAAGGATATGTATCTGCGGGGTATGCAGTTTTATCAGAGTGAGCCGGTACAGCTCTGGGAAAAGGTCTGTTGCAACGACGCAGGCAATTATACACATTCGGAGGTGTATCTGTACAGGAATGACGGGAGCAGCGAGCTGCTGTGGCAGACCACTCTGCATTTTATTTATAAGGTGTATCTGGATGCGGAGGGAAACGGCTATTGCTGGGGAAATGACCATGAGGAAGAAGTGGCGGCAGGAAAAGCCCGTGCCACCCTTGTCAAATATCTGCCGGACGGGGAAATTCTCTTTACAAGGGAATGGACGGATGGCAGCGAGCTGACGGATATCTGCAGCCTGCCTGACGGCAGGGTGTACCTGATTCTGGAGGATGCGCGGGCAAGGCATCTGCTGGAGCTTGACCCGGATACCGGACAAACGGAAGAAGTAAAACAGGTCAGACTGCTAAGCACGGGAGGGCAGATGCTGGGGGCAGGAGACGGTACGCTGCTTCTGTATACCAGCGGCGGCATACTCCACGAGAAAGAAATTGCAAAACTCAATATGGCGGACGGCAAAGAAAACAGTGTTTTTTCGTTTGAGGGAAGCTCTTATAATCCCCAATATACCCATGATACCTTTGAAATGGACCTTTGGGATTTCAGAATGCTGGAGGACGGGAGCGCGGAGCTTCTGTATGCTAAATGGGATGGCGGGAGCGCTGTATGTGACAGGCTGCAGATAAAGGGCGTGGAGAAAATCCCCATTGTCATAAGAGGCGGTATTTCCGTCGACGGCTGGGTTGCCGGACAGGCTGCCTTGTTTAATGCGCAGAGCGATACCTATCATGTGGTAATAGAAAGCTGTAAACTGGATGAGTTGGCGGATTATGCAAGGTTAACCAGCATACAGATAGCCACGGGGGCAGGACCGGATATTCTGGGAGGGGATTTGCTGGAGGATTATCTTGTCGGTATGCTGGAAAAGGGAGCTTTGGAGGATTTAAGCCCTTATATAGCGGAGAGCGGTATCAGGAAGGAGGACTACTTTCCTTTTGCATTCAATTTCTGGGGAGAGGACGGCAGAACCTACGGAATCTGCCCGAGGTTTCCCGGCGGTGAGGGGACGGAGATTGCGGCGGAGGTTCTGGGCGGGCGCGAGCCGGATATCCGCACGCTGGTGGAAGCGCTGACTTCCCGGCAGGAGGAGGCAGTATACATGCGCAATTACGGACCGCAGCGGCTTTTGGAGGAGTTTTTGGGCGGGACGGAAACGCTGTGGGGATGTGTGGACTGGGAGCAGGGAACCTGTGATTTTGACGGGGAGCTGTTTCGGAATATACTGGAGCTTGCAAAGCGGTATGGAGATAGCGGAAAAGGGGGGCGCTTTCCCAGCCTTGCGCAGGACATAGACATGGGTTATTCCGATATTTTCCGATTTCACGATTCTGCACAGCAGGAGGAAAGGGGCATGGTGACGTTGGGCGTCTTTTTTGATGACGGCTGCCATATGGCGCTTTTTCCCTTCTCGGCGCTTGCCATCAATGCAAATTCCGCCCACAAGGAGGGCGCATGGGAATTTATCTGTTTTTTGTTGGGAGAAGAGGCACAAAATCTTTATGCGGAGGGAGGGAACATACCGGCTTTCCAAAGTGCCTTTGATTTGCTGATGGAAGCGCAGAAGGAACGAGTGGCTGGCGGAGAAAAGGTGGTCTACACGATTGTCATGATGGGGGAAAACGGCGCCGTGGGCGAATCGAGGACGGAGGTCTATGACGAAAAGGATATCACGGAGGAAAAAATAGAGGCATATAGAAAAACGCTGGAGGAAGCACGCGCATATCCGGTACGCACCCTGCCCATCCTCGACATTATTTATGAGGAGGCGGCGGACTATTTTAACGGCAGTAAAAGTCTGGATGAAGTATGCGGAATTATGGAAAACAGGGTACGGCTGTATTTGAGTGAAAGCCGTTAAATATAAGGAAAAGCCTTAATTTGAAATTGCCAGCTATCCGAATTTATTATATAATAAAATAATAGTGGAAACAGGAGGAAAACTGCAGAACAGGAGGCTGGTATATGAATGTGAAAGAAATCGTACGGAAAATGACGCTGGAAGAAAAAGCAGGGCTTTGTTCCGGCGCAGATTTTTGGCGCACCAAGGCAGTGGAGCGTCTCGATGTACCGCAGATGATGGTAAGCGACGGACCACACGGACTGCGTAAGCAGGAAGAGACAGGAGACCATCTGGGACTGGACGAGAGCGTGAAAGCCGTGTGCTTTCCGGCGGGCTGCGCTACGGCTGCTTCTTTTGACAGAAAGCTGCTTCGGACGCTGGGAGAGACTTTGGGAAAGGAATGTCAGGCAGAAGGAATCGGCGTACTGTTAGGACCGGCGGTAAATATCAAACGTTCTCCTCTCTGCGGCAGAAATTTTGAGTATTTTTCCGAGGACCCGTATCTTGCCGGACAGGCGGCTGCAAGCTACGTAAAGGGAGTGCAGAGTCAGGGTGTCGGCACCAGCATCAAGCATTTTCTCTTGAATAGTCAGGAACACAGGCGGATGAGCTCCAGCAGCGAGGCAGACGAGCGGACGATACGCGAGATATACCTGCCGGCGTTTGAGGAAGCGGTAAAGACGGCGAAGCCCTGGACCGTGATGTGTTCTTACAACCGGATAAACGGCGTATATGCGGCGCAGAATAAAAAATACCTGACGGATGTGCTGCGCGGCGAATGGGGCTTTGACGGTTTTGTGGTAAGCGATTGGGGCGCGGTCAATGACAGGGCAGCCGATTTGGAGGCGGGGCTTGACTTGGAGATGCCCACTTCCTTTGGCATCAATGATAAGAAAATTGTAGAAGCGGTGGAGCGGGGAGAGCTTGCGGAGGAAGTACTGGATAAAGCGGTGGAACGCATTTTAACCATTGTGGAAAAAAGCGTGGCAAACCGGAAGGAGGGCGCGGTTTACGATAAGGAAGCGGACCACAGGCTCGCGCGTAAAGCGGCGGCGGAGTGTATGGTGCTTTTGAAAAATGACGGCGTCCTGCCTCTGCGGAAGGGCGCAAGGATTGCTTTTATCGGTGAATTTGCTGAAAAACCCAGATTTCAGGGCGGGGGCAGTTCCCATATCAATACCTGTAGGACGGAATCTGCATGGGAGATGGCGGATAAGTCCCATGTGATTTATGCACAGGGCTATAGTGCAGGTGCGGACAGGCTGGATGATACGCTGCTCTCTGAGGCGATTCGGGCGGCATCGCTTGCGGATACCGCCGTGGTATTCGCAGGGCTTCCGGATGCTTATGAATCGGAGGGCTTTGACCGCACGCATATGCACCTGCCAGAGTGTCAGAACGAATTGATAGAAGCGGTGAGCGATGCCAATCCCAACACCATTGTGGTGCTTCACAACGGCGCGCCTGTGGAAATGCCGTGGCTTCATAAGGTGAAAGGGGTTTTGGAAGCATATCTGGGCGGGCAGGCAGTGGGAGGTGCCGTGCTCGACGTGCTTTACGGGGACGTCAATCCCAGCGGAAGGCTTCCGGAGACATTTCCCTTAAAGCTGGAGGACAATCCCTCCTATATTTTCTACAGCGGCGAGGGCGACAAGGTAGAGTACAGAGAGGGCGTCTTTGTAGGCTACCGGTATTATGACAAAAAGAAAATGGAAGTGCTTTTTCCTTTTGGACACGGTCTTTCTTATACAAGCTTCCTCTACACCAATCTGAAGCTTTCGAAAAAGCGGATGAATGATACGGAAGAGCTGCTTGTGACGGTGGAGGTGAAAAATGTAGGGCAGTGCACGGGCAAGGAGGTTGTGCAGCTCTATGTGGCGGCGCCACAGGACGGAGACATTATCCGCCCCGTGCGGGAGCTTAGGGGATTTGAAAAGGTGGAGCTTGCACCGGGTGAGAGAAGGACGCTTTCCTTTAAATTGCGTAAACGCGCTTTTGCGTATTATGATACGGAGATATCGGATTTCAGGGTTCCCACGGGGGAATATCGGGTGGAGATTGGAAAATCGTCGCGGGATATCTGTCTGTCGGAAGGCGTGACGGTAAAGGATACTTCCGGAAAACGTATTTTGGTCACCATGGATACGACGTTTGGCGATATTATGAAAATTGCAGGCGCGAAGGAAATCGTGGAAGCGTTGGTGGCGCAGATGGGTATTGCCGATTCCGGCAGCGACGGCAGCATGGGCGAGGGAACTGCGGATATGGTGGAGGCAATGATGGGATATATGCCTCTGCGTTCTGCACTTTCTTTCTCGGGCGGACAGGTGAGCTTCAAACAGGTGGAGGAAGTGATAGAGCGTCTGAACCGGTTGCAGGATAACTGATATCAAAGACAGGGCGTCAGGATGGCGTCCTGTTTTTTCGTGGACTTTTTTCTCACTTTTTTAATAGTTTCTTAATTGACTATTGATTTGGGAAAAAATACAATAAATAGCAGTATTGTGAATAAAAGGAAAGGAATGCACATTTCATGGGAAAGATTTTTAAGTATTTGAAAGAGTCCTGGGCGGCGGTGCTTGCCATTATACTGCTTTTGTTTGTGCAGGCGTACTGTGATTTACAGCTTCCGCAGTATACTTCCGGAATTGTGGATGTGGGTATCGGACAGGGCGGCATTGCGTATGCGGTTCCTGAAAAGATGAGGGAGGAAACTTATGCCAATCTGCAGCTTTTCATGACAGAAGAGGAAAAGGCGGTGTGCGATGCGGCTTATGAGCAGGCGGCGGACGGCAGTTTTATCCTGCGGGAAAAGAAAGAGGAGAAGCTTCAGGAGCTTGACGGCAAAATGGGGTTGCCCATGGTGCTTTTGTCTTTTTTGGAAAGCGGAGAATCGGAGTATGATGCCGAGACGCTGCGCCTTATGCGGGAAAACGGCATGATAACCGAAGAGCAGATAGTGGCAGTCAGGGAACAGGCGCTGGCGGGAATGGGCGATATGAGCGAGTCCATGATTTCCGCGAGGGCAGTACAGTTTGTGCAGGCAGAATATAAGGCGATGGGAATAGATACCGGAAAGGTACAGACTAATTACCTGCTGCGGACGGGACTGAAGATGCTGGGGCTTTCCCTTTTGATGATGGCGGCGGCAATTCTTATCGGTCTTCTGGCTTCCCGCACGGCGGCGAGGACGGGGCGGAATCTGCGCAGCCGTGTGTACAATAAGGTGGTTTCCTTTTCGAGCGCTGAGATGGATAAGTTTTCCACTGCCTCCCTGATTACAAGGAGTACGAACGATATCCAGCAGGTACAGATGGTAATCGTCATGCTGCTGCGCATGGTGCTGTACGCGCCCATCATTGGTGTGGGCGGCGTGATGAAGGTGGCGGCGACGGGAACCGGCATGGGCTGGATTATCGGCGTTGCGGTGGGAAGTATCATGGCACTGGTGCTGGTGCTGATGGCAGTCGCCATGCCAAAATTCAAAAAAATGCAGTCGCTGGTAGACCGCGTCAACCTTGTCTCCAGAGAAATCCTGACGGGAATACCGGTGATTCGTGCTTTCAGCCGTGAAGCTTACGAGGAAAAGCGGTTTGACGCGGCAAACAAAGATTTGATGAGCACCCAGCTTTTTACGGGAAGGGTCATGAATTTCATGATGCCGGTTATGATGCTGATTATGAACGGCATTTCTATTATGATAGTATGGTTTGGCGGGCATGGAATCGACGCAGGCAGCCTGCAGGTGGGCGAGATGCTGGCGTTTATTACGTATACCATGCAGATAGTCATGTCCTTTTTGATGCTTACCATGATTTCTATTATGCTGCCCAGAGCAGGGGTTGCCGCAGGGCGTATCGAGGAGATACTGGCAACGGAGGTCACCATTCATGATAAAGAAAATGTAGAGGATGGGCGTATGGAAACGGTAAGGGGAGAAATTGCTTTTGAGGATGTCTGCTTTAAATACCCGGGAGCGGAGGAAAATGCGCTGCACCACTTAAGCTTTACGGCAAAGCCCGGGCAGACGACGGCAATTATCGGCAGTACCGGATGCGGCAAATCGACGCTGTTAAATTTGATTCCCCGTTTTTATGATGTGACGGAGGGGCGGATTACGCTGGACGGTACGGACATACGGGATATCTCCCAGAAAAAGCTGCGCAGCGTGCTGGGGTATGTGCCGCAGAAGGGCGTGCTGTTTTCGGGAGACATTGCTTCCAATATTAAATTTGGCGGGGAAGATATCACGGACGAAAAAATGCAGGAATCGGCACAGATAGCGCAGGCAGTGGAATTTATCGAGAGTAAGCCGGAGGGGTATCACAGTCCGATTTCGCAGGGAGGCACCAATGTATCGGGCGGACAGAAGCAGCGGCTCTCGATAGCAAGGGCGATTGCGAAGAATCCGAAGGTATTTTTGTTTGACGACAGCTTTTCCGCGCTTGACTACAAGACGGATGTGGTGCTCAGAAAGGCGCTGAATGAGAAGATAGCGGATGCCACGGTAATCATTGTGGCGCAGCGTATCAGTACTATCCTGCATGCAGACCAGATTATCGTACTGGACAATGGCAGCATCGCGGGGTTAGGAAGGCATGAAGAGCTTTTAGAAAGCTGTGAAACCTACAGGGAGATTGCCAAGTCCCAGCTTTCCGAAAAAGAACTGAAGGGAGGTATGCCGGCATGAGTGAACAGGAAAACAGTGTAAAAAGACCTCCAAGGCGCGGTCCCATGGGCGGACCCCACGGCGGTATGATGCCGGGGGAAAAGGCGAAGGATTTTAAGGGCACCTTAAAGAAGCTGCTGGCTTATATGGGCAGGTATAAGATTGCCATTGTCTTCGTCATGATATTTGCCGTGGGGGGTACGGCGTTCAATATTGTGGGACCGAAGGTGCTAAGCCGTGCGACAACGGCACTTTTTGAAGGACTGATGGCGAAGATTGGCGGCACAGGCGGTATCGACTTTGCACGTATTGCAAGGATTTTACTGTTTTTACTTGGATTGTATGTGGTAAGCGCCCTGCTTTCCTTTATACAGGGATATATTATGACAGGTGTGTCGCAGAAGCTTTGTTATCGTTTCCGGCGGGAAATTTCCGAGAAAATCAACCGGATGCCGATGGCGTATTTTGAATCCAAAACGGTGGGCGAGGTGCTCTCCAGAATCACCAACGACGTGGATACCTTAGGACAGAGCTTAAGCCAGAGCATTACAACGCTGATTACTTCCGTGACAACCCTTATCGGCGTGCTGGTGATGATGCTTTCCATCAGTCCGCTGATGACGCTGATTGCCCTTGTGATACTGCCGGTCTCCGGTATGCTTATCGGCGTCGTGGTAAAGCATTCCCAGAAGTACTTTGTGGCGCAGCAGAATTCCCTTGGAAAAATCAACGGGCAGATTGAGGAGACTTATGGCGGACACAATATTGTGAAGGCATTTAACAGGGAGGAGGCGTCTTTGCAGGAATTTAAGGAGACCAATGACGAGCTGTACCGTTCCGCGTGGAAGTCACAGTTTATCTCCGGCATGATGCAGCCCATTATGACCTTTGTGGGCAATTTGGGATATGTGGCGGTGGCTGTCAGCGGCAGTATGCTGGCAATCCGCGGGGTCATTGACGTAGGCGAGATTCAGGCGTTTATCCAGTATGTCAAGAGCTTTACCCAGCCCATTACGCAGCTTGCGCAGGTTTCCAACCTGTTACAGTCCACAGCGGCGTCCGCAGAGCGCGTTTTCGAATTTTTAAACGAGGCAGAGGAGGATATGCAGGTGGAGAATCCGGTGCGGCTTACGCAAATGGAGGGTGCGGTATCCTTCTCCCATGTGCAGTTTGGCTACAATCCGGATAAGGTTATCATCAAAGACTTTTCCTGTGATGTAGAGCCTGGACAGATGGTGGCGATAGTAGGTCCCACCGGCGCGGGCAAGACCACCATGGTAAAGCTTCTGATGCGTTTTTATGATGTCAACAGCGGGGCTATCTGTGTGGACGGGCATAATATAAAGGATTTTAACCGCAGCGAACTGCGGGAGGGCTTTGGCATGGTGCTGCAGGATACATGGCTCTTTAAGGGAACCATCATGGAAAATATCCGCTACGGCAGGCTGGATGCCACGGACGAGGAGGTTATCGAGGCGGCAAAAGCGGCACATGCGCACCGCTTTATTCAGACGCTTCCGGGCGGCTATCAGATGGAGCTGAACGAGGAGGCAAGCAATGTGTCACAGGGGCAGAAGCAGCTTTTGACGATTGCAAGGGCGATTCTGGCAGACAATCCGATACTCATTTTAGACGAGGCGACCAGCTCTGTGGATACCAGAACGGAAATCAGGATTCAGAAGGCGATGAACAATCTGATGAAGGGAAGAACCAGCTTTGTCATTGCCCACAGGCTTTCTACCATTAAAGATGCAGATGTGATTCTGGTGATGAAGGACGGCGACATCGTGGAGCAGGGCACCCACGAGGAGCTGCTTCAAAAAGACGGTTTCTATGCTTCCCTGTACAATTCGCAGTTTGAGGAAGCCACCGCATAAAAGGCGTCTTTTCGACAATGCAGAATTTCAGCCGGTTTTGTACCGCCGGCTGAAATTTTTTGGTTTCTTTTGGAAGGGAAATATGCTACAATAGCTATATTGCCGACCGGAATGCGGCGGCTTTGATAGGGCGGAGGAAGGATATGGGTACGGAGCTTGTCAGTACGCTGAGCATATATAACGTGATAAGAAGAGCGCTTGGCTGCATGGACAGCAAGCTGCTTTTGCACGGAGAAATTACAGGCTATATTTTTTACAATATGCTCAAGGCGGATGGAGGCTATACGGACATGGAGCTGGCGGAATATACGCTTATCGGCATGCTGCATGATATCGGGCTTTTGAAAACCGGCTACAAGGGCGATATTGTGACCTGTGAGATTACAAATGTGTGGGCGCATTCCATATACGGGTACTTGTTTTTAAAATATCTTTCTCCTGTGGATGATATGGCGGAGATTGTGTTGTATCACCATCTGCCTTACCAGCTATATCCGCATATCAAGAGCAGGCGTTTAAAAGAGACCGATTTTCTGGCGCTTGCGGATAAAATGGATGTGTTTATGCGCATGGAAGGGCATGGCATGGAAAAGGACTATTTTGCCAGACAGGTCAACGTCAGGTTTTCGTCGCGTGCCATGGAGACTTTTCAGGCGGCGCAGGCAAAGTTTAACTTTATGGAAAAAATGAAAACGGATGCGTACCAGCAGGAGCTGGGCAGTCTGTTTGGAAGGGTAAATTTAAGCGAAAAGAAAAAGAAGGGCTTTCTGGAGATGCTGGTGTATGCTATTGATTTCAGAAGCCAGCAGACGGTCATCCATACCATGTCAACCAAGACCTTTGCACTGTCCATCGGCAGGCTGGTCGGGGTGTCGAAAGAGGAATTACAGATGCTTTATTACGGTGCGCTTTTGCATGATATTGGCAAGATAGTGATACCGCTCTCCATTCTCGAAGCGCCAAGACGCCTTACGGACGAGGAAATGCGTGTTATGAAGGCGCATGTGGTCATTACGGACAAAATTTTGCGGGGGGTTCTTGACGACCGGATTGTCAACATTGCCTCCAAGCATCATGAGAAGCTGGACGGTACGGGATATCCTCTGGGACTGGCAGCGGCGGAGCTTTCACAGCTTGAGCGGATTGCAGCGGTAGCGGACATTTTGAGCGCGCTCTATGGCAAGAGAAGCTACAAGGATTCTTTTTCGTCAGACAAGATACAGGGCATTCTTGTCACGGATGCGGCAAAAGGAAAAATCTGCAGGCGAATCGTGCAGGTCGTGATAGATAATTTTGACGTGATTATACGGGATTACGAAAAAGAGCGCAATGAGACCATGGAACGGTACATGGAAATCAACGAGCAGTATGAAAATATTTATGAGAGATTTAAAGGGTTTGATATGTAAAGGGCTGCTGTAAAAGCAGCCCTTTATCTATGCCAGCGCCCTGATGCGCCGCAGGGAAGGACAAGCCCGCTTTCCGATATGGGAAGCCCTACTTCGTCTGCTTCCACCACGCCGCCAAAGCGTTTTCCAACGGTCGCGTGCAGCAGGTAGGAGAGTACGGCAGGCTGCAGTCCCGTGGTGTAGGAGTTTAAGAGAAAGAAAAGCGGCTCTTCGGATAATATCCGGACCGTCAGCTCAAGGAAATGCCAGATATTGTCCTCCATTTTCCAGATTTCGCCCTTGGGCCCCCTGCCGTAGGAGGGCGGGTCCATAATAATGGCATCGTATTTGCTGCCGCGGCGGATTTCCCGCTCCACGAATTTGACGCAGTCGTCTACCAGAAAACGGATGGGGGCGTCTGCGAGGGAGGAAGCGGCGGCATTTTCTTTTGCCCAGCCCACCATGCCCTTAGAGGCGTCCACATGAGTGACCTGCGCGCCGGCGGCTGCGGCGGACAGGGTTGCGCCGCCTGTGTAGGCAAAGAGGTTCAAAACGCGGACAGGTCTGCCTGCATTTTGAATCAGACCAAAAAACCAGTCCCAGTTGACAGCCTGCTCGGGAAAAAGTCCGGTATGCTTAAAACTGAAGGGCTTTAAGTGAAAGGTCAGATTCCGGTAGCGGATAGCCCATTCATCCGGCAAATCTATAAATTCCCATTCTCCGCCGCCTTTTTTACTGCGGTGGTAATGTGCATTTTTCTGCTTCCAGCCCTTGTGGGAATGGGGGGTGTCCCAGATGACCTGCGGGTCGGGACGCACCAGAATATAGCTTCCCCAGCGCTCCAGCTTTTCTCCCGAGGAGGTATCCAGTACTTCATAGTCCTTCCAATTATCTGCAATCCACATGCGGTTGTTTCCTTTTCTTCTTATTATAAATATTAGGATTAGGGCTTTTGATACCCGAATTATAATGTAAATATACAACAATGCGGCAGGAAATACAATGCGAAAATCAGAGTGTTTGTTTTGACTTAAGAGAGGAAATTTGATAGAATGAGGTGAAATTTGGAAATGTAACGGAGCAGGGACATGTTATTTAATTCTTATATCTTTATTTTTTTGTTTCTTCCCATCTCGCTGCTTGGCTGGTATGGGCTTAACAGAATAAAGAAATACCGGACGGCGCAGATTTTTTTGATTGCCATGTCCTTGTGGTTTTATGCGTACTTTAACAGCTATTATCTTGCCGTGATTCTGGGAAGCTGTGCCATAAACTATTTGCTCAGCCTTATGCTTGATGGGAAGCCCGCGCTGCGTAAGGTTGTATTGGCGGCAGGCTGTGTCGTGAATCTGGGAATCCTCGGTGTGTTTAAGTATTATGATTTTTGTGTGGAAAACTTAAATGCGGTATTCCACGCGGGCTTTACAGGCAAAAACATTCTTCTGCCGCTGGGAATCAGTTTTTTCACCTTCCAGCAGCTTTCTTTTGTAATAGACAGGTGCAGGGGGAAAGCGCCTCACTATGGACTGACGGATTATTTGAGTTTTGTGACCTTCTTTCCGCAGCTTATCGCCGGTCCGATTGTGCTGCATACGGAAATTATCCCGCAGTTTCAGGATTTGGACAAGCGTAAATGGAACGGGAAGGATTTTGCGTATGGTATCTGCTATTTTGTCTTTGGGCTGTCTAAAAAGGTATTGCTTGCGGATACGCTTGCAGGTATTGTAAACTATGGGTTTTCGGAAATAGCAAAGCTGGATACGCCGGCGGCAGTTATGGTTGCGGTTTCTTTTGCGCTGGAGCTGTATTTTGATTTCAGCGGTTACTGCGACATGGCAATCGGAATCGGCAGGATGTTTGGGATAAAGATACCGGACAATTTTGATGCGCCTTATAAGTCGGTTTCCGTGAAGGAGTTCTGGCGAAGATGGCATATGACGCTGGGGAGGTTTTTTACGCAGTATGTCTATATTCCGCTTGGCGGCAGCAGGAAGGGCACGCTTAGGACCGTTGTCAATACCATGGTTGTTTTTCTTTTGAGCGGGCTGTGGCATGGTGCGGACTATAGCTTTGTTTTGTGGGGGTTTCTGCACGGGCTGGGCGTCTCGGCAAATGTGATATGGAGACGGTTTGTTCCTGCGCCGAAAAAGGAAACGGAACAGGGAAAAAGCGGCTTTTTAAAACGGCTGCGCCGCTTTGCCTGCCAGGCAGCCACCTTTGGATTCGTATGCCTCGCCTTTGTCTTTTTCAGAAGCGACTCCGTTGCGGACGGCTTTCTCTTTCTGAAACGCCTTTTTTCCGGAGACAGCTACCATTTTATAAAATACATTGCGGACGAGCTGTCTTATGCAGAGCTGTATGTTCCGACCAAGATAATGACGATGGTGTTTCCCGCCTTCCTTAGAGAGTACCGCATGTATGTCTGCCTTGCAATTCTTTTTGTGAGTATGCTTCTGGCATTTGGAAGGACGACGAAAGAACGCCTTGAGAACAGAATGTTGACTGCGGCGTTTTCATGGAAAATGACGCTCCTTTTTGTATGGTCCGTCATTTCCCTCACAGGCGTCAGCACATTTTTGTACTTTAATTTTTAAAAAATTACAAAACAGGGAAAGGAGTGCCTTCATGGAGAAAAAATTCATCAAACGTTTCCTGATACAGTCGCTGTCGCTTCTGCTTTTGATTGGCGCGGTTGTGG
This sequence comes from uncultured Lachnospiraceae bacterium, assembly GCA_910578335.1. Taxonomy (GTDB): domain Bacteria; phylum Bacillota; class Clostridia; order Lachnospirales; family Lachnospiraceae; genus Acetatifactor. The sequence continues at coordinate 126,362 of CAJTPU010000003.1, read as the reverse complement.
TGTTCGCAGACCCGTTCTACCATTACCATGCGCCAGCAGCGGGATTAAAGGCAGTTGTCTATAAAGCGGAATACCAGTGCATCGGGACAATCCGTAATTTCAGGTATGACGGACTTCTCCTTGGCTCTTCAGTGGCGGAAAACTATAATAACAGGTGGTTTGACGAGGCGTTTGGCTGTACCACAATCAAGGGAATCAAAAGCTCGGCGACTACAATGGATTTGCTGTATTATCTGGAGGAAGCATATCAGAACCATGAGCTCGGATATGTGTTTTATAACTTGGACTTGTTTGCCCTGAAAGCGGAGCAAAAACACCATTTTGCAGACGAGGGGATGCCTGTCTACCTATATAATCATATGATTTTGGATGATGTGAGCTACCTGTTCAATAAGGGCGTGCTTTTTGAATACATACCCTATCAGCTTGCTTCCTCCCTGAAACAGGACTATGACGAGGGGGCAAGCTATAACTGGGCGCAATACAAAACCTTTTCGGAGGCGGACGCGCTGCTCCATTATGAACGCCCGCCCGTTTCGGCGGCAAGAGATTTTGGGGAGGAGGAGAGGCAGCTAATCGACGCGAACGTGGCGCTGTTGGTACAAATGGCGGAATCACATCCGGAGACGGAATTTTACTTTTTTTATCCGCCGTATTCCCTGCTGTGGTGGGATTCGGTGAACAGGGAGGGCAGGACAGAGGCATATCTTTATGCGGCAGAAAGGGCGGCAAAGGCGCTGACAGCATACAGCAACGTACATTTATACAGCTTTCTTGCGGAGGAGGATATTGTCTGCAACCTGAATCTCTACATGGATTCCATGCACTTTTCGGCAGATGTCAACCGGTGGATAGTGGAGCAGCTAAAAGGAAGCGGGTATCTTTTGACGGAAGAGAATTATAAAGAAGAGATGGCACGGCTTGGTGCGCTGGTGGAAAGAATGACGGAAAGCGATATCAAAAAATATTTTCCGCAAGACTAACACCATGCCGTAAAGATGAGGAATAATTTGAAGTTGTACGTAAAAAAATACAATTTTTCTAAAAAACCCCTTGCAATCAGGGAAAATACCATGTATACTAGTCTCTGCTGTGGCATGATAGCGATGAAACGCGAGGTTGCTGCCAATGGTAATGCCGGATGGCAGGTTTTCCGTGGAGCGAATGTCAAGTTAGGAAACTGACGACAAGTCACTGTACAGACAATAAAGTCTGCCGTAGGGCAGAAACAACCGTGAGAAACGAAGGAAAACGGATTTGATATATCCGCAATCAGGATACACACGGGAGAGTGTACAGTCACCGCTTGTCGTACTTAAAGTAAAAGTGCGAAAAGGAGGCGACTTTTTTTATGGCAACAAGTCAAGTAATGAGAATTACACTGAAAGCTTATGACCATCAATTAGTTGATGCATCTGCCAAAAAAATCATCGAAACAGTTAAGAAGAACGGTTCCCAGGTGAGCGGACCGGTACCCCTTCCCACCAAGAAGGAAGTGGTGACTATCTTAAGGGCAGTGCACAAGTATAAGGATTCCCGCGAGCAGTTTGAGCAGAGAACCCACAAGAGACTGATTGATATCATTGCACCGACCCAGAAGACGGTGGATGCGCTGCAGAGACTGGAAATGCCTGCAGGTGTTTACATCGATATCAAGATGAAAAACAAATAAGTTTTTCTTGATGAAACAACATAATATCCCCTACTAGTATGGACGCAGAGCGCCCCGCTGTAGAAAAAACAGGAGGAAAACATGAAAAAAGCAATTTTGGCAACAAAAGTCGGAATGACCCAAATCTTCAATGAAGACGGCGTACTTGTTCCCGTGACGGTGCTTCAGGCAGGTCCCTGTGTCGTGACACAGGTTAAGACGCTTGAGAACGACGGTTACAGTGCCGTACAGGTAGGCTTCGTTGATAAGAAGGACAGAATCATCAACAAGGATGCAAGCGGCAAGAAGGAAATTGTCCATATGCATGGTACAAACAAGGCTATGCAGGGACATTTCAAAAAGGCAGGCGTGACATCCAAGAGATATCTGAGAGAGTTTAAGTTTGAAAATGCAGAAGAGTATGCACTTGGCGCAGAGATTAAGGCGGACATTTTTGCCGCAGGCGATAAAGTGGATGCTTCCGCAATTTCAAAGGGTAAAGGATTTCAGGGTGCTATCAAGAGATTCGGACAGCACAGAGGACCTATGGCGCACGGTTCCAAATTCCACCGCCATCAGGGTTCCAACGGCGCCTGCTCCTCACCCAGCCGTGTGTTTAAGGGAAAAGGAATGCCCGGACATATGGGTTGTGTAAAAGTAACGGTTCAGAATCTGGAAGTCGTAAGAGTGGATGCTGACAAGAACTTACTTTTGGTAAAAGGTGCGGTACCCGGACCTAAGAAGGCTTTAGTAACAATCAAAGAAACCGTTAAGGCGTAAGCTTAATGATGGTCTGGATGAAAGGAGGACTTAACAGAGATGGCAAAAGTATCTGTTTACAACATGGAAGGCAAGGAAGTCGGCACGATGGATTTAAGCGATGCTGTCTTCGGAGCCAAGATAAACGAGCATTTGGTGCATATGGCAGTTGTACAGCACCTTGCAAATAAGCGTCAGGGCACACAGAAAGCAAAGACGCGTTCCGGGGTATCCGGCGGCGGGAAGAAGCCTTGGAGACAAAAAGGAACCGGTCATGCAAGACAGGGTTCCATCAGAGCTCCCCAGTGGAAGGGCGGCGGCGTAGTATTTGCTCCCGTGCCAAGAGATTATTCCTTTAAGCTGAATAAAAAGGAAAAGAGGGCAGCGCTGACGTCCGCTCTTACCAGTAAAGTGATTGACAACAAGCTGATTGTGGTTGACGAGCTGCAGTTTGATGAAATTAAGACCAAGAATTTCAAAGCAGTTATGGATAACCTGCATGCAGGCAAAGCGCTGGTTGTGTTATCAAAGGACAATATCACCGACAACCGCTACAAAAACGTGGTTCTTTCCGCAAGGAACCTTCCCGAGGTAAAGACGGCGATGACGAACACCATCAATGTATATGATGTGATGAACGCCGACAAGCTGGTGGTAACCAAGGCGGCTGTTGAAAAGATTGAGGAGGTATACGGCGATGGCAGATGTTAAATATTATGACGTAATCCTCAAACCGGTTATCACTGAAAAGAGTATGGCTGGTATGAGCGAGAAGAAGTATACTTTTCTGGTTCATCCGGAAGCAAATAAGACACAGATTAAGGAAGCTGTCGAGAAAATGTTTGACGGCACCAAGGTAAAGAAAGTCAACACCATGAACTGCGCGGGCAAAACCAAAAGACGCGGCATGACTTATGGCAAGACGGCAAAGACCAAAAAGGCTATCGTGCAGCTCACGGAGGACAGCAAGGATATCGAGATTTTTGCCGGCTTATAAATAAAAGATATCCGGCAGGTTAAGGTATGCGGCGCAGAGCGCTGCGCAAATAATCACAAGTAAAGGAGATATAACAATGGGAATCAAGACATATAACCCATATACACCTTCCAGAAGGCATATGACAGGTTCTGATTTCTCTGAGATTACCAAGCAGGAACCGGAGAAATCCCTTTGCGTATCTTTGGCAAAGAATGCTGGTCGTAACAACCAAGGTAAGATTACAGTAAGACACCGCGGAGGCGGTTCCAGAAGAAAATACAGAATTATCGATTTCAAGAGAAACAAGGATGGTATCCCTGCAACGGTAGTTGGTATCGAATATGACCCTAACAGGTCTGCAAATATCGCGTTAATCTGCTATGCGGACGGACAGAAGTCATATATTCTTGCACCGCAGGGACTGACCGACGGCATGAAGGTAATGAACGGCGCTACGGCGGAAGTAAGAGTGGGCAACTGCCTTCCCTTATCCGAGATTCCCGTAGGTACGCAGTTACACAATATTGAATTGTATCCCGGCAAGGGCGGACAGCTTGTTCGTTCTGCTGGCAACAGCGCACAGCTCATGGCAAAAGAAGGTAAGTATGCTACCCTGAGACTTCCCTCCGGCGAGATGAGAATGATTCCTCTGGTATGCAGGGCAACGGTAGGTATTGTAGGCAATGCTGAGCACAATCTGATTAATATCGGTAAAGCAGGACGTAAGCGCAATATGGGCATTCGTCCCACGGTACGCGGTTCTGTTATGAACCCCAACGACCATCCTCATGGCGGTGGTGAAGGAAAGACCGGTATCGGACGTCCGGGTCCCAGCACCCCTTGGGGCAAGCCCGCACTCGGCTATAAGACTCGTAAGAAGAAAAACAAGTCTAATAAGCTGATTGTGAGAAGAAGAGACGGCAAGGCTATCAAATAGTTAAGGAGGAAAGACAATGTCTAGATCACTGAAAAAAGGACCGTTCGCTGACGCAAGCTTACTGAAAAAGGTAGACGCCATGAATGCTTCGGGACAGAAACAGGTTATCAAAACCTGGTCCCGCCGCTCCACAATATTCCCCTCTTTCGTGGGACATACGTTTGCAGTGCATGACGGCAGAAAGCACGTTCCGGTATATGTAACAGAAGATATGGTAGGACACAAGCTTGGAGAGTTTGTTGCAACCAGAACCTTCAGAGGACATGGAAAAGACGAAAAGAAATCCAAGGTAAGATAGAAACGTCCGGTGCTAAGCGTGATGCGGGCGACAAGTTGAAAGGAGGACAAATTCTATGGCTAAAGGACATAGAAGTCAAATTAAGAGAGAAAGAAATGCCGTAAAAGATACAAGACCTTCAGCAAAGTTATCTTACGCAAGGGTTTCTGTTCAGAAGGCATGTTTCGTACTGGATGCCATCAGAGGCAAGGATGTGCAGACTGCGATTGCAGTGCTGACGTACAATCCCAGATACGCTTCCAGCGTGATAAAGAAGCTGTTAGAATCAGCGATTGCAAACGCCGAAAACAACAATGGCTGCAATCCGGAAAACCTGTATGTTGCAGAGTGCTTTGCCAACAAAGGGCCTACCATGAAGCGCGTAAGACCCAGAGCGCAGGGCAGGGCTTACAGGATTGAGAAGAAGATGAGCCACATTACCATCATTTTGGATGAGAAGAAGTAGGAAGGAAGGGAGCTTAGTATTTATGGGACAGAAAGTTAATCCTCACGGCCTTAGAGTCGGCGTTATTAAAGATTGGGATTCCAAATGGTACGCTGAAGCAGAATTCTCAGACTATTTAGTTGAAGATTACAATATCAGAAAGTACCTGAAAAAGAAATTGTATGCTGCCGGTGTTTCCAAAATTGAAATCGAAAGAGCATCCGACAGGGTGAAAGTCGTGATTTACACAGCAAAGCCCGGTGTTGTAATCGGCAAGGGCGGTGCTGAGATTGAAGTGACCAAAAATGAGCTTGCAAAGCTTACCGACAAAAAGGTTCTTGTTGATATCAAAGAAATCAAGAGACCTGATAAGGATGCACAGCTTGTTGCGGAAAATATTGCGCAGCAGCTTGAGAACCGTGTATCTTTCAGACGCGCCATGAAATCCTGCATGGGCAGAACCATGAAGGCGGGCGCACTGGGAATTAAAACATCCTGCTCCGGACGTCTAGGCGGCGCTGATATGGCTCGTACCGAGTTTTACAGCGAAGGAACCATTCCCCTTCAGACATTGAGAGCAGATATTGATTACGGCTTCGCTGAGGCTGATACCACATACGGCAAGGTTGGCGTTAAGGTATGGATATACAAAGGCGAAGTTCTTCCCACTAAAAACAAGGAAGGGAGCGAGAAATAGTTATGTTAATGCCTAAGAGAGTAAAACGTCGTAAACAATTCCGTGGCAGTATGGCAGGCAAGGCTTTAAGAGGCAATACGCTTACCTATGGCGAGTACGGTCTGGTGGCTACGGAGCCCTGCTGGATTAAGTCCAATCAGATAGAGGCAGCCCGTATTGCACTGACACGTTATACAAAACGTACCGGTAAAGTATGGATAAAGATTTTCCCGGATAAACCGGTTACGGCAAAACCGGCAGAAACACGTATGGGTTCCGGTAAAGGTTCCCTGGAATACTGGGTGGCAGTTGTGAAACCTGGACGTGTAATGTTTGAAATCGCAGGAGTTCCCGAGGAGTCCGCAAAAGAAGCATTACGTCTTGCAATGCACAAACTCCCTTGTAAGTGTAAGATTGTTTCTAAAGCAGATTTGGAAGGCGGTGTGTCAAATGAAAAAGAGTAAGTATGTAGAAGATTTGAGAAATAAATCAGAAGCAGAATTGGCAAACGAATTAGTTGCTGCGAAAAAAGAGCTTTTCAATTTGAGATTCCAGAACGCGACAAACCAGTTGGATAATACGGCAAGAATCAAAGAAGTAAGAAAGAACATTGCCCGTATTCAGACGATTATGACACAAAAAGCCAATGCTTAATTTTGGAGCGTTCCCTATCATTCAGATAGCTCACAGAGTGGGCGGAATTTCAGAAAGGAGATTTAACCGTGGAAAGAAATTTAAGAAAAACACGTACCGGCAAGGTGGTAAGCAATAAAATGGATAAAACAATCGTTGTTGCTATCGAGAACCGCGTAAAGCATCCTCTTTACAAGAAGATTGTAAAGGATACCTACAAGTTGAAAGCACATGATGAGAACAACGAATGTAATATCGGCGATACTGTCAAGGTGATGGAGACAAGACCTTTGTCCAAGGACAAGAGGTGGAGACTTGTTGAAATTGTTGAAAGAGCGAAATAATCGTACGGTTACTATATTGGAAGGAGAATAAATATGGTTCAGCAGGAGAGCAGACTGAAAGTTGCTGATAACACAGGCGCCAAGGAACTTCTCTGCATCAGGGTTATGGGCGGCTCAACAAGAAGATATGCACAGATTGGCGATATTATCGTTGCCTCTGTTAAAGATGCAACACCAGGCGGCGTTGTAAAGAAGGGCGATGTGGTAAAGGCTGTTGTTGTTCGTACCGTGAAAGGCGCACGTCGTAAAGATGGTTCCTACATCAAATTTGATGAAAACGCTGCCGTAATTATCAAGGATGACAAGACCCCGAGAGGAACTCGTATCTTTGGACCGGTAGCTAGAGAGCTTCGTGAGAAACAGTTCATGAAAATTGTTTCCCTCGCTCCCGAAGTATTATAAGGAGGTACTGCATGGCTACGTTAAAAATCAAAAAAGGTGATACTGTGAAAGTAATTACCGGTAAAGATAATGGCAAAGAGGGCAAAGTAATTGCCATTGACAGAAAAAATAACAGGGTTATTGTGGAAGGCGTAAATATGGTTACAAAACATGCGAAGCCTACACAGGCAAATCCCAACGGCGGCATTATGCAGAAGGAAGCGCCGCTTGATATATCCAACGTTATGTATGTTCATAAGGGAAAAGCAACCAGAATCGGTTTCAAGGTGGAAGACGGAAAGAAAGTACGTTTTGCCAAGTCTACCGGTGAAGTGATTGACTAACAGCAGGGAGGAGGAAACAAACGTGAGCAGACTAAAAGATTTATATAAAGACGAAATCGCTGCAGCTATGACGAAAAAGTTTGGCTACAAGAATACGATGGAAATTCCGAAGCTTGACAAGATTGTTGTCAATATGGGCGTTGGCGAGGCAAAGGAAAATGCAAAGGTTTTGGAAAGCGCTGTCAAGGATATGGAAACCATCACCGGACAGAAAGCGGTTCTGACCAAGGCAAAGAAATCAGTAGCAAACTTTAAAATCCGTGAAGGCATGTCGATTGGCTGTAAAACAACCCTGCGCGGTGAGAAGATGTATGAGTTTTTAGACCGCCTTGTAAACCTGGCGTTACCCCGTGTACGTGACTTCAGAGGTGTAAACCCGAATGCATTTGACGGAAGAGGCAATTATGCGCTTGGTATCAAGGAGCAGATTATCTTCCCTGAAATCGAATATGATAAAATTGACAAAGTAAGAGGCATGGATATCATTTTCGTAACAACTGCAAAGACAGACGAAGAGGCGCGTGAATTGCTGAGATTATTCAACATGCCTTTCGCAAAATAACAGGAGGTAAATGAATGGCTAAGACATCTTTGAAATTAAAACAGCAGCGCAAACCGAAATTTTCCACAAGAGCATATACACGCTGCAAGATTTGCGGTCGTCCTCATTCTGTTTTGAGAAAATATGGAATCTGCAGAATTTGCTTCCGCGAGCTGGCTTATAAAGGACAGATTCCCGGAGTGAAGAAAGCTAGCTGGTAAGGACGAAAAGAATTTCTAAGGCGATACAGAACATCGCCTAAGAAATACGATGTTTCGTCCAAGGCAAAAAGAAATTCTAAGTCAGCAAAGGACGCTGACTAAGAATTGCTATGTTTTGCCTATAAGAGAATTTGCAGGGCAAATTTTCCGAGAGGAGCAAACTTCCCGAAGAAGTGAATTCTCCGAATGAAAAGAGAAGCATGATTCAAGTCAAAAGTAGATAAGGAGGAAACTAAATCATGACAATGAGTGACCCTATTGCAGATATGCTTACAAGAATTCGTAATGCAAATACTGCAAAGCATGATACAGTAGATGTTCCTGCTTCCAAGATGAAGCTGGCGATTGCCCAGATTTTGCTGGAAGAAGGTTATATCAAGAAATATGATGTGATTGACGACGGAGCGTTCAAGACCATCCGTATCACGATTAAATACGGCGCGGACAAGAATGACAGAATTATTTCCGGTATCAAGAGAATCAGCAAGCCCGGACTGCGTGTGTATGCCGGCAAGGATGAACTGCCCAAGGTATTAGGCGGTCTCGGGATTGCCATTATTTCCACCAATCAGGGTGTTATCACGGATAAAAAGGCACGGGAGCTGCAGGTTGGCGGCGAGGTGCTGGCGTTCGTTTGGTAAAAAAGTGAAAAAGAGCAGTAACTTGTTAAACAAGCAAAATAATAGGAGGTACGGGCATGTCACGTATAGGTAGAATGCCAATCGCAATTCCTGCAGGCGTAACTGTAGAAGTTGCAGAAAATAACAAGGTGACCGTAAAAGGTCCCAAGGGTACTCTGGAAAGGGTGCTTCCTCAGGAGATGGAAATCAAGCTTGAGGGCGCGGAAGTAACGGTAGCAAGACCGAATGATTTAAAGAAGATGAAGTCCCTTCACGGACTGACCAGAACACTGATTCACAATATGGTTGTGGGTGTTACCGAGGGTTACGAGAAGAAGCTTGAGGTAAATGGTGTTGGTTACAGGGCTGCAAAGTCCGGTAAGGTTCTGACCTTATCCTTAGGATATTCCCATCCGGTAGAGATGACGGACCCGGAAGGAATTGAAACCGTTTTGGAAGGACAGAATGTAATCATCGTTAAGGGCATTGATAAAGAAAAAGTTGGCCAATTCGCTGCTGAAATCAGAGATAAGAGAAGACCTGAGCCTTATAAGGGCAAAGGAATCAAATATGCTGATGAGACTATCAGACGTAAAGTTGGTAAGACTGGTAAGAAATAACAGATAAGGAGAGTATGAAAATGGTTAGAAAAGAATCAAGACAAGAAGTTCGTGTGAAAAAGCACAAGAGAATTCGTAACCGTTTCAGCGGTACTGCTGAAAGACCGCGTCTGGCTGTGTTCAGAAGCAATAGTCATATGTATGCTCAAATTATCGACGATACCGTTGGAAGCACTCTGGTTTCTGCTTCTACCCTTGAAAAAGAGGTAAAGGCTGAGCTTGAAAAAACCAATAACGTTGATGCGGCAGCATATGTAGGAACTGTCATTGCAAAGAGAGCATTGGAAAAAGGGATTACAACAGTGGTCTTTGACAGAGGCGGCTATATATATCACGGGAAAGTCGCAGCATTAGCTGAGGCAGCCAGAGAAGCTGGACTGCAATTCTAGGAAAGGAAGAAAGAAACCATGAAACATGCAATCATTGATGCGAGTCAGTTGGAATTGACTGAAAAAGTTGTTACAATCAAGCGTGTAACTAAGGTTGTAAAGGGTGGTCGTAACTTCCGTTTCACAGCTTTGGTAGTTGTTGGCGATGGTAACGGTCATGTGGGCGCCGGCCTTGGAAAGGCAACGGAAATTCCCGAGGCAATCCGCAAGGGAAAAGAGGATGCGATGAAGCATCTTGTAAATGTTGCATTAGACGATAACAACAGTATTACACATGATTTTATTGGTAAATACGGTTCTGCAAGCGTTCTTTTAAAGAGGGCTCCCGAAGGTACCGGTATTATTGCAGGCGGTCCTGCCCGTGTTGTGTGCGAGCTTGCCGGCATCAAAAATATCCGTACAAAGTCTTTAGGCTCCAACAATAAGCAGAATGTAGTTCTTGCAACCATTGCGGGATTGAGCCAGTTGAAATCTCCGGAAGAAGTGGCGAAAAACCGCGGTAAAGCCGTAGACGAGGTTATGGCTTAAGGTGAAATCATTTCGCTTTATGGCTTGAAAGGAGAGAGAAGACGATGGCAGAAAAGAATGAAAAGATGTTGAAAATCACTTTGGTTAAATCTACGATTGGCGCTGTTCCCAAGAATAAGGCTACTGCAATATCCATGGGCTTAAGAAAGCTGAACAAGTCTGTTATCCTGCCGGATAATGCAGCTACAAGAGGACAGATTCGTCAGATTAGTCATTTGATTAAAGTAGAAGAAGTATAAGCAGATAAGGAGGTGGCAATATGAGTACAGAGCACTCATTGGAATTATCGAATTTAAGACCTGCAGAAGGCTCAAAGCACAGCAATAATTTCAGAAGAGGCCGCGGGCATGGTTCAGGCAACGGTAAGACTGCCGGTAAAGGCCATAAGGGACAGAAGGCTCGTTCAGGAGCACCCAGAGCCGGCTTTGAAGGCGGACAGATGCCTTTATACAGACGTATTCCGAAGAGAGGCTTTACGCCCAGAAACCAGAAGGAAATCGTGATTGTGAATATCGGTCAGCTCGAGCGGTTTGAAGACGGCAGCCTTGTGGATATCAATACCTTGCTGGAGGCAGGCATCATCAATGCAAGAAAAGACGGTGTGAAGGTTCTTGCAAAAGGAAAACTGACCAAAAAGCTTGATGTAAGAGTCGACCTGTTCAGCAAAGCTGCTGAGGAAAAGATTAGGGCGCTTGGTGGAACAGCAGAGGAGATGTAATATGCTTACAACCCTTAAGAATGCATTTAAAATAAAAGAAATAAGACAGAAGCTGTTTTTTACGTTCGTCATGATGATTGTGATTCGTATAGGCTCACAGCTTCCCGTGCCGGGCGTAAACGGAGCTTATTTCCGGAGCTTTTTCGAGCAGAATGCCGGAGGCGCCCTGGGATTTTTCGATGCCATCACCGGTGGTTCCTTTGCCAGCATGTCACTGCTGGCACTGGGTATCAACCCCTACATCACTTCTTCCATCATTATGCAGCTTTTGACGATTGCGATTCCGAAGCTGGAGGAAATGCAGAAGGATGGTGAGGATGGCAGAAAGAAAATTGCTTCCATTACCAGATATGTCACGGTGGCGCTGGCGCTGATTCAGGGTACGGCGATGTCGGTAGGCTTTGGCAGAAGGGGACTTTTGGTCAACTACAATGTATTGAGCATCATTACGGCGGTCGCGGCAATGACAGCCGGAAGTGCATTTTTGATGTGGATTGGCGAAAGAATTACGGAAAAAGGCGTAGGAAACGGTATTTCCATTGTTCTGGTCATCAATATTATTTCCCGCCTGCCGGAGGATTTGAAAAAGCTGTTTGAACAGTTTGTGAAGGGAAAGCCTTTTGCAACGCAGGCTCTGGCTGTGGTTATTATTTTGGCAATTATTATTGCGATGGTCGTTCTGGTTATTTTCCTGAACGGCGGTACACGCAAAATTCCCGTACAGTATGCACAGAAGGTGCAGGGCAGAAAGATGGTGGGCGGACAATCCTCCAGTATTCCCTTAAAGGTAAATACGGCGGGAGTGATTCCGATTATCTTTGCACAGTCCCTTATGCAGTTCCCGCTGATTATCTGTTCCTTTGTAGGGTATCAGGGAACCGGATTCTGGGGAGAGGTGTTAGCCGGACTCAATTCGGAAAACTGGTGCAATACCCAGAAACCGCTTTATTCTATTGGATTGCTGCTGTATATCGTACTGGTTATCTTCTTTGCATATTTTTATACCTCCATCACATTCAATCCTTTGATGGTTGCGGACAATATGAAGAAGCAGGGCGGATTTATACCGGGTATCAGACCCGGCAAGCCTACCAGTGATTATCTGACGAAGGTGCTGAATTATCTTATCTTTATCGGTGCGGTAGGTCTTACGATTATCGGCGTGCTGCCCTATGTATTTAACGGGCTTTTCAAGGCAAGTGTTTCCTTTGGCGGAACCAGCCTGATTATTATCGTGAGTGTTGTGCTTGAGACGATGAAGCAGATTGAGTCACAGATGCTGGTGCGTAATTACAAAGGCTTCTTGAATGATTAATTGCCTGAAGGTGAGCAGAGTATCCGGAGAAGTCGTTTTCTCCGGATACTTTTTACATTATCTTATTGCAAAAAGACTGAAATAACGGTAAAATGTTACTACTAGATTGCTGGAAAGGTATGGTGTCATATGAAAATTATTATGTTAGGAGCGCCGGGTGCAGGAAAAGGCACGCAGGCAAAGATGATTGCAGACAAGTATCAGATTCCCCATATTTCCACAGGAGATATTTTCCGTGCCAATATCAAAAACGGAACGGAATTGGGAATGGAAGCAAAGAAGTATATGGACCAGGGACTGCTGGTTCCGGATGAGCTTACCGTAAAAATTCTGCTTGACAGGGTGGCACAGCCGGATTGTGAGAACGGATATGTGCTGGACGGATTCCCCAGAACCATTCCCCAGGCAAAGGTGCTCGACGAAGCGCTTGCAGGGCTGGGAGATGCCATTGACTATGCCATTAACGTAGATGTGCCTGACGAGAATATCATTAACAGAATGTCAGGCAGACGCGCATGTCTTTCCTGCGGTGCTACGTATCACATCGAGCATATTCCGCCCAAGACGGAAGGCGTGTGTGACAAATGCGGGCAGCCGCTGGTGCTTCGTGATGATGACAAGCCGGAGACCGTAAAGAACAGGCTGCAGGTGTACCATGAGCAGACGCAGCCCCTGATTGACTTCTATAGCGAAAAGGGCGTACTGAAAACGGTGGACGGTACGGTGGACATGAAGGACGTATTTGACGCCATTGTGGAGATTTTAGACAATGCCGGTGACAATTAAATCTGCTGAAGAAATTGAACTGATGAGGGAATCCTGCAGGCTGCTTGCCGAGGTACACAATGAGCTTGGCAATGCCATCAGACCGGGAATATCCACGATGGATATCAATATTCTGGGTGATTCCCTTATCAGAAAGATGGGTTGTATTCCCAACTTTAAAAATTATAACGGATATCCTGCTTCTATCTGTACCTCCGTCAATAACGAGGTTGTACATGGCATTCCGAGCAAAAAAAGGATTCTGGAGGAAGGAGATATTATCAGCCTGGATGCAGGACTGATTTATAAGGGCTATCATTCCGATGCAGCAAGAACCCATGCTGTCGGCCGGATTTCTCCCGAAGCACAGAAATTGATTGATGTGACGCGCCAGAGCTTTTTTGAAGGTATAAAGAAGGCGAAAGCGGGCAATCATCTGCATGATATTTCCAATGCCATAGACGCCTATGTGTCAGGGTTCGGCTATGGAATCGTCAGGGATTTGGTCGGGCATGGCATTGGAAGAAAGCTTCATGAGGCTCCGGAAATCCCGAATTTTGCCCAGAGAAGGAAGGGTATAAAGCTTTGTGCGGGTATGACGCTTGCCATCGAACCCATGATTAACATGGGAAGGGCGGATGTCTGCTGGCTGGACGACGACTGGACGGTCGTGACGGAGGATGATTCTCTGTCGGCTCATTATGAAAACACGATTCTGATTACGGATGGCGAACCTGAGATACTGACGCTTTAGGCGGATGGAATATTCTGTGGGGAAGCCGCCTGTCGGAGACCGGGAAGGTGTGGTAAGATTTATGATAGGTATGCTGGCATTTTCCAAAGCCGGTCATGATAAGCAGTCAGTTTATATGATAACAGGCGAAGAGGCGGAATATGTATATGTAAGCGACGGAAAGCGCAGACCCGTAGAAAATCCCAAAAGAAAAAATAAGAAGCATATACAGCTTGTCAAAAAATGCTGTGATGAAGCTTTGGGAGAGCGTATAAGGCGCGGATTGCCGGTGCAAAACGAGGAGATTAAAAAAGCAATAAAAGATTTTATGTGCAAGGAGGACGCAGATGTCGAAAGCAGATGTAATTGAAATTGAAGGAACGGTTGTAGAAAAGCTGCCCAATACCATGTTTCAGGTGGAGCTGGAAAACGGGCACAGGGTTTTGGCGCATATCAGCGGTAAGCTGCGGCAGAACTTCATCCGAATTCTTCCGGGAGACAAGGTAACTTTGGAGTTATCCCCATATGACTTATCCAAAGGACGTATTATTTGGAGAGATAAGTAAAAATCCCTAAAAAAACACTTGTAAATAAGGAAACTACATGCTATAATGTAAAACGGTCTTTTTTGAAAGGAGGGTTTAACGTGAAGGTTAGATCATCAGTAAAACCGATTTGCGAAAAGTGCAAAATCATTAAAAGAAAAGGACGTATCAGAGTAATCTGTGAGAATCCGAAACACAAACAGAGACAAGGATAATCACCGGCTTAAATCTTAGATTTAAGTATGTGAGTTCTTGTCCCATTATTGTATGCGGCTGAAAGTGCATCCTTTTGGCTCTTTTTGTCTTTCTTCTGTCTCCGGTACGGAGTGGATGGCAGCAAACGGGGGTAAAGGTGCAGTTTATATATAATGGAAGAGCTTACGGGAGATTACTTGTTGATACCACGACAAAGAGATTTTCTAAATAGCAAAGAACGTAAATTAAGAAAGTCTATGCTTTGTCGGGAAAGGTCGGAGGACTGTCCGGCTGGGTGAAAGCCCCAGTCAACTTAGTAATGAAAAGAAAATGGAGGAAACGTAAATGGCTCGTATCGCAGGTGTAGACTTACCCAGAGAGAAGCGCGTGGAAATTGGCCTGACTTATATCTATGGTATCGGCAGGGCAAGCTCCAATAAGATTCTGGCAGAGGCAGGAGTAAATCCTGATACCCGTGTCAGAGAATTGACCGATGATGAAGTAAAGAAAATCAGTGAAGCAATCGAGAGGCTGGATATCATGGTGGAAGGTGATTTGAAGAGAGAAATCGCTCTTAACATCAAGAGATTACAGGAAATCGGCTGCTATCGCGGTGTTCGTCATCGTAAAGGCCTTCCGGTTCGCGGTCAGAAAACAAAGACCAATGCGAGAACTCGCAAGGGACCAAAGCGGACTGTGGCAAATAAGAAGAAGTAGTAGTGCTTTCACGTTCGCTTTGCGGACTGTGACAAATAAGAAGAAGCAACCCAAAATAACTTGTGGAACTGCAAACAATTTTGAGAAAGTAGGTTAGTTTAAATGGCTAAGAAAGTAGCAGCTAATAAGAAAGTCGCTAAAAAGCGTGTAAAGAAAAACGTTGAACGTGGACAGGCACATATTCAGTCTTCTTTTAACAATACCATTGTTACGTTGACTGATGCGGAAGGCAATGCACTTAGCTGGGCAAGTGCCGGTGGTCTTGGTTTTAGAGGTTCAAGGAAATCTACTCCGTATGCAGCACAGATGGCAGCAGAGACTGCAACCAAGGCTGCGCTGGTTCATGGCTTAAAGACCGTGGATGTATTTGTAAAAGGTCCCGGTTCAGGACGTGAGGCAGCAATCCGTGCATTGCAGGCATGTGGACTGGAAGTTACCAGCATCCGTGACGTAACTCCCGTACCTCATAATGGATGCCGTCCTCCCAAGAGACGCCGTGTCTAGTGCAGAAAGATATTTAAATAACTCGTTGGAAGAAAGCATCCGCGTGTGGATGCTGTAAACAATAATGGGACGAAGTCCCGCAGAAAGGAATATGAATCATGGCAGTAAATAGAGTACCAGTACTGAAAAGATGCAGGAGCTTAGGATTGGAGCCGGCATACCTTGGTTATGACAAAAAGTCTAACAGAACCAATGCAAGAGCCGGCAAGAAGATGAGTGAATATGGTCTGCAGCTTAGAGAGAAGCAGAAAGCAAAATTTGTCTATGGCGTTTTGGAGAAGCCTTTCAGAAATTACTATGAGAAGGCAGACAGAATGAAGGGCATGACCGGTGAAAACCTGATGGTTCTTCTGGAGAGAAGACTGGACAGCGTAGTATTCAGAATGGGCTTTGCAAGAACCAGAAGGGAAGCAAGACAGATTGTCGGACATAAGCATGTGCTTGTAAACGGCAAGAGGATTCAAATACCTTCTTATCTGATTAAGGCAGGGGATGTCATTGAAATCAGAGAAAAATCCAAATCTTTACAGAGATATAAAGATATTTTGGAGGTAACTGCAGGCAGACTGACTCCCGAGTGGATGGATGTAGATATTGAAAACCTGAAGGGAACTGTAAAAGCACTTCCTACCAGGGAACAGATTGATGTTCCTGTAAATGAAATGCTTATTGTCGAATTATATTCCAAATAAGCCGTGATGACATAGTTCGTAAAGGAGGGTATTTGCAGTGTTTGATTTTGAGAGACCTAATATTGAGGTTGCTGAAATTTCTGAAGACAAAAAATATGGCAGATTTGTGATAGAGCCTCTGGAAAGAGGATACGGTATCACGCTCGGTAATTCGCTTCGGAGAATCATGCTCTCTTCCCTGCCCGGCGCAGCAGTCAGTCAGGTCAAGATAGAAGGCGTATTACATGAGTTCAGTTCCATTCCGGGCGTTAAGGAAGACGTGACTGAGATTATCATGAACATCAAGAGTCTTGCTATTAGAAACATAAGTGACACCAATGAACCGAAAACTGCATATATCGAGTATGATGGCGAAGGAATTGTAAGGGCATCCGACATTCAGGCAGACCAGGATATCGAAATATTAAATCCTGATTTGGTG
This sequence comes from uncultured Lachnospiraceae bacterium, assembly GCA_910578335.1. GTDB lineage: Bacteria > Bacillota > Clostridia > Lachnospirales > Lachnospiraceae > Acetatifactor. Next base: position 109,412 of record CAJTPU010000003.1, on the reverse strand, counting down.
ATTGCAACTCTGTGCGGCGGCAAAGAAACGAAGCTTTACATGGAGCTGACGATTACAAAGGGCAGGGGTTATATTAGTGCAGATAAGAATAAGCACGAGGATTTGCCCATCGGCGTAATTGCAATTGATTCTATCTATACTCCGGTAGAAAGAGTAAATGTTACAGTAGAAAATACCCGTGTCGGTCAGATTACAGATTATGATAAGCTTACTTTGGATGTATATACCAATGGTACGCTGGTTCCTGACGAAGCAGTGAGTCTGGCGGCAAAAGTGCTTAGTGAGCATTTGAGCCTTTTCATTGATTTATCCGAAAATGCCAAGACCGCAGAGGTAATGGTAGAAAAAGAAGATGATGAAAAAGAAAAGGTGCTGGAGATGAGTATTGACGAGCTGGAGCTGTCCGTTCGTTCCTACAACTGCTTAAAGAGGGCAGGAATCAATACCGTAGAGGAGCTTACCAACAAGACTTCCGAAGATATGATGAAGGTTCGTAATCTGGGACGCAAGTCCTTAGAGGAAGTGCTTGCAAAGTTAAAGGAATTAGGACTTCAGCTTAACCCGAGTGATGAGTAATCAGGATACGGGAATTTATATGAATACGGTTCGCGGTAAAGCCAAAGGGTGCGCGGGCATGTATCATGATTGGCATTAGAAATTGTATTCGGCAAGTAAGACCAAGGAGCATAGCCGGATGCACCATGAAATGAGAAAGGATTTAAGAAAATGGCAAAATACAGAAAACTTGGCAGAACCAGCAGCCAGAGAAAAGCATTACTGAGAAATCAGGTGACGGCTCTGTTATACAGGGGTAAAATTGTTACCACGGAAGCAAAGGCAAAGGAAGTACGCAAGATTGCGGAAGGCCTGATTGCAATGGCTGTAAAGGAAAAGGATAATTTTGAGACCGTTAAGGTTACGGCAAAGGTTCCCCGCAAGGATAAGGATGGCAAGAGAGTAAAGCAGATTGTGGATAAGGATACCGGCAAGGTGCTTTCCGAAACCCATCGCGATAAGGACGGCAAAATCCTGAGAATCGAGAACGGTGTTACCGTTACGGTATTTGACGAGGTGGAGAAGGAAATCAAAAAGGATATGCCTTCCAGACTGCACGTAAGACATCAAATGCTGAAGGTATTAAATCCTGTGACCGAGGTTCCGGCTGCCAATGCAGGGAAGAAGAGAAACACCAAGGAAGTTGACATGGTAGCAAAGCTGTTTGACGAGATAGCGCCCAAGTACGCAGGACGCAACGGCGGTTATACCAGAATCATCAAAATCGGACAGCGTAAAGGCGACGGCGCGTTGGAAGTTGTTTTGGAACTGGTGTAATGGCAGACATGTAACATAAGACTGACAATAGCCTAAGACGTGGAAAGAGTTCAAAAAGAATTCTTTCCACGTTTTTGTTATGCTAACTTTCTTAAAAAAATTTGTGAAACATGTAGAAAGAATTTTACAATTAGATTATAATAGAGACAAGTTATACAAATGGAGGGGAGAGTTACGATGAAAATACAATCCAAAATTTTGATGGTTGCATTGGGACCGCTTGCCGTATTGGGCATTATTATTGTACTGCTCAGCAATGCGCGCATTAATACTGTGGTTACAAACAGTATAAAGACCGGTCTGAAGAGTGCCGCAGTCGCAGTGCGCGATACGCTGACGTATGTGGACGAAGGTGACTATGGGTTTGACAGAAACAACAAGTTCTGCAAAGGAGAGTTCAATATCAGCAAAAGTCCTGAGCTTGTAGATAATATCAAAGAGGCATCGGACATTGATATTACGATATTTTACGGGAATATCCGTTACATGACCTCTCTGCTTGACAGCTCCGACAACCGTATGATTGGCACAAGAGCGGGCGACGAGGTGGTAAAGGAGGTTATAGAGAACGGCAATGAATATTTTTCCAGAAACGTAGATGTATACGGTGAAAAATATTTTGGCTATTATATTCCCTTATATAACAATGAGGGAACGCCTGTCGGTATGGTATTTGCCGGAATTCCACAGGCGGATGCCAAGGCGCAGATTCAGAGTATACTGCTGGTGATGGTTGGTATTGTGTTTGCCACGGCTGTGCTTGCCGCAATCTTTCTGGTATTTATTGTGCGCAGGCTGGTGCAGGCTCTGCGAAAGGGCTCTGTTGCGCTGGAGCAGGTTGCACATGGCGATTTGAATGTGGAGCTTGACAGGACTGTATTAAAGAGAAAAGACGAAATCGGCAATATCAGCAGGGCGATTATGCGTCTGAAGGAGGAGCTGTCGGGTACCATTGCGGTGATTAAGACTCAGAGTGATGAACTGAATGGTGCGGCGGCTTATCTGCAGAACAGAACGGCGGAAACCTCGGATTCTCTGTCGCAGGTGGAGAGGGCTGTCGGTGAGGTTGCGGAGGGTGCAACCAATCAGGCTGAGGAGACGCAGACGGCGACGGATAATGTTGTCAATATGGGACATATGGTAGAAGAGACAGCCAGTGAAGCAGATGAAATGAACCAGAGCGCACAAAATATGCGTAAGCTGGGACAGGAGGCGTTTGACACTCTGCATGAGCTGCAGCGTATCAATGAAGAGGCAAAACAGTCTATTGATGTGATTTACGAGCAGACCAATACGACGAATCAGTCTGCGCAGAAGATTAAAGAGGCGACAAATCTGATTACTTCCATTGCGGAAGAGACCAATCTTCTCTCGCTCAATGCTTCTATTGAAGCGGCAAGAGCAGGGGAGCAGGGGCGCGGGTTTGCAGTGGTGGCTTCCCAGATACAGAAGCTTGCAGAGCAGTCCAATGAATCCGCAAAGCAGATTGAGAATATTATATCTGATTTGATTGCAGATTCCGACAAATCCGTGGAAACCATGGATATTGTGCGGGGGATTATGGACAAGCAGAGTCAGAATGTGGTGCGGACGGACGAGTGTTTTGGCGAGGTATTGAAAGGCATCGAAAGCTCCATCGAAACCATAGCCGGGATTGCAGATAAGGCAGAAAAGATGAACGGTGCAAAGGTAAGCGTGGTAGACTCGGTGCAGAACCTGACGGCAATAGCGGAAGAAAATGCCGCAAGCACGGAGGAGACCTCTGCTTCCATTATAGAGATTGCCAATGCGGTTGCGGATATATCGGCACGTGCAGAGCAGTTGAAGGGCATAGCGGACAAGATGGACGAGAGCATGGCAATCTTTAAGCTATAAATCGGTAAATAAATAGAGAAGATTATTTGTCTGCAAGGATGGCAGAGAGCAGGGAGCGTCGCAAAGTAACGAATTTACGGTTATGAAGCGGTGCTCCTTTTTGCAGTAGTTTTTCAAATCCCGCCCTTTTATCAGTCAATGATTTTTTGAAAATGCTGGTAATCCTTGCTGGAGTTCCAGTTTCCGCCCCATGTAAAGCCATGCTCTAAAAAGAGGCGGCAGCATAAATCGTCGGCGTCAATCTTGTAAGGAAAGCTCTGTGTACGGTCGGCATAGGCTTCGCTGCTTTCCGGTGAAATGATTTGACCGCCGTCTTTGGTAAAGCGGACGTAGGGATTGTAAAAGGGATTTACATCAATGGCAAGCCCGAAGGCGTGTCGGGAGAGCTTGTCCGTGTCGTCTATATTCCGGTAGTTGAAACAGGAAGTATTGTTTGCCATCATGGAGGTGGTGTCATCCGCATCGTAGTAGTCTATCAGCAGTACCCGTTCAAGCTGGTATTCCGCAGTATACAGTTCGTAAAAAATTTCTACCAAGTCCTGTGCAATGGCACTGTTGCAGATGAGCTCCCCCTCTGAAATTTCACCTTCAAAATTGTAATGCAGAATGTGCACATAGTTTAGTTCTGACAGGCTGATTTCAGCGGAATCATCATCGGGATAGGAGCTGCCTGTGATGTAGCCGATAAGGTTTTCCGACAGGGGTTCGTAATAAAAATCAGGTTTGTAGGTAACGCGCTCGGGGCTCTTGGTGCCTCCGTTAGCCGTCAGACCGTCTTCAGAGACCTGCCATGCGGTATCGTCATTTTTCGGCACACTTTCATCCTGCATGCCGCCGGCAGCATTGTTCTCCGTATTATCCTTGTCCGCGCCGGTACTGTCCGTCGGCATATCTGTGCCGTTTCCTGCTGTGCCTGCACTGTTTGCCGGCAAGTTCGCGCCGTTTCCTGCCGTGCCTGCACTGTTTGCCGGCAAGTTCGCGCCGTCTCCTGCTGTGCCTGCACTGTTTGCCGGCAAGTTCGCGCCGTCTCCTGATACGCCGGCATTGTCCGAGTTGCCGCTTGCAGATGCTGCATCGCTGTCGGAAACAGAAAGGCTTCCCTGTAGAGAGGGGTTGGCTTCGCCGTACTGGGCAAGTGTCTGCCCGTTATGGCTCAGGACACGCGATAAAAGAGAAAATCCCAATATAATAAAAAGTAATATGGCGCCATATTTTACAAGCGCTTTTTTCCCTGCCGGCGTCAGTCTCGGCAGATTTTCCATACATTTTTTCCACACATTTTTTTTCAAGTAAATCCTCATTTCCGTGGGGCTGTGTTTCAAAACAGGATAGCCGCACATAATAAGTGTATCATTATCCTGCTATTTTGTAAAATGGTTGTATTTCCCGAAAAAGTTTAGTACAATAGAAAGCGCGCAGGTATCCCGGAGGGAATCTGACCGGCGCCATGTTTCCATTTGTAACGCTTTTTCTATTTGGGCAGTATTGCAGACAGGGTCTGCAATATGCATGGTGATTAAGATGAGTATTATAAAAACGGATAAGCTTGTATTTGAATATATCAGGCGGGATGAGGACGGCAATGTGGAGGGCATCACCCGCGCAGTGGATGAAGTGACTCTGAAGATTAAGCAGGGTGACTTTATTGCTATTTTAGGGCATAACGGCTCCGGCAAATCCACGCTGGCAAAGCATATGAATGCGATACTCTGTCCTACGGAGGGCAGTATATGGGTGGACGGCAGGGATACGAGGGAGGAGTCGGAGGTCTGGAATATCAGGCAGACGGCAGGTATGGTTTTTCAAAATCCTGACAACCAGATAATCGGACAGGTGGTAGAGGAAGACGTAGGCTTCGGACCGGAGAATATGGGCGTTCCCACCGCTGAAATCTGGGAGAGGGTGGAGGAGAGCTTAAAAGCCGTCGGCATGTACAAATTCCGCAAATATTCGCCCAATAAGCTGTCAGGCGGGCAGAAGCAGAGGGTGTCCATTGCGGGGGTTTTGGCGATGCACCCAAAATGTATTGTATTAGACGAGCCCACCGCCATGCTTGACCCCAACGGCAGAAAAGAAGTGATACGTGCCGTGCGCGCGCTGAATGATGTGGAAAATGTGACGGTTATCCTGATTACTCATTACATGGAAGAAATTATCCATGCGGATAAGGTATTTGTCATGGATAAGGGCAGAATTGCCATGCAGGGGACGCCGAGAGAGATTTTTTCCAAGGTGGAGGAACTGAAGGAGCTGAGGCTTGATGTGCCGCAGGTCACACTTTTAGCCTATGAACTGCAGAAAAAAGGGATTGCGCTGCCGGACGGCATTCTCAGCATAGAAGAGCTGACGGATGAAATCATACAATACAGCCGCAGGGAAGGGAGGTAGCCATGTCGATTATATTAGACCATGTAAGCCATGTCTATGGCGACGATACCACTCTTGCAGTAAAGGCGCTGGACGACATCAGCCTGGTGATACCGGACGGGCAGTTTATCGGATTGATTGGACATACCGGTTCGGGAAAATCCACGCTGGTGCAGCATTTAAACGGGCTCTTATGCGCAACGTCAGGAAGTATTTACTTTGACGGGCAGGATATAGACGATGAAGATTTTAATAAGAAGGAGCTGCGCAGCAAAGTGGGGCTGGTATTTCAGTATCCGGAGCATCAGCTTTTTGAGGTCGATGTGTTTTCAGACGTGTGTTTTGGACCTAAGAATTTGGGGCTGTCGAAGAAGGAGACGGAGCTTAGGGCATACGAGGCGCTGAAAAAAGTAGGGCTGCCGGACGAGTGCTTTTACCAGTCGCCCTTTGACCTTTCGGGCGGACAAAAGAGGAGGGTGGCAATTGCCGGCGTGCTTGCCATGAAGCCTCAGGTGCTGATATTGGATGAGCCAACGGCGGGGCTTGACCCGAAAGGAAGGGAAGAGATTCTGGGGCAGATATGCAAATTAAAGGAAGAGAGTAATATTACGGTTATTTTGGTGTCACATAGCATGGAGGATGTGGCAGAGTATGTGGAGCGCATTCTGGTGATGAATCAGGGGCGCATTATGTATGATGATGTGCCGAAGGAGGTATTTAAGCATTATAAGGAGCTGGAGGAGGTCGGACTTGCCGCCCCGCAGGTGACTTATATTATGCATAATCTGAAGAAAGCGGGTCTTCGTGTGGACGAGAACGCCACAACCATAAAGGAAGCAGCACGGGAAGTTTACCGCGTGCTGACGGAAAGGACACGGACATTGTAATGCTCAGGGATATTACGTTAGGACAATATTATCAGACGGAATCCGTCATACACAGGCTGGACCCGCGCGTAAAGCTGGCTGGCACTGTTATCTTTATTATATCTTTGTTTTGTTTTCATCATGTATGGGGGTATTTGTGCGCGGCACTGTTTTTGTTTGCTGTTGTGAAGCTTTCCAAGGTGCCTTTTAAGTTTATGATAAAAGGGATGCGTTCCATTTTGTTTCTGCTGTTGATAACCGTGGTGTTTAATCTGTTTCTGACACCGGGAGAAACGGTGCTTACTATCTGGAAGCTGCATATCACAAAGGAGGGCATCCGGATTGCCGTGTTCATGGTTATCAGGCTGACTATGCTGATTATCGGCTCTTCGCTGATGACGCTGACGACGACGCCCAACAATCTGACGGACGGCATGGAAAAGGCAATGCGCCCTTTAAGGCTGTTTCGCCTGCCGGTGCATGAAATTGCCATGATTATGTCGATTGCACTCCGGTTTATCCCGATATTGATGGAAGAGACGGACAAAATCATGAAGGCGCAGATAGCAAGAGGCGCGGACTTCGAGAGCGGCAATATATTCAAAAAGGCGAAGGCAATGGTGCCGCTTTTAGTGCCGCTTTTTATCTCTGCGTTCCGCCGTGCCAATGATTTGGCGATGGCGATGGAGGCGCGCTGCTACAGGGGCGGCGAGGGCAGAACCAAGATGAAGCCTCTTATTTACAAAAGGAGGGATGTTGCGGCATATCTGCTTTTATTTGCCTTTTTAGCCGGCAGTATTGCGGTGGACAGGATTCCCAATATGATAGTGAAAACGCCTGCGGAAGAACAGGCTGTTAGGACGGAGAGGGTGCTTACGGAGACTTGTGCAGAATTCGACGGTCTGGGTGTGGAGGCGCATGCAGAATTCTGCGCCCTGTATAAAACAACCGGAGAGAAAAGAATTGAAACGCTTTATGCTGACCGTCGCATATGACGGCACTGATTATGCGGGCTTTCAGGTGCAAAAAAACTGCCCGACCATAGAAGGAGAATTGAATCGTGCCCTGAGCGGACTTTTGCGGGAGGAGATTCGTGTCATCGGCGCAAGCAGGACCGATGCGGGCGTCCATGCCCTCTGCAATGTGGCGGTATTTGATTCCGATACCACGATTCCGGCAGAAAAGCTTGCCTATGCCTTAAATGCGCGACTGCCGAAGGACATCAGGATTCAGAAATCAGAGGAGGCTGCGCCAAACTTTCACCCGCGGCACTGCGAGAGCAGGAAGACCTATGAATACCGGATTACGAGAGGAGAATTCCCCATACCGGTAAAGCGGCTCTATTCCTGTTTTACCTACCATACGCTTCACGTGGAGAAAATGCGCAGGGCGGCGCAGTACCTGATTGGGGAGCATGATTTTAAAGCCTTTTGCGCGGCTGCGGCAGTAGTGGAAAGCACGGTGCGGACGATTTATGCCATCGAGGTGGCAGAGGAGGGCGCGGACGTGGTTATCCGTGTCTGCGGCAATGGTTTCCTATATAATATGGTACGGATTATAGCGGGGACGCTGCTGGAAGTCGGAAGAGGAAGATGGGAGCCCGAAAGGGTGGAAGAAGCGCTTGTCTCATGTGACAGAACCAAAGCCGGACCCACAGCGCCGGCATGCGGGCTTATGCTGATAAAATATGAATTTACCAGTTGACAGGTTCGGCTTCATATAATATAATATATCACTGTGGCGGTGTATCAAAATGTGAAACCAAAGCCCCGGTGACACAGGAGAAAACCGCAGGGACGAAGATGTTTTGAAGGGTTTTATGAGGCAGCCGGACATCTGCCGGGTAAGATTCCCGAGAAGCAAAAGAAGGATGCTCAAAAGCAGCAAAGTGGAATGCCGCTTTTGGATTTTACCATGTATGGAGGAAATATCATGAAAACATTTATGGCTAGTCCGGCTACAATCGATAGAAAATGGTATGTAGTAGACGCTACAGACATGACTCTGGGACGTTTGGCATCTGAGGTTGCCAAGGTTCTGAGAGGAAAAAACAAGCCGATTTTTACACCTCATATGGATACCGGTGATTATGTTATCGTAGTCAATGCAGAAAAGATTAAGGTGACGGGAAAGAAGCTGGACCAGAAAATTTACTACAGACATTCTGATTACGTAGGCGGTATGAAAGAGACCACACTGCGGGATAAATTAGCAAAGAAGCCGGAGCAGGTTGTAGAGCTTGCTGTAAAGGGTATGCTTCCCAAGGGACCTTTAGGCAGACAGATGTATACCAAGCTGCATGTATACGCAGGACCTGAGCACAAGCACGAAGCGCAGAAGCCTGAAGTATTGACATTCTAACGGGACTGAAAGGAGGAAATAAAAATGGCTAAATCAGAAAGATACTACGGTACAGGTAGAAGAAAAAAATCCATTGCAAGAGTATACTTAATGCCTGGGACAGGCAAAGTTACCATAAATAAAAGGGACATTGACGATTATTTTGGACTGGAGACCTTAAAGGTTATTGTTCGCCAGCCTCTTACAGCAACAGAAACCGTTGATAAGTTTGACATTTTGGTAAATGTCTGCGGCGGCGGCACAACAGGTCAGGCAGGCGCAATCCGTCACGGCGTTGCAAGAGCGCTTTGCCAGGCAGACGCGGATTACAGACCCGTCCTCAAAAAGGCAGGCTTCTTAACCCGTGACCCTCGTATGAAAGAGCGTAAGAAATACGGTCTTAAGGCAGCTCGTAGGGCGCCGCAGTTTTCCAAGAGATAATATTTCAGAGTTATCTTTTTGGAATAAGCAACAAATATACAGGCTTCATGAAACTGACTCCGCAGGTTTTTCCTGCGGAGTTTTTTGACCTATTAACATTTAAGAATATTTAGGGTATAATGATTTTGGTTTTACAGAGATTTTATGATACATTGCTTGTACTTGAAGCAGAAACCGAGAAACAAGGGATTTTTAGGAGAAGCAGCTCATGGATTTGCAGATGGATGACAGGATAGCGGAAAGATATAAGAGCAATTCCCAAAAGATACGGGTAATAACAGAAAATTGGGTGAGCCGGAATTTGTTTTGCCCGTATTGTGGAAAAGCGTATATTTGTCAATTTGAGAATAACAGACCGACGGCAGATTTTTATTGCCCGAGCTGTGCGGAAGAATATGAATTAAAAAGTAAGCATACTGCTATCAGTAACAAGGTGGCAGATGGAGCTTATGATAAAATGATAGGAAGAATTCGTTCTATTAACAATCCTAATTTCTTCTTTTTGCAGTACGGTAAGGCTGATTTTAGAGTAAAAAACTTTGTAATGATTCCAAAACATTTTTTTGTTCCCCATATGATAGAAAAAAGAAATCCGCTAACCGGCGCGGCAAGGAGGGCTGGCTGGGTTGGCTGCAATATTGTTTTAAAGAGCATACCTTATCCTTAAGGCATTCGGAAAATCATCATATAAAAGAAAAAATCAGACAGCAATTACAGATTTTAAGGGATAAAGGAGTTATAGAGTTTGTCGGAGCGGGGAGGTATCGGAAATGCCATGTGTAAAAATGCTGTCATATCGTAATTTTAGTGAAATTCCCAAATAGCAATGAGGACTATTTATTATGTACACCATTTCCCAAATTACAATACTCATACTGCTTACCCTGTCGGGGCTGTTTTACAGCAAAGCGCCGGTATTTTTTATTATGGCGGCAGCAGTGCTTGCCATACTTATCACATACCGGTCGTTCTGTGAAGAGCGGGAGAAAGGCATTGCCGCCCTTACTTTGGTTCTTATGCTTTTGTTTGCTGTATTGTCGGGGCATTTTACGGGCTTTTTGGTCTTCTTTTTTCTCATGGATGTAAGAGTGTCTTTGCGCATATGCATAGGAACGTTCTCGTTTATTCTGGGACAGCCGGTTATCTGTCCTGACATGCCCGTGGCTATGCGTATACTGCTCACGCTTTTTTTGATTCTTATGTTTTTACTTCTGGCGCTTCTCTATGACGTGGCAGAGCGGCTGGAAAAAAGGAAGAAGAAGGAGCAGGAGAGAGTGACGGCGTCCAATATCAGCGAGCTGCATGAGAAGCGCCTGAACAGACAACTGATTATGCAAAAGCATGTGGATGAAAAGAATGCAAGACTGCTGGAAAGAGAAAACATCAGCAGAAACATTCACAATAGCGTAGGACATTCCATAACGGCGGCTATTATGACATTGGATGCGGCGGATGTGCTTTATGATGTAAGACCGGAGGAAGCAAGAAAAAAGATGCAGGCTGCCAATAACCGAATCCGTGAAAGTCTTGCATCTATCAGGCGGGCGGTCAGGGTGCTGGACGAGGATATGGCGGAGCTTACAGCAGGAGAGCTGAAGTCCGGTCTGGATATGGTTATCACAGAGTTTGCAATGGATACGGGTATAGAAATTTACCGGAATTATGGGGAAATGGCAGATGATATAAAAATGCCTCATGACCATGTAGTATTTCTTACAGGGGTATTGAAAGAGGCTCTGACTAACGGTGTAAAGCATGGCGGCGCCAGTGCGTTTACGGTTACGCTTTTGGGGGATTCAGCGCATGTAAAGCTCGTAGTAGCGGACAATGGGTACAGTGATTTTGATGATTGTAATAGAAAGCAGAGGCTTGAATGCGGCTTTGGCATAAAAAAGATAATTGCCTATGCAGAGAAATGCGGCGGCAAAACAAGGGTGGAAAATCATAACGGGTTTCAATTAACGGTGGAATTACCGATTGGATTTGGAGAACAGGCAGAATGAGCGGATATAAGGTATTGCTGGTGGATGATGAGAAGCTTTTACTGGACAGTCTGGAAATTATATTGTCACTGAGCGGCATGGTGATAACAGGCAAGGCTTTAGACGGAAGAAGAGCCCTGCAGATATTGGAGGAAAATGCAGACTGTGACATAGCGCTTGTAGACCTCAATATGAGGGGAATGGGCGGCATAGAGCTTATCAAAATCATGAAGGAGAGGTTTGCGCATGTGAAAATACTGGTGCTTACAACCTTTTATGATGATAAGTATATTACGGAGGCAATAGCGGGCGGAGCCGACGGCTATCTTTTGAAGGACAGCGGCAAGGATGCGATATTGGGTGCGGTCACACAGATTATGAGCGGCGTCACGGTGCTGGACGGGCAGATTATGGCACGTCTTTCAGAGCTTATGGCGGACAATGCCAAAAGAAAGCAAGAGCCCATGGCGGCGGGGGCAGGGAAGGATATTGCAGTGGAGCTGACGGACAGGGAAAAAGAAATATGCGCGCTTATGGCACAAGGGCTGAACAACAGACAAATTGCGGACAGGCTGTATATATCAGAAGGCACGGTGAAAAACTATATTTCCAATATCTACGACAAAACAGGCATTCACGACAGGGTGAAATTGATTGTGGAATTGAAGGGATGAATTTATAAGGCAAGAGTTCTTTATAGATTGTATGTCGTATTTTGATTATGAAAGAAGAGCAAGCCTTGATAAGTAACGACAAATGCGTTACAATTAGGTGAAAGGAGATGAATGTATATGGAAAAGACAGCAACATTAAATTTAAGAGTGAATCCTGCAATAAAACAGCGGGCAGAAGATGTACTGAAAAGATTGGGGATACCTATGTCAACGGCTATAGATATATATCTCAATCAAATATCCCTGACAGGAGGGATACCGTTCGCTGTTGCATTACCTAGTGCGCCTTCTATTCTCAATGCAGATTTAATGACACCGGAGGAAGTCCATACAAAGCTACAAGAAGGATATGATGACTTGCGAACCGGTAAGGTGCAGAATGCAGCTTCGGCATTTGAGAAGTTTAGGGAGAGTCATTAAGCATGGGGCAATATATAGTAAAAATTACGAACAGGGCATTGGCTGATATGGAGGAAATCTATAACTATATTGCGATACAGCTTCAAGCGCCGGAAAATGCAATGGGACAATATAATAGGATTGCAGAAGCTATTGAGAGTTTGCATGTTTTTCCCGAAAGAGTAAAACTTATGGAGTCTGAGCCCGAACGGATTATGGGATTGCGGCAATTAGCAGTGGATAACTACTCTGTTTTTTATGTAATTGAAAATATGGAAGTTATCGTAACAAGGGTGCTTTATAGTGCAATGGATATAAATAGGAGATTACTGGAAGATAATAGATATATTCAGTAAGAGATGTTATTCAAGCTATCCGTTCATGAAGGCAGGTAAAGTTCTCTGACATTATCCATTTTTGAATAAGGACTGCGGTCATACAAAAACATGACCGCAGTCACTTTTTTTATTTTCCCGCGCAGGATAAAATAAGGTAGTCAATATAAGGAGGTGTACATGAACAGCAAACTATCCGCATTCAAATTTGTGCGAAATAATAAAAAACAGGTATGGGTTATGATTGTGGCGCTGTCGCTGACATTTATGACAATGTATCTGATTCATTTTCTGCTTCTGGCGACGCAGGAGAGCTTTCAGGTGTTATGTTTAGAGCAGCCTAAAAAGATTGCCTTTCTTGACCTCACGCTTGAGACAATGGGGGTGGACAGGAGTTCTGCCCTGTCCGAAGAAGAACTGTACGGAAAGGTTGAAGAGGCAAGAAACGATATCATGGATAAGCTGAAGGCGCATGAGGGAATAAGTGATGTCTATTATACACAGTGTTTGTATGTCAATTATCAGGGCATAGCAGGCAGCATTGGATATGATTTTCCTCTTCTTGCCGAGAGTCAGATTCCTGCGTTTCTGAAGCATATGGGGGCAAAGCTTGTGGAAGGAAGAATGCCGGAAGGCGCAGGCGAGATTCTGGTGGATGAAAAGATATTTTACAATCAGAAGCTGGAGATTGGAGGATATTTTAACGAGACAGCTTTCGGCAAGGTATTCAAGGTGGCAGGCGTGCTGGCATCGGATAATCTTACCTGTGCAGGGACGCCGCAGGGCTACACAAACTCCGGCTGGTATATGGTTGTCTTGTGCAATGAAGAAAACGCGGACATGACCAAAGTCCTGCAGGATATCGGGCTGGAACCGACGGAATATGATACGATTTATGATTCTGTGGACGGGGCGGATATGTACCAAAAGGAAGTGATAAAGCAGCTCAATATAGCGCTTCTTGCCATTTTGACCGTAGTCATGGTTTTTCTTGCCATTTCCATCCTTGTGGCATATGTTTCCTTTATGAGGAGCAGAGTCAATGAGTACTGCCTTTATGCATCGTTAGGGTTTTCCAGAAGGGATATTTATGGAATGATGATGCGGGAAATCGGAGCCATCTTTGGAATCAGCATCGCCACGGGAGCGGCAGTTACGGTCGCAGTCATGATTTTTATGGGACATTTTCTGTTAGACAGCTTAGGGCTTTGTTACCGCTATTTTTATCCGGAGCACCTGCTTCGCATTTTTGCGGCATTTCTGGCAATCGTAGGATTTTTGCAGATACCAATCATAGTAACCGTAAATCATATAAAGACAATGGATAAGATGGAAGAATAGGAGAGAGCGGAATGTTTGAAATCAAAAATGTAAGTATGATATATGATATGGAATCGGATGAAAAAATGTATGCGCTGGACGATTTTTGCCTGACGCTTCCTGACACCGGACTGGTCGGCATCATCGGACCGTCCGGAAGCGGGAAGAGTACGCTTATGTACGTGATGTCCACACTGAAAACGCCCACGGAGGGGAGCGTTGTCTACAATGGACAGGAGCTTACCGGATTTTCTAACAGGCAGAGAGAAAATGTGCGGAGAAATGAATTTGGATTTGTGTTCCAGAAGCACTACCTGATACCCTATATGACGGCAATGGATAATGTCATTGTCGCTGCGGCAGGCGAAAAAGACGACGTAAAGAAGAAGGCGGCGGAGTATTTGAAAGCATTGGGCATAAAGGAAAGAGAATTTGGCAAACGCCCGTCAAAGCTTTCGGGAGGGCAGTGCCAGCGGGTTGCCATTGCAAGAGCTATGATGAATAATCCAAAGGTAATTTTTGCAGACGAGCCGACGGCTTCCCTTGACCATGAAAACGCATTTAACGTGATGAAGATACTGAGAAAATATGCGGAAAAAAGACTGGTGATTGTGGTAACGCATGACAAGTCCATCCTATCAGATGTGGACATATTGGTCGAGATGTGGGACGGAAAGCGGAGCAATGTGATACTGCGGAAAGCGGAAAACGAAGCGGACGAGGTATCAAAAAGATGAATAAAATACATCCATTTTCAGCAGTTTATTATATGAAAGAGAACAGAGGCAGAGCTTTCATCGGTGTTTTTATGATATTTCTTGCCACCCTTATGTTTTTGGCAGGTAATTATATTGATTCGACAGTGAATACCTTTGCAAAAGAGTTTACATACTCTGATAAGCTTGTGGTGGCAAGTATACAGAGTACGGATGAAGAATATCAGGATTTTGCCGCATTCAGACAGAGCGTTGCGGCGGATGAAAAACTGGAGTATGTGGACGCGACTGCTTATGGCTTTTCTACTATGATGCATAGTACGGTGCTGGGGTTTGAAATGGGCGGCTGGGCTTATGTATTCAATTCCAGAAGCGACATGGAAAAGGTGTTTGCACATTTGGGGATTGCAGGGGATTTTTCCGACTGTAAGCATGACAGCATCATTATCAGCCGTGATTTTGCAAATGACAAAGGAATCCGGCTGGGGGATACGCTTGACCATAGCTTTGACGAAGGGCTGAGCAGGACTTATACGGTGGATGCCATCATAGATGACGGAAGCTTTTGTACCTTTTATATTTATGAGGATGACGAGAGTCTGGGACGCCTCTATATATACAGCGATACAATGGAGGGAGAGGAGCTGTACCGCTATGTAAAAAAGCTTGCAGGAGAAAGAAAGGTGCAGATAACAGAACCGGAGAGAAACATAGTGATGCCACAACTCTATATGTTCTATGTAGTCTTTTATGCCGTGGATATTCTGATTGCCATTGTGCTTGCCGTTACAATCAACTCCGTGATAACGGGGCAGTACCTGAAAAGAACCTATGAGTTTGGTATTTACAGGGCGCTGGGCAGAAGCAGAGGAGAGGTGAAGAAAAAGGTGGCGGCAGAGATATTGTCCATGAATGTCATCGCCTGCATAGCGGGAGGAGCGGCAATCCTCTTGTTTACCTATCTGATAAACGAATTGGTTTATATGGGGAAAGGTCAGCATTTACTGTTTTTTTCGAAAACAGGAGCAGCAGGATTTTTACTATGCGATGTGCTGACGGTCATTCCGTTGATTTGGTCCAAAGGAAGACTTATGAGTAAAGCAGACGTGACGGAATTTTGAGAAAGGTTGGAAGCGGTATTGGATAATATGATAAAAGAGGGTATTCCTCCCTGTGATGCCAACGCATCAGGGGAGGAGTATCCTCTTTGGTTACAGAAAACCGTGACGGTTATGATACCTCGGAGTAGCTCTTTGCAATTGACATTTCTATTTCGACCTCTTCCACCAGACCGTTGTCGCCAAAGCGTATCACATAGGAGTACTGCCCGTCTTGATAGATAAGGGAGCCGTAGGAGGTTTCCTTGGGCGCCTTAAATGCCTGCATGGCTGCCTTTACTTCGTCAGAGTTCATACCACAGAAATTGATTCCGTTTACTAAAATATTGTTTTGCGCCCAATAAGATTTTTCCTCTGAATTCATACAGAAGCTTAGCTTATATATAGTGGCGCGTGAATAAGTAATTTCCTCCCGCGAAGGATTATACACATAAAAATAAGCATAGGTCTCGCCGTCTTTTTGGGCGGACCAAAGGTCTGACATCCAGCTATTTGCGGGCATTAGACCAATAGGAATCGCATTTCCGGCAAGCATACACTCAAAACCTTCCGGCAGATTGTAAGAAGAGGACTCTCCAAGGATAATCTCTTTTCCGTCAACCGTCAGCACAGGGGGCGTTCCTTTTTCCCCGCAGGCGGAAAGGCACATTGCCATCAGCATAAGCATACAAGCACAAAGCAAAACTCGTTTTTTCATCACGATATCCTCCATGTTAAAATATTTTTATCTGCTTTTCTTTGAAATTTATAATAGCAGTTTTGGAAAATTAATTCAATAGTCTTTTCAGGGCAGACGCGAAGTTGTATACTGAATAAAACAGAAGCTTTGCGGCGGATAGGTATCGCTGTTACAGAGAAAAAGGAGGAGCTTTTATGCGGAGCATAGACCAAAAAGAATTTTTGGGCGGACAGGGAACGGTACATTTCGACCATATATTAGAGGCGGAACAAATGCATGGCATGAATCGTGTATATGCGAAGGTGACGCTGCAGAAGGGGTGTTCCGTCGGCTATCATGTGCATCAGGGCGACGGGGAGGATTACTATGTCTTAAAAGGAACGGCTACCATTGACGACAATCATGAGAGGATGCTTAAGCTTAAGGAAGGGGAGCACTTCTTTACGCCTTCCGGCAGGGGGCATAGCCTGTTGAATTTGGAAGAGGAAGAGCTGCAGGTGATGGCGCTGATTATTTATGACAGGCAGCAGGAGCAGGGTAATGTCCGGTAAAGCGGTCTTAATTGTGGAGGATAACAGGGAAATAAATAATATGCTGGCGGCATTTTTGCGCGATAGCGGATGGGAAACCGTGTGTGCCTACAACGGTCTGGAGGCGGCAGCGAACTTGAAAAACAGGGAATTTGCGGTGGTGCTGATGGATTTGATGCTTCCCTATGTCGGAGGCGGGGATTTGCTTATAGAGCTGCGCACGCGTCTGGATACGCCGGTCATATGCCTTTCTGCCAAATCTGACGTGGAAACCCGTCTGGAGATGCTGCGCATGGGAGCGGACGACTATATCTTAAAGCCATTTGACTTAGATGAAGTGCTGGTGCGCATGGAAGTAGTGCTGAGACGGGGCAGGGCCAAGACAGGTGAAGCAGGCAGGCTGGAAATTTTTAACTTAACGCTGGATACCGTAAATGCCTGCGCTGTGGTAAAGGGGGTTCCGCTGAAACTGACGGCAAAGGAATTTGCCCTTCTGCAGCTTTT
Organism: uncultured Lachnospiraceae bacterium; assembly: GCA_910578335.1. GTDB lineage: Bacteria > Bacillota > Clostridia > Lachnospirales > Lachnospiraceae > Acetatifactor. Next base: position 91,934 of record CAJTPU010000003.1, on the reverse strand, counting down.
TCTGGAAAATCCCAGAAAGACTTTTTCCAAGGCAAATCTCTACGAGGCAGTCTGGCAGGCTCCCTATTTTTATGAGGATAATACCTTAAACGTGCATATGAGTAATCTGCGCAATAAGCTGAAAAAGGCTGACAGTGAGAACGAGTATATAGAGACAGTCTGGGGCATCGGATACCGGCTGGCAGTTGGGGAGAATATCAAAAAAGCGCCGGCAGGGTGAAGAAATGGGTTCGGTATAGCTGCCTGCAAGGAAGAAGATGTAAAATGGGGTGTATGATGGAAGTGGTAATTTTGCCGGTGAGCCTGCTTGCTGCAGGTTTGCTGGGATATTTGCTGTTATTGAAAAAACAGATGCGCAATATGACGGACGAGCTGAAAAGGAGCCGTCAGATGTCTTACAATAAGCAGCTTAAGGTACAGTTGTTTGACAGGGACTTAAATGAGCTGGCAAGGGAGATGAACTGTAATCTGGATTTTCAGGCAGAATGTAAGAAAAAAGCGCGCAGGCAGGAGGAGGCGGTAAAGTGCGCCGTCTCGGACATCGCTCATGATTTGAGAACTCCGCTGACTGTGGTAAAGGGTAATTTGCAGCTCATAGACAGGGAAGGAACGCTTGGAGAGAAGGAGCGCGGTTATCTGCAGATATGTAAAAACAAGACGGATGAACTAAAAGGCATGGCGGATGCCTTTTTTGAATTGTCTTTATTGGAAAGCGATACGGCAGAACCGGAAATGGGGGAAGTCGAAATTACAAAGCTGCTGTTTCAGATGGTACTGGAGCAGGAAGGGCTGATTTGGGAACGTAAATTAACGCCAAGGCTGGAAATTCCGGAACAAACCATATTGGTACGGGGAAACAGGCGGCTGCTGGAGCGTATGTTTTACAACCTGTTTCACAATACCCTGAAATATGCGGAAAACACTTTTGCAATCCGGCTTGAGAGAACGGGACAGGTCTGCAAGGTGGTATTTTCAAATCCCATTGCCGCCTCGGATACTATTGATACGGCGCATATTTTTGACAGGGCATATAAGGCGGATGCCGCAAGGCACAGGCAAGGAACCGGACTGGGACTTTATATCGTAAAACTTTTGGCACAGAAACAAGGAGCGGAGGCAGAGGCGGCGGTGTGCGCCGGAGAACTGTGCATCACGATAAAGCTTCCCCTTTTTCCATGACTTAAGAAATTCTTTAAGTTTGTATGAAAGAATGAAAGAGTCATCACATGATGGGAGAAAGGAGAAGGGATGGAAGAGGAAAAGGTGATTGCGGTAAAAGGTCTGACAAAGCTGTATAGAAAGCAGTTTGCGGTAAAGGAAGCCGGTTTTGCCATAAAAAGGGGAAGCATTTGCGGGCTGATAGGACCAAACGGCGCGGGTAAAACCACGATAATGAAGATGCTGGGCGGGTTAGTCCTTCCGACGGCGGGGAATATTTCTCTCTATGGAGGCAGGTCGGAAAGAGAACTGGCGAAGGCAAGGGAGAGAATGAGCTTTATGATAGAGACTCCCTATGCAAAGCTTGACCTAACGGCATGGCAGAATTTAGAAAAACAGAGAATTCAGAAAGGAATTCCGGATAAAGAGCGTCCGAAGAAGGTTATGGAACTTGTGGGACTGTCTGATGTGCGCAACAAAAAGTTGAAGGAATATTCTTTAGGGATGAAACAGCGCTTTGGCATAGCAAATGCACTTTTGTCAAAGCCGGAGGTTATGATTCTGGACGAGCCGGTTAACGGGCTGGACCCGGGCGGTATCGTGGAAATCAGGGAAATGCTGATGAAGCTGAACAGGGAAGAAGAGGTTACAATTTTGATTTCCTCTCATATATTGAGTGAGCTTGCCCTGATGTGCAGCGAGTATCTTTTCATTGTGCGCGGTCAAATCATCCGGCACTTGACGGGAGATGCTTTAAAAAAGGCGTGCCTCGGTTATTTACACGTGGATACGGACAATAACAATCTGGCGGCGGCAATTCTGAGGGAAAAGCTGGGGATTGCCGACATGGAGGCACAAGAGGACGGCAGCCTGCGACTGTATGAATATCTGGATAATATGGCGGCGGTTTCAAGAACTTTATATGAAAATGGTGTGCTGCCGCTGGGGCTGTCTGCGGGTGGGGACACGCTGGAGCAGTACTACATATCCGTGACGGGAGGTGATACTCATGTGGAACATCATTAGAGCGCAGTGGTATCAGCTCATTCGGGACAAGCGGGTGCGCGGCACATTTGTTGTAATGCTTCTTTTTAATGCAGCATTTACTTTTGCGAATATAGACGGCTATGAAGAAATAAAGGGCGGCAGGATAATGGCGGATATGGGAAGCTTTTTTGGTCTTATGGGGCTGTTGTTTATGCTGGTGCTGATGGCGTTTGTCATGGGGACGGATTTTGTGGACAAGACGCTGTATTATGAAATTTTAACAGGACATTCCAGAAAGGAAGTTCTCTTCGGAAGATTTCTGGTGGCGCTGTCTGCAGGAAGCTTGGGCGCGATGACCATTATGCTCTTTTGTCCTCTCGTGCTGACTGTCGGATTTGGCTGGGGATATGTGCCGGAGGCGGGGAGTACATTTCTGCGGTGTGTGCTTGTGTTTGGCGTGCTGTTTCGCATCGCCTGTGAAACGATGCTGATAGCGGTGATAGTGAAAAATCCTTATGCCACAATATTTGCCGGCTATATCATAGGGTGTGTGGAGCTTTTGCTTCTTTTGCTAAAGGAGCTGATGCCGGGCGGAGATATCTTCTTACAATTTTTTTCTGTATGTCAATGTACAGAACTACTGAATTTTAGCGGTCTTCAGGGAATGGAAGAAGCGGCAGGGGAAGCGGTTTCTGGAGGTTTTTCTCACTGCCGGCTTGTGTTTATGGCAGTAATGGGTCTGGCTGCTTCTACAGCGGCAGTTATGGCAGCATATGCATATTTTAAGCGGGATGATTTGCAGTAGCAGATTGACGCAGAAGCGTCCGGTGTTGACAGGCGGTGGCAAAAAGGCTACACTATCCTTCATAGTAATAGTTTTTGTATGACAAATGAAGGAGGATACAGACATGAATCGATATGCGGGGACACAGACGGAAAAAAATCTGGAGGCGGCGTTTGCAGGAGAATCTCAGGCGAGAAATAAGTATACTTACTTTGCTTCCGTGGCAAAAAAGGAAGGCTATGAGCAGATAGCTTCCCTGTTTTTAAAGACTGCGGACAATGAGAAGGAACATGCAAAAATGTGGTTCAAGGAACTGAGCGGCATAGGCAGTACGGCGGAGAATCTGGCGGCTGCGGCTGACGGTGAAAATTATGAGTGGACGGATATGTATGAAGAATTTGCCAAGACTGCCGAGAGTGAGGGATTTCCTGAGCTGGCTGCCAAATTCCGTCTGGTTGGCGCCATTGAAAAACATCACGAAGAGAGATACCGCGCCCTTTTGCAGAATGTGGAGACGGCAAAGGTGTTTGAGAAGAGCGAGGTAAAGGTATGGGAGTGCCGCAACTGCGGACACATAGTAGTGGGAACAAAGGCGCCGGAGGTTTGCCCTACCTGTAATCATCCGCAGAGCTATTTTGAAGTAAGCGCAACAAATTATTAAATTGGCAGAGAGTGGTGCCATGACAGGATGCCATGGTAGCAAAAAGCCGCTGCAGGAAACCGTGGCGGTTTTTTTGCTGCCTGCGGCAGTCTTTTTGCGTCTGGGACTTGACAAATACGTCGAAATCCAGTATTCTTACAGAAACAGTTTAACGGTTTAAAGTGCTATAGTAAGACGGACAGGCATTAGAAAGAAAACAGGCAGGAAATAAAAAGCAACAGGAGGAATGGAAAATGGCTCGAAGCAGACAAGGCTCTCTGGTATCCTTCCGCCCCGATATCAAAGTGGTGGACTGCACCCTGCGGGATGGCGGACTGGTCAATAATTTTGCGTTTTCAGATGAGTTTGTGAAGGATTTATATCTGGCAAATATAAAAGCCGGCGTTGATTATATGGAATTTGGTTACAAAGCCTCTACCGAAATTTTTAATCCGGCTCAATTTGGCAAGTGGAAATTCTGTAAAGAACAGGATATCCGCAGCATTGTAGGCGACAACAAGACGGACACCAGGATTGCTGTCATGGCGGATGTGGGAAGAACGGATTTTAAAAAGGATATTTTGAACAAGAAGGACAGCGTCATCGACCTAATCCGTGTGGCGACCTATATCAATACCATTCCGGCGGCAATTGAGATGCTGGAGGATGCCAAAAAGAAGGGATATGAGACGACGGTAAACATTATGGCGGTATCCAAGGTGAATGACGATGACTTGGACGGTGGGCTGGAGCTTTTAGGGCAGAGCAGTGTGGACACCATCTATCTGGTGGACAGCTTTGGCGCGTTCTATCCGGAGCAGGTGGAGCGTCTTTGCGACAAGTACCTGAATATGGCGGCGAAGTACAATAAAAAGGTCGGTATCCATGCGCACAACAACCAGCAGCTTGCTTTTGCCAATACCATTGAGGCGCTTACCATGGGCGCAAGTTATCTGGATGCTACCGTGAGCGGCATGGGCAGGGGCGCAGGCAACTGCTACATGGAGCTTCTGCTGAGCTTCCTTCGCAATCCGAAGTACAACAAGATTGCCATTATGAATTTTGTGGAAAAGCATATGCAGAAGCTTAGGGACGAGGGTGCGGTCTGGGGGTATGATATCCCATATCTTTTAACAGGTACGCTGAACAGTCATCCCTCCTCAGCCATTCAGTTCATCAAGGAAAAGAGAACGGATTATGCCATGTTTTATCAGGAGCTGATTGACAACGTGCTGTAAGCAGCCTGTTTTGGTAAAGCTTTTGCCCTGTTTTGCCGATATATATCATAATTGAAGTATTTGGCAAATGGAATTGCCGGCAGATTTAAAAATTGCTTTTATCAAGGAGGATAGCGGCATGGGGAGCATGAGCGTAGGGCGGTCCGGTATGACTGAGATAAAGCTTACGGATGGAAAGGGAAACCATGTAGGCACGGTCAGGGTATCAAAGCCAAAGATAAAAAAGAAGAAGCGCATACAGTACAATTTCAGGGAAATTTCCGGTCGGATTTTGCAGACGAAGACCTCCGGCGGTGCAGGCAGGGTGCTGGTGAGCGCCCGCGCCAAGGTTGCCATGCTGCAGCGCATGGTGCGAAATCCCGATTATGATGAAAAGGAGCTGGAGCAGGCGATTATCCATGCCAAGAAGATGGAGCGGATAGCGAAAAAGAAGATGAAGCATCTGCAGGAGGAGGAAAAAGCGGCGCGGACGGGTTCCTGCTCTGACGACTTGGAGGCATACGAGGACGCAAGGGCAGAAGCAGAAGAAGCTGCGGCAGAAGAGGAAGACGGGCTGCGGACAGAGGAGCTGGCTGTGCTTGTACAGGAGTATCAGGCGTCCGTGCAGGAAACCATGGATTCCTCCATGGAAGAGCTTGTGAATACGGTGCTGGCAGAGCTTGACGAGCTTGCGGACGACATGGGGCTTAGCGTGCAGAAGGAGATGAGTCCCGAGGATTTGGAGCTGCTTAAGAAAAAACACAGAGCCGCGGAGATGAAAGAAATTGCAGAGGCGGATTTGAAGTATTTAAAAGCATTATTTGACAAGCTGGCGCAGGAAAAGAGTGAGGCTTCAAGCGGCGTTTCGCTGCAGCTTGCAGGGATGGAGATGCCGGTGGAGACAGCGGAGGCATCCATGCCGGCAGAAGGCGGCAATGTTGATATTTCCATATAAAATGTATAACAGAAGCAACAATACGGGGCGGGATTCTGACAACGGATTCCCGCCTTTCTTTTTGTTTTTGCAATACGTATTTTTACAAGGATTTGCCGTGAAACAGATGCTTTCCGTCGTTGACAGCAAATTTTGCCAATGCTATAATTTATTTATATAGACGAAAGCATGTAAACTGGCTGTGAGCCGGAAGGGAGCACAATGTATTACACGGTAGGCGAAATGGCGAAAAAACTGGAGATAGCGCCTTCTACGCTGCGGTATTATGACAAGGAGGGGCTTTTACCCTTCGTGGAGCGCTCCGAGGGCGGCATCCGCAGGTTTCAGGAGTCGGATTTTGAGTGGCTTGCTTTGATAGGATGTTTAAAAAAGACGGGAATGTCGATTAAAGATATAAAAAGTTTTGTGGATTTATGTGTGGAAGGCGATGCGTCAATTGGCAGAAGGCTGGAGCTGGTAAGAAAACAGAAACAAGCCGTGCTGCGGCAGATTGAGCAGCTTAAAGAAACGCTGAAGGTGCTTGACTACAAATGCTGGTATTACGAGGAGGCGCAGAAAGCGGGTACCTGTGCGGTGCATGGCAAAGCCGCGGGAGCGCTTCTGTAAGAAACTGTTTTGAGTGCGTGTAAAAACACGCAGAGGGGAGCAGAATGAAGTCATATAATCATTTGTATCAGTCTCTTGCTTTTTTTGAAGAATATCTGGACGGTATACAACTGGACAGAAATACGAAATGCCTTGTCAGGATTCACAGCAGCGTTCATACGGCGGCTGAGATGGAACGGCTTTCGGCAGACGTCGGGCAGCTTTTGCCGAATGCGGTTATCATTGGGTGCAGTACATCGAAAGTCATCTGTGAGGGTGATATTGTTGCCAATGCGTGCCTGATTTCCATAACCGAGACGGAGAAAAGCGAGCTGCGGCTCGGTATGTTCAAGTGTCAGGATGCGGAGGGGAAGGACAAGTCCGGCGAAGCGCTGTGTAAAGAGGTATCGGAAGCGCTGTTAGAGTCCGGTGAGGGTCTGATGCTTGTGTTTTTTCCGCTGTCTTATTATAAAACGGCAAAATTTGTCTGGCACATGGGCAACCGGTATCCGGCTCTTAAAATGATAGGCGGCGTTGCTTATACGGAGGAGGGCGCCCATCAGAATGCGGGAGAAAGGGCTTATGTGCTGGCTGGGACGAAGACGTCTTCCACGGATATGGCGGCGGTTGTGATAAGCGGCTCTTCGCTGTTTACATATGAAAATGCAATTTGCGGTGTGGAGAGCGTAGGAAAGAGCTATGAAGTGACGAAGGTACATGAGCATTATATGGATGAGATGGAGGGAGAGGATGCCGCGGTCTGGTATGAGAGGCTGCTCGGCGCGGAGGAGCTGAAAAAGGACCCGCTTCTTGCAGGTATTTTCCCTCTGGTGCGGGAGGATTTTTCACAGGTTGCTTACAATCTGGTTTATGAGCCGTTTGAGATACTGCCGCAGCCTTGGCGGTCTGAAAAGAGAAACCGCCTCAATTTTTTCACGGAGCTTTCTGCGGGCATGAAATTTTCGCTGGGATACTTTGACCCACAGAAGATTGTCAGCCAGTTGAGCGATGTCTATGAGGATTTAAAAAACGAGCCGGTGGAGGCGCTTTTTGCCTATGACTGCCTTTCAAGAGGCTGGATGCTGCACGACTGTGCGAAATGGGAGGTCAGCCAGTTTTTTACCACCAATATGAGCGGCGCCATGCTGTCCGGTGAGATTATTCACATGGGCGGCAAAAATACCTACGCCAATTCGACTTTCGTGATTGCCGGAATTTCAGAAAATCCGGCGGCAAGACTGCTTTTAAAGAGCAAATCCTTAAGCAACGTCTCTACCTTGCAGCACAACAATGTGCAGATGATAAATTATTTGCTAAAAATGGGGAACAAGCAGCTCAACAGGCAGCTTAACGAGCAGCAGGAGAAGATGAAGCAGGCGATGTTTTACTGCGCGGAGCTGGGGTTGGACAATCAGACGCAGTATTTGTTTGACTGTGAGCGGCTGAATTTGGATAAGATTGCTATTTTTACCTTGAAAAACGAGCGCATCATGCGGCTGTTTATGGGGAACGGCATGTTTCTGGATGAACTGAAGGGGCTGTATGAGGACGTAGGAAAGCGCTTCTTTGGAAGAAGGCTTCATTTTTACAGCTATGGGGACTGTTCCCTGCTGATTGCGGCGGAGAGCTTTGTGGGGGATGAAGCGTTTATCGCCTGCATGAAGGAAGTGTTTGATTATCTGAACGGCGTCAGCTACAAGGACTTTGTATTTTCCTATGAGGGCGCGGTGGTTATCAGAGAGCGGGAAGCGCTGCAGAAAGCGGAGGCTGCGCTCCAGTATGGTATCAAGAACAAAATACAGTTTATACTGTATAGCGAGATGCCCGGGGAGGTACTCAGCGTCAAAGAGGAGATGCACATGCTGCAGACCCTGCGGGAGGCGCTGGTACAGGACAGAGTGGTTCCCTATTTTCAGGCAATCCATGACAACCGTACCGGAAAGGTCGGTATGTATGAAGCATTGCTGCGCATCAAGGACGCGCAGGGCAATATTTATCAGCCGGGGCGCTGTCTTCCTGTGGCGAAGGATTATAACCTTTATGAATCCATGTCCATTATTATGATTCGAAAGGTGATGGAAATGTTCCTTGACAAGGATATTGCCGTGACCGTAAATCTGAATGTACAGGATATTTACGACAGGGATATGCTGCGCATGATATTCCATTACCTAAAGAAAGCAAAGCATCCCGAGAATTTCATTTTTGAGCTGGTAGAGAGCGAGGAAATCAGGGATTATCAGTTTATCAAGCAATTTGCCGACAGTGTGCACGAGTATGGCGCAAGGATTGCTATTGACGATTTTGGAAGCGGTTTTTCCAATATGCTGCACATTATACGGATAGATGCGGATATCCTGAAAATAGACGGGGAAATCATCAAAGAAATCTGTTGTGACAAGAACTGCCGCGAGTTCGTGGAGCTGATAAATGATTGGTGCACCAGACAGGGCAAGGAAGTGGTAGGCGAGTATGTAGAGAACGAAGCAATCCAGAAGGTGATGGAGGAAATCGGTATTGCATATTCGCAGGGCTTTTATTTTGCAAGACCGCAGCCGTGGGGCATAGCGGAATAGGCTGCTGATTTTTGGCAGGGCGGCTTATGAGAAAATGACTTATGAAAAAATGGCACATGACAAAGTGCTATGTACAGAAAGAGGGAACATGACGGCTTTAATTGTGGCATATACAAAAAACAGAGTGATTGGCAATAAAGGAAAAATCCCGTGGCGTATTAAGGGTGAGCAGCGGCGCTTCCGTGAGCTGACGACGGGCAATGTCGTCATTATGGGGCGTAAATCCTATGAAGAAATCGGACATCCCCTGCCCAACCGCTTTACGGTGGTGGTGTCAAACACGGCGGATTTTGAGGCGGAAAACTGTACCACGGCTTCTTCCTTAGAGCAGGCTTTAAAAAAAGCAAAGAGCCTGCAGCCGGGAAAGCATATCTATATTTCAGGAGGCGCAGGGCTCTACAGAGAAGCCATTGCGCTTGTGGAAAAAATGTATGTTACGGAAATAGAAGCAGAGATAGAGGGAGATACCTTTTTCCCGGAGTTTGACGAGAGGCTTTTTGACAAAGAAACAGAGGAGCGGGTGGAGGGGGAAATACCCTTTACTTATGTAACCTATACAAGGAAGGATGGAGACTGTGACAAAAGTATTTATTGACGGCAGTGAGGGAACGACGGGACTGCGGATTAACGAGCGCTTTGCAGGCAGGGAGGACATCAGCCTGCTTACGATAGAGCCGGAGCTTAGAAAGGATTTAAACGAGAGGAAACGCCTGATAAATGAATCGGACATTACTTTTTTGTGCCTGCCGGATGCTGCGGCAAGAGAGGCGGTTTCCCTTGTGGAAAATGAAAATGTGCGGATTATCGATGCTTCTACCGCCCATCGGACAAAAGAAGGCTGGGCGTACGGATTCCCCGAGCTTGCGCCAAGATTCAGAGAGGCGGTAAGGAACGGAAATCGGGTGGCGGTGCCGGGCTGCTATGCTTCCGGTTTTATTGCGATGGTTTATCCGCTGATACAAGAAGGGATTCTGCCGGCGGATTATCCGGTATCTGCATTTGCCATGTCCGGTTACAGCGGCGCCGGCAAAAAGACCATTGCGGAATATGAAAAGGAAGGGCGTCCGTCAGAGCTTGATGCGCCCAGAGAATATGCGCTTACGCAGCAGCACAAGCACTTGAAGGAGATGAAGGCGGTTACGGGGCTTTCAAGGGAGCCGTTGTTTTCTCCCATTATCTGCGACTATTACAGTGGGATGCTGGTCTCCCTTCCGCTCTATGCAGGAATGCTCTCAAAATGTGCGGACTTAAAATCCCTTCATCATTTTTTTGCAGGATATTATGCAGGCGAGCCGTTTGTCCGTGTGGCGCCTCTTGGGGCGGAAGCATCGTATGGCGGCTTCCTCTCGGCGCACGCGAAAAGCGGCTGGGACGGCATGGAAATCTTTGTGACAGGCTGCGAGGAGCGGCTGTTGCTTTCCGCGTGGTTTGACAATCTTGGCAAAGGCGCCTCCGGCGCTGCCGTACAGTGCATGAACCTTATGCTGGGGCTGCCGGAGGATAAGGGGCTTAAGCTGTAAGGCTTTTTTCCACCAGCGGAAACGCTACACAGGCAGTAAACATGTCGGCGTCCGTCTCAATGGAAAAGCTTCCGCCGCAGAGCTCGGTAAAGCTCTGTACGATGGAAAGCCCAAGCCCGCTGCCTTCGGTGGTGCGGGAGGCATCTGCGCGGACAAAGCGTTCCATAATATCCTTGGTATCAAAATCCAGCTCCCATTTGGAGGTATTTTTGATTTTGGCATATGCTTTTTCCTCCTTGACAGAGAGCATCACATACACTCTGGAATTCTCAAGGGAATACTGTAAGGCGTTGACAAAAAGGTTCTGGAAGACGCGGTACAGTTTGTCTCCGTCTGCTTCTATTAGCATTGGCTCCTCAGAAATTACGGTTTTAAAGGTGAGGCTGCTTTCCTGTATGCGTTCCTCCATATCGGCAAGGGTCTGCCGCACCAGCTTGACAAGGTCGATGGTACGTTTTTCCACAGACAGATTGCCGCTGGCTGCTTTGGAGAACTCAAAGACGTCCTGCACCATACTCTTTAGCCGATATGCCTTTGTGCGGAGAGAAGCGGCGTAATCGGCTGCCTTTTCCTCCAAGGGCTCTTCACAGAGAAGGTCGGCGTAGTTGATAATGGAAGTGAGGGGTGTCTTCAGGTCGTGAGATACGTTGGTGAGCAGCTCCACCCGAAGCTTGTTGGAACGGTTCTTTTGCTCCGCCATTTTTTCCATGCCGTCTTCCAGTTCATTGATGTCTGCCGCCGTTTTCGTCAAGAAAGCGTTTTTCGGCAGAACGAGCGGCGCAGAGCCGGTTCCGTCTTTTATTCCGGCAAGCTTGCCGGCAACAGCATTTGTTTCCTTTGATAATTTTCTGGTGTAGCGGTATGCCTTAAAAAGTGAAAGGCTTATCAGGAATAAAAACACGATGACAAATAAAAATCCATACAGGCTTTGCTTAATCAGTTCGGAGGCAAGGGTGCCGCGGTAATGGTTTCTTGCCTGATACAATGCGGATAAGTTTGTGGCAATCAGGCAAATGCCTGTGATAAGGGAAATCACGGCACAAGCCATCAGCGTCAGACTGATAAGCATGGATTGGCGGTACCAGGAAGTGCTCCTCCAGAGCTCCTTTATGTATATGACAAATCTGCCCGGAAGCGAATGCAGGAAGAACTTGAATTTATTATGTCTGATATCTGTGTAAAGAAGAAAGAGCAGAAGCATGAAGGGCAGGAAAAATAAAATCTGCCGCAGGCATTCCGTAAGGGAAAGCGTTGAAAAATCTTTTAGAGAAAAGCCGTAATAAAAAAGCGGAAGCAGTGAAAGCGCAATAACGGCAATCTTAAATTCCACCAAAATTTTTCCGGTGAGGGCAGCATAGGAGCGGGTGGCTGCCTTGTATGCTTTTCTGCTGAAAAGGCAAAAGGGCAAAGACAAGACGAAAACAAGACCGCTGATAAAGAAACAAAGCAGGACAAGACGATAATTCTGTGCCAGAAGCTGCAGGTTATACAGGAAAGAGCCTTCCTGATAATCTCTTATTTTTACAGCGATAATCACACGCATTTGATTTAGCTCGACAGTAAGAGGCTGGTACGACATGGTGGAACGGTATGCATGAATATACTTGAGCCCGTTGTGTAAATCGCTGCCTTGCGCATTTTGTGCGCCATCCCAGAAATAGCAGAGTATGGTATCTGCGGGAAGTGTTATCATGACCTCTTCCTGTATGGTAGACAAGGCGGCGTAAGGCATATTGGTGTTTATCATTTCGCCGGGCTGGTTAATATAATATTGAATCATTTGGTCCGACTTTTGCAGATTGACATGCAGGAAGGTTTTGGTATCGGCATAGACACGGGCAGATGAACTTTTGAACGTATCGGACAGACGTCTGCCGTTGCTGTCGCCTACACCGGCGTAGGTAAGCAGAGTCTGGTAACATAATTCACCGATATATTCTTTAAATTCCGGTAATTCATAGAAGTTTCCGCTCAGCACGCAGGTACCATCGGAAACAAATGCCCTGATAGCATCCCATCCTGTTATGGCAGAAGTAAGCATAATGATGAGAGCGCCAAGAGCAAATATCCGATAACAAAAAGCTCTGATTTTTTTACCTTTTTTCAAATTTGTATCCAATTCCCCACACCACCTTTAAATACTCCGGTTCACTCGGATTGATTTCAATCTTCTCGCGGATGCGCCTGATATGCACCATTACGGTATTTTCACCGTTATAGACAAATGGCTCGCCCCAGACGTTTGTGTAAATTTCATCAGCAGAAAAAATACGACCGGGGTGTCTGATAAGAAGTTCAATAATTTTGGTTTCCGTAGAGGTCAGCTTGACGGGTACGTCGTCCGCCGTCAGCGTGTGCTCCGTAAAATTGTAGCATAAACGTCCTATTTTTACTTCGTCCCCGACAGAATACACACCGCCCAGCTTCATATAACGTCTGAGCTGGCTGCGTACACGGGCAATGACCTCTTTATAGTTGAAGGGCTTTGTGATATAATCGTCGGCGCCAATGGAAAGCCCCAGTATTTTGTCACTGTCCTCTGACTTGGCGGACATAACTAAAATCGGGATATTGCGTTTTTCCCGTATCTTCATAATGGCGGAAAAGCCGTCAAGCCTTGGCATCATGACGTCAAGAAGTATCAGATGCACGTTTTCTTTGCTTAGGATGGCAAGCGCTTCTTCTCCATCATAGGCTGTCAGCACGGGAAATCCCTCTTTTTCCAGTTGGATTTTTAAGGTGGCGACGATATCTTTGTCATCATCCACTACCAGAATACGTTCATTTTCCATAAAGTTTGATTCCTTCAAAAGCATTTACCAGTATAGTTTATCACACTTTTCTATATTTTCCATTATAACTGATGCATCTTACAAAAAAACACGGTAAAATCTTACAAATTTCTTACACAAAAAATTTAGAAAAAAAGAGTAACTTTTTGATAAGAGGAGCGAGATACTAATAAAAGGCTTCGAAGGAGAAAGGAGGGGCGGCTTGCAGGAAAAAACGGATAATGAGCTGATGGGGATGGCGGCAGGAGGAGACAAGGAGGCTTTTGAAGTCTTGGTGCTGCGGTATTATGGTGAGGCGCTGCGCTATCTGAGAAGCAGGCTGCCGGACAAGGAGGCTGCACAGGACATTGCGCAGGAATGTTTTGCGGATATCTGGGCGGCAAGGGGACGCTACCGGATGGACTTTTCTTTTCGAACCTATTTTTATGCGGTGATGAAACACAAGCTGATTGATTGCAGGAGAAGAACCGGGAGGGAAAGCGGGGGAGCAGAAGTGTCGGGAACAGAAGAGTCGGAAATAGAAGCAATCCTTTTGGAGGATTCACCGGAAGCGGCATGTTTGAGGAGAGAGCAAAAAAATGAAATGGCAGGGTGGATTGCGGCGCTTCCGCCACAGCAGAAAAAGGCGCTGCTTTTGTACGCGGCTGAGGGTATGAGCTATCAGGAGATTGCAGAAGTTATGCACAAAAGCGTACTGCAGGTAAAGGGCGCGATACACCGCGCCAGAACAACGTTGAAAAAAAGGAGGGATGGCAGATGAGTGACAGGGAAGCATTTTTGGAGGGCATGTGGAAAAAAGCAGCGGAAAAGGAGCAGACGCTCCGCGCAGCCGAGTGCCTGTTGGAGGAGACGGCAAAACCGGACTTTGCAGACCTTCTTAAGAATATGCTTGTGGGAATTGGTTTCAGGCAGTTATATGCAGGTATGGCAGGCGTTATCAGTATTGCCTTTGTGATAACCATCCTGACTGCCTATCTGCTCTTAAAAGTTGTACTGCAGATGGGAGAAAGCGTCTATGTAGCTGCATTTTTCAGTGCGCCGATTTTGTATGCAGGTATTTTTACACTTTCCTGGATAAAGGAACGGGGCAGCGGCTGTTATGAATTGCAGATGTCCTGCAAATATACGTTCTGCCATGTACTATCTGCGCGGATGCTGGGAGAATGTCTGACGGGCTTTGTTTTTAACGGTGTATATGCGGCAGCGCTGGCACTGCACTGCAAAGCAGACGGCATACGGCTGTTTGCGGTTTCCTTCAGCTCCCTTATGCTGTTTGCCCTGCTTGCTGCAGCGGGAATTTTGCGGGGGCGGCAGGTGAGAGGGGCAGTATACAGTGGCGCCGTTTGGCTTTTGATAAATATGGTGTTTCTTTTGTCCGTACCCGCTGTTTACGGAAAACTGCTGGAGGAGCTTCCGGTGTTTCTGTTTATCGGCGTGGGATTGAGCGGCATGTGCGTGTATATAAAACAGCTTATTTTGATGACCGGTCCCGCGTTTAGAAAGGAGTATGCAAATGCTGCAAATACAAAACGTTACTAAAAAATATCAGAATTTTACCGCGCTGGAACATATCAATCTGGAATTTGAAAATGGTATCTATGGATTACTTGCGCCGAACGGCGCAGGAAAGACCACACTGTTAAAGCTGATAACGACTTTGCTGTTTCCCACGGAGGGAGAGCTGTTTTATGACGGCGTGGAAATTAAAAAGCTGGACGCCCTTTACAGAGAAAAGCTCGGCTTTTTGCCGCAGGACTTTGGCTATTACAGAGAGTATACGCCGGAGAAATATCTGCATTATATCGGCGTGCTGAAGGGTATGGAGCAAAGGAAGCTGCGGGAAAAAACAGGAGAAGTGCTGGAGCTTTTAGGGCTGTCGGAGCAAAAGAACAAAAAAATGAAAAAATTTTCCGGCGGTATGATACAGCGTGTGGGCATTGCACAGGCATTATTAAATGACCCGCAGATACTTGTGCTGGATGAACCTACCGCCGGGCTTGACCCCAAAGAACGTATGCGGTTTTGCAAAATACTTACTTCGCTGTCCAAGGACAAAACTGTACTGCTTTCCACCCATATTGTCTCTGATGTAGAATTTACTGCCAACCGTATCGTGATGCTGAAGGACAAAGGGGTGTATTGCAATGACACGGTGGAAAACATCTGCAAGGGGCTGGAGGGAAGCCTGTTTGAGACGGCTGTGGAGGAGAGGGCGCTGCCGGAATGGGAAGAGCGGTATCAGGTAGTATCCAGACGGCGGGAAGGCGCAGCCATTATCGTCCGCTTTATCAGCCGACATGCCGAAGCCGGGTGGAAACCGGTCAAACCGGGGCTGGAGGATGTATTTCTATCCTTATACAGATAGGCGGGAAGTGGAAAAATATGACGGAAACTGCCGGATGTGGATTTATCAAAAGGGAGGATAGATATGAGATGCAGAATAGAAGAGGGGAAAAGGCTTCTTACCAGTCGTTTTTTTATGGTTTTATTTGCGGGCGCCTTAGTGGTTAATTTTTGGCTGCTTGCAAACTACAGCGACCAGGCGCCCATGGCAGAGGCGGCTGCAGGGCTTTGGGAGAGAGGCGTTTACAGTGTGACAAAAGAAAACACGGAGGTCATCATTGCAGCGTTTGCAGGAAAAGAGCCGCCTGCTGCACAGATAAGTGTGCGCCGTGCCGTGGAGGCAGTTCCTTTGATGGCGGATAAGATTGGAGCGGCGGATTTTGCAGAGATTTTTATCGAAAAGTTAAGACTTGCCGGAAGGGCGGCACAGGCTGTGAGAAATGCCTGCGCGCCGATGGAGGGATGGCTGGTGCGTGATAAGGAAAATGGCACGGCGTTTTCTGTGTTTGTTCCCTGCACGAGTGATTTCTGCTCCCTGTTTTTCCGTATACTTCCCACAGCCTGCACGGTGGAAGCAGCGCTGGCGGCAGTACTCTTCATGCTTTACTGTGTCAATGCGCCTTATGACAGACGTTCTAAGGAGCTGGTTTATGCGACAAAGACGGGGAGAAAGCTGAACCGCCTGCAGATGGAGAGCGCGTTTCTCGTTATTGTTTTCTTTACGGCGGCGCTCTGGAGCATTACCTTTCTGGCGGCAGAAGGAGTATTTCACATAGGAAAGCTCTGGCGGGTAAAAGTGGGGAGTATGATGATGCTGGATTCCTTTTATCCGGTCGTCTGCCGTTTTTCCATAAGTTTTGGGGCATATATGCTGCTGCAGGCGGCAATGTCCGTATGTATCTCGCTGCTTTTTGGCATGGCGGCGGCAGGCTTTGTGGAGAAGAAACATAGGACGGCGGAGGCGTTTTTCAAAATGGGATTTGTCTGTACGGCGCTGGCTGCAGCAGCGGAAATTTTTCCGAGAGATTCCATGCTGCTTTTCGCCATACGTTTTAATCCCGTGGAGTTTATAAAAAAGGCGGGACATTACTTTGCGGGCGGCGCCGGATTTTTATCTGTCAAATATTACGAAGCGGCTTTTATACTGTGCTGGGGCGTGCTTTTGCTGGCGTTTCTTGCCGTGCGGTATAAGAGGTTTCTGATGGAGGATATTTAAACAGAGTTTCGCCATTGAGGCAGTTGCGAAATGTAGTGGCTATGCGAGTGTCATTGTGCGCCTTGTATATTCCAACACAGACCCGCTTTCGCTTCGTAAAAAACGTAGCAGTGCTAAGCTCGAAAATACCTCGCAAGTCATGCCCGCATGACTTTGGCACTGACGTTTTTTAAGAGTCTGCTTATGGAATATACAAGGTGCACAATTCGGAGCCAGCAAATAAGAGTTTTGTAATTGTCTAATTTAAGTTTTGCAATCACTGAAAAGGAGTAGAAGGATGTTGGAGTTTCGTAAAATCATAACGGTGAAAAAGCTTTTGTTTTTACTGGGTTTCTTTGGGCTTTATTTTCTGCTTGTAATAAAGCCGTATGTAGTAGGATACGATGGAAGCTGGCATATGGAGGCTGATTTAGCTGAGGATGTCCTCAGGCAGTACGGAAGGGAGCTTTTGCCGGAGGAATTTGCGTTGCTGCAATCACAAAGACCTGTATATGCGGCTGGGGAGACGGATAAGTTTATCGCGCGGACTCCCGAATATGCCGCAAGGCAGATACACTCTTTGAAAGAGCTCTTACAGAAAATAAATGGGCGTGAGCTTACGCTGGAGGAGGAAAACCGTCTGTGGTTTCAGTTATACGAGCAGGTTTCGCCGGAGGCGGTCTACGCGGATATGGAGCGCTTGATTGTATTTGACATCTGGGATTTTTATATAGATTCTTATTGTGAGGAGGTAATGCAGGGAAACAGCAAATACGAGAGTGTGAGCGCTGTGGCAGAAAAAAGGGTGGCAGAGCGGAATCGGGCAGAAGTGTACAGCCCGTGCCCGAGGAATGTGGCGGAGTATAATTTTATGCTGCTGCGATATTTTGCTGTTTTCATGATGCTAGGCACCTGTTTTTTTGTGATGCCATATATGGTATCTGAAAATCGGAGCCGTATGCCGGCACTTTTATGCAGCTTTCAAAGAGGCAGGTCTTATTATCGAAGCAGGCTTGCTGCAATTGTCGCCGCTGTTTTGTGCATTGCGGCAGTGGTATGCGGCTTGTATGCCTGCTGTGCAAAGCAGGACAGGGTATTTACCTTTTGGAACTGTGCCCTGTCCGGCTTTGCCAGCGGCTTCATCGGGTGGCTTCCGTGGACGCTGGGAAGCTATACCCTGTATGTACTACTTCTTGCAGTGCTGGCATCATTGGGGCTTTCTCTGCTTGTATTTGCGGTGACATGCCATTTATCCAGCCATGTCAATGCCATTGCTTCACAGATTCCGGCTGCGATATGCAGTCTGGTGTACGGCGGTTTTTTTCTTTTTAAGGCGGGAGAAATTGATAAGCCGATGCTTGCGGCACCGGTGGCAGGAATCGGTATTTTTGCGGCAGGCATTGTGGCAGCGCTGCTGCAGGGGAGATGGGAAAAAAGGAAGGATGTAACTTAAACCGCGTATTTATATGCCGCTGCAAAAAGGAAATGTCTTTTGCAAAAAGATTGAAATGTCCATATTTCTGTGATAGAGTTTGGGGTAGCGGATACAGTGCATACAGACATGTAAAGAGAAGCAATGCAAAGGAGCGGCAATATGAATAAAAAGGAAATAGCGGAAATTAAAAAGCAGTTTACACAGGAAAAATGTGCGATTACCCGCATCTGCGGCTGCTATGTGGACGGGGAAAAAAATAAAAAAACAGAGTTAAAAGAGGCGTTTCTTTCCCTGCCGGAGGAGGAAATCTTTAAATATTTTAATATATTCCGGAAAACGCTTTCGGGAAGTATCGGCAGAAATCTGCTCAATATGGAATTTCCGCTTAAGGCGGAGCAGCCGGGAGGCGAACAGGAATTTTTGCTGGGGTTAAGGGACTCTGCGTTAAAAGACGATGCGCTGCTCGAGGCGTTTTATGACAAGGTTATCGAACACTATTATTCTGTGGAAAATTACCTGATTCTGCTGATACATGCCGTGTATGATGTGCCCGGACGGGCGGCGGACGGGGCGGAGATGTTTGACACTTCCGATGAGGTTTACGAGTACATACTGTGCTGCATCTGTCCTGTTACCCTAAGCAAGCCGGGGCTTGCTTATGATGAGGAAAACAACACCTTTAGGACCCGCACGCTGGACAGGGTGGTGGATATGCCGGATATCGGCTTTTTATTCCCGGCATTCAACGACAGGGGAACGGATATCCACAGCCTTCTGTATTATGCGGCAAAGCCGGAGGAGCTTCGCTTTGACTTTATGGAGCCGGTGCTTGGCTGTGAAGCGCCTATGTCGGCAGGCGGACAGAAGGAGACCTTCCAGACACTTGTGGAGGAGACGCTGGGTGAAGAGTGCGAGTATGAGGTGGTGAGAAGCATTCACGAAAAACTGAATGAGATGATAGAAGAAAAAAAGGATGAGCCGGAGCCGGTGGTTTTGGACAAAGCGGAGGTAAAGCGGCTTTTGGAGTACAGCGGCGTGGAGGAAGAGCGGCTGTCGGACTTTGACGAGCGGTACGATGCGGCGGCGGGGGAGCGGGCGCAGCTTGTTGCAGCTAATCTGGCAAATACAAGGCAGTTTGAAATCAAAACGCCGGATGTCATTGTAAAAGTAAATCCCGAGCGGACGGATTTGGTGCAGACAAGGCTTATCGACGGCAGACAGTGCCTTGTTATCGAATTAAACAACGAGGTTGAGGTCAATGGCATCGCCGTGCGCATGGCGGGAAACGGGGAGCCTGAGGAGTAGTGCGAAAGGCGCTTGCCGACTTTTTGCGGTATGTTACAAACGCAGCGGATATCTGAGGGGAGCAGGCAGGGGACTGCTTGTTTCCCCTCTAGCAGTCCCATTGGCATTTTTTCATGTCCACGTAATTTCCATTTTTAAAGATTACGCCTTCATCGAGAAGCAGTTGTCTTTGCTCCGGAAAATGCGGAGCCAGTCTGCCGGCGTGGTTTACAACCCTGTGGCAGGGATAGTTGCCATAATAGGAGGATTGACTCAACACCCTTCCCACCATTCTTGCATTATTTTCTCTGCCGGTCAGTCTTGCAATCTGACCGTAGGAAGCCACTTTTCCTTCGGGTATTTCTTCTACAACGGAAAGAATTTCATAAATTATATTTTCGTCCATGCTGCTCCTTTTTAGCTTGCGGCAGTATGAGGTAACTGCGGTGTTATATCTGCTGTATCATATCATACTTGCCGGCTGTCTGCCGGTAAAATCATATTTTTTGCACTTCTGTCATTTTTCCACCTTCAAAATGTAGTATCCGGTCAAAGGGAAGCTCGCTGTCTATGGTATGCGCTATTGTTATGATGATTTTACTATGTGCGGCAAACATGCGGCGGAGGAAATCTATATATTTTTGAAACATGGCTTTGTCCAGACCGGCTTCGGGCTCGTCTAAAATAATGACGGAGGCATTTTCCCAGCAAAGCAGGAGCTTGGAGAGCAGCAGTTTTTTTCTTTGCCCGGCGGACAGGGAAAGTCCGTTGTTTGTGATGACAATATCTTCTTTGTCAAGGTCTGTGAAGCGGAGGATTTCCTTTCCTTTTTCCCGGTCAAAGGAGCTGCCGCAGACCGTCTCCAGATAGGCGGGAAGAGGCTCGTTCAATAAAATTTCGTCCTGCCCAAGGATAAGTATCTGTTCCTGCAGGCTTTTGAGCGAGTAAGTGCCGATGGGTTTTCCGTTTAGCATAAGGCTGCCTTTTTGCGGTTTATATATGCCGGACAGGAGCTTGATAAAGGTTGATTTTCCGCTGCCGTTCATGCCGGTCAGGCGGATATTGTCCCCTGAATGCAGAGCACAGGAAACATTTTGTAAAACCGCGGAACTGTTTTCCTGATAAGAAAAATGCACGCCTTCAAAGGTGATTTCGGAAACCCGTGAAAGCGTGACGGCTCCCTGACGTTTGGGCAGGTGCAGCAGTCTGTCCACATTTTCGAAGCTGACCTGCGCCCGGATAATCTGCTGTATCAGAAGCTGGCTTTTTTGCCCCTCGGACATGATAATATCTGCCAGTGTGATAAAGAATACCAGATTGACGATGGAGCCGCCTGCCGCAGGCAGCGCCAGAAGGGTGGAAAGTGCCAGACGAAACAGCGTGTTGTAATGACTTACCGCCTCCGTCCAGAATACCTGTACGCCGTCTTCCTTTTGCGAGGTGGTGATGAAATCACGGATACTCTCTTCGGTTCTGCTTTTAAAATAGGGGAGCACCGGATTTGTCTGCACCAGAGGAATGGAATCTACATATTGGTCACATAAGGTATGATGGGCTTTTAACTTCAAATTGGTGTTGCCGGCTTTCAGGGCAATCATTTTTTTCCCTGCGACAGAAATCAAGGTGCCCAAAGCAAGTGCGCCCAGAATAAATAACATCAGAGCCAAATCGTAAAAGGCAGCGAGCAGGAGGCTTGCGGCAATGACAGCCACGCTTCCGAGGAGGGTGGGAATGTGATGCCCGATAACCCGGAACACATCCAATACATCTGCATACATGGTATGTTTGATTTTGCCGCATCCTTCTGCATCAATGTTAGATTGAAAGGTCTCTCCTAAAGCAGTTTCCAGCTCTGTGGACAAATCGGTGATGCAGAGTCCGCCAAGCTCGTCTAAAAGCCTGTACCAGCGTATGTCCACCAGCGTTTTCAGCATTAAGTATATTGCAAAAGCACAAATGCCCAGCGCCGCGTAGCCATAGTGCGCTTCGGCAATAACGCGTTCCAGAAAAGCGCGCGTGCCATAAGGGATGAAAGCGCTCATCAGCGTGATAAATATAATCAGCCCCGTGGCGCGTAAAAATACTTTGGGGTAACGTTTTATGGTTCTGCGGCAGTACTGCATAATAAAGTGCATCGAGAGGCTCCCTTCTATGGTGAAAATGATGGGTGATTGCAAAACTCAGTGATTATGCAAGTGTCATTGTGCACCTTGTATATTCTAACGCAGACGCGCTCTCGCTCCAAGATTACCGTAATGGTACGTAAGCTGCCAAAATACGGCAGCTAAGTACCAACGGTAATCAAGGGTCTGCTGTAAGAACACACAAGATGCACAATTCGGGACTGGCAAAGCAACATTTCACAATTACTTAGTGAAAATGATGGGTGATTGTGAAAATGACCTGATTCAATTATATAAGAGATATCGTAGAAAGTCCAGTTTATGAAATAACTATAAAATCTTCGCTTCACCATTGACAAATTGTGGAAATTTAATTATGATAGGGACATAATTACATAGTTGAGGGAGTAGTTCCGTATTTCCCGAGGCCTGCGTGAGAAGGGACAGCCGCCTTGACGGGGGGTGTCGTGCGGTATGGCAGAGGGAGGTACGCGGTAAATCAACAGGCATGGCGGCGTCAGCCGTCTGGTTTATCTATAAAGAATGAGACTCATATACAGTGGTTAAAATCATTGTATATGAGTTTTTTTACTTTAAGATGGTATGACAAGGTTGATACAAATCAAAATGCCGTTTATGCGGCGCAATGAGAGGAAGGCTGAAAATGAAAGAGTATTTGAGCAGTGTGGCTGAGGTTCTGAAGGAAAAGCAATCCACGGAAAGAGGACTGGCAAATGTGCAGGTGGAGGAGAGAGCGCGGCTCTACGGTGCCAATAAGCTGGTGGAAGGCAAAAAGATTTCTTTGTTTGCAAGGTTTATGCAGCAGCTTGCGGACCCTATGATTATCATTCTGATTGTGGCGGCGGCAATTTCGGGAGTTACGGCGGTGTATGCAGGCGAGTCCTTTGCAGATGTTATCATTATCCTGATTGTGGTGCTGATTAACGCGGTTCTTGGCGTGGTGCAGGAGAGCAAGGCAGAAAAAGCAATTGCCGCTTTGCAGGAAATAGCGGCGGCGACTTCCAAGGTCATGCGGGACGGGCGGCTTGCGACTGTACGCAGTGAGGAACTGGTGCCGGGCGATATCGTGGTGTTGGAAGCGGGCGATTCGGTGCCTGCGGATGCAAGGGTGATAGAATGTGCAGGTTTGAAGATAGAAGAAGCGGCGCTTACCGGCGAATCCGTTCCAGTGACAAAGACAAGCGAGGCACTGACAAGCGCGGACGGCAAGGTGCCCTTGGGAGACCGCAAAAATATGGTTTATATGGGGAGTACGGTTGTTTACGGGCGCGGCAGGGCGGTAGTGACGGAAACCGGCATGAACACAGAGATGGGAAA
Organism: uncultured Lachnospiraceae bacterium; assembly: GCA_910578335.1. GTDB lineage: Bacteria > Bacillota > Clostridia > Lachnospirales > Lachnospiraceae > Acetatifactor. The sequence goes on along the minus strand of CAJTPU010000003.1, from coordinate 69,002 downwards.
GATTGCCGATGCACTTTCCAAGGCGGAGGACAGCCAGACGCCCCTGCAGCAGAAGCTTTCCCAGCTTAGCAAGGTGCTGAGCGTACTGGTGCTTCTTATCTGCGTGGTGATTTTTGCCATAGATTTGTTCCGTATCTATCCCAATGTAACGGGAACGGCTATATTGGATACCTTTATGGTGGCAGTCAGCCTTGCGGTGGCAGCAATTCCCGAAGGACTTGCCGCCGTAGTCACGATTGTGCTTTCCATCGGCGTTACCAATATGTCCAAAAGAAACGCGGTTATCAGAAAACTGACGGCGGTAGAGACCTTGGGCTGTGCGCAGGTTATCTGCTCTGACAAGACGGGAACGCTGACTCAAAATAAAATGACCGTGGTAAAAGCGGACAGTGCCGACGAAGAGCTGCTTGCAAAGGCAATGGCACTCTGCTCCGACGCAGAGTTAGGAGAAAATGACGAGGCGGTGGGGGAGCCTACGGAGTGTGCCCTGGTCAATTATGCATATCAAAAGGGTATGCGCAAGGACGACTTAAAGGCAGAAAATATAAGGATTGGAGAAGCTCCCTTTGACTCTATGCGGAAAATGATGACGACTGTGCATCGCAGAGGGGACGGCAGTCTTGTGCAGTATACCAAGGGCGCGCCGGATGAGCTGTTAAAGCGCTGTACGCATATTTTAAAGGATGGCAGGGCGACGGCGCTGACTGCTGCGCTGCGCAGCGAAGTGCTTGCCGCAAATAAAGCGATGGCGGACGGCGCGCTGCGCGTTCTGGGAGCGGCGTATAAGGAGCTTTTAGAGGAACCGGCTTCTTATGAAGCGGAAATGCTGGAAAAGGATATGGTATTTATCGGTCTGACCGGTATGATAGACCCTGTCCGTCCTGAAGTGAAGGCGGCAATTGCCGAATGCAGGGAGGCGGGCATCAAGCCGGTGATGATTACCGGCGACCACAAGGATACGGCAGTTGCCATTGCCATGGAGCTGCAGATTATAGACAGTCCCGAGCAGGCGGTTACGGGCGCTATGCTTGACGAGTTCTCGGATGAAGAACTGGCGGAGCGGATAGAGCAGTACGCAGTGTATGCAAGGGTGCAGCCGGAGCACAAGGTGCGAATCGTCAATGCATGGCGCGAAAAGGGAAAGATTACGGCGATGACCGGCGACGGCGTCAACGACGCCCCTTCCATAAAAAATGCGGATATCGGCGTCGGGATGGGGATTACCGGCACGGACGTTACCAAGAATGTGGCGGATATGGTTTTGGCTGACGACAATTTTGCAACGATTGTGGGGGCGGTAGGAGAAGGCAGGCGCATCTACGACAATATCAGGAAATCCATTCAGTTTCTCCTTGCGAGCAACCTGTCGGAGGTGCTTTCCATCTTTTTTGCCACCCTTTTGGGATTTACGATTTTAAAGCCGGTGCACCTGTTGTGGATTAATTTGATTACCGACTGTTTTCCGGCGCTTGCGCTCGGCATGGAAAAGGGAGAGGCGGATATTATGAAGAGAAAGCCCCGTGATGCAAAGGACGGCATTTTTGCGGGCGGATTGGGCATTCACGTAGTGCTGCAGGGCATCATCGTATCCGTTATTACGCTTGCGGCATACCTTGTAGGACATTACATGGAAGCCGGCGTGTGGGAGTTTACAAACAGTGAGGACGGCATGACGATGGCGTTTTTGACATTGTCCATGGCAGAAATTTTCCACTCCTTTAATATGCGTTCTCTGGACAAATCGGTATTTTCCATCAAGGGGCAAAATAAATTTTTGTGGGGCGCCATGCTGCTTTCCCTGATTTGCACAACGGCTGTTATCTATGTGCCCTTCTTGTCCAAAGCATTTGGTTTTGCCCATATCTCACTTGCGGAATATGGGGTGTCCCTGCTGATTGCGGCGGCGATTATTCCGATTGTGGAGCTGACAAAGTGGGTGCAGCGGCGTCTGAAAAAGGCGTAAGAGGATTTTATGATTATTTCATTTGCAACAGAGGAGGATTCATAGTACTATATAAATAAAAAAGGAGTAAACGGCTTGCGGCACAACGAATTATTGCGGGAAAAAGTATACGAATCAGTCACATCAGTGCTACCCATTACCATTATTGTACTGTTTTTAAGCATTACGGTTGCCCCTTTGTCTCCGGGAATTCTGACGTTGTTTTTGTTCGGGGCGGCGCTTTTGATTATCGGCATGGGGTTTTTTACTTTGGGCGTGGATATGTCCATGATACCCATGGGCGAGGGCGTGGGCGTACAGCTTTCCAAAGCGAGAAAGATAGGGATTCCGCTTGTTGTGTGCTTTGTTCTGGGGATTTTGATTACACTTGCAGAACCGGATTTGCAGGTACTTGCGCAGCAGGTGCCTGCCATTCCCAATCTCACGCTGATATTGACGGTGGCGGTCGGTGTCGGTGCATTTCTTGTGATTGCGCAGCTCCGTATTTTATTAAAAATTCCACTTTCTTATATTCTCGTTTTCTTTTATGGGGCGATATTTATTCTGACCTGTTTTGCACCCGCAGATTTTATACCGGTTTCTTTTGACTCGGGCGGTGTGACGACGGGACCCATTACAGTTCCGTTTATTATGGCGCTTGGTATTGGTATGGCTTCGGTGCGAAGCGACAAGAATTCCAGCAGCGACAGCTTTGGTCTGACGGCAATCTGCAGTATAGGACCTGTACTTTCCGTGCTCCTTTTGGGTATCTGCTATCACCCTGAGGATGCGGCGTACACTCCTTTGAGTCTTGCGGAGCTTGCGACAACGCGTGCGGTAGCCATCGAATTTGCCCGCGCCTTTCCCATATACATAAAGGAGGTAGCAGTGGCGCTGCTTCCGATTGCGGGACTTTTTCTGGTTTTCCAGTGTGTTTTCCGAAGATTTCACAGAAGACAGCTTATCAAGATTATTTCCGGATTTATTTACAGCTATATTGGACTGGTGCTTTTTCTGACCGGTGTGAACGTGGGCTTTATGCCGGCAGGACAGTATATCGGTTCGGCGGTGGCTGGCGGCAGAATGCCGTGGATACTTATTCCCATCGGCATGGTAATCGGTTATTTTATCGTCAAGGCGGAGCCTGCCGTACAGGTGTTGACGAGGCAGGTAGAGGACGTGACAAGCGGTTCCATCACCCACAAATCCATTGGCTTTGGTCTTTCCATCGGTATTGCTTTTTCGGTGGGAATTGCCATGCTGCGCATATTAACAGGGTTAAATATTATGTGGTTTCTGATACCGGGATATCTGATTTCCATGGTTTTGACTTTTTTTGTGCCGCAGATTTTCACCGGCATCGCCTTTGACTCCGGCGGCGTGGCGAGTGGTCCGATGACGACGACTTTTCTGCTGCCCCTTGCCATGGGCGCCTGCGAAACGCTGGGCGGCGACGTACTGACGGATGCGTTCGGGATTGTGGCGATGGTGGCGATGACGCCTTTGTTTACCATTCAGATGATGGGGCTTATGGATAACGTGCGCCGCAAGGTGAGGAAGCGCAAGCTGATTATACAGCTTCAGGAAGCGGAAGACGGTATTATGTATTTTGATTAAGCGGTGAGAGGAGAGCTATGGCGGATAAAAAGGGCGTAAAACTGATTGTGACTTTCGCGGAGCGCGGCAGGGGAAAAGCGCTGGCAAAGCTGTATGCAGAACAGGGTGTGTTCTGCAGTTATCAGTGTATGGGCAGGGGCACGGCTTCTTCGGATTTGCTGGACGTGCTGGGCGTGGGAACTGCGGAGAAGGATATTCTGATAAGCTATGCGGCAAAAGAGACGGCGGAGCGGCTTTTGCACAAGCTGGACAGTGAGTCGCAGGGAGCGGCTTACGGCAACGGACTTGTGTTTGATATGCCGCTTACTGCGCTGAGCAGTCTGGTGGCGACCGTGCTGTTGAACCAGCAGAATGGGACAGGAGGATTGGAAATGAGCGGAAAGACAGACCAGAGCCTGATTTTAATAGCTGTCAATCAGGGACATACGGACGTCGTGATGGACACGGCGAGAGAAGCGGGGGCGCGTGGCGGCACCGTCATCAGGGCGAGATGGGCAGGACCGGAGGATGCGCAGTTTTACGGCATTTCGGTGCAGTCTGAAAAAGAGATTATTGCCATTGTCACAACCTCTGAAAAGAGAAATGCCATTATGGAAATGATTCATAAAAAGCATGGACTGAAGACAGAGGCGGGGGCTGTGGTCTGCTCCGTGGGTATAGACCATACAGTCAGGCTTGCATAATGAGAAAGAGTATGATAAGATAAAGAACAGAAAAATTTCCAAACTGGTGAAAGGAAAGAAACAGCAATGGACGACGCTGACGGCGACGCGGAAAATAATACGGATAATTGCATAAAGCATAGTGGAAATAGGTGTAGCCTGTGGTTCGAAAGTACGACAGGTTATGCCTTTTTGTGTATCGCAAATTTTTGCCGGGCGAGTCGGTAGAAAATGCAGAAATGGAGAATTTATTTTGGGTACGATAGTGTTACAGGTATTATTACAGATTTTATTGATTTTGGTGAACGCCTTTTTTGCCGGCACGGAGCTGGCGGTGGTTTCCTTAAATACAACGAAGCTTCACAAGCTGGAGGATGACGGGGACAAACACGCGGCAAGATTACTAAAGCTGGTGGAAGAGCCCTCCGCCTTTTTATCTACAATCCAGATAGGCATTACGCTTGCCGGCTATCTGGGAAGTGCATTGGCGGCAGAAAATTTCTCGGGCTATCTGGTAAAATGGATTTATGTGGACTTGGGATTTACGGCAATTCCGCAGGCGGCGCTGTCCATCATTGCCATTGTGCTCATTACCCTGATACTGGCGTATTTTACGCTGGTATTCGGCGAGCTGGTGCCGAAGCGGATTGCCATGCAGAAGCCTTACGGAGTGGCGAAGTTTTCTTATCGGGTGATATCTGCGATTGCGTTTGTCATGAAGCCCGTGATTCGGTTTCTCTCCTTTTCCACAAATCTGGTGCTGCGTATTCTGCATATGAAGACGGAGGCAGAGGTGGAGAATATAACGGAAGAAGAAATCAGGATGATGGTGGATATTGGCGAGGAGAGAGGCAATATCGATGAGAATGAAAAAGAATGGATTCAGAATATTTTTGATTTTGACGATTTGAGCGTGCGCAGGGTGATGACGCAGCGCACGGATGTTGTTGCGATTTCTTTGGAGGATACCAAGGAGGAAATTTTAGCGCTCATCGAGGAGAAGGGGCTTTCCCGCTATCCGGTATACGACGAGGATTTGGATGATATTATCGGGATTTTGTATGCCAGGGATTTTCTGCTTGCAACGGGCAAGGGGCTGCAGCCTCAGATTAAGGATATTTTGCGGCCGGCTTATTTTGTGCCGGAGAGCATTCACGCGGATACGTTGTTTGCAGATATGCAGCGCAAAAAAATTCACATTGCCGTTATCATTGACGAATATGGAGCGTTAGAGGGTATTGTCACCATGGAAGATTTGGTGGAGGAAATTGTAGGCAATATTTATGACGAATTTGACCCTGAGGAGGAGCCGGAAATCGTACAGCTTGAAGAGAATCTCTGGAAAGTGACCGGCAATACCACCATTGATGACTTGGCGGAGGAGCTTTCCGTGGAGCTTTCTATGGAGGAGGAGGATTACGACACGGTAGGGGGATTGATTATCAGCCTTCTGCAGGCAATCCCTGAGGATGGCGTCAGCTTTGACGTGGAGGGCTTTGGACTGCATATCCATGTGGAGGATATACAGGACAGGCGAATCGAAAAAGCATATATCAGCAAGGTGCCTGCGCTTCCTTAAGTCCAGCCGCCGTCTATGGAAATAATCTGTCCCGTCATGTAGGCGGGCGCATTGACTACCTGCCACGCGAGCGCGGCAGCCTCTTTTGGGGTTCCGGCTCTGTCGGCAGGTATTTCTGTTATCAGAGCGGCAGTCTCTTCGGCAGAAAGGCAGCGGTTCATATCGGTGTCGATAAAGCCGGGCGCCAGGGCATTCACCTGTATATTGCTGGGCGCAAGCTCTTTGGCAAGCGCTTTTGTCAAGGCGTTAAGCCCGCCTTTTGACGCGCAGTAGGCGGTTTCCATGGAGGAGCCTGTCTGTCCCCAGACGGAGGAAATATTCAGGATGCGTCCGCTTTTTTGGCGTACCATGTGGGGAATGGCAAGACGACAGGTATAAAAGCAGGCGCTTAAATTGGTGTCCATGACTCTGTGCCAGTCTGCAACGGACATCTCCGACAGCAGTCCAAAGTAAGAGATGCCGGCATTGTTGACGAGTACGTCGAGGGGCGGGAGCTGTGCAAAAAGGCGCCCTACCGCTTCGGCGTCCGACATATCGCAGCAAATTGCCGTGCAGGGGGCGCCATAGGTGCTTTCCAGTTTTTTTTGCAGCGCGAAAAGCGCTTCCGTGTCATGGGCACAGGTAATATAGGTATGATAGCCGTTCTGGGCGAAAATGTCTGCAATGGCAGCGCCGATGCCGCGGGAGGCACCGGTGATGAGGACTGTTTTCATGGGAATCTCCTTTTTAATATAGGCAATTACGGAAGATGGTAATATAGTAGCATAAGGGCAGGAGGATTACAAGGCGGGGGAAGCGCTTTCGGAAAAGTAAAAAATACTGACAAAGCGCGCCGGTTGTATTTTTTCTAAAAAATTGGTACACTAAGCAAAAGGGTCCGCCCTGCGGCAGAAGCGGCGATGGATGGAGGACGGGCAGAAAAGAGGTAAAAATGTACGATTTGATTATTATCGGCTCAGGACCGGCAGGGCTTGGGGCTGCCGTATATGGCATGAGGGCGGGGCTTAAGCTGCTTGTGTTAGAAAAAAATCCCATGAGCGGCGGGCAGGTGCTAAACACCTACGAGGTGGACAATTATCTGGGGCTGCCGGGGATAAACGGATTTGATATGGGCGTAAAGTTCAGGGAACATGCGGAAAAAACGGGAGCGGAATTTAAAGAGGCCGAAGTGACCGGTATTGAAGACAGAGACGGGGTGAAAGTAGTGCATACCACGGAGGGCGAGCTTCAGGCAAAGACGCTGATACTTGCCATGGGAGCACAGCATGCGCATCTTGGCGTGGCGGGCGAAGAGGCTTTTGCAGGGCTGGGCGTTTCCTACTGCGCAACCTGCGATGGCGCTTTCTTTAAAAATAAAACTGTCGCAGTGGTGGGCGGCGGTGATGTGGCAGTGGAGGATGCTATTTTTCTGGCGCGCGCCTGCAAAAAGGTGTATCTCGTTCACAGAAGAGACAGCCTGCGTGCGGCAAGGGTGCTCCAGGATGCGCTGATGGCACTGCCCAATGTGGAAATTCTGTGGAACCGGACGGTAGCGGAAATTTATGGAAACGATATGGTGGAAGGCTTGAAGCTTTTGGATAAGGAAACCGGAGAGGAAAGCAGACTATCGGTGGAAGGTGTATTTATTGCGGTGGGCATCAAGCCGCAGACGCAAATCTGCGGAGAGCTTGTGGCATGCGATGAAGGCGGCTATATTCTGGCGGGCGAGGATACGCACACGTCGGCGGCAGGCATTTTTGCCGCAGGCGACAGCAGGAAAAAACCCATGCGCCAGATTATTACAGCCGTGGCGGATGGCGCTAATGCGGCAACGGCTGCTGCCGCCGTGGTAAACGGCATGTAATGTCCGAATGCGGGATTCTGCAAAGGAAAAGGACGACCATGGTGAAATATTGCTATATTGTTACAAAATTATATCCTGCCCCTGTTGACAAAAAGGAAGGATTATGTTATATTTTTTAACAGATGTAACAAATTCGTAATATTTTTACTATGGAGGAAAGACCATGAACCATTGTGGTGTGAAGCTGGCTGCGGGAGCGTTGGCTGCGGTTATCACCTTTTCGGGATTGCATATAGATGTAATGGCTTCGGACAAAGTTACTTCCGTACTGCCTTCGGGCGGTGTTAATCTGTTTTTGGCAAAGGATACGTCTTTGGAGAGTATCCAGACGTCTGAGACAGGGGCGGACAGCAGAATTGAAGCCACGGTTACGATTGCGGATATTCAGGAAATTATGAATGCCGCTTCTGCGGGAAAACAGGACCCGGAAGAGGAAATGTTTCGCAATCTGGTGATTGCGCAGGTAAACAGGTATGTTAATATCAGAAGTATTCCGGGTGAGGAAGGGGAAATCTTAGGTAAGCTGTATGACAATTCTGTGGGTACTTTTATTGCAGAGGAAAATGGCTGGTATCTGATTAAGTCCGGTACGGTGACAGGATATGTCAAGGCGGAATACTGTGTGACAGGCGAAGCGGCAGTGACGCTTGCACGTGAAGTTGGAATGAGACTGGCGACAGTCAATACGGTAACGCTGTACGTACGGACGGAGCCGAGCATAGATGCTCCCAGACTGGGCATGGTACCGGAGGGAGAAGACTTTTTGGTACTGGATGAAACTGACGGCTGGGTTATGATAAATATGGAAGAAGGCGACGGCTGGGTTTCCAAGGATTATGTAGATATCCGCACAGAATTTGTAGAAGCGGAGTCGAAGGCGGAAGAGGAAGAGCGTCTCGCAAAGGAAGCCGAAGAGCGAAGAAAAGCGCAGGAGGCAGCGCGTGCGAGTCAGGCACAGCAAGGACAGCAGACGCCGCCGCAGGCACCTTCTCAAAGTACGGATTATACGGTAGGAGAGGGCAGTGAGCTTGGCGTAGCCGTTGCAGAGTTTGCACTACAGTATGTGGGTTATCCTTATGTGTATGGCGGCACCAGCCTGACGAACGGTGCAGACTGCTCCGGCTTTGTTATGAGTGTATACGCAAACTTCGGTGTAAGCCTGCCGCACAGCTCCAAGGCAGACAGAAGCCAGGGATATGCGGTGGATGGAATTGAGAATGCACAGCCCGGCGACTTGATTTGCTACTCCGGACACGTGGCACTGTATATAGGAAACGGACAGATTGTGCATGCGTCCAACTCGAGAACCGGTATTATCGTCTCGGATGTAAATTATAGTAATAAGAAAATCTTGGCAATCAGACGTATTTTCTAAGAGAGGATACAGCCCCATGGACTTACCGCACGGGAGTCCATGGGGCTGTTTTATGTGATATTACGGTTATTGAAAGAAAATAAAAAATAGGAAAAATACTATTGACAAATCTGAGCTTGTACAAAATAGACAAAAGAAGTGTAATAGCAATGATTTTTGGACGGCTTGTCAAGCTTCAAAAGAAAAGGTTATCCACACAAAAAAGAAGCAAAAATCAGATAAAAGACAGTTATACACGGAATTATCCACATTATCCACATTGATTTTTGGGGAAAAAGAGCTGGCGGATTTTTGCCTGTAAATAAACAAACGTTTTGTTAAGAATGAATAAAAATGGTATTCTGTAAAAAAATGTCGAAAAATGTATTGACATTTGGAATGTCAAAAACAACCAAATTCTTTAGTAAATTATTGCAAAAAAGGGTAAATTTGTGATATAATGTCCATACAATAAATAACCGAAAGGGATGAGCGACATGAAATTTATTATTGTAGGCAGAAACATTGAGGTAACAGAGGGGTTAAAGTCGGCAGTTGAAGAAAAAATTGGCAAGCTTGAGAAGTATTTTACACCGGATACGGAAGTGCGTGTTACCTTGAGCGTGGAGAAGGACAGGCAGAAAATAGAAGTAACAATACCTGTGAAAGGAAGTATTATCCGTTCCGAACAGGTTAGCAATGACATGTACGTTTCCATTGATTTGGTGGAGGAGATTATTGAGCGGCAGCTCAAAAAGTATAAAACCAAACTGGTGGACAAGCATCAGGCGGCAGCCTCCTTCAGTAAAATGTTTGCAGAAAATGATTATATGGAGGATGAGGAAATTAAAATTGTCCGCACGAAGCGCTTTGATATTAAGCCCATGTATCCTGAGGATGCATGTGTGCAGATGGAGCTTTTGGGGCATAGCTTTTATGTATTCAACAATGCGGAGACAGACCAGGTTAATGTGGTGTACAAGCGTAAAGGCGATACCTACGGACTGATTGAGCCTGAGTATTAAGGAGACCTTTTGTATAGTGTTTTCCAAATAACAGCCTATTGTGAGGACCTGCCAAACTGCTTTGGCAGGTCCTCTTTTGATGATATGGCATAATGCATGATAGGATTCGGGTGCCAAAAGCCCTGATACTTACAAGGAATGAGAGAGGTGGATAGTGTGAAAAATAAATTTTTCACACGCGAGATTTGTGTCTGCGCGCACTTGACACAAACTCGTTTATGCGCAAAAAGCGTGCGCAGAAATGAGGATTATATGCAGATTTATTTATATGGAATGGTATGTCGTTCTCACAGCTTTAAGCTGGATGCGTTTCCAATTCCGGACGAATATACCGAAATCCGGCAGAGCTGTCTTTTTCCGGGCGGCGAAACAGGTACTTGTGCGACAGTGCTGGCATCTCTGGGTGCAGATGTCGTGATGGATGGTACGCATGTTGGTAGAAATGCGGCAGGGCTGGTGCGGGAGTTTTACCGTGGTAAGACGGTAAATTTGGATTCTCTTACTTTTGATGACAGTTTTGAGGGGGTGGAGGATTATGTGCTTATTTCAGGGGAGGCAAGGACGCCTTTAGGCACCTTTGGACGCTTTTTTACAGATGCGTATGGCAGCAATATCAAACATTGGAACAAACCGAAGGAAAGCGATGTTGCGGGCTGTGTCGCCGCCGCCATCGACGACTGTTTTGGAGAAGACTCGCAGCTTGCCGCCGCGCTTTGCGTGAAGCGGCAAAAGCCTTATGTGACTATCGATTGTAAATACGACAGTTATATTCATAAGCATGCGGCGGTGTCAGTTATTTCAGGCGAGGGTATCGGCAATCTGTATAAAGGCAGAACGAGGGAGGAGTTGTTTCCGCTTTATGTGGAAAATGGAGGGGGCTTGACCATTATGACAAATGGCGGAAAAGAGTTTTATTATGGCAGAAGAGGAGGAGAGGTAAAAGCCTTTTTACCTTTTCAGGTGTCGGTTGCCAGCACACTTGGCGCCGGTGATTCTTTTAAAGCGGGCTGTACCTATGCGCTTGCTTTGGGGATGAATGATGATGAAACGGTCCGGTTTGCAAGTGCCTGCGCTGCGGTGGCTGTTTCCAGATATCCCATGCAGTTTGAGCCGCCGACATTAAAAGAAATAGAGGCATTGATTCACGGATAGCAGGAAAAGCCCTGCGTGCTCTTTGTGATAAATATTCCCGTTTTTTCATATATTTGCTATGGAGAAGTACGAAGAAGCAAGTATATTTTGCAAGGGTGCAAACAAAAGGAGTGTAGCGTGCAGGGAAACCGGATAAAAAAGTGGAAACTTGTGATTGCCGCGGAGGCGGTTTTGTGCCTGACGGCGTTCGCAGGAATTTTATGCGATAAAGAAGAGAGAGATAAAACGGGCTCAGAGATTGTACAGACCAGCCAGCCTGCACCTGAGGGTGAAGGCTGGGCGGCGGATGTGCTCAGTGAGGGTTATATTAAGTGGGTGGATTTTAATGTCAGCTACGAAGCGCTCTGCCTTTGCTATGAGTGGGATGTAAACACGTGGGGGACAGAAGTACATATCGACTGGGTGGAGATGCTTGCCTATCTGGGCGCGCGCTACGGCGGTGATTTTGCCTCCAATGAGAAGCGGCTTTCAAAGGATGTGGAGAAACTGGCAAGACAGCTAATCGAAGAAGGCGCCACCATGGAGGAGCTGACAAAAGACATGCAGTATTATGCCTATTATAAAGAGGCTTATGGCGCAGTTCTTGGCGGCATGGTGGGAGAGTATGAAATAGAAGAGGCGGACGAAAACGGAAATAAGGTCTGGAAGCGGGTGTATGGGCTGAAGGCGTTCTCCCCTATTGCACGGGGCTTTGACTACAGTCATTATGCGGATTTTGGTTCAAACAGGAGCTATGGCTACCAGAGACAGCACTTGGGGCATGATATGATGGGGCAGATTGGCACACCGATTATTGCCGTGGAATCCGGCTATGTGGAGGCAATCGGCTGGAACCAGTATGGAGGCTGGCGGATTGGCATCCGGAGCTTTGACGGCAGGCGTTATTATTATTACGCCCATATGCGGCAGAATTATCCTTATGCAGAAGGGCTTTCGGAGGGAAGCGTCGTGACGGCGGGAGATGTGATTGGCTATATGGGACACACCGGTTACAGCGCCACGGAAAATGTAAACAATATAGAAGTGATTCATTTACATTGGGGTATGCAGCTTATCTTTGATGAATCCCAGAAGGACGGCAGCAATCAGATATGGATTGATGTGTACCCGCTCACCCAGTTTTTGTATAAGCACCGGAGCGAGGTGGAAAAGGTGGGGGATACAAGGGAATGGAAGCGGGTTTGTGATATGAAGGACCCGTTGGCGGAGGCGTACCGGGAAGCACACCCGCAATAAGATTTGCGGGGTGTGCCGGCTATTTCTCTGGCTGCCGGAAGCTGCGGCTTTTTTCCAACCGTTCTTTAAAGCTTTTTTCCGCGCCTTCTTCTGTGGGAAGATAATAACGCCTGTCCTTTAGGCTGTCGGGAAGGCAGGTCATCTGCGCTATTTTTTCCTCGGTATCGTGGGCGTACACATAACCTTCTCCGTAGTGCAGTTCGCCCATAAGCGGGGTAGGCGCGTTGCGGATGACAAGGGGCACGGGCTCCGAGAGCATGGTAAGGGCGTCTTTTTTGGCGTGCTCGTAGGCAGTATAGACCGCATTGGAGCGCGGCGCAAGAGAAAGATAGATAACGGTCTGCGCCAGATTCAGGTTACATTCCGGCATACCGTTAAAGTGGCATGCCTGATATGCCGCAACGGCAAGGGAAAGCGCCTGGCTGTCCGCAATGCCGATGTCTTCGCTGGCAAAGCGTATCAGCCTTCTGGCAATAAAGAGAGGGTCCTCACCTGCCTCCAGCATACGCGCCAGCCAGTAGACCGCCGCATCGGGGTCGCTGTTGCGCATGGATTTGTGAAGGGCGGAAATCAGGTTGTAGTGTTCTTCGCCCTTCTTGTCGTAGAGAAGTGTTTTTTTGCCAAGGCACTGTTCCAGCGTATTCTGTCCGATAAAGATGGAGCCGTCTTGTCGGATTTCTCCGTTTAAGACAGCCATTTCCAACGTATTCAGAGCTGTTCTGGCATCTCCATTGGAAAAAGCGGCGATGGCGGGCAGCACATTTTCCTCTGTCACAATGGTACTGCTGCCAAAGCCCCGTTCGTCCCTGACGGCATGGGAGAGCAGCTCCGTTAAGTCCTTTGCGGTTAGTTCTTTTAAAACAAAGACCTTGCAGCGGGACAAAAGCGCCGCATTGATTTCAAAGGACGGGTTTTCCGTGGTGGCGCCAATCAGGGTGATGCTGCCTTTTTCCACATAGGGAAGAAAGGCGTCCTGCTGCGCCTTGTTGAAGCGGTGGATTTCGTCCACAAAGACAAGGGTGCGGATGCCGTAAGCGCGGTTTTCATCCGCCTGCTTCATAATTTCTTTGATTTCCTTGATACCGCTGGTAACGGCGCTGAAATTGATAAAGCGTGATTTCGTCCTGCCGGCAATGATGCGCGCCAGCGTCGTCTTGCCGACGCCGGGCGGTCCCCAGAAAATCATGGAGGCAATCATATCACGCTCTAACATCTGCCGGAGTATTTTTCCTTCTCCTAAAAGATGTTTTTGTCCGATATATTCCTCCAAAGTCTGCGGGCGCAGCCTGTCCGCAAGAGGGGTGGAAATTGAAAATGAAGTGTTGTCGTTTGGCATGTCAAATAAAGATAACTGGTCCATAAAACTCCTTACGGTACATTCCTCTTTTATTTCTCATACTCCACACGGAGGGGGGAATGTGTCTCTATTTCCTGTACAAAATTGATTTCAGGGGCAAAGCCTGTATAAAAAGAGCTTGCGGAATCCGTGAGCACGTGCCTTTCCGGCGTACCGGAGAGAGTTCCGTTTTTGTCGTAGGAATAAAAAACGGCGTCAACCTTTCCCATGAAACAGATATGCTTTTTGTCGGTACGGTACACACAGCGCGTAATGTCCCGATAGTAAAATTTGTAATATTCCTGCCGGATTTTTTTGCGGTTGTAATACCTGCGGGGACAGAATTGTATCAGGTAATCCCCATAAAACTGCAGCTCGCAGGGAGTCTGCGCCATCTCCTTCCCGCTCTGGCTTACCAGAACGCTGATGGAATATATCAGCAGGCCTAGAGAGGGAATGGAAAGTTCTTTTATGATTTCAAAGCCGAATGCAAGCACGAGCAGCAGGAAGATACCGCCTGCCACACATAAAAGAACGATTAACACGGTCTTGGCAGTCGATTCTTTTTTGGGCTTCATAAGCCCGTCGGTAAAGCGTAAGGTGTATAAGGGTTGTTCCATAAGTAAAGCCTCCTTTTCTATTTGTCTTACAATCAGTGTAACATAAAGAAAAAGCCATTGCAAAACATATTCTCCTATGTTAAAATGAAACCAATCGGCAATGATAAAAAAATAACAATCATTGTAAAAGCCCGAGAAATGCGGAAAAATGGAGGAAAGACAAATGTCAAGAAAAGTTGTATTAGCAGGCGCATGCCGTACAGCAATCGGCACCATGGGCGGCAGCCTGAGCACGACTCCTGCTGCTGAGCTGGGAGCAATCGTAATCAAAGAAGCATTAAACAGAGCAGGCGTGGCTCCTGAAGCGGTAGACCAGGTGTACATGGGCTGCGTTATTCAGGCAGGACTGGGACAGAATGTTGCCCGTCAGGCTTCCATCAAGGCAGGGCTTCCCATTGAGGTTCCCGCTGTTACCATGAATGTGGTATGCGGCTCCGGCTTAAACTGTGTCAATCAGGCAGCACAGATGATTATGGCTGGCGATGCAGATATCGTAGTGGCAGGCGGTATGGAAAATATGTCCATGGCACCGTATGCGATTCCGCAGGGGCGTTACGGATACCGTATGGGCAATGCGACTATGGTGGATACCATGATTAAGGATGCACTGTGGGATGCTTTCAATGATTATCATATGATTAAGACAGCGGACAATATCTGTGAGGAGTGGGGTCTGACGCGTGAGGAGCTGGATGCATTTGCATTAAAGAGCCAGCAGAAGGCGGAAGCAGCGCAGGCAAGCGGTGCGTTTGATGCAGAAATCGTTCCCGTTGAAGTAAAGAAGAAAAAAGAAACCGTTGTATTTAATAAGGATGAGGGACCCCGTGCAGGCTCTACCATAGAAGGACTTGCAAAATTGCGTCCCATCAATCCCGGCGGATTTGTAACCGCGGGCAACGCTTCCGGTATCAATGACGGCGCGGCTGCCATCGTGGTGATGAGCGAGGAAAAGGCAAAGGAGCTGGGCGTGAAGCCGATGGCGACCTTTGTGGCAGGTGCGCTTGCGGGCGTAAGACCTGAGGTTATGGGTATCGGACCTGTGGCAGCGACCAAGAAGGTAATGGCTAAGACAGGCATGAAGATTGAAGACTTTGATATCATCGAGGCAAATGAGGCATTTGCGGCGCAGTCTGTTGCAGTTGGCAAGGATTTGGGCATCGATGTTGACAAACAGTTAAATCCCAACGGCGGCGCCATTGCACTGGGTCACCCGGTAGGTGCTTCCGGATGCCGTATTCTGGTTACCCTGCTGCATGAAATGCAGGCAAGGGGCGCAAAGACCGGTCTTGCAACGCTTTGCATCGGCGGCGGCATGGGCTGCTCCACAATTGTAAAAATAGAAGACTAATTTAGGCAGGCTGCAGCCTGTGAAAAAAGGCGGAAAGGTGTTTGCATGCTCTCATAAAGAGGCAAATGCAGTTTCGGCTTTTTTCATGCAGGTTAGTGTGAAAAATAAATTTTTCACACGCGAGATTTGTGTCTGCGCACACTTGACACAAACTCGTTTATGTGCAAAAAGCGTGTGCAGAAGCGAGGGATAATATGGAATATATTTTGTATGAACAAAAAGGACAGACCGCGGTGATTACCATCAATCGTGAGAAGGCATTGAATGCCTTAAATTCTCAGGTTCTCGAGGAGCTTGATGCTGTGCTCGACGCGGTGGACTTAAAGGAAGTAAGGTGTCTTGTTCTGACCGGTGCAGGACAGAAATCGTTTGTTGCCGGCGCGGATATCGGTGAGATGAGCACGCTGTCAAAGGCGGAAGGAGAAGCTTTCGGCAAAAAGGGAAATGATGTATTCCGCAAACTGGAAACTTTCCCCATCCCGGTGATTGCAGCGGTAAACGGCTTTGCGCTGGGCGGCGGCTGCGAGATTTCCATGAGCTGTGATATCAGAATCTGTTCCGACAACGCAGTGTTCGGACAGCCTGAAGTGGGCTTAGGCATCACGCCGGGCTTTGGCGGAACCCAGAGGCTTGCACGTCTGGTTGGCGCAGGCATGGCAAAGCAGATGATTTATACCGCAAGGAATATCAAGGCGGACGAAGCGCTTCGCATTGGTTTGGTAAATGCAGTCTATACGCAGGAGGAGCTTATGCCCGCCGCGGAAAAGATGGCTGCCTCAATTGCAAAGAACGCGCCGATTGCAGTGCGCAACTGCAAGAAGGCGATAAACGAGGGGCTTGACCTTTCCATGGACGAGGCGGTAGCGCTTGAGGAGAAGCTCTTTGGCGACTGCTTTGAAACCGAAGACCAGAAGTACGGTATGGCGTTTTTCCTTGACAAAAACAAGGAAAAGGTAAAGGAACCCTTTAAAAACTGCTAATCAAGCATTGCAATTTATTATAAAAAATAAGGAGGAACTACAATGAAGGTAGGTATTATCGGTGCAGGCACCATGGGTGCAGGAATCGCACAGGCATTTGCCATGACGGACGGCTATGAGGTATGCCTCTGTGACATCAAGCAGGAGTTTGCCGACGGCGGCAAGGGCAGAATTGCCAAGAATATGACATTTTTAGTGAATAAGGAAAAAATCACGCAGGACAAGGCGGATGAAATTTTAGGAAAGATTACAACCGGTCTGAAGGATATCTGCACGGACTGCGATTTGGTTATTGAGGTTGCTCCCGAGAATATGCAGATTAAGAAGACGACCTTTAAGGAGCTGCAGGAAATTGTAAAACCGGACTGCATTTTTGCAACCAATACTTCTTCTCTGTCCATTACCGAAATCGGCGCAGGGCTTGACAGACCCATGATTGGCATGCATTTCTTCAATCCTGCTGACAGAATGAAGCTGGTAGAGGTTATCGCAGGCGAGAATACGCCGGTAGAGCTTGTGGAGAAGATTAAGGGCATCGCTTCCGAAATCGGCAAGACTCCCGTTGAGGTAAAGGAAGCTCCCGGTTTTGTGGTAAACAGAATCCTGATTCCCATGATTAACGAGGCAATCGGCATTTATGCAGACGGCATTGCAAGCGTGGCGGATATTGACGAGGCAATGAAGCTGGGTGCTTCTCATCCCATGGGACCTTTGGCGCTTGGCGACTTGGTTGGATTGGACATTGTACTTGCTATTATGGAAGTGCTGCAGAATGAGACGGGCGACCCGAAGTACCGCCCCCATCCCCTGCTCAGAAAGATGGTGCGTGCAGGCAAGCTTGGCAAAAAGACCGGCAAGGGCTTCTACGATTACGCAAAGTAGGAAGACAGCCTGTGCCGTATAGCGGCAGGAGCTGAAGACTGATTAAATAATTTGATGGAGGAAATAGTATCATGGATTTTACTTTGAAAAAAGAACATGAAATGGCGCGGGCTCTTTTTAAGGAGTTCGCTGAAAAAGAAGTAAAGCCTCTTGCACAAGAGGTGGACGAGACCGAGGAATTTCCCCGCGGTACGGTAGACAAGATGGCGAAGCTGGGATTTTTGGGTATTCCGGTTCCCAAGGAGTACGGCGGACAGGGCTGCGACCCTCTTACTTATGTCATGTGTGTGGAGGAGCTTTCCAAGGTATGCGGCACCACGGGCGTTATTGTTTCTGCACATACTTCCCTTTGCTGCGACCCGATTATGACATTCGGTACGGAGGAGCAGAAGCAAAAATACTTAGTTCCCCTTGCGAAGGGTGAGAAGCTTGGCGCGTTTGGTCTGACCGAGCCCGGCGCAGGTACCGATGCACAGGGACAGCAGACAAAGGCTGTTTTAGACGGCGACGAGTATATCTTAAACGGCTCCAAGATTTTTATTACCAACGGTAAGGAAGCAGACGTGTATGTTATCTTTGCTGTGACAGGTACCATTGAAAAGCGCGGCAGGATGATTAAAGAGATTTCTGCTTTTATCGTGGAAAAGGGCACACCGGGCTTTGGCTTCGGTACCAAGGAAAAGAAGATGGGTATCCGCGGCTCTTCTACCTACGAGCTTATCTTTACCGACTGCCGGATTCCGAAGGAAAACCTGTTGGGCAAGTTAGGACAGGGCTTCAAGATTGCAATGCATACTTTGGACGGCGGACGTATCGGTATCGCATCTCAGGCACTCGGCATCGCAGAGGGGGCTTTGGAGAGGACGATTGCTTACGTACAGGAGAGAAAGCAGTTTGGCAGGGCGCTCGGTGCATTCCAGAATACGCAGTTCCAGCTTGCGGATATGGCAACCAAGGTGGAGGCGGCAAAGCTTCTGGTTTATAAGGCGGCAATGGCAAAGGCTACCCAGAAGGAATATTCTTTTGAAGCAGCACAGGCTAAGTTATATGCGGCAGAGGTTGCAATGGAGGTTACCACGAAGGCGGTACAGCTTCACGGCGGCTACGGCTACACTAGAGAATATGATGTGGAGCGCATGATGCGTGACGCAAAGATTACGGAGATTTATGAAGGTACCAGCGAAGTACAGCGCATGGTTATCTCCGCAAATCTGTTGAAATGACGCAAGTACAAGGTCTGGCGGCGCGCTGCGCGCTGCGGAAAATATTATAAATAAGGAGTGAAAATACAATGAAAATCGTTGTTTGTACGAAACAGGTACCCGATACCAAGAGCGCTGTTAAATTCAATCCTGACGGCACGCTTGACAGAAGCGCCATGCTCGCTATCATGAATCCTGACGACAAGGCAGGCCTGGAAGCTGCACTGCGGTTAAAGGACAAATACGGTGCAGAGGTTACTGTTATTTCCATGGGACTTCCCACGGCAGAGGATATCCTTCGCGAAGCGCTTGCAATGGGCGCAGATAATGCAATTTTAGTGACGGACCGCGTGCTTGGCGGCGCAGATACATGGGCAACCAGTCAGACACTGGCGGGTGCAATCCGCAATCTGGAATATGATTTGATTATCACCGGACGTCAGGCAATCGACGGCGATACCGCGCAGGTAGGTCCGCAGATTTCCGAGCATCTGGGAATTCCGGTTATCTCTTACGCGCAGAAGATTGAAATCGAAGGCGACAGTGTGATTGTAGAGCGTCAGTTTGACGACAGATACCATGTGTTAAAGGCACAGATGCCTTGTCTGGTTACGGCGCTTTCTGAGCTGAACGAGCCTCGCTATATGACCCCCGGCGGCATTTTTGATGCGGTAAAGAAGGAGATTACCACATGGGGCAGAGCAGATTTGGTGGATGTAGATGATTCTAATTTAGGCTTAAAGGGTTCTCCTACCCAGATTGCAAAAGCTTCCAATAAGGTAAGAAAGGGCGCCGGAGAAAAGGTTACGCTGGATGCGTCCGAGTCCGTAGACTATATCATGGATAAGCTGAAGGAAAAGCATGTAATTTAGTAGAGAATGAGGATGCCGCCGTTTAAGCGGCAGAAAGCGAGGAAACGATGAATTTAGAAGAATATAAGGGCGTATTTGTCTTCGCCCAGCAGGTAGACAATGAAATCAGCAGCATCGCTTTTGAACTGATTGGCAAGGGAAAAAGCCTCGCCGGTGATTTGGGCACGGAAGTGACTGCGGTTTTAGTGGGAAGCGATGTAAAGGGACTTGCAGACGAGCTTGCAGCATACGGTGCAGACAAGGTTATTGTAGTGGATGACCCCGAATTAAAAGAGTACAGGACGGAGCCTTATGCGCATGCACTGGCTTCAGTCATTGAAAAATATAAACCGGAAATTTTCCTTGTGGGTGCAACCGCAATCGGACGTGACCTGGCGCCCCGTGTTTCTGCGAGAATCCATACAGGACTGACCGCAGACTGTACCAAGCTTGATATCGGTGATTTCCCGTTAGAGCCCAAGCCTAATGTAGAGCAGAAGCACAATCAGCTTTTAATGACCCGTCCGGCATTCGGCGGCAATACCATTGCAACCATTGCCTGCCCGGATTTCCGTCCCCAGATGGCAACCGTTCGTCCCGGCGTTATGCAGAAGCTGCCTAAGGTAGAAGGCGCGAAGGCAGTTGTGGAGGAGTTCAATCCCGGATTTACACCAAACAACAAATATGTGGAAATCTTGGAGATTGTGAAATCGGTGGTAGATACTGTGGACATTATGGATGCCAAGATTTTAGTATCCGGCGGACGTGGCGTAGGCAGCCCCGAAAACTTCAAGCTGTTAGAAGATTTGGCTGAGGCAGTCGGCGGCACCGTAAGCTGTTCCCGTGCAGTAGTGGATGCAGGCTGGAAACCCAAGGATTTGCAGGTTGGACAGACCGGCAAGACCGTTCGTCCCAATGTATATTTTGCAATCGGTATTTCCGGTGCTATCCAGCATCTCGCAGGCATGGAGGAGTCCGATATTATCATTGCGATTAACAAGGATGAGTCAGCACCTATCTTTGATGTGGCAGATTACGGTATTGTGGGCGATTTGAACAAGATTGTTCCCATGCTGACTGAAAAGATTAAGGCAGAGGTGGCAGCAAAATAAGGCTGTCTGACATAAGGCGTCTGGCAGAAACATAGTGAAGAGGTGTAAAAAGCCGGAAGACTGCATTGGAAACAGCAGGCTTCCGGCTTTTTTATATCCTTTCGGAATTGATTTGTAATCCTGCGTCAGTTAAATTTGCCATAATGAATTAGACATGAAAAAGAAGTTTGCTGATACCGTTTACAACAAAACAGGTGCAGCAACCCAAAACCGTGGGAAGCAGAAAAGCAACGAACGTCCATTTCAGGCTGCCGGTCTCTTTTTTTATGGTGAGCAGTGTGGTGGCGCAGGGCCAGTGCAGAAGAGAAAAGAGCATGGTGCAGAGGGCGGTAACAGGTGTCCAGCCGTTGACGGCAAGGAGCGTGTGCAGGGAGGTAAGGCTTTCTGCCTGCACAAGGCTTCCTGTGGAAAGATAAGCCATCAGAATAATAGGCAGTACAATTTCATTGGCAGGAATGCCAAGGATAAAGGCAATCAGAATAACGCCGTCCAGACCCATAAGGCGGGCGAAGGGCGCGAGAAAACCGGCACAATGGGTAAGCAGGCTGGCGTCTGTAATCGTAATGTTGGCGGCAAGCCAGATAATGACACCGGCGGGAGCGGCAGACAGCACGGCGCGTCCTAAGACAAAGAGCGTGCGGTCGAGCAGGGAGCGCAGCAGGATGCGGCAGGGCTGAGGACGGCGGTAGGGAGGCAGTTCCAAAATAAAAGAGGAGGGAAGCCCTTTTAATATTGTGGCGGATAACAGTCGGGAAGCAAGAAAGGTCATGCCTACGCCAAGGAGAATAAAACCTGTGAGCAGCAGGGCGGAGGCGGCTGAGCCTAATATACCGGCAGCCGTGCCGGTAAAAAACATGGCGCTTAAGGTGATAAGCAGGGGAAAGCGTCCGTTACATGGCACAAGGCTGTTAGTGAGTATGGCAATCAGCCGCTCCCGCGGGGAATCCACAATACGGCATCCTACAACGCCGGCTGCATTGCAGCCGAATCCCATACACATGGTTTGCATATATCTGTATATTATTTTAAAACAATGTCAACATTGTCATCATCGACGATTATTTTTTCAATGACGTTTGTCAGACAGGCGCGTTTTGCCTGTAAGTCGTCAGAGGAGAGCAACTGTAAAAAGCGGTCCCTGAAAAGGAGGATTTCCTCGTTGCTGAGAGGCAGCGTGCTGCCGGCTGCTTCCTGATGTACCAGAAAAGCCTTTTCTTTTGACAGTGCATCGGCTTTCTGGGAAATAACCTCCATCGGAATACTTCCTACTTGGTATAAATCAATCAGATTGGATAATTGCCTGTCGATTTCGCTAATCCGTTTAGAGTAATCCTTTTTTACCGGCGTGGCAGGACGCGGTTCCAAGTCGTTGAAACTGAGCTTTGCAAGGTATTCTGTCACAAGTGCATCTAAATCGGCAATTTTCCATTTCTTATTTTTGCAATTCGGGTCTATGATATATTTCTTATCCCCTTTCGTCCGGCTGTAGCAGGCATAATTTCCGTGTTCCCCATGAAACCGCGCCCCGCATTTTCCGCAGTAAACCAGATTGGAAAGGAGAGTTTGCGCCTTGAAAGGAGAACGCCGGAAGGATGGGATGTTCCGTTTGGAGGTATTAAAAATATCCTGTACGGAGTAAAACAGCTCATCAGATATAATCGGCTCATGCCTGCCTTTATACGAAACCCCTTTGAATTTGACATTGCCGATGTACACATCATTTTGCAGGACGTGGCGTACCAGTGTTTCGCTGCTCCATGCGCCATATTTGGTACTGTAGTGGTTCTGCATATGGCGCCAGCACTCATGCAGCGTATGACCGTTTGCAAAGCGTTCGTAGAGTTCTTTTACCTGCAGTGCCTCATATTCGTTTATAACCAGGCATCCGTCCACATAATCGTATCCGGTGGGAGCCGTGGGCCCCCCATGGTAGTAGCCGTTCTTTGCCCTGCCAATGCGTCCCATGGTAAAACGTTCTGTAATCTGGTCTTTTTCCAACTGTGCAAAAACAGAGAGCATGCCAATCATAGCTTTGCCAAAAGGCGAAGCTGTGTCAAAATTTTCATTGACGGAGATAAAATTTACGCCATTGGCAATAAACTTATCCTCTATCAGCATGAGGGTGTCTTTCTGGCTGCGTGAGAGTCTGTCGAGTTTGTATACCACAACAACGTCTATGCTTCCTGCAGTTATGTCGGCTAACATTTGCTGCAGGGCAGGGCGGTTTGTATTCCCTCCGGAATATCCGCCGTCCGTGTAGAATTTGGTGATGGTAATATCCTTTGCGGCGCAGTAGGATTTTAGCCGGTCTGTTTGTTCCTCTATGCTGTAGTTCTCTAACTGGTTGTCCGTGGATACACGGACATAGCAAGCACCGCGTATCATGTGCCATGTCTCCTTTAAGTGCGATTATACGGAATAGTATACACGTAGTCAATACAATATACCTGTAACCGTAAACAACAGTTTTAAGGGTAAAGGAGACAAAGCGATGGACAAAGCGGTAATGACAGTAAGAATGCGCGGCTTGAGGGAAGACCATGACTACACACAGAAATATGTGGCGTACAAAATCGGGATAGACCAGAGGATATATTACGTGTACGAAACAGGCAAGCGGAGTATGTCGGTGCGCAGGCTGTATATGCTGTGTGAGCTGTACGGCGTGTCAATGGATTACATGGTAGGACGCAGCAGTAAAAAGAATGAAGAAATGCCTGCAGAAAGGGTATCAAGGGTGTTGATTTTCATGGCAGGTATGGAAGCTGAGCGCGTTATTGATGAAAAGAGCGAAGCGGATAACCAGCATAACGATATAAAGCAATTCGCATAAACATACACGAAAAGGGAGTAGGCAAGTTGTACATGCAGGCATTCATAGAGTATAGAGGAGGTGGTTTGCATGGTGACAATTATAAAGGACGGAGTCCGGTATACTAATCCGGCAGACGTGTTCATCCCACGCAATGAAAAAACAGAAATGTTCTACCGCATAGTAGAAAACTACCAGCCTAAAGAGAAACCTAAAACAGAAAAACAGGAAGATGGAACCGCCTAGGCGGTTAACGGAGGGACAAGCCATGCAGTTACATAAAATACTGTCAACGCCAACTTGAATGGGTGTGAAAAATGAATAATAAAAATCGCCTTCTTTGAACTTGTTTAAGGCGATGATTGCTTTTTCACGCTTTTCAGGTGCTAATGCTTTGAATTTTTCCTACCATCACTCGTCAAATCACAATCATGTTTTGTTGCAGTAATATATCTATCGGCAAGGCGATTACGAAGAACAGCATCGTAAATTCTACGATATATGATAAAAGTTTCTGGCATCCAAAGAATTTTCATGACTCATCAATATTCCTGCCAAACGCCTACTCGAAGAACGCAACCCCTCGACCAACCTTTCCTTTGGTTTCTTTTTCGATAATTTCCATTATTTTAGGCATTGTTTACACTCCCATCTTCCATTGGTTTTCAGCGGCAAACCATTGCTTTGTAAAGTTTTCACCGTCAATAGCTGCTGCAAACGGCTTTCCAAGAAATGTTTTTATGGTTTTCAATACAGTATTGTAATTATCAGTTTTTGTGTCGATTTTACGGACAAAGGCTTTCCATTTCTTTTGCATTGCATCATCGCTGCCAAAAGTCATAACCTGCTCAAACTGACCCGTCGTAAAGGTATGTCCACGATTTTCAAATGTTTTTCGCAATGCTTCTGTAAGCGTCGCTCCGTCAAAATCAAATTTATTAGCAAGATAATAAATATCGTAGTAATCTTTCATTCGACTGGAAAATTCCATAAGGCTTAAGATAGCGTCAATCTTTTCGGCTATCGTTGTCTCAAGAGAGTAGGTATTTACTATCGGTGAGGTAAAACCGTCAAGCTGAGTAGGAATCCCCCGCTTTTCCTGCTTCGGTACAATAACATCGCCTACGCCAAAATCAATGCTGAGCGGTGTTTTCGTATTTTTAATTCGAGCCACAAGAGAAACTCCGATACCGGCGTACTTCTTTGCAACAGCAATAGGAGCAATGTCTTTAATCTCAAAGGTCACAAAATCGTTTTCTGTAGGCGTGGAGATGATTGTCTCTATTACAGTCCGTAACTGTTCAGGAGTGTTGGGAACTTTCCGAAGAAGAAAGTCAACATCTACCGTTACTCTGCTGTCAAAATCGGTAACAGAATAAATGAACAATCCGCCTTTCAGCACAAGATTTTCCGCATATTGTGATTTTTCCAGTCGGCGCAGGAATTCCTCTTGGCAAAAGAGTTGCAGACAGAGCTGATAACTTCTTCCACTTTCTTTTGCCTTGTTTTTCAATCTTGCAAGCACAGATGCAGCAATATCAGCCATTGAGCAGCACCTCCATCAGTTCTGTAACTTTTTTATAAACCCTAAGTTTTTTAGCATATGCGGAAAGATTTTGCAGATTTTTATTCGTATCATTCGCATAGGCATTAAGCGCCTTGGCAAACATTTCATTATCAAGTCTGGAACGGTATTTAAAGCAATCGCAAATTGTGCGTTCACGGTCGTAAATTGACAGAGTAACACCGTCAAAATCACCTGCCGTTTTACCCAACTCATAAAGCTCCGGCGGCATATAATAGGCTTGAAGCGATAGCTCGTCTACTTTAAGTTTCGTTCTTGACATGGAACGTGGAACGGCTATCGACCACTTTCTTGGGGTAAAGTCACTATATCCATAGTGAAACAAAGCTGATTCTACACAGACAATTCCTTTCGGAATGAGCGTGGAGATGAGCCGGGCTTCTGATATTTCCTGTATATCTGCAAGGCGGTAATAACCGTGTCTGACACGTTCAAGAAAACCGCCATTACACAAATTAACAACATCCGCAGACCGCATTCCGGCAGCAACAAAATCAGCCGATTTTGCGATTCCACCTTTTGCTGTAATCACTTCTTTGGCAAGTTTTTGATTATCCATTCGTTCACCTGCTTTATCAAATAATTCAAGCACAGTTTTCTTTCTTCTGTGTGCGAATTTATTATAACATAACGATTTTGTTTTTTACAAGTTAAAACACGCACAATCTTGAAAATTTGTGCGTAAAAATAAAGATTGCCAATGACATTTTGATTTTGCATGTTTTTGGCGTTTAAATTTTGTATGTTTAAGGCAAAAAAACTAATTGCCTGCCTCAAATAATGTATTTACAATCGTGCTGGTGTTGGATATCATCTCCTTTCGTTCCTTTAGCCGGTAGCTTTCTCCCTTTATGCTGATGACCTGGCAGTGATGCAGTATCCTGTCTAAGATTGCAGAAGCAATCGTTATGTCTGAAAACACTTTATTCCATGATGAAAAGGCTTTATGCGAAGTGGAAATTGTTGTATTCTTTTCATATCTCTTGGCTGTCAGATGAAAGAATAAATTAGCCCCTGTATGCCCATAGGAAGGTATCCTATTTCATCAACAATCAATACTTTATACTCTGCATAATTTATAAGTCTCTCCTGCAGCCTGTTTTCGTAATGGGCTTTATTCAACTGTGTTATCAGGTTATGACTATAATAGGTTGAATATCTGTGCTGTGCTTCTATCATTCCAAGGGAAACTGCAAGATGGGTTTTCCCTACGCCCAGTGTTCTTAAAAAAACTATATTCTCTTTATTTTCAACAAAACGCATGGTTGCCAGTTCCATAATTTGTTCTTTGTTGAGGCTTGGCTGAAAGTCAAAGTCAAACTGCTCCAAAGTTTTTCTGTAAGGAAAACCTGACATTTTGATTTGGTTTTCAACGGCTCTGTTTTTCTTTGTTTTTGCTTCTCCAGCCAGTAAATAATCCAGAATTTCAACAATGCCTGTTTTGTCATGAATCGCTTTTTCCAGATAGTTGTCAAGGAGCATCAGAGTATTTTTACTGCAAGATAGCAACGTATTCTGCCGGAACGGAATACTTGTTACCGGCATAGCTGATGAGGCAGTCTTTTTCCACTTTTCTTAAATTTATTTTATCCATCAGATGTTTATAGGGATACAGTTTAGAAGGTTTTTGTGCTGTGAGTGTATATACTGGTTTTGTGTCAGATTCCGCATATTTTTTAGCTGTTCAGGTATCAATGTGGTGTTTTCTTGTTATTTCTATATAGCTTAATCCTTTTTTGCGTTCGTTTCTAATTTCCATCCATAAGCTTCCTTCATTTGTTAATCACTCCAATAACGTATTTATAAGAGTATATCACATCCTAAGATACATTGAAAAACTTACAAAATTTAAACGCCTTTTTCTTACATTTTATCACCGTTATTAACATGGCGGGACTGCTGTTTGAGGCTGCCGTGAACCGGTACCAGACACAGGTGCCGGGGTATCGGAAGGCTGACGGGGAAGTGACGGCTGGGGGGAGGATGTGGAAGGCGCTGTTGCAGGGGGAGGCGGCAAAAATCCACAGATGTATAACCTGCTTGTGCTAGGGCTGTTTAAAAAGCATAACCGCCATAGCGTTTCAAGGAAAATATACCAGTTCTGTAGTAAAATCCTCTTTTCTGTAGTAACGATGGTACAATCAGGGCATCCAAAACAAAAGAAAAGAGGTGTTACGGCAATGGACAGTAAAAAATACCTGCGCAGGATGAGGGAGCTTCGCGAGGACCATGACTACGGGCAGAAACAGGTGGCGGCAAGTTTGCAGATAGACAAGAGAGTATACTCAAGGTATGAGACGGGAACAAATGCCATGCCCATAGTAATGGTCTACAGGCTGTGTGAGTTGTACGATGTATCTTCGGATTACCTGCTGGGGATAAGCGACAGGAAGTAAAAGGAAAAGCCAGAAGCGGAATGTATGTTTTTAAAAAGAAAGCCTGTTTCTGGATTTTTTATTGTTATACTTTGTCAATAAAAAATAATAGTGAGAAGGAGACGATGTAGGTAGAGCGACTGGCGAAATGAAGTGATGGAATATTATTTTGAGAGGCGGTTATTTTGTGTTTATTCAGGTATTTGTATCCACATGTAGCGGTTGCAAAAATGTAATAAATATTTTACACTTATAAAAAGTGATGATTAGATGTGAAGGGTGTAGACTTTGCAGTTTTGAGATGAATATGTATTGTGACGCATAGTTATCAACATGATATCAACATGATATAAACATGTTTTCCACACAGTTATCCACAGAAAAACATTGATTTTTAATTTAGACCTGTTATAATGTAAGTAGAAGAAGTACATTAATTATTGTAATTGTACATAATTTTAGGGTTAGCGAGTCAGTATTGAATTAGTAAATGGCAAAGAGGATAGTGATGGGGGAAAATACAAAAGCAAAGATATCTTATGAAGATGAAGTCCAAGATGTTCTAAAAGAATCTGCAATTGTCGAGGAAAAAGTCACAAAATTAGTGAATCGGTTTTATGTAGAACATGATAAAGCTGATATATTTAGTATCATTGATCTGATTTATGAAAAAGGTAATCCAAAGAACAGAGAATTTTTAGATGAATTTAAATTGAAATACGATAAAGGAGACCTTACATTAAAGGAAATCGCCAGATATAACGACCTTTATGACCAACATAGAACGCTACTTCTTAAGGCAAGGGAGGGCAATTATGTATAAATTATTAGTTTTTTGTAAACCGCCCGATTTAGATAAAAGAAGTATATCTGCAAAGTTTAAATTAAAAGAAGTATTGACCAATGAAAGAACATGCATTCTTGAAAATGATGATATTGTTTTTAGTATAGATAAGAAAGTGGTAAGAGTTTTTTTGTATAACGAAAGCGATAAGATGTTATTACATACAGTCGAGGAATATTTTTATGGAAAACAGCATTAAGGAAAAAAAGAGTATTGAAAAAAAAGACATTGAAAAAATATTTGATAATTTGAATTTAAAATATGAAATAGCTAACTATGAAGATGATGATTTAAATTATTTTATACAAGTTGATGGTTCAAATATACTTACAGGAACTGGAATGCTAGAAGCGTTAATGTACTTTTCGACGAATTATCCTAAATGTACAGTAATGATTGGAAATGTTTATCGTTTTAAAGAAGATAATAAATCAAATGCTTTAGAAATTGCCAATAAAATTAATGCAAAATTGAATTCTGGAAAAGTAGTTGTATTTGAAAAACCTAAGCAGTTAATATACATAGATAGTAGAGTATGCGGTTCTTTTTCAGAAATTGATGAAGAATTTATTGATATTATAATTAAATCATTATATATTTCTTTGGCAATCATATATAATGATATTAAGGCAATCGGAAATGAAAAATAGTGTACCTTTTGTGAGTGCCATATGTTTTATGGCCTGTTTAGTGAGAGCGGCATGTGAAGAGAAAGAGGAGGCAACAATTCTTCTGGTCATGGCATTTATTAATGCTTTCGCATTTTTGTTTGTTGTTTATATTCTTATACATAATGCAATTGAGAAAGTAAAAAAGGAAATTGTTGGATATACAACAGATAAAAGTAAGAAAGATAAAGTGATTGGCCGGATTAATTTTATATGCAATTTAGTTATTGGGGTAGCATTTATTATATTTGGTGGGTTATACTTGAAAATTTATTGTGGATTTGGGAATGATATTTTGGCAATTGTTGCATTAGGGATATCTATCATTAGTGATGAGGTGAGTAATTCTGCGGCTAAAATAATAATAAGAATTGCAAAAAAACATATATAAAATGTAATTAAAAACAGCACTTACAAGTTGTAAGTGCTGTTTTTTTGTAATAGTATCATCTATTCATAAAAACGTATATGATACAGATATACACTCTCTATACACATAGTAAGCGCCTGCTTTCCGCAAGCATGGCATTTTTTAAAGCAATGGTCCAGATTATAGGCGATGCGCGGCAGGTAGCCCATGTCCTCAAGGAGAGTAAACAGAGGGAAGAAAATAGCCATGGGGGGCAGCATGACGGCAATCACCCATGTGAGAACCCTGTAGGCGCCAAGGATTAGAAGGTAATGCAGCCACAAGGGCGTCCGAATAGAAAAAAGCAGCGCAGATAAGACGCCTTCCAGTTTTGTAAACAGCCGGGAAAGCAGTGCGGAGGGATAATTGGAAAAGGAAATGGTGAGCCAGAAGGTGAAAGCCAGCAAAAGTATCATGACGGGGTAGCCGGTGAGACGGCTTGTCAGGAATTTGTCCAGCAGGATGTCCCTTTCGCGGTAACGGGGATTGTGAAACGTCACTGCTTTTGCAGCAATGGATTCCGCGGCTTTTATCAGATTGTCGGCGCTGGTATGCCTGATTTCTGCTATTCTAGCGGCGTCTGCCGCGGCGATATCAGCTTCGTGAAGGCATTTTGTAAGGGAAGCTGTATGGGAGCCGGATTTGTTTTCTGTTGTCGAGGAAAGTACTTCGTCTAGTGTGTGGAGAAGGTTTTTTATACCCTTCTTTTTGCGGGCGCAAATTCCGACTGCGGGGATTTTGAGGCTTTCTGACAAAACGGAAAAATCAATGGAAATCCCTTTTTTTTCTGCTTCATCCATGAGATTGACACAGAGAATTACATGGGGGTTGATTTTTAAAATTTGCAGTGTCAAATTGAGGTTTCTCTCCAGACAGGTGGCATCACACACGACGATGACGGCATCTGTTTTTTCGGCACAAAGAAAATCTCTGGCAATTTCTTCTTCGGGGGAGTGTGCCAGCAGAGAATAGGTGCCCGGGATATCGACAAGCGTACAGGTATAGTTTGGCGTGCGGCAGCAGCCGTGCGCATTGGCTACCGTTTTCCCCGCCCAATTGCCGGTGTGTTGATGCATACCGGTCAGGCTGTTGAACAAAGTACTTTTTCCCACGTTGGGATTGCCGGCGATGGCTACAGTTTTAGCAGCTTCCATTTAGCTTCTCCTTTTTTTCAATCAAGATGTTTATGCTGTCTTCTCTGCGGAGGGCAATGACAGCACCCCGAATCAGAAAAGCTTTCGGGTCTCCTGTGGGAGCGGCACCCACACAGACAACTTTTGTAAACTCTGTCATGCCGATATCCAGAAGACGCCTTCGGATACTGCCGCTGCAGTATAATTTTTTTATGACGGCACTTTCACCCGGGGCAAGATGGTATAAGGACAGGGGAGGATTCATGATGCTCCTTTCCGGTTTGCACTGACGGTTAAGCGTTTTTGGCGGGAAACGGCAGTGTTCGTGCGAGCGCGCATTTTGTTCTATTGTTATCATATGGGAGTGAGGAGGGCAGTGTGCCAAAAGAAATAATTTTTCAGAATATTTTGAAAATTATGTTGAAAAAAATATGCATTTTAGGTACACTAGAAGTAATCACTGCACCAAAGAATTTACCCTTTCAGAAAACAGCGGTACAGTATTTTGAGTAAGGGGAGACATCGGAAGGAGAGTATAAATTAAATGAAAAAAACGATAAGCCAGTCACTGCTTACCCTGATTTTGAATGGGATTTCCATTATATCACTGATTTTTCTTGTGATTTCATTGTTTTCCTATGGCAGGGTAAACAATCAGCTTAGTGAGGCAAATGAAGAGAGATTTGAACTGACTTACAATGCCAACCGTTTCATGAACGGTTCTTCCTATCTGACAAATGAAGTAAGGGCGTTTGCTGCGACAGGAAATCAGGAGCATTATGACAATTACTGGAATGAAATCAACAATCTGAAAAATCGTGACATAGGAGTAGCTGCCCTGCAGGAGATAGGAATCACACCCGAAGAGCAGAAGATGATTGACGATATGTTTGCACTTTCCAATGAGCTTGTTCCGCTCGAAGAGAATGCAATGGAAAATGTGAAAAACGGAAAGCTGAATGAAGCGCTCGGATATGTATATGGGAACAAATACAGTGAGGCGATTGCACAAATCAACGCTTTGAAGGAGCAGTTTCTTGCTGATTTAGATGCGCGGACATCGGAAAAGGTCGAAAGCCTGAAGCAGAAGGCAGATGACATAAAAATAGAAATGATACTGGCGTTCGTATTGGTTGGAGTGATACAGTTGTGCAATATGCTGATGGTACAGCTAAAGGTTTTGCGCCCTGTCATATCAATAAAGAATCAAATGACGAAAATTTCACAGGGGAATCTTTCTGCAGAATTTGAAATGCGCTCCGATACGTCCGAGATTGGGCGGCTTGTGGATTCTATCCACGAAACCAAGCGTGAGCTTAAAAAATATATCAGTGATATAGATGCAAAGCTGACGCAGATGGCGCAGGGCAATATGAACTTAACCACAGGCGACGATTACCGCGGAGAATTTTTACCGATTCAGCGTGCAATGGGGCAGATACTGGATTCGTTAAACAATGCGCTTTCCCAGATTGATTTCACTGCAAAGCAGGTATTTGAACAGTCGGATATTGTGTCGGCAGGCGCGCAGCGGCTGTCCAGCGGTACGGTGGAGCAGGCAGCAGCCGTTGAGGAGCTGTCCGCAAGCATCAAGGAAATATCGAAACAGGTAAGCAATACTTCTTCCGATGCAGACAATGCCCGTCAGGCTTCCATGGGTGCCATGGGGCATTTGCAGACATGTAACGAAAAGATGGAAGCGTTAAAATCCGCAATAGACGACATTTCCATGTCTTCCCGTCAAATTGGCGGTATTACAAAGGCGATTGAGGATATCTCGTTCCAGACCAATATTCTTGCGCTGAATGCCTCGGTGGAGGCGGCACGCGCCGGCGAGGCAGGAAAAGGATTTGCCGTTGTGGCGGATGAGGTACAGAGTCTGGCGAATAAGAGTACGGAATCGGCAAAGAACATTGCGGAGCTGATAGAAAAGTCCATCAAGCAGGTACAAAGCGGCGCTGCGCTGTCAGCGGACACGATGGCTGCGCTTATGGAAGTGATAAAGAGCGGACAGCAGTCAACGGAAATGATAGAGCGGATAGCAGAATCTGCCCAGCAGCAGGCGCAGTCGCTTGAACAGGTGACGGAGGGTATGCGCCAGATATCCGAGGTAGTGCAGAACAATGCGGCAACGGCTGAGGAATCGGCTTCATCGGCGCAGGAGCTGCAGAACCATGCGGAAGATTTAAAGGTTTCGGTGCAAAGATTCAAACTTCGGGGAAGTGGGAAACGATAATAGGATGTGCTAAAAACAGGCGGCGGGTGGCTGCCTGTTTTTTGATTTTCCGTACAAAAAAACTCTTCATTGTATAACACGGCAAATTGTGATATGATTTATTACAGGTAAGGAGTCTGGAATGGAACGTATCTGCGCAACGGGAATAGAAAGTGCATATGGCAGGAAAAAGGTGCTGCGGGGAGTGAATCTGTCTGCGAAAGCAGGGCAGTGTATCGGCATTGTGGGAGCGAATGGCTGTGGAAAATCCACATTATTAAATATTCTTGCAGGGCTGCGGCGTGCCGACAGGGGAATGATAGCTTTTGACGGCGTTGTGGCTGACTGCATTGCAGAGAAGGGGCAGTGCAGGCAAAAGGAAGGAGAACAGCTCTTTATCCGCTATACGGGATATGTACCGCAGGAAAATACGCTGATACAGGAATTGAATGTAAAGGACAATCTGCTGCTTTGGTACAGAGATGAAGAGGTCTTAAAGCGGGAGCTGACAGAGGGTTTTTTGGGTATGCTGGGGCTTTCGGAGATATGCGCAAAGAGGGCGGGAAAGCTTTCCGGCGGTATGAAAAAGAAGGTCAGTATTGGATGTGCATTGGCTGGCAATCCGCCTGTACTGCTTTTAGATGAGCCGGGGGCAGCACTGGATTTGCCGGCAAAGGCAAAGGTCAGGGAATATCTTTTGCATTATAAAAATTTGGGCGGGACGATTGTGCTGGCAACCCACGAAGAGACAGAGCTGGATATCTGCGATAAGCTGTATGCGCTGAAGGAAGGATACAGTCGGGAGATTGAAAAAAGCCTGCGAGGGGATGCTTTGCTGGCAGAAATACTTTGACGGTATGACGCTTGGCAAGGAGGATTCTGTATGGCGGAAAAGGTATTGATATTAGGGGCAAGCGGAACGGTGGGAGCCGCTGTTTATCAGCGGTTAAATCAGTGCAAAACCTTTGACGTGTATGGACCCTATTATTCTGCGAAGCCGCAGGATGGGCATATGTATTATTTTTCTTTGGAGCATGCGGAGCAAATCCGTAATCTCTTGGAGGAGCTTTCACCGAGTATCGTCATATCAGCATTAAGAGGAGATTTTGGAAAACAGGCAGAGGCGCACATGGCGGCGGCAGAATATGTAAGAGACCATCAAGGCAGGCTGCTTTATTTTTCCACAGCGAATGTTTTTGATGGTAAGCCGGACTCTCCTCATTATGAGAGGGATGACATGCAGTCCGTCAGTGTATATGGAAAATTTAAGATATTTTGTGAGAACAGTATAAGGGAGATATTGGGGAAGCGGGCAGTTATCATAAGAATTCCGTTTGTATATGGAAAAAATGCGCCGAGAATGCAGCAGTTGGAGGAGGGCTTAAAGAAGGGGGTTTTGGAGGTTTATCAAGATTTGCAGTGCAATTATGTGACAGATATGCAGATTGCGGACTATGTGGAATGGATTATCAAAGAGAGAAAAGAAGGAATTTTTCATGTTGGGACGACAGACGTTTTAAGATATACGGATTTCGTTGAGAATTTGATTAAAGAATCAGGAAAACCCCATCCGGTGTTCCGCTGCCTGGATGCCGCAGGCACGATGGCGGTTCTCACGGAAAGGAAGGATATTCCGCAAAAGCTGGAATGGAATGTGGAAAGGGTAGTGAAATTTCTTGTTGTTCAGGGACAATGCCATATATAGAAACAGGGAGGATGAAAATGGAAGAAAATAATTTGCAGCAATCACAGGAACAAACGGCAGCAGCAGGGGGACAGCAGCCAGCCGCAGAGCAGGTACAGCAAAACCTGCAGGCAAACGCTTACGGACAGTCGTATACAGCAGAGCAGGCAGCGCAGCAAAACCCGCAGGCAAACGCTTACGGACAGTCGTATACAGCAGGGCAGGCAGCGCAGCAAAACTCGCAGGCAAATGTCTACGGACAGTCATATGGAGCGGCAGGGCAGGCAGCGCAGCAAAATCCGCAGGCAAATGTCTACGGACAGTCGTATACAGCAGGGCAGGCAGCGCAGCAAAATCCGCAGGCAAATGTCTACGGACAGCCGTATGCAGCGGCAGAGCAGGCAGTGCAGCAGAATCCGCAGGCATATGCTTACGGACAGCAGCCCGTGCAGCCCCAGTCGCCTTATTTATATGGAGCACCCGTGCAGCAGGCGCAGGCGGGAGGCGGCAAGAAAAAGAAAAAAGGGCTGGTGGCAGCCATTGTTTTGGTGGCGGTAATAGTAGCAGCCATAGGGATAGGCGTCGCAGTCCATGCTTCTATGTCCCGCAGTCCGCAGGCGCGTCTTGCAAAGGGATTTGAAAATTTGGCAGAGGAAATGTACGCAGGTGAAAGAGCCGTGCTGGCAGATGTGGATTATCCTGCCATTGCGGAGGCGATGCGTACAGAAGGCGGAAGTCTTGATTTGAGCCTGAATTTTACGATGCCCGGCGAGGACACCATAGGGTTTGACTATATACAAAATTATGACCATGCAAATAAACTGATGAGTGCAGATTTCATTGTCAGTGCGTACAATGTCAGTCTTGCGCAGATGAACCTTGCGGCAGACGAGGACAGACTCTATTTTGGTATGCCGGGAATCATCAGTAATACGTATTATATCAATGCGGACAATTTTGGAGAGGAATATAATGCGTCGGTATGGAGAGAGCTTCTTGGCGTTGACGGGCTTGATGACGACTATGCGCTGGATTTGTTTCCGGAAGCGGCAAAGGAGGACGAAGCCGGAAGCGGAGGGTTTTTGGGTGAGGATATCAAGAAGCTTGCCGAAGGTATTACCATTGAAAACAGTAAGGATACCAAAGAGATTGAGGTAAATGGAAAAACGGTGCGCTGCAGCGGTATCAGTGTGACTATCGATAAGGAAGTCATGAATGATTTTTTGGAGGAGCTGGAGAAAGAGCTTGCAGCAAGCGGTCAGAGGGAACTTACAGTATTTCGTTTTAAAAAAGATGTTAAGCTGACTTTTTATCTGGATAACAAAGACCGTATTGTCTGCATTGAAACTGCAGAAAAAATGAAGCTGGAGGATTCGGTGGTAGAAAGTATTGAATTTACTTTTGTGCTTTCCGGCAAAGAACGGACAGTAGATGAGATATTCGGCAATGTAGAGATGGTAAGCCCGGACGACACGATATATATGGATATTACGGGCGAATCGGAGCTTACGGCGGCAGTCTATGAGAGCGAGTATAAGATAGTATTCAGCGACGAGGCGGGAAATGAAGGAAATTGGCTTTATGATATCTCCTGGGACATGAAAAACAAAGAGTTTGAGGCAAATTGGAGGATATATGATGAAAATGAGACACTTTCCTTTGAAATATTGGGCGGTTTTGAGGATATTGAGAAGGGAAAGAGCGCAACCTTCCGTCTGGGGCAGCTAAAAGTGCTGTTAGACGAGGAAGAGATATGCAGGTTTTCCGGCGCATTTACAATAGGACCGCTTACGGATAAAATTGAGATGCCGTCTGAGGCAGTAAACTTTATGACGATGAGTCAGGAAGAGATTTTTGGGCTTATCAATGAAATTTATGAGAACATCATGAATAGCGAGTGGGATGACCCGTGGGGCGTATCGCCTCTTTAAAGGTATGAAAGAAAATTGGATTTGGATAAAAACAGAATATAAGCGGGCGGCGTTTAAGCTGCCCGCAGCGCTGGGAAGGGCAGTCATATTGCTGGTTGTTGTCGGTATGATTGCTTTTTGCGCGCAAAAGCTGTGGTCGGTTTCCGCAAACAAAGAGCCGGTGCAGATTGGTTATGCTTCGGAGGAAAACGCACTGATACGGCTGGCAGTTTCTTATGTGGAAAATATGGAGGCGGTAAAAGGGCTATGCCGTTTTGTTCCTGTGGAGGAGGAAGCAGGGAAGGCATTGCTGAAAGAAGGAGAGCTGGCTGCGCTGTTTGTGCTGCCGGAAAATATGATAGAGGGCATTCTGTCCGGAAGCAATGAACCGGCAAGCCTGTATCTGACTGAAAACCCGTCGCCGGAGGGACTTATTTTTGAGGAGCTTGCAGGCGCGGCGACAGGGCTGCTGCAGACAGCTCAGGCGGAGATTTATGCGATGCACGCGCTGACAGAGTACTTTCAGGCAGAAGGCGGCGGGCTGGCGCAGGCATATCAGGAAATCGATGCGTTTAATCTGGGAATTGTGATGGAGCGGGAACAGTATTTTAAGTTCCGGCGTTTGTCCGAAACCGGCAATACCGGGTTTGCAGTGTATTATGCCAGTGCTTTTTTTACTTTATATCTATTTGTTTCCGGCATGTTTCTGGGAGGTTTTTTGAAACGAAGCAGGGAGGAAATGCTGCTGCTGAAAAAGAGAAGGGGAATCACTTATGGAATGCAGCTTCTGGGGCGGATGTTTATCGTGGCAGGATGTATGCTTCTGCTGCTTTTTGTAACGGGGCTTCTGTGGCTTTCGGGCAGCGTCAGAGATGCTTTGCAGGTAAGCTTTTCTGTCTACGGCATATTTTTGGCAGTGCTTGCTGCCTGCTGCGCTGCAGCAGTGCTTTTGTTTGTGTATCTGCCTCCTGAGAGCGAGCGTTCTGCCGTTCTTCCAGCGGGTCTTTTAGTGGTCTTTATGTGTTATGCCTCCGGCTGCTTTGTACCTTCGGCGATTTTGCCTGAGGTGGTGAACCGACTTGCGGCAGTGCTTCCCACCACGTATGTGAAAAAGGCGTTTACCGTACTTTTTTCGGGAGAAAAGGAAGAGGTGCTGAAAACAGCGGCGTTTTTATGTGGATTTTGTGTGCTTTTCCTTCTTGGCGCGCTGTCTTTTGTGTATGGCGGGGAGCGCAGAAGACGGGAGAAAGAACAAAAAGCGCCTGCAAGGATGGGGGAGGCGTCTGTCAGGGCAGATTGCAGGCACTTATGGGAAGGAGAAGAAGCCGCCGCACAGTCCAAACAGACGAAAAAGAAGGGTTTACTGTTCTGGATATTGGGAAAACGGCTGTTATACAAAAAGACAATCTGGCTCTGTCTTTTGTGTATGGTTTTGCTTTCGGCATTGCAGTATCATCTGGAAAAACAGTCAGATGCCGTGATTACGGCGGCTGTCTATACGCCGGATACGGAATTGCGGGTTCTTATTTCCGAATATGAGGGGCTGGTGCATTTTCTTGTGTGCGAGGATTCTGAAGAGGTAAAGCGGAATGTGGTGAGGGGAAATGCGGAATGTGGTTATGTTTTGCAGGAAGACTTGCAGGAGCAGATAATGGCAGGAAATGGTACCTGGTCTATAGAGGTATATGAAAAGGCAGATTCTACCATGACCCGTGTTGTCAATGAAGTATTATTTGAAAGAATTTTTTACGCAATATCGGCGGAGTGGTTTGAAGGATACATTGCAGGAAATGAAATGTTTGCGGATGTGCGTGAGGAAGCCGGAGAGGATGCCCTGCGTGAGGAAGCGGGGCGGCAGCTCGCTTACAGGCTTTCCGATGACAGTACTTTTCGTTTCGAGCATGTTACGGTTTTGGATGCAGCATCTTTGGCTGACGGTGCGAGTACGGAAGGCGGACAGAGGGAGCCGGCAGGCAGCAGTATGGAAGGCGGACAGAGAGAGCCGGCGGGCAGCAGTATGGAAGGCGGGCAGAGGGAGCCGGCAGGCAGCAGTACGGAAGGCGGACAGAGAGAGCCTGCGGGCAGCAGTGCGGAAGGTGTGCAGGAAGGGTCTGCAGGCGGCAGCGCAGCAGGCAGGCAGAAGGAAGCCCGCACGGCGTATCCAGCAGAAGCTGCAGCAGGCACAGGCATCGTCCTTTGCGGCATTGCCGGTGTGCTGGAGGCGCTGCAGGATATCAAGAAGAAACGGTTTCGGGGACGGACAGCGCTTATGGCAGGCGTGTTTACCGTATTGCAGCCGGTACTGTGCGGTATTTTGGCGGCGTTTGGCATACTGTGCGCGACAAGGGGCGGCGCAGTTCTTGGCAGGCAGATGGCGGTGCTGCTTTTACTGGCGGCAGCAGTTGCGCTTGTAGGAATCGGGACGGTTTTGCTGAGAAGAATCGCGGAGAGGAGTTAGTGATGGCAAAGCACAAAGAAGTAAAAACCAATGCCATGCGGATTTTGGATTCCATGGGGATACCCTATACAAGTTACACCTATGAATGTGACGAATTTGTGGATGGCATACAGATAGCGGACATGCTTTCCCTGCCTCATGAAAAGGTATATAAAACATTGGTGGCGCAGGGAAGCTCTCAAAATTATTTTGTGTTTGTGATTCCCATAGAGGCGGAGCTGGACTTAAAGAAGGCGGCAAAGGCGGTGGGGG
The DNA here is from genome assembly GCA_910578335.1 of uncultured Lachnospiraceae bacterium. GTDB lineage: Bacteria > Bacillota > Clostridia > Lachnospirales > Lachnospiraceae > Acetatifactor. The sequence goes on along the minus strand of CAJTPU010000003.1, from coordinate 29,916 downwards.
AGAAGGCTGTGGCGATGCTGCATGTAAGGGACATCAATGCCGTGACAGGCTATGTCCGCGGCGGCTGTACCGCTATCGGTATGAAAAAGCAGTATGTGACGAGGGTAGCGGCATGTGCGGCGGCGCTGCCCGCCATGATTGTGAGCGGAGGACGGCTGGGCTCGCAGATTGAGCTGCAGCCCGAAAATCTGTTAAAGGCGGCAAGGGCAGAATATGCGAATATTTGTGTGAGGTAGGGAGAACAGGATGGAGAATATAAAGTGGATATTTTTTGATGTTGGTTCCACATTGGTAGATGAGCGCAAGGCATATGAAGAAAGAATGAAAGCGGTTGCCAAAACAGCAAATGTATCCTACGAATATGTTTACTGGACGGCATTGGCATTTTATAAGGAAAATAAAAAAGGCGATTTAGAAACAATGAAGCTTCTGCATGTAAAAAAGCCGAAATGGAGACATGAAAGCGAAATGCTGTATTGTGAAACAAAAGAGTGTTTAAGGACATTAAGTGAAAAATATAAGATAGGGGTCATTGCAAATCAAAGCCCGGGTACAGAAAAAAGACTAAAAGAGTTTGGCATATTACAGTACATCAATCTGGTCATTGCTTCGGCAGAAGAAGGGGTAGCGAAGCCGGACAAAAGAATTTTTGAAATTGCCCTGAACAGGGCAGCCTGTAAACCGCAGCAGGCGGTTATGGCAGGAGACAGGATTGATAACGATATAGTGCCCGCAAAAGCGCTTGGGATGAAAACAATTTGGATAAAGCAAGGATTTGGAAGATATTGGAGAAAAACAACAGAATATGAGCAGGCAGATTATGAAGTGGATAACCTGTCTGAAATTATGGAAATTTGCAAAATTTCAGACAGGCTGCGGGAGGAGGCATGAATGGCAAACTTAATTATTGTCTGCGGACCACAAGCAGTCGGAAAGATGACGGTTGCGGAAAGCATAAGAGATAAGCTGAAATACAATTTAATGATAAATCATGACAGCATTGAAGTGTCGGATAAAATATTTGGTTTTGCCACACCTGCACAAAAGGAGTTTAATAGTATCTTTCGGGAGAAAGCATTTGAAATTGCAATAAAGCATAATGTCGATTTGATTTTCACATATGTATGTGCCTTTGAAATGCAAACGGAAAAAGATTACTTAACAGCATTGGCAAATCAATTCACCTCTAACGGCGGCAATTTCTATTTTGTTGAACTGAGCGCAGACATTAACGTGAGGTTGGAAAGAAATGAAACATTGCACAGAATGGAAAGAAAACCATCAAAGAAAGATATAGAATGGAGTAAAGCCAACCTGTTGGGGGATGCGGAAAATCATAGACTGAATTCGGAGGCAGGCGAGATTTGGTTTACAAATCATATTAAGATAGACAACTCCAACTTAAGCCCTGATGAAGCGGCAGATATTGTAATAGATAAATTTGGACTTGTTCCAAATGAAAAAGAAGAAAGAGAATACCGATATGGTATAAAAATAATATAAATACAGGAGGTATTTACTATGGCGTACTACACAATTAAGTTATTCGTGAATGCACTGAGGAGGTATACATCCTTTGAGATGTTTATGCCCAATGACATCAGGGAGGATGTGTCGCATGAGGAGAACGAGTATACAAGGCGGAAGATGAAGGTGTTGTTTTTGCTGCATGGGTACACGGGGAATGCGGGGAACTGGGTTCCGGAATATATTGCGGAAAAATATAATTTTGCAATTGTGATGCCAAACGGTGAGAATGCATTCTGGCTGGACGGGCTTTCCTCTGGGCATAATTTTGCTACGTTTCTGGGGGAGGAACTGCCTGCTTATCTCAGGAAAACGTTCGGGCTTGCCATGGGTCCTGAGGAAACCTATATTATGGGGCTTTCCATGGGCGGCTTCGGGGCGCTGCGCACGGCGCTTGCCTATCCGGATGTTTTTGGAAAAGCAGCCGGACTTTCGTCCGCATTGATTGTGCATGATATCGCGCACATGAAAGAGGGAGACAACGATGAACTTGCCAATTACGCTTATTACCATGAATGCTTTGGGGATTTGGAGACAGTGGAGGAGAGTGACAACAATCCGGAGGTACTGGTAAAAAGATTAAAGGAGAGCGGCAAAAAGATACCGGAACTGTTTATAAGCTGCGGCACGGAGGATTTTCTTCTGGAAAAGAACCGTGTCATGCATGCATTTCTTGACGGTATTGGCGTACCCCACGTCTATATGGAGAGCAAGGGCGGGCATGATATGGATTTTTGGAACGAATATGCCGTGAAATTTACGGAAATGATGTACCGTTAGCCGCGGCACCCGTTGATTTCAGCGTTGATTTTTGTATAAGACCGTGTTATTATTTTAACGATAAAGGCGCGAATTTACGCCGCTTTGAAATGCAGGAGGTAGAAGAAATGAAGAAAGGTTTTGATGAGCTTATCGCAAAGGTAAATGAGTGCGGTATGAAAAAGGTGGCTGTTTCCGTTGCACAGGACGAAGCAGTGCTGGAAGCAGTACAGGAGGCAAAAAAACGCGGGATTGCCGACGCCATTCTGGTGGGTGACGAGGCAAAAATCCGTGAGATTGCGGCTTCCATCAACATGGACCTTACAGGCTATGAAATCATTGACGAGCCGGACATGATACAGGCGTCCCTAAAGGCGGTGAAGCTTGCCCATGAGGGAAAAGCGGATATGTACATGAAGGGGTTGATTGACACAAAGAATTTCTTAAAGAGCGTGCTTGACAAGGAAGTGGGGCTCCGCACGGGCGGCGTGCTCTCCCATGTGTGCGTGTTTGACGTACCCGGCATTGAACAGCTCCTGTTTTTGACTGACGTGGCGTTTATGACCTATCCCACACTGGAGGATAAGGTAAATATTATAAAGAATACCCTGCCGGTGACAAGAGCCTGCGGCATTGCGTGTCCTAAGATTGCACCTCTTGCGGCAGTAGAGGTAGTCAACCCCAAGATGCCCGTTACGGTGGAGGCGGCTGAGCTGACACGTATGAACGAGGCTGGTGAAATCACGGACTGCATCATTGACGGCCCGCTCTCATTGGACCTTGCCATCGACCCCGAAGCGGCGAAGCACAAGGGCGCGACGGACAGAAAAATTCAGGGCGACGCGGACATTCTGCTGTTTCCGGATATTCATGCGGGCAATCTGGTATACAAGGCAATCGTACATATGGTAAAGGATGTGAAAAACGGCTGCATCCTGACCGGAACGAAGGTTCCTGTTATCCTTACCAGCCGTTCCGACACCTTTGAGACAAAAGTAAATTCTCTTGCGCTTGCGGCTGTGGTTGCCGAGGAAATGAAGAAGAATGGGTGAAAATCTGCTTACTTTTCTGATAGGATTGGGTGAGCTCGCGGCGGATATCATGGAAGCGAAGCTTTGGAGCGGGAGAAAAAAGAAGGAAAAGAAAAAAGGAATGGAGAGAAAAAATAAAACGGAGGAAGCGAGAAATGAAAAGTCTGATTATTAATCCGGGTTCCACCTCTACCAAGATTGGTGTGTTTGAGGACGAGAATCTCTTGTTTGAAGAAACGCTGCGGCATACGACAGAGGAAATCAGCCGCTATGCGACGATTGTGGACCAGAAGGATTTCCGCAAAAAAATCATTACGGACCTTTTGGAAGAGAAAAATTTTGATATCAAAACCCTTGGTGTGGTAGTAGGCAGGGGCGGTATGTTAAAGCCCATTCCCGGCGGTACCTATGCCGTTACCGACGAGCTTTTACAGGATTTGAAAATAGGGAAGCAGGGACAGCATGCGTCCAATCTTGGCGGCATTTTGGCGCGGGAAATCGGGGATGAAATCGGAGTGCCTTCTTACATTGTAGACCCTGTTGTGGTAGACGAGCTGCAGACGGTTGCGCGGTATTCCGGCGTACCTGAGCTGCCCCGTACCAGCGTGTTCCACGCGCTGAACCAGAAGGCGGTGGCAAAGCGCTATGCGAAGGAAGTGGGCAAGCCTTATGAGTCCCTGCGGCTGATTGTGGTGCATATGGGCGGAGGCGTTTCCGTGGGCGCCCATATTGGCGGCAAGGTAGTGGATGTATTTAATGCTTTGGACGGCGACGGCGCTTTTTCACCGGAGAGAGCAGGCGCAGTACCTTCGGGCGCACTGATTAAAATGTGCTTTTCCGGCGAATATACCGAAAAGGAAGTCTATGGAAAAATAGTGGGAAAGGGCGGCTTCAATGCATACCTTGGAACCAACGACATGCGCAATGTGACAAAGATGGCAAACGAAGGCGATGCCCATGCCGCAGAAGTGAAGGAAGCGTTTTTATATCAGGTGGCAAAGGATATTGGCTCTATGGCGTGTGTGCTGGAGGGTAAGGTAGACCGGATTATTGTGACCGGCGGCATTGCTTACGGCGAGGACGTGGTTGCCAATCTGAAAGAAAAGGCGGAATGGATAGCGCCCTTTACCGTATACCCGGGCGAGGATGAGCTGCTTGCGCTTGCGCAGGGCGGTCTCCGTGTCATGAACGGCGAAGAAGAGGCGATGGTATATTAACAGGAGTTTTTTTACGACAGAGAGCCATGCCGTGCGGCATGGCTCTCTGCGTATAATGAAAAAGGGGTCAGATAACACAACAATGCGGAAGGAATCACATCAAATTATAGGGGGAATTTAAAATATCTTTTTGCATTGTTGTAGGATATGTCTGTTACAATCTCCGACAAGGTTTCCATGTCTCCTGGGAACTCACCGTTCTCCACCCATGTGCCGATTAGATTGCATAGGATGCGGCGGAAGTATTCATGTCTTGTGTAGGACAGGAAGCTTCGGGAATCGGTCAGCATACCCACAAAGCCGGATAAATTGCCAAGGTTGGCAAGAGAAGTCATTTGTTCAATCATTCCCGCCTTGTGGTCATTGAACCACCATGCGCTGCCCTGCTGTATTTTTGCCACGGCAGAAGAATCCTGAAAACAGCCGAGTATGGTGCCGATGGACTGGTTGTCGTTGGGATTTAAGGAGTAGAGTACCGTCCTCGGAAGCTTGTCGTTTTTGATAAGGGCGTTTAAAAAGTCCGCCATCTGTGCGCTGGGTGCGTAATTGTTGATGCAGTCGTAACCGGTATCCGGTCCCAGCTTTTCAAACATCAAAGTATTGTTGTCGCGCTTGCAGCCATAATGAAGCTGCATAGCCCAGTCCATATCGTGATACTGCTCGCCTACGAAAAGCATGAAAGCAGTTTTGAATTTATATTCTTCCTCTTTGGAAAGCTCAATGCGGTTCTGACGCTTTAAGAAAATTTCTTCCAGCTCATCTTCAGAAGCAGGATAGTACATGACAAATTCAAGCGCGTGGTCGGATACGTTGCAGCCCATGGAGGCAAAGAATTCCATTCTCTTTTTCAGTGCTGTCTTCAGCGCGGCAAAGGTGGTGATTTCCGTGACACCGGTCACGGCAGCCAGCTTGTCGAGGTAGTCCAGATAGTCGGGTTTCTCGATGTTCATTGCCTTATCGGGGCGCCATGCAGGAAGTACTTTTACATCAAAAGAAGCATCCTCTGCAATTTTCTTGTGCCATTCCAGACTGTCAATGGGGTCGTCGGTGGTGCAGATTAGGGTCACGTTTGACTGCCTGATAATATTGCGCACGCTCATGGAGGGCTCAGCCAGCTTGGCGTTGCACAAATCCCAGACTTCCTCGGCGGTATTTTTGTTTAAGACGCCCGTGTAGCCAAAATACCGCTGCAGCTCGAGATGGCTCCAGTGGTACAGGGGGTTGCCGATTGCCTTTCCAAGGCATTCCGCCCATTTTAAGAACTTTTCTTTGTCAGCGGCATCTCCGGTAATGTATTTTTCATCCACACCGCAGGAGCGCATAAAGCGCCATTTGTAATGGTCGCCGCCCAGCCATACCTGCGTGATATTGTCAAAGCTGCGGTCTTCCGCAATTTCCCACGGATTGATGTGGCAGTGATAGTCCAGAATAGGTGTGTTTTCCGCATACTCGTGGAAAAGCACTTTGGCAGTCTCACTGTCAAGTAAAAAGTCTTTGTCCATAAATGCTTTCATAACGATACCTCCTTACACGTAAAGACGTGCTTATATCCTGCGTTTGAGAAACGCAGACTTATTTTTGCGCCGCTTTTTTACATTGTAAAACCACAAAACCTGCCATAGCAGCGAGGAAGCAGATTTTGCGGTAATGCGTTTTTTTTAAGAAAGAGTCGTGCCGCGGTGGATGATTTCACCTGAAAAAACAGTTTTTTTGGGCATCTCGCTGCCGTTTAACAGACCCATCAGCGTGGTAATTAAATGCTGGCACAGCGTTTCCAGTTTGTTGTCGATAGAAGTAAGCTCAGGACTGCAGCATGCAGCCAGCAGAGAATTGTTGTAGCCGATGATGGCAAGCTCCTCCGGTATGTGCAGTCCGGCGGTACGCGCATATTTGATGGCGCCGAGGGCAAGATTGTCGTCAGAGGCAATGACGCCCCGAAACAGGATGCCCTTTCCCTGTACCTTCATCAGATGCTCGCTCATGCCCTGAATATCTTCATGGGAGCCTGTATAGAGCTGCATCAGATTACCGCTTCGCAATAATCCCGCCTCTTCCATAGCGGCGCGGTAGCCTGCAAGCTTTCGCTTGCCGCTGTAAGAAGTGGAATTATAAAAATACAGGATATCCTGAATGCCGGAAGCTATCATCTGTTTGGTAGCTTCATACATGGAATTGTAATCGTCAGAAACGATGCTGTATACGTTGGGTGCATCAAAGGACGCATTTAGCAGCATAACCGGCACCTGAAGGGCGGCATCCGTAATATAGCGGTTGTCGCTCTCGTTTTCATATATAAAATGGGAACCGACTAAAATAATACCGTCAACCTTTTTGGAAATCAGAAGGTTCAGACACTTTTCTTCTGTTTCCAGCTCATAACCAGTACAGCACAAAATACTGTCATAGCCGTTGGCGCGAAGCTTCTGTTCGATAAAGTAGATAGCCTTAGCTAAGTAAAGGTCGGAAGAATCCGCGCACATGACGCCGATGGTCTTCATCGTATTAAGACCAAGTCCCCGCGCAAAAGCATTAGGGGTGTATTCGTACTGATTGATAACGTCCAGAACTTTTTTCTTGGTCTTATCACTGACATTGCTGCTGCCGTTTAGGACGCGAGAAACCGTAGCAATGGAAACCCCTGCCTTTTCGGAAATGTCGTAAATAGTCATATTAGTTGTCATGGATAAGCCCCTCTTTTTTAAGAAAATAACTATGTAAGCGGTTTCAATAAACCTATACAGAATTATAATGGATTCCGTAAAAAATTTCAATAGAGAATTTGACAGATGATAAAAATTTTTAGGGGACAGGCGTAGCTGTAAAATACTTGGAAATGGGTATAAAGCGCAAATATAATAGAAATAGCAGGAACATACGATAGAAACATAAACCGGAAAATCAGGATGGAAATAAATTAGAAATAAATTCCCGATAAAATAAGCCCCAACCGTGCGGAATCCCTCCCTCTGCCCGCGTGGTCCGCCTTCCCCAATCTCTCCCATAAAACCCCAATTTCTTATTGACGAATAGCCAAAAAAGCAGTAAAATTAGTATGAAAGCACTTACATAGAAAACCACATCTGCAAGTGCAATATGTAGAAAATTGTGAATGAAAGTAAGGAGAGGGAACATGGAACGATTGAACAAAGCGCTTAGTGGAAAAAAAGAGAGACCCGTCAGGGTAGTGCAGTTTGGTGAAGGAAACTTCCTTCGCGGATTTGTGGATTATATGATAGATATAGCCAATGAATCCGGCAAATTTGACGGAGATATTGTTTTAATCAAACCCATTGAATTTGGAAGCCTGGATATGTTTCACGAGCAGGAATGCCAGTATACTGTTTCCTTAAGAGGCATTGTGGACGGAGAAGCGAAGGTGCAGAACCGTGTGGTGACTGCTGTTGCGGATGCCGTGGATACGTACAAAGAATATGAAAAATATATGGAACTGGCGAAGATTGATACGCTGCGGTTTGTGGTTTCCAACACCACGGAGGCAGGTATTGTTTTTGACGATACGGATAGAATGGAATTAGAGCCGCCCAAGACTTTCCCGGGCAAGCTGACTAAATTTTTGTATGAGAGATACCGTTTTTTCCATGGCGATAAGGACAAAGGACTGGTTATGCTGCCGGTGGAGCTGATTGACGATAACGGCATTATGCTGAAAAAATGCGTGATGCAGCTTATCGGGCTTTGGGGACTGGAGGAAGGTTTTAGAGTCTGGGTGGACGAGGCATGTATCTTTACTTCTACACTGGTGGACAGGATTATTACCGGCTATCCGCGGGACGAGGTGGAGTCCATTTGGGCGGATTTGGGATATGAGGATAGAATTTTGGTGACGGGAGAGCCGTTTGCTCTTTGGGTTATTGAGAGCGATAAGGATATCAGCAAGGAGTTCCCGCTGCCGGATGCAGGGCTGCCGGTTATCTTTACTGACAACCAGAAACCATATAAGCAGCGCAAGGTCCGCATTTTAAATGGCGCGCACACTTCTTTTGTGCTTGCTTCTTATCTGGCTGGCAATGATATCGTGTTGGAGTCCATGCAGGATGCAGACGTCAAGAGCTTTATGATGAAGACTATTTTTGACGAGGTAATTCCTACGCTGACACTTCCCAGAGAGGAGCTGGAAGAGTTTGCAAACGCGGTGATTACCCGTTTTCACAACCCTTACGTCAAACATGCGCTTTTGTCCATTTCCTTAAATTCCGTATCTAAGTGGCGCGCAAGATGCCTGCCCAGCTTTTTGGGGTATGTGGAAAAGTATGGAAAGCTTCCGGTACACCTGACCTTTTCCATTGCATCGCTGATGGCGTTCTATACGGGAAGCGAAATCCGCGACAAAGCGCTTATCGGGCACAGAAACGGACAGGAATACAGTATTATGGACGATGCGGCTGTTCTGGAGTTTTTCCGCGACTACAGCGGCAGGGATACGAAGACTTTTGTGGAGGCATACCTTTCCAATGAAAATTTCCATGGACAGGATTTGACAAAGATAGAGGGGCTTTGTGAGGCAGTGGCTTCTTATCTTGACGATATCAAAGAAAACGGGATGAGGGCGGCGTTATGCAGGACTTTATAAAAATCAATGACAGTGACAATGTAATCGTGGCATTAAATTCAATTACCACAGGAACGGAGCTTACCGTGCCTGTGGAGGACGGGGAAATTACCGTGACGGCGCAGGAGGAAATTCCTGCCGGTCATAAAATGGCAATCAGAGAGATTCCTGCGGACGGCGAGATAATCAAGTACGGATTCAGAATTGGCAATGCCAAGGAGGATATTCATAAGGGACAGTGGATTCATACGCACAATATCAAAACGGCGCTGGGGGATTTGCTGGATTATACGTATGAGCCCGCTTGTGTTCCTCAGGAGGAAAAGGAAGAAGCTACCTTCTGGGGCTTTGAGCGGAAGGACGGCAAGGTGGGGGTGCGCAATGAAATTTGGATTATCCCTACGGTTGGCTGTGTCAATAATGTAGCAACGGCGATTGCCCGAGAAGCAAAAGCTTATGTGGAGGGAAATGTGGAGGACGTCATTGCATTTCCCCATCCTTACGGCTGTTCCCAGATGGGAGACGACCAGGAGCACACCCGCACGATACTGGCAGATTTGATAAATCATCCCAATGCAGGCGGCGTGCTGGTGCTGGGGCTGGGCTGTGAGAACAGCAATATAGACGAGCTAAAAAGGTATATCGGAGAATATGACCCTGAGAGAGTACGTTTTCTGGTAGCGCAGGAATGTGAAGACGAGATGGCGGAAGGCATCAAGGTTTGCAAGGAGCTGATTGCCTATGCCAAAGGTTTTTCCCGCAGCGAGGTGGGAACGAGCAAGCTGATTGTGGGCATGAAATGCGGCGGCAGCGACGGGCTTTCCGGCATTACGGCAAATCCTTTGGTAGGGCGGTTTTCGGATATGCTTACGGCAAGAAAAGGTACGACTATTTTGACGGAGGTGCCGGAAATGTTCGGCGCGGAGACCATATTAATGAACCGCTGTGAGACGAAGGCGCTTTTTGAGAAGACGGTTCAAATGATTAATGACTTTAAAAATTATTTCAAAAGCCACAATCAGACCATCTATGAGAATCCTTCTCCGGGCAACAAAAAAGGCGGTATTTCCACGCTTGAAGATAAGTCTTTAGGCTGTACCCAGAAGTCGGGAAGCTCTTATGTCAAAGGAGTGCTTGATTATGGAGAGACCGTGAAAACACCGGGGCTCAATCTGCTTAGCGCGCCCGGCAACGATTTGGTAGCGGCAACGGCGCTTGCAGCGGCAGGCGCGCAGATTGTACTCTTTACAACGGGACGCGGAACGCCTTTTGCTTCACCGGTACCTACGGTAAAGATTGCGACCAATTCCGCGCTGGCGGGAAAGAAGTCCAATTGGATAGACTTTAACGCGGGTGTGCTTGCAGAAGATGCAGATATGGAAGAGACGGCGCAGGAGTTCTTTGACTATATACTGGAGGTTGCCTCCGGCAGAAGGGTGTGCAGCGAAGAAGCGGGCTTTCATGACATGGCAATATTCAAGCAGGGTGTTACGCTGTAATTTTGCGGGCGGGCAGGATTTGTCCGCCTGTTTTACCGAATAGGAGAGGAAACGGGTATGAAGGAATTATTGGAGCGGGCGGCGGCAGGAAGCGAAGCGGATTTGGAAGCGGCGGCACAGGCGGTCTTATCTCTTGAAAGGGATGCAGACGGCGTGTTTGAAAGCGGCGGCATAGCGGAAAACAGGTATCGGGCAGGAAGGCTTCTGTATCCTGTCTATGCGCAGTATGAGACGAAGTTTGGAAAAAAAGCAGGCTATCCGGATATTGTCAGCCAGCTTGCCGTATTGGAAAGCCGGCTGGAAAAAGCGTATCATACGGCGGAGGCGGCGGACTGTCTTGCACTTTTTACCGACACACTTGCGGCTATGAGTCCTGAGATTTATGAGCATTACAGAAGTCTCAACGATATGCTTCGGAGACTGGCGCGGTTTTTTGTGGAAAAGGAGGAACTGCATATGACGCAGTTTCCTACGGAAATGTTAAAGACGGATATTACGAACAAGGACAAAGAAGCGTTGAAAACTGCCGGACGGGCGCTTGGCGCTGCATGTGAAAAGGGTTTTTTGCCGCAGGAAAGGTACAAAGCCTTGAGTAAAAGCCTGCTGGCATACGAAACGGAGGAATAGAATGAATCTGAAATTTGTGATGTGTACGGCAAGAAGCGCTTCCGTTGAAATTGAGGACGGCGGGCGGTATTTTACAAAAAAGAAATATAGCCTGTATGTCAACGAGGAGTATTATGGGGAGACGGAAACCACGGTGACAAGTCTTTATCGTTTGAAGCCGGACAGCGCGTATACGGTTTCCGTGCGTGACGGTGAAAAGGAAGAAGGCAGTATCAGCCTGCGAACGGAAGCGGAGTATGTTACACTAAATGTCAGACAGTTTGGTGCCAAGGGCGACGGCGTGCAGGATGATACCCACTTTATTCAGGCAGCCATTATGGCTTGCCCGGAAAACAGCAGGGTGCTGATTCCAGAAGGAACCTATAAGATTACCAGCCTGTTTTTAAAGAGCGGGCTCCGGCTGGAACTTGCAGCGGGAGCGGAGCTTAAAGCGGACACCGACAGAAGCCGTTTTCCTATATTTCCGGCGGCAATCCAAAGCTACGACGAGAAAGAAGAGTATCATCTCGGTACGTGGGAGGGCAATCCCCTGCCGATGTTTTCCGGCATTATCTGCGGCGTCGGGGTAAAGGATGTGGTGATTTACGGGGAGGGCGTGATAAACGGCAACGCTTCCAAGGAGAACTGGTGGGACAATCCAAAGGTGATGCGGACGGCTTTCCGTCCGAGGCTGTTCTTTTTGTGCGGTTGCCGCCATGTATCACTGCAGGGGCTTACTTTTATGAATTCGCCTTCATGGACGCTGCATCCCTTCTTTTCCGATGATTTGCGGTTTGTTGGTGTGACGGTAAAGAATCCGGCGGATTCTCCCAACACGGACGGACTTGACCCGGAGTCCTGTAAAAATGTAGAAATTCTGGGCGTGCGTTTTTCTTTGGGGGACGATTGTATCGCTGTCAAGTCCGGCAAGATATATATGGGCAAAAAATATAAGAAGCCTTGTGAAAATCTGCTTATCCGACAGTGCCTGATGGAAAACGGACATGGTGCGGTCACGGTGGGCAGCGAAATGGCAGGCGGCGTTATTCACATGAATGTGGAGGACTGCCTGTTCCGCCATACGGACAGAGGGCTGCGGATTAAGACCAGAAGGGGGCGGGGCGAGGATGCGGTGTTAGACGGTATTACCTTCCGCAATCTGACGCTTGACCATGTGATGACGCCTCTTGTTGTCAACAGCTTCTACTTCTGCGACCCCGACGGGAAGACAGAATATGTGCAGAGCAGGGAGCCCTATCCGGTAGATGACAGAACGCCGTCCATAAAGAGGCTGGTATTTGAAAATATGGAGTGCACCAACTGTCATGTGGCGGCTGCCTTTTTTGACGGGCTTCCGGAGCGGAAAATCGAAGAGATTGTAATGAAAAATATTACCGTTACCTATGCGGAGGATGCAAAATGCGACGTTCCTGCCATGTCCGAGGGTGTGGAGAAGAGCGCAAGGCGTGGAATGTTTGCCAGAAATATAGCAAACCTGTATTTGGAAAATGTAAAGATAGAAGGACAGAGCGGAGAAGCCTTAGAGCTTATCGGCGTGGACAATTTGACCCGGATTCCTTCATGATTTTAGAGGGGAAAGGAGTAAAATATGCAATTAGGAATCAGATTGCACGACACCAAAAAACTTCCTTTTGAGGAGCGGATTGCAGATGTACACAATCTGGGGTTTGCCTGCGGGCATCTGGCGCTCTCGAAGGTGATTGACGAGTTTCCCACCGATGATGGCGCGTTGACGCCGGGGCTTGCCATGTATATGAAGAAGGTATTTGCAAAAAACGATGTGGACATTGCAGTTTTAGGCTGTTATTTGAATTTGGCGAATCCCAATCCCGAAAAGCTTGCAAAGATTACAGGGCGGTATCTGGCACACCTTCGTTTTGCTTCCCTTTTAGGCTGCGGGGTGGTGGGTACGGAGACGGGAGCGCCAAACGAAACCTACACGGCGGTGCCGGAGTGTCACGGGGAGGAAGCGCTGCGGATTTTTATACAAAATCTTCGTCCGGTGGTGCAGTATGCGGAAAAAACAGGTGTTATCCTAGCGATTGAGCCGGTCTGGAAGCATATTGTATACAATCCGGCGCGCGCAAAGAGGGTGCTTGAGGAAATTGCTTCTCCCAATCTGCAGGTTATCTTAGACCCTGTCAATCTTTTGGATATCAGCAATTATGAAAGACAGCGGGAAATTGTGGAAGAAGCGATTGATGTGCTGGGCAATGAGACCGCCATGGTACATATCAAGGATTTTCGGGTGGAAGGCGGTAAGCTGGTCTCTGTGGGCGCGGGACTGGGGCAGATGGATTACGCAGCCCTTATGAAGTTTATCAAAGAAAAGAAGCCCTTTATGCATGTGACGCTGGAAAATACGACGCCGGAAGATAATGTACAGTGCAAAAATCATATTCTGCGGCTCTATGAAGAAGCTGAGTAAGAGAAAGCCGTATGGCAAAAGTGATATTGCCGGCTCCGTAAATCGGCGTTCGGAAAAGTAGTCAATGGAGATAGAGGAACGAAAAGGATACCGGTATGCACGAGGTAGAAGCAAAGGCAATTTTGTCCGCGGGAAATGGAATGAATTTGTACAGGGGGTGCAGCCATGGCTGTATCTACTGCGACGCCAGAAGCACATGCTATCAGATGAAGCATGCATTTGAGGATATTGAGGTGAAGAAGAACGCGCCTGCGCTTTTAGAGGAGGCATTGCGGAAAAAGCGCAGGCGCTGCATGATTGGCACGGGCGCCATGAGCGACCCCTATCTGCATTTGGAAAAAGAGATGCGACTGACGAGAAGGTGTCTGGAGCTGATTGCGGAATATGGCTTCGGCGTATCCATCCAGACCAAGTCGGACTTGATTTTGCGGGATATGGGGCTGCTTGTGCAAATCAATGACAGGACGAAGGCGGTGGTACAGATGACGCTTACCACGGCGGATGAGAGCCTGTGCAGGATAGTGGAGCCCAATGTCTGCACGACGAAGAGGCGTTTCGAGGTACTCTGTGAGATGCGTAAGGCGGGGATTCCCACGGTGGTATGGCTGTCTCCGATACTTCCCTTTCTCAATGATACGGAGGAAAATATTCTGGCGATTCTAGATTACTGCAAGGAAGCGGGCGTATACGGCGTCATCAGCTTTGGTATGGGGCTTACCCTGCGGGACGGAGACCGCCAGTATTTTTATCAGAAGCTGGATGCGCACTTCCCGGGACTGAAGCAGAAGTACATTAAGACCTATGGGGACGCATACGAGCTGCCCAGTAAAAGGAGCGACGCCCTGTACCGTCTCTTTCGGGAAAAATGCGAGGAATACGGGATTGTCAGCGACAGGGATGCGCTCTTTTCCTATATGCATATGTTTGTGGACAAGGGTGAGGGGGAGCAGCTAAGTCTTTTTTAATGGGTATCATATCTTTTTTCGGAAGATTTTCCTGTGGCTGCCTTTTATGGGCGGATTTCCATGGAAAGCTTCCTAATGAAAGGGTTTCTATGGGCTGCTCCCTATGGGCTGCTTCCTATGGACGCCACCCGTCCGGTGTTCCGAGTACATTTTCGATTGTATACAGGGCTGCCTCTTTCGCCGTAAGCCGGTGGGAGAAGGCGGCTCTTTTTTGCGAAACCGCATGGCAGGAGTCTGCATCGGAAGCGCAGGGGGCAGCGCCTTCCCCATGGCAATCATATTCTCCATAATAAAAGTGTCCATGAGGCTTCTGCCAGTCATGCCAGCCGGCGGGGTGGATATGTGCGCCCAGCTCACAGCCGATAAACACGGTTTTTGCCCATTCGCGCCAAGGGCGTCCAAGGTAGACGGAACGTCGAGGACAGTCACTTATCAGACGGCAGTGTCTGAATATGTAGCCGAAGGGAACCTCTTGTGGCGTGGAGGCGGCTGTAATATAGCCGTAAATTTCCTCGTCCGCGGGGCTTTCCGGCGGTTTCCTGTCGTCCGGCAGTTTGGAAAACAGCGTACATTCTTCAAAAACAGCGGTAGCGCTTCCAAAGATAAAATCCACGTCTCCCTGTATAAAGCAGCGCCTGTATAGCTGCCGTCCCATAATCCGCGGTTTATGCTCTCCGGGACCGGTAAATCCGCCCGGTTTTGCGGCAGTGGGAGGAAGGGGGGCGGTAAAAAGCGTATCCTGACTGCCCAACAGACGGCAGTCCTCGAAAAGCAGCCTGTCCCCGTCCGCATAGAGTGCAATCGCCTGTCCGACGGTGTGCCCAAAGCCCGCATTGTTTTGTATGGTAATATTTCTTGCCGTAAAATCATGGGTGTTTATGCGGACAGAGGCAGTCCGAAAGGTGCCGCGTTTACTGCCATCCTCCATAATTTCGTTGGCGCCAAGATGGTAGGACAGAACAGTGGAGGCGGCGTCCTCCCCCAAAAAGCTGACATAGGGGCGTTCTACCACAATCTGTTCCTCATACAGCCCGGGTGCAATATGTATTATAACAGGTGTAATGTTATCTTCCCGCACACAGGGAAACGACTGCGGAGCGGTTTCCACGGACGGCAGGGAGGCAAGCGCCTGCGAGACGGTATCAAAATGAGGGGTTTTATCGGAGTAGTTTACGTACAGATGAATGGGGGGCATAAGGTGCTCCTTTCGTAAGGTATTTGTTTTAGGTAATTGCGAAACATAATGGTTATGCGAGTGTCATTGTGCACCTTGTATATTCCAACACAGACCCGCTTTCGCTTCGTAAAAAACGTAGCAGTGCTAAGCTCGAAAATACCTCGCTAAGCGCTGACGTTTTTTAAGAGTCTGCTTATGGAATATACAAGTTGCACAATTCGGGACTGGCAAATAGGAGTTTTGCAATTACCTGTGTATTTGTTTTAGGATTAGGGTGTCAAAAGCCCTGATTGCGAAACTCCTATTTGTCAGTTCAGAATTGTGCAAAAGCCACATAAAAAGTTCTGCGGCTTTTGCTACATCGGTTTTAGATTTTGATTGAGCCTGTCCACCATCCACGCAATTCGTTTTTCTCTTCCGGCGTCCGTCTTGGCGTCGAAATACGCCCGCGTGTAGGTTTTCTTTACCGACAGGGACATTGCCTTGAAATTTGTATAGGCAGGCTCGTATGCCTCTAAGAGTGCGGAAAGCATGGCAATCTGTTCTTCCGTGACTGCTGCGGGCTTTGGCGCGTCCCACTGACCGTTTTTCTGCGCTTCTTCTATTTTTTTTCTGCCGAAATCCGTCATCAGTCCCCGTTCTTCAAGAGTTTTTACTAACGCCTTGTTTTTCTCGGACCATTTGCTCTTTTCCCTGCGCATGGAAAAATATTTTTTGTAAGTCTTATCGTCGATGCTCTGCATCTGTCCGTCAATCCATCCGAAACAGAGCGCCTCTTCCAATGCTTCTTCTGCCTTTATGGTTTTCGGTCCGCCCGCTTTGCCAAATAAAAGCCAGACGCCGTCGTTTGACAGACAATGCTCACAAAGCCAGCTCCGAAATGCCGCCCTGTCGCCAAATTCCATGATATTGCTCATAAGCTGCTTCTCCTTTTGGGTTATTGTTATAACATAAATCACATAATTGTCAACAATCGGACAGTTCTATCAATTCTCTTGCTATTGCAAAAACATTTCAGTAAAACCAGCTACCCCATATCTTGCAGCAATGTTTTTCAAGCCTGCTTTTATTTCCTCTCTGCTATAATTATGTTCTTCCAGAAATTTATCGGTCTTATCATTTAAGTATGAATAAAACAGCAAAGCAATTTCTAAATCTATCTTTTTACCTTCTTCTGTTATTTCATAAATTCTATTTTCTGCTTCATTGATGAGTCCATCGTCTACCATATCGAGTAATTCATTGAGGGTCTGTTCTTCCTCTGAATCTTTTAATAATTCTGCTGACGGAGAGTCCGTGTCTATATTAAATAACAGTTTTAATATTGCTCTTATCATTTCCTTTATAAGTCTCATGACATAATCTTGTTCGAACAATTTTATTCTCCTTTCCGGAGTTTTCGGATGGTTCTCCTTTTTTGCCGGATAACAGTCATTCACAACATGCCTTCTGTGCCTGTCACTTTGATTGTATCATGCCGCCTTTTCTTTCTCAACCTGTTTTTGGAAGCGGCAAATTCACAATTTGTTCATAAAAGTTTAACGGATTCGGGCGGCTTTTGGTTGAATATACCGTCTGAATCTGTTAAAATAAACTTTGTGTATTCGGATAGCGCTGTTTTTGCGGTTATCCGCGGTACAAGGTACGTGTTGATAGATGCCTGCGCGGCAGGCGGACAGGAGCATGAAACAGTATGAGTTTGATTACGAAAATATTTGGAACGCACAGCGAGCGCGAGTTAAAGCGTATTGCCCCGCTTGTGGACAAAATTGAATCCCTGCGTCCCGAGATGATGGAGCTTTCTGACGATAAGCTCAGGGCGAAGACGGAGGAGTTTAAAAAGCGGCTGCAGGACGGAGAGACGCTTGATGAGCTGCTGCCGGAGGCATACGCAGTGGTGCGGGAGGCTGCAAGGCGTGTGCTGAATATGGAACATTACAAGGTGCAGCTTATCGGTGGTATTATCCTGCATCAGGGACGCATTGCCGAGATGCGTACCGGTGAAGGCAAGACCCTGGTGTCCACCCTTCCGGCATATCTGAACGCGCTGGAGGGAAAGGGTGTGCATATTGTCACGGTCAATGATTACCTTGCGCATCGTGATGCGGAATGGATGGGGCAGGTACATGAGTTTCTGGGGCTTAAGGTCGGCGTTGTCTTAAACAGTATGACCTCCGACGAGCGCAGGGAGGCATACAACTGTGATATTACCTATGTGACAAATAATGAGCTGGGCTTCGATTACCTGAGAGATAACATGGTGGTATATAAAAAGCAGCTTGTATTGAGGGGACTGCACTATGCCATCATCGACGAGGTTGACTCCGTGCTGATTGACGAGGCGAGGACGCCGCTTATTATCTCAGGACAGAGCGGCAAGTCCACAAAGCTCTATGAAATGTGTGATATACTGGCGCGCCAGCTAAAGCGTGGCGAGGATATGGCGGATTTGTCCAAAATCGATGCGATTATGGGCGTGGTACAGGAGGAGACCGGCGACTTTATTGTCAATGAAAAGGATAAGGTAGTCAACCTGACGGAAGCCGGTGTGGACAAGGTAGAAAAATTCTTCCGCATTGAAAACTTTGCAGACCCGGAAAATCTGGAAATACAGCACAATATTATTCTGGCGCTGCGGGCGCATAACCTGATGTTTCGGGATAAAGACTATGTGGTGAAGGACGACCAGGTGCTGATTGTAGACGAGTTCACCGGACGTATCATGCCGGGACGCCGTTATTCGGACGGTCTGCATCAGGCAATCGAGGCAAAGGAGCATGTGCAGGTAAAGCGCGAGAGCAAGACGCTCGCCAACATTACCTTCCAGAATTTCTTTAACCTGTTTGAAAAGAAAGCGGGTATGACCGGTACGGCTCTTACAGAGGAGCGGGAGTTCCGCGATATTTACGGGATGGACGTCATTGAAATTCCTACCAACAAGCCTGTTATCAGAAAGGACAGACAGGACGCCGTATACAAGACAAGAAGGGAAAAGCTGCACGCCATCGTGGACGCCGTGCTGGAAGCGCACGAAAAGGGGCAGCCTGTGCTGGTGGGCACCATCACCATCGAGGCTTCCGAGGAACTGAGCGGCATGTTAAAGCGCAGGGGTATCCCTCACAAGGTTCTGAATGCGAAATTTCATGAGATGGAAGCGGAAATTGTTGCAGACGCCGGTGTGCATGGGGCAGTTACCATTGCCACCAACATGGCGGGGCGTGGTACGGATATTAAGCTGGACGACGAGGCGAGAGCTGCGGGAGGGCTTAAGATTATCGGTACGGAGCGCCATGAGTCAAGGCGTATAGACAATCAGCTCCGCGGACGTTCCGGGCGGCAGGGAGACCCCGGTGAATCACGCTTTTATATTTCTCTTGAGGACGATTTGATGCGTCTGTTCGGTTCAGAACGTCTGATTAACGTATTTAATGCACTGGGGATTCCCGAAGGGCAGGAAATCGAGCATAAGATGCTGAGCAATGCCATCGAGTCCGCCCAGAAGAAAATTGAGAATAACAACTATGGTATCCGTAAGAATCTGCTGGAATATGACCGCGTCATGAGTGAGCAGAGGGAAATCATATATGGTGAGAGACGCCGGGTGCTGGACGGCGAGAGTATGCGGGATGTTATCTATAAGATGATAACGGATATTACGGAGCACTGCGTGGATATGGCTATCGGCGAGGATACGGACCCCGAAGAGTGGGATTTGAACGAGCTGAATACGCTGCTGCTGCCGATGATACCCTTAGAGCCGGTTACCAAATCCCGCATCCATACAATGAAGAAGAACGCATTAAAGCAGCAGCTCAAGGAAGAAGCGGTAAAGCTGTATGAAGCGAAGGAGACGGAGTTCCCCGAAGCGGAGATGATGCGTGAGCTGGAGCGGGTGATTCTGCTTAAGGTGATTGACAGAAAGTGGATGGACCATATCGACGATATGGACCAGCTTCGTCAGGGCATCGGGCTGCAGGCGTACGGACAGCGCGACCCGCTTGTGGAATATAAGATGAGCGGTTACGAAATGTTTGACGAGATGACCGAGAATATTAAGCAGGATACGGTGCGTCTGCTGCTGCGCGTTAAGCTGGAGCAGAAGGTAGAGAGGGAGCAGGTTGCGAAGGTGACGGGAACCAACAAGGATGACAGCGGTCCCAAGACGCCGAAGAAACGCGAGAACACAAAGATATATCCCAATGACCCCTGTCCCTGCGGCAGCGGGAAAAAATACAAACAGTGCTGCGGCAGGAAAGCGTAATAAAATATAAAAAAGAAAGTGGGTGACGTTAATGGTAGAACTTGATAATATGAAAGCAAAGCTGCTTACTTATGAAACTCCTTTAGCGGAAGTGAGGGATTCACTTTGACTTAGCTTCTAAGGAGAAGCGAATCGAAGAGCTGGAGAGAGAAATGGAGGCGCCGCATTTCTGGGATAATCCGGAGCGCGCCAACAAGCTGATGAAGGAGCTGAAAAACTTAAAGGATACCTGCCAGACTTATCGGGAGCTAAAGAGGCGCTATGAAGATATCCAGACGCTGCTTGAGATGGGATATGAGGAAAATGACGAATCCCTGATACCCGAGATACAGGAGGAGCTGACCGTCTTTACGGAGACCTTTGAGGAAATACGGATTGGCACGCTGCTGACGGGCGAGTATGACAAGAGCAATGCCATTTTGAAGCTGAATGCGGGCGCAGGCGGCACGGAGAGCTGCGACTGGTGCGGTATGCTCTACCGCATGTACACGCGCTGGGCGGAGAGAAAGGGTTTTGCCATAGAGGTACTGGATTATCTGGACGGGGACGAGGCGGGCATTAAGTCCGTGACGTTTCAGGTAAATGGGGCGAATGCCTACGGCTACCTAAAGTCTGAGAAGGGTGTGCACAGGCTGGTGCGTATTTCTCCCTTCAATGCACAGGGGAAGCGGCAGACCTCTTTTGTGTCGTTGGATGTTATGCCGGATATCGAAGAGGATTTGGATGTGGAAATCAACGAAGAGGATTTGCGGATTGACACCTACCGAAGCAGCGGCGCCGGCGGGCAGCATATCAACAAAACCTCCTCTGCAATCCGTATCACGCACATTCCCACGGGGACGGTGGTGCAGTGCCAGAATGAAAGGAGCCAGTTCCAGAACAAGGACAAGGCGATGCAGATGCTGAAAGCAAAGCTGTTTCTGTTAAAACAGGAGGCAAATGCGGAGAAGCTGTCGGATATCAGAGGTGAGGTAAAAGAAATTGGCTGGGGCAACCAGATACGTTCCTACGTGCTGCAGCCCTACACAATGGTAAAAGACCACAGAACCGGCGTGGAAAGCGGAAATGCCGACGCTGTGCTGGACGGCGCGTTAGACAGCTTTATCAATGGATATTTAAAATGGCTTAGCATGGGAGCTAAGCCTGTAGCGGGAGCAGAGGAGTAATTACCTCTGCTCCTGTTTCATAATGTCAAAATAGAAAGCGGCAAAAGTCATCTGCATATAGGGAATGACCCAGAGGATGCCGATGAGGGAAACTGCGCCCAAAAAGAGCAGGGGGAGAAAGCTCAATTCCATGTAAAAGAGCCTGCCCTTATGTCCCTTCATGATGCGGAAGCTTGCCTTTAGTATCTCTGCCGCCGGTTTGTCGGGAAAGTCCAGCATCAGGTAATAGCACTGGGAAAGGCAGAGAGAAAGCGGTACATAAAACACCGCCGCGGCTGCAAGGCAGGGGAGCATGATAAATAAGTAACGGGAATCCCCCGTCATAAGATACATCCGGTACGGTATGGAGTAGGAAAGCGTGAGGAGAATGCTCAGCACATTCATAACCATAGAAACCGTAAGGGCATTTTCAATGTGGTGGGAAAACCCATAAAAAATATCACCTAAGGATGCTGCGTTGCCGGAGGCAAATTTTAGGTAGACCAAGGCGGTTCCGACATTGAATACGCCCATAAAAACGGAGACAAGAAACGTAACCGCAACGGACAAAATATAGCCGATGGTACTGGCGGACACAGGGACAAAGACGTCTAAAACGGAATTGATTGTAATGGAAATCAGCCCTGTAATGAGAATGATACCAATCAACAGTCCGTAATGTCCTGTGAGCAGCTCTTTGGCTTTGTCCTTAAGCTGTGAGCTGGTTGCATACCTGTTCATGTTCATAAATTCTTTCAACCTTCCAAAAGAGTATCGGACTGCGCCGTTACCACCTGTTTTTTGGCAGACAAAGCAGCGGCTTAAACGGCGGCATCAAAATGCATACCTTCATACTTGCTTCTGTCGGCACTCTTCATATTCTGCTGGTACGGGTTATCTTCATTGAAGTATTTTATCTGCGTACTGGTGGTGCCGCCTGAAACATAGGTGCGCCCGCATTCGGGGCATACACTGGTGTGCAGGCTGACGGAGGCACTTACAACCTTGCCGTTTTTGGTGGCGGCATCCGAAAAAGCATTGGTTACATGCTCCTGCTCATGGGCGCGTACCATGGATGCTGCGGCATTCGGAGAAATATGTGCCGCGGATTTGAAAGAAACCATTTCATCCGAACCGTCCTGATATTTGCGGTTTTTACAAGTCTGGCATTCGCCACTTCCCGACTGTCCTTTTTGGGACTCTTTTGGCATACCGGGAAGCCGGGGCTCTTTCTGTGCGCCGTTTAACGGAGTTGCATATCCGCTCTGCCCGTAATTGTCAATCGATAAACTCATAAAATTCCTCCTTGCAAGATATTGTGGTATTAGACAATTGCGTATTAGTGTTCTATTCCGAAAAGCTGTCCTAACTTGTCGCTGACGTCTCCGCCATAGAGCTTTTCTATCTCTTCGAGGTAATTTTCCATGTATTCGTCAAAGTCATAGCCGTAAGTGCTTTGGAACAGCTTATTTACGTAGTCCCTGTTTTTGGGGTTTAAAGCCTGCACAAAAAAGGAAATCGTGGTAGTTAAGATAAACACGCTGACAATGATGCTCGTCAGTGAGGTCGAAAGACCTATCAGAGCGTGCGTCGCCATTTTCCTGCCCTTTCTTCTGGAGAGGATTGTAAATAAAATGGCAAGCGCGCCAATGGGCAGTGCCCAATATACGGTGACAAGGGACAAAAGTGAAATAATGCCCAAAACCATGGCGGCGGTAGCAAAAGCGTTTTTCTGCTCAGAACGGCAAGGCTGATAATAATAGCCTCCCTGCGGCGGCTGCCAGCTATCCGGCGGATAACCGCCATTTTGTCCATTTCTGCTGTCCATACGGATGACTCCCTGCATGTAAAATAATATTGAACCAATCTGTATTTGGTAAGATTAGTGTAGCACTTTTTAGTGCTTTTGACAAATTAAACTTTATAAAATTCTTGTAGGAAATCCTGCAAGGTTGTATCATAAAAAAATAACAAATGAAAAATGAAGAGGATGACTATGCTGAACATTGGGATATGCGATGATGGGCGGGAAGTTTGCGCCGTGATGGAGGAGCAGATTCTGCGGTATGCAAAAGAAAGAGGAATTGCAGTTGAGACAAAAGTATGGTATACGGGGGAGGGGCTTTGCGGTTATGTGAAGCAGGGCGGAAAT
Organism: uncultured Lachnospiraceae bacterium; assembly: GCA_910578335.1. Classification (GTDB taxonomy): domain Bacteria; phylum Bacillota; class Clostridia; order Lachnospirales; family Lachnospiraceae; genus Acetatifactor. The sequence goes on along the minus strand of CAJTPU010000003.1, from coordinate 6,558 downwards.
CTCGATATTTTGTTTCTCGACATAGAATTGTACCATATGAGCGGTATAGAAGCGGCAGGATTTATCAGGGAGCAGTTGGAGGACAGGCGGATGCAGATTATTTATATCTCCGGAAAGGAGTCCTACGCGCCGAAGCTTTTTAAGACGCAGCCGATGGATTTTCTGATAAAGCCCGTCAGTGAGGAAGCGCTGTCGGAGGCGCTTGCGCTTGCCATCAAAATACTGCGGCGGGATAAGGAAAAATTTGAGTACCAGAGCGGCAGGGATTACTACTATATTTCCTGCGGCGAGATTCTCTACTTTGCCAGCGAAGGCAGAAAGATAAAAATTGTGACGCTTCGCGGGGAAAAGGAATTTTACGGGAGGATGAAGGAACTGTCGGGGCGGCTGCCGGAGGGCTTTTTGGTGATTCATCAGTCATATGCGGTAAACCGGGCGCATGTGGCGCGCTACACCTATGAGACGGTAGAATTGACGGACGGTACGGTACTGGTAATCAGCAAGGCACACAGAAAACAGGTAAGAGAAATTTTGCTGCGGGAAATGTGAGTATGGAGACGATTATTTGTATGTTGATAAACCTGTTTCGGATTTATTTGATTTACAGGTTTTTAAATGCCTTTTTTGGCAAAAGCGGGCAGAGCAGGGCAAAACAGTTTTTGGTTTACGGCGGATTTTTTCTGGTGAATATCGGTACGTATCTGCTTTTACATATGATGTGGCTCAATATAGCCTGCAATCTTTTGGGCATCTTTGGGGGAGCGGCGCTTCATACCAAATCGGTGAAGGAGCGGTTCTTTGTGAGCAGTCTTGTCTGCGGAGTCATGATTGGCTGCGATACCATGGTGACGCTGTTGTTTACCGAGTATGAGGACGGTATGCAGACAAGTCAGGCGTATGCGGCGGTAGTGGTGTTCTTGATGTTTATATGTGAGCTTTTGGCGGAAAAGGTTTTGCATGACAGGAAAAGCAAAGAGGTATACTGCGGATTGCCGTTGGTTTTGGTGCCGTCTGTCAGTATCGTGCTGATTTGCCTGTTGTTTTATACAAAAAGTATTACCAAGAACGGCATGGTACTGTTTGGCGTAGGTCTTTTGGCGATGAATTTTTTTGTGTTCTGGCTATATAACCTGCTGTCAGATACGATTTCCAGGCAGTATGAAAACGAGGCGCTGCGTTTTAAAGTGCGGGGATATGCCAGTCAGCTTGGCGTTATGCTCGACAGCGAGGAGAAGGTAAAGGCGCTTCGGCATGACATGAAGCATCATCTGGGAGAATTGAAGGCGATGGCGGCAAAGGGAAAGGACGCGGAGATGCTCACCTACATCAGTGATATGGAAGGCTTTATGGGAAATTCTGACGAAGTTGCTGCTTCGGGGAATGTGGAAATAGACGGCGTCTTGAATTACATGATAAAGCGTGCAAAAAGCGAGCTTGTAAACGTGGAGGCGCAGGTGCAGCTTCCGGGGGCAGTCGGACATTCTTTTGATATCAATGTGATTTTGGGCAATCTGCTGGAAAATGCCATAGAGGCGGCGGCAAAGACGGAAGAAAAGTTTCTGGAGGTAAAAGTGCGCATGAAGCAGGGGATTCTGCGGATTGAAGTGGAAAACAGCTTTGACGGAGAGCTGCGGCAGAGCAAACAGGGGCTGCTTTCCACAAAAGACGAAAGCAGCCATCATGGAATCGGCTTGAAAAATGTACGGAAGATGGTAGAAAAATATGACGGAAGCATGGAAGTACATGCCGAAAAAAACAGATTCCGTGTAAGTCTCCTTCTATACCTTGGCGAGAATGGGGAGGAGGCATGACAACGGCATACGGCTATGACGGGTTAATTATGACAAAAGTATAGTCTGATTATGACAAGAAACGGCATACCTGTTAAAGTGTGATAAAATAGCAGTCGAAAACGGACACCGGTCTGTAAAACGGAGGAGACCGATGGGTAAGGAGGCTTCAGTTGAAAAATAGGACTGCAATTTTAAAAATCAGAAAATTTGCACTTTTGGGTTGTGCCATGTGCTGTTTTGCAGCATGTTCGCCCCAGTATCCGGAGCGGCCGGTTTCGGATACTGGAAGTCTGGAGGGGCTTATTGAACAGGAGAATGAGGGACAGGAACCGGAAGGCGATATGGAAAACATTGCGGACAGCGGGTCGGGAGGCGGCAGTGATGTGACGGCTCCCACGGATGGCGGCAAGCCGGGACTCGACGGTAGCGAGTATGCGGAGGAAATGACTGCAATACGGCAGGAAGATATACGGCAGATGGGAGACGCCCTGATGTATGACGGGGTTTCTTTCTGCCTGCTTTCTTTTGAGAAAACCAAAGAATTCGGTGAGAGGGTTCCGGAGAATTTGAGTGATTGGTTAGAAACAGATGCGGACAAGAACCTGACAGGGGACTATTACTATATATTTCTGACGCTGCGCATCACCAATGAAAGTGATGAGACGATTGAGGTGCACAGGACGCGCGGTGAGATTGCGGCTGTAAAGGAAAATATGGAGTATTACACGGCAGGGGAGCCCTGTTATGTGGATGAGGAGTACACCGGAGGCGACCCGTCAAGCGTCTGGGCGTGGAAGTTTGCGCCGGGCGAAAGCATTACCTGTGAAGTCGGATATATTATAGAGGGAGAGTGTCTGGAGGAGTATCTGTATTACAAATTTATCACATCTGAAAACGGAGAATTTGCGGATAGATTTATCAAGCTGGAATAACGGTCTGCGCTGCCGAATGCATAGCACCGTAACTTTTCATTGAAAGCATGGGGATTTTTGGGTATAATGGCAGTAGTGTCCGAAGCAGAAAAAAGGACGCTCAGAGAGGAAAATTACCATGGATATCTTACAAAAAATCACGGAAGAGCTCAAGGTGCAGAAGTGGCAGGTGGAGGCGGCAGTCAAATTGATTGACGAGGGCAATACAATTCCTTTTATATCCCGCTACAGAAAGGAAGCAACGGGTTCTCTTGACGACGAGCAGCTCCGCAATCTGTATGAGCGGCTTACATATCTTCGCAATTTAGAGGAAAAGAAGGAGCAGGTGCTCCACAGCATAGAAGAGCAGGGACAGCTTACGGAGGAGCTGAAGGAAAAAATTTTAGCAGCGGAGACACTGGTGGTTGTGGAGGACTTGTATCGTCCTTACCGACCGAAGAGAAAGACCCGCGCCAGTGTGGCGAAGGAAAAGGGGCTGGGCGGACTGGCGGAATATATCCTGCGCCAGGATGCGGTCTCCCCCCTAACAGAGGAAGCGGTAAAGTATGTTTCCGATGAAACGGTTTCCGAAGAAAAGCGGGTAAGCAGTGTGGAAGAAGCGCTGCAGGGGGCAAAGGATATTTTGGCGGAAGGCATTTCCGACGAGGCGGCGCATCGCCTTTATATCCGCAATGCCACTATGGAGGAGGGCACTATTACCTCGGCGGCAAAGGATGAAAAAGCAGAGAGCGTCTATGAAATGTACTATCATTTTGAAGAGCCGGTGAAGAAAATTGCAGGGCACAGGGTTCTTGCCCTGAACCGCGGGGAAAATGAGAAGGTACTGACTGTTAAAGTCAACGCACCGGTAGAGCGTATTCTCCGATATTTGGAAAAAAAGATAATTACAAGTGACAATGTATATACAACGCCGGTTTTGCAGGAGGCAGCGCAGGATGCGTACGAGCGTTTAATAGCACCTGCTATTGAAAGGGAGGTTCGCAATGAACTGACGGAGCGTGCGGAGGATGGCGCCATCAATGTGTTTGGCAAAAATCTGGAGCAGCTTTTAATGCAGCCGCCGATTGCAGGCAAAGTGGTGCTTGGATGGGACCCCGCCTTCAGAACGGGCTGCAAGCTCGCCGTCGTGGATGCAACCGGAAAGGTGCTTGACACAAAGGTGGTGTATCCGACCGCCCCGCAGAATAAGGTGGCTGAGGCAAAGGCAGAAGTCAAGAGGATGATTAAAAAGTACGGTATTTCTTTGATTTCCGTCGGCAACGGTACGGCATCAAGGGAGTCTGAGCAGGTCATTGTGGAAATGATAAAGGAACTCGACGTGCCGGTGCAGTATGTGATTGTAAGCGAGGCGGGCGCCTCCGTCTATTCGGCAAGTAAGCTGGCGACAGAGGAGTTTCCCAATTTTGATGTGGGGCAGCGAAGCGCAGCATCGATTGCGAGGAGACTGCAGGACCCGCTGGCGGAGCTTGTAAAAATAGACCCCAAGTCCATTGGTGTCGGACAGTACCAGCATGATATGAATCAGAAAAAACTGGGAGAGACCCTGGGCGGCGTGGTGGAAGACTGCGTCAATAAGGTAGGAGTGGACTTGAACACGGCGTCCGTTTCCTTGCTTGCCTATATTTCCGGCATCAGCAAAGCGATTGCCAAAAATATTGTGGACTACAGAGAGAAGAACGGCAGGTTTACCAACAGACAGCAGCTTTTGAAGGTGGCGAAGCTGGGACCAAAAGCATTTGAACAGTGCGCAGGCTTTTTGCGGATACAGGACGGGGATAACCCTTTGGATGCCACCAGCGTGCATCCGGAGTCCTATGAGGCGGCTATGAAGCTTTTGGACAAGCTGGGGCTTTCCATGGAGGATGTGAAGCAGGCACAGAAAAAGGCGGCGGCGGAAAAGCATTCCGCCAAAAGCACGAAGGCGGCATTAAAGGCGGATAGCAGAAAGACGCCAGAAGAAAACAGCGGAAAACCGAAAAGCAGCGGAAAGACCATTCAGGTAAGGAACACAGGCACGGCAATGGGCAGGGCACTGGCGCAGGCAATGGGTGGCATTGTGCTGGAAGAAAGCGCGCAGAAGGACTCTAAAACCGGCAGTACGAGGGATTTGTCTACAGTGTCCGCAAAAGAAAGCAGTCCGGCAAGGACGGAAGCGGCGGGCAGCCTTGAGAGGAGAATTGGCGATAAGAAAAAGCTGGCACTGGAATTGGGTATCGGAGAAATTACCTTAACAGATATCATCAAGGAATTGGAGAAACCGGCAAGAGACCCTCGTGAAAGTATGCCTGCCCCTATTTTAAGGAGCGATGTGCTGGACATGAAGGACTTAAAGCCCGGTATGGTATTAAAGGGTACGGTTCGCAACGTGATAGATTTCGGTGTGTTTGTTGACATTGGCGTGCATCAGGACGGTCTGGTGCATATTTCCCAGATTACGGACAGGTTTATCAAGCATCCGCTGGAGGCAGTCAGTGTCGGCGATGTGGTAGAGGTACAGGTACTCAGTGTGGATGCGGCAAAGAAAAGAATTGCGCTTACTATGAAGATTGGCGGGGAAGGGAAGTAGAGCGTAGAAGAATTGTTAGAAGAAACAATAGAATGCAAGCTTCATCGGTTCTCTATTGTTATGAATAAAAGGGTCAAGTCTCGAACCTGACCCTTTACTTATGTAAAAAAATTTTTTTGATATTCAATTTTATCCGGCATAACGAACGTTATTGAATACTTCAATCCCCAGAATTTCTACGGTAATGCCCTCATCGTAGCCGCCATTAATTGCGAGGCTGTGTACATTACTTACACAGTAAAGAAGCGCCTGATATCTGACGGTTCCGCCGTCCTTTAAATGCTGAGGGATGGGTATCAGCGCGATAAGAAGTAAAATAACAATCACGATTATCTTTATTTTCTTTTTCACAGTATCTCCTTTTGGGTGGGCTGCTGCAAATAGGCAATTACCAAAAAGCCCATGACAACAGGATAGGCATTAAGTTTCTCTGTTATCCATAGTATAGCGAAGAAGCGATATTGTGTCAATGCAGTTTAGATACCCTTTGGATTCTAAGCGCAATGGTAGCGGTTTCTTTTTGCAGCAAAAAAAGATTGCTTTTTCCGCGCACTTGTATTACAATAATCACCGGAATACAGAAAGAAGTTCTTCGGGGTTGGGTGAAATTCCCTACTGGCAGTGAAGCGGAAGCAATTCCGACGAGTCTGCGACCTGCAAAGCGCCTGTAAGTTTCGATACAGACAGGGTTTTGTGGCTGAGCCGGTTCAATCCGGCACCAACAGTACAGTCTGGATGAAAGAAGAAAGATGTGTATGCCGCCGTGTTTTTCTATATTTAGAAAAGCAATGTTTGGCTGTGAGCATTTTACCCCGAATTTTTCGGGGTTTTTTCTTTATAGGAAACTGCGGCGTCAGGCGCATGCATTCACGAGTTTGCGAAGCAAATCTCGCAAGAATGCGAAGCACTCTTTTTTATTTGTGATAATAAAAAATTGCGCTGCAAACTTTCTATTAATATATATGACAATAGAAAGGCTGCACAAGACCGAAAAGTCCGGGGGTTCGCGGGAATATGCGAAAAATCCATATTTCCGGCGCGGAGAATTTCCTTTCCAATAGTGCAGGAGGAAGAGATAATAGGTATTTCGGAAATCTGCATTTAAAATTTTTTTAATAGGCAATTGCGAAACTCTCATTTTGAGGTTTCGAATTGTGCAACTTGTATATTCCATAAGCGGACCCTTGATTACCGTCGGTATCAAAGTCATGCGGCATGACTTGCGCCGTATTTTGGCAGCTTACGTACCGCTACGGTAATCTCGGAG
>CAJTPU010000002.1 GCA_910578335.1 uncultured Lachnospiraceae bacterium | reverse complement strand
GCGGTATCCCTGCTTTTTATTTATTCAGTTGTAACACATGTATTGTAATCCTACAAGCAACCGGACGGCAGTAAACAGAAGTGCCTTGACAGGGCAGAGTGTTCCTGTAGAAAGAAGCGCTTCCATAGGGAAAACAGGAAGAACCACAGGTGTCGAAAGTAAAAGTAAGAGCCTGCGGACGACCCGTAACAACAGTTTCTCCCTGAGCGCGGCCCAGAAGACGGGAGCAGGGTTCCGTAAAATTGCAGAAAAGCTGCAGAGTACGGACTGGAGCCGTGAATACCGGCTTTCCAAAAAAAAGGAATTGCAGAATGGCGTTCGCACCTTCGCAGAGGAATACAATCGGTTTTTTTCAAAGATAAAAAACGTATCGGACGGAGAAGGCGGCGTCTACGGGAGCAAATTTGCAAGGCTGATGCAGGACGGCAAAGAGGCGCTTGCAGAAATCGGGCTTTTCGTGGAAGGGGACGGCAGGCTTAGTGTGGACAGCCGTATCTTAAAGAAGGCAAAAGCCGATGCGCTTGCCGCGGTATTCAAAGGGACGGACAGCGTTGCGGGCAAAGCAGCGGTAAACAGTATCTATGCGGAAGCGCAGGGTGCGGTTTCTGCGGTGGGAAAGCTGTACGGCTACGGGGCATACGGCGCAGGGCTTGGTGTATACGGACCGGGCAGCCTTTTGGCATATGGTTCCGGCATGTACAAAACGGGCGCATATGGGCTGGGAAATCCTCTTGCAAGCTATGGTCTTGGGGGCTACGGTTATGGAGCGTATGGCTATGGGACCTCCGGCTTGAACAGTCTCTATGCTGCGCTCTCTTCCTATGCGGGCAGGTATATCGATACACAAGTGTAAGGATGCGGGGCAGCGCATTTGCATAGGAGGCGGCAAATGATAAAAATTACGGTAGTGGATGACGATACCTTGTTTGGAAACCATGTGGCAAAGCTGATAGAGGAATGTGCGCCGGAACCGGTCAGTACGGCCTGCTTTCAAAGCGGCAGGGCATTTTTGGAGGAGGGTGAAGATACGGATATTCTCTTTCTGGATATTTCCATGCCGGATATGAGCGGGATGGAGCTGGCGCTTGCTCTAAAAAAGAAAAGAAAGCATCCGGCGGTTATTTTTTTGACAGGACTCTCGGAATATGTTTACGATGCCTTTGAGGCGGAGGCGGCGGGCTATCTGCTAAAGCCCGTGGACAAGGAAAAGCTGGCACAGGTGCTAAAGCGGGTTATCGGGCGGCTTCATGAAGCGGAAAGAGAGAATCTTCTTCTGATTAAGCATGGCGGGACGGTGACAAGAATTGCACCCGCAGACATTCTGTTTGTGGAAAATCAGGGGAGAAAGCTGGTTTTTCACACAAAAAGGGGCATATATGCCTGTTATGGAAAGATGGAGGAGTATGAAAGGCGGCTGCCCGCCTATTTTTTCAGGTGTCACAGGGGCTATCTGATATCCTTAAGGGAAATCTCTTCCTATGACAGGATTTCTGTGGTATTATCAAACGGAGAGACCGTGCTTATGGCAAAGCAGCGCTACGATGCCTTTTTGCAGGCTGTGGTAGAGTGGCTGAAATAGGGAGTGTGTATGATTGTCGATTTACTGAGCAGCGGACTGAGCGCCGGCTGCTTTTTCTTTTTTATATGGGGACTTGCAGAGCCGAGAAACCGGTATGTAAAAGGACCGGCTGTCTTTTTATGCTTTTCTGCCGTGTTTGCGGGAATTGGCGGTAAATGGGACAATCTGCTGCTTTTGGGCGCGCTGTACCTGCTGTTAAGACTTTTGTTTGCGGGAAGCAGGATGCTGAATCTGTATCTGGCTGCGGCATACGTTTCTGTACGGGAGCTGGTGCGCTTTACCTTTTATTATCTGGTAAATGTCTCCATGAGCAGTCTGATGGACAGGTATGTAGGGGAGTTTGAGAGAGGTGTGATTGGAGAGACGCAGCTCATAGAGAAGATGGCGTATGTGGAGCAGATTTATTCGGTCGTTTTTTTTACGGTGTTAAATCTTCTGTGTTTTGGTTTTTTGTATTTGTATAAAAAGCAGCTTTTGCGAAAAGGATTATGGCGTTTCGACAGGACGGCTTTGTTTTATCTGATGATTCCGGCGTTGACCGGTTATGTCTATTGCATCCTTATCAGGAATATCCAGATGATAGTGCGGAGCGATGAAATCGTTTTGCTCGACAGTGAAGTACCCCTTATGCGCCTGCTTGTTCCGATGGGAAGCCTTTTGTGCCTGACGGCGGTCTTTGCGTCAGCGCTTCTTCTCAAAAAAACAGAAGAAGCGTTTCAGAAGGAAAAAGAAGCGCAGGTTTACAAAAACCGCCTGCGGGATATGGAGCAGTATATAGGAGACTTGGAGCGGATGTACGGCGACGTGAAAAGCATGCGGCACGATTTGAAGAATTATGTGGCGGACATGCAGCTTCTGGCGGAGCAGGAGAATTGGGAGAAGGCGGCGTTTGACGAATATCTGCAGGCGCTTTCCAAGCGGGTGGATGCATTCACGTTTTCTTATGCCACGGGAAATCCCATTACGGATGTGGTGGTAAACCGGCAGCTTGGGGCGGCAGAAGCGGCGGGGATACGCGTGGAATGTGTTTTTTTCTTTCCTAAGTCCGGCAAAGTGGAGGCGTTCGATTTAAGCGTTATCTTAAACAATGCGCTGGAAAACGCAGTGGAGGCGTGCAGCAGGCAAGCGGATGCTCCTTTGGAAATTTCGCTTGCGTCAAGACAGCAGGGCAGTCTGTTTCTGATTTCCGTGCGCAATACCTGTAAGGCAGAGCCCGTGTGGAAGGACGGCTTACCGGTGAGCACCAAGCAGGATAACGGCATACATGGGCAGGGCATCCGGAATATTAAAAAAATTGCCGGGAAGTATGAGGGGACGGTGAAAATCGATGCAGAGGACGGCGTGTTTGTTTTGGAAGTGCTCTTAAAGCTGTCTTCTGCGGGGCGGGAATAAGCGTGCGTATGTTGCGGCGCCGGTATGCATAAGATAGAGAAATGAAAAAGAGGAGCGCAAGATGGCGGCGACGATTATTCTGGACGCCGGGCATGGAGGCTGGCACAATGGTGCCGCCTATGAGGGGCGTCTTGAGAAGGACGATGCGCTGGCACTTACCCTTGCAGTCGGCAGAATTTTGGAGGACAACGGAATCAACGTGCTCTATACGAGGACAACCGACAGTTACCGCTCTCCCGCAGAGCGGGCGGAGGCGGCAAATCAAACGAATGCGGATTACTTTGTCTCCATACACAGGAATGCAAGCCCCACGCCGGGGCAATATTCAGGTGTGGAAACGCTGGTTTACGAAAAAGGCGGCGCGGCAGGGCGGCTTGCAGAAGCCATTAACCGAAATCTGGAGAGTACCGGCTTTATCAATCAGGGCGTCAATGAAAATCCCAGTCTGGTAGTGCTAAACCGCACAAGGATGCCGGCGGTGTTAGTGGAAGCGGGTTTTATCAACACGCCCGCTGACAACTATCTGTTCGATGCCAGATTTCAGGAAATTGCACAGGCGATTGCGGATGGGATACTGGCGGCAGCGGCATAGAGAAGTACCGTGGAGCATGGCTTCACGGTATTTTTCTGCGCAGAAATCATTTATGGCATTGCTATTTGCAGGGCATCTGTTGTAAAATGTCAAATGTGGAGATAATTAGTTGAAAATAAGCGAGGGAGCGATGATGAGTTTTTTTAGCATATTGACGATGATTGGCGGAATTGCCCTGTTTCTGTACGGCATCAACCTGATGGGTGAGGGGTTGTCGAAGGCTTCGGGGGGACGTCTGGAGAGTATTTTGGAAAAACTCACCAATAAGCCCATAAAGGCGGTACTGGTGGGCGCGGGTGTGACGGCAGTGATTCAGTCCTCAGCCGCCACGACGGTCATGGTGGTCGGATTTGTCAATTCCGGCATTATGCGGCTGGAGCAGGCGGCAAACGTCATTATTGGCGCCAATGTCGGTACTACGATAACGGCTTGGATTTTGAGCCTTTCCGGTATTGAGAGCGAAAGCTTTTTTGTGCAGCTTCTAAAGCCCTCTTCTTTTGCACCGGTACTTGCCATTGTTGGCGTTGCGCTGGTGTCCTTTTCGAAAAAGGACAGGAGAAAGGACGTCGGCTCCATTATGGCGGGCTTTGGTATTCTGATGATTGGTATGGATACCATGAGCGGGGCGGTAAGCCCGCTGGCGAAAATCCCGGAATTTGGCAGGGTGCTCACCATGTTTTCCAATCCCATCTTAGGAATGCTGGTTGGTCTGATATTGACGGCGGTCATTCAAAGTTCCTCTGCATCGATTGGTATCCTGCAGGCGTTGTGCAAAACCGGTTCCGTCAGCGGAGCCACGGCAATACCCGTCATCATGGGGCAGAATATCGGCTCCTGCATTACCGCCATTATTTCCAGCGTGGGAGCGAGCAGGGAAGCGAAACGTGCTGCGATGCTGCATCTGTATTACAACATATTGAAAACTTCCCTTTTTATGGCGGTATTTTATACGGCAGATTCGTTCCTTCACTTTGCGTTTATGGATAAGCCGATTTCTGCGCTGGGCGTTGCAGTGGTACATTCGGCATTCAATATTGCGGCATGTATTGTGCTGCTTCCCTTTTCAAAGCTGTTGGTAAAGCTCGTCCATCTTACGGTTCCGGACAGAACAAACACAGAGCAGCTTTCGCCGGAGGAAACGGAGCTGCGTACTCTGGATGTGCGTTTTCTGGATACGCCGGGGCTTGCCATTGAGCGGAGCAGGCATGTGGCAGTTACCATGGCGCGGTATGCCCAGAAATCCATTGATATGGCAATGGGAATGATAAAACAGTATGACAAGGAAACAGCGGCTAAGGTAGAAGAGATAGAGAATCAGGTTGACCGGTTTGAGGATGAACTGGGTACTTATCTTGTCAGGCTGAGCAGCAAGGATTTGTCTGAGCGTGACAGCAGGATACTGTCGGTGCTGCTGCATTGTATCGGGGATTTTGAGCGGATTTCGGACCATGCGCTGAATATCAAGCAGGCGGCGGACGAGATGGCGGATAAAAAGCTGTCGTTTTCTGACAAGGCGACGGAGGAGATAGAGGTGTTTTCCAGAGCGGTCAGCGAGATACTGGAGCTTGCCGTCAGCGCTTTCGAGACAGAGAATCTGGAGCGGGCGCAGCTTGTAGAGCCGCTTGAGGAGGTTATCGACCAGCTCAACAACGAAATCAAAAAGCGCCATATCAAGCGCCTCCGCAAGGGGAAATGTACCATAGAGCTTGGCTTTGTGCTGACGGATATTACCACCAATTATGAGAGAGTGGCGGACCATTGCTCCAATATTGCAGTGTGTCTGCTGCAGGTGAGCGAGGGAAGCTTTGAGACGCATGGGTATCTGGACAGCTTAAAGGATGAAGAGAACATTGCCTTTAAGGGCAAGGTGCTCGCGTACAGGGAAAAATATTTTCTGCCATAAAGGGCAAGTTTACCTACATAAAGTAAAAAAGCCTGCCGTAGAGCAGGACAAAAAAGGAAGCCGCTTATACAGCGGCTTCTATTTGTTCTCTGTCGGTTTCCTTGTCCGTCTCTTCTTTTTGGAGCGCCTCTTCCTTCTGGGGAAGGGTCAGCAGCACGTGGGAAATCCGGTTTTGGTCGATGCCCTTGACTTGCAGCACGGTACCGTCCTCTAAGGTGACGGCTTCTTCATCTTCCGGCAGGCGGTCAAGCTGCCCGATGATAATGCCGCCGATGGAATCGTAGTCGTCGGAATTTAAGGCGGTGCCGATGGCATCGTTGATATCGGACAAATTCATGCTGCCTTCTATCAGATAGACATTTTCTTCTATTTTTTGTATCAGCTCTTTTTCGTCCTCGTCGTACTCATCCCTGATTTCACCGACAAGCTCCTCCAACAAATCTTCCAATGTTATCATTCCTACGGTTGAGCCGTATTCGTTGAGTACAAAGGCAACATTCATGGACTTTTCACGCATTTCCAGCAGCAAATCAGCCGTCTTCTTATATTCATAAGTGTAATAAGCATCGCGGATAAGCGGTGCAAGCTGAAAGGTACTGCCGTCCAATGCGGAACGGTCGTCTGCAAGAAAGAAGTCCTTTATGTTGATGAAGCCAAGCATACTGTCTTTGTCTTCCTGATAGACAGGGATGCGGGTGTACATGGACTCTTTAAAAATGGAAAGCAGCTCTTCGTAGGTGCCGTCGGAGCCGATAGTTACCATATTTACGCGGGGAATCATGATATCCTTGGCGCAGGTATCGGAAAATTCAAATACGTTGTAGATAAGCTCGCGTTCTTCCGTTTCGATTTCCCCGTCCTCATGACTCACATCCACATACGTTTTTAATTCATTTTCCGTAATCGTTTCTTTTTTGGAGGAATCAATATGCAGCAGGCGCAAAATACCGTTTGCAATGGCGTCCACGATGAAGATGACGGGTGTCATCAGCTTCATCATATAGTATATGGTGCGGGAATAGGCAAGGGCAATTTTTTCCGAATTCAGGCTTGCCCATGTCTTCGGGACAATTTCTCCCACAAGCAGGATTACGAAGGTGAGCACGCCGGTAAAAATGCCTATGTATGCGCCAAAGCCCAGTTTGATAACCAATGTGGTGGTGAGGGAGGAAGCGCTTAAGTTGACAACATTGTTGCCAATCAGGATGGCGTTCAGCATTTTGCTGTAGCGGTCCAGTATTTTGTTGACAATCGCCGCGCGCCTGTTTCCTTCTTCTTCCAGCGTGCGCATTTTGACACGGTTGACTGTGGTCAGTGCGGTTTCTGCGGAAGAAAAGAAAGCCGACAAAAGAACCAGCGTAAAAAGAACTATCAGTTGTATGACACCAGAGGTATCCAAAAAAACCACTCCTTTGTGTTTTAAAATTTTGTTTCTAATGAATGAAATGATACAATATATATCCGTATATTGTCAAGTTATGAGCCGTCCAAACATATAATTTCACAGGAAGTTTAGAATTGCTTCAAAGGAGGGAATATGGAGAGAGAAAAAAATGCAAAGAAAGAGATGGCTGGCGGAGTGCCGGTATTGTTTTTGCTGAAATGCCTTTTGATTTCCTACATACTGACAGGCGGGCTTCTTATGCTGCTGGCGCTTTTGGTTTATCGGTTTGGCCTGTCGGAGAAGCTGGTATCGGTTGTGATTATCGGCATCTACATAGGCGCAACATTTTTTGCCGGATTTCTTGCCGGAAAAAAACTGAAAGCAAGAAAGTATCTCTGGGGACTTTTGGTTGGCAGTCTTTATTTTGTAGTGCTGGTGATATTGTCCCTTGCGGTAAACCATTCCTTTAAGGATGTGGCGACCAATTTCTTTACCGTGCTGATTATGTGTGCCGGCAGCGGGATGCTGGGCGGGATGCTAAGCTAAGGCGGATTTTGATTTTTTTGCAAAAAACTCTTTTACAAACAGGAAATATATGTTATACTACACAAATAAGCGTGAAAAGAAAAGCACTTTACAAAGGCTGTAAGAAAGGAATGACGATTCATATGAAGCATATCAAAACATTAAGCACCAGAGACTTAAAGGAATCCATGAAGAAGGGCGGCTGCGGCGAGTGCCAGACCTCCTGCCAGTCTGCATGTAAAACCTCCTGTACGGTGGGAAACCAAACTTGTGAAAAGCTGAAGTAAATATTTTACAGAATGTAGTAGACAAAAAGCAGCGATTGGCGTCGCTGCTTCATTTATGTATGGAGGCAGTATATGATACACCAGTATAAAAGCAATGGCTTTAACATTGTTATGGATATAAACAGCGGCTCCGTTCACGTGGTGGATGATATTGTATACGATATGATTTCACTGGTGGAGCCTCTGGTGGAGGAAGGAATCGGAGATGCAGACTTGATAAAAGCCGCGGTGGTAAACTGTGCCAATCTGCCGTATCCGGAGGACGAAATAGCAGAGGCGGTAGAAGAGGTGCTGGCGCTTGCAGGACAAGGGCAGCTTTTTGCGCCGGATACATATGAGGACTATATTTTTGATTTTAAAAACAGGGAGACGGTGGTAAAAGCACTTTGTCTGCACATTGCGCACGATTGTAATCTTGCCTGTGAATACTGTTTTGCAGGCGAGGGAGAATATCATGGAAGAAGAGCGCTTATGAGCCTCGAGGTTGGCAAAAAGGCGCTGGACTTTCTGGTGGCAAATTCCGGGAACCGCATCAATCTGGAGGTGGATTTTTTCGGAGGAGAGCCTACTATGAACTGGCAGGTGGTGAAGGAGCTGGTAGCTTACGGCAGGAGCTTGGAGGAGCCAAACCATAAAAGATTCCGATTCACCCTGACGACGAACGGCGTTCTGTTAAATGATGAAATACTGGAATTTGCCAATAAAGAAATGGCAAATATTGTACTTAGCATAGACGGCAGAAAAGAAGTGAATGATAAGATGCGTCCCTTCCGCGGCGGACAGGGAAGCTATGACTGCATTGTGCCGAAGTTTATCAAGGTGGCGGAGAGCAGGAATCAGACCAACTATTATGTAAGGGGCACCTATACCCACGGCAATTTGGACTTTTCAAAGGATGTACTGCATCTGGCAGATTTGGGTTTTGAGCAGATTTCCGTGGAGCCTGTGGTGGCGGGACCGGAGGACTGGTATGCCATAAAGGAAGAGGATATACCGGCGTTAAAGGAAGAATATGACAAGCTGGCGGCAGAGCTCATCAAAAGAAGGAAAGAGGGGAGGGGCTTCCAATTTTTCCACTTTATGATAGATTTGGAGGGCGGTCCCTGTGTGGCAAAAAGGCTTTCCGGCTGCGGCTCGGGAACGGAATATCTGGCGGTGACGCCCTGGGGAGATTTGTATCCCTGCCATCAATTTGTAGGGCAGGAAAAATTCCTGATGGGCAATGTGTATGACGGCATTGTCAATACGGCGCTTCGGGACGAGTTCAAGTGCTGCAACGTTTATGCGAAGGAAAAATGTAAAAAATGCTTTGCAAAGTTTTACTGCAGCGGCGGCTGCGCAGCCAACTCCTACCATTTTCACGGCAATATAAACGACGCGTATGATATCGGCTGTGAATTGCAGAGAAAGCGTATAGAGTGCGCTGTTATGATAAAGGCGGCTTTGGCAGAAAGTGAGGAAGAAGATGAATAAGAACAAAGCGATAATTATCCTGCTGGTGTTTTTTCTGGCGCTTGCGGGCATTACCTATGTGGATATCAAAGGCGTTGACGGAGAAGGCACCGCTTCCGCCTCCGATATCACGCTGGGACTGGACCTTGCGGGCGGCGTCAGTATCACCTATCAGGTGGTGGGAGAAGAAACGCCGGATGCGGCGGATATGAAGGATACGATAGACAAGCTGCAGCAGCGTGTGTTTACTTACAGCACGGAGGCGCTGGTTTATCAGGAGGGAACCGACAGAATCAACATTGAAATTCCCGGGGTATCTGACGCCAACAAGATTTTGGAGGAGCTGGGCAGACCCGGTACACTCTATTTTATTTATGAGAGGGGCAGCGACGGCACGCCCAATTACTCCCAGAAGTACGAGACGGATGCAGACGGTAATTATCAGGTCAGCTATGTGCTGAACAAGACGATAGAGGAATTGGAGGCGGACGGCTCGATTGCACTTTACGGCACGGATGTGGCGGATGCGCAGCCCGGAAGCACGAGGGACGATATGCAGAACAGCGTGTTCTGCGTCAATCTGTCCATGACGGCAGAGGGCAGGCAGAAATTTGCCGACGCAACCACAAGGGCGGCGTCAAGCGGAGAAACGCTTGCCATTTACTATGATGGTGTATTTTTGAGTGTTCCGGGTGTTGCCAGACCGTTGACGGAGGGTACGGCGCAGATTACCGGCAATTTCACTTATGAAAGCGCGGGCAGGCTTGCTTCCCAGATTCGCATCGGCGGGCTGAAGCTTGAGCTGAATGAGCTGCATTCCAAGGTGGTGGGCGCGCAGCTTGGCTCGGAGGCAATTTCCACCAGTTTAAAGGCGGGTGCTATCGGGCTTTTGGTCGTGGCGGTGTTTATGATTGCAGTCTACTTTTTTATGGGGGCTGCTGCGGCGCTGGCGCTGCTTCTGTATACCGCGCTTATGGTGCTTTTGTTAAACGGATTTGATTTGACACTGACGCTGCCGGGCATTGCCGGTATGATTCTTTCCATCGGTATGGCGGTGGACGCCAATGTGATTATTTTTGCCCGTATCCGTGAAGAGCTGGCGGATGGCAAGACTGTGAAGGCGGCTGTAAAAATTGGTTTCGATAAGGCATTTTCTGCAATTATCGACGGCAATGTGACGACCCTGATTGCGGCTGCTGTTTTGTGGGTATTGGGTTCAGGCTCCATACGCGGATTTGCGCAGACGTTAGTGCTGGGTATTGCGCTTTCCATGTTTACGGCGCTTTTTGTGACGAGGTGGCTGCTGAGGGCGTTTTATACCCTTGGGCTGAGAGAAGAAAAGTGGTATGGCAAGGCAAAGCAGCAAAAGGCAATCGACGTTGTGGGGAAAAAGGGAATTTTCTTTGCCGTTTCCCTGGTGCTGATTGCTGGCGGCTTTGTGATGCTGTTTGTCAATAAACAGAGTACGGGTGCTGCTTTAAATTACAGCCTTGATTTTGTGGGCGGTACTTCTACCACAGTGACCTTTGAGAAGGAGATGAGCCTGAAAGAGATAGAGGAGCAGGTGATTCCAAAGCTGGAGAGTATTGCAGGCAGTGCGGTGCAGCCGCAGCCGGTACAGGGCACAAACGAGGTGGTTTTCAAGAGCAACGCATTGCAAAAGGAACAGAGGGAGCAGGTGGAGGAGCTGCTGCTTTCGGAATTTGGCGTGACGCAGGATAAGATTGTAATGGAGACCATCAGCTCGACCATTTCTGACGAGATGAAGCGGGATACCATTTTGGCAGTCTGTGTTGCCATTGTATGTATGCTCATCTATATCAGAATCCGCTTTAAGGATATCCGCTTTGGCGCGGGAGGCGTTCTGGCACTTATGCATGACGTGCTGGTGGTGCTGGCATTTTACGCTGTGGCAAAGGTGTCCGTTGGCAGTACCTTTATCGCATGTATGCTGACGATTGTAGGGTATTCCATCAATGCCACGATAGTGATTTTCGACAGGGTGAGAGAGAATCAGACAGTGATGGGCAGCAAGAGCGATTTGAAAGAAATCATGAATGCAAGCGTTACCCAGACCATGTCCCGCAGCATCTTTACTTCGCTTACCACCTTTGTGATGGTGGCGGCGCTGTATTTGCTTGGTGTTACGGCAATCAGAGAGTTTGCCCTGCCCTTGATGGTGGGTATTGTGTGCGGTACCTATTCTTCCATTTTTATAGCAGGAAATCTGTACTATATACTGCGGAAAAAATTCCCGAAGAAGGAAAGTACGAAAGAGTGATGGAAAAATGGTTTGTTGCGGCAAAAAAAGCAGATTTTGCCGCATGGAGCAAAAAATTTCATATCAGCCCTGTTACGGCAAGAATTATCCGTAACAGGGATATTTTTTCCGAGGAAGAGGTAGAAAAGTATATAAACGGCACCTTCCTTGACATGTATCCGCCGGAGCTTATGGTTGATATGGAGGAGGCGGCGGTTATTATTGAGGGCAAAATCCGAAAAGGAGAAAAGCTGCGGGTAATTGGCGATTATGATGTGGATGGCATTATGGCGGCGCATATTCTGACGAAGGGGCTGCAGGCGCTCTCTGCAAAGGTGGACACGGTGATTCCCCACAGAGTAAAGGACGGCTATGGGTTAAGCGAGCAGCTTATCGAGGATGCCTTTGCAGAGCAAATCCGTACCATCATTACCTGCGACAACGGCATTGCCGCCGCCGGGCAGATTGCACTTGCCGTATCGAAGGGCATGACGGTGGTGGTGACGGACCATCACGAGGTGCCTTACAGCGAAGAAAACGGGCAGCGCACGGAGCTTCTGCCGCCGGCAGCGGCTGTGGTGGACCCGAAGCGGGAGGACTGCCCCTATCCGTACAAAAATATCTGCGGCGCCGTCGTGGCGTACAAGCTTTCTGCGCTGCTGTTTCGGCGCGCCGGTCTGGAGCCTGCCGTGAAACAGGCGCTTTTGGACGAGTTCCTGCAGCTTGCGGCGGTGGCAACCGTCTGCGATGTGATGGAGCTTTTGGATGAGAACCGCATTATCGTAAAGGAAGGGTTAAAGCGCCTGCAGAATAAGCCTTGCGAGGGGATGCGTGCATTGATGGAGGTAAACGGCATAGAAAGCAGTAAGCTTTCGGCGTACCATCTGGGGTTTGTCTTAGGACCCTGCCTGAATGCAACGGGCAGGCTGGATACGGCTGCGCGCGCATTGTCCCTTCTTTCGGCAAAGGACAGAAGGAGTGCGATGCAGGCTGCCGAAGAGCTGAAAGAGATGAACGACAGCCGGAAGCTGATGACGCTCGACGGACTAAAAAAAGCAGTGGCGTATGTAGAAGAAAACCATCTGGAGCAGGAAAAGGTTCTTGTGGTTTACTTGCCTGACTGCCATGAAAGCCTTGCCGGAATTGTAGCCGGCAGACTCAGGGAAAAGTATGGGAAGCCTGCCTTTGTCCTGACCAATGCGGAAGAGGGCGTAAAGGGTTCTGGGCGTTCCGTGGAGGGCTATGACATGTATGCCGCCATGACGGAGTGCAGGGAGCTTTTTTCCAAATTTGGCGGGCACAAAATGGCGGCAGGACTGTCCATGCGCAAAGAGGATGTTCCTCTTTTGCGGAAACGGCTGAACGAGGGCTGCAGTCTGACGGAAGAAGACTTTATAAATAAGGTACATATTGACGTCCCCATGCCGCTTGTTTATGCGGACAGGAAGCTGGCGGAGGAGCTTCAGCTTTTAGAGCCCTTTGGCACGGCGAATCCCAAGCCGTTATTCGCCTGCAGGGAGGTTCATTTTCAAGCGGGCAGGAAAATGGGAGCGAAGGAGAATTTTGCCCGCTACCGGGTGGCAGAGGACGGCAGGCAGTATGAGGTGGTCTATTTTGGCGGGCTGGAGAAATTTCATGCCTTTTTATGTGAAAAATTTGGCGGCGGAGCAGATGAGGCGCTGTATATGGGCGGCTGTGACTACTGTATTTCCATGACCTATCAGTTGGGAATCAACAGCTATATGGGAAAGAGCGAGGTACAGATTTTGATGCAGCATTTTTGCTGAGCAGGCGGGAGAGAAGCCGTTTTATTTTCAAATCCTTTATTTTGTTTTTATAGTTTTCTCATATTTTAGACACAGAATGAACACATTTTATGCGTAATATGTATTTAGATAGTTGATGAACTCACTATCTCCCCCCCCTCATAAGAAAATGCGAGAAACCCGGTACCCACCGGGTTTCTTTGCAGTTAGCGCATGGAATGGGATAAGGCGCCTGTAAATTTAGGGTGGTAAAGATGCCCAAAATGGAGTAAAATAGTAATAATTGCGCAGGACTGTCATAAAGACGGTCAGAATGAGGATTTGATGGAGCTTGCGTCATTGTTAAAAGGGCTGGAGTTTACCTGCGTAAGAGGAAATCCGGAAGCGGAAGTGACCGGAATTGTGTACGATTCACGGAAAGTGAAGAAAGGGTGTCTTTTTGTCTGTATAAAAGGAACTCATTTTGACAGCCATGAGAGCGCTTTGGAGGCGGCAAAAGCCGGGGCGGCGGTGCTGGTGGTGGAAAGAGAAGTGGAGGTTAAGAACTCCGTTACCGTGATAAGCGTGGAGAATACCCGCTATGCCATGGCGCATATTGCGGCGGCATGGTATGGGCATCCGGCAGAAAAGCTTCAAACCATCGGCATCACAGGGACGAAGGGGAAGACGACAACGTCCTATCTTGTGAAAGCTGTTTTGGAGAGTGCAGGCTACAAGGTCGGGCTTGTGGGAACTATCGAAACGATAATTGGGGACTTGCATATTCCGGCTGGCAATACGACGCCGGAATCCTGTCTTTTGCAGGAATATTTCAGCAGAATGGTGGAGGCGGGCTGCCATGCAGTCGTAATGGAGGTTTCTTCACAGGGACTGAAGCTGCATCGGACACAGGGTTTTCTATTTGACTACGGTATTTTTATGAATCTGGAGCCCGACCATATCGGCGCGGGGGAACACGCGGATTTTGCGGAATATCTGGCATGTAAAAGCCTTTTGTTCAGACAATGCAGAGTGGGCATTGTCAATGGCGACGATGCCCATTGGGAGGCAGTTACCGAAGGGCATACCTGCCGGCTGGAGCGCTTTGGCATGAAGGAAGGCAATGACTTACGCGCCTTCAACATGCATCTGGTAAAAAAGCCCGGAGAGCTTGGCGTTGCCTTTTCGGTGACAGGGCTTTCCCATATGGAGGCAAGAGTAGCGGCGCCGGGGCGCTTCAGCGTTTACAATGCGCTTGCTGCCATTGCTGTCTGCCGTCATTTCGGGGTTTCCTATAAAAACATCGAGCAGGCGCTGCCAAGGGCAAGGGTGAAGGGCAGAATCGAAATGATAAAGGTGTCGGATGACTTTACCGTGCTGATTGATTATGCGCATAATGCCATGAGCCTTGAGAGTCTGCTTTTGGCGCTGCGGGAGTATGAGCCGCGGCGGTTAATCTGTCTGTTTGGCTGTGGCGGCAACCGTTCTAAGCTGCGGCGGTTTCAGATGGGAAAGGTTAGCGGCAGGCTGGCGGATTTGACGATTATTACCTCGGATAACCCCCGTTTTGAGGAGCCGCAGGATATTATAGAGGATATTAAGGAAGGCATCACCGGAAGCGGCGGCAGTTACATTGCCATATGTGACCGTAGGGAAGCCATTGCTTACGCCCTGCGGCAGGGGCAGGCAGGGGACATTATTGTGCTCGCCGGAAAAGGACATGAGGATTATCAGGAAATCAAAGGGAAAAAGTATCCCATGGATGAGAGAGTACTGATTGCGGATATACTGGCAGAAGGGATATAATTGATTTGGATAACAAGTATGCTGATGTGATAATAGATATTGCCCATGAAAAGGTGGACCGCCCTTTTCAGTACCGGATTCCCGATGCGCTTACAGAGCGTGTGACGGAGGGAAGCTGTGTCAGGGTGCCCTTCGGCGCGGGCAACCGGCTGCGCAAGGGGTATGTGGTGGCGCTGAAAAGCGAGGCGGAGTACGAGCTGTCCAAAATGAAGGAAATCGACAGCGTGGAGACAGGCGGTGTCTCGGTGGAGGGAAAACAGATTCTTCTTGCGGCATTTCTCAAGAGAAATTATGGCTCCACCATGATTCAGGCGTTGAAAACCGTACTTCCGGCAAAGGTGTCCGTCAGGGCGGTGGAGCAAAAGAGCGTGCGCCTCGCCATAGCGCGCGGGGAGGCGGAAGAGGCGCTGGCGCTTTTCGAAAAAAAGCATCAGACGGCAAGAGCGCGGCTTCTAAGGGAGCTTCTTCTCGTGGACTGCCTGCCCTATGCGCTTGTGACGGGAAAGCTGCATGTTGGCGCGGCAACCATAAAAGCGCTATGTGAGCAGCATATCATATCCGTGGATACGAAGCAAAAGCTTCGCAATCCCATCCGCATAGAGGCGGCGAGCGAGGAAAAAAAGAGACTGAGCGAGGGGCAGCAGAAGGTTGTGGATACCGTGCTTTCCGATTATGATACCGGCATACGCAGAACCTATCTGCTGCACGGCATAACAGGAAGCGGCAAGACAGAGGTCTATATGCATCTGATAGAGGGAATTGTAGCGCGCGGCAGGCAGGCGATTGTACTGATACCGGAAATTGCCCTGACATACCAGACGCTTATGCGGTTTTACAGTCGTTTTGGCGACAGAGTGTCCGTGATGAATTCCACCTTGTCCGCAGGCGAAAAATATGACCAGTGCGAGAGGGCAAAACGGGGAGAAATTGATATTATTATCGGACCCCGCTCCGCTTTGTTTACCCCGTTTCCCCATATTGGGCTGATTGTGATGGACGAGGAACACGAAAACAGCTACAAAAGTGAAAGCGCGCCCAAATATCATGCGAGGGAAACAGCGGAAGAAGTGGCGAGGATGCATGGAGCAAGCGTGGTGCTCGGCTCTGCGACGCCTTCTCTGGAAGCATTTTACCGGGCGCAGCAGGGCAGGTATCTCAGGCTGTCCCTGACGGAAAGGCTGACGGGAGGACAGCTTGCTTCTGTCTGCGTGGTGGACTTGCGAAAGGAGCTAAAAGAGGGAAACCGTTCCATTTTCAGCAGGAAGCTGCAGGAGCTTTTGGACGACAGGCTGGCGAAAGGACAGCAGAGTATGCTTTTCATCAACAGAAGGGGGTATGCCGGTTTCGTTTCCTGCCGTGCCTGCGGACATGTGATGAAATGCCCGCATTGCTCGGTGTCCTTGTCAGAGCACAAGGGCGGCAGGCTGGTCTGCCACTACTGCGGCTATGAAGAGCCGTCAGTAAAGCGCTGCCCTGTCTGCAAATCACCGTATATATCAGGATTTAGGGCGGGAACGCAGCAGATTGAAGAAAAACTGAAGGAGCTTTATCCGCAGGCGCGGGTACTTCGCATGGACGCCGATACGACAAAGAAAAAGGAGAGCTACGAAAAGATACTCGCCGCCTTTGCAGGCGGGGAAGCGGATATTTTAATCGGCACCCAGATGATAGTGAAGGGGCATGATTTTCCGAATGTGACGCTGGTGGGCGTGCTTGCGGCGGATATGTCGCTGTCCGTGGGGGATTACCGCGCGGCAGAGCGCACCTTCCAGCTTCTTGTACAGGCGGCGGGCAGGGCAGGAAGAGGCGCGCTGAAAGGAGAGGTTGTGATACAGACCTACCAGCCGGAAAATGCCGCTATTGTGCATGCGGCGGCGCAGGATTACAGAGGCTTTTATGAAGAGGAAATTCTTTACAGGGAGCTTTTGCGGTATCCGCCGGTCTGCAACATGATGGCAGTGCAGATATTTGCGGAGGAGGAAGAAAGCGGCGCAGCTCTTGCAAAACGGCTGGCGGAACGGGCGGCACGGTTTCGGGACGAATCCGCACAAGCGGACAAAAGGCTTTGCGTCATCGGACCGGCGCCGGCGGCTGTCGGCAGGGTAAATGATATTTTTCGATTTGTATTCTATGTAAAATATGAAAATTATGATAAACTGATTGAGATAAAGGATATGCTGGAGGAGGAGACGGCAGCCATGCAGTTAAAAAACGAACTGCTGCAGATAGATTTTAATCCGGTCAATGCGTTTTAGAAAAAGGGATAGAAAGGGAAGGATAAAAATGGCACTGAGAAACATCAGGGAAATCGGAGATGCAGTACTTACTAAGACCTGTAAAGAGGTAAAGGAGATGACTCCCAGAACAAAAGAATTAATCGAAGACATGCTGGATACCATGTATGAAGCGGACGGCGTGGGGCTGGCGGCGCCGCAGGTAGGCGTGCTGAAACGGATTGTGGTGATTGACGTGACGGGAGAAAATCCTTATGTCATGATAAATCCGCGTATTGTCGAGACGAGCGGAGAGCAGACCGGTCAGGAGGGATGCCTAAGCGTGCCGGGAAAATACGGCATTGTAACCCGTCCTAACTATGTGAAGGCGGTGGCGCTTGATATCGATATGAAACCGTATGAGGTGGAGGGAACGGAGCTTTTGGCGCGTGCCATCTGTCATGAGCTGGAGCATTTGGACGGACACCTTTATGTGGAAAGGGTGGAAGGCGCTCTGCGTGACGTAGGAGATGTGGAGGAGGAAGAACAGGAAGAATGAAAATCGTGTTTTTTGGAACGCCGGACTTTGCAGTGAACGCCCTGCAGGCATTGCTGCAGGAAGGGCATACGGTAACGGCTGTCGTGACGCAGCCGGATAAGGCGAAGGGGAGAAGTAAAACGCCGGTATTTTCTCCGGTAAAGGTGTGCGCCGTAAAAGCGGGTATTCCGGTATTGCAGCCGGCACGGGTCAAGCAGCCGGAAGCAGTGGCGGCGCTTCGGGCTTATGAGGCGGATGTGTTTGTGGTGGCGGCATTCGGGCAGATTTTGTCAAAGGAAATTCTGGATATGCCGCGGTTTGGCTGCCTCAATATCCATGCATCCCTGCTTCCTGCTTACCGTGGCGCAAGTCCTATCCAGTGGGCGGTGATAAACGGGGAGGAAAAGACCGGTGTGACCGTGCAGCAGATGAATGAAGGCGTGGATACAGGAGATATTTTATATCAGAAGGAAATCCGGCTTGCCGAAAAGGAGACGGGAGAATCCCTGTTTGAAAAGCTTGCCATACTGGGAGCCGAAGCCATTGTGGAAACGCTCCGGCTGCTTGCGGAAGGAAAGCTTGTGCCAAGGGCGCAGTGTGAGGAGCAGGCGTCACATACAGGCATGATTCATAAAGATATGGGAAGAATGGACTTTGGCAGGAGTGCGGAGACTTTGGAGAGGCTTGTGCGGGGGTTGAATTCCTGGCCGAGCGCTTTTACTTTTCTGGAGGGAAAGCAGCTTAAAATCTGGGAGAGCGAAGTGTGCAGGGAGGAAGAGCTTTTAGGAGCAGAATATGAAAAGGAAGCGCAGCCCGGGACCGTTATCCGGGTGGAAAAGAACCGCTTTGCCGTAAAATGCGGCGAGGGAGCGCTCTGGATACTGTCTCTGCAGCTTGAGGGAAAAAAGCGAATGTGTACGCGGGATTTTCTTCTGGGCAACAATATAGAAGCAGGAATGGTTTTGGAAGGGAGGTAGTACATGCCGTATTACTATTATTCTTATTATTTTGAGCCGACGTATCTTTTGGTGATTCTGGGTGCATTGTTCTGTATGCTGACCGGTGTATGGGTCAACAGCGCCATGAAGAAATACCACAGGGAGAGAAATGTAAGAGGGCTGACAGGCGGGGCGGCAGCGGAGCGGATGCTTCGGGAAGCCGGACTTTATGATGTGCGCGTGGAGTGTCTTTCCAAGGGCGGCGGCGACCACTACGACCCGAGGACGAGGACGGTACGTCTTTCCTATGAAAATTACAATTATGCCACGGTGACGGCTGTGGCTGTGGCGGCCCATGAGTGCGGACATGCAAAGCAGCATCAGGAGGCATATGCGCCGCTGAAGCTGCGCACGGCGATGGCGCCTGTCGTTTCCATCGCCAACTACGTCGGTATGCCGCTTATTTTTCTGGGTATTCTGTTAAGCTTTAACCAGACCTTGATTCATATCGGGATATGGGTGTTTGCGGTTGCCGTGTTGTTTCAGCTTATTACGCTGCCGGTAGAGTTTAATGCATCTGCAAGGGCGCTTCAGACCATAGAGACAGACGGGCTGCTTTCCTCCACAGAGCATTCCGGCGCCAAAAAAGTGCTGACGGCGGCAGCGCTTACCTATGTGGCAGGCGCGGCGGCGTCTATTTTGCAGCTTCTTCGGCTGATGATTCTCTTTGGCGGCGGAAACCGGCGACGTGATTAGTTTGGATAAAGGTCAGGAAAGGGAAGGGAATGGCGGACAATACAAGGGAAATTGTGCTGGACATGCTTTTGGAGGAGGAAAAGGGAGAGACATACTCCCACAGGCTTGTTTTTGACGTCCTCACCAAATACGACTATCTGACGGCACAGGAAAAGGCTTTTATCAAAAGGCTTTTTGAGGGAACTATCGAGAGAAGGATAGAGCTGGATTACGAAATCAATCAGGTGGCGAGCGTGCCCGTGAAAAAAATGAAGCCGCTGATACGCAGTCTTCTGCGCATGAGCGCCTATCAGATATTTTTTATGGACGGCGTGCCAAATGCCGCGGCAGTCAATGAGGCCGTAAAGCTGGCGCAGAAAAGAAAATTCGTAAGCTTAAAAGGGTTTGTGAACGGTGTGCTGCGAAAGCTTTCTACCATGGGAGAGCCGGTGCTTCCTTCCAGAGAAAAGGAGCCGAAGGCGTTTCTCTCCGTGGCTTTTTCCATGCCGGAATGGATTGTGGAGCATTTTCTGAACCTGTATTCCTATGAGGAAACAGAGGCATTGTTAGCCGCGCTTTTGGAGGTGCGTCCCGTTACGATTCGCTTTGCGGGGCAGCTTGCGGAGGAGGAAAGAGATGCGCTGATACAGCGCATATGCGGGCTGGGGGGCAGGATATTGCCGCACCCTTATGTAAAACAGGCATATTATCTGGAAAACTGTGACAATATTGCGCGTCTGCCCGGATTTTCGGAAGGAAAGTTTACCGTGCAGGATGCCAGCTCCATGCTGGCAGTTGCCGCTGCAGGCATCAGACAGGGAGATACGGTTCTGGATATCTGTGCGGCGCCGGGAGGAAAGACACTGCTTGCCGCCGAATATGCCGGCGCGGGCGGCAGCGTGAAAGCGCGTGATATGACAGAGAAAAAAATAGCAAGGATTGCGGAAAACGTGGAGCGCATGAAGCTTGAAAATGTAAGCATGGAGGTGTGGGACGCCACTGTTTTCGACGAGAAGGCGGCAGAGAGCGCGGATGTGGTGCTGGCGGACGTTCCCTGCTCGGGGCTTGGCGTGATGGGAAAAAAGCGGGATATCAAGTACCGGCAGGACAAGGAAGCGGTTGCGGAGCTGAATGCGCTGCAAAAAGCAATTGTCAGACAGGCGGCTTCTTATGTAAAGAAGGGTGGAATTCTGCTGTACAGCACCTGTACCATAAATCCTGCGGAAAATGAAGAAATGGTGGATTTTATCTGCAAAGAAGCGGGCTTTTTGCCGGAAAGCATAGAGGCGTACCTGCCGGATATGCAGGGGAAAGAAACGGCTCGGCGGGGATATATACAGCTTTTGCCGCAGATACATGACACGGACGGATTCTTTTTTGCGCGTCTTCGAAAAAAGACAACGTGAGGCAAGTGTTCGGACAGCAAAAGAGAGAAAGGGACGAAAATTTTGGAGAAAAAGAAGGACATTAAATCCATGACCCTTAGCGAGCTTACGGCGGAAATGGAAGCATTTTCGGAGAAAGCTTTTCGTGCCAGGCAGTGTTATGAGTGGATGCATAAAAGGCTTGCCTGCGGTTTTTCGGAAATGACGAATTTGTCTAAGGATTTTCGGGAAAAATGTGGGAACAATTATGAGTATGTGACTGCCGGTGCGGTGGACGTACAGGAGTCTGAGACAGACGGAACGAAAAAGTTCCTGTTCCGTTTTTTAGACGGTGTTATGGTAGAAAGCGTTTGGATGCAGTATAAACATGGCAATTCCGTCTGTATCTCGTCGCAGGCGGGGTGCCGCATGGGCTGTCAGTTCTGCGCTTCCACGCTGGACGGGCTTACACGGAATCTGACACCGTCGGAGATGTTAGAGCAGGTGTACGCGATAACAAGGCTGACAGATAAGCGTGTATCCAATGTGGTAGTGATGGGTATGGGAGAGCCCTTGGACAACTACGACAGCCTGCTTCGTTTTATCCGGCTTCTGACGGATGAAAACGGACTGCATATCAGCCAGCGGAACATTACGGTGTCCACCTGTGGTCTGGTACCGGAAATGTACAGGCTGGCGGAGGAAAAGCTGCAGATTACACTGGCGCTTTCCCTTCATGCGGCGACAGACGAAAAACGGAAGCGTATTATGCCGGTTGCTAACCGCTACAGTATAAAAGAGCTGATGGAAGCGTGCGGCTATTATTTTGGGAAGACGGGCAGGCGCATCACTTTTGAGTACAGCCTGATGGACGGGGTCAACGATACAAAAGAGGATGCAGAACGGCTGGTTCTGTTAGCAAAGCCTCTTGGCTGCCACGTAAATCTGATTCCGGTCAATCCTGTCAAAGAACGGCATTTTGCCCGCTCGGACGTGAAGAAAATAGAGGCATTTAAAAATAAACTTGAAAAAAACAAAATAAATGTTACTATAAGAAGAGAAATGGGGCGGGATATTGACGGCGCCTGCGGACAGCTACGAAGAAGACATATATTATTGCAAGGAGAATGATGGTGTTAAAAACGTTTTCCATTACCGACATAGGAAAGAAAAGAAAACTGAATCAGGACTATGTTTATACATCCGAAAGACCTGTAGGGAATCTGCCGAATGTGTTCATTGTGGCGGATGGCATGGGAGGGCATAACGCAGGCGATTATGCTTCGAAATTTACCGTGGAAACCATCGTGGGGGAAATTATCAGTTTATCGGAGAAAAATCCCGAACAGATTTTGAAAAAGGCGATAGAGGTTGCCAACGACAAGGTGCTTCGGATGGCAAATGAAAATCCGGACCTGGAGGGAATGGGAACTACGGTGGTTGCGGCAACCTGTATAGGAGAAGAGCTGCATGTTGCCAATGTGGGAGATTCCAGGCTCTATGTAATCGGCGAGAAAATCACGCAGGTGACAAGAGACCACTCTCTTGTGGAAGAGATGATACGCATGGGAGGGATAGACAGGGCGGCAGCGAGAAACCATCCGGATAAAAATATTATTACAAGGGCAATAGGGGCAGAGGAATCCATTGACATTGATTTCTTTCATGTCGGTCTGTCAAAAGGGGATATTGTGCTGATGTGCTCGGACGGCCTGACCAATA
The DNA here is from genome assembly GCA_910578335.1 of uncultured Lachnospiraceae bacterium. Taxonomy (GTDB): domain Bacteria; phylum Bacillota; class Clostridia; order Lachnospirales; family Lachnospiraceae; genus Acetatifactor. The sequence goes on along the minus strand of CAJTPU010000002.1, from coordinate 215,364 downwards.
TGCTTGAAGATGAAGAAATCCGTATGATTTTGAACGGACAGAGAGACATTGTGGAAAAAGCAGAGCAACTGGTTAAGGCAGCCAACAATAACGGCGGCAAGGATAATATAGCCGTAGTGCTTATCGAGCCGTTTGCAGAATAGTTTAGGAGTGAAACGGTGTTGCATGTGTTGCGGCAGCGCTGTATGGAAGGAAAAACATGATTAAAATCGGAATGATGATTGGAGAACGTTACGAAATATTGGAAAAAATTGGAACCGGCGGCATGTCTGACGTATATAAGGCAAAGTGCCATAAGCTGAATCGTTTTGTCGCGGTGAAGGTGCTGAAGCAGGAATTTTCAGAAAACGCCAATTTTGTGTCCAAGTTCCGTGTGGAGGCGCAGGCGGCAGCGGGGCTTATGCATCCCAATATTGTGAACGTATATGATGTCGGGGAAGAAAACGGTATCTACTATATTGTAATGGAGCTGGTCGAGGGGATTACCCTCAAAAAGTACATTGAAAAAAAGGCAAGGCTTTCCTACAAGGAGGCGGTCAGCATTGCCATTCAGGTATCTATGGGAATAGAGGCGGCACATAACAACCATATCATTCACAGGGATATCAAGCCCCAGAATATCATTATTTCCAAAGAAGGAAAGGTAAAGGTAACGGACTTTGGCATTGCCAAGGCGGCGACCAGCAACACCATAACGTCCAACGTCATGGGTTCCGTTCATTATACCTCGCCTGAGCAGGCGAGGGGCGGCTACAGCGATGAGAAAAGCGATATCTATTCACTGGGCATCACGATGTTTGAGATGCTGACAGGGCGCGTGCCGTTTAACGGGGAAACCACGGTGGCGATTGCCATCAAGCATATTCAGGAAGAAATACCAAGCCCCAAGGATTTTGTGCCGGAAATTCCGGCGGGAGTAGAGCTGATTGTCTTAAAATGCTGTCAGAAAAGCCCCGACAGAAGATATCAGTCCATGGCAGAGCTGATAGAGGATTTAAAGCAGTCCCTTATCAATCCGGAGGATACCTTTGTCGTGTTCAACGACCCGGATGAAGATGCGGCAACAAGATTCATTTCTGACAACGAAATGGCGCAGATAAAGCGGCAGTCGGATCGCAGGGATTATATGGAAGAGACGCTGCGCTTAAAAAATGACACGGAGCTGATAGAGGAGGACGAGTATCCGGAGGAAGAGTATGAGGACGGTTATGACCCCAAGATGGAAAGGATTACTACGATTCTTGCCGTGGTGGCAGGTCTTATCATCTGCTGCGTCATTATCTATTTTGTAGGGAAAATTACCGGCATCTTTGGATTTGGCGGAGAGGATAAGGGAACGCCGACAACAACGGAAGAGAGCACGGTGGAGAGTGAAACGGTGCCCATGATAAAGGTCTCCGGCATGTCCGTTGCCGAGGCACAGAAGCAGCTTCGGGAGCTGGGGCTTCTGACAGAATTGAACTATGTGGAGTCGGAGGCTTATGAGCAGAATATTGTAATCAGCGCGGATATTACGGAGGGAACTTCCGTGAAAAAGGGGACTACGGTAACGCTTACGGTCAGCGCCGGTACGGAAGGCAGGGAAGTGCCAAACGTGGTGGGGCGTTCTTATGAGGATGCAGCCAATCAGCTTGCGGGACAAGGCTTTTCTGTCAACAAGACGGAGAGCTATTCTGCCGACGTGGAAAAAGGAAATGTCATTTCCCAGAGTCCGGTGGGAGGGAAGGCGCCCATCGGTTCCGTGATAACCGTGAACGTCAGTCTGGGGAAGGAGGACAATAAAGTCCGCGTACCTGATTTGATGGGGAAGACGGAGGACGATGCGGTGTTGACGCTGATAGAAGCAGGACTTGCCGTATCTACGGGAGAGGTGTATTCCAACGAGTATGAGCAGGGACTGGTGTGCTACCAAAGCTATTCTTACGGCTCCTATGTAGAGCCGGGAACAACGGTGGAAATCAAGGTCAGTCTTGGCTCGGAAACGGTTACGTACAAATATAATGCAAGCATTGAAGGACCTACGCCGGAGGAGGCGCCCGATTATGTCGTGGGAACCTCAGTGGGTGTGACAATCGTGGCGGATAATGGCAAGGTGCTTTTGGATACCACTACGACGACTTTTCCGCTGGCAGCCAATCATAACGGAATTCCTTCTTCCAAGGGAATGATTACGTTCACCTATACGGTGACAACGCCAGCCACGACCACCACAAACGAATCGGGGGAGACTGTGACAATCCCCGGAACTACCGAGAGCAGGAGCTTTACGCGGGCAGTAGAGTTTGTGAGAGAATAAGGGGAATGCGGAGACGGTATGCAGGGAAAAATAGTAAAAGGAATTGCGGGCTTCTATTATGTGCATGTGAAGGACAAAGGCGTCTATGAATGTAAGGCAAGGGGCATTTTCCGCAAAGAGAATGTAAAACCGTTAGTTGGAGACGAGGTGGAAATCGACGTTCTGCAGGAGGCAGGGGAGAAGGGAAATATCAAGGTGCTGCTTCCCAGAAGAAATGAACTGGTGCGTCCCAATGTTGCCAATGTAGACCAGGCGCTTATTATCTTTTCCATGGCAAGACCCGCGCCCAGCCTAAATCTTTTGGACCGCTTTCTGGTTATGATGGGACAGAAAAACCTGCCTTGCATCATTTGTTTTAATAAGAAGGATATTGCAGAAGAAGGGGAGGAAGAAAAACTGAGAGAAGCTTACAGGGACTGTGGCTGCAGGCTTCTTTTTGTGAGCGCGAAGAGAAAAGAGGGCATGGAGGCGCTGCAGACGCTTTTGGCGCAGAAGACGACGACCGTGGCGGGACCGAGCGGCGTGGGAAAGTCTTCTCTGGTAAACTGCCTGCAAAAGTCCTCTGTCATGGAAACCGGAGAAATCAGTACAAAAATTGAGAGAGGGAAGCATACCACCAGACATGCCCAGTTGCTTTTTTCGGAGGATGGAACTTACCTGATGGATACGCCGGGTTTCAGCTCCCTTTCGCTTTTTGATTTGGAGAAGGAGGAGCTTGCAGCTTATTATCCGGAATTTGCATCGTATACGGACGGCTGCCGCTTTCGCGGCTGCGTACATATAAGCGAGCCGGTATGCGGCGTAAAGGCGGCGCTGGAAAAGGGACAACTCAGTCGTGTCCGGTATGAAAATTATAGGATGTTGTTTGAGGAGTTGAAAGGAAGGAGAAAATAGAAGTATGAAACTAGGAATCGTGGGACTGCCCAATGTAGGAAAGAGCACCCTGTTTAATTCACTGACAAAGGCGGGAGCGGAATCAGCAAATTATCCCTTTTGCACCATAGACCCCAACGTGGGTATTGTTGCCGTGCCGGACGAGCGTCTGAAGCTTTTGGGAGATATGTACCATTCCAAGAAGGTGACGCCGGCTGTGATTGAATTTGTGGATATTGCGGGGCTTGTGAAGGGGGCTTCCAAGGGAGAAGGTCTGGGCAACCAGTTTCTTAGCAATATCAGGGAGGTGGACGCCATCATACATGTGGTGCGCTGTTTTGAAGATGCAAACGTGGTACATGTGGATGGAAGCGTAAATCCCTTAAGAGACATTGAGACTATCAACTTGGAGCTTATTTTTTCTGATTTGGAAATACTGGAGCGGAGAATTGCAAAGGTGTCAAAGGGCGCGCGGATGGACAAGGCTCTTGCGAAGGAGCTGGCGCTTTTGGAACGGATTAAGGCACATTTAGAGAGCGGCAGAATGGCAAAGAGCCTTGCGGTAGAGGACGAGGATGACGCTGAGCTGTTTAAAAGCTATAATCTGCTGACCTATAAGCCCGTTATCTATGCGGCGAATGTGTCGGAGGACGAGCTTGCAGATGATGGCGCAGGGAATGCGGGCGTAGCGGCAGTCAGGGAATTTGCGGCGGGGGAGGACAGCGAGGTCTTTGTCATCTGTGCGCAGATTGAGCAGGAGATTGCCGAGTTAGAGGATGATGAAAAGGCGGTGTTTCTGGAGGATTTGGGGCTTTCGGAGTCAGGGCTTGAAAAGCTGATAAAGGCAAGCTACCGCCTGCTGGGACTTATCAGCTATCTGACGGCGGGAGAGGACGAGACAAGGGCGTGGACCATCAAAGTGGGAACAAAAGCGCCGCAGGCGGCGGGAAAAATCCACACAGACTTTGAGAGGGGCTTTATCAAGGCAGAGGTGGTCAACTATAAGGACCTTTTGGAGCAGGGTTCTCTTTCGGCGGCAAGGGAAAAGGGACTGGTCGGCATGGAAGGCAAGGATTATGTGGTAAAGGATGGCGATGTGATTTTGTTCCGATTTAACGTCTGATACAATTTCCTGTTGGGAAAACGCTGTAATTTATGGGAGTTATCGCTTGCGGGCGGTAACTCCTTTTGGCGTTTAACCCCTACCTTACCCCTACCCGATATTTTTACTCAATAATTTACTGCGCTATCCAGTTTTAAAATTTCATTCTGTTTCAAGTCGTCCAATACGTGCGTATAGGTGTCGGCTGTTTCCTTTATGGTCGCATGACCTAAGAATTTCTGCATGACCCGTACATCTACGTTATTTTCTGCCCCTCTGGTAGTGAATGTATGACGGAGACAATGAGGGTGGAAGTTGCTGACGCCGATTTTCGCACAGATAGAATAACAGGTGCGCCGCATATTGGTCGGGTCAAGCGGTCTGCCTAACTGGGTACAGAAAACAAGGTCGTTATCCTCGTAGGCGGTACTGGCTTTTTCCTTGTTTTTCTCCTGTTGCTCCCAGACGTCAGCAAGCACCTTGATAGCCGTTTCGTTGAGGGGGATTATCCGCTCACTGGTCGGCGTTTTCGGTGTACCAAACTCCAAGTGCCAATGTTCCTCTGGATTGTCTGGGTCTTTTACCTTGCGGAGTATTCTTTTAATGTGCAACTGGTTCTGCTCAAAGTCTATGTCCTGCCATTTCAGCCCTAACAACTCTCCAAGCCGCATACCTGTGCAGAGGTCGAAAATATAGACAACTCCCATATAAGTCACTTTCGCCTGTTCTACAAAGGCGTTCTGCTGTTCCTGTGTTAAGACGGTGATTTGCGGCTTTGTTGTCTTTGGGAGTTTTACCCTGTTAGCGACATTTCGGACAATCAAGCCATCGTCTACCGCCGTTTCTAAGGCGTTGCTTAACAGCTTAAAAACATCTATCACTGTAGAGGGTGCTAATCCTTTATCAGATAAGCTGTTGACAAATTTCTGAATGATGTCCTGTCGTAATGCCTTCAACTTATAGTGACCGATAGCTGGCTTAATGTGATTTTTTACCTTTACCGTATAATTGATATAGGTAGTAGGCTTTACATACCGCTTTTTGTATTCAAGCATATAATAGTCAAGCCATTCGGCAAGGGTCATTTCTGTAGGATTGGTGATAATGCCTTTTTGCAGATTATTCAGCAAATCGGTCATTTTATTATGCACTTCCTGTCGAGTCTTTCCGTACAGGGATTTACGCTGTTGTTTTCCGTCTGCTGATATGCCGATTGTTACACGGGCTTCCCATGTGCCATCTTTCCGCTTGCGGATAGAGCCTTCATTTTGTCCTCGTTTTGCCATAGATTATTCATCCCCTTTACATTGTTCAATCATTTCATTACTGGACAAATCCAATTCGTTTAATTCATTTCTCAAAGAGAGCATCATAGAAAAACGCTTTTTTCTATATTCTGCGGCAAGTTCTTCTGAATAGTTTCCCTCTGTTTGCTTTTCTTGTGCTTCAAGGCAATAACCAGCCAATTCGATAAGGGTATTAAAGAAAGTAACCGCAGAAAAATGTAGGTGTGCATTGGTGTTAAAGTCTTTGCCTAACCATTGGGCTGTGCCGACAAATGTATCAAGCCACACATTTCTAATTGGTTCTGGAATGGGATACAATGCTTTAGTCAATATGGAAAGGCTTTTGTCAAATTCTGCATTGGATTCATAATTCCTATGTTCTGTCAGTCCTAACAAGTAATCTACACTGCAATCAAGACAATTAGCCATTCTTTTTAGAACCTCAACATCAGGGCAGTGTTTTCCGCTTTCGTAATTGCTCATGGACTGTCTTACAATTCCTATCTTATCCGCAAATTGTCCTTGCTTGATATTGTTTTGTTCCCTAAGAGCCTTTAGACGGCTTCCAAATTCTGTAAATTTATATTCTTCCATAATGCCAAAACCTCCTTGAACCTTATTATAAACCGAACCAGAGAAAAAGTAAAGAGATTTTTATAAAAACTGCTATATAAAATTTTAGTTAAAAAGTCTTGACAATCAATGCTGAATGGTGTAATATAATGGACATAACAGGCAATGAGCAGATTTTAGTGCAGGAGGTGAACAGCAGATAATACAATTACATTGAATATCCTGCGTTAAAATGCAGACCCCATATAAAATACTTTGGATTTTCCAAATACAAGGAAACGGCTATAAAAATATAATGAACAGGAGGATTTAGCTATGGACATCAATGTGTATAGTTCATGGGAAACACTTCCTCTGATACTGCAAGCGAAAGATGTTCAGACAATTTTGGGGATTTCCAAAGGAAAGACATACGAGCTTATGAACTCCGCAGATTTTCCTACAATTCATCTGAATAAGCGTATGGTAGTGTCAAAGGACAAATTTTGTGAATGGTTGAACCAGGATAACAGGAAAATCAAAAGGAGGGCTATTTATGTATCAAGAAAAGGCTGAAACAAAGAATTATAAAGAAAGTTTTAGGGCTGCGTTTGGTGGCTCATGTATGGATAGGAACACAGGTAATATGGTAGTTTTTCAAGGATTTCGTGAAGAAGGGAGAGAATTAGTGGAAGCTATATGTGTATCAGATGTCTTAAAAGAACGAACAATTCAGGGGCAGAAAGTGCAACAATTTCTTGATGAAGTTCGGTCTATACTCAAGGATTGCACTTATCAATATTTGTTTCCAAGCCCAGAGCAGAGGGAACAGAATATAAAGTTGTCATGTGAAATCCGAAGAAATGACGATAAAATTGGTTACGTGGAGGATATGGATTATTTACTGGACTGTGAATATATTTACAAACTGATTTTTGGACTTCCTATTGAATCAGACTCTGGTATGAACCTTATTTTCTTCATACCAAATGAACTTGCATATTATTCGGAGTTATTCCAGTTGGGAGTATTGAAGCCTTATGAAAAAAACTCCCAAGAACCGTTCTGTAGAATGGAAGAAGCTGGAAAAGTGTATATTCGTATTTCAAATGCTCTTATCAATCTTGATATTTCTTGTATTTCAAATACTCTGTAAGTAAAGCTATACGCCCCAGAAACTTATATAGTCTCTGGGGCTGTTATTTAACCCTTTTTCAAAATTCCCTCATCAATCAATTCCGATACTCTCAAACATTCCTCCTGTGGGTCATAGACATAATGACCGAATGGGGAATCTGGCTTTATATCCTTCCACATACACTCAACGCCTTGCCCTTGCAGAGAGCCGAATAAATAAGGGCATTTGTCGCAATCCTTATATTCTGGGGCTATTTTCCGTACTCTGTTTTGGCGTTTACAGAAAACTTTTCCGCTTTTTGTTGCATAGTTAAAATGATTCACATTTTCCAGATTAACAGACATTTTTATTCCCCCTCTCCGTCAGTACCTATATCGGGCAGTTGAATGTAAGTGCCGTCATATCTCCAAGATTCTGTAGAAGTGATGATTAGTTCATTATCTTGAATAATGGCAGATGTGTATACTCTGTCCTCAAATTCCCAGTTGATAAACTCCCAACCTGTATCTGCTCCGTTTCTGTCAAGGACAAAGGTTTCTGCTTCTGGCTCAAAAGACAATATCAATGAGCCGTTCTGTGTTTCCACACTTACAAAAGTGTCTGTTTCAAAGCACTGGTATCTTCCATAGGTGGTATAATTACCGTCCGTATAGAAGTCATCAGGCTGTTCTTCCTGTGTACCCTCTGATTGTTCTGTGTTCTGCCCTATTTCCTTTTCTGTTTCATGCTGTAAAACTTGGTCATACACTCCCGAAACGATAGGAGAACCACCGTATTTAGAATCAGTGTAAATAACACACTGGTCAACATCTGGGTTATATAATAGTATTGTGTTCGTATCTGATTCTACTTGAAACTGAACGTGGTTATCATCATAGGCGGTGTAATTATCAATCGTATTTGGTATTATTCCAATACATAACTCCATAGACAAATCACCGTTGGGTATGCCGCTTACCACCATAAAAAGACGGTTTTCTATTTCCTCTAGCCAAAAGTACATTCCTGTTCCCGCTGTTTGCTCTCTATACAGCTTATTTTTCCACCAGTTATCAGGTATGGTTATCTCTTTGTTTTCTGGTATAGGTGTTTCTGTTACTTGCACTTCCTCAGTTGATATTACATCAGTTGCCTGAGTATTCCCACAACCTGAAAGAAGTGTTATTACCAATAAGGCTACAACAATAAATCTATGTTTCATTCTCTTATCTCCTGTGTTCTCTTACAATTTCCCTGTTATGCTGAATGGTTTTGATAGCTTCTTTGATGAACTGCTCCGTTCGCTGTTTCCCATAATACTGGTAAGGGTCTACAGCTTTTTCTGTTTTTTCGTCCATCCACGGATTGACGACACAATAACCTTTATATGTAAACTTCACCATATTAACCGTAGCCGTTCCAGAATTATCATGCCACATAGCGTCCAACTGCTGCCACGCAAATTCTTTGACTTGCTCAATCGTTATTTCCATAGCTGCTCCCCCGATTTAATCATCTTCTTCATAATACTCCAAATCATCAAAATATCCGCCCTCGGCATCATCTTCAATCAATTCTTCCTCTGTCACTTCCGATATATTTTCCAGAGCCTTATTCATTTCAAGGGCTAATTCCTCAACCGATTTCTGGGTGAGGGGAAAATTCTCTTTCTGTTCAATGAATCTCTCCATGTTGTTATCCCTCATTTCTTTGTCAATAAATGCCGCTTAGGATAAATCAGAATATAGCGTCCATGCTTACCGATTTTGTATCAATCTGTCCACCCAGTCACATAAATTTTGTTCCTGTTTCGGAGTAGAAGCGGTTACAATAAATTCCTGCCCTCTGCAAGCGGAATTTAATTCTGCGTATCTGTCCTTTAGCATAGGGCGGTTATCGCCTTGCCATGAAATGGAAATACCGTCCTCACCAAAGAACACAGGCAAAGCCCATAGCCGCCGATTGTCCTGACCTCTCTTTGTAAGCACCAGTGAATCATCATACTGGAATGTGCCGTAGGTATCGGGCAAATATAGGCGGTTGTTCGGGCGGTCAGAGTTTTCACCGTGTGGGTGCCATGAATAACGCTCAATTTCCTGTTTCTCCCTCAATACTTCCCCAACTTTCATATATCCGTATATGATGTGGACAATAGGAGCGTTACGGACAAAACACAGCGTTTTATCGGGCTGATACATTGTCTTTTGAAACATTCCGTAAAATAAAAATATATCGCCCACTCCTACGCCCCATTTATCCAGATGTACGGCAGATACGCCATGTTGCCCAAATGCGGGTTTCCATTCGGCGTTTGCCGTTCTGTCTTCTATATCCTTGTATATATCGGGGTCAAGGTGACAGGTCGGGTTTTTGTCAAAATCAAATTTGGGGCATAGTTGATTGATGACTTCCTCAAAACTCTGTCCTCTGTAATACAAATCCTTATATGCCGTTCCTACCGTTCTATCTGGAATCGGGAGCGATAACAGCGTACCGTCTGGCAATATAGGGCTTGCCATACCTCCCGATTTACTGTCCATGCCTTTTCTGCTCAAAATCACTTTCATAGCGCCATACCTCCTAACGTATAGCACCATTTTAGCATGGAGCATAGCGAAAAGCAACTGACAGCATAGATAAATAACGCAACGTGCGGATTACCTGCGGAATATGCAGTTAGTATCATTTACATATACTATTTGCATTGGAGGAAAACCGCATGGAGCAACAGGCATTGGGCAAGCGTATTCGTGAGGAACGGCTAAAGCTGAATCTGACACAGGAACAACTGGCAGAAGAAGTAAACCTTTCAACCGCCTATATCGGGCAGATTGAGCGTGGGGAACGCAGCTTAACATTAGAGAATCTGGCAGCAGTTGCCAACCGTTTAGGCGTTACGATAGATTATCTGCTGTCTGATTCAATCGTTTCAGACAGTGACGGTCAGTATCGGCTATGGTGCCAACTGATGGACGGCAGGACAGAGGAACAAAAAGCCCTGGCAATCAATATGGTAAAACTTATGTTTGGTTATCTGGACGAAAAATCTTAGATGATACAGTGATGGGGAAGATACCTCTTGATGAGATTCTTCCCCATTTTAAATGACCAGAAATCACCGCTAACGCATTTTAACCGCTTGACTGAGAATAACTCCATTTGCCGGTGAATGAGCCTTAGAACGCAATTTTAGGGCTTTCCTATCCATAAGAAGCAACTTTAGCCGCTTACAAGCCCTGTAAAAATCTTATTTCCGTCCTGCAAAGGCTGATAGAGAATCCATACGGTAAAAATGTCACTTCCCAATCGCTTACAAGGCAGATTCCTTACAACGGTTCATATATCGTTTTATTCCGTATTCCGCTTACAAACCGCCTAACCGCCTTAATCTCTTTGCTGTTAAAGTTACAGGCATTTCAGCATAAACCGTATTCCCTCACTGAATCCCTTACAAAACAACTCTTTTTCCAGCTCACTATAGCAAAGGTTCAATTCTTCCTCAATCTGTAGATATTCCTCGCCAGATATAAGAGTAGAGAGCCTTGTATAAAGCTGTTTTTCCCTTAACTCAACTTCTGCCGTCTTTTCCGTAACTGTGTGAGCGTAAATCGTATCTGTAATATATCGTTCCATTACACAGCCCCCTTGTCTGTAAAATTATTTTAAACTCAATCGTTATCTATCTGTTTGAACGAAAACAGTGTTTCCAGTCTACTTTAAAATAAGTTTAAAACCATTTTCGCCCATAAACTTCATTTAAAATAAAACCTCAAGTTTAAAATAAATTTTATTTTCGGTGCTTTGTTTTCAGCACGATATACTTTTCATCGCCAGTTAGGCGGCTTAACGGCTCATAGGAGCGGAAAGGCTTTTCCTTACAGACAAGGTAGCTTTCCAATGTCTGGTACTCCTGTTCGGTATAGGCTTCTGTATTTAGTTCCTTTACATTATAGAATACGCCATAGCCCTGTATCTGGCGGATATGGGAGAGGGCATAATATAGAGTTTTGAAGTTCTCATACCTCATAAGGCTGTTATCCTCGGAGTACATTTTTGTCATATATCCGAATAGCTTCTGATAGTCCTCTGGTTGAAATTTATCCACGATACAGCTATATCGTCCAGAAGAATTGTTTTCACCTAAGATATTATCAGAGGTAAGCCGCTTTCCGTTGACTAAGAGCCACCATATTCTCTGGATAATGGATTCAAAGTCAGAAAACAGGCGGTTTCCAGTACCCGAAAACTGGTTGACAATATATTTTTCCTCAATGCCGCCGTTCCCCAAAACAGCGGCTACATGAAAGTGAGGGTGGTAGACATCTTCTCTGTATGTGATTTCTAAGGAACGGATACAGCCTTGAAAGCCATATTGTATAAGGTCTATTCCTTTCACTTTTTTGTTGCCGTTTAGATATGTTACCAGAGTTTTAAAGCAATAAGCCATATGCTGTATGGTTTCCCTCAGTTCTTCACCGCTACAGTCTGGAACGGTCAGCACCATATGATACAGAGAATCCTTATATTGTTCCATATAGGGCAAAAAACGCTTTTGCAGTAACATTTTCTTAACCTGATTACAATTACTGCAAAATTTGTCCTTACATAAAAAGGTTCTCAATAATACTCTTACATGACTGGCTTCATAGGTTTCCATAGACCAGAATCGGTTACAATTTTCCAGACGGTTCTTTCGTTCCCTTATTATATGGGCTTCATAAGGCGACAGGCGTTTCTTTACAATGCCGTTTGCAAGCAGTTTCAGATAGTTCATAACCATTTCGTCATTCCGTTTTACGTTTCCATGTACTTTTCCCATATGACGCCGTGTTACTTCCTTTACAACAGGCGTATGTTCCATGTTTTCCATGTTTACATTCCCTCCGTTCCCTTTTTTCTATATCCTTTTTGTTTTAGTACGCTTAACTCTAATAGAGAATAGATAATTATTATAGGGGTTCGCCGCCTGTAATTAACAAGGTTTCCCAAACAGGCTTTGAACCCCTACCATCACCCCTAACCCCTTGACGCAATCTGGATTTTATGGTATATATTGAACTGGTAAAGTAGAAGAAATTCAACTTAATGTGAAAGGACGGAACTGTATAGACATGATGAAAGTTCGGTTTATAGTGTTCCGCTTCAATGTATAGGCAGAGGAACCTATGTTTGGTTAAACGATAAAATCTATATTGTGTAGCAAAGAAAAGAGCTGATACAACATGTTGTATCAGCTCTTTTTTCGTCGGAAAAAGGCGCAATTTTTTTGTGTAAATCACTTGAATTTGCTTGCTAAATACCTTACTTTAGTATAAAATCATTATAAAAGTGGTTAAAAGTGGCGCTAAGTGGTTGGAAGTGGTGAAAAGGCACGCTTTTGGTGGCAGACCACTTTTGAAGGCGGGTGATTGCAATGTTCATGGGTGAATACAATCATACGATAGACGCAAAGAGCAGGTTGATTATTCCTTCTAAGTTCCGCGAGACGCTTGGCGACGAGTTTGTGGTAACGAAGGGGCTGGACGGCTGCTTATTTGTGTTTGACAACACCGAATGGACTGCTTTTGAAGAAAAGCTGAAAAAATTACCCTCCCTGACAAATCCGGATGTACGTAAATTTATTCGTTTTTTCATGGCGGGCGCAACGGCTGTGGAGGTAGACAAGCAGGGAAGAATCCTGATTCCGGCAAGCTTAAAGGACTTTGCAGCGCTTTTAAAGGATGTGGTATTGATTGGCGTCGGCAGCCGTGTGGAAATTTGGAGTAAGGAAAGATACGAAGGAACAGTCACCTATGATGATATGGAAGAGATTGCAATGCACATGTCCGAATTAGGACTTGGAATCTGACGCGGGCAGGCACCCTCCGGGAAGCCGGCGGGAAAGGCACGAAGGTTATGGCATTTTCGCATTATTCAGTATTACTGGAAGAAACCATTACAAATTTGCAGATAAAGGCAAACGGTATTTATGTGGACGGCACGCTGGGCGGCGGCGGACATGCCGTGGAGGTGGCAAAGCGTCTGGTAAACGGCGGAAAGCTCTTTGGAATTGACCAGGACGACGCCGCGCTGAAGGCGGCAGAGGAGAGGCTTTCGCCATATAAGGACCAAGTTACCTTTGTGCGAAGTAATTACTGCAATATGCGGGAGGTGCTGGCGCAGTACGGAGTGACGCAGGTAGACGGCATTGTGTTAGACCTTGGCGTTTCTTCTTACCAGCTTGACACACAGGAGAGGGGTTTTTCCTATCGGTTTGACACTAGGCTGGACATGCGGATGGACAGGCGGCAGATGCTTACGGCGGAGACGATTGTCAACTGCTATACGGAAGCAGAGCTGTACCGGATAATACGGGATTACGGAGAAGAACAGTTTGCAAAGAACATAGCAAAACACATTGTAAAATACAGAGAAAAAAAGCAGGTTGAGACAACAGGTGAGTTGAATGAAATCATAAAGGCTGCCATTCCGGCAAAGATGCGCCAGAACGGGCATCCTTCCAAACGGACTTTTCAGGCAATCCGCATCGAATGCAACAGGGAGCTGGAAGTCTTACGGGATTCATTGGACATGATGGTAGAAATGCTTCGTACAGGGGGAAGGCTTTGTATTATCACGTTTCACTCATTGGAGGACAGGCTGGTGAAGGCGGCTTTTAAAAGACAGGAGAATCCTTGTACCTGTCCGCCGGAATTTCCGGTCTGTGTATGTGGGAAGAAGCCGCAGGGCAGGGTCGTGACGAAAAAGCCGATTTTGCCGTCGGAGGAGGAATTGAGGGAAAACAGCCGCTCAAAAAGCGCAAAGCTGAGAGTATTTGAAAAGAAATGAGGGTAACATCATGGCAGGAGGTCAGAGAAGACAGACATATCGATATATAGAAGGAAACACGGCAAGAAAGCTGGACGTAAGACGCGCAATGGAGGAAAAGCCGCGCAAAAAGCTGAGCAATGAGACGCGGAAGAACCGTGACAGGGCATATTACATGAATTTTGGATATGTAATATTTTTGGCGGCGGCACTTTGTATTGCGGGGTATGTGCTGATTGGATTTATCAGACTGCAGGCAGATTTGACGGCACAGGTGGAGCAGATAGCCACACTGGAGAACAGGCTCAACAATATGAGGCTTGCCAATGACGAAGAATTGGTGCGTATCAACAGCAGCATAGACTTAGAGGAAATACGGCGGATTGCCATTGGAGAGCTGGGGATGGTTTATGCAACGGAGGGACAGATTATCAACTATGCCAATGAGGGCAGTGATTATGTACGGCAGTTCGGCGATATACCCGGACAAAAATAAGGCAGGAAGCACGGCTTTATTGCTTTAGAAACAAGAACTGTGCAGCGTTGCAATCGCAGTAGTGTGCATAAAACTGCACGGATGGGAGCAGGTTTTGGAAAGAAAAGACAGGAGAGGCATGGCAAAACGTCCGACAGAGGATGCTGCAAAACAAAAGTCCAATCAGAGATTTACCATTAAAATGCAAAAAAAGCTGCTGGTTCTGTTTGGACTTGTTTTGCTTGCCTTTATCGGATTAAGCGCCAGACTGCTGTGGATAAGCGGAGAAAAGGGAGAGAAATACGGCAGGCAGGTATTATCCCAGCAAAAGTATGACAGCATTACGCTCCCCTTTCGGAGAGGCGATATTGTGGACTGCAACGGCAGCAGTCTTGCAGTCAGCGAAAAAGTGTATAATCTGGTCATTGATTCCTATGTCATGACAAGCAGGGAAACATACTTGGAACCGACTCTTTCTGCTTTGGGAAGCTGTTTTCCCCAGCTTGATATGGCGGAAATCCGAAAATACATTACGGAGCATCCGCAAAGCAGGTACTATGTGCCTTTAAAAAAACTTACCTTTGATGAAATCAAGGCGTTTGTGGAAAAACAGAATGATACGGGAGAAAACGGAGAAGGCAGGTATATCAAGGGGATATGGTTTGAAGAGGAATACAGAAGAACGTATCCTAACGGTAGTCTGGCTTGTGACGTAATCGGTTTTACTACATCGGACGGCACGGGGATGTACGGGCTGGAGGAATATTATAACGATATTTTGAATGGCACGACCGGAAGGGAATATGGTTATCTCAATGTGGATTCCAATCTGGAGAGGACAACAAAACCCGCGGTGGACGGCTATACTCTGGTGAGTACGCTGGATATCAATATACAGAGCAGCGTAGAAAGATATCTGGCAGAGTTCTGGGAAGAATATGAAAACAACAATACGGAGGGACCGGCTGCCGACAATGTGGCATGCATCATTATGGAGGTCAATACCGGAAACATACTTGCTATGGCGAGTTATCCGACTTTTAATTTAAATACTCCCTATGATTTAAGCGCATTTTATACAGAGGAAGAGATTGCCCGTATGCAGGAGGAGGGTACTTATTATGAGACGCTGAATGCATTGTGGCGCAATTTCTGCATTACGGATACCTTTGAACCGGGTTCGACCTATAAGCCTTTTACGGTGGCTATGGGACTGGAGACGGGAAAACTGACAGGAAATGAAACCTACGAATGTACGGGCGGTCTGGTGGTGGTAGAGGGAGAAAAGCCCATACGCTGCCATAACAGATGGGGAGACGGCAGCAACGTCAGTGTGAAACAGGCAGTTGCCGCTTCCTGTAACGTGGCGCTGATGAAAATGTCCTTTGCCATTGGAACAGAAATCTTTGCGGAGTATCAAAGGAATTTTAACTTTGGTCTGCGCACCAATATTGATTTGGCGGGAGAGGCAAGAACGGCAGGACTTTTGCACAGCGCGGACGACATGAGAAAAGTGGACCTTGCGACAGGCTCTTTCGGGCAGGGTTTTAACGTAACGATGATACAGATGATGACGGGATACTGCGCTCTGATTAACGGCGGTTATTATTATGAGCCGCATATGGTAAGGCAGATTCGCACGACGAATGGCGCGGTAGTGGAAAATATTGAGCCGAGAGTATTAAAGCAGGTGATTTCGGAGTCCACCTCTGCACTGATAAGGGAATATTGTATTGCAACCTGTGACCCTAATGGCACCGGCAATACAGGCAAGGCGGCAAGACCCGCCGGTTATGCCATCGGCGGGAAGACGGGTACGGCACAGACGCTGCCGAGAGGAAACGGAGAATATATCGTTTCTTTTATCGGCTTTGCGCCGGCGGAAAATCCGGAGATTGCCATATATGTGGTGATTGACAGACCCAATATTCCGGACCAGAGTACCGGAACCAAGCAGGCAACAGCCATCACCAGGGATATTTTGACGGAGGTTCTTCCTTACATGGGTATTTTTATGACAGAGGACTTGTCAGAGAAGGAACTGGCGGAGCTGGAGCAGAAAAAGCTGGAGGACACACGCCGTTACACGCAGACTGTAAGCGGCGGGGACGGTGCGCAGGATGGAGACGCGCAGACAGACGGCGGCGGACAGGATGACACCACTGCGCCGACACGCCCCCCATGGATGGATTTTGAGCGGGACCCTGCCACGGGATATTTGAAGGACCCGGAGACGGGACAGCTTATAGACCCTGAGACAGGGGATGCCATAGGCGGCAACTATGGTGCAATTCAGGAATAGATACGACAGATAAAATCATAACCTCATAAAAAAGGGAATAAAGTGTATCAATACCTTTTTTATGAGGTTTTCATGTTAGAGAGCGGAAACAGGACCTTTCACCGGAAAAAAATAACGATTATCTTCTTTTTATGTGCATTTGTCCTTCTTCTTTTGTTTTTCAGGCTGGTATATCTGATGATTGCAAAAGCGGACTATTATGCGGCAAAGGCTGTGGAGCTGCATGAAAGAGAGAGGAGTATCAAGGCGGCAAGGGGGCGGATACTGGACTGCAACGGCAACGTCATTGCAGACAATAAAACGGTCTGTACCATATCCGTCATACATAGTCAGATTGAGGATAAAGAAGAGGTAATCGCAGTCCTTTGCAGGGAATTGGGGCTGTCGGAGGAATATGTGCGCGCCCGCGTAGAAAAATTTTCTGCCATAGAGCGGATTAAGAGCAATGTGGATAAGGAGACGGGAGACCGCATACGGGAATACGACCTTGCCGGCGTTAAGGTAGACGAGGATTATAAGCGGTATTATCCCTACGGCAGTCTGGCGTCTAAGGTACTCGGCTTTACAGGGAGCGACAATCAGGGGATTATCGGTCTGGAAGTCATTTATGACAAATATCTTGAGGGAGAAAAAGGAACCATACTCACGGTCACGGATGCGAGGGGCATTGAAGTGGAGGCAGCGGGAGAGAGCCGGATAGAGCCTGTAAACGGCAACGACCTGCATTTGAGTATGGATATGAACATACAGAGCTATGCCACACAGCTTGCGTATCAGGCAATGGAGACAAAGCAGGCGGAAAGCGTTTCTATTATCGTGATGAACCCGCAAAACGGTGAGATTCTGGCGATGGTAAACGTGCCGGAATTTGATTTAAACAATCCGTATACGCTTTCCGAGGAATTTTTGATAGGAGCGGGCGTCTCTTCAGGAGATGCCAACGACCTGTCGGCGGAGGATACACAGAACCTTTTGAATGCCATGTGGAGAAACGGCTGCATCAACGATACCTATGAGCCGGGCTCTACCTTCAAAATCATAACGGCGGCGGCTGGTCTGGAGTCCGGTGTGGTAACGCCGGACAGCAATTTTTCCTGTCCCGGCTTTATCGTAGTGGAGGACAGGAGGATACGCTGCCATAAGGTAGGCGGACATGGGGCGGAAGATTTTGTGCACGCAACCATGAATTCCTGCAATCCGGTCTTTATTACGGTGGGGCTTCGGATGGGCGCGGAAACCTTTTACAACTATTTTGAACAGTTTGGACTGCTCAAAAAAACGGGTGTGGATTTGCCCGGAGAAGCAGGAACCATTATGCATAAGCTGGAAAATATCGGAGAGGTGGAGCTTGCGACCATTTCCTTTGGGCAGTCCTTCCAGATTACCCCCATACAGCTATTGACGACGGCTGCCTCCATTGTAAACGGCGGCAGGCGCATTACGCCGCATTTCGGGGTAAAGATAACGGATGCGGACGGCAATCTGATAGAAACGCTGGAGTATCCGGTAACGGAGGGAATCGTCTCGGAGGAAACATCTGCAACCATGCGGGAGATTCTGGAACTGGTGGTGGCGGAGGGCGGCGGAAAAAATGCTTATATAGAAGGCGTCCGCATAGGAGGAAAGACGGCTACAAGCCAGACGCTGCCAAGAGGGAGCGGTAAATATATTGCCTCGTTTGTCGGCTTTGCACCGGCGGACAATCCGCAGGTAATCGCCA
Source organism: uncultured Lachnospiraceae bacterium (assembly GCA_910578335.1). Taxonomy (GTDB): domain Bacteria; phylum Bacillota; class Clostridia; order Lachnospirales; family Lachnospiraceae; genus Acetatifactor. The sequence continues at coordinate 196,834 of CAJTPU010000002.1, read as the reverse complement.
TAGCGATTATCAATCATCCGCAGGGGCAGTATTATGGCGGCATGATTGCCGCGCCGATTGTCCGGCAGCTTTTTGAAAATATTCTTCCTTATTTGGAGATTATGGATTATAATGAGAATGGCGCTTTAGAAACGCCTGAAAATTGAGAGGGAAAAAGGCTATGCATGATACGGTTGCAATACCCGCTGTCGCAGCATTTATCATCAGTGTTTTGGCGGGACCGATTGTAATTCCTTTCCTAAAGAGATTGAAGGTGGGGCAGACTGTCAGGGCAGAAGGTCCCAAAACCCATCTGAAGAAAAACGGAACGCCCACCATGGGAGGCATCCTGATTCTTTTTGCAATACTGGTAGTTTCCTTGTTTTATGTAAAAAATTACCCGCGCATGATTCCTATCCTGTTTTTGACGCTTGGCTTCGGGCTGGTGGGATTTTTAGATGATTACATAAAAGTAGTGCTTATGCGTTCCATGGGCTTAAGCCCGCTGCAAAAGCTGTGTATGCAGCTTTTGGTGACAGGCATCTATGTGTTTTATCTTGTCCACTATACAGGTACGGATTTGGCAATGCGGATTCCGTTTGCGGAGGATAAGCTGATAGACTTTGGCTTTTTGAACATACCAATCCTGTTTTTTATCGTGCTCGCCACGGTAAACGGCACAAACCTGACGGATGGACTGGATGGGCTTGCCGGCAGTGTGACGGTGATTGTGGCAACTTTTTTTTCGGTGGTTGCAATCGGTACAGGGAGCGGGATTGAGCCTGTTACCTGCGCAGTGGCGGGCGCACTTTTGGGCTTTCTTTTGTTCAATGTGCATCCGGCGAGTGTTTTTATGGGAGATACGGGCTCCCTTGCTTTGGGCGGCTTTGTGGTATCTGCCGCCTATGCGCTGAAGCTTCCGCTGTTTATTCCGATAGTGGGCATTATCTACCTGATAGAGGCTTCGTCGGTGATATTGCAGGTGCTGTATTTTAAAATAACGGGCGGGAAGCGGATTTTCAGGATGGCGCCTTTGCATCACCATTTTGAGCTGGGAGGGTGGTCGGAGGCGAAGGTCACGGCGGTATTTTCTATTTTGACCGCAATTTTCTGCCTGATTGCCCTGTTGGGATTATCATAGACCATAGTAGAATGAAGAGGGTACACATATGAATATAAAAGATAAAAAAGTGTTGGTAGTGGGTTCCGGAATCAGCGGCATTGCCGCCGTGGCACTTTTAAAGAGGGCGGGTGCCCGCCCTATGCTGTTTGACAGCAATGAAAAGCTTGCCAGAGAAGAAATGGAAAAAAGGCTTTCGGAGCCGGGGAGCGCAGAGTGCTTCTCAGGCAGTATGCCGCAGGAAGCCGCAGAGGCGGTAGAGATTGTTGTCTTAAGCCCGGGCGTTCCCTGTGATTTACCTTTTGTGGAGCAGTTTAAGCAGCGGGGCGTCCCCATTATCGGAGAAATTGAGCTTGCCTGTCTGGAGGAAAAAGGAAAAATCGTGGCGATTACCGGTACCAACGGAAAAACCACTACCACGACTTTGGTGGGCGAGATTATGCGGGCACATTTTGACAGTGTGTTTGTGGTGGGCAATATCGGCAAGCCCTACACCGGAGAGGTTTTACATACGACGCCTGAATCGGTGACGGTTGCGGAAATCAGCAGCTTCCAGCTTGAGACGATAAATGCTTTCAGACCGTTTGTCTCTGCCATACTGAACATTACGCCGGACCATTTAAACAGGCATCACAGCATGGAAAATTATGTGGCGGTAAAGGAATCCGTGACGAAAAACCAAACAAAAGAAGATACCTGTGTTTTGAACTATGAGGATAAATATCTGCGGGAATTTGCGAAAGAATGCCCTGCCAAGGTGGTGTTTTTTTCTTCCGGCAGGAAGCTTGCCGATGGTTTTTATCTGGATGGAGAGTTTATCTGCCGCGCAGAAGACGGAAAAGAGGAAAAGATTTTAAACATACATGAGGATATGCGTCTTGTGGGCATGTGCAATGTGGAAAATGTGATGGCGGCGCTGGCAATTGCAGAGAGCATGGGAGTGCCGAAAGAGACTTCGCTTGCCGTCGTCAGGGATTTCAAGGCAGTGGAACACCGGATTGAGTTTGTGGCAGAGAAAGGGGGCGTTTTGTATTACAACGATTCCAAGGGAACCAATCCGGATGCAGCCATACAGGGAATACGCGCCATGGTGCGCCCTACGGTGCTGATTGGCGGCGGCTACGATAAGGACAGCGAATATGACGAATGGATAGAGGCATTTGACGGCAAGGTAAAATGCCTGGTGCTCTTAGGACAGACGAGAGAGAAGATTGCAGATTGCGCAGGAAGGCATGGCTTTGCCAACATTAAGATGGCGGACACCTTTAAGGAAGCGTTTGACTTGTGCGTAGAGACGGCGGCAGAGGGAGATGCCGTGCTGTTATCGCCAGCCTGTGCAAGCTGGGGCATGTTTAAGAATTATGAGGAGCGGGGCAGGATTTTCAAAGAATATGTGAATGCACTGAAGGAGTGACATGGTGGCAAACAGGAGAAAAAAACAAAGACAATCCGAATATTTCTTTGATTACAGCCTGCTTTTTATCGTGCTGTTTCTTTTGGGCTTTGGTCTGGTAATGCTTTATTCCACCAGCTCCTACGAGGCGGCGCAGGATTACGGAAGTTCTACCTATTTTCTGGAAAAACAGTTAAAGGCGACGATACTTGGGCTGGCGGCAATGATGGTGGTGGCAAACATCCCCTATCATTTCTGGGAAAAGTTTTACGGGCTTGGCTATATAGCTTCTGTAGTGCTGCTTTTGCTGATTATCCCGTTCGGGCATGAATCGGGCGGCGCAAAGCGCTGGTTTCGTATTGGCGGGCTTTCGATACAGCCTTCGGAAATTGCAAAGCTGTGTATGATTCTGTTTCTTGCCGTTATGATTTGTAAAATGGGAAAGGGCATCCGCTCATGGAAAGGATTTATTGCCGTTATCCTGATGCCGCTGCCGGTTGTGCTCATGGTCTGGAAAATCACCTCAAATTTGAGCTCGGCGATTATCATTATGGGCATTGCCGTATTGATGGTGTTTGTAGCAAGTCCTGATTACAAGAAATTTGTCCTGATGGGCGTCGTAGGTGCGGCAGGCGTTGCGCTGGTGGTGTTTTTGATTGTCAATGCGGCAAGCGCCGACGGTTTGAATTATCGCGGCGAGCGTGTGCTGGCATGGCTGGACCCGGAGGCGTACGTCAGTGACACGGGGTATCAGACGCTGCAGGCGCTCTACGCCATTGGCTCCGGCGGCATATGGGGCAAGGGGCTTGGGCAGAGTATGCAGAAGCTCGGGTTTATTCCCGAAGCGCAGAACGATATGATTTTTTCGATTATCTGTGAGGAGCTTGGATTGTTCGGCGCCGTCGCCATTATCCTGATGTTTGTCATGCTGATTTGGCGGCTTATGGTAATTGCAAACAATGCGCCCGATTTGTTCGGCGCTCTCCTGGTGGTCGGCGTTATGGGACATATGGCGATACAGGTGATTCTCAATATTGCCGTTGTCACAAATACCATACCCAATACGGGTATCTCGCTGCCGTTTATCAGCTACGGAGGTACTGCAGTACTGTTCCAGCTTGCGGAAATAGGGCTTGTGCTGAACGTGGCAAAGCGGATTCAACTTAAGGAGGTGTAAGGGAAAGAACTTCTTTACGCACTCTGCATATGATAGTGTTATATCAGCTCTTTTCTATGGGAGGAACGTTTTGGAGTCTATTTATATCCACGGCGGAATCGCCCTGCAGGGGCAGGTTAGGGTACAAGGCTCTAAAAACGCGGTATTGCCGGTGATGGCGGCTACCCTGTTGACGGAAGGAACCAGCTTAATTGGGAATTGTCCCAGGCTCAAGGATGTCTATCATATGCAGACTCTTTTAGAGAGTCTGGGCTGTGAGACGGCGAGGGACAAGGAAGTGCTGAAGGTACATGCGGCAAATGTGAGTACGCTGCGTGCGCTTTACGGTATGCCGGAGGATGCGGTGAGAGGAATGCGCTCGTCCATTATTCTTCTGGGCGCGTTGCTGGGCAGGCTTGGGGAAGTGCGGGTGGAATATCCCGGCGGCTGCGTGATTGGAGAGAGACCTATCGATATACACATCGAAGCCTTAAAGAAGCTGAACGTGCATTTTGAAGAAAAGTCGTATGGCTTATATGCTTATAGTAAAGAACTGCAGGGGGCGGAGGTAAGCCTGCCGGTTCCCAGCGTGGGCGCTACGGAAAATCTGATACTGGCGGCAGTGCGCGCAAAAGGAACCACCGTTATACGCGGTGCGGCGAGAGAACCGGAAATTACCGCATTATGTGAATTTTTGTCCTTATGCGGCGCGGATATTGCCGGAACCGGAAGCGCCACACTTATCATACAGGGTGTGGAAAGGCTTATGGGGGCGGATTATGCGATAGCCGGAGACAGGATTGTGGCGGGAACCTATCTGTGCGCCTGTATGGCGGCGGGCGGAGAGGTGCTGTTAAAAGAAGCGCCGGTTCTGCAGATGCGGGAGACGCTTGCCGTGGCAGTAAGAATGGGTGCTGTCTGTCAGGAAACGGAAGAAGGTTTGTATGTGCAGATGGAGGAAAGACCAAAGGCGTTAAAAAGGCTGGTTACGGCGCCTTATCCCGGATTTCCGACGGATATGCAGTCCCCTTTTCTGCCGGTACTTGCAATTGCCGAAGGGGAATGCGACGTAGAGGAAAATATCTTTGAAAACAGATTTCATATTGTACCGTATTTAAAGGATATGGGCGCGGATATCACACAGACGGATGCAAGGCATATACATCTGCGTGGAATCGAGGAACTGACCGGAAGGCGTGTGCTGGCAAAGGAATTAAGGGGCGGCGCTGCACTGGCAGTTGCAGGGGTTGCGGCAAAGGGCGTGACCATTGTGGACGGGTGTCAGTTTATTGAACGCGGGTATGAAAATATCTGTAGGGACTTAAGAGAGTTAGGAGTGCGTATTTACGGTGTTTAAAGGCAGAAGAATGAAAAAAAACAATCGAAGAAGAATCAGGCTGCTCGGTATGCTTTTTGTGGTGGCACTGGCTTTGGGCGGCATCTATTATTTTCTGCTCACCCACACCATAAAGACGGTGTACGTGGAGGGCAACGTGCATTACACGAAGGAGGAAATACAGGATATGGTAATGGAAGGACCCCTTGGGGATAATTCTTTTTACCTGTCCTTATTGTATGCGGACAAGCAGATAACAGACATTCCCTTTATTGCTTCCATGAGTGTGGAGGTGCTTTCACCGGATACGGTCAAAATAAAAGTGTTCGAAAAAACACTTGCCGGCTATGTGGCTTATCTGGACCGTTACCTGTATTTTGACAATGACGGCACCGTGGTGGAGATATCGGGAATCAAGACGGAGGGTGTACCCCAGATAACGGGGCTTTCTTTTGAACATGCGGTGCTGAACAAACCGCTGCCTGTTGAAGATGCCGAGGTTTTTGGAAAAATTCTTACGATAACAAAGACGCTGACGAAGTATTCCCTGTCGGCAGACCGTATCTATTTTAATGCAAATAAGGAGGTAACGTTATATTTTGAGGGCGTCAAGGTGGTGTTTGGAAGCGACAGCCTGTTGGATGAAAAAATTATGCAGTTGCAAAGCCTGCTTCCAAAGCTGGAGGGTATGAGCGGTACTTTGAATTTACAGAATTATGATGAAAACACAAGTTCTATCCCGTTCAAACCGGATATGTAAATTTTGAAAACCTAAAAAAGAAATGAAAAAATGGGTTGATTAATTGTCAAAATAATTATATGATAGACTATATGGATTTTGTTTGGAAATAAGGAGGAATAACCCTTGCTGGAGATTAAGACGAACGATGCGGAATCTGCTGCAAAAATCATTGTGGTTGGTGTTGGCGGAGCAGGTAATAACGCTGTAAATAGAATGGTTGATGAAAATATTGACGGAGTAGAGTTTATCGGTGTCAACACCGATAAGCAGGCACTACAGCTTTGTAAAGCGCCAAAGCTGCTGCAAATCGGTGAAAAGCTGACAAAAGGGCTGGGCGCCGGCGCCAAGCCGGAAATCGGTCAGAAGGCTGCCGAAGAGAGTGTGGAGGAGATTGAGACGGCGCTCAAAGGTGCGGATATGGTTTTCGTTACCTGCGGTATGGGCGGCGGAACGGGAACCGGTGCAGCTCCCGTAGTTGCAAAGGTTGCAAAGGAAATGGGGATTCTGACGGTAGGCGTTGTGACGAAGCCTTTCCGCTTTGAGGCAAAAGCGCGTATGGTAAACGCGCTGAGCGGCATTGAAAATATCAAAGGCAATGTAGATACTTTGATTGTCATTCCCAATGACAAGCTGTTAGAGATAGTGGACAAGCGTACTACCATGCCGGAAGCGCTGAAAAAAGCGGACGAGGTATTACAGCAGGCAGTACAGGGTATTACCGATTTGATTAATGTACCTGCCATTATCAATCTGGACTTTGCAGATGTACAGACGGTTATGAAGGATAAGGGCGTTGCCCATATCGGTATCGGCAACGGCAAGGGGGATGACAAGGCACTGGAAGCTGTCAAGATGGCGGTGGAAAGCCCGCTGCTTGAGACAACCATAACGGGGGCAAGCCATGTGATTATCAATGTGTCCGGCGATATCACGTTAAACGATGCGTCCGAGGCGTCAGATTACGTCAGAGAGCTGACAGGGGATGATGTCAACGTTATCTTTGGCGCCATGTATGACGAATCCCAGCCGGATACCTGTAAGATTACGGTAATTGCAACGGGGCTGGATGTACCGGTGAAGAATGCTTCCGGTGGAAAGCCCGGTTCCTTTGGTACATATCCGGGGGCAGGCAGGTTTGTGCCGCCTTCTTCTTATCAGCCGGGTATGGCGGACGGCAGTCTCAGACGAAGCGGGGAAGAGCAGGCGGCGGGAGCAGTGCCTGTAGGCAAGCCGGTTTTAAACGGCATTACAAAGCCGACGGATATCCGTTCTTCCGTGGTGGAGAAAACATTAAAGATTCCGGATTTTCTGCAAAGAGGAAATAAATAATAAAAAACAGCAAGCAGACGGAAGAGTCAGCCGGTTATGGCGGGCTCTTTTTTGTGTGTCGAAATATGCCTGAAAAAACGGACAGTCCATAGAATAAATACGACAAATTCTTTGAGGTCAGGCTCTTATAATGATTATCAGGTGGTATGGATAACCTGTATGGCTAAGAAGGGAGAGAGGACTGGTGCGTTATGAGATTTACATAGACAGCCTGTTTCTGTTGAACTTTACCATGAACCTCTATCTGCTGCTTTTAGTAAACAAAAGCCTGCATCGCACTGCCACGCGGTTCAGACTTTTTCTGGGAGCGGTGCTTGGAGGAGCCGGTTACTGCATGGTGTTTGTGCTGCCGCTTGGTATGGTGTTCAAAATTCTCGCTGCCTTCGTTTGTACCGGCGCGGGGATGCTGGCGTTTGTGTTTAAGCCGGGTACCATAAAGGCTTTTTTTAAAGTTTTTGAAAAAATGCTTCTATATGCACTGTTGATGGGAGGTGGGTTTCTGCTGTTGAGAAATCACGTGAAGCCTTTTAGGGAGCACATGATACCCTTAACAGGAATGCTTGCCTTTGGCGGTATCCTTCTGCTTGTCTTTTACCGGAAAACGGGAGAATGCGGGCGGGAAGAGAGAGAGCTGTTGGAAGTACAGCTTTTGGCAAAGAGCGGCATTCAAATAGCTGTAAAGGCAATTATAGACACGGGAAACAGCCTGAAGGAGCCGATTAGCGGAAAGCCGGTATCCGTGTTGGATAAGGAAGCCTTTGAAAAATTATGGCAGCAGGAGGACGAGACAAAAGGGTTTCGCGCGATTCCCTACCGAAGCGTAGGCTGTGCGGGTGGGATTATGAGAGGCTATGAGCTTCCTGAGATTATTTTTGAACTGGACGGAATGAAGAAATGCTGCCGCAATGTGTACATCGGAGTCAGCGAGGGGGCAGTTTCATCGACGCGGCATTATCAAATGCTTTTGCATCCGGAGCTATTGGAAAAATAAATTGCTTTGACTGGAGGATTAAAATGATATTAAAAGTAGCGATACCGGGGAATACATTCCCCAAAAAAATACAGTTTAAGGTGTTGAAAAAAGAAAATGCGTTATTCAGGATTCGGCAGGGCGTGATTGCCAGACAGGGGGATATCCATTACATAGGCGGGGCGGAAGTGCTGCCGCCGCCGCTTGAAGCAGAGAGGGAAAACGAAGTAATCAGTGATTTGGGAACGGAGTACGAGGATGCAGCAAAATCCATTTTAATAGAGCATAACCTTAGGCTGGTGGTTTATATTGCCAAAAAATTTGATAATACGGGTGTGGGCGTGGAGGACCTGATTTCCATCGGTACAATCGGTCTGATTAAGTCGATTAACACCTTTAACCCGGAAAAAAATATCAAGCTTGCCACATATGCTTCCCGCTGCATTGAAAATGAGATACTGATGTATTTGCGCAGAAACAATAAGACCAGACTGGAGGTTTCCATAGATGAGCCTCTTAATGTGGACTGGGACGGCAATGAACTGCTTTTGTCGGATATTTTGGGAACCGATGAGGACGTTATCTATCGGGATATTGAAATTGAAGTAGAAAAAAAGCTTTTGATGAAGGCAATTGATAAGCTTTCTGAACGGGAAAAGACGATTATTAACCTAAGATTCGGGCTCAACACGCCCGACGGGCAGGAACTGACACAGAAGGAGGTGGCGGCGCTTTTAGGCATTTCCCAGTCTTATATCTCAAGGCTGGAAAAGAAGATTATGAAACAACTGAAAAAGGAGATTGAGAAGCAGTAGCCTCCGTGTGATATTTTGTGTTATACTATATAGGCGGTATGGCTGTGCCGTAAAAGGGAGGCGCCTATGATAAGAAGAGAAGATATATTGTCTCTGGAATATTTGAAAAAGACAGAGTTTACAGGGAGCCACAGGGGACTTCGCTACCGGCTGGAGGGCAAAGAGGAGGAAGCAGGAAAAAAGCTGCTTGTTACGGTCTGGCGTGAGCCTTTCAATTTCGTGACTACACCGGACGGGCAGAAGCAGCAGGAACTATTTGCGTTTTCTGAAGACGGCATTCTGGATGCTGTCGCATGGATGAACGACAGGCTTTTTGAAATGGAAAATGGTCTTGGCTGAGTGGGCTAACGTTTATGCCGTCAGGTAATTGCGCATACACCGCAGGGCATTTTTTTCCAGACGTGACACCTGTGCCTGTGATATGCCAATCATTTCGGCAACCTCCATCTGGGTTTTACCGGAGAAAAAGCGAAGGGATATAATTTCATGCTCCCTGTCGTTTAAGTGTTTCATGGCTTCGCTAAGGGAGAGATGCTCCACCCAGGTCTCTTCCTTATTTTTTTTGTCGCTGATTTGGTCCATGACATAAAGTGCATCGCCGCCATCCGTGAAAATCGGCTCATACAGGCTCATGGGATTCTGGATGGCATCCAGCGCGTAGGTAATATCTTCTTTTGCAATACCGATTTCCGTGGCGATTTCCTCAATGGAGGGTTCTTTCGCATTTTTGCGCATCAAGGATTCCTTTGCGTAGATGGCTTTGTAGGCGGTATCCTTTAAAGAGCGGGATACCCGGATGGAGTTGTTGTCACGCAGAAAGCGGCGTATTTCTCCGATTATCATGGGAACTGCATAGGTGGAGAATTTGACATTGAGGGAAGAATCAAAGTTGTCAATGGCTTTGATAAGACCAATGCAGCCGATTTGAAACAAATCGTCCACATTTTCGTTGCTGGAAGAGAAACGCTTGATAACGCTGAGCACCAGCCGCAGATTGCCCTCAATATATTTTTCCCGCGCTTCCTTGTCGCCCTGTTCAATGCGTGAGAAGAGCGCTTCTTTTTCCGCAGGTTTTAACAGGGGAAGGCGGGATGTATTGACGCCGCAGATTTCTACTTTTCCTTGTGCCATAGTATAATGCCTCCATTTTGTAAAGAATTTTGAAGTTATCTGCGGACGGATATCCGGTTTTCTCTTTTGGTCTGTTATAGTATTTGCAAATGGTCTTGATTTATACAAAGAAAATCCGCCGAGTGTCAATTTATAAAATGCTGCATATAATGGAAAAAAGGCTGTGGAAGGGTGAACATGCTTTTTTCGGAATTAAAGTGTAAAGAAGTGATTAATCTGCGTGACTGTAAGCAGCTTGGCAGAGTGGCGGATTTGGAATTTGACGAAAGAAACGGGTGCATACATAAGCTGTTGGTGCCGCGGGGAAACAAATGGGAAAATTTCTTTAAATGTCAGGAGGATTATGTTATCTGTTATCGGGATATTAAGCAGATTGGACCGGATATTATTCTGGTAGATATTTGTACGGATTAAGGACTGGCCGGATGCGGACAAAAAGCGGCAGGCATTTGGGAACAGATGAAAAAAGTTGACATGATTTCGTGTGTGCCTTATAATGAATGAAAAGGCGGCGGGACCGCACACAGGAAGAAGACCGTTTGCACGGTGAAGTGGAGGCAATATGAAATGTCCGTTTTGTGGTCATGAAAATACCAGAGTCATTGATTCCAGACCGGCGGAGGATAATAATTCCATCCGCAGGCGCCGTGTTTGCGATGAATGCGACAAACGCTTTACAACCTACGAAAAGATTGAGACGATTCCGCTAATTGTCATTAAAAAGGACAGCAACCGGGAGACGTATGACCGCGGTAAGCTAGAGGGGGGCGTGCTGCGTGCCTGCCACAAGAGACCGGTCAGCGCTTCCCAGATTACGCAGCTTGTGGACAATGTGGAGACGGAAATCTTCAACATGGAAGAGCGCGAAATTCCCAGTCAGGTGATTGGCGAGCTGGTGATGAACAAGCTGAAGGATTTGGACGCGGTGGCATATGTGCGTTTTGCTTCCGTGTATCGTGAGTTTAAGGATATTCATACCTTTATGGAAGAATTAAAAAATGTCTGGCAGGAAAAATAGGACGGCAGAGAATCCCGCAGGGCGGGATTCTTTTTGTGCAGACATTCGTGCCTGACAGCTTTTGTAACAAGATTTGTCTGAAGACGGGAAAGGACGGACGGATATGCTTCAGAGGTTTTATCCGCATCATGAGGCGGATTCCGCGTATGAAATAGATTACGAAGGGCTGTATCGGGCGGGCTTTCGCGGTGTTGTTTTTGATATTGACAACACGCTGGTGCCTCACGGTGCGCCGGCGGACGAGAGGGCTGTGGCGCTGATTACAGCGCTTAGAGCCTTTGGCTTTCATGTGATGTTTTTATCCAACAACAAGGAGCCCCGGGTAAAGCAGTTTAGCGATGCGGCAGGAGGAGAATATATATATAAGGCGGGAAAGCCGAAGCGGGCGGGCTATGTTAAGGCGATGGAGCGGCTGGGCACAGGTCCCGCAGACACCATGTTTGTGGGCGACCAGCTTTTTACCGACATCTGGGGGGCAAAAAAAGCGGGCATGGAAACCTGGCTGGTAAAGCCGATTCATCCCAAGGAAGAGATACAGATTGTACTGAAGAGGAAGCTGGAAAGAATTGTCCTGTATTTTTATCATAGAAAACAGGCGCATTGACAGGTGAATGTGAAATTTGCAGCGGACAAATGAGAGTCCGTAATTGACAGTATCAATGGCAGGAGAGGGAATCAATATGCAGATAGACGGACGGACAAAAATATGCGGGCTGATAGGGTGTCCGGTGGAGCACACGCTTTCTCCCCTGATTCACAATACGCTTTCAGAGCTGCTCGGCTTAAATCTTGCCTATGTGCCCTTCCCCGTGCGGGAAGAGGGGCTGGAGGCGGCTGTAAAGGGCGCCTATGCATTGGGAATAACGGGGCTTAATGTGACGGTTCCCCACAAAGAAAAGGTTTTGCCTTATCTGGCGGAGACGGATGGGCTTGCAGAAAAAATAGGGGCGGTCAACACGCTGGTAAAAAGCGGCGGCGGCTACAAGGGCTACAACACCGATATGCCGGGGCTGTGCCGTGCAATGGCAAGTGACGGCATTCATCTAAAGAAAGAGCAGGTATTGATTCTGGGCGCCGGCGGCGTTGCAAGGGCTGTGGCGGTTATGCTGGCTGACAAGGCGGAAAACATCTGGATTTTGAACCGGACCGTCGACAGGGCAGCCATGATTGCGGAGGAAGTGAATGTCTATGCAGGCAGGCAGGTGGCGAAGGCGCTTCCTCTGACGGCGTATGATGCGCTTCCCGCGAAACGGTTTCTGGCGGTGCAGGCAACCAACGTAGGTATGTATCCTGCGACAGATAATGCCGTAATAGAAGAAAAGGATTTTTACAGCCGGATTCATACGGGCTATGATTTGATTTACAATCCTGCCAAAACAAAGTTCATGCGGCTTGTGGAGGAGGCTGGCGGGGTGGCTTTTAACGGGTTAAAGATGCTTTTATATCAAGGCATTATCGCCTATGAGCTTTGGAACCGGATATCTGTGCCGGATACGAAAGCAGAGGAAGTTTACAAGAGATTAAAGGAAAACATATGAACAATATCATTTTAATCGGTTTTATGGGATGCGGAAAGTCAACGGTAGGATTTCGGCTTTCATACAGGCTGCGCAGGGTTTTGGAGGATACGGACAAGCTGATAGAGAGAAAAGAGGGCAGAAGCATCCGTGATATTTTTGCATTGAAAGGGGAAGATGCTTTTCGCCGGATGGAGACGGCATGTTTAAGAGAGCTGCTGCTGTCACAGGAGGAGAAAATCATTGCCACAGGCGGCGGTCTTCCCATGCGGCAGGAGAACCACGCCCTTTTAAAAGAGCTTGGCACCGTGGTATATCTGCGCATATCCGCAAAGAGCGTCTGGGAGCGGCTGAAGGGGGATACATCCAGACCGCTTTTACAGTGCGCGGAGCCGCTTGCAAGAATAGAGGAGCTTTTGGAAAAGAGGGCTCCGGTGTATGAGGCTGCTGCGGATATGATTCTGGATGTGGATGGAAAGGACATGGAGCAGGTGCTTACAGAGCTTTTAGACAGGATTGCGGAGAGGGAAGGCGAAAAGGACAGTTTTATGAAAGACGGGAGGCATGAAAATGAAAATTCTGGTTATTAACGGTCCGAATATTAATTTTTTGGGTATTAGGGAAAAAAAGGTATATGGAACGCAGGATTATGATTATTTGCTCGGCATGATAGCGGAGAAGGGGGAGGAGACGGGAAGTACGATTGAGGTGTTTCAGAGCAATCATGAGGGCGCCATTATCGACAGGCTTCAGGATTCGTATTTTGACGGCACGGAAGGCATTGTTATCAATCCGGGCGCATATACGCACTACAGCTATGCCATCAGGGATGCACTGGCAAGCCTTGCGGTGCCTAAAATAGAGATACATATATCAGATATCACGGCGCGGGAGGAGTTCCGGCGGGTGTCCGTTACCGAGCCGGCGTGCGACGGGCAGATATACGGCAAGGGACTTTCGGGATATCTGCTTGCGATTGACGAGATAATCAGGCTGGCAATGACAGGAAAGGAAAAACCGCAGACATAAAGTCTGCGGTTTTTTACCGCCTTTTACATGCAGCCAAAAACAGTTTGAGCATATTTAAGGCATATTGGCGGGTGCGCATGTCGGAAGTGTCTAACATGCCGATAATCGCAGCCGTTTCTTCGGTATGCTTTTTTTCTTCTTTTTCATCAGATACCTTCCCATAAATAATATAATCCAAAGGCATATCCAAGGTGGCGGAGAGTGCCATCAGGGTTTCTATGGACATGCCGCAGCAGCCTCTTTCTATATCTGCGTAATATTTTGTGGCGCGGTTTATTTTTACTGCCATTTCCTCCTGTGTTAGTCCGAGTAAGGTACGTTTTAGACGTATCCTGTCACCTGCAGCGAGGCGGTCATAAGTTTCTTTCATTCGAATTCTTGTCTCCAATCATACTATGGTTACCCTATTTAACACACTCGCTTCCTTCCAATACCCGTATGTCAAGTCAGTAAAAAAGATGATAATCTATCTGACTTTAAGTATCTGATTAATATTATATTGACGACACACGTTATAAACGTATATAATAGTTACGTTGATAACGTATATTTTGGGCTTTTTGTTTTAGTATGGGAGATTTTTGTAACTTTGAAACAGGGAGACAGGCAATATTGTGGCGGATAAAGTAAAAAAAATACTGATAATTACGACTGCAGGCGGTTTTCTGCCGCAATTTGAGATGAATGACGTAAAAATACTGATGGAACAGGGATATGAAATCCATTACGCTTCTAATTTTGACAATCCTGTCTATGAGATGGATATTGACATACTTGAAAAGATGGGCATCAGGCTGCATTCCATTTCCATCCTCAAATCCCCTGTACATATCCGGCACGGTATAAAAGCCTTTTGTGAGATTGCTTCCATCATAAGACAGGAGAAGATTACGGCACTGCATTGCCACAATCCAATGGGAGGCGTGTTGGGAAGGCTTGCGGCTTTTGTCTGCTCCGCTCAAAGGTCTTATGTCATATATACGGCGCATGGATTTCATTTTTATAAGGGAGCCTCTTTTTTGAACTGGCTGCTTTTTTATCCGGTGGAATGGCTGCTGGCAAGGGTTACGGACTGCCTTGTTACCATTAACAGGGAAGATGATTTGCGTGCAAAGAAATTTCTGCATGGACGATTAAAGACGGTATGCCGAATCCCGGGCGTGGGGGTGGACACCTCCAAATTTGCGCCAAACCGGGATGCGCGCATACAGATGCGCCGTCAGCTTCAAATTGCGGAAAAAACGTTTTATCTACTGTCGGTGGGTGAAGTAAACCGTAATAAAAATCATGAGGTTATCATCCGCGCTCTTGCAGAACTGAAAGACTCTGCCGTTTTCTACGGCATATGCGGAAGAGGAAACCGGCGGAAATATCTGGAAAAGCTTGCAAAAAAGCTTGGAGTAGAAAAGCAGGTGAAATTTTACGGGTTCCGTAAAGATATTCCGCTGATGCTGCAGGCGGCGGATTGTTTCATATTTCCGTCTAAAAGAGAAGGGCTGGGCATTGCGGCGGTGGAAGCGATGGCGGCTGGACTGCCCATGATTACCTCCGACTGTCGAGGTACCAGAGAGTATATGGAGGACGGGGTGACAGGCTATGTCTGCGGCGGCAATAAAGCGGCTGCATATGCAAAGCTGATACGGCGTATGAAGGAGTCGCCAAAGCAGCGCAGGGAAATGTCGGAGACATGCCGCAGGGTGGCAGAAGGCTTTGCGATACAAAAGACGGATAAAATTATGCGGGAGATTTACAGGCAGCTAAGTAAGCATTAGATACCAACATAGAGAAAACATATCGGAGAGGGGAAAGCTTGAAGGACAAAGCTAAGGCGCCCAAAATCAGTGTTATCATGGGCATATACAATCAAAGGAATACAGCATATCTGGAGCAGGCGATTATGTCGGTTCTGCATCAGAGCTTCAGAGATTTTGAATTTCTGATTTACAACGACGGTTCGGATTTGGCTGTATGCGAGCAGCTTGAGCGGTACAGGCAGCTTGACGACAGGATTGTGCTTTTGCACGGAAAAGAAAACTGTGGTCTGGCTTATTCACTTAACGCCTGCATTAACGTGGCAAGAGGAAAATATCTTGCCAGAATGGATGATGACGACATCAGCGCGCCCGAGCGGTTTGCCGTCCAGTATGCCTATTTGGAGGCGCATCCGGAGATTGCGTATGTGGGCTGCAATGCAAAGCTGATGGATGGAGGAGGCGTATGGGGCGTAAGGAGAATGCCGGAATTTCCACAAAAGCAGTCTTTTCTGCGGTTTTCTCCGTTTATCCACCCGACCGTCATGCTTAGAAAGAGCATATTCAATGTGCAGGAGGCGTACCGGTTTTCGACGGAAACGTGGCGGTGCGAGGACTATGAGCTGTTTATGAGACTGACAAAGCTGGGATATCAGGGCGCAAACATCCAGCAGGAGCTGTTTTATTATCGTGAGGATTCGGATTCTTATAAGAAAAGAAAACTGCGCTACCGGCTGGATGAGATGAGGCTCAGATACCGGAATTTTCGCGAAATGGGACTGTTAAGCCCTCTGGGGCTGCTCTATGTGGTCAGACCGCTTGCGGCGGCAGTCGTGCCGTCCTGTATGATATATACGGCAAAGAGGCTGTACCACAGGCAGGAGCATGTCTTTGAGAGCGGGCAGGAGATAAAGCAAAAAAGACATGCATGGAAATGGGGATAGAGATGGAGAAAAGAAACGGGAAAAAAATATTTAAGGTTGCGGCAGGAATTTCAGGGCTGGCGGCGGTGTTTCTCCTTGGCGGGTGGTTTGGCAGTATATTGTATGGCAGACAGGCAAAGGAAGCAAAGAGAGAGCCGGAAACAGAAGCTGTTCTGCAGCCTCCGAAGGTGGCGCTCACAGAAGAGGAGCTGGAAGAGTTGTTCCGCTCCTTGAAAGAACCGGCTCTGTTATCGCAACAGCAGAAAGCGGAAGAAGCAGCAGAAAATCAGAAAGCAGAAGAGGAAATTGAT
Source organism: uncultured Lachnospiraceae bacterium (assembly GCA_910578335.1). Lineage (GTDB taxonomy): Bacteria > Bacillota > Clostridia > Lachnospirales > Lachnospiraceae > Acetatifactor. The sequence goes on along the minus strand of CAJTPU010000002.1, from coordinate 180,314 downwards.
TTTGACTACCTATGGGCGGTAAATCCGGATATTGTCGCATGGATTACAATACCCGGCACCAATATTGATTATCCGGTGCTGCAGCATCCATCGGACGACAGCTACTACCTTACCCACAATCTTGACGGCTCCTACGGGTATCCGGGCTGCATCTACATAGAAAGCCTGAACGCCGCAGATTTTTCAGACCCTAATACGGTTCTTTACGGGCACAATCTGAAGGCAAAGACCATGTTTACGGAGCTGCATAAATTTGAAAATAAGGATTTTTTTGAAGAATACAACGAAGTGATACTCTATTTGCCTGACCGGACCCTGCACTACCGGATATTTGCCGCACATGTCTATGATGACAGGCATCTGTTATACAGCTTTGATTTTTCGGATGCCGATATTTATGCGGGTTTTCTTAAGTCCATTTATGATATCCGGGACATGAGCGCCAATATTGACAGAACCTTTGAAGTAACGGCACAGGACAGGATTATTTCGATGGAGACTTGTATATCGGGTGAGGACAACAGGGAAAAAAGGTATCTGGTACACGCTGTTTTGCAGGAGGATAAGTAATACATGGGGGAAAAGGAGAGAAAAAAGGAACAAAAATCCCTAAATTGGGGATTGGTAATTGTTAAAGTAATCTGTTTTCTGGTTGTGGTTGAACTGGTGCTTCTGACGGCGTTTATCGTCTACCGCATGATAGGGAAAGCCGGACTGGAAAAGCACGCGGGCAAACTGCGCGCCGCGCATCAGGCGGGGATACAGTCCTTACAAAGCCGTTTAAATGAAGACGGACAGGAGGAAGCGCTTGCACTTGCGGAGGGGCAGATTGCTTATCAGGGAAAAATATACGAGTACAATGATGAAATTTTAACTTTTTTGTGTCTGGGAATTGACAGCCGGCAGGATATCAAAAAGGAAAAGACGCCGGGCGAGGGCGGACAAGCCGACACCATCATTTTAGTGGTTCTAAACCAGAAGGATAAAACGCTGAAAATTATCAACATATCCAGAGATACCATAACCAAAATCAAGCGGTATGACACGGCGGGGCTGTATCTGTATGAAGACGACGCGCAGCTTGCATTACAATATGCCTATGGTGACGGCAGGGAGAAAAGCTGTGAGCTGATGGAGGAAGCGGTTTCGTACCTGTTTTACGGGATTCCGATTCACGGCTATGCAGCCGTGGATATCCGTGCTGTTTCAGAGCTAAACGATGCCGTAGGCGGTGTGGAGGTGACGGTCATTGAAGATTTGTCACGTTTTACGCCGGATTTGACGCTGGGAAATACGCTTACCCTGACGGGAAGGCAGGCGCTTCATTATGTGCAGGAACGGCAGGTAGAAACAGAGGAAACGGGCTCTAACAATCTGCGTATGGAAAGGCAGAAGCAGTATGTACTGGCTTTCTTTTCGAAAGTGAAGCAGGAGACAAAGAAGAATATTACGCTTCCCATCACGCTGTTTGGAACAGCTTCCAGACATATGATTACCAGTATCACGGCGGACCAGGCGGCATATCTGAGTACCATTGCGCTGGAGTGCAGCTTTTCGGACGAGGATATGCTGTCTGTTCCAGGCACAGTGGAGCAGGGAGAGATATATGAAGAATTTTATATTGACGAGCAGGCATTTTACGATTTGATAATCAATGTCTTTTATCGGGAAGCAGACCCTTGATACGGTATTATTACCGGCAGACCGGTATTAATATATAGAAACCAACTTTACAAAGAAAGGAGGACAATGTCCAATGAAAAAGTTATATGCATTTTTACTCGCCGGCGTTATGGCAGCGGCACTGGCGCTGCCGGCAATGGCGGCTCCGAGCCCGGTGGCTGACACCATTGCTTCCGGCTCCACTGTCAGTACGACGGCAAGCAATGTCAGTACGGAAGCGCTTTCACAGACAATGGCGGAGGAGGTAGTGAAGGTGACTTCCAACAGGGAAGTGCTGAATAACCTCAATGTATCTGCCTCCGCGCATCTGGCGGCTGTACTGGAAGTAAGCTACAGCGGCACGATTCCCGCAGGCGGTGTGCAGGTTCCCTTCAATGTAAGCGGACTTGCAGCAAAGGGAGACACTGTATACATTCTGCACAGGCAGTCATACGCACCCTATACCTGGGAAGTTGTAGGACAGGCCGTTTTGGGTGATGATTTGACCGTAACGGGAACCTTTACTTCCTTTTCTCCGGTAGCATTTATGGTATTAAAATCTACAGATGCGGCGGCTGCACAGGTAAAGGCGCCCAGAACGGGAGAGTACTAGGAGAGCGCCGGTGAAAGCGGCGTTTCCCTGAAGAAATGCCATGCATGTTTGCGGTTTCTGTCAGAGGGAGCTGTTATGGCGGCTCCCTCATCAAAGCACAGCGGCAGGGCATGGGAAAGCAATGGGCATGTTACTGTTAAGGCAAGAATGTGAATATGGAAACAGACAGATTTCAGAGATACAAAAAGGCGCTGGAGGGGTATTCGGACTATGCAGCCGCAGTGAAGCAGGCGGAGGCAGAGGTAAGCCTGCCATTTTATGCAGGGCTGTATCTGCATACCTTTGCGCCGGCAATCACTGCGTTTGCAGGCTGGGTGCTGGATGAGGCGGCAAAAAGCGGCAAAAAGCGGCTCTATTTTCTGAGCAGGGACGGCTGGCAGCCATATCTGGCGGCACAGGCGCTGGCAGAACGCAGGGGGCTTGCAATAGAGTGCCGATATCTGCATGTATCCCGTTACTGTCTGCGGGTGCCGGCATATCACCTGCATATGGAGAGCGGTCTGGAGCAGATTTGCGCAGGCGGCATTGATGTGACACCGGAAAAGCTTTTAAAGAGGGGCGCGCTCACGGAGGCAGAATGCATGGAGACAGCGGCGCGTCTTGGCTTACAGGAAGTCTATCGGGATATTTTGCATTATCATCAGATAAAAAAGCTCAGACACATTCTGGAAAAAGATGACGGATTTTTGCGGTATGTGGAAAAGCATTCCAAAGAAAGCTATGCAGATGCCATGGGCTATCTGGAACAGGAAGGGCTGCTTTCTGATGTTCCGTATGCCCTTGTGGACAGCGGCTGGGTGGGAACCCTGCGGCGTACCGTGGAGCTTTTGGTGCAGAGCAAGAGACCGCAGCTTTGTGTAGAGGGCTACTATTTCGGACTGTATGAAATTCCCGCAGGGGCAAGACCTGACGTCTGCCATACCTACTATTTTGCGCCAAGCCGGGGACTAAAAAGAAAGGTGCTTTTCAGCAATTCTCTTTTTGAGGCAGTATGCAGTGCGGACGAGGGAATGACGACAGGGTATTTTACGAGCGGCGGGCAATTTTTTCCAAGACAGGAAAAGACGGGATTTAACAGACAGCAGATGCAGTGCTGCCAGCAGACGCTGCTGCTGTTTCTGCGTCATTATGAAGAAAAGCGGAAGCAGGATGCGGTAAAGCCCATGATAGAAAGGCTTTTTACGACATTGATGTCCCGTCCGTCAGAGATAGAGGTAAACAGCTTTGGGAATCTCCTGTTTTCAGACGACGTGCGGGAAGAGGGCGGCAGCAGGCTGGTATCAGACCTGACAGAAGAGGAAATCAAAAACCAGTATATTCTGCGTAAGCTGTGCATCATTGCCGGGCTGAAAAAAGCAGTTATCCGGGAAAGCGCATGGATAGAGGGCAGCATTGTAAAAAACGGAATTAAGAAGGGCAAAGGCGGCGACAGCCGGTATGTGAAAAGGAAATTATTTCACATCCGCCTGCAGAAATGTCTGGTATATGCGAGAAAGCAGATAAAGTCGGGAAAGAAGCGAAAGTAAGATATGAAGAGCAGGAAAGAGCGCAGGCAGTATTTTTTTGCCATCAGGCAGATGGTTGCGAGAGAAGTAAAGCGGAAGTATGCCCGTTCCTATCTGGGGGTTGTGTGGAGCGTGTTAAACCCGCTGCTTACCATGGCGGTTATGTCCATGATATTTTCCACCATCTTTAAAAGGTCAATTGAAAATTTTCCCATCTATTATCTGACGGGTTCTATTTTCTGGCAGTTGTTTTCCGGCGCCACCCAGTCAGCCATGACGGCGCTGGTGGACAATAAAACACTGCTTTTAAAGGTGAAGCTGACAAAGCAGACCTTTGTGATTGCAAGAGTGTTTACGGCGCTGACAAACTTCGGATACACCTGTATCGCATATGCGCTGATGCTCTTGGTGTTTCGGATAAGACCGAGTGTCTACATACTGCTGTTTCCGATAGATGTGCTGTTTATGCTTCTGTTTTCCTTGGGAATAGGAATGGCGCTGTGTATCCTTTATGTATTTTTTGCGGATATCAAATACCTGTATTCGGTACTGCTGACACTTTGGATGTATTTGTCTGCCGTATTTTATCCGGTGGACAATCTGAGTCTGTCCATGCAAAAGATAGTCAGTGCAAATCCGGTCTATGCGTATATCCGGTTTGCAAGGGACGTTGTTCTGTACGGAAGTATGCCGCGGCAGGAGGTATGGCTTCAAATCAGTGTATGGGGCGTACTCAGCTTTGCGGCGGGGTATTTGATTCTCAGAAAATATGAAAACCTGGTAATGCAGAGGATATAAGGGAATGAAACGATTGAAGAGAAGCGGTGTCATTTTTTTCCTGCTCCTGTCAGCGGCAGTATATTGGTATGTGATGGATACGCCGACAAAGGAAACGCCGGCATCTTCCGGTCTGGAAGGCTACAGCAGGACGGTTTACGGATTTCGGACAGATGTACCGCTGCTTGGCATGATAGAAGCGGAGGAGGGGAAATGGCTGTATCTGGCAGACCATGCGCAGTATGTGCCTGAGACGGCGGATTGGAATTATCGGATTGTGACAGAAGAATATGGCGAAGAGAAAATCAGCTTTCTTACAAACGAATCGGGAACCATCAGGCTTCTGTACCTGATGGATGCCGCGGAAAATTTCGAGCCTTACGCATATGTGGACGGAGCAGGGCAGAGTGGTGCGGTACATGTCCTCTCAGGAAGCTTGTACCCGTGCCGTGAAGTAGAAAAGGACGGGCAGAAATATTTGATTTTATCGGCGTATGCCTGTGGTGAGTGGCGTGAGGAGCTGACCATTACGGTTGTCAGGGAAGAGAACGTGTTCTACGCCATGGACGGGCAGGGAGGCGGAGGCTTTTACCGGCAGACTGCGGATGGAGAGATTGTGGAGTGGAATCCGGAAAATTCCAAAGCAGCACATTTTGGACAACAGCAGAAACTGGCGCTTATTTTGGTGGCAGTGGCGACGGCAGCCGTGGAAGTATGTATCGGAGTTATGCTCTTTTTGCGCAAACAAAAAGAGGCACGGGACAAAGCGTACAAGGAACAACTGGCGGAAAGGGACAGGCTGGCGCGGGAGAAACGGTATGCAAAGGAGCTGAGAGAAGGCTCCCTTCCCATGGAAGAGACGCCGTCTGCGGATATGGAGTTTTGGTATGACGAATATATAGACGAGTATGAGGAAGCGTTTGACCGGGAGTATGCAGAAGAAGATATTGAAGAGCGTGGCGGGGAGCATGGGGAGGCAGAAGGATATAGGGAAGAAGCGTATATAGAAGATGGTGAACAACAGGTCGAAGCGCATGTGGAGAAATTGGCAGAAGAATGTGTGGAAGAAAGCGGACCGGAGCATGTCGGAGCATATGAAGAAGCATATGCAGAAGGGAATTGGGAGGAACGGAAGGAAGAAGAGGAGTACGCGGGAGAATATGAAGAGGAAAATGACGAAGATTACTTAGAGATAGAAGAGCTGATTGACGAAAGCATTGAATATGAATACGTGGGCAAGGAAGAAGCGGAAACAAAGCAGGAGAAGGAAGAGCCCGTTGTATCTGTAAAAGACGTGACAATGCAGTTTAAAATATCCACAGGCAGCAGCGCATCAGGTATCAAGGAGTATCTTATCCAGAAGATGAAGCGGCAGGTGAAGTACAGGGAGCTTCAGGCACTCAGCCATGTCAGCTTTGACGTCTTTCAAGGTGAGGTGGTCGGCATTATCGGGACAAACGGCTCCGGCAAAAGCACGCTCCTTCGAATTGTGTCGGGGGCGCTGCGTCCCACCGAAGGGCAGATTGTAGTGGACAGAAAAAAAGTGCAGCTTCTTACGCTGGGAACCGGCTTTGATATGGAACTTTCGGCAAGGGAAAACGTGTACTTAAACGGCTCCATCATCGGCTATTCTAAAAAGTTTTTTGACACCCATTATGATGAAATTGTGGATTTTGCGGAGCTGCAGGGCTTTATGGAGGAAAAGGTCAAAAACTATTCCTCCGGCATGGTATCCAGACTTGGCTTCGCTATCGCCACGGCAGGCGATGCGGCGGAAATCCTGATACTGGATGAGGTCTTAAGCGTCGGCGACGAATTTTTCCGCAAAAAGAGCTTGAAGCGCATCAAGGAAATGATACATGGCGGCTCCACCGTCATCATGGTTTCTCACGGTATGAGCACCATTCTGGAAAACTGCACCAAGGTGGTATGGATTGAGAAGGGGGTGCTGCAGATGGTCGGAGACGCAAGGACGGTATGCGGGGCGTATCAGAGGATGGGGGCGGAGAGGAATGTGAGTTAGCGGGAAGTAAGGAGCAGCAAAAAGGGAACTTTGACAATTACATATCTTGCATTAGATGGGAGCTTTGCCAAATGTGCAAATTGATTTTGGAAAATCCGATGGCGGGTGACAGGGAATTGGTAGATAGGTATATGTGCAAATGTGTGTGGTGATGTTAGTGGTATAAGGAGATTTAAGACCTCCTGATGCAAGATGTGTGAGTGTCTTGCAGCAGGGGGTTTTTGGTGTGGGGAAAAGTAAAGGAGAATATGGGGGGCAGGAAGTGAGGCTTCAGAATGTATTGTTTCCAACGGAAATATATTGTGAAGAAATGTATTTAAGAGCATCCTATAAATCCAGTCAACATGAGCCATTTGTGGTGCCGCGAGGTGGCAGGGTTCGCACGGATACCTATATGAATGCGTTTGATATAGGGACATGGAAAAAATATACGGATATTTCCAATCTATCGCTTTGCATAAAAGTGCATGGAAGCGTAACGATAGCATGTTTTTGGGAAGGAAAAAACAGGAAACCCGTACGCCTTTTTAAAGAGTATATAAATGCAAAAGAAGAAAAGGAAGATAAACGAAGTTTTCCCATCGTTGAATTTTACAAAATGAAAGAAGGTATTTTGTATTTTGAACTTTGGGCAGAAACGGATTCTGTGTTGGAAGCATGGTTTGCGACCGAAAGTAAGGCTGAAAGACAGATAAAGCTTTCTCTTGTTATTTGTACCTATAAACGGAAAAAGCAGTTGGAGCAGATTATAAAGGTTCTCAAAAAAGGAAGGAAAAATAAAGCGTTCTGTCAGCAAGAATCTGAAACAGAAGATACCGGTAATTGGCTTAAGACGTTTATTGTAGATAATGCCTCAGAGATTGAAGATGCTTATGGTGATGGAATAGTTGTCTGTCACAATCCTAATTTGGGCGGTTCAGGTGGTTTCTCAAAAGGAATGGATGAGGTTGTCAGTAATTTACATGATTTTGAAGCAACGCATGTAATATTAATGGATGATGATGTGGTTATACAGATGGAAAGTTTTTATCGTTTACGCAGATTATTAACCTTTCTGAAGCCGGAATATGAAGCAGAGGTAATATCTGGCAGAATGTTTCGAATGGATAAGCCTTGGGTGCAGTATACTGCCGTGGAAATCTGGAATGACGGAGATATCGGTCATGTTGGATGGAATCAGGATATGACCGAAAGGCAATATCTTTGGGATATGAATGATAATACCGGCGGTGAATATAGTGGCTGGTGGTTTGCCTGTTTTCCGATAGGATTTGTGAAGAATAATAGACCGCTTCCGTTTTTTCTTCATTGTGACGATGTGGAATATGGACTGAGGCATGGAGGTACTCCAATTATATTAAACGGGATTCAAGTATGGCATGAAACCTACGAATACCGACAAAGTCCGGTGATAGCGTATTATGATTACAGGAACAGTTTAATTGTTAATGCATTGCATGGCAGTGCTAAAGCGGATAAAAAACAGGTATGGAAACAGTTTAAGCAGAAAATAACAGAAGTGCATGTAAAAAAGGATTATATACTGGAATATTTTTTGATTCGCGCTTTTCGGGATTATTTAAGAGGGATGAAATGGTTTATGGAAAAAGATGATATGACAATGCATACGGCTCTAATGAAAAAGAAAAGAGTGTGTAGGTATGGTAACTCGATAAGGTGGAGAATAGCGTTTTTGGTGTGGAAAAGGGGGTGAGAAGGTGATAAAAGTATCAATTATTGTGCCGTGTTATAATACTGAAAAATACATTACACAATGTTTAAATTCTATTATGAAGCAAACACTGAGAGAAATTGAAATTATATGTGTTAATGACGGCTCTACGGATAGTACATTGATTCAAATAAAGAAGTGTGCAGATAAGGACTCAAGAATTGTTATTATAGATAAGAAAAATTCTGGTTACGGAGATTCCATGAACCAAGGTCTTGCTGCTGCAAGGGGAATTTATATAGGCATTGTGGAAAGCGATGATTTCATTGAACCTAATATGTTTGAGGTATTATATACTAATGCGATTAAATATGCGGCAGATATTGTAAAATCAAATTTTTGGCTGTATTGGACTGAGTCAGAAACAAACGTGTTGTATGAGTATTTTAAAGAAAATGAATGTGGAAAGCTTATTGCTCCTTCCAAATATGAGAGTGGAACACTTTATGGAAGAAAGCCTTCTATTTGGTCTGCAATCTATAAGAGAGAGTTTATTGAAATAAATAAAATTAGTTTTTTACCTACGCCTGGTGCGTCTTATCAAGATACATCTTTTACTTTTAAGGTTTATACAGAAGCACAAAGCATGATTTGCTTATATGAAGCATTTATTTATTATAGACAAGATAATGAATATGCATCAATTAATAATAGAGAACAAAGGCAACATTGCATATTTGATGAGTACAGTGAAATAGAGAGATATATTAAAGAAAGGAACAAAGATGAAAAATATCTCTATTCAATATATGGAGCAGCATTTTATGATGCGTGCATATGGATGTATGAAGGGCTTACATCGACGGTAAGATATAATTTTCTTAAGCAGGTTTCAAAAAAATTTAAAAAATTAATTAATGAAATTGACGTAAACGAGATAGCATTTGGCAATTTAAAATGGAAATACAGAGATATTCTTCGTATAGCTGAAGAGCCTTATGAGTATCATATGTGGCGTAATGAAGAAAGATATGAACAGAATCTGCAAAGTATGTCTTTTTCAGAAACGATAACACCATTAAATAATATAACTGATGTCATGGACGTGCCAAGAAAAAATAATTCTCCTCAATTTACAGTTATCATTCCTGTTTATAATATTGAAAAATATCTTCCTTCTGCGTTAGATAGTCTGTTGTATCAGACATACGATGATTTTGAAATCATTTGTATTAATGATGGTTCAACAGACCATTCGTTAGCGATATTGGAAAGCTATGCAAAACTTGATGATAGAGTTATCATTATAAATCAAGAAAATGCTGGAGTTTCAAATGCGAGAAATAAAGGATTGCTAGTTGCTAGAGGGAAATATGTGCTGTTTATGGATGGCGATGATTATTTATGCCAGACGGCTTTGGAAGTATTGGAAGAGAATATTAAAATTAGAAAGGAACCAGATGCGATAGAGTTTGGGGCTTTACCAGTACCGTTAAATACAGAAAATGAATGGTTGAATTCTGTTTTGTCAACACCAGATACATATTATAGTGAAATAGATTCGCAAACTTTTTTGTCCACAAAATATTTTCATATATATTGTTGGAGATATTGCATTAAATTGAACTTTATCAAGAGAAATAATGGAAGCTTTAAAGTTGAGTTCAAGTGTGGTGAAGATGCATTATTTTTGTTTGATATGGTGCCCAAAATGCAAGGACTTCTTGTGATTTCGGATAAGTTGTATCATTACCGGACATGCAGAGAGAAATCACTTATGAATTGTGTAATGGTAGACAGGGTGAAGTATGCTGAGGAACAGTTAAAGATATGTGATAGTATCATTTCTGTGGCATATAAAAATGGTTTTTTTGCATCAACAGAACTTTTGGAATATATCTGTGATTTTGTTTATTCTAGTATTGATAATTGTCCACAATTTAATAAGCAGTATTATATTGTATGTTTGTTGAAAATATTAAGAAAATATGGACTTGAAAAATTTGTGGAGAAAAGTTCCGGTAATTGTAAAGGCTTTTATAAATATTGTATTGAGGAAGAAAAAAAATATAAATATGAACATAGCCTTAAAATTAGAATAAGGCATTTTATAGCAAAAATCATTCCACCATCACGAAAAATATTTTACGAGCATTCTGCAAGAATAATGGATTGCATAAGCTTGCAGCAGCAAAGTATTCGTCTTCTTCAGCAACAATTGGAAGAATTGCAAGATAGGTTGAATAAAGACAATGGTGACACAAAAGAATAATATAGTGGGGAGGATTTGGGTTGTGAATAATCAAGAAAACAGCAATATATTTATCGATTTAGAAGAAAAAAAACATTATGATATAGGGATAGTAGGATGGTGGTATAATTTGAATTACGGTGGTGCACTTACTTACTTTGCATTACACCAAACTTTAAAAAATATGGGATTGTCAGTTTTAATGATAGAAAAAATGTCTTTTGAGAAAAATTACGTTCCGGACTATAATCAAATTCCTAGAAGGTTTGCTAAAAAGCATTATGATATATGTAGAAATTATGCTGCATCCGAATTAAAAAAATTAAATAATTATTGTGATACATTTATTTCAGGGTCAGACCAATTGTTCAATCCGTCTCTGTGGAGGTGGTCAGGAGATGAATATTTTTTGGGTTTTGTTGCTCCAGATAAGAAAATGATATCATATGCGTCTTCTTTTGGCGAACCTTTTAGTAACACTAATGGTTGGGCAGATGAATGGAAAACAAGAGTAACGCCATACCTTAAACGTTTTGATGCTATTTCAGTAAGAGAGGATTATGCAGTAGGCATAGTTAAAAATGTATTTGGTCTTAAGGCAAAAAAAGTTTTGGAACCAGTATTACTATGTGATACGAAAGAATGGGATGCGCTTATTAAACAGTCTACACAAAGGTATATACAAGATTATTTTGTAAGTTTCTTGCTTGACCCGTGCAAGGCAAAGAAGGATGCAATATTGTATATAGAAGGTAGACTGAAACTTTCATATATAAATTTAATTAATGCAACGGATTTTGAAAAGAATATTCAAAGATTAGATTTGGATAATGTAAAACCTGATTTAGATATTGAGGATTTTTTATGGTACTATAAGAACTCAAAATTTGTTATAACGGATTCTTTTCATGGTACATGTTTTGCAATAATTTTTAGAAAGCCATTTATAGCCATTGCTAATAAGGAAAGAGGGCAAAACCGTTTTATATCACTATTGAGAGAATTGGATTTAATGAATCGACTGATATTTGAATATGACGAAATATATAGTAGAGAAGATTTATTAGAAGATATTAATTGGGAGGAGGTATATAAAAAACTTGGTAAATTAAAACAAAATTCATATGACTGGTTAAAAACTGTGATTTTTGAAGCGAAAGCAAAATTACCAGACATAAATCTCCAAAATACAATAAATAGCGTGTTAAAAGAAAGCATGTGCACAGGTTGCAGTGCCTGCGTAAATAGCTGTCCTGCAGGAGCAATTTCATTATGTCCCGATAAACATGGATATTATCGTGCAGAAGTTGACTATGAAAAGTGCATTGGATGCGGAAAATGTATGAAAGTATGTCCAGCAATAAAATTGCCACAAAATAATAATTTTAGAGAACCGGAACTTTATGAGTTTATAGCGGAGGATAATGAACTTTTATATAGAAGTTCAAGCGGAGGTGCCTTTCCACTTTTAGCAAAGCAAACATTTAAGAGAGGTGGCGTTGTTGTTGGGGCAGCTTGGAGAGAAGATTTTTCGGTTGAACATATCATGATTGACAAAGAGGAGGATTTGCACAGGCTTCAAAAATCAAAATATTTGCAAAGCTATATGGGAGATGCGTTTAAGGATGTTAAAGAAGCATTAGAAAAAAATACTTTTGTGCTGTTTTCAGGATGTCCGTGTCAAGTTGCTGGGTTGAAGATTTTTTTGGAAAAAGATTATGAAAACCTGATTATGGTAGATTTATTGTGTGGCAATGCACCGTCTACAGCTTTTTTTCAAAAATACATCAAGGATGATTTTAACGAGCCATTGGCAAAATATGGGTTTCGGCATAAAGTACAAGGCTGGAATCCGGATTGTACAACTACAACTACAACTACAACTACAGGGAATGTTATTGTCAGACGCGGAGGAAAGCAGGACAGTTATCAGCGTGTTTATCACAATCATGTTATGTGTCCTGAACATTGTGAAAAATGTATATATCAAAATGCGCCTCGTTTTGGTGATATAACAATAGGTGATTTTTGGGGAGTGAGTGATAAGGATAAAACAATCGATGTACGCAGAGGTATTTCAGCGGTTCTTTGTAACAATGAAAAAGGGAGAAAATTTTTCCACAGTATTCCGGAAGAGTTGGTTTCATTAAAGAAAAAAGTACCACTCGCATGGCTGGGAGGAAATGGATTTGTAAATGGTGGACATAATTCTGCTTCGCCGAAACGCGATGCTTTTTATAAAGCAATAGAGACAATGTCGTTTTCAGAGGCAATTAATTATGCATTAAAACCTAATCATGGAATATACGGTGAGAAAGGATTGTTTAATTACAGTGCGAAAACAGCGCATTTTAGTTTTGATGCGACTGTCTGGGAAGAGCATTATATAAATGGAATAACGGTTCTGATTACAAAACAGCTTCACGAAAAGACGGGAAAGTACCTTACAATGCCGCTGGGGAAAATGTTGGAAGAGGGAAAAAATTACATACTAAAAATGCGGTTTAAAGTAAAAAGCGATGCAGATATAATCAATTTTCATGTGAAAGATTCGGGGACAAGACTATTTCAGGTAATATATTCTCATAAAATTTGCCATGCTGATAGTAACTGGGTCGAAATTTGGAAAGAGTTTATACCGGATTCAAATATTTATGATGAATTTATGATAGGGGCAGCTCAGCTATGCGGAGAAGGCAGATTTTTGGCAATTGATTATATTGATATTATGGAGTGCTAAGCAGGCTAAGGAGTGTAACAGTAAGATGTGCAGAAGTCATAATAGCGAAAATGATGGTAATATAAGGAGGCATATTAATTGTATTGGAACTTGTATTATAAGAAATATCGTAGGTGTGCATAATGACAAGGGATTGTGATAGAAAATCAAGGAAAATAGTGGATTTGTACGAAATTATCAATGAAGAGAAACCATAAGACTGGAAGAGGGGATGACTGTGAGGAAATCAGAAGAGGCTATTATAAGAACAATTAAAAATAATTTGTCAGGAAGAAAAATCGCGCTTAGATGGAAAGATGAATCTTTTGAAAGAGCAATGGAACAAGAAGGATTGGAGGCATCTGTTTATATATCCGATGCGCCGGAAAGAATAGATAATATACACACGTTTCCGTCAAGTTTTCTTAAGGAAAAGAGAAATGAGTATTATTTGATTATTAGTTCTTCGTTGCAGCAAAATATGTATGAGACAGAAAAATATTCTCAATATGGTTATGAAGATGAAAAAGATATTCTTTGGTTGTGCCATTGTCCTGTTTCCGGTGAACAAGGGGAAAAATATGATAATAAATTGCAAAGTGAGTCCGACATAAATGTTATCTTCACAGGTTGGGGTGCCAGTGTTAATATTGGAAAAAATGTAAAATTCCCTAAGAGTAAGAGCCTTGTGGTACATAGTGACAGTAACGTGCAAATAGGAGATAATGTTAATATTAGTGGCTGCTCTATAACTTTCTCTCGGGGGAATGAATGTAGCATACAGAACAAATGTTTTGTGGGGGGGGTAAAAATATTTCTGAATATTGACGGAAAACTAGAGGTGGGAGAAGGAACTACGTTTGTTAGCGGACTTATCCGAAGCGGTAGAAATCAAAGTATAGTAGTTGGCAGAGATTGTATGTTTTCGTGGGATATTGCGTTGCTTGCTCATGATGGGCATATGATTTTTGATTTGGACACATATACGTGCATAAATAACACGGTCGGAGAAAGAAATGATAGTATTGTAATAGGTGACCATGTATGGATAGGAGGTGAAACTGCAATATTACCTCATTCACATATCGGAAAAGGCAGTATATGCGGCTATCGAACAGTTGTGAAGGGTACTTTTCCAAACAATTGCATTATTGGCGGGATACCTGGAAGGGTATTAAAGAAGAATGTTGCATGGATGCGGGACAATATATGTCCGGATAAAAATATGATATATAAATTGCCCGAAGAGTACAGGGTGCTAACAGATATTGTTTGATTTAAGGGTCAATAAAAAGCACTCATAAGTTAAATAAGGGGAATATATATTTGAGAAAACAAACGAAAAACCGAAAACAAAAATCTAAAAATTTAATTGACATGACAAGCGTGGAAGTTTATAATAATTGCAAGGGGAGATAACCCGAGTGAAATTCCATGCTCTGTTCAGGGCATGACCGGTGTGTCCGGTTCCGGCAAATCAGCCATATTTCACGGATTATAGGAAAATGGCTGACAAGTATCAAAGTACAGCCGGAAAGGATATATGGGGAAAAAGGATTTAACGGGAAAGGAATTCTTTTCCTGTCCCTTGCGTTTTGCAGAGCTTATGAACATGGCGCTTTATGATGGAGCAGACATGATAAAGCCAGCGGACCTTGAGCGGAAGCCGGCTGTTTATCCATCGCCGCTAAGGAAGGGTGAGAAGCAGCGGGATATCCTGATGCTGGACACGGCGAAGGGGCTATGCTATGGCATGGAACTGGAGACGGAATCAGACTATAGTATGCCGGAGCGTGTCATGGTGTATGATGTATGTGAATGGGAAAGGCAGATACAAGAGGTGTCTGAGCGTCGCAGACAGAGATTGGGACAGATGAATTATCGGGATAAGAAAAGCCGCTTGGGAAAGGAAGATTTTTTGCTGCCTGTGATTACTGTGGTAGTTTATCTGGGCAATGACCGCTTTCGGGGAAAGAGAAGTATAACAGAGCTCTTTCACGTTCCTAAGGAATTACGTTCGTTGCTAAAAGAAAAGCTTCCGGACTATAGTTTTATTTTAATTGAGGCGGATACTGTAAAAGCAGAGGCTTTTCAGACAGACCTTAAGGAATTTTTTCAGGCAATGCAATGCCGAAGGGACAAGCAGAAGCTGCGGGCTCTGCGGCAGACAGAAGCATTCTGCAATCTGAGTATGGATACAAAATGTGCCATTGCAGTATATCTGGACAGAGAGAAAATGGCAGAAAAAATGGAAAAGGAGGGGATGACGATGTGTCAGGCAATAGATGAGCTGATGGAAGATGCAAGAGTGGAGGGACGTGAAGAAGGTATAAAAAAAGGTATGGCAGAAGGCAGGCTTGCCCTGCTCAGCCAAATGCTGGCAAACGGAATGGACAGGATGGCAATTCAAAAGTTTACGGACTGTACGGAGGAAGAGCTTGCCATGGCGGCACGGTAAGAAGGTTTTGTTATGTGAGTCTGTCAAAGCGAATACATATTGTCATAAGGGAAAAAGCCAATGCGGATGAAGATATATAATGTACTGGTAAACCGGCATGATGGAATCAGAAGCCGGTATCATAAGGTGCATGACGGAGGAGGAGCAGGTAGAAAAATCTTGTCTTACCTATACTTGTTATGGATGAATTTCTGTTACTATTTTTGTTTCTGTCGTTTTCTGGGGCGGAAAGAGGCAGCGGCGGTATATGAGGAAAAGAGGCTGCCAGCCCTGCCGGAGTCAGCCGGACAGAAGTTATCCGTCAGCGAATATGTGGACGTGTTGTCGCAGTATGATGTAATTTCTTTTGATATTTTTGATACCTTGCTGTTTCGTCCTTTTTCAGAGCCGGCAGATTTATTCTATTTTCTGGGCGAGAGGCTGGGGCTGCCGGATATCAGGCGAATCCGTATGGAGCAGGAGCGGCTTGCAAGACAGCAGGGCTATGAAAAACGAGGGCATTATGAAGTTACGCTTGCAGAGATATGGGAGGCAATGGAGCAGAGTACAGGAATACCGGCAGCACGGGGGATGGCGCAAGAGGAAGCGCTTGAGCTGGAATTTTGCTATGCTAATCCTTTTATGAAAGAGGTTTTTCAGGCATTGCGGCAAAAGGGCAGGAGGATAATCTGTATTTCTGATATGTATCTGCCGCGGGCTTTTTTGGAAAAATTGTTAGAAAAGAATGGTTATAACGGCATACATAAGCTTTATGTTTCCTGTGATTACGGGAAAAGTAAGGCAAAAGGGGGACTTTTTAAACAGGTAACGGAAGCGTTTCCTTCCAAAACGACTTTTATCCATGTAGGAGACAATGGGCACAGTGATGTAAAGATGGCGGAAAAATATGGATTTGCCAGTATGCATTATCCCAATGTGAACCGTATGGCGCTGTCCTACAGACCTTATGACATGTCGCCTATGGTGGGGGCGGCGTACCGCGGCATTGTGGACAATCATCTTTATCAGGGCGGGAAAACGTACACGCTTGCGTATGAGTATGGATTTATTTATGGCGGTCTTTTTGTGCTTGGCTATTGCCGGTTTATTCATGCGTACTGCAACAGCCACGGCATAGAAAAGCTCTTGTTTTTGTCTCGTGACGGGGATATGTTGAAGCAGGTTTATGACAAATTGTATCCGAAAGACAATACGGCATATGTCTACTGGTCGCGTGCCGCCGCAGTGAAATTGATGGCGGAGTTTGACAGTTACGATTATTTTCGCAGGTACTTGTATCACAGAGTGAATCAGGGAATCACAATCAGGCGGATTTTAGAATCTATGGAGCTGGGAATGCTGCTGGAGCTTCTGCCGGACAGTGCAGGAATGGGGGAGGAAAGGCGGGAAAGGATACTGCCGAAAGCAGAACTGACGAATCGAAATGTAAAGGCACTGGAAAGCTTTATCCGCAGCCATTATACGGAGGTGTGCGCTTTTTATCAGGAGCAGAGGGAGGCGGCGGGAGCTTACTATCAAAAAGAGTTAAAGGGCGCGAAGCGTGCGGCAGCCATTGACATAGGCTGGGCGGGCAGCGGCGCCATGTCGCTTTCCTATCTGGTGGAGAAGGTGTGGGAGCTGCCCTGTGAAATAATAGGAATTCTGGCGGGAACAAATACGGTTTATAACAGTGAGCCGGATGCCGCAGAGCCTTTTCTGCAAAGCGGCAGGCTGGTGTCGTATCTGTATTCTCAAAGTCATAACAGGGACCTTTTGAAAAAACATGACCCCAATAAGGACTATAATGTATTCTGGGAACTGCTGTTATCCTCAAAAATGCCGCAGTTTACAGGTTTCTACAAGGGCAGGCAAGACAGCGGGGAGGAGGGGACAGGCGGCATTGCAAATCAGGAAAAATATCGTATGCAGTATATGGAAGACTTGGATATTACGCTTGGCTTTGGAGAATGTGATGAAAATGCTGCCGGCATCGGGGAAATCCAAAAGGGAATTCTGGACTTTGTCGAAGCGTATTGCCGCCATTTTGGAGAATTCCCTTATATGTTCCGCATCAGCGGGCGGGATGCCTACGCGCCGATGCTGGTGGCAGCAAGCTGCAGGGAAAGGTATGTAAAGGCAGTCAAAGAATGTTTTGCCCTGAAGAAGGAGATTATTTAGTGGGAGAACAAATGGCATGAACAGCAAAGAAAAGAGGGAGTGAAAAGTTCAAAAATGGATTAAAATAACAGGAATAACGATGGAATTGAAAAAAACAGTTGAAAAATAGTATTTCTTAGTATACACTATAAAAGAATTAAAACGTGACAATTTCAGGAGGAAGGTTTTTTATGATTTCTGCAGGTGATTTCAGAAATGGTATTACGATTGAATTAGATAATAATATTTACCAGATTATTGAGTTCCAGCATGTGAAGCCCGGTAAAGGCGCAGCGTTTGTCAGAACCAAGCTGAAAAATATTAAGAGCGGCGGTGTGGTGGAAAAGACGTTCAGACCCACAGAGAAATGCCCTCAGGCACGTATTGATAGAAAGGATATGCAGTATTTATACTCTGACGGTGATTTGTTCAATTTTATGGATGTAGAGAATTATGAGCAGATTGCATTAAACAGTGAAACAATCGGCGATGCACTGAAGTTTGTGAAAGAAAACGAAATGTGCAAGATTTGTTCCCACAACGGCAATGTATTTGCGGTAGAGCCGCCTCTGTTTGTGGAATTGGAAATTACGGAGACGGAACCCGGATTTAAGGGCGATACGGCTACCGGCGCAACCAAGCCTGCGACAGTGGAGACAGGTGCAACCGTATATGTACCGCTCTTTGTCAATCAGGGGGACAAGATTAAAATTGACACCAGAACCGGTGAATACCTGTCCAGAGCATAAGCGTTCTTTTCTTCAATAAAGGTAAGCATACAAGACAATAGAATTTTTTCTATTGTCTTTTTTGTGTCAAAAAATCAAATTCAGAATGGAGAAAAGTATGCAGTATAAAGAATTTATGGAGAAAGTCAAGAAGAGTGTGAAGGATTATTTGGGAAAAGATGTCTACGTGGAACTCAAGGAAGTGATGAAGAACAACGGCGTTATTTTGCAGGGGCTTTTGATAAACAGCAGGGAGGAAACCATTTCTCCCACGATTTATCTGAACGGGTTTTATGAGGATTTCAGAGACGGAAGACCTTTTGGGGATATTGTGCAGGCAATTGCCGGTATTTATCAGGATAACCGGATTGAGGGGGGTATCAATCTGGACTTTTTTACAGATTATAATGCGGTAAGGAAACGCATATTTATTAAAGTAATCAATTATGAAAAAAATAAAAAGCTTTTGGAGGAACTGCCGCATAAGCGTTTTCTTGATTTGGCGGTGGTATGCTACTATATTTACATGAATGACTATCTGGGAAGAGGCTCCATACAGATTGAGACGGCTCATCTGGATAAATGGGGGATTTCGGAGGAGGTGTTGTTTCAGGATGCAGAAAGGAATACGGCAAGGACCCTTGGCGTGGAAATCAAAGGAATGGAAGAAGTGGTAAAGGAGCTTTTGCTTGAAAACTTTGGCGGAGAAGCGGAGCAATATGTAGAAATGGCAGAACAGGTAAAGCAGGAGACGCCTCTTTATATTATGACAATGAAAGGAAGATATTTTGGGGCAGCATGTATTTGTGACAGAGAGCTGCTGCAGAGCTTTGCCGATGCACAGGGAACCAATTTCTATATTCTGCCGAGCTCAATCCATGAGCTGATTTTAGTGCCGGATAGCGGCAGGGAAGAGACGGCAAGGTTGAAAAAGATGGTGGAGGAGGTCAACGCCGGACATGTTGCACCTGAAGAGCAGCTCTCGGACAGCGTCTACTATTTCGATAGATTTGACAGCAAAGTAGCGATAATTTAAAAAAATTAAGAAATTTATACAAAAATACAGCAAAGATGACTAGACAGAAATAACCTTTTGTGATATTATGTCAGAGTGATGTAACAAATTTGTAATATTTGCAGCCGTAGTCTAACGGATAGAACGAAGGCCTCCGACGCCTTTAATGCAGGTTCGATTCCTGTCGGCTGCATTTGCATCACTCTGACAACTGGTCTGGGGCTGTAATGTCAAACAACCGCAGACCTTGTTTATTAAAAGGAAAGGTGACAGTGTGAAGGTATCAATCAAAGAGAGAGTTTTGCAGGTGCGTGATTTTGTAGTGGCACGGGGTAAACTGGTATTTCCTATATTATTGATTGCGGCAGTTGCTATTACGGTAACGGTTGCCTTGAAGGCAGGGGCGGACACGGTAAATGCTACGGGTGTTCCTGAGACGGAAATTGCTTCCTTGTCAGATGGAAACATGGTAGCAGAGCTTGTGGTGCCGGATACACCTTTGGAGCAAGATGCATACCCGGAGCTGAATAGTCTGGTTCTTGCGTATTTTGAGGCGATGGCAAACGGCGATGCAGAAGCAATTGCGTCGATACAGAGCAGCTTGGATGATATGGAGCGGATTCGGATTGAAGAGCTGGGTAAATATATTGAAGGCTATCCGGCAGTGGAAGTATATTCCAAACCCGGTCCGGAGGAAAACTCGTATATTGTAATCGCATACACGAGAGTGATTATGTCTTATTATCCTGAAGATTATCTGCCGGGATATACTTCGTTTTATGTTTGCACGGATGCGGAAGGAAAGCTCTATATCAATAAAGAGAGCGTGCCGGAGGAAATTTCTGAGTATATCAGGAAGGTGATTCTGCAGGATGATGTGGTAGAGCTCTGCAATAAAATTGAGGTGGAGTACAAGGATATCTGCCTGAATAAACCGGAGCTTTTTACTTATATGTCAGAGGTAGAGCAGCAGGTACGGGTCGCAGCGGGTGAAATACTTGCCAGCCGGATAAATGACAGCAATGGAGATGCAGCCGTTCCGGCGGACGGAGACAGTGTTGTAAATGAACCGGGAGAGCCGGAGGGCGGCAGTACACCTGAGCCGGATGAGCCTTCGGTTCCTGCGCAGACAGGACCGGTGTATGCGACGGCTACGACGACTGTCAATGTCAGAAGCTCTGACAGTGAGACAGCCGATAAGCTGGGAAAAGTGTCCGGAGGCACCAAGGTGGAAGTTTTGGAGCAGAAGGCGAACGGCTGGAGCAGAATCGTTTACGAAAATGGAGAAGGCTATATCAAGTCTGAATTTTTAAATGTGGCGGAGAGTGCGGCAGGCGTGGAAATCATCGGCACGGTGACCGCTACGGCAAATGTCAATGTACGTGTGGCGCCAAGTGAAACGGCAGAAAAAATGGGAATTGTTACGGGCGGCGAGACATTGGACTTGGTCGGTACAGAGGGTGACTGGAGCAAGGTCATTTACAACGGACAGATAGGTTATGTGAAGTCCGAATACGTACAGTAAAATAAATATTTGGAAGGGCATGATAGCATGGGTGAAAGTCCATGCTATCATTTTCCGGTTTATGAAATCCAAGGAAGAAAGGAGTACGTTATGCTGAAAAGAGTAAATCTGGGGATTCTGGGGGCGGGTAATATTGCAGGCAAAATGGCGATGACCGTAAATAAAATGAGCGGTGTAAAATGCTATGCGATTGCTTCCCGTACATTGGAAAAGGCGGAGCGTTTCGGCGCAGAGCATGGTATCAAAAAGTGTTATGGCTCTTATGAGGAGCTTCTTGCCGATAAGAAGGTGGATTTGGTCTATATTGCCACGCCTCACTCGGAGCATTACGAAAATGCAAAACTGTGTCTCCGGTACAAAAAACCGATGCTGTGCGAAAAAGCATTTATGGCAAATGCGGAGCAGACAGAGGAAATTTTAAAGATGGCAGAGGAAGAAGGAGTCTTGATTACCGAGGCGATGTGGATTCGGTATATGCCTATGTACAAAACCATACGGGAGGTGCTGGACAGCGGCATTATCGGAGACGTCCGTATGGTAAGCGCCAACCTTTGCTATAATGTGCAGGGCAAACAGCGGCTGACAGAGCCGGCATTGGCGGGCGGGGCGCTTTTGGATTTAGGTGTGTACCCGATTCATTTTGCTTCCATGATACTTGGCACAGAGGTGGAGCGGATAGAATCCTCCGTCAGTATGACGCCCTCCGGTGTGGACGGGCAGGAAAATATTACCCTGCACTATAAAAACGGCGCCATGGCGGTGCTTAGTGCCTCTATGTTTGTGGTAAGCGACCGTCACGGAGGCATATACGGGACAAAGGGATACGCCGTTGTGGAAAACATCAATAATTTTGAGAGTATAACGGTGTACAATGGAAAGCATGAAAAAATTGCTTTTTATAAAGCGCCGAAGCAGATAAGCGGCTACGAGTATGAGGTGGAGGCATGTGTGAAAGCGCTCAGGGAAGGCTGGAACCAGTGTCCCCAGCTTTCGCATGCGGAAACACTCCGTATTATGAAAGTGATGGACATGCTGCGCAGGCAGTGGCAGATGAAATATCCTTTTGAAGAATAAATCGCGGGAATGGTGCCATACTGTAAAAAAGAACTTTGGAGGGAGGCGCCATGAAACCGGAAGAAATTAATATATACAGAGAAATACAGAAAAATGCGGAGATGGGAATGAAGGCGATAGAAACCCTGAGCGACAAAGTGTACGAGGATGAATTTGCCAGGCAGATATCCCGCCAGTCATTAAAATATTCCGATATCCGCAACAGGGCAATGAATAAGCTGCTGGAGGCAAAGGCGGAGCCGGTACGTTCCAATCACTTATCAGATATGATGTTAAAGGGGGCTGTTCATATGAACACCTTGTTTAATACCAGCACCAGCCATTTGGCTGAATTGATGATACAGGGCAGCAGCCGGGGCATCACACAGATGTGCAAAGTGCTTAATCACAATCCGCAGACACAGTCCATGTCGGTGGAGCTGGCGAAGGAACTGATGGATTTTGAGGAAAAGAACATCAATATTCTGAAGAAATATCTCTGACATGCTTTGTATATATTGCACAAAAAAAGCAAAAAAACTTTTACAATTTACTTAGATAAAGTGCTTTGCAATTTTTTTTCGCTATTATATAATAAAACGTGGATTGACAAGCTTTTATTTAAGGAGGATATAAAAATGTCATATGTAGACGAGGTATTTGAGCTTATAGTTGCAAAGAATCCCGCGCAGCCGGAGTTCCATCAGGCGGTAAAGGAAGTGCTGGAATCCCTGCGCGTGGTTATCGAGGCAAATGAAGAGGCATACAGAAAGGATGCTTTGCTGGAGAGAATATGTACGCCGGAAAGACAGATTTTGTTCCGTGTTCCATGGGTGGATGACAAGGGACAGGTACAGGTAAACAATGGTTTCCGTGTGCAGTTCAACAGCGCAATCGGACCTTACAAGGGTGGTCTGCGTCTGCATCCTTCCGTAAACTTAGGCATCATCAAGTTTTTAGGTTTTGAGCAGATTTTCAAAAATTCCCTGACCGGGCTGCCAATCGGCGGCGGTAAGGGAGGCTGCGATTTTGACCCGAAGGGCAAATCCGACAGAGAGGTTATGGCATTCTGCCAGAGCTTTATGAGCGAGCTGTACAAGCATATCGGCGCGGATACGGACGTGCCTGCAGGAGATATCGGAACGGGCGCAAGAGAAATCGGCTATATGTATGGGCAGTACAAGCGTCTGACCGGACTCTATGAGGGCGTGCTGACCGGCAAAGGACTTACATACGGCGGTTCCCTCGCAAGAACGGAGGCGACCGGCTACGGTCTTTTATACCTGACGGAAGAAATGTTAAAGTGCAATGGCAAAGAGATTGCCGGCAAAACAGTTGCCATTTCCGGTTCCGGCAATGTGGCTATTTATGCGGCACAGAAGGCACAGCAGCTCGGCGCAAAGGTGGTTACGGTTTCTGATTCTACCGGCTGGGTATATGATGCAGAGGGTATTGATATTGCCCTGTTAAAGGAAGTAAAGGAAGTAAAACGTGCGAGACTGACGGAGTACGCTGCAGCAAGACCTAGTGCAGAGTACCATGACGGCAGGGGCGTATGGACTGTAAAATGTGATATTGCGCTTCCCTGTGCGACACAGAACGAGCTGCATCTGGAGGATGCAAAGGCGTTGGTGGCAAACGGCTGCTTTGCAGTAGCAGAGGGCGCAAATATGCCTACCACTCTGGAGGCAACGGAATATCTGCAGAAAAACGGCGTACTGTTCTGCCCCGGCAAGGCGGCAAACGCAGGCGGCGTGGCAACCTCTGCACTGGAAATGAGCCAGAACAGCGAGCGTTTAAGCTGGACCTTTGAAGAGGTGGACAGCAAGCTCAAAGGCATCATGGTAAATATCTTCCACAATCTTGATGCGGCGGCAAAGAAGTACGGCATGGAGGGCAACTACGTTGCCGGAGCAAATATTGCAGGCTTCTTAAAGGTTGCGGAGGCTATGACAGCACAGGGTGTTGTGTAAGAGCCGGATTGTAAAAGCATGATACAGGAAGAGCCCTGTAAGCGGAGCGTTTATGGGGCTTTTTTGCATGGAAATACAAAAGCAGAAAAAACGACACGAAGCAGTGTGCGCGGAAATGAGGAGAATCATGGAAGAATGGCGCTTTATTATGCAGTATATCAAAAAGCATAAGTGGCAGTATCTGGCTGGCATTATCACGCTCTTTGTGGTGGACTTTGCCAACTTGTATATTCCCAAAATCACAGGTACGATTACCGATGGTCTGGCGGCGCATACCCTTAACTGGAACGGGGTAAAGGGCTGTTTGTTTAGGCTTCTTCTGCTGGGATTTACGCTTGCCTTGGGACGTTTTTTCTGGCGCTTCTTTTTGTTTGGCGCTTCCCGCAGTATTGAAAAAGAGTTGCGCAATGATATGTTTGCCCATCTGGAAAAAATGAGCGTTAACTTTTTTAATGAAAATAAAACCGGTGATTTGATGACCCGTTTTACCAGCGATTTGAACGCTATCCGTATGGCTATCGGTATGGCTGTCATTTCTGCCTTTGACGCCACGGTTATGACAGTGATGGTTATCGGGCAGATGATGGTGTATGTTGATATCAAACTGACGCTGCTTGCCTTGATTCCCATGGTGGTTATCTGTGGCGGTACACTCTATTATGGAAAGGTGATTCATGCCAAATATATGGAGCGTCAGGAGGCTGTGTCGGACTTGACGGACTATGTTCAGGAAAGCTTTTCCGGTATTCGGGTTATCAAGGCATTTGTCAGGGAGAGGGCACAGCTTGCAGCGTTTACGAAAGCCAATGAAAAGACAAAGGAAAAAAATCTGAAGCTCATTAGAATACAGACGATAGTGATGCCTCTGCTGGAGGTTTTAGTGGGCGTAAGCAGCCTGATTACCTTGATTTACGGCGGTTATCTGGCAATTGTGGGGGAAATCACGCTGGGGCGATTTGTGGCGTTCCACCAGTATGTCAATATGCTGGTATGGCCGATGATTGCCTGCGGGGATGCCATCAATACCTTTGCGCAGGGCGGTGCTTCCCTGAAGCGTGTGCGCGCCATTATGGCGACGGAGCCGGAGGTAAAGGATGAGCTGTGTAGAGAACAGGTTGTAAGCAGCCGGTGTGAGGACAGGGATGTTTCTATGGGGCAGGCTTTACAGAAAGGGAAAAGCATTAGGCTGTCGGGCAGGATTACCTTTTCTCACCTGACCTATACGCACAAGGGTGCGCGGATGCCTGCGCTTTCGGATATTTGTCTGGAGGTGCCGGCAGGCACCACACTGGCGGTAGTGGGGCGTACCGGCAGCGGCAAGACGACGCTGGTGGATTTGCTGCTGCGCCTTTATAATACGGAGCCGGGCATGATTTTGTTTGACGGGAGGGATATCTGCAAGATTCCTCTTAAGGAGCTGCGGGGACAGATTGCCTATGTGCCGCAGAATAATTTTCTGTTTTCGGATACCTTGAAAGGGAATATTGCCTTTGGCGTGGAAAAGCAGGAGATGGACCGGATTACGGCTGCTGCAGAAACGGCATGTATTCATGAAAGCATCATGGAATTTCCGGAGGGCTACGAAACCATGGTGGGAGAGCGGGGCGTGACGCTTTCCGGCGGACAAAAGCAGCGCAGCTCTATTGCAAGAGCGCTGATGAAGGAGGCGCCGATACTCATTCTGGACGATTCTCTTTCTGCGGTGGACACGGATACGGAGGAACAGCTTTTGCGCAATCTGTATGAAAACCGAAAGGGCAGGACGACTATACTGATTGCGCACCGGATTTCCACAATCCAACATGCGGATATGATTCTGGTGCTGGAGGAGGGGCGGATTGCTGAGGTAGGAAGCCATATCCGGCTTATGGAGCAGAAAGGAATTTATTACGAGATGTTTGAAAAGCAGCAGCTCGAGGCGGCAATGGGAGAACAGAGAGCGGCGCTTCACAGAGAGTACATAGATGAGGCAGAGCCGGTTCTGGCGGAAGGGGGCATGTGATATGGGCAGATTATTGACATACTTAAAGCCCCATAAATGGGTGATGACTGCGGCAACGGTTCTGGTACTGTTTATTATCGTGGTAGAGCTGTACCGCCCCATTATTATCGGCGATGCCATTGATGATTATATCAATGGATATGCCAAACCGTTTCAGACAGCGGAGGAAGGCAGAAAAGGCGCAGTACTCTATAACGGTGTCTGGCTTGTAAGAGTGGAGGAGGATAAAGCTTCTGAACATTTACCGGCGGACGGCGTCTATTATCAGCTTTTTCTTTATGAGGATAAGTATTATATGGCGGAGCGGCTGACCGCAGCGGAGAGCGAGGCGCTGTCTGAGGGAGAAGCGGAACTGCTAAGGGCTTATGCAGAAAGAGGCGCTTCCTGCTTAAGCAGGGAACAGCTAAAGACACTTCGTCATTCTGACTTTACGGGGATTCTTCGCGCCACAGGACTGTATCTTTTGATGATGGCGCTGGGATTTTGTTTCAATGCACTGGATACGTGGATGCTGCAGAAAATGGGGCAGAATATTATTTTTCGCATGAGGGAGCAGGTGTTTACCCATATTCACAGCCTTTCCTTAAGCTTTTTTAACACCACGCCCGTGGGCAAGCTGGTAACCCGCGTCAGCAATGACACGGAGGCGGTCAATGAGCTTTTTACCAGCATTCTGGTGCGCCTGTTTAAGAATGTCGTCAAAATCATCGGTTATGCGGTGGTGATGCTCTCCATCAGCGTGCGCATGACGCTGGTATCCTTTGTGCTGCTTCCGGTGGTGGGCGCGCTCACTTTTGTATTCCGCTTTTATTCCCGCAAGGCATACAAGATTACACGCAACAAGATTACGGAGCTGAATACGTTTTTGTCCGAGCATATATCCGGTATGCGGTTGATTCAGGTGTTCGTGCGGGAAGAGAAAAAGTATCGGGAATTTGAGAAAAAGTCACAGGAGCTGTTTCGCGCAAACTGGCGGGAGGTTATGACCTTTGCCATTTTCCGCCCGGGAATTTACTTCCTTTCCATTGTTGCCATGGCGGTGGTGATAGGAACCGGAAGTTATTCGGTGTTGGGAGGCAGCCTGTCTTTAGGCACGTTGTTTATCTTTATTACGTATATCAGCTCTTTTTTTGAGCCGATTCAGGAGCTGGCGGAGCAGTTTGGCACGCTGCAGTCCTCGCTGGCGTCTGCGGAGAAGATTTTTTCCATTCTGGACGAGAAGCCGCAGATTGAGAACCCGCCGCAGCCGAAAGCGGTACATATAAAGGGGCATATTGAGTTTCGGCACGTATGGTTTGCTTATGAGAAGGAGGACTATATCTTAAAAGATGTAAGCTTTGTTATCCGCCCGGGTGAAAAGGTTGCTTTTGTGGGCGCCACCGGAGCTGGCAAGACCTCAATCCTCAATCTGATTGGCAGATATTTTGATATCCAAAAAGGGGAAATTCTGATTGACGGCGTCAACATCAAGGAGATAGATAAGGCAGAGCTGCGCCGTGCCATTGGGCAGGTGCAGCAGGATGTATTTTTGTTTACGGGAGATATTAAGGGCAATATTTCGCTGGATAATGAAGCTATCAGCCGCGAAGACGTTATTCGTGCTGCGAGGACGGTACATGCGGATACCTTTATTGAAAAGCTGCCGGGCGGATACGATGCGCCGGTGACGGAGCGGGGCAGCACCTTGTCCGCAGGACAGCGGCAGTTGATTTCTTTTGCCCGAACCCTTGCGTATGAGCCGCGGATTCTGGTACTTGACGAGGCAACGGCGAATATTGACACAGAGACGGAAAGTCTGATTACACAGGCGTTGTCCGTGCTGATGCAGGACAGAACCACGATTATGGTAGCGCATCGTTTATCGACCATTCAACACGCCGACAAGATTATTGTCCTGCATCACGGGCGTATCAGGGAGTCGGGAAATCATCAGGAGCTGCTGGCACAAAACGGACTGTACAAGAAGCTTTATGATTTGCAGTTGGTGGAGGAATAGACAGGGAGCGAAGGCGATTTGGGAAAGGACGGATTTATGACAAAGAAAAAACGGATGAGCAGGGGTGTAAAAATAAGCGGGCTTGTGTGGGGGACGGCATTGCTTGTGACGGTGCTCTTTTATCTGGTCAGGGCGGCATTGCCGGCAGGGGTGGTATACAGAGGGTGGCTGGAGCGTGCAGGCGCGGCGTGGGCGCTTTTTGTCCTGCCGCTTTCTCTGGTGGTTTTTCTGTTAAGCCTTTTATGGAAGGGAAGTATGCGAACCGGCAGGGTGTCCGCTGCCATGGTGGTGACGGTAGTCGGGCTTTTTGTGTTTATGATGTATGCCATGTTTGCCGCCGTATATATGTGGGTGTTTGATTTGTCTTTGGGACAGGAGTCGGTATTTGCAGAAGGGATTCTGGTAACACAGACGGAAAATACGGATTCCGTTCCGTCGCAGGCTTCCTATTACGAGGATATGGGCATTTTTGTCAAAAAGGAATATACGCCTATGTCCGATATCGCGCTGCTTTTCATGGAGAGAAAGTATGGGGAGGCGTTTGTCCTGGCGGGCGAATCGGGCAGGAAGGACTGTTATCTGCTAAGTCCGGCAGAGAATCCGGAGGTTGTCTTTGAGGTGCAGGAGATGTTCGGCTATTTTACGGATAATTATGGGGAAATGCAAAAGAATTAGGGTGTCAATCGCGCAATCACAAAAATGAAAGAGTGAAAATGAAACGGATTTAAGGTTTTTTTAATAATTTTTTTGCTAAAAAGGGAAAGTACATAAAAAACGTGCACGTATATGGGGATGCGGGAAAATCGAGGCAGAAAGGTGGGTATATGTACTTTCATATTTTAAAACGGGATTTGAGACGGAAAAAAGCAATGAACTGCATTCTGCTGCTTTTTATCATTCTGACAGCCATGTTTTTGTCAAGCAGTGTAAATAATATCACGGCTGTGCAAACGGCGCTGAATCACTATTTTGACAAAGCCGGAATCGGCAGCTATTTTGTGGTGACGAAAGGAAGGGGAGAGCAGGAACAGGTAATAAAGGATATTCTGGAGCAGGCAGAAGTCGTGGAGAGCTATGGCAGGGAGCCGGTGTTCTTTATGAATGCGGAAAATATAAGCCTTGCCATGGGACGACAGGTTGAGCAGGGCGGCACTCTGGTGCTTTGTGATTTTGCGGAGACCAGAATTATTCTTTTTGACAAGGACAATAAGCCGGTTACAGAGGTGGGGGAGGGGGAAGTCTATCTTTCGAGAGGTTTTTTGGAGAAGAATTCCCTTGCCGTGGGGGATACCCTCACGCTTATTGTGGGAGAGCGGCAAAGGACTTTTACGGTTGCGGGCGGCGTAAAGGACGCCTTGTTGGGCTCAGATATCATGGGATTGCCGAGAATAGTAGTGGACGGGTATAGCTTCGCCTATCTGACGGAGGGAGCGGAAGCCGGCTACTTTGGCGACATTTACTATATTGAGACTGACGATACCAAGGCGCTGGAGCAGGAGATTGTAAGCAGAGACGACATCAATCTTATTGTGCAGGGCGACAGGGCGATGCTTGCAATGACCTATGTGATGGATATGCTGGTAGCAGGGATTCTGCTGGTGGTCAGCTTTTGTCTGATATTAATTGCACTGCTGGTTCTGCGTTTTGCGATTACCTTTACGCTGCTTTCGGAGTACCGTGAAATCGGGATTATGAAAGCCATCGGAATCCCAAACGGCAAAATCAGATGCCTGTATCTGGTAAAATATCTGGCGCTGGCGGTTCTGGGAAGCCTGACAGGACTGCTTGTCAGCATTCCTTTTGGAAAAATGCTTTTGCAAAACGCATCCAAAACCATTGTCATGGAAGCGCAGGGCGGTATTTTTCTGAATGTGGTCTGTGCCGCCGCCGTGGTGGTGCTGATTCTGCTGTTCTGTTTTGGATGTACAAGGCGTGTAAAAAAAATAACGCCTTGTGAAGCCGCGCGAAACGGACAGAGCGGAGAGCGCTACAAGAAAAAGAGTGTTCTGCGGCTTGGAAGAGCAGGGCTTATGCCGCCGGAATTTATGGCGCTTAACGACTGTCTGGGAAATGGAAAGCGTTACGGCCTGCTATTGCTGACTTTTACCATATGTCTTTCCATGATTGTCATTATTATCAATACCATTAACACGCTCAGCAGCGGAAATTTAATTGTCGCCTTCAACATGATGCAGAGTGACGTTTATCTGGATAATCAGGAAGTAATGACATTTATGACAAAAGGAGGCAGAGAAAGGCTGACGGAGCGGATAGAGGAAATCGAAAAGCAGCTTGCCGCAGAGGGTATGCCGGCAAGATGTACGATGGAGATGTCGTTCAAGCTGCTTTTTATAAACGGGGAAGAGCGCTGTATTTCTATTACTTCTCAGGGAACCGGAACACAGGCAGAAGAGTATGTCTATCTGGAAGGAACACCGCCAAAGCAGGCGGACGAGATTGCTGTGACAGGGCTGGTTGCAGAGAAGCTGGGCGCGCAGATTGGAGATACGGTTACGATGGTTCTTCCGGACGGAGAGCGAAAATGCATGATTACTGCCCTGTATCAAAGTCTGTCTAATATGGGAGAGGGCGTGCGGCTGCATGAGACTTTTGAAATAGATTATGCCTATGCATTGGGAGGTTCTAGTTACCAGCTTACCTTTACGGATAATCCGGATAGGCAGGAAATCGGCAGGCGTATTGACAGGATTGGGGAATTGTTTGAGGAGAGCTTTGTGTGGGACTCGGATGAATATCTGTGCCTGATGATTGGCGGCGCGGCGGATTATCTGGAAGAAGTCAAAGAAATCGTTGTTCTGTTGGTGCTTTTTATCTGTATTTTCGTGGTTGTTTTGATGGAACGCTCCTTCCTTGCAAAGGAGACCGGTGAAATTGCCATTTTAAAGGCGGTGGGCTTTGCAGACAGGGCGCTGGTGCGCTGGCATATGGTGAGAATCGGTATTGTCCTGTTGGCTTCCACCGTGCTTACATGGCTGCTCCAGCCCTGGCTGTCGCAGATGAGTGCAGGGCAGGTGTTTCAGATGATGGGTATGTCCTATGGCGTTACCTTTGTTATAAAGCCCTTTGAGGTGTTTTTCTTTTACCCGCTTTTATTGTGCGGCGGTACGCTGGCGGCAGTATGGCTGACGGCGCAGTATATCAGAAAAATAGATGCGTCAAAGGTATCCAATATAGAGTAAAAGGAGCAGGAATATGGAAAAGGTTTTGGAAGTGAAGGATTTGTGTAAAACGTATGTTGTCAACAAAAGGCAGATAAATGTATTGAAAAATTTGAATTTTGAGATTGAGAAGGGGGAAATGGTGGCGGTGATGGGACCTTCCGGTTCGGGGAAATCTACCCTGCTCTATACCGCTTCCGGCATGGACAGTATGACGGCGGGAAGCGTGCGCTTTGGCGGCAGGGATATCGGAGGGCTTAAGGCAAAAGCGCTTGCGGATTTGCGGCTGGATGAGATGGGCTTTGTATTCCAGCAGATGTACATGCTGAAAAACCTGACGGTGTTTGACAATATTGTGCTGCCGGCTTTTCAGTCCAAAAAAAATGCAGATTCCAAAAAAGAAAAAATAAGGAAGGGCGAGGCGCTGATGAAAAAGCTGGGTATCATAGAGATTGCAGACAATGATATCGAGGAGGCATCCGGCGGACAGCTTCAGCGCGCCTGTATCTGCAGAAGCCTGATAAATAACCCGCAAATGGTTTTTGCCGACGAGCCGACGGGCGCTTTAAACCGTTCTGCTTCCGAGGAGGTTATGGAGCAGTTTGTGCAAATCAACAGAGAAGGTACTACGATTATGCTGGTGACACATGACATCCGTGTTGCGGCAAAGTGCAGCAGGGTGATGTACCTTGTGGACGGGACATTGAGGGGAGAATGTCGTCTGGGTAAATGTGAAAAAGCGGAAGGGACGAGAGAGAGGGAGCGGACGCTGACAAGCTGGCTGACGGAGCTTGGCTGGTAGAGGGAGGCGGCATGACGGATATTCTGATTGTGGAAGACAATAAAGAAATCAGCGCTCTTTTGTGTGATTTTGTGACGGCGGAAGGGTATTCGGCAGAGATAGCGGCAAGCGGCGAGGCGGCGATGGCATTTTGGGAACGGGAGAGAGCAAGGCTTGTGGTGCTGGATATTATGCTGCCCGGGATGGACGGCTTTGTTGTTTGCCGCAAAATCAGGGAGGACGGAAATGTTCCCATTATCATTGTCAGCGCAAAAAGCGAGAAGGATGATAAGCTGAGGGGTCTTCTTGCCGGAGCAGACGATTACATGGAAAAGCCTTTTGACATTGATATTCTGCTTGCAAAAATCAATGGGATTTTTAAGCGCAGGTATGCGGAAAATATTTTGTGCGCAGGAGATATCCGTCTTGACAAGGCGAAGTGTGAGGTATCTAAAAACGGACGTCCTGTTTGCCTGACGGGAAAGGAATTTGCCCTCCTTTTATATTTGATGGAAAACAGCGGACGGACTTTAAAAAAAGAACGGCTTTTTAATCAAATCTGGGGCTTTGACAGTTTTTCAGAGCCCCAGACACTGACCGTACACATAAAATGGCTGCGGGAAAAGATTGAGGACAATCCAAGAGAGCCGAAGCATATTCTGACTGTGTGGGGAACCGGGTATCGTTTTGAATAGGGATTCGATGAAAAAATCATCTGCCGCGTTTCGGAAGGGAGAAGTGCCATGCGGACATTTAACAGGATATTTGCTGCTGTAATGGGAATTATTCTGCTGGTTTTTGCAGGAAGCAATTTTTATATTGCCGTCTATGCATATACGGATGGGGAGAGGCAGTACCGTGTGGAGGCAAAGCGGCTGGCGGAGGAGATAAGGGACGGGGTTTTTACAGATTTGAGCGGCTATCCGTCCATTGTCAGAGTGGAGAAGCTTGACGGGGAAGCAAAGGCGTTTTGGGAAGGCGGCAGGGAAGATTATCTGATAAAAGAAATAGGAGGAGAATACTACCGATTTGATTATAAGGCGGAGCCTAAAGGCGGCAGAAGCCGTCTGTTTGTCTTAGTCAATACCGTAACCGCCGTTTTGGCGGCTGCGGTTCTTTTGTTGTTGCTTTTTATCAAAAGAAATATATTGCTTCCTTTTACAAGGCTGTCAGAGCTTCCTTACGAGCTGGCGAAGGGGAATCTGACGGTTCCGCTGGAGGAAAGCAGGTATCGTTTTTTCGGTCGTTTTCTGTGGGGAATGGATTTGCTGCGGGAAAGTTTGGAAAAACACAAGGAAGAGGAGCTGCGGTTTTTGAAGGAGAGAAAAACCATTTGTCTGTCCCTGTCTCATGATATCAAGACGCCGCTGCAGGCGATTAAGCTCTATGCAAAGGCGCTTTCCAAATTTAACCAGAGTCCGGAGAAAAATTGTGAAATAGCAGCAAAAATCAATGAAAAGGCGGATGAAATAGATGGGTATATAAGGGAAATTACAAGAACGCAGAAGGAAGACTTTTTTGACCTGACGGTAGAGAACGGTGAGTTTTACCTGTCGGAGGCAATTCGAAAAATAGAAACCTATTATGCCGATAAGCTGGATTTTTTAAAGACAGAGTTTGCAGTAGGGGCTTACACGGACTGTATCGTGAAGGGAGATTTGGAGAGGGTAGTCGAAGTGCTGCAAAATCTGATGGAAAACGCCATAAAATATGGGGACGGGCGTAGGATTCATATCACTTTTTCCGACGAGGAGGACTGCCGTATGATAACCGTGGCAAACAGCGGGGATGCGCTGTCAGAAAATGAGATGCCGTATATTTTTGACAGTTTCTGGCGCGGCTCCAACGTAAGGAATCAATCAGGCAGCGGTCTTGGGCTCTATATCTGCCGCTGCCTGTTAAGTAAAATGGACGGTGAAATTTTTGCCGCAAAAAGAGAGGACGGCATGGCGGTTACGGTGCTGCTGAGGAAGCCCTTTTGATGGCAGCAGTCATAATTTACCTGCTTGTGCAGCATAACCAAATTGTTATTTCATAACATCATGATATGAAAATGTTAACCTGCCGTTAATGGTTGAAACGCCGATTATGTTTTGGGAATAGGAAACCGCAGGGGGGACAAAAATAATATTGTCTATTTTATAATTTCCGTAAGAAGCAGGTATGTCAATTACCGTCAGGTTACTGATGCCTAAATCTTTTTTGTTTTTTCCAAAGTAGCCCATAACCTTTGCCGTTTTTTTTGCCAGGCGTTCATTGCAGGAATTGTATGTATGCAACAATACGGCGTCTATCAATGTCAGAGGCATCTTAGAAAGAAACTGCAATACAAATACCTTATGCCGCTTTAATTTCCCCGTTATGCTTTTATGAACCTGCATTGCATTTTGTGCAAAGGTTTTTCTGCTATCATACCGATACTTGATATAAATACCGGAAGTAAGGTTTGACATAGCTTCGTTTTTAGCCTGCCGTATGCTGACGGGTATTCCCACTTTACGCAGGTTTGGATATGTTTGCAAAAACAGCGTCACAATATAACTATTGACGGAACATCCAATTTGTTTTGCGGATGTAATTATTTTTTGTGTTTCTTGTGCAGACAAAGTTTTATACTGTATATCGGATGAAACCGTTTCCCAATACTTATTGTGCAAATCATAATAATCCTGCCATGTAAAGAAACGGTTGTTCCATTTATAATTGCAGTAGCGGGCATATAATCCTGCCGCTGCAGACAGCCCTTTTGGCGGCAGATTTCTCGCAAGCAGGGTAAGCGGCTTGTAGGTAAGCGGAGTACCTGATAAAGCATTCATAATATCTTTGACGAAATAGATTATGGATTTGCCATCGCCCGCCAGATGATGCGCCATAATCATAATCTGTGTTTTATCCTCTGATGGTATTATAAAAACTCTGACCAATTCACCCTTGTCAATTGCAAACGGAATCTTTTCATTTTGCTGCACAAGCGCTATCCAGTTCTTATTTTCTTTCTCTATTTCTATTTTACCATTTGATACAGGCATTTTTTCATAATATGCAAAACCGTGTTTCAGCACGATTTTTGACATGGCAGCCTCGTTTGCCTCCAATGCCTGCTTCACAGCAGCGGACAGCTTATGCGGGCATACCTTTCCTCCTATTTCAACACATACCGTAACATAGACGTTAGGCTCGAAAAGGTTCGTGCGTTCGGTTACAATTTCATTCATTTTTGCCTCCATGGGTCGATATGTATTTTTTGATGCCATGCAGCCAAATTTTCATAGTCAGCTTCTGCGGCATGAGCTTTACATGAAAATGCTGGCATTTTACATAAAAGGAACAGACGGACATATCCCTGCCTTTTTTGGCATCCTTCAATGCCTTTTTTACTACTTTTTCGGGAGGGATAATCCCGGGAAAATGTACCTTTTTACCGGCAATCTCTTTTGAAAGCATGTTAGTGTCCACCCAGCCCGGGCAGACAGCCGTCACCGTAATGCCGGAAAGCTTCAGCTCTGCGTTTAAAGCACGAGAGTAGCTGCGTTCAAAAGCTTTTGTGGCGGCATATAAATTGATATATGGTACCGGTTGGAATGCGGAAGCAGAAGAGATATTCAGTATCTTTGTTCCCTGTTCCATAAACGGAAAGCAGATATTGATAAGCGCTGCAGGTGCTTTGCAATTTAGGTCAATCGTCTGCCTGATTTCCGAAATGGAAAACGCTGTCGCCGGTGCCATTTTTGCAATTCCTGCATTATTCACTAACCATAAGACAGATATGGATTGTTCTCTCAGCAAATCCGAAATAGATACTATATCTGTATCCTTTGTCAAGTCTTTACATATCGGAACGATTTTGTCTCCAAATTCTTCTTTCAACATAAGAAGTCGTTCTTGATTTCTGCCGATTACCCATATCTCATCAAGCGTTTCTTTTACAAGTTCACGGACAAATATCTGTCCGATACCGCCGGACGCACCTGTCACCATTGCTATTTTTTTCATAAAAATCCTCATTTCTGCGCACGCTTTATGTTTCATCCTTTAATAAAATACGGGCTAAATCTTTTTCGGAAATGAGCTGGTATTTCGTTGTGAATAACTTTTTAAGGGAATAAAGGTAGACAACTCCCCAGAAATAATCGGCTAATTTCATTGGCATACCATCCACAACGCTTCCTTCTTTTTGCCCCTGTATAATCATTTTTTCGGTAATTTGATACAATTCCGATTGATAGATGGTTTCCTCAGAAACAAACCCCTTTTTTTCAAACGTCATCTGCGTATTCAATGCGACTTTAGCTGCGTAGGTTTCATCCTGCACAAGATGAACCACTATGCTTTTGGAGAGCTTGCGTATCTTTTTGCCGGCGGATATAGGCAAACGTGCAAGAACCTTCAGGTTTTTAATATCTTCGCTATAATTCGTCAAAGCATATATTTCGTTGAATAATTCCTCCTTTGACTTAAAATATACATACAAAGTTCCCTGCCCAATACCAATATGCTTTGCCAAATCACTTATCCTTGTGCCGGCAAAGCCATTTCTGGCAAAATAAAGCATGGCGTCATGTATTATTTTAGAACGAGTCGCCTCCCGAATTTCCTGACACCGCTCCCGAGATTTCGGCATAACACATTCCTCCCGTTATGAATGAATAAATGTTCATTCATAGTATAGACGCATTATGAAAAAATGTCAATTACCATCTCCACAGCCATCTGACAACTTTTCTCAGATTCTCTCTAAAAATATAGAATTCCCAATAGAACTTTGGTATAATGTACACGTTGGCAACAAGCCATGCGCCGTCATAAATAGATAAATTGCCTGCTTGCAGGCAAATTTATCCATTCATGACGGCATAGGGCGCAGCCCGTGAGCGCACGATTCCATCGTGCGCGTGCATGGCGGGACTCGCATCCACCCACCAGCGCGCACGGCGCAGCTCGTGCGCGCCCCAAGCCCCAGAGCAACCCGAAGGCACAGTACTCCCCCCGCGCACGGCGCAGCTCGTGCGCGCCCTGGCGCCAGTGCCCCAAGGCAATCCCCTGTTCAGCGCCGCACGCGAAGCCCGTGCGCGCCCTACCACCCACGGAGACCCTATGTACCCAAATCAATCGGACAAAATCAGGATAAATAAATACCTATCCGCCAACGGTATCTGTTCCCGGCGGGAAGCGGACCGGCTTATTGAGCAGGGCAGAGTCACCATCAACGGAATAACAGCCGTTATGGGGGACAAGGCAGGGGCAGGAGATACCGTTTTGGTCGGAAAAAAGCAGGTCGCAACGGAAAACAGGAGGGTCGTCCTTGCATTCTACAAGCCCAAAGGCGTGATTTGTACGGAGAAAGACCCACATGCAGATAAAATTGTGAAGGACTGGGTACATTATCCGGTAAGAGTTACCTACGCCGGCAGGCTGGACAAGGATTCGGAGGGGCTTTTGCTTTTATCGAACGACGGGGACTTGATTCAGGCGATGATGAAGGGCAGAAACAACCATGAAAAAGAGTATATCGTAAAGACGGACAGAGAAATAACGGATGATTTTTTATCTAAAATGGAAAAAGGCGTGTATTTGAAGGAGCTTTCGCTTACGACAAAGCCCTGTAGGATGGAAAAGACAGGAAAATACACTTTCCACATTATACTGACCCAAGGAGTCAACAGACAAATCCGAAGAATGTGCGTTGCGTTTGGATATCGGGTCAATGCACTGAAACGAATCAGGGTAATGAATATAGAGCTGGGAGATTTGAGAGAAGGGCAGTTTCGTGAATTGACAGAAGAAGAACAATCGTTATTATATAGGCAGTGCGGAATAGAAGAACACAGGTAATTGGGAAATTGCGCGTTTTGTAATCTCTTCATAGAAGACCGGAAGGAAAGGCGTTGTGGCATATGGAAGATAAAAGGATAGAAAAAATGAAAGAACTTGTGGCGCGGCTGAACGAGGCGTCCAGGGCATATTATGCAGAAGACCGCGAAATCATGAGCAATTTTGATTATGACAGATTGTATGACGAGCTGGAGCAGCTCGAAAAAGAAACGGGCGTTACGTTATCCAACAGTCCCACTATAAACATAGGCTATGAGGCGGTGGAGGAGCTGCCGAAGGAGCGGCATGAAAGTCCCATGCTTTCTTTGGGGAAGACGAAGAGCAGAGAGGAGCTGCAGGACTGGCTGCAGGGAAAAGAAGCGCTTTTGAGCTGGAAGCTGGACGGATTGACGGTAGTATTGACCTATCGTGAAGGAAAACTTGCAAAAGCAGTGACGCGGGGAAACGGCGAGGTGGGAGAAGTCATCACCAACAATGCCCGTACCTTTCAGAACCTGCCGGTGTCCATTGCGTATCAGGGAGAACTTGTCCTGCGCGGCGAAGCGGTGATTACGTATTCCGATTTTGAAAAAATCAATGCTGAAATTGTGGAAGAGGAAGCCAAGTATAAAAATCCCAGAAATCTATGCAGCGGTTCCGTGCGGCAGCTTAATAATGAGATAACGGCAAAAAGAAATGTACGTTTTTATGCATTTGCGCTGGTGAAGGCGGAGGGCGTGGACTTTTTCAATTCCCGCATGGAGCAGTTTTCCTTTTTAAAGGAGCAGGGGTTTGATGTGGTGGAGCATGTTTTAGTGAAGCCCGAAACCATACAGGAAGCCATTTCTGCTTTTGAAAAAAAGATAGAGAGTTATGATGTGCCCTCTGACGGGCTGGTACTTTCCTATGATGATATTGCTTATGGGCAGTCTTTGGGCAGGACTGCTAAATTTCCAAGAGATTCCATTGCTTTTAAATGGGCGGATGAACTGCGGGAAACGACATTGCAGGAAGTCGAGTGGAGTCCGAGCCGGACGGGGCTGATAAATCCGATAGCAGTCTTTGAGCCGGTGGAGCTGGAGGGAACTACCGTGAGCCGTGCTTCACTGCACAATATCAGCATACTGCGCGGCTTAAAGCTGGGGATTGGCGATAAGATAACCGTGTACAAAGCCAATATGATAATCCCGCAGATTGCGCAAAACCTGACCTGTTCTGACAGCGTGGAGATTCCGGCGGTATGTCCGGTGTGCGGCAAGGAAACGGTAGTAAAGAGCGTAAATGACACAGAAAGCCTATACTGCACCAATCCGGCATGTACAGCCAAAAAAATCAAGGCATTTACCTTGTTTGTCAGCCGGGATGCCATGAATATTGACGGGTTATCGGAAGCGACGCTGGAAAAATTTATCAGTATGGGATTTATCCATGAATTTGCAGATTTGTTTCACCTATCCGCGCATAAGGGGCAGATAGTGGAGATGGAGGGCTTTGGAGAAAAATCGTATGCCAATCTGGAGGCAAGCGTAGAAAGGGCGAGGAAAACCACGCTGCCGAGGCTTATTTACAGTCTGGGAATTGCCAATATCGGGCTGGCAAACGCCAAAATGCTCTGCAGGCAGTTTGATTATAAGCTGGACGCCCTGATGGATGCCGATGCAGAGGCGCTTGGGGAAATAGAAGGAATAGGTGAGGTGATTGCCGCCGCCTTTGTGGATTATATGGCGCAGCCGGAAAATAGGGACATGCTTGAAAGGCTGGTGAAAGAGCTGGAGATAGAGATTCCGGTGATAGATGCCGGCAGTCTTTCCTTAAGCGGTCTTTCTTTTGTCATAACGGGAAGTTTAAACCATTATGGAAGCCGGAATGAATTGAAGGAGGAAATTGAAAAGCTTGGCGGCAAGGTGACGGGAAGCGTGACAGGCAAGACGGAGTGTCTGATTAACAATGATGTTACATCCTCTTCGTCTAAGAATAAAAAAGCAAAAGAATTACAGGTGCCTATTTTGTCGGAGGAGGAATTTATACAAAAATATGTGGGAGGAAACAACGATGCCGATTAAAATACAGAAGGATTTGCCCGCAAAGGGAATACTGGAGAATGAAAATATATTTGTGATGGACGAAGGACGCGCGGTGCATCAGGATATCCGTCCCATCAGAGTGTGCATTTTAAACATTATGCCGGTTAAGCAGGATACGGAGCTGCAGCTTTTACGGGCGCTTTCCAACACGCCTCTGCAGGTGGACGTTACTTTTTTAAACGTAAAAAGCCATATTTCCCAGAACACCTCCGCGAACCACTTAAATAAATTTTACACTACCATGGATGAGATTCGTGACAACCGCTACGACGGCATGATTATCACGGGTGCGCCTGTGGAGGATATTTCCTTTGAGGAAGTGGACTATTGGAAAGAGCTTTGCGATATTATGGACTGGACGGAGGAGCATGTAACCTCAACACTGCATATCTGCTGGGGAGCGCAGGCAGCATTTTACCATCACTATGGCATTCAGAAAAGGCAGCTTTCCGAAAAGCTGTTTGGCATTTATCCGCACAGGGTTGCCAACAGAAAGGTGCCTTTGGTGCGGGGCTTTGACGATGTGTTTCTGGCGCCTCACAGCCGTCATACGGAAACGCCTGCGGCGGCGATTCATGCATGTCCCGACATTACCGTGCTGGCAGAGTCAGACGAAGCCGGCGTATTTCTGGCAATTGCCCACGACGGAAAGCAGATTTTTGTGAACGGGCATCCGGAGTATGACCGATATACTCTGCACAATGAATATCACAGGGATTTAAACAAAGGACTGCCGATTCACATTCCCTACAACTACTATCCCAATGACAATCCCGAAGAAAAGCCGTTGCTGCAGTGGCGCTCCCACAGCAATAATTTGTACAGCAACTGGCTTAATTACTATGTGTATCAGGTGACGCCGTATGATTTATAATGAAAAAAACGCCGTTTGTTGACAGATTAAGAAAATCATAAGAAATTGTTAAAGGCATTTGAAGAACTTGCTGTTATGCTGTTAATAACAGCTCCTTCTTTGTATGATATAGGAATAAGAGCGCGCAGAATGGCGGCAGATAGGAGCTTAAGAAAAATGAAAAAGATATTGGTGGTTTTTGGCGGTTGTTCCACAGAGTATGAGGTATCGCTGCAGTCGGCGACAGCGGTTATGCAGGCGATTGACAGAGCGCAGTATGAAGTGCTGCACTTAGGCATAACCAAGGATGGCAGGGCTTTCTACTATGAAGGCGCCGAAGAGCGGATAGCGGAGGATACCTGGCAGGAGGCGGACTGCTTTCCGGCGACGGTTTCCATGAGCAGGGGCGTTCCGCTTCTCTGGGTGGAGAAAGAAGGCGCGCTTTTAAAGCTGCCTTTCGACATCGCTTTTCCGGTGCTGCATGGGAAGAACGGCGAGGACGGCACGCTGCAGGGCTTATGTGAGCTTGCAGGCATACCGATAGCGGGCTGCGGCATGGAGAGCTCTGCTCTCGGCATGGATAAGGTGCTGGCGCACACGCTCGTGGAGCTTGCAGGCATAAGAGTGCCTAAGAGTGTATATTTTAATACCATGCAGGAATATGAAGCAGACAGAAGCCGGGTAGAGGCGCTGGGGCTTCCTGTCTTTGTAAAACCGGTGCGGGCGGGCTCGTCTTTTGGCATCAGCCGCGTGACGGATTGGGGCGACATGGACAGAGCCGTGCAGGAAGCGTTTGCACATGACTCGCAGGTGGTGATTGAGGAGGCAATAGACGGTTTCGAGGTTGGCTGCGCGGTGATGGGCAATGAAACGCTTACCATTGGAAGAGCGGACGAAATTGAAATTCCCACGGGCTTTTTTGACTATGAGGAAAAGTACACCTTAAAAAGTTCGGCAATCCATATGCCTGCGCGTGTGACAAAGGAAGAGGAAGACAGGATACGGGAGACGGCAGGCAAAATCTATAAAGTGCTGGGCTGTAAGGGCTTTACCCGTGTGGATATGTTCTTTACATCAAAGAGAGAGATTGTGTTTAACGAGATTAATACCATTCCCGGTTTTACGTCTCACAGCCGTTACCCCAATATGATGAAGGGAATCGGACTTGATTTTAAGCAGGTGGTAAACGAAATTATACGTTTGGCACAGCAGTAGTACAGACTGGCAGGAGGAGTGTTTTATGCGGCAGCTTCGGTTGAAGGGGGAGGATTCCCGTTATGCCTTTTTATTCCACGGCAGCGAACAGGAGGATAAAGTGGAGGCGGTCAGGCAGTATCTGGCAGGACAGGCGGATTTACTGAAGAAATATTCCTTTGCGGAAGCGCCGCTCCGGTGGCAGGAGGACGGGAAAAGCTACATAGCAGGATTTGTGCCCTGCGAGAAAGAAGCCGTCGTTTCCCTTCCCGAAAAAGGAAGTGTGTTTATTCTGGGGAGCGAAGGGGGATTTCTGGTTGCGGCAGAATGTCAGGATAGGTAAAATAGACGATTTTAAGTGGCTTGCAGCATTTTTGGTGGCGGCAATCCATACGTCTCCTTTGGAGAGTGTGAATGTCACGGCGGACTTTATTCTGACGAGGGTGTTTGCAAGGGTGGCAGTACCGTTCTTTATGATGGTGACGGGATTTTTTGTACTGTACGGTGCGGTGGAAGAGGGCAGCTTTGCGAGAATCGGGCACAGTCTGAAAAAGCTGGGGCTCTTGTATTTGGCGGTGACGCTGCTTTATCTGCCGGTGCAGGCATACCGGCTGGCTGGCGGAGAATGGGCGCTTTCGGCGGGGACGCTTGGCAGGGCGGTTTTCTTTGACGGAACCTATTACCATTTGTGGTATCTGCCTGCCGTTATGATAGGGCTTCCGATTTGTTTTCTGCTGCTGCGTATATTGGGCGGTTACGCCTATGCGGCGGCTGCAGTTTTGTATGCGATAGGTCTGTTTGGCGACAGCTATTATGGCTTTGTTGTAAAGATACCGGTGATAAGTCAAATATACGACGGTATCTTTCGTATTTCTTCCCAGACGAGAAACGGACTGTTTTTTGCGCCGCTCTTCCTGCTTTTGGGGTATCGGGCGGCTGTGGGAAAAAAAGAAAGCAGTGCAAAGCAGAACAGACGTATTTTTTTCTTAAGCCTGTGTCTTATGTGCGCCGAAGGGCTGTGGCTGCACTTAGGAACCAGACAGGAGCACAACAGCATGTATCTGTTTTTGCCGGTGTGCATGACGGCTCTTTTTGATTTGCTTTTGACTGGTGCTGCCGTCTGGGATGTGAGAAGAGGCGCCTTTTACAAAAAGGGTCCCATGCTTTTTTATTTTCTGCATCCTATGATGATTCTGGCAGTCAGGGCGTTTGCAAAATTGACAAAATGGAACTTTATTCTGGAGGTGAGCCCCGTCTATTATCTGGCGGTGGCGGCGGGCAGCCTGTGCGCCGCGTATATTTGCCTGAAAGCAGGACAATATGTGCTTGATATCCGGAAAGGGAGGAAGAATAAGTGAAACTGGAAGAAAGACCGGGAAGGGCATGGCTGGAAATTTCGCTGGAAAATTTGAGATGGAATTATAAAAAGCTGTGCGGGCTTTTGCCGGCAGGCTGTAAGTGCATGGCGGTAGTGAAGGCAGATGCCTACGGGCATGGCGCTGTGCGGACGGCACAGGTGTTATCGGAAGAAGGCTGCGATACGTTTGCGGTTGCATCGCTGGAGGAAGGCATGGAGCTGCGGGGCGCGGGTGTGCAGGGGAAAATTCTGGTGCTTGGGTATACCATGCCGCGGGATGCCTTTCTGCTGGAGCGTTACCAGCTTATGCAGACAGTGGTGGACGAAGCCCACGGAGCGGCGCTTGCGCGGACCGGATGTAAAATTGCTTGTCATTTGGCGGTAGATACCGGTATGAACAGGCTTGGCATCTCTTATCGTGACAGGGATGCCATAGAGAGGGTGCTTGGCATGGAGGGAATCCGTGTGGAGGGTATCTATTCCCATTTAAGCGTGGCGGACAGTCCCCTTTCTGCAGACAAAAGCTTTACGGAAAAACAGATTGCCGATTTTTTGGCGCTGAAGTCGTATCTGGAGGAAAAGGGATGGCAGAACCTTGTCTGCCATATGCAGAGCAGTTACGGGCTTTTATATTATCCGATGGAAGGAATGCAGTATGTAAGACCCGGCATTGCCCTTTACGGTTGTGCAAGCAATACGCCGGAGGAGGAATTCTGCGTGGATTTAAGACCGGCGCTTCAGCTTAAGTGCAGGATTGGCTGCATCAGGACTGTGGAGCAGGGTGATTTTGTCTCCTATGGCAGGACGTGGGAGGCGAAGGAGAGACGGCGGATTGCCGTGATGGCAATCGGTTATGCGGACGGACTGCCGCGCAGTCTTTCCGGACAGGGACAGGCGCTGGTGCTGGGAAAAAGAGTCCCCATGGTGG
Organism: uncultured Lachnospiraceae bacterium; assembly: GCA_910578335.1. Lineage (GTDB taxonomy): Bacteria > Bacillota > Clostridia > Lachnospirales > Lachnospiraceae > Acetatifactor. The sequence continues at coordinate 136,019 of CAJTPU010000002.1, read as the reverse complement.
GGCGTATCTGTATGGACCAGACCATGCTCGATATCACGGATGTGCGGGAAGCCGCGGAAGGGGATATTGTCACTTTGATAGGAAGGGACGGCACGGAGGAAATCAAGGCAGTGGAGCTGGCACAGAGTGCCGGGACGATTACCAATGAGCTTTTAAGCAGGCTGGGCGGCAGGCTGACAAAAACCTTCTGGTAATGGCAGGGAGACAGGATTGACGGTTTACAGTAACAGGGAGCTTGGAACAAAAAAGGAAGAGCTGGCGGTTTCTTATCTGGAAAAGCAGGGCTTTGTTGTCAGAGAAAGAAATTTCAGAAGCCGTCAGGGAGAAATCGATATTATCGGGCATGACGGGGAATATCTGGTGTTTTTAGAGGTAAAATACAGAAGAACCCTGTCCTTTGACGGTGCGCTGGCGGCGGTGGGAGGCACGAAAAAGCAGCGTATCTGCCGGACGGCAGATTACTATCGGTATATAAAGCGTATTCCGCAGGAGACGCCCATAAGGTATGACGTGCTCGGCATACAGGGCGAGGAAATTATCTGGGTTAAAAATGCATTTTTTCACAGGTAGAATGGAAGCTTAAGGGCAGAACGGGAGGCACCATGGAATTTATCAGAAAAAGAGCCGGCGGCTGGGCATCGGATTTTTGTTGTACACAGGGACTTTTGGAAGAATGGAAGGGTCAGGCATTATACCTGACTTTTCCTTCCTTTACGAGGACGCAGGCAGTGGAGCATCTTTTTTCCACAAGGCTTGGCGGTGTGAGCGAGGGTATTTTTTCCAGTATGAACTTAAGCTATACCAGAGGGGACAGCAAAGAAGCGGTGGACGAAAATTACAGGCGCATTGCGGATATTTTGGGCTGCAGGGTGGAGAGTTTCGTCTGCTCGGACCAGACCCATACTACCAATATCAGGAAGGTGACGGAGGGGGACTGCGGCAAAGGCGTGGTGATTCCCAGAGACTATCAGGATGTGGACGGATTGGTGACGGACAGGGCGGGGGTTGTGCTTGCAACCTTTTTTGCGGATTGCGTGCCGCTTTACTTTCTGGATGCAAGGCGGCGTGTCATCGGACTGGCACATGCAGGCTGGCGCGGTACGGTAGGACGCATTGGAAAAAAGATGATAGATATGATGACAGCGGAGTATGGCTGTAAAAGAGAAAATATCATTGCGGCAATAGGTCCCTCTATTTGTGCGGACTGTTATGAGGTATCGGAGGACGTGGCTGTACAGTTTGAAGCAGAATTTGGAAATACCGTGCTGCGTACAGGGAAGCAGCCGGGAAAATATCAGCTTGATTTGTGGAAGGCGAATGCAGAGGTGCTTTTGCATGCCGGGCTGACTCCTGCACAGATAGAAGTGACGGATATTTGTACCTGCTGCAATCCTTCTCTTTTATTTTCACACAGAGCCAGCAAGGGAAAAAGAGGCAATCTTGGGGCATTTTTAATGTTAAAGTGACGGAAAATAAAACGAGGTGTAAAGAAAAATGGCAAATATACTGGTTTGTGACGATGACAAGGAAATTGTGGATGCGATAGAAATATACTTAAAAAATGAGGGTTATCGGATTTTTAAGGCTTATGACGGCGAGGAGGCAATTCGAATTCTGCATAAGGAGGATATCCAGCTTTTGATTATGGATATTATGATGCCGAAGCTCGATGGGATTCATGCCACATTAAAAATCAGGGAATACAGCAGTATTCCCATTATTATACTCTCGGCAAAGTCGGAGGACATGGACAAGATACTCGGGCTTAACGTGGGTGCCGATGACTATGTGACGAAGCCCTTTAACCCGTTGGAGCTGGTGGCAAGAGTGAAATCCAACTTGCGCCGCTATACCAAGTTAGGAAGCCTGAATACGGAGGACAATGCTGTGTTCCGTATCGGAGGACTTTCCATAAACGACGACACCAAGGAAGTGTCCGTAGACGGGGAGCCGGTAAAGCTGACGCCCATTGAGTACAGTATCCTGCTTCTTTTGGTGAAAAATCCGGGAAGGGTATTTTCCATCAATCAGATATATGAGAATATATGGAACGAGGAAGCAATCGGGGCGGATAATACGGTGGCGGTTCATATCAGGCATATTCGGGAAAAAATAGAAATCAACCCAAGAGAGCCGAGATATCTGAAAGTGGTATGGGGAGTCGGCTACAAGATAGACAAGCAGTAAAGGCAGCGCTTGCCGCTTATTTGGCAAAAAGCATTTGAGTCCGCCAAAGCGGACATGGGGTATAAACATGAAAAAACGCACGGGATTAAGAAGAGGAAGCGCCATATTGTTTCACTGCCTGCAGCAGGCGGCGGCGTGGATTGCGGTGGCTGCCGTTGCCATGCTTGCCGTATATTCTGTGGTATGCGTGGAAGCGGAAGGGTATCCTTACAACCGAAAAACCTTTCAGCTTGATTTGTTTGCAGGAGAGAAATCCTTTGAGGAGACTGCGGCGTTTGATGAAATGATGATGAGCGCCCTGCAGGAAATTATCCGCTACAATGTGGCGAAGAGCCAGATGGAGACGGACGGGGTATATGACGGCAGGAAGGAAATTGACGTTGAAGCGTTTGTGAACCGCAAGACGGACTTGACGAGGGGGATGGATACTTCAGAGAAACAATGGTATCTTGTGGCGTCTGACGGGACAGAGGTAGAGGTAGAGGCGAACGCCGGCGATGATTTTGAGGAAAAGTCGGTAAAGTATTATCTGGAGGATTTGCTGAAATGGCAGAAGTATGGAATTCATTATGAAAACGTAGTCATGACGGCAAGCGAGTTTGTGGCATATTTTAATCCGGAATATCCCGATATGTTTGACGGCGTATGGACGGAGGAGCAGGAAAAGCAGTTACAGTTATATATGGGGAATGCAAGTTATTCCTATACAACCGGTTACAGCCCCAGAGCGGTGGATTATTTGTATGTGATATTTGGGGTGGATACGGAGGATAAGAGCAAAGAGACCACGGATGCGCTGATAGCGGAGTATGAGGTAAATGCGGCGGACTGGAAGTGGGAAGAGACGGAAAACAATGTGTTGTCAACTTTCGTCTATATTCATGATACGGACGTCAGGACAAATCAGGCGCTTTTGGATATCATGAGTGCAGCCAATCCGGTACAGTCTATTTATGTAGACAGGACTACAGGAAATCTTATGGTGAATTTATTTCTTCTGCAGGAGCGGTATCAGACGGTGAATGGGGAAAACCTGCGAGCTATTCTGGGAAGCTGGGAGGAGTACCAGAAGCACGTTGTCTATATTGAGCAGACTTCGGCTGATTTGGCGTACAACTACAAGGAATATCTGAATTTTGGGGATAAATACGGGGAGGGCGCGACCAACATAGCCTATACCTTTGATATGGTGATGATGGGAGAGCCTGTCAGGGTAAGTAATCTGCCCCAGTCGGTAACGGGAGATTTGGATGCTTATTACAAATCTGAATATGGTAAATATATGATTTACCGTCCCAAGACCATGACCTTTGAATCCAATACGGGGATTGTAAAGGAAGAGGATTTGTTTCAGGCGTTTTCCAATTATGAATATGCATACCCCGAGACGGCAGAAATCCGTATTGCAGTGAATACCGATTATCCTGTGTGGGACCAGTTTGCGCAGGCATCCGCCGCATATGAAACGCTGCACCCTTACGCGCCTTTTCTCGTGGCGGCAGCCGGGCTGGCAATTTCCGCATGGTTTGTGTTATGGTTGTTCTTGAACGTGATGACGGGCTGGCGCAAAGAAAAGGACGAGGAGGAGGCAAAGCTTGTCCTGTGCTGGTTTGATTATCTGCCGACGGAGGCGGCTGCCGCGCTGGGAGGGCTTACCGCCTTTGGCTGCATCTGGTTTTTAAAATTATTTTACAGCAGTTTTTCGGGCAGAGCGCTTGCCTATGTCTGCAGGCATCGCATACAGTCTGTCCTTGCTATAGGGGCGGTGTGCTGCCTTATCAGTGTTTTGTTCTGTCTGTTCTGGTACAGCCTGATACGCAGGATAAAGGCGCATACCCTGATAAAATCCAGCCTTGTCAAATGGCTGTGGGACAATGTGCTGTTAAAGCTGTTCCTGCTTGTAAAGAAACTGTTATTGAAAGTGTATGATAACAGCAATGCGCTGTTCCGCTGTATCCTGCTGCATGGCGGCACGATGTTTGTGAATGTTTTTATGGGGGCGTTTATCTGTTTCTTCTGGCAGCGCTCCCGCAGCAAAGTAACCGTATTTTTCCTGACGGGTATTTTGCTGGTCTTTGACTGCGTGGTGCTTTATCTGTGGCTTTCCAGTCATTTAAAGCGGAAGCAGATTATAGACGGTATTGCGCGGATACGGGATGGGGAAGTGACATGGCAGGTGCCCGTGCAGGATATGCATGGGGAAAATTTGAAGCTGGCAGATGCGGTCAACAGCATCGGAGAGGGAATTAAGACTGCCGTCGAGACGTCCATGAAGGATGAGCGGCTGAAGGCGGATTTGATTACCAATGTATCCCATGATATCAAGACGCCTTTGACAAGCATTGTGAATTATGTAGATTTGCTGAAACGGGAAAAGATTGAGAGTCAGCCGGTAAAAGGGTATATAGAGGTGTTGGAAGCCAAGTCACAGAGGCTGAAACAACTGACGGATGATTTGGTGGAGGCTTCCAAAATTTCCTCGGGCAACATTACCCTCATTATGGAAAAAATCAATCTGACGGAGCTGCTGCATCAGTCGCTGGGAGAATTTTCAGAAAAATTTGAGGAGAAAAATCTGCAGATTGTGGAGGATTGTCAGGGCGACGCCTTCTACATAGAGGCGGACAGCCGCAGAATCTGGCGTGTGATAGAAAACCTGTTTCACAATATTTGCAAATATGCGCTGGAAGGAACCAGAGTTTATCTTGATATGGCGCAGGCGCCGGAGAAAGACGAGGTGGTGCTTTCCCTAAAGAATATTTCCGCACAGCGCCTCAATATTCGGGCGGAGGAGCTGACGGAGCGGTTTATCCGCGGCGACGTGTCCCGCAGTACGGAGGGAAGCGGGCTGGGGCTCTCCATTGCCAAGAATCTGACAGAGCTGCAGAACGGAACATTTGAAATTTATCTGGACGGGGATTTGTTTAAGGTGACGCTGACCTTTCCGCTGTGTGTACAATAGAATCCACGTATCAAAACTACCGCTGCAGGTCCTGCCTGTATACGGTAGTTTTTAATTGAAAAAAATTATTTTTAGTAAGTGTTTTTTCATTTTGATTCGTATTATATATGACCGGTCGATAAAAGTCTGTTAGAGAAAGGAGTGCCTGCATTGAATGATAAAAAAATAATTTCGGCAATTATCAGGCAGGATGAGCAGATATTCGCTTTTGTCATAGAAAAATATTCCAGACTTCTCTGGAAGATAGCAGCTTCGGTTCTCATAAATGCCGCCTCCGTGCAGGATGTGGAGGAATGTGTGGCGGATGTGTTTATCTATCTGTGGCTGCATCCTGAAAAATATGACCCCGACAGGGCAAAATTGTCCTCGTATCTTTCCGTGGTGGCGAGGTCGAAGGCGGTTGACAGATACCGTCTTATTATAAGAAAAAGAGAAATACCCATGGAGAAAATTTTGGTGAAGAGCCTGCAATATGCGGAAGGAAAAACGGCGGATGCAGAAACGGAAAAATTGCGCTCCTGTATGGAAGAATTGGCGGAAACGGAAAAAGAGCTGATTAACAGGCGGTACTACTATGAGCAGAAACCGGCGGAGATTGCGCTTGCGCTGAATGCGCCCAAAAAGCAGGTAGAAAACAAACTTTACCATGTGAGAAAAAAACTGAAAAAGATGATGGAAACGCAGGAAGGAGTTGCGGGATATGGAAAAATATAACAGGGAAAATTTGAAAAACATACAAACCATTGTGCAAAAGAAAACAGGCGTGTCCGTTGCCGCAGGCAGAAGTATGAGTAAAACGAAAGGCAGACAGATGCTGCTTTTGGCGTGCAGCCTGTTGTGCTTTGTGACCTTATGTGCATTTGCCTATGCAAAGTTTTCAGGTTTAAACGGTGACGAAGCGGGATTTGCCGCCGTATATCAGGGGGAGGGCAGGTTTGAAATTGTCATTATCAACGATTCGGACCGGGAATTAAAGCTGCAGAATAAAGTAAAAGTCATGCAGTGGTCGACGGGAGCGGAAGTAGAAGGGGACAACGGAAAAATTAAAATGGAAATTTCGGCAATAGCGCCTCATTCGCAGGGAATTGTTGTGATTGATATATCGGAAGGGTATGATATTGGCGCAATGGAGAAAGAACTGCCGGAGGGGGACAGCTACTATTTTGTGTTGACCAACAATCATTTTGCCTTTGGACAGGACTGGTTCTGTTTTTTTGACTTTGAAGTAGAGAGTACGGAGGAGGCGGCGAGACATATGCTTGCGGCAATGGAAGAGAGGAATGAGAGAAAGGAATTGTCCGAGGGGCCACAGTATGAAACCGGCAGCCTGATTTATCAGGACTGGTTCTGGCCTACCGTCAGCCGTAATGTGTCCGGCTTGTATGGCAGACAGGAAAACGGAACGGATTCAGACCATATTTATATTGCAGGGGACATGGGAGATGAAGTCTATGCAGTTGCAGACGGTGTGGTGACGGAGACGGGATTTGAAAGCCGGGATGGAAATGTGATTGTAGTGGATTTGGGGAACGGTATTACAATCCGGTATGGGCATTTGCAGGAGATACAGGTGTCCGAAGGAGAAGAAATAAAACAGGGACAGGTCATTGCCACACTCGGCAGGAGCGGCATGGCAACAGGCGCCAACCTGCTGTTTGCAGTCACGGTAGATGGAGAAAAGGTCAATCCGCTGTTAGCAGAGTAAGGCGCGTTAAAAAAAACAGAAGAAAAATAAGGAAAGCCCGGAGCTTAAGCGGCGTGCCTGCGAAGAGCTCTGGGCTTTTGCCCGTATTTTATGCAGACGGTCCGCAGAAAAAAATATTTCTTTCCTGCTTGACAAAACACTTTGTTGGTGTTATGGTTAATTACATAAGTAATTAACTAAATTACCTATGACACGAGGACCGGTGAAAATGAAATGGCAAGCGTGAAACGGAAGAGAGCTGTGAAATAAAGAAAGAAGGAGGAAAATTGGTGAATGAAATTTTAACGCAGGAAAAATCCATATATCTGCAAATCAGCGAAATGCTGGAAAACGATATATTACGGGATATTCTGCTGGAGGAAGAAAGAGTGCCCAGCACCAATGAACTGGCAAAGCTCTACGCAATCAATCCTGCTACGGCGGCGAAGGGCATCAACATATTGGTGGAGCAGGAGATTTTGTACAAGAAGAGAGGGATTGGTATGTTTGTAAAGGCAGGAGCGAAAGGCAAGATTAGAAAGAGACGGCAGAACGAATTTTTTGATAATTATGTCAGAAGGCTGCTGGAGGAAGCAAAGAGCATAGGCATTACCAAGGAAGAATTGGTAGTCATGATAGAAGAGAGCAAATAGGAGGCGGATGCGCCGGACGTAAGTTATAAGCTTTGTCATGAGCGGAAACCGTAAAACAAAGAAAGGGATGGAAAATAAGATGACAGATGAAAAACTGGTATGCAGCAATATTACAAAGACATACGGAAAAAAGGATGTACTGGAGAATGTAAGTCTTGCGCTGGAAAAGGGGAAGATTTACGGACTGATAGGAAGGAACGGTGCAGGCAAGACAACGCTGCTCTCCATTCTTTCCGCACAGAATCCCGCAAGCGCAGGAACGGTTATGCTGGGAGCGGAGCCGGTTTGGGAGAACAGGAAGGCGCTTGACCATATCTGTTTTTCCAGAGAAATCAGCGCGCTTGGGGCAAACGGACAGGGCAACGGATACAGAGTAAAGGATTATCTGCGTGCGGCTTCCATATATCTGCCCCATTGGGATAAGGAGATGGCGGACAGACTGATAAAAGAATTTGATTTGGATGTGAAAAAGAAGGTCATTAAGCTGTCAAAGGGTATGCTGTCCATGCTTACCATTGTGATTGCGCTGGCGAGCAAAGCGGATTTTACCTTTTTAGATGAGCCTGTGGCAGGGCTTGACGTGGTAATGCGGGAGTATTTTTACCGGACGCTTTTAGAGGAATTTACGGAGAGCGGACGTACCTTTGTGATTTCCACCCATATTATTGAGGAGGCTTCCGATGTACTGGAGGAGGTCATCATGCTGGATAAAGGGCGGATTATCTTAAAGGAAAATACGCAGGCGCTTTTGGAAAGAGCCGTACATGTGAGCGGAAAAGAGGATGTGGTGGATGCCGCGACAAAGGGGCTGCACTGTATGCACGAGGAAAGAGTGGGGAGAAGCAAGGGCGTAACCGTACTGCTTCGCGAGGGCGAGCATATAGAAGGAAATGCCGAGCTGTCGGTACAGCCGGTGAATCTGCAGCAAGTATTTGTGGCATTGCAGTCGGAGGGAAGACAGGCAGAAGGAGAGTAGGACGGCGCGGATAGAAGTAAAAGCAAGCCTGAAGATGAAAATTTTGAAGCGCAGCGCAGAAATGGAGAAAAATATGGATGGATTCGTGAGAAACCTGCGGTATTGGAGCAGGACGGTAGGACAGAATGTTCTGCTGATTGTTGCAATGGTATTTGTTATCAGCATTATGACAGAATTAGAAGAGATTGGCAATGTTCCCCTTGCCTTTTGCGTGGTGATGTCCCGATATGGGGTGGGGTATATGATTTTTGTCATGGGGATATTGGGATTGACGGTGATAAATACTTATATGCCGTTTACCCTGTCCATGGGAAGCACCAGAAGGGACAGCTTTGCCGGCATGGAAATGATGGTGCATCTGGCGGGGATTGTTATGATTGGTATCATAATCGGCACAGGTATTTTTGCCGGCAGGGAGGTAAACAGCATGCTGTTTATAAGCAACGCATTGCTTCTGGTGGTTTCTGTGACTTTATGCAATCTTGTGGGCTGGGTATATCTGCGATTTGGAAAGGTAGTAGGACTGGTTTTCTATGTTTTGCTGGTAGCAGGCGGGACATTTGGCATTGCTGTTGTGGCGGCGATGAGCGAGGATGGGGTGATGGAGAGACTGGGACTGCCACAGTTGTCGGAGGCTGTCTGGTGGCTGCCTGCGATTGCAATAGCCGTTGCGGCGGATATCATTTTGATTCTGTTGTACAAAAAAGAGGTAAAGAAGCTGGAAGTCAGAGTCTGAGAGAGAAATTTTAAGTCGCGGGATTTGTGTCTGTGCGTTGCCTGCCACAAACTCGTAATCTCTTATGAATTTGAAAAGAAAAGCAGCGCAGAAATGAGGAAAAACATGGGGAAACAGATAAAAAATACATGGTGCTTTCTAAGGGAAGAGCTGGTTATACCAATTATGAGTATTGCCCTTGGAATCGTGGGAATCCTGTTGATGCTCTTCATTGAAAAAGTGGGCATGGCGAATGATGAAAAACCGGTGTGGTTCCTGCTTGGAACAGTGATGGCGCTTACCGGATGTGTGATGCTGGGGATAATCGTGGGGATGATAAGCTATGGACAGAGCTTCAATATGATGGTTACCATGGGAAGAACCAGAAAGGAGTTCTATATTGCCAATTTTGTGTCTTCCCTCATCAATCATCTGCTTGGCATGGCGGTAATTTTCTTGTTTGCCACACTGGAACGGGGGTTTGGCAGACTGGTTTACCGGGAAGTGGAGTATAGAGCAATAGAAGGCTTTCTGTTTGACTTCCGCGTGATAATCGCTTATGTTTTGGGAATGACCGTGCTGCGCACGGTTCTCGGCGCCCTGTATCTGCGGTTTGGCAATAAGCTTATGTGGGTGTTCTGGGGTTTCTGTATGCTGGTGGGTGTGATGACAAAGGGCATATCGAAGGCTATAGAAAACAAAAATCGGATTATGGTGTGGCTGACGGAAGTGGGAAAAGGTTTTTCAAATCTGGCAAATGTGCTGCAAGTGCTTATTATGCTGGCTGTGGGCGCTGTTTTTGCCGTTGGCGCCTGGCTGCTTACCAGAAAGAGAGCGGTGACGGTATAAGAGCGCGAGGATGAAGAACAGCGCCTTTGTATAGGCTTTTACACGTGAGATAAGAAAAATGCGCCGCCATAAGGGAAATTCCCTGTGGCGGCGCATTGCCGTATTTAACGATAGCAGACCTGTAAGGGGGCTCTATTGACTATGCCTCCAGATTGGTTACCGCGGTGGAGAGCATCAGCTTGATACGGTTTAACTGGTTGACCTCGCTGGCGCCCGGGTCGTAATCGACGGCAACAATATTGGAAGCCGGATACTGCCTGCGCAGCTCCTTGATAACGCCTTTGCCGACCACATGGTTGGGCAGGCAGCCAAAGGGCTGGCAGCACACGATATTGGGCACGCCGCTGTGAATCAGCTCCACCATTTCTCCGGTTAAGAACCAGCCCTCGCCGGTCTGGTTGCCGATGGATACAATAGGCTCGGCATATTTTACCAAATCCCGTATATGGGCGGGCGGTGTAAAATGCCGGCTTTTTTTGAACTCTTTTGCAGCCGCGCCGCGCAGCCTTTCAATTGCCCATATGCCAAGGGAGGAGATGCGTGCCGCTTTTTTGCTCATGCCAAGCTCTTCCGCTTTATATATCTGGTTGTAGAAGCAGTAGAGCATAAAGTCAATCAGGTCCGGCATAACTGCCTCTGCGCCTTCTGCCTCCAGAAGCTCTACGAGGTGGTTGTTGCCCGCAGGAGAGAATTTTACCAGAATCTCGCCGACAATACCTACCCGGGGCTTCTTGATGTCCTCGTTTAGGGGAACGGCATCAAAATCTCTGATAATCTGCCGGCAGATACGGTTAAAACGGAAGAAATTCATGTGTTTGCCGGAGACAAAATCCTGTGTGACCTTCAGCCATTTTTTATGCAAGGCATCGACACTGCCGGCTTCCTTTTCATAGGGACGCATCCGGTAGACGCAGCGCATAAAGATATCGCCGAAGACAGCGCCGTAAGCAGCGCGCATCAGCAGATTGGCGTTTAAGTGGAAGCCCGGGTTGCTCTCGATGCCCGCCAGATTTAAGGAAATAACGGGTATCTGCGCCATGCCGGCTTTTTCCAGCGCACGGCGGATAAAGCCGATGTAGTTGGTGGCGCGGCAGCCGCCTCCTGTCTGTGACATAATGATGGCGGTGCGGTTTAAATCGTATTTGCCGGAAAGCAGCGCCTCCATAATCTGCCCCACCACCAAAAGGGAAGGGTAGCAGGCGTCGTTGTTGACATATTTCAGCCCCATGTCCACAGAGTGTTTGTTGTCGTTGTTTAAGACGACAAAATTGTAGCCGCAGGCGTTGAAGGCGGGCTCTAATATCTCAAAGTGGATGGGAGACATCTGCGGGCAGAGTATCGTATAATTTTTGCGCATCTCCTCCGTAAAGGCAACTTTTTCAATGGCAGAAGAGTGCAGCGTCCGCTGCTTTGCCTGCTTTTCCCTGACGCGCAGGGCGGAAAGCAGGGAGCGGATGCGGATACGCGCCGCGCCTAAATTGTTTACTTCGTCAATTTTTAAGCAGGTATATATTTTGTCGGAGCCGGAGAGGATATCGTTTACCTGGTCGGTGGTGACGGCGTCCAGTCCGCAGCCGAAGGAATTGAGCTGTATCAAGTCCAAATCTTCCGTGGTCTTGACATAGCTTGCAGCCGCATAGAGGCGGGAGTGGTACATCCACTGGTCGGAGACAATCAGCGGGCGTTCGGGACAGCCAAGATGGGAAACGGAATCCTCTGTCAGGACGGCAATGCCATAGGAAGTAATCAGCTCGGGAATGCCGTGGTTGATTTCCTGGTCGATATGGTAAGGGCGTCCGGCAAGCACAATGCCGCGCCTTTTGTTCTCACGCATCCAGCGCAGGGTTTCTTCTCCCTTTTTCTTGATGTCCTCCCTTGCGGCGGACTGCTCCTCCCATGCCGCTTTGACAGCTTCTTTTATCTCGGCAGCGGGCAATTCTTTGAATTCCTTGATGAGAGCCGTGGCAATCGTATCGGGAGATTTAAAGGACATAAAGGGATTGCGGAATACCACCTCGCCACGTCCGATTTCCTCCACGTTGTTCTTGATATTTTCCGAGTAGGAGGTGACGATGGGGCAGTTGTAGTGGTTGTTGGCGCCCTCCACCTCATCGCGCTCATAAAACAGGGCGGGATAGAAGATAAAAGGAATGTTCTGCTTAATCAGCCATGTGACATGCCCGTGTGCCAGCTTGGCGGGGTAGCATTCCGACTCGCTGGGAATGGATTCGATGCCAAGCTCATAAATCTTTCGGTTGGAGGCAGGAGAAAGCACCACCTGATAGCCGAGTCTGGTAAAGAAGGTGAACCAGAAGGGGTAATTTTCATACATATTGAGCACTCTCGGAATACCTACCTGCCCGCGCTTTGCTTTGTCGGGAGAGAGCGGCTCATAAGAAAAGAGGCGTTTTAACTTGTAGTCGAAAAGATTCGGCACATCGCTTGCCGCCTTGTCCTTGCCAAGCCCACGCTCGCAGCGGTTGCCCGAAATATACTGCCTGCCGCCGGAAAATTTGTTGATGGTGAGGCGGCAGTTGTTGGTACAGCCGCGGCATTTTGCCATGCTGGTTTCAAACTGCAGCTCGCAGATTTTCTGGAAGGAGAGCATGGTAGTCTCGTATCCTTCCTCGTAGCGCTCTCTTGCAATCAGCGCGGCGCCGAATGCGCCCATGATGCCGGCGATATCGGGGCGGATTGCCTCGCAGCCTGCAATTTTTTCAAAGCTGCGCAGCACGGCGTCATTGTAGAAGGTGCCACCCTGCACCACGATATTGCGTCCAAGGGAGGAGGCGTCGGAGACCTTGATAACCTTAAACAGGGCGTTTTTGATGACGGAATAGGCAAGTCCTGCGGAGATATCCGCCACGGAAGCGCCCTCCTTCTGCGCCTGCTTTACCTTGGAATTCATGAAAACCGTACAGCGGGTTCCCAAATCAATGGGGTGCGCGGCAAAAAGCGCAGCGTCGGCAAAATCCTGCACGGAGTAGTTTAAGGACTTTGCAAAAGTCTCGATAAAGGAGCCGCAGCCGGAGGAGCATGCCTCGTTGAGCTGCACGCTGTCAACGGTATTGTTTTTGATTTTGATACATTTCATGTCCTGTCCGCCGATGTCTAAGATGCAGTCCACGGCGGGGTTAAAGAAAGCAGCGGCATAGTAGTGGGCGACGGTTTCCACTTCCCCGTCGTCTAAAAGAAAGGCTGCCTTCATCAGCGCCTCCCCGTAGCCGGTGGAGCAGGCGCGCACAATTTTAACGCCTTCGGGAAGGAGGGAATAAATTTCCTTTAAAGAGCGGATAGCCGTATTTAACGGGCTGCCGTCGTTGCTGCTGTAAAAGGAATAGAGCAGCCTGCCATCCTCTGAAACCAGTGCAATCTTGGTGGTGGTGGAGCCGGCGTCGATGCCAAGATAAGCCGCGCCCCTGTAAGAAGCAAGCTCTGCGGTCTGCACGTGATGCCTGCTGTGGCGCTCCTGAAATGCTCTGTAAGCCGCTTCATCCGCAAAGAGGGGTTCCATGCGTTCCACCTCAAATTCCATCTTGATTTCGGAGGAAAGCTTGCCAACCATTTCCTCCATGGTGTAAAAAATTTCCTTTTTTGCGTGTAAGGCAGAGCCGATTGCCGCAAAAAGGTGCGAGTTGTCCGTATCTATAATATGAGCCTCATCCAACTTCAGGGTGCGGATAAAGGCAGCTTTTAATTCGGAGAGAAAATGCAGGGGTCCGCCGAGGAAAGCGACATGCCCTCTGATGGGCTTTCCGCAGGCAAGACCGCTGATGGTCTGGTTGACTACCGCCTGAAAAATGGAGGCGGACAAGTCCTCCTTGGTAGCGCCTTCGTTGATAAGGGGCTGGATATCCGTTTTGGCGAATACGCCGCAGCGCGCAGCGATGGTGTACAGGGAGCGGTAATTTTTGGCATACTCGTTGAGACCGGAAGCGTCCGTCTGTATCAGGGAAGCCATCTGGTCGATAAAGGAGCCGGTGCCGCCGGCGCAGATACCGTTCATGCGCTGCTCTACATTGCCGCCTTCAAAATAGATGATTTTGGCGTCCTCGCCGCCAAGCTCTATGGCGACGTCCGTCTGGGGTGCCAGTTCCTTTAGGGAAGTGGCGACTGCAATGACTTCCTGTGTAAAGGGAACGCCTAAATGATTGGCAAGCGTCAGACCGCCGGAACCGGTAATCATGGGATGTACCGTAATGTTGCCAAGCTTTTCATATGCTTTCTGTAAAAGGGAGGAAAGCGTCTCCCTGATATTGGCAAAATGCCTTTCGTAGTCGGAGAACAGAATGGTATGCTGCTTGTCGAGAATTGCAATTTTGACTGTAGTGGAGCCGATATCAATACCAAGTGTATATGTCATATAAAATCATTCCTTTTTTCTTTGATTTCCGTGCAGACGTTTTATCGCACGGCATAAGCACGTATATTATACGACAGGAAACGACAAATTGCAACGAACAACACAGGAATCTTTTCTGATACATTCAGGAAAAAATATAAAACTTTTCCAAAATTTATGTGAAAAATTGCCGGAGCCGTTTACTTTGGAATTTAGGAATGATAGAATATATGCAGCCATTTATTTTGAAATGACCCACATGGGAGGAATGATATGAGACCAATGAGCCGGTTTGAAAAAAAATTCGGAAAATACGCAATTCCGAATTTATCCACGGTACTGATAGCGTGTTATGCAGTCGGATATATCATACAGCTTATCAACGGCAATTTTCTGTACTATCTGACGCTGAATCCTTACGAGATACTGCACGGGCAGGTGTGGCGGCTGGTGAGCTGGGTATTGGTGCCGCCTTCCATGGGCAATATTTTTACGACCCTGATTATGCTGTATTTTTACTGGAGTATCGGAACTACTTTAGAGCGCACGTGGGGAACGTACCGGTACAATGTATATATTTTTTCCGGGATGTTCTTTACCGTGCTTGGCAGTTTTATCGCCATGGGAGCGGCTTATCTGTTTTATGGGGAGGCGTGGGGACTTTCCAGTCTGGGGAAACTGATTTTTCAGGCAGGCTCGATGTATTTCAGCACTTACTACATTAATATGTCTATTTTCCTTGCCTTTGCGGCTACCTTTCCCGACGTGCAGGTACTCCTCATGTTTTTGGTGCCCATCAAGGTAAAATGGCTGGGAATTGTGTACGCGGTTATTATTGGCTTTGAATTTATCGGAAGTAAGGGCAATGTATTAAGCCTGGGCGGACTGGTTACCATCAATTTCAATTTCTTCCTGCGGATTGCCATATTGTCCTCCCTGCTTAACTTTATCGTCTTTTTCTTTACTGCGAGAAACCGCATTATCCGCAGTCCGAAGCAGATGAAGCGGCAGTATGAGTATAAACGGGAGGTGCACCGTGGCACGGCAGTCACAAAACACAAATGCGTCATCTGCGGCAGGACGGACGAGTCCAATCCGGAGCTGGAATTTAGATTCTGCTCTAAGTGCAACGGCAACTATGAGTACTGTCAGGAGCATTTGTTCAGCCACAAGCATGTTTTGTAGGCAGGAAGCGGCTGTAGAGGGTGGGTCAAATTGACAAAGGAGAGGATATGGAAAAAGAAGCGCTGTTTGCCGCTAAGCTGGCAGAATTGAAAGAATTTGCCAAGACGCAGGACAATCTTCTTACAAAAGAGCAGGTGGAAGGAGCGTTTGCCGATTTTGACCTGACAGAGGACAAGCTTTCCATGGTACATGCCTATTTACAGAGATATGGCATTGGCGTGGGAGCGCCGTTTGATATAGAAGCAAATTTGTCCGTGGCGGAAAAGGATTATCTGAAGCTTTATCTGGAGGAGATTGCCGTATTTGCAGAAGTCGACGATACGGAAAGGACTGTTGTTTTTCAGGCTGCCGCTTCGGGGGAAGCATCAGCGCAGGAGAGGCTTATTACGTTGATGCTGCCTAAAGTCGCGGATATGGCAAGGCTGTATGCAGGACAGGGTGTGCTTTTGGAGGATTTGATAGGAGAGGGGAATGCCGCCGTTACAGCGGGGGTAAAGATGCTAAAGCCGGCACAGGATACCGATGGGGCGGAGGCATCTTTGGCAAAGCAGATTATGGAGGCGATGGAAAGCCTTGTGGCGGAAAATGCCGCGGAGAGCAAGAAGGAAGGGCGGATTGCAAAGCGGGTAAACAAGGTGGCAGATGCGGCAAGAGAGCTGGCAAAAGATTACGGGAGGAAAGTAACGATAGAAGAGCTTGCTGCGGAAGGAAGGTTTTCCGCAAAGGCAATTGAAGAAGCCGTCCGTATCAGTGGCGGAAAGATAGAGGATTTGACATGAGGGATTGTCAGTATACGGATTATAAGTATATTATGCAGGATGTTTCAAGCATTTATCTGGGGGCAAAATATACATACGAGGAATTGACGGAGAATGAGGAGATTCCTTTTAAAATCAAATCGCTGGTAAACAGGTATATAAAGCAGGAGCTTTCTGAGGAAGGCGTATCGCTGGAAAGCCATTTTTACTACATGGAAGAAAAGGGCTTTGCCTACCAGACGTTTTTACAGTTGAAAACCAAGGTTAGAATCAGCATTCTGGAACAGAAAAAAAGAAGGAAAGGGGAGCCTGCTTATGTGAGCCGCACCCTGAAGCTGCAGGATTTTGTAAAAATACCGCCAGACGAAAAGAAGGAAAAGGGAATTCTGATACAGGAAATTTCTTTTTCCAAACTGGCACTTGCGGCGGTCGTATAAAACTTGCCAAAAGGGATTTGGGTCAGCGCGCTGACTGCCGCAAATCCGCCGGCTTATCTTTTAAGCAAACCCCAAACAGCGCAGAAATGGAGAAAAGGATGAAAGTAGAAGAACTGACAAGCTATGAATTAATAGAGAGGAGGACGATTGCGGATTTAAATTCCGAGAGTTATCTTTTGCGGCACAAAAAGACAGGCGCAAGGGTTGCCCTTCTGTCGAATGATGATGACAATAAGGTATTTTACGTAGGCTTCCGCACCACACCCGTAAACAGCACCGGTGTGGCGCATATTCTGGAGCATTCCGTGCTGTGCGGCTCAGAGCATTTCCCGGTGAAGGACCCTTTTGTGGAGCTGGTAAAAGGTTCTTTAAATACTTTCCTGAATGCGATGACCTATCCGGACAAGACCCTGTATCCGGTGGCGAGCTGCAACGATAAGGATTTTCAGAATCTCATGCATGTATATCTGGATGCGGTATTTTATCCCAATATTTACAAAGAAGAAAAGATTTTTATGCAGGAGGGCTGGCATTATGAGCTTTCCGGCAGGGAGGAGCCGCTTACCTTAAACGGCGTGGTCTACAATGAAATGAAGGGTGCCTTTTCCTCGCCGGACGAGGTGCTGGTGCGGGAGCTGAGCAATTCCCTTTATCCGGATACCACCTACAGCTTTGAGTCGGGAGGTGACCCGCAGGATATTCCGAAGCTTTCCTATGAGGAATTTCTGGATTTCCACAGAAGCTATTACCATCCCTCCAACAGCTATATCTACCTCTACGGTGATATGGATATGGCGGAGAAGCTGGATTATATTGACAAGGAATACCTGTCCCATTTTGAGGAAAGACAGGTGGATTCCCATGTGCAGAGCCAGCCGGCTTTACCGGCGTTAAACAGGGTGGAAAAGGAATATCCCATAGGGGACGAGGAAGATGAGAAGGAGAATGCTTACCTGGCATACAGTATGTCCGTGGGAGATACGCTGGACAAGGAGCTTTATGTGGCTTTTCAGGTATTGGACTATGCGCTCTGTTCCGCACCCGGTGCGCCTTTAAAGCAGGCGCTTACCGATGCCGGTATCGGCACGGATATTTACAGCATCTACGACAATGGCATCAAGCAGCCTTATTTCAGTATTGTCTCCAAGAATGCGGATGCAGGGCGGGAGGAGGAATTTCTGCAGATAATCCGCAGGGTGCTGGGGGAAATTGCAGAAAATGGCTTTGACAAGAAGGCGCTTCTGGCGGGTTTAAATTGTTTTGAGTTTGAATACAGGGAAGCGGACTTTGGGCGTTATCCGAAGGGATTGATGTACGGTCTGCGTATGCTGGATAGCTGGCTTTATGACGACAACAAGCCATTTATCCACGTGGAGGCAAACGAGACCTTTGCCGCGCTCAGAAAAAAAGTGGAGACGGGATATTTTGAGTCGCTGGTAAAGCAGTACCTGATTGAGAATCCCCACAAATCCTTAGTGGTGCTCCTGCCTAAAAAAGGGCTTACCGAGCAGCGTGAGAAGGCGCTAAGGGAGCAGCTTGCGGCGTACAAGGCACAGCTTTCCGAGGCACAGATACAGGACCTCATAGCAAGGACAGAGGCGTTAAAAGCGTATCAGGATGCGCCGGATGCGGAAGAAAATCTGGCGAAGATTCCCATGCTTACCGTGCAGGACATCAAAAAAGAAGCGGCAGTATTTGTCAATGAGCTGCGGCATATCGGCGGGACGGATTTCCTGTTCCATGAGCTGTTTACCAATGGCATCGGCTATCTGCGCCTGCTGTTTAAGCTGGACAAAGTGCCGGAAAGGCTGTTTCCGTATCTCGGCATCCTGAAAGGAACGCTGATGCTTTTAAATACGGAGCATTACGCCTATGCGGAGCTGTTTAATGAGGTAAATATCAAAACAGGCGGTATTTCCGCAGATACCAATGTCTACGGCAGCATCCGCGATGAACAGAAGCATACGCTGACGATGGAGTTAAAGACAAAGGTATTGTATGAGAATCTGGAGACGGCAGTAGATTTGATGAGAGAAATCGCCATGACCTCGGATTTCTCCGACAAAAAAAGGATAAAAGAAATTCTGGCTGAGGGCAAGTCCAGAATGCAGGGGCAGATGATATCTGCAGGACACAGCGTCGCCATGATGCGGGCGCTTTCCGGCATATCAAGGACTGCTGCGTACAACGAGCTGCTTTCCGGCATTGCCTTCTACAGGCTGGTGGAAAAGCTGTGCGCGGATTTCGAGACAGAAGCGGCGGACATTTCGGCAAAATTACAAGAGCTTGCGGCGATTGTTTTCAGACCGGAAAACCTGATGGTGGATTTTACGGGCAGCAGGGAAGCAGCGGACAGGCTTCCTGCAATCATAGAAAAATTAAAGGCGTCGCTTTACCAAAACGAGGTACAGGAGGGTCGGTTTACGGTCAGCCTGCACAAGGAGAAGGAGGGCTACAAGACGCCGGGACAGGTACAATATGTCTGCCGCGCCGGCAATTTCAAGCAGAAAGGGCTTGCTTACGACGGCTCGCTTTGTGTGCTGCGGATGATGATGCGCTATGATTATCTGTGGAATCAGATTCGCGTGAAGGGCGGCGCATACGGCTGTATGTGCGGCTTTGGCAAACAGGGGGACAGCTATTTCGTATCCTACCGCGACCCGAATCTGCAGAATACCATCGATATCTACGAAAAGGCGGCGGATTATATCGCTTCCTTTGAGGCGGATGAGCGGATAATGACACAGTTTATTATAGGTGCCGTCAGCGAGCTGGATACGCCGATGAATCCCGCCGCAAAGGGTGCGTTTTCGCTGGGCGGCTATATGGCGGACATGACGGATGCCGATTTGCAGAAGGAGAGGGATGAACTGCTCGGCACCACGCCGGATAAGCTGAGAGAGACAGCCGGTTATATCAGAGCGTTTATGGAGGATGACTGTCTCTGTGTTGTTGGAAACGCCGAGAAAATCAGTGAGGCAGGAGGACTGTTTGAAAGGGTGGAAAATCTTGTCGGATAGTGTGTGTAAAAGAGGGAGGTTTTTTTATGAAGGGATTGAAAAAGGTATTTGGGGTATTATTTTGTCTGACATTTATTTTTACGGGCTGCGGCAGTACCTATGACGGCGCCAAGAGCGATTATGCCAATGGCGGCGGCTATTATGAGGCGCCTGGCTCCGTAAACAGCGCCGGTATTTATGGGGAGGACTCTGACTATTTTTATGAGCCGTCGGATTCCTATGAGGGTTCTTATGACAGTCCTTCCGCGGGTGCAGGGGAGGATGTGCGCGCAGGAAGAAAGTTGATTCGCACGGTGAGCCTGAAGGTAGAGACCATGGATTTTGACGCCCTGCTTTCCTATGTGCAGAGCCGGACGCAGGAGCTTGGCGGGTATGTGGAAAAATTAAACTCTGACAATGGCAGCAGTTATTACGGTACGAATTACAGCGGAAGCGGCTACCGCAATGAGCGGAATGCAAGCCTGACGCTGCGTATCCCCAAAAGCAATCTGGACATTTTCCTTTCGCAGGTTGCGGAAAACGGCAATATTACAAGCAGGTCGGAGCAGGAAACGGACGTGACGCTTGACTACGTGGATTTGGACAGCCACAAGGATGTGCTTTTGGCGGAGCAGGAGAGGCTGCTTTCCTTCCTTGAGCAGGCGGAGACTGTGGAAGAGATGATTATGTTGGAGTCAAGGCTTTCCGAGGTTCGCTATCAGATAGAGAGTATGGAGAGACAGCTTCGCACCTACGACAACCAGATAGAATACAGCACAGTCTATTTAAACATCACCGAGGTGGTGGAGCTGACGCCCGTGCCGGTAAGGCAGCAGACCACATGGGAGCGAATCGGCGACGGATTTATGACCAGCTTAAAGAACATCGGAAAAGGCTTCCGCGAGTTCTTTGTCTGGTTTGTGACGGCGCTGCCTTATCTGGTGCTGCTGGCAGTCATTATTTTACTGATTACCGTATTTACCGTATTAGGCGTAAAGCGGGGCGCGGCAAAGAGAAGGAAACGTGCGGAGGAATACAGGCAGCGGCAGCAGGCGTATATGCGTCAAATGCAGGCGCAGGGTATGCCTCCCGCGCCGGCGGCAGCGCATATGCAGAATATGGCGGCTATGCAGGCACGGCAGCCGGCGGTACAGCAGGGGCAGGCAGCACAGAATGCAGCTCCCATGCCGGCGGTACAGCAGGGGCAGGCAGCACAGAACGGAGCTCCCATGCCGGCGGTACAGCAGGGGCAGGCAGCACAGAATGCAGCTTCCGCGCCGGCAGTACAGCAGGGAGGCACAAATGAGTGAAAATACGGCTTTTAAATCGGGGTTTGCCACGTTGATTGGCAGACCCAATGTGGGAAAGTCAACGCTGATGAACTGTCTGATTGGGCAGAAAATTGCCATCACCTCTGACAAGCCGCAGACTACAAGGAACCGGATTCAGACTGTGTATACGTCAAAAGAGGGACAGATTGTCTTTCTGGATACGCCGGGCATCCATAAAGCAAAAAATAAGCTGGGAAATTACATGGTGAACGTGGCGGAAAAGACCATGTCCGAGGTGGATGTCATTCTCTGGCTGGTGGAGCCCACCCATTTTATCGGCGCAGGCGAGCGGCATATCATAGAGCAGCTTCAAAAGACGAAGACGCCGGTGATACTGGTTGTCAATAAAATAGACACGGTAAAAAAGGAACAGCTTTTTTCCAGCATTGACGCGTACAGGCAGCAGTATGATTTTGCGGAGGTAGTGCCGGTTTCCGCCTTAAAAGCGGATAATACGGACGAATTGATAAGGTGCATTATGAAGTACATGCCTTACGGACCGGCGTTTTATGATGAGGACACCGTGACGGACCAGCCCATGCGGCAGATTGTGGCGGAGCTTATCAGGGAGAAGGCATTAAGGCTTCTTTCCGAGGAGATTCCTCACGGTGTGGCGGTCAGTATCGAGAGCTTAAAATACCGGAAAAAGATTGCGGATATCGAGGCTACCATTATCTGCGAGCGGGAGTCCCACAAGGGCATCATCATCGGTAAAAACGGCGTCATGTTAAAGAAAATCGGCTCCCTTGCGCGCCCTGAAATAGAGGAGCTTTTGGAGAGACAGGTGAATCTGCAGCTTTGGGTCAAGGTGAAAAAGGACTGGCGCGACAGTGATTTTCTTCTGAAAAATTTTGGCTATCATGAAAAAGATACTCGTTCATAACGCATAGAAAATAAAAATTCGCGAACCCTAATACAGTAAGAAAGTACAAAGGGGGCACAAGATGAACGATGAAAATTACTGGAAGCAGTTTGTAAAAAGCGGCAGGGTGCAGGATTATCTGGCTTATGCCAAAGAAAGCGGACAAAAGAAGGAGGCTCCCGAAAAAGAGGACGTATTCCTTGCAGGTAAGGAGCACGCCCATGAAGGGAAAAATATGGGAGAATACCCTTATGCAGGATTTTATTACGGTGACGGGAATGGTGTTGAGCCAGACGCCTATCGGTGAGTATGACAGGCGGATATGTATATTAACAAAAGAGAGAGGGAAGATTTCTGCCTTTGCAAAAGGAGCAAGACGGCCCGGCAGCCGTTTTATGGCGGCAACCGGCCCTTTTTCTTTTGGAAAGTTCAAATTATATGAAGGAAAAAATGCATATAATGTGGCTGAGGTCAATATCAGTCAGTATTTTGAGGAACTCAGGGCGGACTACATAAGCGCTTATTATGGCATGTATTTTCTTGAAATTGCAGATTACTATACAAGAGAAAACAATGATGAGAGAGAAATGCTGAAGCTTGTATACCAGTCGATGCGGGCGCTTATTTCCCCGTCGCTTCCCAATCTTCTGGTAAAGTGTATTTATGAGCTGAAAGCGCTTGCGGTAAATGGGGAATATCCGGGCGTGCCAACGGACAAAAAGCTGCATGAATCAACCGTTTATGCACTTCAGTTTATTGAGAAAGCTTCGGTGGAAAAGCTCTACACCTTTTTGGTGAAGGAAGAGGTGCTAAAAGAGCTTGCGGACGTGGCGGCGCTGTATCGGCGGCGTTTTATGGACAGGCATTTTAAAAGTCTTGAAATATTAGAAAGTCTGTGTTGAAAAACCATTATAAGTTCGTTATAATAAAGAATGGTGTTTTTTGGGAAGGAAACATTGTAGGAGGAGATTGCCGCGGGAATCTGCAGCGGCACAGAAAGGAAGCGTATGCAGGGAAAGAAATTGGGCGTTATACTGGCAGTATGTTTTGCGCTGTGTCCTTTATTGTCCGGCTGTGGAGAAGAGGTGGAAACGGTGCAGATAACAAGCCTGCAGATAGGAAAGGATGGGAGCGTCACAAGCGATATTGTAGAAGAATTCGGAAAAGAAAATTATGCGCTGGAAAGTCTGGAAGCGATGATTTTGGAGGAGGCGGGGCGTTATAATGCCGCCGGAGGCGCAGAGGCAGTATCCCTTAGCAATATTACAATGTCTGAGGCGGAGGAAGGGAAGGTACTGGTCACCATGCGGTATGCTTCCTGCGACGATTACATGCATTTTAACGGTGTGGAGCTGTTTTACGGGACGCCGGCAGAGGCAGAAGCAGCCGGTTTTAAGCTGAACGTGGAATTAATCGGTGCCTCGGATGCAGGCAGCCGAATCGGGCAGGCGCAGATACTTGACATGAAAAATGTCCATATTCTGATTATCAGGCAGAGTGCACAGGTATCGCAGGTAGTTCTTCCGGAAAAGATATTGTATATGTCGGAGGGAGTGCAGCTTGCCGGCAGCCGGACGGCGACAATGCCGGGACCGGGGGAGGATGCCGATATTACATGGACGGGCGAACTGACATATATTTTAACAAAATAAGATAAATGGAAAGGTTTGGTTAGTAAGATGGAAAAAACAATGGAAAAAATCGTTGCACTGGCAAAGGCGAGAGGTTTTGTATATCCGGGGTCGGAGATATACGGCGGACTTGCAAACACATGGGATTACGGTAATCTTGGCGTGGAGCTGAAAAATAATGTAAAGAAGGCTTGGTGGCAGAAGTTTATCATGGAAAATCCCTACAATGTGGGCGTGGACTGTGCAATTCTGATGAATCCCCAGACATGGGTGGCAAGCGGGCATCTGGGCGGCTTTTCCGACCCGCTGATGGACTGCAGAGAATGTCATGAGCGTTTTCGCGCGGATAAACTGATAGAGGATTACTGCACAGAAAGCGGCATGACGCTTCCGAAGAGCGTAGATGCCTTCAGTCAGGAGGAAATGAAAGCCTTTATTGAGGAGCATCATATCTGCTGTCCTACCTGCGGTAAGCATAATTTTACGGATATCAGACAGTTTAACCTGATGTTCAAGACCTTTCAGGGAGTTACCGAGGACGCCAAAAATACGGTATACCTGCGTCCCGAGACGGCACAGGGCATCTTTGTCAACTTTAAAAATGTGCAGCGTACCTCGAGAAAGAAAATTCCCTTCGGCATCGGGCAGATAGGCAAATCCTTCCGCAACGAGATAACGCCGGGCAATTTTACTTTCCGTACAAGAGAGTTTGAGCAGATGGAGCTTGAATTTTTCTGCGAGCCGGACACGGATTTGGAATGGTTTGATTACTGGAGAAGCTTCTGTATCAACTGGCTGAAGACGCTGGGCTTAAAGGATGAGGAGATGCGCGTCAGGGACCATGAGAAGGAGGAGCTTTCCTTCTACAGCAAGGCGACCACGGACATCGAGTTCTTGTTCCCCTTCGGCTGGGGCGAGCTGTGGGGTATTGCGGACAGGACGGACTATGACTTGACGCAGCATGCCAACGTGTCAGGACAGGATATGACTTACTTTGACGACACGAAAAACGAAAAGTACATACCCTATGTTATCGAGCCGTCTCTGGGGGCGGACCGAATGGTGCTGGCATTTTTGTGCGCCGCCTACGACGAGGAGGAGCTGGAGGGCGGGGACATGCGCACCGTGCTGCATTTCCATCCCGCGCTTGCGCCCGTCAAGATAGGTGTGCTGCCGCTTTCCAAGAAATTGAACGAAGGCGCGGAGAAGATTTATGCGCAGCTTAGCAAAAAATATAACTGCGAGTTTGACGATAGGGGCGCCATCGGCAAGAGATACCGCCGGCAGGACGAAATCGGCACGCCCTTCTGCATCACGTATGATTTTGATTCCGAGACGGACGGCTGCGTGACGGTGCGTTTCCGCGATTCCATGGAGCAGGAGCGGGTTGCGGTTTCTGAACTGGAAGCATATTTTGCAGAGAAATTTACATTTTAAAAGAGGTCTGCGGCACAAGGCAGCTCTACGACAGGGAGGAAGAAGTATCAATGAAACCGGCAGGTGTAAATGAATTAAGAAGAATGTACCTTGATTTTTTTGAGAGTAAGGACCACTTAAAAATGAAAAGTTTTTCGCTGGTGCCACACAACGACAACAGCTTACTGATTATCAATTCCGGTATGGCGCCCTTAAAGCCTTACTTTACGGGGCAGGAAATTCCGCCGAGGCGCAGGGTGACGACATGTCAGAAATGCGTCCGCACGGGAGATATTGAGAATGTGGGAAAGACGGCAAGGCATCTTACTTTTTTTGAGATGCTGGGCAACTTTTCTTTTGGAGACTATTTTAAGCATGAGGCGATTGCCTGGAGTTGGGAGTTCCTGACAAAGGTGGTGGGTATGGAGCCGGAGCGGCTGTATCCTTCCATTTACTGTGAGGATGACGAGGCGTACGATATCTGGACAAAAGAAATTGGCGTATCCGGGGAGCGGATTACCCGTTTTTACAGGGATGAAAACGGCAAGTGCGACAATTTCTGGGAGCACGGGGCAGGTCCCTGCGGACCCTGTTCCGAGATTTACTATGACAGAGGCGAGAAGTACGGATGCGGAAAGCCCGACTGTAAGGTGGGCTGCGACTGCGACCGTTTTATGGAGGTGTGGAACAACGTTTTCACACAGTTTAACAACGACGGACACGGCAATTATACGGAGCTTACGCAGAAAAATATTGATACGGGCATGGGTCTGGAGCGTCTTGCCGTGGTGGTGCAGGATGTGGATTCCGTGTTTGACATTGATACGATGAAGGCAATCCGCGACCGCATCTGTGCCATTGCCGGCGTGGAATATCAAAAGGATGCTGCGGCAGACGTGTCGATTCGTCTGATTACCGACCATATCCGTTCCACTACTTTTATGATAAGCGATGGCATTATGCCCGGCAATGAAGGAAGGGGCTATGTGCTGCGCCGTCTTATCCGCCGTGCGGCAAGGCACGGAAGGCTTCTTGGCATCAGCGGGAAGTTTATGGCAAACTTAAGCGAGACGGTGATTGCAGAATGTAAGGACGGATATCCTGAACTGGAGGAGAAAAAGGCGTTTATTTTAAACGTGCTGACGCAGGAGGAGGAGAAGTTTGACAAGACCATTGACCAGGGACTCGCTATTTTGGCGGATATGGAAGCGGAGATGGAAAGGTCTCAGAGCAAGGTTCTTACGGGAGAAAACGCATTTAAGCTGTACGATACCTATGGATTCCCCTTTGATTTGACGGAAGAAATTCTGGCTGAGAAGGAGCTGTCCGTGGACAAGGACGGTTTTGAGGCATGTATGCAAAAACAGAAGGAGACGGCGAGAAAAGCGCGCAAGGTGACAAATTATATGGGGGCGGATGCTACCGTATACGAATCGATTTCTACGGCGCTTACCACGGAATTTGTAGGCTATGACAGACTGGAGCATACGTCGGAAATTACGGCGATGACGACGGAAACAGAGCTTGTGGATGCCCTTGCCGACGGTGATATAGGTACGATTGTAGTGAAGGAGTCGCCTTTTTATGCCACCATGGGCGGGCAGAACGGGGACAAGGGTGTCATTACCATGGCAGAGAGTGAGTTTGTTGTGGAGGATACCATAAAGCTGCCGGGCAATAAGACAGGGCATATCGGCAGAGTGACGAAGGGCATGTTCAAGACGGGTGATGCCGTTACGCTTAAAGTAGAAGCGGCAAACCGGCTGGATACCTGCAAAAATCACAGTGCGACCCATCTTCTGCAGAAAGCGCTCAGGGAAGTGCTGGGTACACATGTAGAACAGGCAGGTTCCTTTGTGGACGGCGAGAGGCTGCGGTTTGACTTTACGCATTTTGCCGCCATGACAGGAGAAGAGATTGCCAGAACAGAGGCGATGGTGAATGCGCAGATTGCCAATGCGCTGCCTGTAAAAACGCAGGTTATGAGTATAGACGAAGCGAAGAAAACCGGCGCGATGGCGCTCTTCGGCGAGAAATACGGAGAAAAGGTGCGAGTGGTTTCCATGGGAGAGTTTTCCACGGAGCTTTGCGGCGGTACGCATGTAGCAAATACCGGTGTGATTTCCGTATTTAAGATAATATCGGAGAGCGGTGTGGCGGCAGGCGTCCGCAGAATCGAGGCGCTGACGGGAAACGGCGTGCTGTCCTATTACAGGAAGCTTGAGGAAACTTTGGAAAATGCGGCGAAAACCGTGAAGGCGACTCCGGCATCGCTGGTGGAGAAATGTACGCATCTGATGGCGGAATTAAAGAGCCTGCAGGGTGAAAACGAGTCCTTGAAAGCAAAAGCAGCGAAGGAAGCCCTTGGCGATGTGATGAATCAGGTAAAAGAAATAGCAGGCGTAAAGCTTTTGGCTTCCGGCGTGGAAAATGTGGACATGAACGGACTGCGTGACCTTGGCGATTCGCTGAAGGAAAAAATCGGCGAGGGTGTGGTGCTTCTTCTTTCCGCGCAGGGCGGCAAGGTCAATATGGTTGCCATGGCTACGGACGGCGCGGTGGAGAAGGGCGCCCATGCGGGCAACCTGATAAAAGGGATTGCGGCGCTTGTAGGCGGCGGCGGTGGCGGCAGGCCGAATATGGCGCAGGCAGGCGGCAAAAATCCGGAGGGGATTCCGGCGGCGATTGCGGAGGCAGAAAAGGTACTGGCAGAGCAGCTTGCCTGAAACGGAAGGCAGGTTTGAACCTGCAGGCAGTAAAAAGGGGAGCGCCGGCAGCCGGCTGACAAAATTTTTCAAAAAGTAGTTGACGACAGAGTATTTTATGATATAATACTAATTGTGCATGTAGGTGTACATATTAACCCGTATCAGTCGAGATGCTTGAAGGGACTGAAGGGAGGTCAGGTGGACAATGTCAAATGTCATCGTTAAAGAAAACGAGACTTTAGATAGCGCTTTACGTCGTTTCAAAAGAAGCTGTGCGAAGGCAGGTATCCAGCAGGAAATCCGCAAAAGAGAGCATTATGAAAAGCCCAGCGTAAGACGTAAAAAGAAATCTGAAGCGGCAAGAAAACGTAAATATAACTAATCAGAAAAGTCCCGGGTAACATATCTGGGACTTCTGTTTTATCAGGACTATCCGGTGGCTGTTTGATTGAGGAGATGACAGGATAAAAGTACGGGCAGCATTTGCTGCGCAGGAGGAGAGGGAAGAATATGTGGGAGATGAAACTGTTAGGAACAGATTTGTATCATCTTGTGGCGGCTTTTGTAATATATAGTATGCTGGGCTGGCTGGTAGAGTCGATTTATATGTCATTTTGCAATCATAAACTGACGAACCGCGGATTTGCCAAAAGCCCGTTTTGCCCTATTTATGGATTTGGCGCTGTGTTCGGCTATTTGATTTTAAGCCCGCTCAGAGAGCGGTATGTCCTTTTGTATATTGTGGGCGCGCTGCTGGCAACTACCTTTGAGTTTATAGTCGGCAAGGTGATGATACGCCTGTTTGGTGAGTTATGGTGGGATTATAATGACAAGCCGTTTAATTATAAGGGCATTATCTGCCTTGAGAGCACGGTGGCATGGGGATTTTATGCAGTGGGCATCATCTGCTTTTTGCATGCAAGAATTTATAAGCTGATTGATATGATTTCACCCCGCATTGGGATTGTCATTATCTCTGTGATTCTGATTATTGTGTCGATAGATTATGTGATTCAGCTCCTAAAGGCATTTAAAGTGGATTTAAGCAAGCCGAAGGAGGCGATTGTGGAGCGGTACAAAAGTTTTCGCGCCAGATAACAGCAGAACTGTTGGCATATATGCAGCCGCATTTCCATATCTTTTAGTAAAGAAGATAGGGAAGTGCGGCTTTTGTATGCAAAAATTTTAAAAAGAAGCGCGGTATTTCTGCTTGCGCTGCTTGTGTTTCTGGAAAGCGGAATCCATGCGGCGGCTGCCGATGTGCCGCTTCTTACACCCTCTGCCATTGTGATAGAAGCATCCACAGGGCAGGTTATCTTTGAGAAGAATGCGACGGAACGCAGAAGTCCGGCAAGTATTACCAAAATTATGACGCTGCTCATTATCTTTGAGCAGTTGGAAGAAGGAAAAGTGAATCTGAATGACGAAATCATCGTCAGCGCCTATGCCAAATCAATGGGCGGCTCACAGGTGTATCTGGAGGAGGGAGAAGTGCAGTCCTTGGATACCCTGATAAAATGTATTACCGTTGCCTCCGGTAATGATGCTTCGGTGGCGGCGGCAGAGTACATAGCAGGTTCGGAAAGTGCGTTTGTGGAGATGATGAATGAAAAGGCAGGGGAGCTGGGAATGACAGATACACATTTTGAAGACTGCTGTGGTCTGACCGACTCCGACAACCATTACACAACGGCGCGGGACGTTGCCCTTATGTCAAGGGAGCTGACGACCAAATATCCGGATATTTTTCAGTATTCCCGGATATGGATGGAGGATATCACCCATGTGACGGCACGGGGGAGCAGTACCTTCACGTTGTCGAGCACCAACAAATTGTTAAAGCAGTACGAATGGGCAACCGGACTGAAAACAGGTTCCACGGATAAGGCAAAGTATTGTATTTCCGCAACGGCAAGCAGGGATGGCATCGATTTGATTGCTGTTATTATGGGAGCGCCGGACCCACAGACGCGGTTTCAGGAGGCGGCAACGCTGTTAAACTACGGCTTTAACGTAAGCCACATTTATGTGGATGAAAACAAGGATGCGCTGCCAAATCTTGCCGTTGAGGGCGGCGTGGCAGAGCAGGTGCCTTTGGTTTATGCAGGAGAGTTTCGATACCTTGATATTGAAGGAAATGATTTTGCCGGGGTGCAGAAGGAACTAAGTCTGCCGGAGGCTGCAAAGGCGCCTGTTCAGGAAGGGCAGGCGGCGGGAGAAGCCATTTATTTTCTAAACGGACTGGTGATTGGCAGAGTGCCGATACTGTACGGGGAAAATGTGGAGAAAGCAGTGTACAAGGATTATCTGATGAAAGTGTTTGGACGTTTCCTGCTGTAAACGTTTCAGGTAAACATATTTGTATGACACATGGGAAAGGGCGGCAGGCATCGCAAAGGTCTGCCAGCCCTGTTTTTTATGACCATAGAAGACTTGCAAAGCATGAATTCTATTGTTTGCCAAAACAGCAGTATATATGCGTAACAATAATTATTTAACGATAAACATTAAATTTGCATTGACAATGTAGTTCTCCTGTGTATAATATAATTAACGATAAACGTTAATAAATTTATTTTTTACGAAAACAGGAGGCACATAATGGAAAACGCAAAGATGAGGAAAACCGCAGTTGTAATGGACAAGATTTTAAAGGTCATACAGGGAATCGCCGCCGCGTGCGGTATTGTCTATCTTATTTTTATCGCATTGACGCTGCTTTTGGGCGAGAAAATGGTTGCCGCCGCAAACAGCATTTCACTGGGACCACTGAAGCTGATGCTAAAAGATGATTTTACGCTGCTCAATCCGTCAACATGGAAAATCAGCACCGCCATAGGTCTTGTTTTTGGTACGGTGGCGCTTGCAGTTGTTGTTTATGCCATCAGGCTGATTCGCAAGGTGTTAGAGCCGATGAAAGAGGGCAGACCCTTTCACACAGGCGTTTCCAACATGATAAAAAAACTCGCCTGGGTGGCTTTGCTTGGCGGGGCAGTCGTCAGGGTCAGTCAGACGGCAGCGGAGATTGCCGAAATCAAAGCATGCGAATTTACGGTGCTTTTTAATGAAAATGTATTTACAGACTATTCTTTTAATTATATGATAGACATTAACTTTATCGTAACAGCCTGTGTTCTGTTCTTCCTGTCCTATGTGTTCCGTTATGGAGAGGAGCTGCAGCGGGAGTCGGATGAAACATTGTGAGGTACGGGATGGGAAAGATTATACTTCGACTTGACAGAGTGATGGCGGACAGAAAAATAAGCCTGAAAGAACTTTCGGAGAAGGTAGGAGTTTCAAATGTAAACCTTTCAAAAATGAAAACCGGTAAAATCAGCGCAATTCGCTTTTCGACACTTGCGGCAATCTGCGATGCGCTGGACTGCCAGCCGGGTGATATTCTGGAATTTAACCAAAGCGATGCGGACGTGTAGTGGAAAGAGACTGTACAAATGAAATGGTTGCGCAAGGCTGCCAGTGCCTGTTATAATGGTAAAATATCAGGGCGTAAATGTGGTTGGGCGGGAGAGATGGCATGTTGGAAATCATTTGTACGGTTTTTTTTATACTCTTGGTAATTGGCGTGTGGATTATCTTATATGATACCCATCATTTTGTCGTAAAAAATTATCGGTTTACTTCGTCCAAAATCAAAAAGCCGACCAGAATGGTTATGCTGTCTGATTTGCACAATTACCGGTACGGGCGCGAGAACAGGGAGCTTCTTGCGGCGATTGATGCGGCTGCCCCTGATATGGTTGTAATTGCCGGCGATATGATAACGGCTTCCAAAAAGGAAAAATTCGACCATACCCTGCGTTTTCTAAAGGCGCTGCGGGACAAGTATCCGATTTATTATGCCTATGGAAATCATGAGCAGAAGATTGCTTTGTACAAAGAGGCGTACGGGGACATGGGTGAGCGGTTTGCGAAAGGGCTGCAGGAGGCGGGCATAGAGCCGCTTCATAACGCCCATGTCGCGCTGCCGGACAGAAATATAGCCATCTATGGACTGGAGCTGGAGCGCGCTTATTTCAGGCGTTTTACCAGAAAGGAGATGGAGGATGCCTATTTGGAGGGGCTTCTTGGAAAACGTGACGAGGCGTGTTATACGGTGCTTTTGGCGCACAACCCCGACTATTTTCCGGAATATGCAGAGTGGGGAGCGGACCTTGTGCTTGCCGGGCATGTGCATGGCGGTATTGTGCGGGTTCCCTTTTTGGGCGGGCTTATCTCCCCGGCACTTAGCCTTTTCCCCAAATATGACGGCGGATTGTACGCGGAGGGGAGTTCCCAAATGGCGCTGGGCAGAGGAATCGGCACGCACAGCCCCAAGGTCAGGGTGTTGAATCCGGCGGAGCTTTTGGTGATTGAGCTGGATAGTGCAGACGGCTGAAGTGCCGGTAAAGGCTTAGTTTTGATGAATTTTGAAAATCAGGATGCGAAAGAAGGATTTTTATGAAATACTTGATAGATTTTACCGCTTTGATTCTCTTATATGTTTTTGTCTTTTTTGGCAGGTGGAAAAGTAAAGGCAGGGATGTATTGCTTGTCAATACGCTGTTGTACACATATCTTTCTTTTGTACTCTATTTTACCTTGATGCCGATAATCACCGCCCTTCCTTTTCTTTTGAATCATCCTTACAAGCCCATGAATCTGGTGCCGTTTATAGATGTTACCATGGGGAGGGGGGACTTTTTAAGGCAGATAGTGTTAAACGTTATCATGACTGTGCCGTTTGGCTTTCTGTTTCCTCTGACCCGAAGCAGAACCGCTCATGCTCAATTTGGCAGAACGGTGTTTGTTTGCTTTTTGATGAGTCTGTGCATTGAATTACTGCAGCCCCTTATCAATGGTTTCAGAACCGCGGATATCACGGATGTCATTACGAATGTGACCGGAGGCATACTCGGATATGTTCTTTATGTTATTTTCAGACCCATTACGTTCTGGATTTTGAATAAGGTGAAAGCAAAGCATTAGAAGGATGATTTGGGGTATTGCGTGA
Source organism: uncultured Lachnospiraceae bacterium (assembly GCA_910578335.1). Lineage (GTDB taxonomy): Bacteria > Bacillota > Clostridia > Lachnospirales > Lachnospiraceae > Acetatifactor. Next base: position 103,313 of record CAJTPU010000002.1, on the reverse strand, counting down.
CACACAAATAGCGGGGAGAACGGATGGCAACATTATTTACTGCTTTTAAAGGGAATGGCAATTCCGCGAATAAAATTGTGAGAAGTCTTGACGGCGATAAATTATTTCTGACAAATTCTTATGACGGATTAAGAAAGGATATCGATAATGTCAATGATACCTATGATTTGGTGTATATGTTTGGACTGGATAAAGCATTAAAGGGAAACGTAAGAATAGAGAGCACTGCCCGAAAAGATGATGTGTGCCTATATTCGGATATGAATTTTCATTCGATTGTCAGGAAATTGAATCAAAGCGGAATCAAGACTCATATAGGGAATACCCCCACGCAATCTCTGTGTAATGAAGCCTATTGGCATATGTTAAAAAAATACAACTGTCATGTACTATTTTTTCACGTACCTTCCATAAAGTATGCCACAGAAGATTTTATCGCAAAAATAAGCGCTGTTTTGTGTTAGCCATTTTTTAATTGCAAACCCGTTATGCCATGTGTCAGGTATTTACGGCTTTCAGCCGGCAGAGGAGCGGTATGGCAGGGAAGACCGTTTAAAAACGTTGGCGCTTGGCGAGGTTCTGTCGAGCTTAGCGTCCACTACGTTTTTAGCCGAGCGGGAGCGTGTCTGCCCTGCCATACCGCTCCTCTGCCGGCGTCACCCGTAAAATATCCCACAAGCATATATTTTACTTGCAATAAACCGCAAAACCATTTAAAATAGACAATGTTTTGTAACATCCGATTCCCGATTGCGTGAGGAGCACGGCGTATGCGCGCCCTTAGAGGAGGCAGAAATGGCAATACCCGTAAAGCTGGAGGTATTTGAAGGACCTCTTGATTTATTACTGCACTTGATAGACAAAAATAAAATTGATATATACGATATCCCCATTGTGGAAATCACAGAGCAGTATCTGGACTACATCCGCAAGCTCAAGACAAGCGACATGAACGTGATGAGCGAATTTTTAGTGATGGCGGCGACGCTTTTGGATATCAAAAGCAGAATGCTCCTGCCGAAGGAAGTAAATGAGGAAGGCGAGGAAGAGGACCCGAGAGCCGAGCTGGTACAGCGGCTTTTGGAATATAAAATGTACAAATATATGTCCTTTGAATTGAAGGACAGGCAGGTGGATGCGCAGAGGTATTTATTCCGCGAGCAGCAGCTTCCCAAGGAAGTGGAAAGTTACAGGCAGCCGATTGATTATGAAGAGCTGATTGGCGAGATGAATTTGAAGAAGCTGCAGGATATTTTCAAATCCATTGTCAAGCGGCAGGTAGAAAAAATAGACCCCATCAGAAGCCATTACGGAAATATCGAGAAGGATGAGGTCGATATGGATGTAAAAGCCTCCTATGTGGAGGATTACATAAAAAGCCACAAAACATGCAGCTTTAGGCAGCTTTTGGAAAAGCAGCACAGCAAGATGGAAATCATTGTTACGTTTCTGGTAATTCTGGAAATGATGAAGCTTGGCAAAATCAGGATTGCGCAGGAGAATATTTTTGATGATATTCTGATAACCGCAGGTGATGTTGCATAGCGGAAGGAACGAATATGGAAAGAAAAAGAGCGGAAGCGGTGTTGGAAGCGGTGCTGTTTACCATGGGGGAATCCGTGGAGCTTGGACGGCTTGCAACAGTGCTTGAAATGGAACAAAAAGAAGTGAGACAGATATTGGAAGATATGCAGAAAAGGTACGAGGAGGAGGATAGAGGAATCTTTCTTCTCTGGCTGGAGGACAGCGTGCAGCTTTCTACCAAAGCAGAAATGTACGAGTATCTGATTAAGATAGCAAAAACGCCGAGAAAAATGGTGCTGACGGATACGGTCTTGGAGACGCTTTCCATTATCGCTTACAAGCAGCCTGTCACCAGGCTGGAAATTGAGAGAATCCGCGGCGTGAGCTGTGACCATGCGGTGAATAAGCTGTTGGAATATGATTTGATTACGGAGCTGGGAAGATTGGATGCGCCGGGACGCCCGCTGCTGTTTGGAACTACCGAGCAGTTTTTGCGATGCTTCGGCGTGCGCTCACTGGACGAGCTGCCGGAGATGTCCGCCATGCAGGTGGAGGAATTTAAACAACAGGCGGAAGCGGAGGCGGGGATTTTTGCCTCCGGCGGAGAAGAAGCCTGAAAGACGTTTTAAAATACATGGAAAATACATATACATAGTAGCAACCAAAGGAAAGAATGTTGCTGCTATGTATTTTTTTAAGAAAAAGAAGAGAGAAAAGGGCGGCGTGCTTTGCCTGCTTTTGACGGCTTTGATTTTATTTGAGTTTTTAGGCATCAAGACGGAGGCGAATGGCGCGGAGCCGCCGTCTTTGTATGCCACTGCGGCAGTGCTTATGGATGCGGATACAGGACGGGTATTGTATGAAAAAAACGGAGATGTGTTTATGTCCAACGCCAGTACCACAAAGATACTGACTTGTATTGTAGCGTTAGAGAATGCATCGCCGGAGGAAATCGTGGAGGTGTCCTCTTATGCGGCGGGGATGCCGAAGGTCAAGCTTTTTATGAATCCGGGAGAGCACTTTAAGCTGGGAGACCTTTTGTATTCCCTGATGTTGGAATCCCACAATGATTCGGCTGTGGCGATTGCGGAGCATGTGGGGGGCAGTATGGAGGGCTTTGCCGCCATGATGAATGAAAAGGCGGCGTGGCTTGGCTGCAAAAACAGTTGGTTTATCACGCCAAACGGTCTTGATGCGACGCAGACGTTTCAGGGGGAAGACGGGGAAAGCATTTTGCGGGAGCATGGCACCTGTGCGGAGGACCTGGCAAGGATTATGGCGTATTGCGCTTTTTATTCTCCAGCCAAGGAGGAGTTTTTAAAGATAACGAGGACTGAAAATTACAGCTTTGCAAGTGAGGAGGGAAGGAGCTTTTCCTGTGTCAACCACAATGCGTTTCTGCATATGATGGAAGGCGCGCTTACGGGAAAGACCGGATTCACAAACAAGGCAGGTTATTGTTATGTTGCGGCATTAGAGCGGGACGGGAAGCGTTTTACCATAGCGCTCTTAGCGTGCGGATGGCCCGGCAACAAGACGTGGAAGTGGGCGGATTCAAAAGAACTTTTTACATATGGGCTGGAAAATTTTGTGTATCACACCATAGAAGAGGCAGCCATAAATGACAAGGTATTTTTGCCCATACCGGTAGAAAACGGGCAGACAGACCGGATTGGCGGGGCGGCGTATACGGAGGTGGAGATAAAGCAGGGCAGCGGCATATACGGGCTTCTGCTTTCTGAAAGTGAAAAGATTGAGGTATCGTGGGAGACCGAAGAAAGCCTGCAGGCGCCGGTTGCACAGGGAGAAACCGTGGGATATATCCGCTATATGACTGGCGGCGTCTGCCTGCGGGAGGACTTGGTTGTGACACGGAGCGCAGTAGAAAAAATAGATTTTTTCTGGTGTTTTAAGAGAGTGCTGGAAAAATATATATTGTAATGACGGCAGACGGCTGCCCTAAAATGTGCAAAACGCCTAATTTGTTCAAAATCTGCAAATAATGCTAGTATGATTGGAAATTTTATGCTACAATGGTACAAACATTAATCATGGGGCAATAGGCGTTTGCTTTACAGAAAGCAAAAAGTCCCCCTGTTAAATTGTTCATATTTATTTATTATAAATGGAGGGCTGAAAACATGAGTAGTACTTCAAAAGCGAGCCAAAGAATCAACGCTTTGCTCGATGACAACAGTTTCGTTGAAATTGGCGCCATGGTTACTGCCAGAGCGACTGATTTTGATTTGAAACAGGCGGAAACTCCTTCGGATGGCGTCATCACCGGATACGGAGTGATAGGCGGCAGTCTTGTGTATGTGTACAGTCAGGATGCTTCCGTTATGAACGGAACCGTCGGTGAGATGCATGCAAGAAAGATTGCGAATCTCTACAATCTGGCGATGAAGACGGGTGCACCCATCATAGGGCTTTTGGATTCTGCCGGACTTAGGTTACAGGAAGCTACGGATGCTTTGGATGCATTTGGCACCATTTACCGTAAGATGACGGATGCTTCAGGGGTCATTCCCCAAATTTCAGCAGTGTTTGGAAATTGCGGCGGCGGTCTTGCCATTATGGCTGCAATGTCTGACTTCACGTTCATGGAAGAAAAGAACGCGAAATTATTTGTGAATTCCCCCAATGCCCTTTCGGGTAATACAACTGCAAAGTGCGACACTTCTTCGGCTGCATTCCAGAGTGAAAAGACGGGAAATGCAGATTTTGTGGGAGATGAAGACGAGGTGCTTTCAGGCATCCGCCGTCTTGTTTCCATTCTGCCTGCCAATAATGAGGAGAATCTTGCTTTTGACGAATGTACGGATGATTTGAATCGTCTGACGGCAGAGCTTGCCGGCTGTGTTGAGGATACGGCTGTGGCGCTTGCCGTTATCTCCGACAACAATGAATTTGTGGAGGTCAAGGCTGCTTATGCGAAGGACATGGTGACCGGCTTTATCCGTTTAGACGGCGTGACGGTAGGCGCAGTGGCAAACAGAAGCGGCGTGCTGGATGAAAGCGGAAATCTGGCAGAAAAGTATGAAGCGGCGCTTTCACCGGAAGGCTGCGAAAAAGCGGCGGATTTCGTCAATTTCTGTGATGCCTTTGATATTCCGGTGCTGACGCTTACCAATGTGAGCGGGTATAAGGCATGTGAATGCAGCGAGAAGAGGATTGCTTCTGCCGTTGCACATCTTACATACACTTTTGCCAATGCAACCGTGCCGAAAGTAAATGTTATTATTGGCAAAGCATTTGGCAGCGCATACATTGCGATGAACTCCAAGGCAACCGGCGCGGATATCACAATGGCATGGCCGACCGCACAGATTGGTTCCATGGATGCGTCTCTTGCAGCAAAAATCATGTACGAAGGACAGGGCGCGGACGTGATAAAGGCGAAGGCGGCAGAGTATGCGTCTCTGCAGACCAGCGCACAGAGCGCAGCGCGGAGAGGATATGTGGACCAGATTGTAGAAGCTGCCGACACCAGAAAATATATTATCGGCGCTTTTGAGATGTTGTTTACAAAGAGTGAAGAGCGTCCAATCAAAAAGCATGGAACGGTTTAGAAAGGGAGATACTTCATATGAAAAAATTACTGGCGATGTTATGTATGCTCACCTGTGTCCTTGGGCTTACGGCATGTGGGGAACCTGCATTGGACGCTGCGACAACAGATAAGGCAACGGCTGCCTCGCTGTTGTCCACGGATTTTGTGGTGCCCTACATGATATATGCGTATTATGGCGGCGAGGGCAGCGAAGGGGCGGAAACTGCGGCATCCCATCAGGCGCTTTATAATGTGCATGAGCTGGAGAAGGTGACGGAGGACAATATCAATGCCGCATTTCAGATAGCCACAAGCTATGGGTATTCTTATGGCGTAAGCTCCATTGACGTAGAAGGCAATGGTATCTTAAACGGACTGGTGTCTTTCAGCAGCGCTTATGCGGAGCTGGGAGAGCTGGGACCGATTGACAGGAACAAAGTGACCTACAGAGTATCGGGTGATGAAATTATTGTAACGGTTCCGCTTACGGGTTCCGTGACGGACAAGAACGGAAACCCCAAAACGGCATCGGTGGAGGTTATTTTTTCGAATGATATTTTCCTCACCGTGGAAGCCTGTACTTTAAATGTAGACCAGTCCATTGGAGCGCTGATGGGTAAGGCAGCCATGGATACCGTAATGGGAATGGGAACGGTTTTTGTCATACTGATACTTATCAGCCTGATTATATGGGCGCTGGGCGGTATTCCCAAGCTGCAGGAAATGCTTGCGGGAAAGAAAAAGAAAGATGAGAAGCAGTCTGTTCCTGCAGCAGATGCCGTAGCAGTGCAGGCGGCAGAAGAGAGTGATGATTTGGAACTTATCGCAGTGATTGCGGCTGCCATTGCAGCCAGCGAGGGCGCGGCAGGAACCGATGGTTTTGTAGTCAGAAGCATTAGAAAAAGAAGATAATTGGAGGATAAAAAGATGAAAAATTATACCATCACCGTGAATGGAAACGTATATGATGTAGTAGTGGAAGAGGGCGCATCCACAGGCGCGCCTGCAGTAAAAGCGCCCGCAGCGCCCAAGGCACCGGTGGTAAAAGCACCTGCAGCGGCAAGCGCACCGAAGGCAGGCGGCGCAGGCAGCATTAAGGTAGAGGCAGGCGCGGCTGGAAAGGTGTTTAAGATTGACGCGGCTGTTGGCACGGCAGTAAAAAGAGGCGATGCAGTCGTTACCATAGAGGCAATGAAGATGGAGATTCCTGTTGTTGCACCTGAGGACGGCACAGTGGCAAGCATCGAAGTATCGGTTGGCGATGCAGTGGAAGCGGGCAAAGTTCTGGCTACCTTAAACTAATCGGACTGTCAACTAACAGGAGGTCATCAAATGGAATACATATCAAATACGCTGGGCAATCTGCTCCACCAGACGGCGTTTTTTAACCTGACGGTGGGAAATTACATTATGATTGCATTTGCCTGCTTTTTCCTGTATCTGGCGATAAGGCATGAGTTTGAGCCATTGCTTTTGCTGCCGATAGCATTTGGTATGCTGCTCGTAAACATTTATCCGGATATTATGCTTCACGCAAAGGATTCGGCAAATGGAGTGGGCGGTTTACTGTATTATTTCTACATTCTGGACGAATATGCCATTCTGCCGTCTCTTATCTTTATGGGAGTCGGTGCAATGACGGATTTTGGTCCCTTGATTGCCAATCCCAAGAGCTTTCTTTTGGGCGCTGCAGCACAGTTTGGTATCTTTGCAGCGTACTTTGGTGCCATTGCACTGGGCTTCAATGGCAAGGCTGCTGCAGCAATCTCCATTATTGGCGGCGCTGACGGACCTACTTCCATTTTCCTTGCAGGAAAATTGGGACAGACAGGTCTGATGGGACCGATTGCCGTTGCAGCATATTCTTATATGGCGCTGGTACCGGTTATCCAGCCGCCCATTATGAAGCTTCTGACGACAAAGAAGGAAAGGCAGATTAAGATGGCGCAGCTTCGTCCGGTATCCAAACTGGAAAGAATTCTGTTCCCCATCGTGGTAACGATTGTGGTAAGCCTCATTCTTCCGACTACGGCTCCTCTGGTAGGTATGCTGATGTTAGGAAACCTGTTTAGGGAGTCCGGTGTGGTAAGACAGCTTACAGAGACGGCTTCCAACGCCTTAATGTACATCGTGGTTATCCTGCTTGGCACTTCCGTAGGCGCGACCACCAGTGCAGAAGCTTTCTTAAACTGGGATACCATCAAAATTGTACTGCTTGGTCTTGCAGCCTTTATATTTGGTACAGCGGCGGGCGTACTGTTTGGCAAGCTGATGTGTGTGCTGACGCACGGTAAGGTAAACCCGTTAATCGGTTCCGCAGGCGTGTCCGCAGTACCCATGGCAGCACGTGTATCGCAGAAAGTAGGCTCCGAAGCCGACCCGACCAACTTCCTTCTGATGCACGCTATGGGACCGAACGTTGCAGGCGTAATCGGCACCGCCGTAGCCGCCGGCACCTTCATGGCGATATACGGGGTATTTTAAAGCTGTGCACATCTGAGCGAATTGTCATCTGCCATGCTTGCATGAGCAGATGACAATTTGAGCAGATGTATAGAGCGCGAAGCGCGATGAGCAAAGCTGCTGCAAGCAGATTTGCGAATGCACAGCGTCCAACCCGGCGATGCGCGGAGCAACGAGTGCAGCAAAGCAACCAGCCATTATTTATATCATAAAAAACTAGGAGGAATTAGGAAATGTCAGAAGCAAGACCGATTAAAATAACGGAAACCATATTACGTGACGCACATCAGTCCTTAATTGCAACCAGAATGCCGACCGAGCTTATGCTTCCCATCGTGGACAAAATGGACAAGGTAGGCTATCATTCCGTGGAATGCTGGGGCGGTGCGACTTTTGATGCCTCCCTTCGCTTCCTGAAGGAAGACCCGTGGGACAGACTGCGGAAGCTGCGTGACGGCTTTAAGAACACAAAGCTGCAGATGTTATTCAGAGGACAGAATATTTTAGGATACAGACCCTATGCCGACGACGTGGTGGACAGCTTTGTAGAGAAATCCGTGGCAAACGGTATCGATATCATACGTATTTTTGACTGTATGAACGACCTGCGCAATCTGCAGGAGGCGGTAAACGCCACCAACAAAATCAAAGCGCGCGAGGGACGCGGACATGCGCAGATAGCGCTGTCCTATACGCTGGGTGACGCCTACACCATGGAATACTGGATTAGCATGGCGAAAAAGATTGAAGAAATGGGTGCGGATTCCATCTGTATCAAGGATATGGCGGGACTTTTAGTGCCCTATAAGGCATCCGAGCTGATTCGTGAGATGAAGGCGGCGACCAGACTTCCTATCCAGCTTCATACACATTATACTTCCGGCGTTGCAGGCATGACCTATTTGAAAGCTGTAGAGGCAGGCGTAGATGTCATTGACTGTGCGATGTCGCCGTTTGCAATGGGCACTTCACAGCCCGCAACGGAGGTTATGGTGGAGACCTTTAAAGGAACGCCTTACGATACCGGTTACGACCAGAATCTGCTCGCAGAAATTGCAGATTATTTCAGACCTTACAGGGACGAGTGCCTTGTAAACGGTCTTTTGAATCCGAAGGTAATGGGCGTGGATATTAAGACGCTGCTGTATCAGGTGCCGGGCGGTATGCTTTCCAATATGGTGAGCCAGCTCAAGGAGCAGAATGCAGAGGATAAATATTATGAAGTGCTGCAGGAGATTCCGAGAGTCCGCAAGGATTTGGGCGAGCCGCCTCTGGTTACGCCTTCCTCACAGATTGTCGGCACGCAGGCTGTATTTAACGTACTGATGGGCGAGAGATACAAGATGGCAACCGACCAGACCAAGGATGTACTGCGTGGCAAATATGGGCAGACGGTAAAGCCCATGAGTCAGGAGGTTATCGACAAGGTTATCCCGGGTGAGGAGAGAATTACCTGCCGCCCGGCGGATTTGATTTCCAATGAGATGGAGAAATTAGAGTCCGAGATGGCGGAGTGGAAGCAGCAGGATGAGGATGTATTGTCCTACGCATTGTTCCCGCAGGTGGCAACAGACTTCTTTAAGTACCGTCAGGCACAGCAGGAGAAGGTAGACCCTGCGCAGGCAGATACCAAAAACGGAGCATATCCTGTGTAATCATAATCAGAAGCAGGGATACAAAAGGAATGGGAAATTTCCCATTCCTTTTCTTGTTTTAAGGACCTTGATTGAATTTTTTCGGTTTGTCTTGACGAATTTATCGGAATGAATTAGAATAACAAGTGTTACGGTAATAAAGGCAGGCGTATGAGGAGAAAAATACCATGGCGAGAAAAGAATCCGTTACCATTCAGGATATATTGGAAAATGCTTTTGAAATGACAAGGGAAGAAGGTTTTGCCAGCGTGACGGCAAGAAAAGTGGCGGTTCGGGTGGGCTGCTCCACACAGCCGATTTTCAGGGTGTATAAGAATATGGAGGAGCTGTGGGGAGAGGTATACAAGAAAGCAGTCCTGTTTTTTCAGGATTACTATGATTTGTTTCCCAAAACGGGTACGGTGCCTTTTTCCAATCTGGGAATGGCGTATATTGCATTTGCAAAAGAGGAAAAAAATCTGTTCAGGCTTTTGTTTTTATCGGAGTTTAAGGAGAAAAAGAGCCTTTATGAGATTTTGAATGGCAAAAAGGGGAATGTTCTTTATGAAATTAACAAAGCGTCTGCAAAGGGCTGCGCCAATCCGCAGGGCATGTTCATGAGAATGTGGCTGTTTATCCATGGGGCGGCATGCATGAGCCTGACCGGAGATTATGACTTGTCGGACGCGGAAACCAGAAAACTACTGGAGCAGGAGTATGCAAATGGATAGTGAGCAGGATGTCATAACGAGAATTAATGCGCGTTACACGGCGATGAGCAAAAGCCATAAAGCAATTGCAGGATACATAAAGGAGCACTATGAGCAGGCGGTTTTTATGACGGCGGCAAAGCTGGGCGAGGAGCTGGGAATCAGCGAATCGACAGTGGTTCGTTTTGCATCGGGAATCGGCTACGACGGGTATCCTGAATTTCAGAAGGCGTTGGAAAACTGGGTGAAGGACAAGCTGAGCGCAGTACAGAAGATAGGGGTCAAATACGGGCATAGCAGCCAGTCGGAAATATTGTCCTCCGTGCTTACGGCAGATATAGAAAAGATTCAGGATACCATAGCAAATCTGGATGCAAATGCCTTTGAGATGGCGGTGAGCGCTATCCTTGAGGCTGAGAATGTATATGTTATCGGGCTTAGAAGCTGTGCGCCGCTTGCGGACTTTCTGCACTTTTATTTAAATATGGTACGTGGCAATGTGAGGCTTTTGAATACTACCAGCATAAGCGAGACCTTTGAGCAGATGATTCGAATTGACGAAAAGGATGTTATCATTGGCATTAGCTTTCCCCGGTATTCTATGCGCACGTTGAAAGCACTGGAATTTGCAAACGACAGAAATGCCAAAGTTATCAGCATCACGGACACCATCCATTCGCCCATGTGCCTGTATTCTTCCATGAACCTGCTGGCAAGAAGCGATATGGTATCCATTGTGGATTCGCTGGTTGCGCCTCTAAGCGTGATTAACGCAGTGGTGGTGGCTCTGTGCTTAAAGCGCCCCACCGAGGTCAAACGGAATCTGGAGATGTTAGAAAGTGTGTGGAACAATTATCAGGTGTACTTGAACGATGAAATTAATTTTATTGACGAGGCGCCGGTACTACACAACCCGTTATGGAAGACAGAAAGCGAAGGATAATATATGCGTAAGGTGGCAGTAATCGGCGGCGGAGCCGCAGGCATGATGGCGGCGGTTTCAGCGGCGCAGGAAGGCAATGAGGTTGTCTTATATGAAAAAAATGAAAAGCTGGGCAAAAAGCTTTTTATCACGGGCAAGGGGCGCTGCAATGTGACCAACGCCTGCGGGACGGAGGAGCTGTTTGCAGGCGTGGTAAGCAATCCTAAATTTTTATACAGTGCCTTCTATGGATTCGATAACGGCAAGGTTATGCAATTTTTTGAGGAGGCGGGCTGTCCCTTGAAAGTGGAGAGGGGGAACCGGGTGTTTCCGGTTTCGGACCATTCCTCCGATATCATAAAAGCGTTGAAAAAAAGACTGGACGAGCTTTCGGTTGTAGTACATCTTAACACCGGCGTCTGCAAGGTAGAGACAAAAGAGACAGAAGAGGGCGTGCGAGCGTGCGGCGTGCGGCTTTTTTCGGGAAAAGAAGAGAAGGCGGACGCAGTGATTGTGGCGACCGGCGGTATTTCTTATGCGGCGACCGGCTCTACGGGGGACGGATATCGCTTTGCGGAGAAGACGGGGCACGGCATGACAAAGTGCCGCCCTTCCTTGGTTCCTTTAGAAGCAGAGGAAACGTTTTGCAAAGATTTGATGGGACTTTCCCTGAAAAATGTGGAGATAGTGCTGACATATAAAAAGAAAGAGCTTTACCGGGATTTCGGAGAGATGCTTTTCACCCATTTTGGGGTGAGCGGACCGTTGATTTTAAGCGCAAGCAGCCGCTATGTGCAGAAGGCATATGGGCAGCGGGCGGCGCTTTCCATCGACTTAAAGCCGGCGCTTTCCGGGGAACAGTTGGATAAAAGGCTTATCAGGGAGTTTGAAGCGAATAAGAACAAGGCATTTAAAAACGCGTTGGGTGCCTTGTTTCCGACAAAGCTGATTCCGGTAATGGTTTCCCTGTCCGGCATTGCGCCTGAAAAGCGGGTCAATGAAATTACAAGAGAAGAGAGACAAGGGTTTGCCGCACTGATAAAGGGGCTGCCGCTTACCATAACGGGCTGCAGGGGCTTTGAGGAGGCGGTCATCACCATGGGCGGCGTTTCGGTCAGGGACATCAACCCTTCTACGATGGAATCCAAAAAGGTACGCGGGCTGTTTTTTGCAGGCGAGGTGCTGGATTTGGATGCCCTGACGGGCGGCTTTAATCTGCAGATAGCCTGGTCAACCGGATATCTGGCAGGAAAAGGCGCATCACAAGGATAAAAAATACAGAAAGGCGGAGAAAGATGAGTTTTTGTATCGCGATAGACGGACCTGCCGGAGCAGGAAAAAGTACGATTGCAAGGAAACTTGCTGAAAAAATGGGAATGATATATGTAGACACGGGAGCTATGTACCGTGCCATGGCGCTGTTTATGCTGGAGGAGGGAATTGGAAAAGAGGATACCGAAGCCATGGACAGCCGCTGCGGGGAGGCGGATATCACAATCCGCTATGAGGACGGGGTGCAGAAGGTCTATTTAAATAACAAAAATGTCAATTCCCTGATTCGGACGGAGGAAGTGAGTACAATGGCTTCCATCAGCTCCCAGCGGCAGAGCGTGCGGAAAAAGCTGGTGAGCCTGCAAAAGGAGCTTGCGAGAAAAGCAGACGTCGTGATGGATGGCAGAGATATCGGCACCTGTGTGCTGCCGGATGCGGACGTCAAGATTTATCTGACGGCGAGCAGCAGCGTGCGGGCAAAGCGGCGCTATGAAGAGCTTTTGGCAAAGGGAGAGGTCTGCGATTTTGATGAGATAGAGCAGGATATTATAGAGCGCGACCACAGGGATATGACGAGAGCGGAATCACCGCTGCGGCAGGCAGAGGACGCCATTTTGGTGGACTCCTCCGATATGACGGTGGAAGAAGTGATGGAAACGATTGTGAAAATATGCGGGCGCGGGAAAAGAGGTATCTGAGTTGGAAATTCTGGCAGCGAAAAGCATGGGCTTCTGTTTTGGTGTAAAGCGTGCGGTGGAAACGGTTTACGGGCAGATTGGAAAAGGGGATATTTATACGTATGGCGCAATCGTCAACAATGAGGAAGTGGTGGAGGAGCTGCGGGAAAAGGGCGTCAGGGTGATAGAAAACCGCAATGAGCTTGCAAAAGTAAAGAGCGGGACGATTGTGATACGGGCGCACGGCGTGGCGAGGGATATTTATGAACAGATAGAAAGGCAGGGACTTACACTGGTAGATGCGACCTGTCCCTTTGTCAAAAGGATTCATGGTATTGTAGAGGAAGAGAGCGGAAAAGGCAGGCAGATTGTAGTGATTGGCAATCCGGGGCATCCGGAAGTGGAAGGAATTGTGGGATGGTGTAAAACGCAGGCAATCGTCATGGATACGGCAGAAGAAGCCGAAAATTTTATGCCCGAAGAGGGAAAAGAGCTCTGTATTGTGTCTCAAACGACATTTAACTACAATAAATTTCATTATATAGTTGAAATTTTCAAGAAAAAAGTCTATAATGTTACTGTTGCGAATACTATCTGCAACGCAACTGAGGAGAGACAGAGGGAAGCAAAGGAAATTGCCGCCTCTGTCGACGCTATGATAGTAATAGGCGGCAGACACAGTTCCAATACACGGAAGCTTTATGAAATTTGTAGTAAAGAATGTCCGCACACCTATTTTATACAGACACTGGATGACTTGCATTTAGAACGACCTAAAGCTGTTTCACTGGTGGGTATTACTGCGGGGGCTTCGACCCCAAACAAAATTATTGAGGAGGTTCAAAATTATGTCAGAATTAACTTTTGAACAAATGTTAGAAGAATCATTAAAGACAATACACACAGGAGAGGTAGTTGAAGGTACTGTTATTGATGTGAAGCCTGAAGAAATCGTTCTCAACATCGGATACAAGTCAGACGGCATTCTTACCAGAAATGAATACACCAACGAATCCGGTGTGGATTTGACGACGGTGGTCAAGGTTGGCGACACCATGGAGGTAAAGGTTTTAAAAGTAAACGACGGAGAGGGACAGGTTCTCCTCACCTACAAGCGTCTGGCGGCTGACAGAGGCAATAAGAGAATCGAAGAAGCCTTCAACAACAAAGAGGTTTTAAAAGCAACGGTTGCGCAGGTGCTTGAGGGCGGATTGAGCGTTGTTGTGGAAGAAGTGAGAATCTTTATTCCGGCAAGCCTTGTTTCGGATACCTATGAAAAGGACTTAAGCAAATATGCCGGACAGGAAATAGAATTTGTAGTCAGCGAATATAATCCCAGAAGAAGAAGATATATCGGTGACAGAAAGCAGCTTATTGTTGCAAAGAAGGCGGAAATGCAGAAGGAGCTTTTCGAGCGTATCCATGAGGGCGATATTGTGGAAGGCACCGTAAAGAATGTAACGGACTTTGGCGCGTTTGTGGATTTGGGCGGCGCCGACGGTCTGCTTCATATTTCGGAAATGTCATGGGGGCGTGTGGAGCATCCCAAGAAAGCATTCAAGGTTGGCGATGTCCTTACCGTACTCATCAAAGAAATCAATGGCAGCAAGATTGCGCTTAGCCTGAAATTTGATGACAAGAATCCCTGGAAGGATGCAGCAGAGAAGTTTGCCATTGGCAATGAAGTGACGGGTACTGTGGCAAGGATGACGGATTTCGGTGCATTCATCGAGCTAGAGCCGGGTGTGGATGCCCTGCTTCATGTTTCCCAGATTTCCAAGGAGCATGTGGAGAAGCCCTCCGACGTGTTGAAGGTAGGGGACACCGTAACTGCAAAAATTGTGGACTTCAATGAGGAGGACAAGAAAATCAGCTTAAGCATCAAAGCGCTGCTGGCACCCGAGCCTGCAAAGGAAGAGGAGCCTGCCGAGGATGAGGATGCAGAAGCTGTGTCCGTAGACATTGATGCCGTGATAGCAGCAGAGAAAGAGTCTGAGGAATCCGCTGAATAGAAAGAAGAATAAGAGGTTGCCTGAATGACGTATGACTATGAATATTTCAAAAAAGCCATATATGATTTGACATCAATTGATTTAAATGCGTACAAAGAAAAACAGATGAAGCGCAGAATTGATACGCTGATTAACAAAAACGGAATTCAGGAGTATGACAAATATGTTCAACTGTTAAAGACGGATAAGGCGAGGTTTGAAGAGTTCGTCAATTATCTGACGATTAATGTTTCTGAGTTTTACCGTAATCCGGACCAGTGGAGGCTTTTAGATAAGGAAATTATTCCGGAACTGATAAACCGTTTTGGCAAGAATTTAAAAATATGGAGTGCGGCATGTTCTACCGGTGATGAGCCTTATTCACTGGTAATGGCGCTGTCACAGCATTTGCCCTTAAATCAGATTCACATAATGGCAACGGATTTAGACAAGCAGGTAATTGCAAAGGCAAAGGTAGGTCTTTACAATGAAAAGAGCGTTGCCGGCATACCGGACGAATTGAAAAAGAAATACTTCACAAAGGTAGGTCCTTCTTATCAGATAGCAAAGGAAATCAAGGACAGGGTGGAATTTAAGGAGCATAATTTATTAAAGGATGCGTATCCTGTTGAATACCATCTGATAGTTTGCCGCAATGTGTTAATCTATTTTACGGAAGAGGCAAAAGAGGAAATATACAGGAAGTTTGAAAAGGCATTAAGGCCCGGTGGTCTTTTGTTTATCGGAAGTACGGAACAGATTATCAACCATAAAGAGATTGGACTGGAACGGAAAAATTCCTTCTTTTATATCAAGCCGTTTCACGGTGCGGTCTAAATACTGGGTAAGCGGATGAAACAGAATATGTGTAAGAATATCCCGCTGTTGTAATGACAATAGCGGGATTTTTTCGTTAATAAGGCAGTTGCAATTTTGGGAAGGCAAACTTATACTTTTTAGGGTAATAACAGATTGAAAGAGGAAATGCCATGAAAAAGAAGGAAAAAAAGCAGGATGAGAATCCGTTGCACAAAGAGTTTGGGATTCCCGGAAATATCCGGTATTGCTTTCAAAACATAAAAAAATACAAGCCTGCGCTGATTTTATTTATCGTACTCGGTGTGACAATGAATTCCTTCGTACAGGTGCTCGGCACTTTCGCCAGAAAGTACGTGATTGATTTGGTGGTGCTGCAGTCGGGAAGCGAAGAAAAGGATATTATGCCCTTGATAAAGCTGATTATGGTACTGCTGGCGGTTTACATAGTAGTCTGGGGGCTGAATTCCTTTAGCAACAACAGGAGTGGTTATTCTTTTATCTATGTCCGCATGAAGATGATTACGGAACGTGTGGCAAAAGCGCTGTCCATGAACTATCAGAATCTGGAAAATCCCAAAATACTGGATATGCACGAAAAAGCATGCAGGGCAACGGGCGGAAACGACGAAGGCGTAGAGGGCATGATGCGTTCCTTTTATGATGTGCTGGTGCAGGCGATGCTGCTTGTGATAAGCTTGTCCGTGGTGGTGGTACTGGACGTGCGCCTGGTGCTTCTTATCATCTTTATCTCTTTTCTACAGTACTTGTTTTTTCGCCATACGGTAAAAAGAGACAGGAAAGAAGTATGGGACAAGTTGTCTCCCACATGGCGGCGTATCGACTACATGGAGCATGTGACGCAGGATTTTTCTTATGCCAAGGATATCCGTCTTTTTCATATGCAGGATTGGATTTTGGGAAAGCAGTATCAGGTGCTTGCAGAAAAGCAGGAAAAAATGCTGCACAGCCGTAATTTATGGATTTACAACAGTATCTTTGCCCATGGGATGAGTGTACTGCAGAATGCTGCCATTTATGCGGTGCTGATTCTTGTATTTATGGGAAAGGGCATGACAATCGGTAATTTTACCCTGTATCTGGGGCTTGCCTCCACCTTTGCGTCTGCGCTGACGGAGGTATTAAATAGGGCGGGGGACTTGAAAAAGAACTCTCTGTGGGTGGATGATTTCCGTTCCTTTATGGAGCTTACGGACGACGAGGAAAGCGACTGTATTCCGCTGCCGAAAACAAACCATTATACCTTTACCTTTCGCAATGTATCCTTTCGGTATGAAGGGGCAGAGGACTATGCCCTGCAGAACGTAAATCTGACCTTAAAGGCAGGAGAGCGGCTGGCGGTAGTAGGCTTAAACGGAGCGGGAAAGACCACGCTGATTAAGCTGCTGCTCAGGCTGTATGATGTGACGGAGGGCGAAATCCTGTTAAATGGCATCAATGTCAACCGTTTTAGGAGAAGGGAGTATTTTACCCTGTTTGCACCGGCATTTCAGAATGTGGAAATTTTTGCTTTTCCTATCAGTGAAAATGTATCCATGAAGCCGCCGAAGGCGACGGACCGCGCTCTGGCAGAGCGGTATCTTGGGCAGGCAGGGCTTGGGGATAAGCTAGCGGAGTTAAAAGACGGTGTGCAGACGGAGCTTTTAAAGGTGCTTCATGACGACGGCGTGGATTTGTCGGGCGGAGAAAAACAGAAGCTTGCACTGGCAAGGGCGTTGTACAAGGAAGCGCCCATTATTGTGCTGGACGAGCCCACGGCGGCGTTGGACGCGCTGGCAGAATACAGGCTGTATAAGAACTTTGATAAGATGATTGGGAAAAAGTCGGCTGTCTATATCTCCCACAGGCTTTCTTCCACGCGATTCTGTGACAATATCGCCATGTTTGTGGCAGGAAAAATGGTGGAATACGGCTCCCACGAGGTGCTTCTTGCCCAAAAAGGCGCCTACGCGGAAATGTTTGAAATTCAGGCGCAGTATTACAAGGATGAGGAGGTGCAGCTTAATGAAAGGTGAAAAGGGTGCAGTGAAAAAAGTGCGGGAAACGCTTGCTTTTTTCTATCCTCAGGTGTGGAAAAAGTATAAGGGGTATTTTGTGGCAGGAGTGGGAAAGCTGCTTTTTGATGCAGCGCAGCCCTTTGTTTCGATGCTGGTACTGCCGTTTTTGATTGACGGGCTGATAAACGGAGAAAAAGTCAGCCGGCTTCTTACGTATGCCATGATTATCGCGTTGGGCGGGAGTCTGTTAAGTCTTGCGGGCTCCGTGCTGGGCGTCATCATGGAAAAGTATGATGAAAAATTTCAGAATTACTTTTCGCAGGAGTTAAGCCGCAGAGTGATGGAGCTTGATTTTCAGCTTACGGAGGATAAAGAGGCGCTGGACCAGGTCGAGGCGGCGCGCACCGGAATGCAGTGGTATTCCGGCGGTATACACGGTATTTCCCAACAGTTTTTCGGGTTGATTTCCAGTTTGCTCACGATGGCGGGCGTGGTGGCGCTGGTGGCGATTCATGCGCCTCTTCTCTTTGTGGTGGCAGCGGTACTGGTGTTTGTAAATGCCATCATTAACCACAAGAGTAACAAGATAGAGATAGAGCAATATGCCAAGCTGTCCAAGTTTAATCGTATTTTTTCTTATCTTGGGTGGGAAATTGTCGATTTCCGTTATGGAAAAGATATCCGCCTGTATGACGCGCAGGATATGTTGACGGAGAAGTGGAATGTGTATACAGACGCATCGCTGAAAAACTGGCAGGAAAATGCGGACAGGAGGCTTCCTCTGCATTTGGCGGGCAACGGAGTTAATATTATCAGAATTCTGGCGATATACTTTTATTTGGGCGTGCGTGTGATTTTGGGAAAAATTTCCATCGGTATCTTTTCCCAGATGTGTGATGCGGGAACGACGCTGAACCGTTCGGTGGAGCGTATGATTTGGCAGATGCAGGACATCATAAAACGGACAAACTATGCATATGAATATATCAAACTGATGCAGTATCCGGTGGCATTGGAAAAGGGAGACATGCATGTGGAGGAAGGACAGCACACCATAGAATTCAGAAATGTGGATTTCACTTATCCCAATACGGACGTGCAGGTGCTGCACAATGTCTGCCTGACCCTGCATGCGGGGGAGCATCTTTCCGTCGTGGGATTAAACGGTGCGGGAAAAACCACATTTGTAAAGCTGCTATGCCGTCTCTATGACCCGACGGCAGGCGAGATACTCTTAGACGGCGTGAATATCAGCGAGTATGATTATAAAGAGTACATGCAGCTTTTTGCGCCGGTATTTCAGGATTTCAAGCTGTTTGCTTTTTCCATGGCAGAGAATATCGCCCTGCAGGGTGATGCAGAAAAAAAGGCGCTTCTGCCGCTTATAAAGCAGGTAGGGCTGGAGGAAAAGGTGTCCTCCATGGAAAAAGGGCTGGATACCATGCTGTTTAAATTTTATGATGAGGACGGCATCGAGCCGTCGGGCGGTGAACAGCAGAAGCTTGCAATTGCCCGCGCGCTGTACAAGAAGGCTCCGGTGGTGATACTGGACGAGCCGACTGCGGCGCTGGACCCTGTTGCGGAATACGATATTTACCGGCAGTTTGAAACCCTGGTAGGGGGGAAGACGGCGATTTATATTTCACACCGTTTGTCAAGCTGCAAGTTCTGCGACAGGATAGCCGTGTTCGGAGACGGGCAGGTGGCAGAATACGGCACCCACGACGAACTGTTAAGACAGGGCGGCATCTATGCGGAAATGTTTGCGGCACAGGCACAGTATTACAGGTAATTATAAGGAGGCGCTAAGTATATCAAGGACATGTCCGGCGTAAAGCAAAAAGGCGGACTTGTCCTTTTTTAATTCCTCCGTCAGCTCGAAAAACAGCTCCTTGCTCTTGTAGTCGCGCTTAAAGAAGGGCGTGAACAACGGCTCCCACTGGGGCAGGTACAGAGAGTACTTGCGGGTATAGCAGGTAGCGGCAGCCGCCTGTGTGCGGTGCGCTTTATCCACAAAACCGGCAACGGATTTGTGCAGCGCAATGTCTTCCTCAGGCAGGTAATAATAATCCTTGTAATTGGCATAAAAATATTTTAATTCTTCTTCCACAATCGGGACACGGAGGCTTGCCGTATCGCCCTCCCCCCTGAAATAGCAGCCGTTTGCAGAGGAAGAAACCGGCACGGGCAGCGGCGTGGGAAGGATGAGCTTCATGATAAGCTCCTGCTTTTTTCTGCCGGCGTAGTCGGTGTAGTAGCTTGCCTGCACTTTTTTGACTTTTACAGGGCTGTTAAAAATATCATAGTAGGCAAGAATCGGCAGAATCCGGAGCATTCCCAGCAAATCCTCCTGATTGTGCAGCAGAAGGGAATCTTTGGCGAGCTCGGTGGGATTTGTTACATATTCCTGATAGACGCCGACCAGTTCGCTGCCGGTGTAAGCGTCCTCCCGCTCATAGCCAAGGTATTGCTCGATGGTTTTCTGCTTGCAGTTTGGAAGCTTGACAAAGAATTTGTAGGGGGAAATCCGTTTATATAAATCAATGCCCTCAAAATCGTCAAAGCTGTAGGGCAGCGCATAGCGGATACATTTCTGCTGCAGATAGGGAATGTCAAAGTTATTGCCATTAAAATGAATCAGGCAGCGGAAGCGGGAGGCAAAAGAAAAAAAGGTATCTAAAAGCTCCTTTTCCTGTTCGTAGGTTTCCGCCATCCACTGTATAGTGTGCAGCGTATCGCCTTCAAAATAAGCGCAGCCGATAAGGTATAAAAAAGAACTCTTTGCCGTAAATCCGGTGGTTTCAATATCTATAAATAAAATTTGTGATGGGTCAGCCAGTTTTTCAAGGGGGTAATCAAGCAAAAAGGGCTGGGGCATATAAGTTTCTGTATGCATAGGCTACTCCTTTACCAAATTTTAGGACTAAAATGTATTTTGTCATAATCATAGCACATTTTTTTATAATTCTGTAGTATTTTGTTAAAAAAAATAGTATATTAGAAGGAAAGAATGGCAGGAGGTAATGAAATGGCAACACTGACATTTACGGGAGGGATTCATCCCTATGACGGAAAAGATATGACGAAGGACAAGCCTATCAGACAGGTGCTTCCCAAGGGAGATTTGGTGTATCCGCTGTCCCAGCATATCGGAGCGCCTGCGGTTCCCCTTGTAAAAAAGGGTGACAGGGTTCTCACAGGACAGAAGATTGCGGAAGCGGGTGCTTTTGTCAGCGCACCGGTTCATGCCACCGTATCCGGCAAGGTCAAGGCAATCGAGCCGCGGCGTGTGGTGACAGGCGACAATGTGATGAGCATCGTGGTGGAAAATGACGGGCTCTATGAGGAAGCAGAGTATGCGCCGGCGCTGGATTTACAAGAAGCCTCGCGGGAGGAAATCATAGAAAGAATCAAGGAAGCCGGTATCGTGGGAATGGGAGGTGCAGGTTTTCCTACCTTTATTAAGCTTTCCCCGAAAAAGCCGGAAAAGATTGATTATGTCATTGTAAACTGCGCAGAATGCGAGCCTTATCTGACGTCTGATTACAGAAGGATGTTAGAGGAGCCGGAGAAGCTGATAAAGGGGTTAAAGGTTTCTTTAAGCCTGTTTCCGAAGGCACAGGGCATCATGGCTGTGGAGGACAATAAAAAGGACTGTATCGAGCTGTTGAAAAGTATGACAAAGGACGACAACCGCATCAGCGTGAAGGCGTTAAAGACGAAATATCCGCAGGGAGCGGAGCGGCAGCTCATTTTTGCCACAACGGGAAGAAAAATCAACTCCTCCATGCTGCCGGCGGATGCCGGCTGTGTGGTCAACAATGTAGATACGGTGGTGGCAATTTATTATGCGGTTTTTGAGGGAAAGCCGTTAATGGAGAGAATTGTAACCGTAACAGGTGACGCCATTAAGCACCCGCGCAATTTCAAGGTTCGTATTGGAACCAATTACCATGAATTGATAGAGCAGGCAGGAGGCTTCAAAAAGGAGCCTGTAAAAATCATATCGGGCGGTCCCATGATGGGTTTTGGCATTTTTGAGCTGGATGTGCCGACCACCAAGACGGCATCCGCGCTTTTGTGCATGAGCGAGGATGATGTGTCAGCCATGGAGCCGACGGCATGTATCAAGTGCGGGCGCTGCGTGGAGGTATGCCCGGGCAGGGTGCTGCCCAACAAGCTGATGGTTGCGGCAATCCACGGGGATGAGGAGACCTTTTTAAAACTGAACGGCATGGAATGCTGCGAGTGCGGCTGCTGCAGCTATATCTGTCCGGCAAAGAGACCCCTCACCCAGACTATCAAATCCATGCGCAAGATGCAGCTTGCCAAAAAGAAAAAGTAGGAGGAAAGCGAAAATGGATGATTTGTTGAAGGTATCATCGAATCCCCATATCCGGTCCAAGGTCAACACAATGGGTATTATGTTTGCCGTTGTGCTTGCCTTGCTTCCGGCAGCAGGATTCGGTATTTACAATTTTGGAATCCGTGCGCTCTTTATCATTCTTGTAACGGTAGCTTCCACTGTTTTTACGGAATTTTTGTTTGGACTGTATAAAAAGAAACAGACAATCGGAGATTTGTCCGCCGTAGTGACGGGGCTTTTGCTTGCGCTGAATCTGCCCGTCAGCATTCCATGGTGGGCGGCGGCGATGGGCGGTGTGTTCGCCATTCTGATTGTCAAATGTCTTTTCGGCGGTCTGGGACAGAATTTTATGAATCCGGCGCTTGCGGCAAGGTGCTTTTTGTTGATTTCTTTTCCGGCACTTATGACCAATTTTACGACGGATGCCTATACGGGAGCGACGCCCCTTGCCGCGCTGAAGGCGGGAGAAGAGGTCAATATTCTGGATATGGTAATCGGAAGGACGGCGGGAACCATCGGGGAGACCAGCCTCATAGCCATTGTCATCGGTGCCTGTATCCTTTTATTGCTCGGTATTATTGATTTACGGATTCCGGGCAGCTACATAGTGACATTTGTCCTTTTTCTGATATTTTTTGGCGGACATGGCATCAATCCGGCGTATCTGGCGGCGCAGCTTTCGGGCGGCGGTCTGATGCTGGGAGCCTTCTTTATGGCGACGGATTATGTGACGAGACCCATCACGCCTAAGGGACAGTATCTGTACGGCATTGTGCTGGGGCTTCTCACCGGTATTTTCAGGGTATTCGGAAGCAATGCGGAGGGTGTTTCCTATGCGATTATTTTAGGCAATCTGCTGGTTCCCCTGATTGAAAAGATAACGGTACCGAAGGCATTTGGAAAAGGAGGCGGCAGATATGAAAAATAAAAAACAGAATCCCGCTGCGGAAATGATAAAAAATGCGGGTATTTTATTTGCCATCACCCTGCTTGCGGGTATTGCACTGGGTTTTGTCTATGAGCTGACAAAGGAGCCGATTGAGAAGCAGCAGCAGCTTAAGGTGCAGCGTGCCTGTGCCGAGGTCTTTTCCGAGGCGGCTGCATTTAGGGAAATTGACCCGATGAGGCTTCCTACGGCATTGGGCTCCGGCTGGCTGATTGCATCCGTAACAATATATAACGAGGAGACGCTGGGCGCAGAGGTGGGCGAGGTCTACGGTGCGTTTTCGCAGGACGGTTCTCTTTTGGGGTATGTGCTGAAGGTGACTACCAAGGAGGGCTATGGCGGCAGCATTGAGCTGATGGTGGGCATTACCATGGAGGGCAGTATAAACGGTATTTCCATCTTAAGCATATCGGAGACCCCGGGACTTGGCATGCAGGCGGGAGACGTGCTGGTACCTCAGTTTGCAGGCAAAACAGCGGAAGCCTTTGTCTACACGAAGACAGGTGCGGCGGCGGAAAACGAAATTGACGCTATAAGCGGGGCGACCATTACCACGCGTGCGGTGACGAACGCAGTCAACGCGGGACTCCACTATTTTGAGAGCTTGCTGAAGGGAGGTATCTGAGGATGAAGGAAAACAGTGCTTTGGAGAGACTCTACAACGGTATTGCCAAAGAAAATCCGACCTTTGTGCTGATGCTTGGCATGTGTCCCACGCTGGCTGTAACCACCTCCGCCATCAACGGACTTGGCATGGGACTTACCACGGCTGTGGTGCTTGCCCTCAGTAACCTGATTATTTCCCTGCTCAGGAAGGTGATTCCGGACAAGGTGCGGATTCCGGCATTTATCGTGATTATTGCTTCTTTTGTAACCATCGTGCAGCTTCTGCTGGAAGGCTATCTGCCCGATTTGAATGAGGCGCTCGGCGTCTATATCCCGCTGATTGTGGTAAACTGTATTATTTTGGGGCGTGCGGAAGCCTATGCCTATACCCATGGACCGGTAGCTTCTCTGTTTGACGGCATCGGCATGGGGCTCGGCTTTACGGTGGCGCTTACCTGCATCGGCATGGTGCGGGAGCTTTTGGGAAGCGGAAAGCTTTTTGGCTTTTCCGTTATGCCGGGCAGCTTTACCCCGATTTTGATTTTTGTGCTGGCGCCCGGTGCGTTCTTTGTGCTAGCCATGCTCACCGCCATACAGAATTTTGTGAAAATACAGGGCGAAAAGCGGGGAAAGGATATGAGTAAAATTGGTTCCGGCTGCAGCCACGACTGCCTGCACTGTATGGATGGAAGCTGCGCGGACAATCAGAATGAAGCGTTTTTGAAATCTGAGGAAGAGAAAGAGGAAAAAGACGAGACAGAAGAGAAGCCAAAGGCTGTGAAGAGCAGGGAAGCGGTGAAAAAGCAAAGCCGCAGGGAAGAAGAACAGCAGGAAGCCGAAGAAAGTATGGAGTTCATAGATTTGGATGAGGAGGACGAATAAAAATGGGAGAGGTAAAAGATTTGCTTGTCATATTAATCAGCTCCTCTTTGGTAAG
This sequence comes from uncultured Lachnospiraceae bacterium, assembly GCA_910578335.1. Classification (GTDB taxonomy): domain Bacteria; phylum Bacillota; class Clostridia; order Lachnospirales; family Lachnospiraceae; genus Acetatifactor. The sequence goes on along the minus strand of CAJTPU010000002.1, from coordinate 78,878 downwards.
TAATGTTGTGCTGAGTCAGTTTTTGGGGTTGTGCCCTTTTCTCGGCGTGTCCAAAAAAATCAACACGGCGGCAGGTATGGGCGGCGCCATTATTTTTGTCATTACCCTTTCCAGCGTCATTGCAGGTGTGATTTATCAGTTTGTGTTGACGCCGTTTCATATGGAATACCTGCAGACCATCGTGTTTATTTTAGTGATTGCCGCACTGGTACAGTTTGTGGAAATGTTCTTGAAGAAGTTCATAAAACCTCTGTATCAGGCGCTTGGCGTGTATCTGCCTCTGATAACGACGAACTGTGCCGTACTTGGCGTGGCACTTACGAATGTGCAGAAGGAATACGGCATTCTTGCCGGTACGGTAAATGGTTTTGCAACGGCTTTGGGCTTTATGATTGCCATTGTGATTCTTGCCGGCATCAGGGAAAAAATGGTTTATAACGATATACCGGAATCCTTTAAGGGAATGCCGAACGTGCTGCTGACGGCAGGACTGATGGCGATTGCTTTCTGTGGATTCTCCGGTCTCTTGTAAGGAGGATGAACAGATGAATGCGATGGGAGTTTTGAGTGCTGCTGTGCTGGTAGGCGGTATTGGTCTGTTTATTGGTTTGTTTTTAGGAGTGGCGGCAATTGTATTTAAGGTGAAGGTCAATGAAAAAGAGGAGGCTGTGCTTTCCGCGCTTCCGGGCAATAACTGCGGTGGCTGCGGATTTCCGGGCTGCGCGGGGCTTGCGGCGGCGATTGCGAAAGGAGAGGCGCAGGTGAATGCCTGTCCTGTAGGCGGAGATGCCGTAGGGAAACAGATAGCCGCCATTATGGGGGTGGAGAGCAGACAGAGTGTACGCATGACGGCTTTTGTACATTGTATGGGCGACTGCGACCAGACCTATCCGCACTATGAATATACCGGAATAGAAGACTGCCGTATGTTAAGCTATGTGCCCAACGGGGGGCCAAAATCCTGTATCTATGGCTGTCTTGGATTTGGCACCTGCGTCAAGGAGTGTCCTTTTGATGCCATACACATTGAAAATGGCATTGCAGTAGTGGATAAAGAGGTATGCCGTGCCTGCGGGAAGTGTATTGCGGTATGCCCGAGACATCTGATATCCTTGGAGCCGTATCATGCAAAGCATATTGTCTCATGCAGCTCGAAGGACAAAGGCATCGATACGATTAAGTCCTGTGTGACAGGCTGTATCGGATGTGGCATCTGTGTGAAAAATTGTCCTGCAGGCGCCATTGCCGTCAAGGATTTTCATGCGGTAATCGACCAGGAGAAATGCACGGGCTGCGGTATTTGTGCGGAGAAGTGCCCGAAGCATGTAATTGTGTAAAATTTATCGGTGCAGTACCGTGAGCAGAGCTTGCGATATGCGGAGACATAAAAATAAAAGCAGGAGAAATTTACCATGAAATTACCGGAAGAATATGACGAGCAGCCCAAAATGAGCCTGACTGTGGTACGCATGATAATCGGTGTGACGCTTTTTATCTCTGCAATTTTGGTGCTGATACTTCTGATGAACAGCGAAACCATAAAGAAGGGAAGGGAAGAGCCGCCGGCTCAGCCTGATGATGCTGTGCAAGATGTGGCGGATGGAGAGCCTTCCGATGAATTCGTGCAGGGAACGTTGACACCGGATGATTTTGATTTTTGGGATTTATATCCGGAGGAGACGGAAGAACCGGAGCAGGAGGAGAGCGTCAAGAAGGAAGAAGTCAGTGACCCGGCAACCGACGGCAGGCACACGTTGCTTGTCACAGCGGACGGCAAGGAGGAATGGGTGCTAATCAGTCCGTATCTGCCAAAGAATGAATATGACTATACGAAGCTGGTCTGTCAGTCCGAGCTGATGAAATATTTTGAGGACGGCAGGCAGATATCTTATGTAGGTGCGGATATCTCCAAATATCATGATTATGTGGATTTTGTAAAGCTCAAGAAAGCAGGCGTTCATTTTGTGATGCTGCGGGTGGGCGCAAGAGGATATGGAACCGGGCAGCTTATGCTGGATGAGAATTTTCTCGACAATATCAAGCGTGCTTCGGATGCCGGACTGGAAATCGGTCTCTATTTCTTTTCGCAGGCAGTCAGCAAGGAGGAGGCAATCGAGGAGGCAAATCTGGTATTGGAGAGCATTGGAGATTATACGATAACCTATCCCATTGCGTTTGACATGGAGTTTATCGTCGGAGACACTGCCCGGATTGAATCGCTGACAAGGGAAGAAAAGACGACAATTGCGAAGACTTTTATGGATACGATTGCAAACGCAGGGTACATGCCTATGCTTTACGGCAATAAGGAGTGGCTTATCCGGTATGTGGACCTTTCCAAACTGACCTCCTATGATATCTGGCTTTCTCAGCCGGGTGATATTCCGGATTATCCGTATAAGTTTACCATGTGGCAGTATTCCAATACAGCTACCATAGACGGCATTGCAGGATATGCAAATTTAAATATCAGCTTTATTGACTATTCTGAAAAGTGAAGCCCGTATATTTTTTCAGAAACCGGCAGGCGTGTATAGATATCGGCATACATGCCTGCCGGTACGTTTTCTAAGTAGTTTGGCGTATAATTCTTTTTGCAGCCGTTTTTCTTTAAGATATCAATTGCTTTATTGTAGGCAATGGCTGCTTCTTCTATGGTGTGGTAGCAGCCAATGTTGTAATTGCCCTTTACATGTATGCGGGCGCAGTATTTTATTCCGTTTTTGCCGGATTTTATGAGAACACCGTGATACTTATTGTGTATTACAAGATTTTCCCGTCTGAAATCAGTGGTATCCCCATTTTGAAAATCAAAATCCCTGCCTGCTACAGCATAGTTTTTGATGCCGTAGCGGTTCAAGATATTCACCTGCATGCCAAAGTCAGCCACAAAATAATGACTGCCGCGTTTCATAATTTTGTGGGATGCATAGTAAAACAAATCGTCTATATCAAATTTCAATACAATTTCTCTTGTATAATAATAGTAAAAGAAATGCGGGCGGACATAAATGGGGGTGGAAAAGTAGACGCCGTTGTTTCTAAAATTGAGGAGTACCACCCATTTTTCAAAAGAAAGGGCGCCGCCGCTATAATCCGAGAGAGCGGCAGGTTCCTTAGCCCGAAGCAGCCGCTCCGCTTCTTTATATGCGGCATGCGCCTGCTCGAAGGAAGAAAAGCTGCCAAGGCTGATGTGTTTATTCTGATAGGTGATGGAGGAACGGTAGGAAACGCTGCCGTCCTTTTTTTTGGCTGTAAAAACGCCGCTTGTCTTGTTCATCCGTATCTCTCTTCCCTGTGATTTTTGTAGGAAAAGTATAACAGATTTTAGAAAAAAGTACAAATTAAGAAATATTTTCCGGACATACTGTATAAAATATATTGTATGGGTCAAGCATGAAAAATTTTACAGGTTGTTTTAACTGTGGAAGCGGACTGGGGTGTAAGGATGTATAAAAAGTATATTTTGGCGTTGTTACTTATCAATATCATAGCGGTTGTCGCGGTTTTCAACATTACCGGACTGAAGGTAAATCATATTATGGCGACGCCTGCATTCAAATTGAATCTGCAGGAGGCGCTTGCGCCGGAGGAACTGGTCAGCCACGACGGGCTGGTACAAGCAGTATCCTCAGGACAGCTTGTCATTTTTTATGAAGTGGTAGAAAAAAAGTGGAAGTACGATTTATCTGAGGAAGATTATCAAGTGCTTTTGCGGATTGTGGAGGCGGAAGCAGGGGGAGAGGACATAGAGGGAAGGATGCTGGTGGCAAGTGTTGTATTAAACAGGGTGAACAGTGATGCGTTTCCCGATACTGTGAAAGAAGTGGTTTTTCAGAGAGAAAACGGTACGGCACAGTTCTCACCGGCATACAGCGGCAGATATGACAGGGTAACGGTAAGCGAAAAAACCATCGAGGCGGTAGAGCGGGTGCTGTGCGGCGAGGACATTTCCGAAGGCGCGCTTTACTTTGCATCCAGAAAATATGCCAATTCTGACAGCATGAGCTGGTTTGATGAAAAACTGACTTTTCTGTTTTCCCACGGCGGACATGAATTTTTCTATTAAACTGTCTTGTTTTTACGTTGCCAAAAAAATTCCATTATGCTATACTGTTTTCAATCACCGCGCAAAAGTATTTTATGAGCTGGGCAGCGGGAAATAACGGAGTATTTCTCCGATACGGATAGGAGCTATGATGGAAGAAGTATTATATAAAAGCACAAGAAGCAAAAAAGAACCGGTAAAGGCATCACAGGCTATTTTAAAAGGGCTGTCTGAGGATGGCGGTCTGTTTGTGCCGGACCATATTCCGGCGTTGGATAAAAGCCTTGCGGCATTTTCCAAGATGAGCTATCAGGAGACGGCTTACGAGGTTATGAAGCTGTACCTCACGGATTTTACGGAGGAGGAGCTTAAGGCATGTATTGCCAGAGCCTATGATGAAAAGTTTGATACGGCGGCAATTGCACCGTTAAGGGAGGCGGAGGGCGCTTACTATCTGGAGCTTTTCCACGGCGCGACGATTGCTTTTAAGGATATGGCGCTTTCCATACTGCCGCATCTGATGACGACGGCGGCAAGGAAGAATCACGTAAAAGACGAGATTGTGATTTTAACGGCGACCAGCGGGGATACCGGCAAGGCAGCGTTGGCAGGTTTTGCAGGCGTGGAGGGAACCCGCATTATCGTGTTTTATCCGAAGCACGGCGTCAGTCCCATTCAGGAAAAGCAGATGGTGACGCAAAAAGGCGATAATACCTGTGTGGTGGGAATCACCGGTAATTTTGACGATGCGCAGACCGGCGTAAAGAAGCTGTTTGGGGATAAGGCGTTAGAGAAGGAGCTGGCGGAAGCAGGATTTCGGTTTTCTTCTGCCAATTCCATCAATATCGGCAGGCTGGTACCGCAGATTGTATATTATGTGTATGCGTATGCAAGGCTTCTGGAAAAAGGGAAGCTTTCAGAGGGAGAAAAAATCAACGTGGTAGTGCCCACAGGCAATTTCGGTAATATTCTGGCGGCGTTCTATGCCAAGAATATGGGACTGCCTATCCACAAACTGATTTGTGCTTCCAATGACAATAAGGTGCTTTATGACTTTTTTGCGACAGGCACCTATGACAAAAACCGTGAATTTGTCCTGACCTCTTCGCCCTCCATGGATATCCTGATTTCCAGCAACTTAGAGCGGCTGATTTACCGGATTGCCGGCAATGATGCAGAAAAAACAGCCAGCCTTATGGAGGCGTTAGGCAGCGGCGGCAGATACGAAATTACGCCCGAAATGCAGGCGGAGCTCTCTGATTTCTATGGCAATTATGCCAGCGAGGAGGAAGCGGCGGCAGCAATCAAAGCGCTTTATGAAAACTGCGGTTATGTGATTGATACCCACACTGCAGTGGCGTCTGCAGTTTATGGCAAATACAAGGCGGATACACAGGATGTGACAAAGACCGTGATTGCTTCCACGGCAAGCCCTTATAAGTTTACCAGAAGCGTGATGGAGGCAATGGGAGAGGACTGCGCCATGGACGATTTTGCACTTGCCGACGGGCTTTCCCTGTTGTCTAAGGTTCCGGTGCCCGCTGCCGTAGAGGAAATTCGCACTGCTCCTGTGCTGCACACAAAAGTCTGCGATAAGGAAGAAATGAAGGCAGCGGTAAAGCAGTTTCTGGCAGTTTAAGGCGGCAGGTTCCTTTTTTAAGACTGAATCAAAGAGCCAATAACAGGCAGTGCCGACTGCAGTTATTGGCTCTTCTTTACGGTGCGGGAAACCTTGCTGAAAGAGTTTCCCACATTGCATTTATGCTGCGAAAAGGTTACCGCTTATCGATAGCAACGTAATCCTTGTCTTCTCCGACGGACTTGTAAGCGGGGCGGATGATTTTGCCGTTGTTGGCAAGCTCCTCCAGCCTGTGAGCGCTCCAGCCTACGATACGGGCAATGGCAAAGATGGGGGTGTATAATTCCATGGGAAGCCCCAGCATGTGATAGACAAAACCGGAGTAAAAGTCCACATTAATGCTGACACCCTTGTACATCTGCCGCTCCTCGGAGATAATGGCGGGTGCCAGACGCTCTACCAAAGAGTAGAGAGCAAATTCCTTGTGCAGGCCTTTTTCTTCCGAAAGCTTTTCTACGAAGGATTTGAACGCCACGGCACGAGGGTCCGATTTGGAGTAAATGGCGTGACCGACGCCGTATATCAGACCTGCGTGGTCGAAGGCTTCCTTGTGAAGCAGCTTCTTTAAGTATACGGAAACCTCTTCTTCATCTTCCCAGTCGTGAATTTCCTTCTTCATTTCCTCAAACATCTGGACTACCTTAATGTTGGCGCCGCCGTGGCGGGGACCCTTTAAGGAACCGATTGCCGCCGCAATTGTAGAATAGGTGTCCGTCAGGGAGGAGGTTACCACGTGGGTGGTAAAGGAGGAATTGTTACCGCCGCCGTGCTCCATATGCAGCACGAGGGCAATATCTAAAATCCTTGCTTCCAAAGGCGTGTAGGAACTGTCCGGACGCAGAATATGCAGAATGTTTTCTGCGGTGGATAATTCGGCAAGAGGCTGGTGGATAAAAAGGCTGTTGCCGTCGTGGTAATGGCTGTACGCCTGATACCCGTAGATGGAGAGCATGGGGAACAGGCTGATAAGCTGCAGGCACTGCCTGAGCACGTTAGGCAGGGAGGTATCGTCCGCCCTGTCGTCGTAAGAATAGAGCGTGAGCACACTTCTGGCAAGTGTGTTCATCATGTCTTTGCTGGGCGCTTTCATAATGATATCCCGCACAAAGCTTGTAGGCAGGGAACGGTAGCCGCCTAAAAGCTGCTCGAACTCAGCGAGCTCCTTTTTGTCCGGCAGCTTGGAAAACAGGAGAAGATAGGCAATCTCCTCAAAGCCAAAGCGGTTTTCGCTGGTAAAGCCGCTCACCAAATCCTGTACATCATAGCCGCGGTAGAACAGCCTGCCGTGGGCGGGTACCTCCACGCCGTCCACGATTTCTTTGGCGCGTACGTCGGATATATGCGTCAGCCCGGCAAGCACGCCCTTTCCGTTCAAATCGCGCAGACCGCGCTTGACCTCATATTTGGTAAATAATTCGGAATCTATGATGCCTGCTTCCTCAGTTAATTTGGCGAGCCTTACGATTTCGGACGTAATGTCTGAGTATGTATTGTGGTGTTCCATGGGCATTTCTCCTTTCTGAAAAATACTAGGGTAATATGGGTATATGACCCGGATTCTACTAACAGGTTATGCAAAAATTTATTATGATACAACAGAAGTGTATAATATGCATTTTACAAGAAGTAAGATTATCATATCACGGACAGCAAAAGCGTTGCAAGTAAAAAAACGCATTTCACAAAGATTTAAAATGGAATTCACAAACTTTTCATAAATTGTAGATTTTTTTGCCGCGACGTATTACAATAACGAAGAGAAAGACAACGATGGAGAGGCGATGTTGAGAACATGCGCAGTCTTAGCAGTACCGGGACATGAGCAGCGCAGAAATGAGGAAAAATATGACACTACAGGAAATGCTAAAGTGTGTGGACCATACCCAGCTTAAGGCTTTTGCCACATGGGAGGATATTAAGAAGCTTTGTGACGAGGCGGTAAAATATGGGACGGCTTCCGTGTGCATTCCGCCCGCGTATGTAAAGCGGGTGAAGGAGGCGTATGGAGATGCCCTTTCCATATGCACGGTGATAGGGTTCCCCTTAGGCTACAGCGTAACGGAGGCAAAAGCGGCGGAGACGAGACAGGCGCTTTGTGACGGCTGCGACGAGGTTGACATGGTAATCAATATCGGCGATGTCAAGAATGGAAATTATGACAAGGTAAGGGAAGAAATCGCAGAACTGAAAGCAATCTGCAAGAACCATATCTTAAAAGTCATTGTGGAAACCTGCTATTTAAGCGAGGAAGAAAAAATAGCCCTGTGCAGGGTGGTGACGGAAGCGGGCGCGGATTATATAAAAACTTCCACCGGATTTGGAACGAGAGGCGCCACAAAGGAGGATGTAGCGCTGTTTTTAAAGCATATTGGGAGCGGCGTCAAAATCAAGGCGGCGGGCGGCGTACAGAGCCTTGCGGATGTAAAAGCATTTATTGAGATGGGCTGCAGCCGCGTCGGCACCTCAAAGGCGGTCGCGCTTTGCGAAGGACTGTCTTTGGATGAGGAAGTGTAGCACATTGTGAACATATAGGAGGATGAAAAAAGTGGAAAATGAAACAATCAGGCAGAGGCTTTCGGCGTTGAGAGCCGTGATGGAAAAGGAAAAAATTGACTATTACATGATTCCGACGGCGGATTTTCACAATTCGGAGTATGTGGGCGCTTACTTTAGGGTGCGGGAATATTTCTGCGGCTTTACCGGCTCGAACGGCACGCTTTTGGTGTGGCAGGAGGGAGCGGGGCTCTGGACGGACGGCAGATATTTTATTCAGGCGGAGAACGAGCTTGCGGGAACCGGTGTTACCTTGTTCCGCATGGCGGAGGAAGGCGTCCCCACGCTGCATGAATTTTTAACGGAGAATATGAAGGAAGGGCAGACCCTTGGTTTTGACGGCAGGGTAGTGCCTGCGGCGGAGGGCGTTTTGCTGGAAAAGAAGCTTGCCGACAAAAAAATATCCTTTGTATATGACAGGGATTTGGCGGATGCGGTCTGGAAGGAGCGTCCGGCGATGTCCTGTGAGGCGCTGCATATGCTTACGGAACAAGTTGCGGGGAAAAGCGTGTCAGAGAAGCTTGCAGAGGTAATGGAAGAGGTGAAAAAAGGCGGAGCGGAAAAGCTTCTTTTGACAAAGCTGGACGACTTGATGTGGCTGTTTAATGTGCGCGGCGGGGATGTGGAGTGCAATCCGGTGGCGCTTTCTTACGGATACATCGGGGAGAAGGAGAGTATTCTTTTTGTACAGAAAGAAGCTCTGTGCGACGAGACGGCAAACTATCTGAAGGACAATCATATTGCGGTGCGCCCCTATGACTCGGTAATGGATTTTCTGGAAAAAGAGGCGGGTAAAGAGACAAAAATCATGCTGGATAAGAGGCACTGCAGCTACTGCCTTTACAAAAAGGCGGCTGCGGGCGCGAAGGTTGTGGAGGGCAAAAATCCGACGGAGCTGAAAAAAGCAATCAAGAATCCGACGGAGCTTGCCAACATGGAAAAAATTTTTATACAGGACAGCGTGGCGGTTACAAAGTTTATTTACTGGCTGAAGAAGCATATTGGCAAGATGGAAATCACGGAAATCACGGCGGCTGACTATTTGGAAAACTTGAGAAGGCAGATACCGGAATTTCTGGACTTGTCCTTCCCTACGATTTCTGCCTATAAAGAAAACGCTGCCATGATGCATTATGAGGCGACGCCGGCGCATTTTAAGGTACTGGCGCCGGAGGGAATGCTTCTAGTGGATTCGGGCGGACAGTACATGGGCGGCACCACGGATGTGACGAGAACCATTGTCCTTGGGCCTGTTTCCGATGAAATCAAATGTCATTACACGGCGGTGGCTGCAGGGATGTTAAACTTAAGTCATGCGAAGTGGCTGCACGGCTGCACAGGGCGCAATCTGGACATTCTGGCGAGAGCGCCGCTCTGGAATATGCACATGGATTACAAATGCGGGACGGGACATGGCGTAGGGTATATTCTCAATGTACACGAGGGACCGCAGGGACTTCGCTGGCGTTTTGTGGAGGGCGCTGCGGAGGCAGTGATAGAGGACGGCATGGACGTGACAAACGAGCCGGGCGTGTATATAGAAGGAAGCCATGGTATCCGCATTGAGAATGTGATGGTGGCGAAAAACGGCGTAAAAAATACGGACGGACAGTTTATGCATTTTGAAACACTGACCTATGTACCGGTGGATTTGGATGCCATCGACGTAACCTGCATGACGGAGGAGACCAAAAGATATCTCAATGATTATCACAAAGCGGTGTATGAAAAGATTGCGCCGCATCTGGAGGAAGAAGAGCGCGAGTGGCTCAAGGAGGCTACCAGAGAAGTATAAAAACGGTAGCGTCGTGTGGACGCCATGCACGGTATAGCGGAAGTGTAAGAGCTTACAAAAAATGTAAAATCATTATAAAATTTGACTGCCCGTTATTGACTTTTAGAAAGGGCTTTGAGATAATAAACGTGATATGCGGGAAGGTACGAGGCGGCTGCAGGAGTTACTATCCCGCATAAAAAGAGGCAGTATGCCGTTACTGCGGCAATAATAGATACTTATTGAAGGAGGACGTAATATGTCAACAAAAGCGTATTATCCAATTTCCGAAATTGGCGCCGGAAAGGTGGGCTTTTCCAAGACCCGTTCCATTATCGAGGCGGCTTTTTACGGAAACAATGTAGTAAAAGTAAACACTCTGAAGGAAGCTTACGAGCTGGCTAAAAATTCACCGGGAACTGTTGTAACGGATATGCCTGTAAAGGACGGCGAGACGTTCGGGCTGGAAAAGGACGCAAAGGTGCTTCTTTTTAACGATGGCGCCGTAACGGGACGTTATGCGGCGGCACGCCGTATCAAGGGAGAGCCGGGCGTAGACGAGGCGAAGCTGGATAAGGTGGTTATGGATGCGGTTTATGAGACACGTTGGAAGACCATGTACCATGCAGAGTGCTTTGTAGGACTTGACCCTGAATTTATGGTAAAGGCACACCTCTTAATTCCGGAAGGAGAGGAAAACATTCTCTACAACTGGATGATTAATTTCCAGTATATGTCAGATGAATACGTAAAGATGTATAAGAACTCCAAGCCGGTAGGTGACGGCAATGAGCCTGATATTTATATTTTCTCCGACCCGCAGTGGGTGCCGGGCAACAGACCTGACGTAGATTATAGCTGCTTAAGCGACCCGCTTACCCTGTGTTATTTTGATACCAATCAGAACTGTGCGGCAATCTTAGGCATGAGATATTTCGGCGAGCACAAGAAGGGCACGCTGACTATGGCATGGGCGCTTGCCAACAGAAACGGCTACGCTTCCTGCCACGGCGGACAGAAGGAATACCTCCTTCCCGACGGCAGAAAGTTTGTTGCTTCCGTATACGGTCTGTCAGGTTCCGGCAAGTCCACGCTGACTCACGCAAAGCACGGCGGCAAGTATGAGATTAAGGTATTACATGACGATGCTTTCATTATCAATACCGATACCTGTGCATCTGTTGCTTTAGAGCCCACTTATTTTGACAAGACGGCGGACTATCCGACGGGCTGCCCGGACAATGAATACCTGCTTTCCGCACAGAACTGTTCTGCAACCTTGGATGAAAACGGCAAGATTCAGCTTGTAACCGAGGATATCAGGAACGGCAACGGACGTGCCATCAAGTCAAAGTTATGGTCTCCGAACCGCGTGGATAAGATTGATGCGCCTGTAAACGCTATCTTCTGGATTATGAAGGACCCGACCATTCCTCCCGTTGTGAAGCTGAAAGGTTCTGCTCTTGCTTCCGTTATGGGTGCAACCCTTGCGACCAAGACTTCCACAGCAGAGCGTGTGGCTGCCGGCACGGACTTAAATGCACTTCGCATTGTGCCTTATGCAAATCCGTTCAGAACATATCCGCTTGCCAATGACTATGAGAAGTTTAAGAAGCTGGTGGAAGAGAAGAATGTAGACTGCTACATCATCAATACCGGTGACTTTATGGGCAAGAAGGTAAAACCTGCAGATACGCTTGGCATTCTGGAGAGCATCGTGGAAGGAAAGGCTGCATTTGAGAAGTGGGGACCTTTCTCTGATATCGAAATCATGAACTGGGGCGATTTCAATGTCGACTTGTCTGACAAGGATTATGCCGCACAGCTCAAGAATGCAATGCAGAACCGTGTAGATGCGGTAGAAGGCTTTGCAACCAAGAAGGAAGGCTATGATAAGCTTCCTGACGAGGCGCTTGAGGCGTTAAAGAAGGTTGTTGCAGAGGCAAATACCCTGTAATGCAAATTTGGGAGCCACGGATTTTTCTGTGGCTCCATTTTTATACAAAATTGTATAAATTACCTGTATTTTTAACTTGTAATCAATGCGATTTTTGACTATAATATAAGTAACCTGAAATGTTCGATAACTCTTGTTAATTTTGAACCTACATTTACTTTAAACGGGATTCCTATATCGTCATGCGGCTGTCAAGCCTCCACTCAGATGAGGATTGCAGGGGAAGGCAAATGTATGGCTGCGGTTGCCCACCTGGCTATAGCTAGGAGTCAAAAGGCAGGAGCCGGCATTTTGGGGTTATACGACAGATAAAAGAGAGCAGCTTTTCGGCTGCTCTCTTTTCAGAATCTGAAAAGGACGGACAAAAAATTGCAAATAGGAAATAAAAAGCCAAACTGGAACAAATCTGAAAGAATGCAGGCAAAGGCGGTTTTGTGTCTGGTGGGCATCGGACTGCTGATTGTCGTTGCTTTTTCTCTTGGTATTGCAAGAAAGGGAGAGGGGGATAAAAAAAAGAAAGACGGGGAAGAAACGCCGCCGCCCGTTTCCGTGACAGAGGAATTGTACAATGTATACATAACGGAAGTGGGAGACGATACCATCAGTATATTCGACGGTGAAAATAAAAAGTATCCTTTTCATAGGGATGGCGTGGAGACAGTCAGTGCTTCGGACGGCTTTTTGGCAAGTGCCGGTCAGCTTGCTGATTTGACGCTGACGGATGGCGCAGTGAGCCGGATTTTTTTAAAAACAGGGGAGAGAGTCAGCGGCAAGGTTATCGGCGTGGAAGCGGGCGTCGGTGTGGAACTTGAAAATCTGGGGAAGATTCCTTTTGCCGAACAGGTCAGATTTTACATGCTGTATGGAGAACTGCGGGAGGGGACGGCGCGGGATATCCGTATCGGATATCATTATGCGGATTTTGTCATGGAGGATGGAAAAATCTGCGGCGTGCTGATGACGCGTGATGAGAGTATGCAGTATATACGGGTACAGATAAAAAACAGTGACTACGCGGGAGCGTATCATGATGCAGTAACACTTTCCTGTGATGCCGCATATACCGTTTATTATGGAGCACCGCAGGCAGATGTGTCTATGGGGGATGCTTCGATACCCAATACGGCGGCACGGGAGGAGCATGCGGCAGGGGAAAGCCTGCAGATAAGGGTGGACAGTCCTTATTTTTCGGGAGAAAACGGCAGCCGCCGTATCTATGTCATACCTTCGTCCCTGACGGCAAAAATCAGCCTGCTTTCAGTAAACAGGAGTCAGGGAACGCCGGCTTACAGGGGAACCATGGAAATCAGCCTGACGGAAAACGGTTTTGTTATTATCAACGAGGTGCTGCTAGAGGAATATCTCTATGCGGTAGTGCCAAGCGAGATGCCGGCGGCTTATCCGTTGGAGGCATTGAAGGCGCAGGCTATATGCGCCAGAACCTACGCCTATTCCCATATGCTTTCCCCGGGGCTGCCGGGGGTTGGCGCCCATGTGGACGACAGCACGGGGTATCAGGTATACAACAACATTATGGAGCAGAATGCCACTACAACAGCGGTAAAGGAGACGGCGGGACAGCTTTTGTACTATGAGGGGGCGCTTGCGAATACCTACTATTATTCCACGTCCTGCGGCTTTGGCTCGGATGAACATGTGTGGCGCTCGGAAACGGCGCCGGAGCTTTTTTACCTGACGGCGCGCTCCGTAAGCAAAGAGGGATATGAGGGGGCAGATTTGGTATATACGGCAGACAGTATGCGGGGAGAGGCGGTGTTTGCACAGTTTCTTTCAGCTCCGCCGGAAACGGATTTTGAAAAAGAGGAGCCGTGGTACAGGTGGAGCTACGAGGTATCCGGAATAGACAGTGACAGAATACTGAAAATTCTCCAGAGCCGCTATGCGGCAAACCGTTTGCAGATTCTGACATTTTCAGGCGGGGAATATGTCAGCCAGAAGCCCAAGGAACTGGGAAAGATTCAGAACATTACCGTGGTGTCCCGAAACGCGGGGGGCGTGGCGGAGGAATTGGTGATTGAAGGAGAGAAGGCAACCTACAAGGTGATTACCGAATTGAATATCCGCTATGTACTCTGCGACGGAGAGACAGAGGTACTCAGGCAGGACGGAAGCAGCGTGGAAATGAGAAGCCTTCTTCCCAGCGGTTTTTTTGTAATTTCAACTGTTCAAGAGCAGGGGAATGTGGTAGGATATAAATTGTCCGGCGGCGGCTTCGGGCATGGCGCGGGCATGTCCCAGAACGGGGCAAAAAATATGGCGCAGGCAGGTTATACCGCACAGCAGATTCTGGAATTTTTTTATTCGGGCTGCCGTGTATACTAAAAGTCTTCGTGATGGAGGATTGCTGTGATACGAAAGCTGTACATAATACTGGATGATTTCAACCGGCAGATGAATCGGAAAAACATAGGCTCTTTTGCGGCAAGCACTGCGTTTTTTATGTTTTTGTCGCTGGTTCCGATATTGATTATGATTTGCACGATTATCCCATATACCCATCTGACAGAGGAGAATTTGTTAAACGGTATTTCGGAAATTATGCCTAGTGTACTGGAACCGCTTATGGTGAGCGTGGTGTCCGACGTCTACGAGAAATCGGCGGGCGTGCTTTCCATTGCGGCGATTGCTACGCTCTGGTCCGCCAGCAGGGGCGTGCTGGCGCTGATGCGGGGGCTGAATGTATTAAACGGCGTGGAGGAGGAGCGCAATTATTTTGTGGTGCGCGGCATTGCTGCCTTCTATACGCTGGTTATGCTGGCAGTGCTTTTGCTGTCGCTTATTATTAATGTGTTTGGTAATGTGCTGCTCGACATGATTTTTTTGCGGGTGCCGCAGACAAGGCAGCTATTTAATTTTGCCATGAATTTTCGCTTTCTTGTGATATGGCTGATTATGACGCTTTTGTTTGCGGCAGTTTATGCCTATGTACCCAATAAGAAATTGCGGTTTCGCGCGCAGATGCCGGGAGCGGTATTTACGGCAGTTGTCTGGAGCATTTTCTCATGGGGCTTTTCCATCTATGTGGAGCGAATCAATAATCTGAGCACTTATGGAAGCCTTTCCATTATTGTGATTATTATGCTGTGGCTGTATTTCTGTATTTATATTATTTTAATCGGCGCGCATATCAACCGGTATTTTGGACCGGCTTATAAGGTTTTGTACAGAAGAAGGAAGGAAAAGAAGGAAAAGGGGCAGACCGAAGATACAAAATGATTTCTGCATTGTATCAAATTTTTCTTGACTTTTTCCATCCGGTTCATTACAATGGCTTTAGTTGAAAAAGCTGAGAAGGTGTTTAGTAGCGATTCGTTTTCTAAAAGAGAGAGGGAGCCACCGGCTGAAAGCTTCCTTAAGTTCAAACGGAGTGTGAATTTCCCACCGGAGCTTCCTTCTTAAATTCTGTGGCTTATACAGAAGAGTAGGATAGGACGTGGACGCGCGTTAAGCGTATTGAGCGCCTGTCTTAGACAGGAAATCGGGTGGTACCGCGGAGAACCTTCGTCCCTTGCATTGCAAGGGACTTTTTTGTGCTTATACGCAGGCTTTTCCCATCAAAAAGAAAGGATATCAAAGGAGCATGATGAAAGAAAAACTAAGTCAAATCAGGGCACAGGCGATTGCGCAGATTGAAAACAGCGATGCGCTGGAAAAACTGAATGAAGTACGGGTCAACATTCTGGGTAAAAAAGGAGAATTGACAGCCGTATTAAAGTCCATGAAGGATGTTGCACCACAGGAGCGTCCGAAGGTGGGACAGATGGTAAATGAAACGAGGGAAGAAATTGAAAAGCTTCTGGAAAGCGCTATGAAGAAAATGGAGAAAGCGGCGCGGGAAGCAAAAATGAAAGCAGAAGTGATAGACGTGACGCTTCCGGCAAAGAAAAACCTTATCGGGCACAGGCATCCCAGTACGATTGCGCTGGAAGAGGTGGAGCGCATCTTTGTGGGAATGGGCTATGAGGTGCTGGAGGGACCGGAGGTAGAGAAGGATTATTATAATTTTGAGGCGCTTAATATCCCTGCGGACCATCCTGCAAAGGATGAACAGGATACGTTCTATATTACCGGAGATATCCTGCTGCGGACACAGACGTCCTCCGTGCAGGTGCGCGAAATGGAAAAAGGAAGGGTTCCCATCCGTATGCTGGCGCCCGGCAGGGTGTTCCGCTCTGACGAGGTGGATGCGACGCATTCGCCTTCCTTCCACCAGATAGAGGGGCTTGTAATCGACAAAAACATTACCTTTGCGGATTTGAAGGGTACGCTTGCTGAGTTTGCAAGAGAGCTGTTCGGGGAAGAGACGAAGGTGAAATTCCGCCCCCATCATTTCCCGTTTACAGAGCCGTCTGCGGAGATGGACGTCACCTGCTTTAAGTGTGGCGGCAAGGGCTGCCGGTTCTGCAAGGGGAGCGGCTGGATAGAGATTTTAGGCTGCGGCATGGTGCATCCGCACGTGTTAGAGATGAGCGGCATCAATCCGGAGGAATACACAGGCTTTGCGTTTGGCGTGGGACTGGAAAGAATCGCGCTTCTGAAATATGAAATTGACGACATGAGACTGCTCTATGAAAATGATATTCGCTTTTTAAAGCAGTTTTAATACCAGTCACTTGCAGAGAGGTTAAAAAAGAAAGGACAGAATTTATGAATACAGCATTATCATGGATTAAAGCGTATGTACCCGAACTCGACTGTACGGACCAGGAATATTGCGACAAAATGACGCTGACCGGCACAAAGGTAGAGGGGTATGAAAGATTAGATAAAAATCTGGAAAAGATAGTGGTGGGGGAAATTATAAAAATTGAGAAGCATCCCGATGCAGATAAGTTGATTGTCTGCCAGGTCAATGTAGGCAGCGAAGAAGTGCAGATTGTGACGGGAGCCTCCAATGTAAAGGAAGGGGATAAAGTGCCCGTTGTTTTAGACGGCGGAAAGGTGGCGGGCGGACATGACGGCGGACCGCTTCCCGAGGAGGGGATTCCAATCAAAGCCGGAAAACTCAGGGGTGTGCCGTCAAGCGGTATGATGTGCGCCATTGAGGAACTGGGTTCTTCCCGTGAGATGTATCCGGATGCGCCGCAGGATGGTATTTACATTTTAGATAAGGCGGCTGTACCCGGTGAAGATGCCATCGCACTCTTAGGACTGCATGACACCGTATTTGAGTATGAAATCACCAGCAACCGTGTAGACTGCTATAGTGTGCTTGGCATTGCGAGAGAGGCGGCGGTCACTTTCGATAAGCCTTTTGTGCCGCCCGTGGTAGAAGTAAAGGAAAGTGAAGAGGACGTAAAGGACTATATCAGCGTGGAGGTGCAGGATGCGGATTTATGTGCGAGGTACTGTGCCCGCGTGTGTACCAATATCAAAATCGGACCTTCTCCCGAGTGGATGCAGAGAAGGCTGGCGGCAAGCGGTATCCGTCCCATCAATAATCTGGTGGATATTACCAACTATGTAATGGAAGAATACGGGCAGCCAATGCATGCTTTTGATTTGGATACGATTGCAGGCAGAAAAATCATTGTGCGCCGCGCCAAGGACGGGGATGAGTTCCAGACGCTTGACGGGCAGACGAGAAAGCTGGACGGAGACATTCTGATGATTTGCGATGCGGAAAAGGAAATCGGCATTGCTGGCATTATGGGCGGGGAAAATTCCAAGATTACCGATAATGTGAAAACCGTGCTTTTTGAGGCGGCGTGTTTTAACGGCCCCAATATCCGAAAATCTGCAAAGAGAATCGGGCTTCGCACGGATGCTTCGGGCAAGTTTGAAAAAGGACTGGACCCACGCAATGCAAGAGCGGCAATTGACCGTGCCTGCCAGTTGATTGCAGAGCTGGGATGTGGCGAAGTGACAAAGGGCTGCGTAGATGTGTGTGCGCCGTTAAGCCCGTTGAAGCAGCTTCCTTTTGAACCGCAAAAGTACAATGCGCTTTTGGGGACTAAGATAACAGAAGAGCAGATGCTCGCTATTTTTGAAAAGCTGGATATTCGGGTGTTAAAGGAAGGCGGCAATATTATGCTGGAGATACCTTCTTTCAGGCAGGATATTCTGGGTAGCGCGGATTTGGCAGAGGAAGTGGCAAGATTCTACGGCTACGACAAGATTCCGGTTACCCTGCCAAACAGCACTTCCACTACCGGCAAGCTTTCCTTTAAACTGCGTATCGAGCAGAAAGCGCGGGATATTGCGGAATATTGCGGATTTTCACAGGGCATGAGCTATTCTTTTGAGAGCCCGAAGGTATTTGACAAGCTGCGGCTTGCGCAGGATGATAAAGCAAGGGAAGCCATTACCATTGCCAATCCTTTGGGAGAGGATTTTTCCGTGATGAGAACCCTTCCCTTAAACGGTATGCTGACGAGTCTTGCGACGAATTACAACAGGCGTAATAAAGATGTGCGTCTCTATGAGCTGGGCAATATTTATATCCCCGAAGCGCTGCCGCTTACAAAGCTGCCTGACGAGAGAATGCAGTTTACCCTTGGCTTTTACGGGGAGGGAGATTTTTATACGATGAAGGGCGTTGTGGAGGAATTTGTGGAGTGCATCGGTATGAAAGAAAGATGTACCTACAATCCGGAATCAGGGAAACCGTTTTTACACCCGGGCAGACAGGCGCAAATCCTTTACAGGGATACCGTAATCGGTTATCTGGGCGAAGTGCATCCCGAAGTATGCGACAATTATGATATTGGCACGAAGGCTTATGTGGCAGTACTGGATATGCCGGTTATCCTGCCGTTTGCAAGCTTTGACAGAAAATATGAGGGTATTGCAAAATATCCAGCCGTGACAAGGGATATTTCCATGGTAGTGCCGAAGACGGTACTGGCGGGTGAAATTGAGGCGGTGCTTGTGCAGCGCGGCGGAAAACTTCTGGAATCCTATAGGCTGTTTGATGTCTATGAAGGCGGGCAGATACAGGAGGGATGTAAGTCCATGGCGTATTCCGTATCTTTCCGTGCAAAGGACAGAACGCTGGAGGAGGCAGATATTACCGGCGCGATGAAAAAGATTTTGAACGGGCTGGAGCAGCTCGGAGCGCAGTTGAGACAATGATGAACTAGGAGGGTTGAAATGGAGAAGAAAAATTTATGGGAAGTTTACGGTGAGAAGCGTTTGAAAGAGTTGGAGAAGCTGGCGGTCGAGTACAGAACCTTTCTTGACAATGGAAAGACGGAAAGAGAGTGTATCGATACGATTGTCAATATGATAGAAGAAGCCGGCTACGAGGAGCTCAACAAGGCGATAGCGGCGGGCAGGAAGCTGAAAAAGGGCGATAAGGTTTATTCTGTTTGGATGAATAAATCCATTGCCATTTACCGGCTTGGTGAAAAACCGCTTGCTGAAGGCATGAATATTTTGGGGGCGCATATTGACTCGCCCCGTATGGACGTTAAGCAGAATCCCCTGTATGAAGAAGGTGGTTTTGCCTACCTGGACACCCATTATTATGGCGGCGTGAAAAAGTATCAGTGGGTAACTCTGCCGCTGGCAATTCATGGCGTTGTCGTAAAGAAGGATGGCACGACTGTGGAAGTAACGGTTGGGGAGGACGAAGACGACCCGGTATTCTTTATTTCGGACCTCCTGATTCATCTTGCCGCCGAGCAGCTTGAAAAGAAGGCTGCAAAGGTAATTGAGGGAGAAGCGCTGGACTTAATCGTAGGCAGCAAGCCTCTTGTGATAAAGGCACAAAAGGATGGCGGGAAAGAAGAAAAAGGCGATGCGGAAAAAGCCAAGGAAGCCGTTAAAGCGGGTGTACTGGATATTTTGAAAGAAACGTATGATATCTGTGAGGAAGATTTTATTTCCGCAGAGCTGGAAATTGTGCCGGCAGGAAAGGCGAGGGATGCCGGCTTTGACAGAAGCATGATTCTGGCATATGGGCAGGATGACCGCGTATGTGCATTCACTTCCCTGAAGGCAATGCTGGATACGAAAAAAACAGACAGAACCGTATGCTGTATTCTGGTGGACAAAGAGGAAATTGGCTCTGTGGGCGCGACGGGTATGCAGTCCAAATTTTTTGAAAACAGTGTGGCAGAGCTGATGGAGCTTGCGGGCGAATACAGCGAGCTGAATGTGAGAAGATGCCTGGCACGTTCCTGTATGCTTTCCTCCGATGTGAGCGCCGGCTTCGACCCTTCTTATGCTTCCTATTTTGAGAAAAAGAATGCCGCTTTTCTGGGAAAAGGAATGGTATTCAATAAGTTTACCGGTTCCAGAGGAAAGTCAGGTTCCAATGACGCCAATGCGGAGTATATGGCGCATATCAGGGGGATTTTTGACAAAAAGGGCGTACAGTTCCAGACAGCCGAGCTGGGCAAGGTAGACGTGGGCGGAGGCGGAACCATTGCCTACATTCTGGCGCTTTACGGCATGAATGTGATTGACAGCGGCGTGGCGGTTCTGAATATGCATGCGCCATGGGAAGCGACCAGCAAGGCGGACGTTTATGAAACCTACAGGGGCTATAAAGCGTTTGTCGAGGGAGCCTGCCTGCTATGAAGGAATTGAAGAAATCAGACTTTTTCTTTTCCCTGCCACAGGAGCTGATTGCCCAGGACCCGCTTGCGGACCGCTCTGCATCGAGGCTTCTGGTGCTGCATAAGGACAGCGGCAAAACGGAGCATCGCGTTTTTAAGGATATCACAACATATCTGCATAAGGGCGACTGTCTTGTGCTTAACAATACGAGAGTGATTCCGGCGAGGCTTATCGGGAAGAAGGAGGAGACCGGTGCGGCGGTGGAATTGCTGCTTTTAAAGCGCCGGGAGAAGGATGTTTGGGAGACCCTTGTAAGACCGGGTAAAAAGTGCCGGCAAGGAGCAAGGCTGGTGTTTGGCGAAGGGCTCCTTCGGGCGGAAATATTAAAGACCGTAGAGGAGGGAAACCGGCTGGTCCGGTTTTCCTACGATGGCATCTTCGAGGAAGTGTTGGACAAGTTGGGCGAGATGCCCCTGCCGCCGTATATTACGCACAAGCTTTCTGACAAAAACAGATATCAGACTGTCTATGCAAAATACAACGGCAGTGCGGCAGCGCCTACGGCAGGACTGCATTTTACGGAAGAACTGCTAAAAGAAATAGAAGCCATGGGAGTGGAGACGGCGTACGTCACCCTGCATGTGGGGCTTGGCACGTTCCGTCCTGTCAAAGAGGACAATATTTTAGAGCATCATATGCATTCTGAGTATTATGAGGTGAGCGAGGAGGCAGCAGAAAAGATAAACCGTATCAAAGCGGCGGGCGGACGCATCGTCTGTGTGGGCACCACAAGCTGCCGGACGGTGGAGAGCGCTGCGGGCGAGGATGGGAAAGTCCGCGCGGGCAGCGGCAGTACGGAGATTTTTATTTATCCGGGTTACCGCTTCAAGGTGTTAGATGCGCTGATTACCAATTTTCATCTGCCGGAATCCACGCTGGTTATGCTGGTATCTGCGCTAGC
This sequence comes from uncultured Lachnospiraceae bacterium, assembly GCA_910578335.1. Lineage (GTDB taxonomy): Bacteria > Bacillota > Clostridia > Lachnospirales > Lachnospiraceae > Acetatifactor. Next base: position 57,420 of record CAJTPU010000002.1, on the reverse strand, counting down.
CGGCAGGGAAGCGGTACTGGCGGCGTATGAAGAGGCCGTCAGGGAAGGATATCGATTTTTTTCGTTTGGGGATGCAATGTATATTGAATGAAAAAGATTTTACTTAGCAATGCCTTCGTTTTTGTGAAATAAAAACCTTTGGCACCATTTGTTGTTTTTCTTGACAGCAGAATTTTTGTTTTTTATAATAAGTATGTAATTTTTTTGCGGAGGGTGTATAAATGCAGGTAAAAGAATGTTATGCAGCCATGGGAGGGGATTACGAAGGGGTAATGAGCCGCCTTTTGAGTGAAGAACGGCTAAAGAAATACCTGCTCAAATTCCTGAATGACAAAAGCTTTGAAAACTTGCAGACAGCGTTGGCAGAGTCAAACCAAGAAGAAGCGTTCCGTATGGCGCATACGCTGAAGGGAGTCAGTCAGAATCTTGGATTTACCAGACTGTTTGTTTCCAGCGATGCACTGACAGAAGCACTGCGCAATGAGCTGCGTGAAGATGCAGGTGCGCTCTTTTGCAAGGTGGAAGCGGATTATCGCGAGACAGTTGCGGCTATCTCTGCAATGCAGGCGGAATAAGAAATACGGGTAAAAATATTGGTGGGAAGGTGATTTTTTTGGAAGAAAGAAGAAGATGCAAAAGAACAAAGCTGCAGTCGAAGATTGTGCTGAAGCAGATAAATGGAGAAGGGGAAGAAGAAGTAGGCATTGATGTTGTGGATGTTTCGAAGTCGGGCGTCGGCTTTAATTGCGACAGAGTGCTTGCTATCGGAGCGGTGTATGAAGCATATCTGACGATTTGGACAAGGGAAGTGCTGCATGCCATATTGGAAATCATCAGAATAGAAAAAAAGGAAGATACCATATCTTACGGTGCGGTTTTTGTTGGTATGCCGGAAATGGATGCAATGCGTATTTCCGTATATCAGGCAGTGGAAGAATATGGGAACGCAAACTAAAAAAAAGCAGAGAAAAGCCGTTATATGCAAAATAATGCTGGCGTCTTTATATATTGTGATATTTTGGTTCTCGGCGCAGAATGGAGAGGACTCCGGCGCAATCAGTACGTCGGTTTCGCAAAAAGGCATTTGGCTTTTGGATATTCTGACGGGCAGGAGCATGAAGGCAGAAAAGCTCGCAGAGCTTGTGATTGCATTGGAGCATCCGCTTCGGAAAATGGCGCATTTTGCGGAATATGCTTTGATGGGGCTGCTGGTATTCCGCATTCTGTACTGCTATGTGGAACAATGGGGCAGGCGGTATGTACTGGCAGTTTTGTGGGTGTTTTTGTCAGCGGCGGCGGATGAAATCCACCAGTACTTTGTGCCCGGCAGATGGGCAGGCGTATCGGATGTACTGCTGGATACCTGCGGCGGTGCGGCAGGAGCTGCGCTATGTATGCTGGTGCTGTATGCGACAGATAAATATAAAACGAAAAAGCAGAAGAACACGTAATATGTTCGTCTGCTTTTTTTCTTGGGATTAGGGCTTTTGCCGGGAAGCCGCCCTCTATTTTCCGGCTGCGACAGAATAGCCTTCCGCAGCCAAAAGCTTTTCTGCCGTAAGCAGAGCGGCTTCATCATAAAACTCAATCCGCATGGCGCCTTCCGCTGCTTCTCTGTTGTGTGTGATGCCGATGTTTCTGATGCTGATGCCGCCGGAAGCCAAAAGAGATACAACGCCGGCAAGGGCGCCGGGCTTGTCGGCAATATTTATGTGCATGTCAAAAATGCGTTTGATAGGCCCGCTGGAGGCATTGATAAAGGATTCCCTGTAAGTGCGTGCTGTTTCAAACAGTGTATAAAGAGCCGCACCGTCCTGCGTATCCAATGCTTTTTTGGCTTCAAGCAGGGAGTCAATGTAAGACTGCAGGAGGCAGGAGATGTTTTCCGCATTGGTCATGCAAATTTGCTGCCACATGTCGGGCGAGGAGGAGGCAATGCGCGTGATATCCTTAAAACCGCCTGCGGCAATCTGTTTCATGATGCCGTCGTCAGAATCAGCGTCCTTTATCAGGTTTACCAATGTGGAGGCAATGACATGCGGCAGATGTGAGATACCTGCGGTTACAAGGTCATGCTCCTTGGCAGAAAGCACCAACGGAATCGCCCCCATTTTCTGTACCAGACCGTTGTATGCAGACAGCTTATTAGGAGAGGTCTGCGCCGTGGGTGTCAGGATATAGTAGGCATTCTGCAAAAGCAGCGCCTTGGCATTTCGATAGCCGATGCGTTCACTTCCAGCCATGGGATGACCGCCAATGAAACGGTCGGAAAGTCCGGCAGCCTCAACTGCCTTGAGTGTGGTGCCTTTGACGCTTCCCACATCGGTCAGAATACAGTCAGGAGACAGGATTTGCCGGATGACGGACAGATTTTTGTCATTGTGAGAAACCGGTGCGCACAAAAACAGGTAATCGCAGGCAGAAAATGTTTTATCAATGCAGTCAGCCATGACGTCTGCAATTCCTTCCTCTTTTGCCAGAAGAACACTTTCCCTGTTGATATCATATGCAATAATTTTTATAGACGAATCGGCATGTTTCAGTGCTTTGGCAATGGAGCCGCCGATTAAGCCAAGACCAATAAAACCGCAGGTTAACGTAGCCATTTGAACACCTCCTGTAAACAGGGATATTCTAGCACGCTGAAGTGCGAAAGTCAACTTGGAGAATAAAATGTGAAAGTTGATGAATATAACTTGTAATGTGTCTGGAAATTTAGTAAAATATACCTATGGTGTTTTGATGACAGAAAGTGACACGGGCATAAATACCAATAACTGAAAAGAAAGGACATAATATCTATGAAAGTTTACACAACCGACAAAATCCGAAACGTGGTTTTACTGGGACATGGCGGTTCCGGCAAGACCAGTCTGGCAGAAGCGATGGGGTATCTTTCAGGAATTACCTCCCGCATGGGCAAGGTGGCAGACGGCAATACCCTGAGCGATTACAGCAAAGAAGAGCAGAAGCGTCAGTTTTCCATTTCGACTTCTGTGATACCGATTGAATGGGAAGGCTGCAAAATCAATATTCTGGATGCGCCGGGATATTTTGATTTCGTAGGTGAGGTGGAGGAGGCTGTCAGCGCAGCCGGTGCCGCTATTATCGTGGTAAACGGAAAGTCCGGTATGGAAGTAGGGACAGAAAAGGCGTGGGAGCTTTGTGATAAGTATAAGCTGCCCCGTTTCGTGTATGTTACCAATATGGACGTGGACAATGCTTCCTTCAGGCAGGTAGTGGAGGAAATGACTGAAAAGTACGGCAAGAAAATAGCGCCGTTTAACCTGCCAATCCGTGAAAATGAAAAGTTTGTCGGTTATGTAAATGTCATTGCAGAGACCGGTAACAGATGGCAGGGCAAGGAAGTGGTTCCCTGTGAGATTCCGGAATACAACAAGGCAAACCTGCAGATATGCAGGGATGCGCTGATGGAGGCGGTTGCGGAGACCAGTGAGGAGATGATGGAGCGCTACTTTGGCGGCGAGACCTTTTCGGAGGCGGAAATTCGTGCCGCGTTGCGCACCAATGTCTGTGACGGCACTATCGTACCCATGAGCATGGGCTCCAATACGCTGTGTCAAGGTGTTTACACTTTGCTCGATGACATTGTAAAATATATGCCGAGCCCTGAAAATCGCAAGGTTGCGGGCATCAACATGAAGACCAACGAAATTTACAATGCAGACTATGATTTTTCCAAGGCGAAATCCGCATATATCTGGAAGACCATGGTGGACCCGTTTATCGGTAAGTACTCTTTGATTAAGGTCAATTCCGGCGTGTTAAAGACGGATGATATGATTTACAATGTTGACAGGGACATTGAAGAGAAGATTGGCAAGCTGTATGTGATGCAGGGCAACAAGCCAATAGAAGTTCCGGAGCTTCACGCAGGCGATTTGGGTGCGCTGGCGAAGCTGACCGCGGCAAGAACAGGCAACAGCCTTTCTACAAAAGCGACTACGATTAAGTTTGGCAAGTGGGAAATTTCCCAGCCGTATACATACTTAAGGTATAAGCCGAAGGATAAAGGCGATGTGGATAAGATATCGCAGGCGCTGCAGAAGATGACCCATGAAGATACCACTTTAAGAATGGTGAACGATGCGGAAAACAGGCAGACGCTCCTTTATGGTATGGGAGAGCAGCATTTGGATATCGTTGCCAGCAGGCTTTTAAATGAATATAAGGTTGAGATAGAGCTGGAGAGACCTAAGATTGCTTATAAGGAAACCATTCGAAAGAATTCCGATGTGGAATATAAATATAAAAAGCAGTCCGGCGGACACGGGCAGTACGGACATGTCAAAATGCGGTTTTCACCCTCCGGTGATTTGGAGACGCCGTTTGTATTTGAGCAGGAAGTAGTGGGCGGTGCTGTTCCCAAAAACTACTATCCGGCAGTGGAAAAGGGGCTGCAGGATTCCGTGGTAAAAGGACCTATGGCGGCATATCCGGTGGTAGGTGTAAAGGCTGTTTTATATGACGGCTCCTATCATCCGGTGGACTCTTCGGAAATGGCGTTTAAGCTGGCGACGATTCAGGCGTTTAAGAAAGGCTTTATGGAAGCATCGCCGGTGCTGTTAGAGCCGATTGCGTCACTTAAGGTAACGGTGCCGGATTCTTACACGGGCGACATTATGGGAGATTTGAATAAAAGGCGGGGCAGAGTGCTTGGCATGACGCCTGTTCCTGGAGGCAAACAGATTATCGAGGCTGACATTCCGATGAGCGGCTTATATGGATATTGTACGGATTTGCGCTCTATGACGGGCGGCAGAGGCGAATATGCTTATGAATTTGCGCGCTACGAACAGGCACCGTCCGATGTGCAGGAGAAGGAAGTGGCAGCAAGAGCCGATAAGGTAAGCGGCGGAGAAGAGTAATTACAGTGTTCTAATCATTTTCTTCCATCTTCCGGGCAGGCAGATGGAAGAAAATGGTAAATTGTATTTGGTATGCAGTTGATACTACAAATAGTATTATTTTGGTTGTACGGGCGAATAGGAAGATAAGCAGGGGAAAGCAACTCTGATTATGGCAATGGTCGGCAGCATTTTGTTTGCCGACTATTTTGAAAATCTTATAGTACATATATTTTTCTATATATTCTGATATCCTTGCCAAAAGATAATCCCGTTCCGGACAAAGTATGAGGTCATATTGGTTCTATGCATTTTTAAAATGCAGGGAATCTTATGATAGGTAACTATTTACTAATCACAATTAATAAGGAGGAAGCAAAATGAAGAAAAGTTTCAAAAAATGCTGCTGTCTTGGGCTGGCACTGTTTTTGGTGTTAGGCGGGGCAAAGGAGGTCAGTGCGGCGGATGGACACTGTGGAACCGTTAAAGTTTCTTGTGGACGCTATGTGGCTAATGTTAACATGGAATCGCATCAGGTTTATATTAACGGGGGTTCTATAGTAGGGTGTCAAAGAACGCAGGAAATGCATTTACACACGATTTCTTGTAATGGTTGTGGCGAAGTATTAAAACGTGATGTGCTGGGAACTTGCATTATAAAGCATACCGTATGTAACACGGAAGCCGGTGATTGCCAGAAATTGAGGTAAGCAGTAAAAATAGGGCAGGTGTTCCCTGCCCTATTTGAAAAGGAGCTAAACAGTATGCAAAAGCGAATATTAGTAGCATTCTTTATATTATTTTTTTTATGTGGGTGTACCAGTAGAGAAAAAGAAGAATTAGATAATAATGCTGTTGTTTCCTTGCAGGAATCGGATAAAGCAGCAGATGGAGAAAAAGATGTTTCAAATGAAATGTCTATGGAATATCCGTTTCCAAAGGAAATTGAGAAACTAGAAAAGCTGGATTTGATAGCTATGGGGCTATATGCAGATGAAAAACAGTCCATACAAAATTCTAATCAGTTAAACTCCGGTTATTTTACTGCAGATGAGGATGGAAATATTTATTTTTCGGATTATACTCAAAATGCTATTTATGCGTGCGGAGCAGAAGGAGCTAACAAAGAGCTGGTTTATGAAGGAATAGGAGCTTATTTACATATTGCTAACGGGTACTTGTATTTTGTTGATATTGACACTGAAAAAAAATATGCGGGAAAAATTGTGAAGATTAACCTTAAAACAAAAGAAGTAGTAATTTTGTACGAGGAACCTTGTGGGGAAATTACGATTATGCAGGACACCTTGTATAATAATATTTCAGGGATGGCGGGCATGAAATTGGACGAACCTGACAAGGGGTTTACCAGATTGTCAGAAATAGAGAGTGTGTTCTTAAATTCAGATGGCAGATACTTATTCTATAATATGGTAACTGGTGAGCCAAGCTTTTTGTTTGAAAGAGGATATCTTCTGGCTTGGGATACAGAGACGGAAACCAACTATTTTGTAGAAAGTAAAATGATTTTTCCATTGCTTGCCGGAAACTGGCTGTCATATATTGATTTGCAGACAAATGCGCGTCATGTGTTAGACATAGAGACAGGAGCAGATACGGATTTAACAGGTTATATACAGAGAGCGGCAAGCGACGGGCATAAGCTGTACTGGGCACAGCAGGAGATTGGGAGCTTTCAGATTATGCAGTGGGATGGAAAAGAAATACAGGAGCTTTTGAAGGTAGAAGGGGAAGCGGATAAATACGGAGATGTGTTCTTGTATTTGACAGATGACCACTTATACTGGATGTTGGAAACTAAATTTTTAGAAGAGGCAAAATGGGGATATTATCGCTTTTCGGATGAAAAGACAGGAAGTTTGAATGGAGATTAAGATATGTGATGGTGTTGGCGGTGGTCATATACAGAAAACAAAATAAAATTTTATATTAACTATATTAAAAGGAGGAAGTAAAATGAAAGAAAGTTTCAAGAAATGTTGCTGCCTTGGGCTGGTATTATTTTTAATGTTAGGTGGGGTAAAAGAGGTTAATGCGGCGGATGGACACTGTGGGACCATAAGAGTTACGTGTGGAGGTTTGGTAGGCAATGCCACAATTGAGCCACATAAAGTACATACGGTATTGGGAAAAGTAATTACTTGTCAAAGAACGAAGGAATTGCACTTTCATACGATTTTTTGTACTGGCTGTAATACGGCATTAAAATCCAACGTGGTGGGGACTTGTTTGATAAAGCACACTGTATGTAACAGTGAGGTGGGAGACTGTCAAAGTCTCCGATAAGTAGCAGGAAGGCAGGAAGCCGGATTCTGCTGAATGGGAGATAATTATATGCAGAAAAGTGTATTGATGGCAATGTTTATGCTGATATTTTTATGTAGTTGTGGTAATGGAGAAAAAGAAGTTACTGGTACGGATACGATGGTTTCCCTGCAGACGCCAGATATTGAGTCAGAGCCGAAAGAAATCCCTTCAGTGACGGTTACAGAATATTCTTTGCCGGAGGAGATTGCAACACTGGAAAAACTGGAATTAAGAAATATGGATATAAGTACTGATGAGTGGCAGTCCATGTATAATTCCAACCAAATGAATTTTGGTTACTTTGCATCGGATGAAGAAGGGAACATCTACTTTTCTGATTTTACGCAAAATGCTATCTTTATGTGCGGACCTGAGGGAGAGGGAAAGAAACTGCTGTATGAGGGAACAGGAACTTGTATGTATGCCGCAAACGGATATCTCTATTTTGGCTGCGTGGAACCGGAAGAGAAGTATATTGAAAATGTTGTAAAAATTGATATTCATGCAAAGGAAGCAGTGTTCCCCTATAAAAATCTTTGTGGTGAAATGATGTTTTTAGAGGATAGGATGTACTTTAATGTTTGGGGGCTTTGCAGTTTAGAGACCGGTGAAATAGAGGGAAATCCTGTTATGCTATCAGAAATAGAGCCTGTTTCCCTTAATTCAGACGGCAGATACCTGTTTTACAATATGATAACTGAAGATACAAAACTGCTGTTTGAAAGAGGATATTTGCTGGCGTGGGATACAGAAACAGAAAAAAATTATTTTGTGGGAAGTAAAATGATTTTTCCCTTGTTAGCCGGAGACTGGCTGACATACATTGATTTGCAGACAAATACCCGTCATGTGCTGGATATGAGAACAGGGACAGATACGGATTTGGAATATACAATCCAGCATGTTGTCAGTGATGGGCATAAGTTGTATTGGGCGCAGCAGGATATAGGAAGTTTTCAGATTTGTCAGTGGGATGGACAAGAAATACAGGAACTTTTTACAGTAGAGGTAGAGGCAGAGAAGTATGGTGATGTCTGCTTATATTTGACAAAAGATTACCTGTATTGGATGCTTGAAATAGAGCTTATGGAGGAAGCCGATTGGGGATATTACCGATTGGCAGATGGAAAAGAGGGCAGATTGAACTGAATTTTGTAAATGTTAAGGAGAAAATAAAATGAAGAAAAATAAGGGTATCATGAAATGTTGCTGTATTAGTTTGGCTTTGTTTCTATTATTTGGAGAAATGACGGAAGTTCGCGCAGCAGATGGATATTGTGGAGCTGCAAAAGTTATGTGTGGCGGACTGGTGGATAATGTGGATGCAGGCACACATAAGATTTATACCAGGCTGGGAGATGTAGTAACTTGTCGAAAGACAAACGAATTACATTTTCATGTGATTCTTTGTACCGGCTGTAACACAGTAATAAAATCAAATGTTGTAGGTATCTGTCTGATAAAACACACGAACTGTCATAATGAAGTTGGTAATTGTCAGAGCTTGAGGTAATTAAAAATGGAGGGAATATCAATTACGAGAAAGTAATGGTTTTGGAAAAGCAAAGGAGTTTATAAATGCGCAGTAAAATCAGGACACTTTTTATCATACTGTCAATCAGTTTTTTTGCTTGTGCGTGCAGCGGGAAAACAGGGGAAGAAAAAGAGCAGGCGGATAGGACAATCAAACGGTATGAGATGTCCGGGCTGCTGGGATATTGTGTGGATGAAGCGGGAGAGTATTTATATTGCACGGTAAAAGGCAGTGCTTCTGTTTATCAGTATGGTACGGACGGCACCTTTGTAAAAGAAATTGCCGTGACGGCGGATGCAGGGGAGGAGGATGTGCAGACATATGTGGGAGAGGATGCGGAACGTGCAAATTATCTTACAAATCTCTGTATAAACGGAGATAAGCTGTACTGCTTTAGGGAAAGAAACGGCTGCCTGCTTGAGATAAATGTAGCGACGGGGGAAGCGCGGGTATGCGGCAGGCTGACAACAATTCCGAGTATCAGAAAAATGGAAGCGCATCAGGATACGCTTTTGCTTCTCATGTATCCGGAGATTGGCTGCGGTGTCCTGCAGGCGGTTTTGTTTGATTTGGATACGGGAGCATTTACGGCGCTTCCCGTAGAAAATCCTATTGCAATTTGTGCGGGAACAGAAGGGGAATACTGGCTGGAGGCGCGTGATGCGGAGGGCATATACCTGCAAAAATATACTGTGGATACCGACAGCTTTTCGGAGCAGTACAGGACAAATTTTACGGAAGAAATGTCGGATATTGTTTATCAGCCGGAGGAAAATGCAATCTATGGCTATATACCGGCGCAGATTCAATATGTGCGGCTGATACCGGAGCAGGCGCTTGTGGCGGCAAGGTTTCCGGCACAGCGGTTATATGAACATGCATGTAATATGATGTTTGCCGGAGTACGGCTCTTTGTGTACGATACGTTTATGGGAAATATTTACAGCTTTGAGCCACAGGCTTATGTGGAGGACAACAAACCCTTAAAGGGTTATGTGCTGGATTTGGCAAATGTGCCGGACTGGAGTGGCTACAATATTGATTTGGAGGAACTTTCCTGGGATGCGCTTGCGCTCAAGGTGCTTGCGGGGGACAGCGATTATGATTTTGTGGTGTTGAATACGGATATGACAGAGGCACTTGCCATACGGGATGCCATGGCGTACTATCCGATTCCGGAAGACCGCATCGGGCGTTACCTGCAGGAATGCTATCCCTTTGTCAGGGAGGCGGCGACTTACAGAGGAGATATCTGGATGCTGCCGGTAAACCTATATGCTGCCGGCATTGTATATAGGGAGGATAATCTGGCGGAATACAACATCAGCATGGAGGATATCAAAACCTACGAAGACCTGTGCGCCGCGGCAAAGCTGCTGTATGAGGCGGGACAGGCGGACCGTTATGCCGTGGGATATCCGAATACGCTGTTATTAAAGGAATATATACGACTGAACAAGAAGGAGGGTACGGTCAATTTTGACACGGAAGAATTTCGAAGCCTGCTGGATTTCTTAAAGGGGGAATATGGTGCGGGCACCGATTTCAGAAGCTCGTATATCCATATCAATTTTATGGATTATCAGCAATTTTATGATTTGGATATTGATGTGGAAGAGAGGCAAAACTTGATATGGGAAGCCTTCTTGAAAACAATCTGTTTTGAGCAGGTTGCAGGCTCTAACTGGGATTACGACAAATATGAGGGAAAGGAAGGCTTTCATGTATGCGGTGTGCCGACGTTTTCCGGCAGGGAGGGAACGAGTCCTGTGATGGCGGACATTGTGATTATAAACCCCAATGCGCCCAATCTGGATACCGTGCTGGATTTTGTGGAGGACATGTCAAAGAATTATATTGCCAATCCTGACAGGCATTTGTCAGCGGAAGAGGGCATTTATGGAACCGATGTGTTTGACAGGGATGTCTATACGCTATACAGTCAGGGAGAAATAGATTTTGCGCTTCCGAATGAGTTGTTTATCAGCTATTACTCTTACATCGCGGGCGACATAACGGACAAAGAGGCGGTTATTGAAGAATTAAACCGTACCGTAAACATGTATTTTGGCGAGTAATTTAATAAGCTTTTTGCCTGAAAAACGGGCGGATTGGAGTAGTCATAAAAAAGAAATTCGGATTAAAATTAAAGCTTTGCGCGCTGCCGGCGGCAGCAGGACTTCTGGTGTTTTATTTTCTCCCTTTTTTGAAGGTGATTTATTATTCTTTTATCAAAGGGCAGTATCAGAAGAGCTTTGTAGGATTTGCAAATTATATAGCGGTACTGAAAAATACATATTTTCAGATGGCGTGTCTTAACACATTGCTGATGATTGCTTTTTGTGTGCCGGTCTTTTTGGCGGCGGCGGTACTTTTGTCCATATTGTACTGTGGCAGCGGTGCAGTTGGAAATTTTCTGCGGAAGCTGACAATTTTGCCTTTACTGCTTCCTTCGGTTAGTGTGGTGGCGGCTTTTGCCCTGCTGTTTGGAAAAATAGAGTCTCCGCTGCCTGTATATATCCTGTATCTGTGGAAGTATCTGGGTATGGGAATTGTCATTGTCTCATCGGCGCTTACGGCTGTGGAGCCGCAGCTTTACGAGGCGGCACGCATGGACGGTGCGGGATTCTGGCAGATGCATGGGAGGATAACTTTGCCGCTCTGCGCCCGTCCCATTGGATTTACGGCAGTTTTGGGAGTGGTATACTGTTTCAGAACCTTTCGGGAGAGCTACCTGTATTACGGCAGTAACTATCCGCCGGATTACAGTTATACGCTGCAGTACTATATGAATAATCAGTTTTTAAAACTGAATTATCAGTCCATGGCGGTCAGTTCCATTCTGGTTACGCTGACGCTGGCAGTTTTCATTGCTTTGTGCATGAAAAGAACGAAGTGAGGTAAAGCCATGAAAAAGCAGTTTGGGAAAATAGTTGCGGTTTTCGTTTTATTTCTTGTGTCAGCCGCCTTGATTCTGCCGGTGGTTTTTATGGTCTGTAAGGCGGCACCAAAAGATTTTTATCTTCTTTTAATTGAAAAATTCTGGTTTTATCCAAAATTCTGGAATTCTCTTTTTTATGCGGCAGGAATTGGGGCAGGCGCATCGCTTTTATCTCTCCTTGCTGCGTTTGGACTGACAAAGGGCGGTTTTCGGCATGGGAAAATCATATTTTTTCTATTGCTTCTTTTGATGCTCATGCCTCTGCAGACGACGCTTCTGCCAAATTATATCGGTCTGAGGGATTTGGGGATTTTGGATACCAGAAGCGCATTGCTCCTGCCTATGATTTGCTCGCCCTTTGCTATTTATCTGATGTGCCGGTATATGGAGGGGGTGCCGGACGAAAACTGGGAAGCAGCAAGGCTGGAGACGGATTCTCTGTTCCGGATATTGTTTCATGTAGTGTTTCCGCAGATGCGTGCCTGCGTGGCTGCCGTGTTTGTCTTTATGTTTGCAGAAGGCTTTAATATGATTGAACAGCCGATGTACTACTTAAAACAGGATAAGCTGAAGCCTCTTTCGATTATCACGGACAGTATGCAGGCGGGGGAAGAAAAACTGATTTATGCCATCGGCATTGTCTGCATGATACCCCTGCTTTTCCTCTACGGGTTCTATGAGGAGGAGCTGACCGATGGTCTGGGCAGGCTGAAAATGTAGTGATTCAAAGGTGACCTACGGAGGCAAATATGAAGAGAAAAATACTTTTTGTTCTGACTGTTTTATTTTTTGCAATTATGCTTGCCGGCACTTTTTTTCACCAAAAAATAGATTCTTTTTTTCGTCCGAAGGTGCAGATTGCAGTGATGGAGAGCGGCAGTGAATATGTTTCTTTCTGGAAGACGGTGGATGGGAAAGAGACGGAATATATGCGTGAAGAAAGCTATCTGCTGCTTCCGGCACAGGCGGTAAAGGACAATACGGTGTATGTGGTGGAGCATGTGACAGTCCCCTATGGCAGCTATGATATGATTACCCTGCGTGCGGTAGGGACGGCGGGAGAAAGTGACGGAAAAGTAAAAATAACGGAAGGACTTACGGGGAATGAAAGGGTGGCGGCAGTATATGAGGAGGCTTTTTACGACGGCATGCGGGTAGTGGTGGTGCATTCGAAAAAGTGATTGACATTACAGGGACAAATGTTTACAATTAGCACTAGTTATAACGAATGAAATACGGAATAAATGAAGAAAGGCATGATAAAGATGGCTGTATTGTACAATCACAGAGAAGTGGAGACAAAATGGCAGAAGGTTTGGGAAGAAGAGAAGGCTTTCGCCACCTCGGATGATTATTCCAAACCCAAATATTACGCGTTGGTTGAGTTTCCGTATCCTTCGGGACAGGGACTTCATGTGGGGCATCCGCGTCCGTATACGGCGCTTGATATTGTAGCGAGAAAGCGGAGGATGCAGGGCTATAACGTGCTGTACCCGATGGGCTGGGATGCGTTTGGACTGCCTACGGAAAATTATGCGATTAAAAACCATATTCATCCTAAAATAGTGACAAAAAATAATGTGGAGCGCTTTAAGAACCAGTTAAAGGCGCTGGGCTATTCCTTTGACTGGGACAGAGAAGTCAACACCACGGATGTGGATTATTATAAATGGACACAGTGGATTTTTTTAAAACTGTTTCATGCAGGGCTTGCATATAAAACGGAGATGCCTATCAACTGGTGTACCTCCTGCAAGGTAGGACTTGCCAATGAAGAGGTAGTGAATGGTGTCTGCGAGCGCTGTGGGGCAGAAGTAGTCCGCAAGGTAAAGAGTCAGTGGATGTTAAAGATTACGGCGTATGCGGACAAGCTTTTGGAGGGACTGGATACCGTGGATTATATTGAGCGTGTCAAGGTATCCCAGAAAAACTGGATTGGCAAATCTACCGGCGCAGAAGTGGATTTTATTTTAAAAGGCAAAGAAGATAAGCTTACGGTTTATACCACCAGACCGGATACCCTGTTCGGAGTTACCTACATGGTAATGAGCCCGGAACATCCTTTCATTGACAAATACAAAGAGGATATTAAAAACTGGGACGACGTAACCAAATACCGTGAGATGGCGGCTAGAAAGTCTGATTTTGAGAGAACCGAAATGGCAAAGGACAAGACCGGCGTTATGCTGGACGGGCTTATGGCTGTCAATCCGGTAAACGGCAAGGAAATTCCTGTGTGGATATCAGATTATGTACTGATGACTTATGGAACGGGTGCGATTATGGCAGTGCCGGCGCATGACGAGAGGGACTGGGAGTTTGCAAAGAAGTTTCATATGCCGATTATAGAGGTGGTTGCAGGAAGTCCCGTACCTGTGGAGGAGGCGGTATTTTCTGATGTGGCGACAGGTACATTGGTGAATTCCGATTTCCTGAACGGTCTTTCTGTTGCGGAAGCCAAGAAAAAGATTACGGCATTTTTGACGGAAAAAGGAATTGGGCATGAAAAAACCAATTTCAAACTGCGGGACTGGGTGTTTTCCAGACAGCGTTACTGGGGCGAGCCTATTCCCATTGTAAAATGTGAAAAATGCGGCTATGTGGCGCTTCCGGAGAGTGAACTTCCTTTAGAGCTTCCGGAGGTGGAGAGTTATATGCCGACGGACAATGGAGAGTCCCCCCTTGCCCATATGACGGACTGGGTAAGAACCACCTGTCCTGCGTGCGGCGGACCTGCAGAGCGGGAGACGGATACCATGCCGCAATGGGCAGGTTCTTCATGGTATTTCCTGCGTTATACGGACCCGCACAATGATAAGGCGCTGGCAAGCCCTGAGGCTTTACGGTACTGGCTGCCGGTTGACTGGTATAACGGCGGGATGGAGCATACCACGCTGCATTTGTTATATTCCCGTTTCTGGCACAGATTTTTATATGACAAAGAAGTGGTGCCCTGTCCGGAACCATATCAGAAGAGAACCTCCCACGGTATGATTTTGGGCGCAAACGGGGAGAAAATGAGTAAGTCCCGCGGCAATGTGGTGAACCCTGACGATATTGTAAGGGAGTACGGGGCAGATACGCTGAGAACCTATGAGATGTTTATCGGCGCCTTTGATTTGAGCGCTTCCTGGTCGGAGGACGGCGTGAAGGGCTGCCGCAGGTTTTTGGAGCGTGTGTGGAAGCTTCAGGATATTCTGACAAATGAAGAGGGCTATTCTGCCGACATGGAAACCAAAATGCATCAGACTATCAAAAAAGTCAGCTCTGATTTTGAGAATCTGAAATATAATACGGCGATTGCCGCCATGATGGCATTGATTAATGATTTTTACAAAAAAAATGCTGTGACAAGGGGGGAGTTTAAAACCCTGCTTACGCTTTTAAATCCGGTAGCACCCCATATCACGGAGGAACTCTGGCAGCTCACCGGTTTTAACGGACGGCTGTATCAGGCTGCATGGGCTGAATATGATGAGGCAAAAACGGTGGATGCCACCGTGGAAGTAGCGGTACAGATAAACGGCAAGACCAAAACTACCATAAACATTGCGAAGGATGAAGAGAAGGATGCAGTCATTGTAATGGCAAAAGAGGCTTTGGGTGCGAAGCTTACCGGTACGGTGGTGAAAGAAATTTATGTGCCGGGCAGGATTGTGAATCTTGTAGTAAAGCCGTAAAAGGCAAAAGCCTTGGACGGTTAACAGCGGTACAGTATCAGGCAAAAAAATGTCAGGCGGGGTTACAGTCCCGTCCTGACATTTTTTCGTTTGGTTATGGAACTGCAGTGCCGCAAATTACTGTTTCGGCGCCTGCTTCATGATTTTATCAATTTGTTCGAGTTCTTCCGGCGTGCTGTGGTTTTTGATTGCTGTCACCACGGCGGCAATCTCAGCGGAGGAAAAACTGATATTATCTGCTTTTGCCTGCTTCATTTTTAACATCATATAGGGAATGGCTTCCTTTTGGCTTTTTCCTCTGCCGCCTAAAACCAAATCGTTCAAAAACGCCAGCTTTTTTTCCTCTATGTTTTTTACAAGGGAATCATTCATCCATTCAGGTTTGTTTTCCATGGCTTATCATACCTTTCTGTACTGTCCGAAGTTATTTGTGAAACATCTGGAACATTTGCATGATGTCGGGAGCGGAATCATTGTCTTCGCCGAAGGAGAAGCCTTCCGGAAAGAGTTCTTTCATCATGTTTATGGTTTCCATCATTTCTTTTGCATTTTTTATGTTGGAAAACAGCTCCACCATTTTTTCAAGCTGTGCCTTTTCCGAAGAAGAACAAAAAGGGGCGAGCTCACCGCACATGGCGGCTGCATCCGGCTGCGTTTCTCTTGGCATGGAGGCTTTCGGATGCAGCTTAAAATAAGTAAGCGTGTATTGAAATTCCATGTACTTGATGTAAACGGCAAGCTGCTTTTGCAGGGAAGCTTCTAAGTAGGGGAGAAGGATTTTGTACATCTGGATATGGTTGGTGGTGAATAGCGCATCAAATGCCTGTATTTTATCGGGTTGTTCCCTGTCATCCCTGCTCATGCATATTTTCTCCGGCTTTTCCTATTTTTTAAAACATATGAACGGTTGTCTGTAAGTATGCGCGAACAGGCTCTGAAAAGAGCCTGCCCGCATAAGCAAAAGCATGACTTTTGCTTCAAATGTCTGTGATTAGCAGCAGGAATTGTTATTTCCGCAGAAGCAGGAAATAAGAAGAATCCAGATAAGCCATTCGCAACTGTTGTTTTCACAGCCGTTGTTGCAGCCACAGCCATTGTTGCCAAAGAAGCTGCCATTGCCGCCTCCAAAGCAGGAGAATAACAGGATAATCCAAAGCCAGTTGCAGCTATTACCAAAGGTATTGCCGCAGCCATTGTTGCAGCCGCAGTTTGTAGCAGTTAAATCGCTCATTTTATACGCCTCCAGGTTTTATTATGGTTTATCTTATGTGGGTATGCATGTCAATGTTTCTGCTTTAAAAGAATTTTGCGGAAAAAAATTCCGTGCACAAACTGTTGTAAAAGACTTGCATAAATTTCAAGATATAGTAAAATAGGTATGTATGAAGAAAATGAGGAGTATTATGTAAACGACGGAATTCACGCATTGCGGGGCTTCTATCGTTATGAATCAGACGGATGGGTATGGATATGGAGACGAAAGTGCGCACGGTTTTGGGGCGTCAGTTTCGAACCGAAGCCGATTATCAGGCGGCGCTCAAAGACGCCGCATATATAGAACGTATCAAAAGCAAATATGATTTGGGCAAGGCAGAGGAAGCAAAGCAGCTCTTGGAGGAGCTGGAAAATGACAAGTATCGTTTTCGAACGATATTAGGGCAGGATTTTAAAGAAGAAGTAGAAGAAGCCTGTGCGGGAAAACGAGCGGAAGCGGCTTTAAGCAGCGGTTCCCGCAAAGGGAAATCGGGAAGCTCCCCAAAAACAAAAACCGCAAAAGGAAAAAAGAAAACAGATAATGCCGGCAGGAAGGATATAAAGCTGGACGATTATGATGAAGATATGCGCAAGTCCATCATAAAGGAATTAAAAAAGCGGGAGAGAATACGAAAGCTTTTGATAACGGCTTGTATGTGTGTGGCGGCGGGCTGCTTCCTCTATCTGGGTGTTTACTATTATCAGGTGAGACGGCTGGATGCTTATGCAGATAAACAGCAGAGGCTTAAAGGTATGGATACGGAAGTAGAGATAACGCCGGAAACGGTGGTGATTCACTATGATAATCAGGAGATTGAGGTCCCGGATATTCTGGAAGAGTATAAAATGCTCTATAGTTTAAACCAAAAGCTAATCGGGTGGGTTAAAATTGACGATACATATATAGATTACCCTGTTTTGCAGACAAGTAATAATGAGTATTACATGGACCACAATTTTGACCAGGAGCAGGACAAAAACGGCAGTATTTTTCTGGACGCAGGCTGTAGTATACTGCCAAGAAGCACCAACTTGATTTTATACGGACATCATATGAGGAGCGGCCGTATGTTCGGACAGCTCAACAAATACAGCTCTCAAAAGTTTTATGAAGAACATAAGTTGATACAGTTTGATACTATATATGAAGAAGGTACTTATGAGGTTATGTATGTTTTCCGCTCGAAAATATACGAAGAGAGCGAAATTGTTTTTAAGTATTATCAGTTTATTAACGCACTTTCAGAGACTGAATTTAATTCTTATATGAGGGAGATGGCGGCTATGTCGCTGTATGACACCGGCGTAACGGCAGAATTTGGCGATGAGCTGCTTACACTGTCTACCTGTGATTATTATACGGATTACGGCCGGTTTGTGGTTGTAGCGAAAAAAGTGAAATAGAACGCGGGCGTAAATAGCGGATAAAGGAGATGCAACATGATTAAAAAATCGGGAAAGAAAAAGAATATCAGACTGCGGAGAAGGATTCGCAGGACAGTGGGTTCTATCTGTCTGATAACGGCGCTCTTGGTAGCAGCGATACCGGTGCCGGAGGCGCGTGCGGCCGCCGCTACGGAAAAGTTTGTATGGAAGGCTACGGATAGTAAGATACCGGAGTTCCCTGCCAATTATGAACATATTTATAATACCGGCGACGGACAATTCCAGTTTGCGTTTACTTATGACGGCAGTGAGCCCATAGCGGTTATTTTAGGGTATTCGGGCGGTACGCTGGCTGGAAACAGACTGACGATACCGGACACGGTGGATGCATACACGCTCTATAAGGTAAATGAGGGCGGCGGAAGAGGTTACGTTGCCGTGAGCCGAAGCAGAAAGCCTCTTTTTTATGAGCAGTCTCCCAGAAAAGAAGAAACGGATGTTTCGGGTAATGTAACCGTGACGCCTGCAGTATATGCGCCGTGCTATTATCGTGACTATACAAACTGGGGACATCTTAGTCTGGACCAGTTCTACTATGAAGACCCGAGCGGTGCATATGAAGATGCCGGCGGCAACCATTTTGCAAAGACGGAAACGGCGACGGAACAGTGGATTCGAAACATTACCGTAAAATACATAGGAAACCAGTCTCTTACATCTTCAGGCATCAATATTGATACGGCGACCGGCATTGTACAGGAATGGGTGATTGCAGAGGGGGCAACAGGAACAGGAGTGGTTCCTAATACCACTACGATTCCGGGCAGAACAGGCGGCGTCCTGTTAAACGACGAGCCGTTAAGAGGTGTATTTGCCGGCGAGACGAATATTGTGGAGCTGATAGTAGGAGAACAGCTTGTGGGCATCGGCAACTATGCCTTTTATAACTGTACCAACTTAAGGAGCATTACGCTTGGCAATGGTTTGGAGGAAATCGGACATTCCGCCTTTGAAAACTGTGTCAATATGACGAATATCGGTTTGGATTTTACCTCCAGGGTCAATACCATATGGAATGATACTTTCAGAAACTGCCGTGCTTTGACCGCTTTTGTCCTGCCTTCGGCAGTGACAAAGATTGCGGACCATGCTTTTGACGGATGTTCCGGGCTGTCATCGCTGGATTTGTCCGGTGCGGGGCAGAGTAAGAACGTGACGCTTGCCCAACTTGGATATTTTGCCTTCAGGGGCTGTTCCGCGCTTACGGGTGTGACGCTGCCCAACTCCATTACAAGTGAGCAGGATACGGTGCATCTTAACAATTTTGAAGGTTGTACGAATTTGATGCGGATTACCTCGCAGGGACCGTATATTACCTATGTGGCGGATACCGCCGACAGCGATGCGGACACTACGTCCTTTACCGTACAAAGATTTATGGCGGGCGTGGATTCCAGATTTTATTTTGAAGGGGCAGATATCTCGGCAACCCATGAGTTTACCAAAGAAAATGCAATTCCTTTTAAATATGAAGGGCAGGAGTTGTATGAGATTATCAACCGGATAGGGCAGAAACCGAACCATGTGGACATTACCTATCAGGTAAACAACCAGAATCAGCTTGTTTACTTTAATATGACCGGAGACGTAGAAGAAATTGTGATACCGGAGACTATTGGGCCTTATGGAATATCGGCAATCAATTCAGGCAGCTTCGCCGGCAATTGCTTCTTGAAAAAGATTACCATTCCTGCTTCTGTTACAAGCATCAACGACGGTGCCTTTAAGGGCTGTCACAATTTGGCGGCGGTTATCTTTACCAATGCGGGAAATGTGACGCATATCGGTTCCGAGGCATTTGCAACGCAGGTGGTTGTAAATGGAGTGCATAGTGAAAAATGTCCCAATAAGGATTTCCTGAATTCAAGCAGTCCGGATTTTGTCCGCATACCAAAGCTTACTTTTACAGGTACTGTGGGAAGCGATATTGGTCCTTTCAATTACGCAATGAGTGCGTCGAGCACCATCAATGCGGGAGAACAGACGCAGACGTATATTACGTATTACAGCGGCTGGCCGTCCAATTTGGAGATTCGGTATGAGAAAGACCCTGATACAGGGGAAGGGGCGGCAACCTTAGTAGATTATCCGGTATATACGGAGTTAAAGAGCGGCAGTGTCTATACGCAGAACAAGTATCCGTATATTACGGCGGCTTATGAAGAGGCAGCACGGGAAGCAATCAGCAAATATGAGCAGTACCAGAGCGGACAAAACGTTGATATTTCCGATTATGAGTGGGATGTTATCAATGCCGCTTTGAGAGTTTCCGTTCCGTCAGGGGTGAAGGCAATTGCGCCGGGACTGTTTTCCGGTGTGGTTGGCGTGAAGGATGCAGATGGAAATTACACAACGGAAAGAGTAGAGAGTGCGGCTGGCGGATATTTAAATCCTGACCAGTACGTGCAGGAGATTACATTTGCAGATATCGAGGAATATAAGCCCTATACGTTCAGTGGCTGCAGCGCATTGTCGCAGATTAATATCACGGGAGGCGCACAAGAGATTGATGATTATGCCTTTGCCTTTGCATATGTCAATCCGCCATCGGTAAGCGGCGGAGACGGAGAAGGTTCTTTGTCGAAGCTTATGACCATCAATATGACGGGGGGCGGCGGCAATATCGGTGATTATGCCTTTGCCAACAATCCGGAACTGACAAACGTGACGCTTTCTCCCACCGTATCGAGCATGGGACTGCGGCCTTTTAAGAATTGTCCTAAACTGGAGGAAGTGAGTTTTTCAGGCGGGCCCTATTTTACGACGAATCAGGCGATTATTTATAGTCTGAAGGATGGAAATAAAGATACGATTGTGCAATGTCTGGAAAGCAGGGGCAAGCTCAATACGCCCGGCTCTATCAACAGTTCCGAGCTTACAGGTGTGACAGCAATAGCACCGGAGGCTTTTATGAACTGTGACGATATCGGGCAGGTGGATTTGTCGGGCGCGTCAATTACTTCCGTACCGGAAAGCGCGTTCCGCAATACGGGAAGCCTGTATTCGGTGACATTGCCGACGACAACCCGTTCCATCAGCAGATATGCGTTCCATGACAGCAATTTGAGATATATTGATATACCGGGCAGTGTGTCCTATATTGACCCGCTTGCCTTTAATACCAATATTAATCCGAAATCTGACGGTACTTATAATGCAATAGAGTTTTACTGTGAGCCTGACAGCGCGGCAGCGATTTATGCAGGCGAATACGACAATATCAGAATTACGGACAGACCGGACAGCACGACTTTTAAAGTGGTGTTCTGGAATGGTTCGACCATTGTCGATACACAGGAAGTACTGCGCGGGCAGTCGGCGACAGCGCCGCCGGACCCTGTCAGAGAAGGCTACAAATTTGTGGGCTGGCTTCCCGCCAATTTTACGGAGGTCAGCAGGGACATGGATGTGGTGGCACAGTTTGAGAAAATTGATTCTGAGGACACCAAATTCAAGGTAGAATATATTGATTACAATGATAATATTATTTATACCTTTATGGCGGCGGCAGGAGAAAACGCGCCTGCAATTGTGCCTCCGGCAAGAGAAGGATATACCTTTACGGGTTGGCGTCCTGCGATAACGAACATCCAAAGCGATGTAAAGACTTATGCGCAGTATGAGAAAGGGGGAAGCGGCAATAATCCGAATGACCCGAACAACCCCAATAACCCGAACAATCCGAATAACCCCAACAACCCGAATGGCGGCAACGGCACCGTGAGCGGTAACGGTACCGTGAGCGGCAATGGCACGGCGACTCTCTATACGCTGACGGTGCGGAACGGCAGCGGTTCGGGCAGCTATGCGGCGGGGGCAACAGTGATTATTATTGCAAACAATCCGGCGGCTTCACAGCGCTTCAGCAAGTGGACAACGGACAACAATGCAGTGAAGTTTGCAAGCAGTGAGGTGGCGGCGACTACGATAGTCATGCCGGCTTCTAATGTAACCGTGACGGCAAACTATGTGGCAGGCTCGAATGGCGGAAACGGCGGCAGCGGCTCCGGTACCACGAACCGGCCGACTACATCAGGCAACAATACGGGAACCAATAATAATAAGACGGGAACGACGGTAGTTATTGACAAATACGGGTTCTCCAATACGGGAGTAGTGTCAGTCACGGTAAGAGGCTCCTCGGATAATTTTGTGGTAAAGATTTCAGAGGACCAGCAGGCGACGGAGGCTGCTATCAGGGCGCTGATAGAGGAATATGGAAGCCTTGACAATATTAAGTATGTGCCGATGGATATTTCGCTGTATGATTCCACCGGAAATACAAAGATTACGGACACCTCAGGACTGAAAATTGAGATTACCCTGCCGATTCCGGATTCGCTGATTACGTATGCCGGTAACAATAAGGTAGCCGGTGTTGTGAATGACAAATTGGATAAACTTTCACCAAAGTTTACAACAATAGACGGTGTGGCATGTGTGACCTTTACGGCAGAGCATTTTTCACCTTATGTTATTTACGTCAAGACAGATAGCCTGGAGTCGACCGGTGTGGCGGACAGCTCGCCTAAGACGGGGGATATTCACCCGAAGTGGTTTGCGGTTATCGCTTTGTGCTGTATATCAGTGATATTGTTTGTAAAGAAGGATAAAACCGGCAAAAAGGTTATGGTAAAAGCATAACGGAGAAAGGTATGAAAAAATCAATTAAAGTTTCCGTGAGTGCGCTGCTTTTGGCACTGGCTTTGGCAGTGACGCAGATACCGGCTGCGCCGGTGTCTGCGGATACACCGACTTACTCTTCAGACGCGGATTTTCAGATGGATGGAACCATATTGGTAAAGTATACAGGCACGGCAAAAACCGTGTCTGTTCCTGCTTCCGTAACGGCAATCGGCGAGGAAGCCTTTGCCGGCAACACGGATATGGAGACGCTTCTGTTTCGCGGAAGTAAAGTAGAAACCATTGGTTACAGAGCTTTTGCGGAATGTACGGGATTAAAGGAGATAAAGCTGCCGGATTCTGTGAAGGAGCTTGGAAACGGCGCGTTTGGAAACTGTACGGCACTTCATAAGGTGACGCTCGGAAAAGGGCTTGATACGCTGGGGATTGGCGTATTTGCCGGCTGTTCTGCATTGAAGGATTTGTCGATAGTGAACGGAAATGCGGCGTTTTCCTTTGCAGACGGCTGCCTGTACAACAGTGATAAAACCAAATTGTATTTTATGCTTCCCACGAGAGCAAGGGAGTCTTACAGTATGCCCTCAACGGTTACGGATATTGCGGAATATGCTTTTTGGGGCTGCAACAATGTAAAGACCATTGCACTTGGCAGCAATTTAAAGAAAATTCCGGATTATGCATTTACAAACTGCAAGTCCCTGACAGGGATTACCATTCCGTATTCTGTGCGCTCTATCGGTATTATGGCGTTTGCCGACTGCGTCAATTTGGAGACGGTAATGATACCCGCCACTGTGGAGACGATACATGACACCGCTTTTAATGGTTGTCCCAAGCTGTTTATTTCGGCTGATAAGGGAACAGCGGCATACAAATATTATCAAATATGGAAATTAATCAATCCGGCAGAGTATGAGGATACGGGAAACACGGAGCCTGATACGCCGGATGATTCAGATACGCCCAAGGAGGATGAAGAAGACAAGGAGCCCCAGCCGGATAATGGTAATGTGCTGGGAAGCACTTATGTGGTGGGGAACAGTGCCTTTGTTTTTATGGACAATTCTGCGCCTTCTGTATATGGAAATGAGGAAGCGGATGTCAGCGGAAATGAAAGCAGCGATACGGAAGAACCGAAGACGGATGGCGTTTTGGCGGGAACCGACCTGCAGAAGGGGACGGCTGTGCCCAAATACAGGATTGCATTTGGCAGCATAGTGGCGGACCAGGCTTTTTATAACAGCAGGGAGGCTGCCGGATACCAAATACCGGATGGAATTGTGGAAATCGGCGAATTTGCCTTTGCAAGGAGCAATCTTACCACGGCGGACATTCCGAGAGGCGTAACGACAATAGGGTACGGTGCTTTTTACCACTGCGACTATTTGAGGGAGGTCAAGATTCCTTCTACCGTTACGGATATTGCGCCGAAGGCGTTTGCTGAGAGCCTGTGGCTGAATAGCTGGCTGAAAGGAACCGGTGCCGAAGAATATTTAATCGTGGGAAACGGGATATTGCTGGCATATCGGGGAAATGGCGGCGATTTGGTCATACCGGAAACGGTAAAAAGAATTGCGCCGGAGGCTTTTGCAGGAAATGAATCCATTGTATCCGTACAGCTTCCCGATACGCTTATTGAAATCGGGGAAGCGGCGTTTTATGGCTGCAAAAATCTGCGGCTTGTGACAGGCGGAAGCAATGTGCGCGTCATAAGGGACAGAGCGTTTATGGGCTGTCTTTTGGAAACGGCGCACGTATGGGAAAATGTGGAATATTTGGGGCTTTTAAGCTTTGATTTTTCGGATACGCCTTACAGCAGCTCCGAAAAAATAGTT
The DNA here is from genome assembly GCA_910578335.1 of uncultured Lachnospiraceae bacterium. Lineage (GTDB taxonomy): Bacteria > Bacillota > Clostridia > Lachnospirales > Lachnospiraceae > Acetatifactor. The sequence continues at coordinate 32,890 of CAJTPU010000002.1, read as the reverse complement.
GTTTTTGACAGCCTGAAACTGCCGGCGCCCTGTCATGAGCTGACGGCGGAGCGGCTGTCCAACGAAGAAGCAAGAGATTTTATTCTTGGAGATACACAGATTGCGATTGTAGAAAGAGAAATGGAAGAGGAGGAGCTGGCGGGTACTGTGTTATCGCCAACAGACAACGGCTTTAAGGGGATAATTGCCTATATCAGCTCCCATGATAAAGGGATTGTAACCTGTTTTGCTACCACCTATACCGAGGCTGAATTTGCCACTGCCTATATTCCCCAATACGTTACGATTGACGGCAAGAGCTATCAAATGACGGGAATGGAGAACATTTCCATATTTGGAGGGGACAGAGAGTACCCGGTGGGCAGCATTTCGGTTGAAAATACAAGTACGGTATTGACAGAAGATATCAGTGCAGTGCTGGAAGGGAACAATGGCTCCTACTATTTGCAGGTATCTGACAGTTTGGAAGGATACACGGCTTTAAATGCAGGTTATGAGGCGGTTTACAGGGAAGCACTTCCGGCAGCCAGTGTGTGTGTGGATATCAATTTGGTGGACAGGAAAACCAGAGTACCGATTTTAAAGACCGGAAGCAGAAAGCTCAGAGTGACGGTTACATTGCCGGCGGGCTTTGCAACAAGCGGTCTGCGCGTTTATCAGACAGACAGAAACGGGCAGCTTACGGGACTTTCTTATGCGGTAGAAGGGAATCAGGTTACTTTTGAAACCAATATGCTTTCTCCGGTTGCCATCTGCAGAACGGGAAGTGCCGCGACGGGACGTATGGATGCTTCTCCGGATACAGGAGACTCCTTCCAGCCCAAATATATTTGGGCTGCAGGACTGGCAGGCATGGCTGCTGCAATCCTGCTGATAAAGAAGAAAAAGTGACAGGTAACAAAAGAAGCCTCCGGCATATGATAGAGAAAAAGCCGGAGGTTTTTTTGTGTGTACAGAGTGAGAGAGCAGACTGGATGCAGCAGCATGGTACAGTCTGGCGGTGGAAAAGGAATCACGGTTGCCGTGCTGGATACAGGAGTGGCAAGGCATCCGGATTTGGCAGACAGAATTCTCGGGTTTCAAGACTTTGTCAATGATGGTACGGGAGTATATGATGACAGCGGACACGGCACGCATGTCTGTGGAATTATTGGCGGAAATGGGTATTTGTCCAAAGGAAGATATCGCGGAATGGCGCCGGAGGCAGGATTTGTAGTCGGAAAGGTGTTGGACGAGAAGGGGGACGGCACGGTGGACGCCATGCTGCAGGGAATTGACTGGGTCTGGCAGAATATAGAGCGTTACAAAATTCGTATTCTAAATATATCTGTTGGAATTGGACAGCTTATAGACGAGGAGAAGGAAGAAGTTTTAAAAGAGAGACTGGAAGCGCTTTGGAGTCAGGGAATCCTTGTTGTATGCGCGGCAGGGAACAATGGACCGGCATGCGGCTCGCTTTCTTCTATCGGAAGAAGCCGGCTTCTTATTACGGTAGGCTGCAATGACGGAACCTATTTCCAGAATAAGCCTAACCGGTGCGCCGCCTATTCAGCACGGGGAGGACGTTTTGATACCATGAAAAAACCGGATATTGTGGCGCCGGGGACGGAAATCATATCCTGTAACGGCATGTGCAGAAAGAACAGGACAGGGTATACAAATGCATATATAGCCAAAAGCGGCACTTCCATGGCAACGCCGGTGGTATCCGGTGCGCTGGCACTGCTTTTGCATAAGCATCCGGAATATGATAATGAGACGGCGAAGAGGAAACTCCTTTTTAGTGCGGATGACCTGCAGGAACCGTGGTATCAGCAGGGATGGGGAATGATTAATGTGGCAAGGATGATGGAAGGATAATTCGTACCAGTGTTTCCAGACTTGCCTTGTAACTTCATATTAACGCTTGACATACCTCGTATGATTGTATACAATTATACGAGGTAATTATTTGCAGGCACGGTGACAGAAGAAAGAAAAGAGGGCTTTTGGAATGAAGGATAAGGATACGTTTCAGTACAGACCAATTAATATGAATGCGAGAAACAATCTTTTGGAAATAGAGGAGCACATGTACATACTGGATGATGTGGAAAAGCCGAATGTGTTCCGCAATATGTTTCCTTACTCAGAGATTCCGAAAATTCCGTTTAATGACAGGATTGTGCCGCATAATATGCCAAAGGAAATCTGGATTACCGACACGACCTTCCGCGACGGACAGCAGTCCAGGGCGCCCTACACTACGGAGCAGATTGTGACGATATATGATTATCTGCACAGGCTGGGCGGACCGAATGGCATGATTCGGGCTTCCGAATTTTTTCTGTACAGCAAGAAAGACAGGGATGCCGTTTATAAATGTATGGAGAAAGGGTATCAGTTTCCGGAGGTGACAAGCTGGATTCGGGCAAGCAAGGAGGACTTTAAGCTTGTAAAGGAAATTGGCATGAGGGAAACGGGCATTCTGGTGAGCTGTTCGGATTACCACATTTTTTTGAAGCTTAAAATGACAAGAAGGCAGGCAATGGAGCATTACCTGAGTGTCATCAAGGAATGCCTCGAGGAGGGTATCAGTCCGCGATGCCATTTGGAGGACATTACACGGGCGGATATTTATGGCTATGTGGTGCCTTTCTGCACGGAACTGATGAAGCTGCAGGAGCAGTACGGAATACCAATTAAGGTACGCGCCTGCGATACGATGGGGTATGGTGTCAACTATCCGGGCGCCGTGATTCCCAGAAGCGTGCAAGGCATCGTTTATGCCATTCATACACATGCAGGCGTGCCGCATGAAAATATCGAATGGCACGGACACAACGATTTTTATAAGGCGGTTTCCAATTCGACGACAGCGTGGCTCTACGGATGTGCAGGCATCAACACCTCATTGTTTGGCATTGGTGAGCGGACAGGAAATACGCCCTTGGAGGCGATGGTGTTTGAATATGCACAGCTTCGTGGCAATCTGAACGGCATGGATACCACGGTGATTACGGAGCTTGCGGAATATTATGAAAAGGAAATCGGGTATCATATACCGGAGAGAACGCCTTTTGTGGGTAAGAATTTCAATGTAACCAGAGCAGGCATTCATGCGGACGGACTGTTGAAAAATGAAGAAATTTATAATATTTTTGATACGGAAAAGTTTCTGAACAGACCGGTTCTGTGTGCAGTTTCCAATACTTCGGGGCTTGCGGGCATCGCCCATTGGATGAATACCTATTACAAGCTAAAAGGAGAGAAGCAGGTGGACAAGGGAAGCGCACTGGTAAAGGCAGTCAAGCAGTGGGTGGACGAAGAATATGCGGGCGGACGTGTTACCGTGCTGACAGACGATGAACTGGTGGCAGTGATTGAGAAAAACTGCGAGGAAATGGGAATTTCCTTAGGGTAAAGGAAAGCGAAAATCCGTGGAGGCAGCAAAGTGAACAATTATGATGTGAAGCAGGAAGTGACTGATAAATATTCCCTGCGCGGCAGAGTCTTCCATAAGCTTAGGGAGGACATTTTAAACGGTAAGTATGAAGAGCATGAAGAGTTAAAGGAAGTGACCATTGGAGAGGAGCTCGGGGTCAGCAGGACACCGGTGCGGGAGGCTTTCAGGCAGCTTGAGCTGGAGGGGCTGATTCAGATTATTCCCAATAAGGGCGCGTACGTGACAGGCATCACGGAAAAGGATGTCAAGGATATTTATATGATACGTTCTCTGCTGGAAGGACTCTGCGCCCGCTGGGCGACGGAACATATTACCAAAGAGCAGCTTGAAGAGATGGAGGAAAACGTATACCTTGCAAAGTTTCATGCGGCAAAAGGACATATGGAGCAGATAGCGGAGCTTGATAATCGTTTTCATGAGATTTTGTATGAGGCGTGCAATTCCAAGATGCTGGAGCATCAGCTCAAAGATTTTCATGCGTATGTGTTGCGCGTCAGAAGGAAAACGCTCGCCAATCAGGTCAGGGGAACCGCTTCAAATGAAGAGCATGAGAAGATTATGGAAGCCATTAAGGCACATGATGCGGACAGTGCGGAGAAGCTTGCACATCAGCATATGATAAACGCCTATGAGAATATGGTAAAAAACGGTCTGCATGAAGCCTATGCAAATAAGAAGCTGCCTTCCAAGCCGAACGCATAAAAATGTAGCGGATGTGCCATGAAGAAGAAAATGCAGTATGCCGAAATCATGAAAGCAAATACAAGAATGACAACTAAAAAGAAGAAAGATGGAGGAAAAGATGAGTAAAATTCAGATGACGACGCCGCTGGTGGAGATGGACGGAGATGAGATGACAAGGATACTCTGGTCCATGATTAAGGAGGAGCTTCTGCTTCCCTTTATTGACTTAAAGACGGAGTATTATGACTTGGGACTTGCATACCGCAATGAGACAGACGACAAGGTAACGGTGGATTCTGCCAATGCAACGTTAAAGTACGGCGTTGCCGTAAAATGTGCGACGATTACGCCCAATGCGGCACGGATGACGGAGTATGATTTAAAAGAAATGTGGAAAAGCCCCAATGGAACCATCCGTGCCATTCTGGATGGCACGGTTTTCAGAACGCCCATTGTGGTGAAGGGAATCGAGCCCTGTGTAAAGAACTGGAAAAAGCCTATCACACTGGCACGCCATGCTTATGGCGATGTGTATAAAAACACGGAAATCAGAGTGCAGGAGGGCGGAAAGGCAGAGCTTGTATTTACTGCTGCTGACGGAAAGGAAACCCGCGAGCTGATTCATCATTTTGAAGGCGCCGGTGTGCTGCAGGGAATGCACAACACGGACAAATCCATAGAGAGCTTTGCTAGGGCATGTTTTGGCTATGCCATCGACACAAAGCAGGACTTGTGGTTTGCTACCAAGGATACCATTTCCAAAAAGTACGACCACACCTTTAAGGATATTTTTCAGGAAATTTACGATGCGGAATATAAGGAAAAATTTGAAGCGCTGGGAATCGAATATTTTTATACGCTGATTGACGATGCCGTGGCAAGAGTTATGAAGTCGGAGGGCGGCTTTATCTGGGCGTGCAAGAATTATGACGGTGATGTTATGTCCGATATGGTTTCTTCTGCGTTTGGCTCTCTTGCCATGATGACCTCCGTGCTGGTATCTCCAAGCGGCGTCTATGAATATGAGGCGGCGCACGGCACGGTACAGAGACATTACTACAAGCATTTAAAAGGCGAAGAGACTTCTACCAATTCCGTGGCGACTATCTTTGCATGGACGGGGGCACTTAGTAAACGCGGTGAACTGGACGGCAATAAAGAGTTGATGGAGTTTGCCGATAAGCTGGAACGGGCAACCCTTTCCACCATTGAGAGCGGCAGAATGACAAAGGATTTAGCGCTGATTACCTCTTTACAGGAGGTAACGGTATTAAACAGCGCGGATTTTATCAAGGAAATCCGCAGGACTTATGAGGCGATGTAACATTATATTTTTCCGGGGCGAAAGATAGATGAGAAACCGCAGCATATTGACAGATTCCACGCTTCACGAATCTGCTAGATGGAGAAGGGGAAAGCGCCAGCCGCTTTCCCCCTTTCTATAGCTGTTTTTCCTGCGGCATATGTATGACATAGTACTTAAAGGGCAGGAAACCCATTCCGGCTCCACAGCCAGAGCGGCGTGTGAACGTCAATGGGGCGAAGCGGCGTGTTTTGCAGTAAGTCCTGCCATCTGTCTATGACAATCTGCTGGACATTCCCTGAGGCGAGCTCTGCGTCATCAATTATACCCAGTCTGCGTGAAGCTTTACAAACATGCGTATCAGGAGCGACAGTCAGTCTTTCCATATTTTGATAAACTCTGTCGGTATACTGGTAAATGACATACAGCCAGTAGTTACAAATCTTAGTCCCTGATAAATAGGGAAATTTCTTTTTATTTGACACCTGCATAAAATTTCGGATTGCGTCCACGTCATTGCCGCATAAATCAAAAAGCTTCCGGATATCACCGTCAAATAATGACACAAAAGTATCACATAGGGACAGCCAGTTTTGGGTCTGTTTTTCTCTTTGCAGGGCAACCTTATATTGTGTCAAAGCCGCCTGCACTTCGGAAAAAGTCCTTTCCAGACAATGCTTTGGGCAGAATACAAACCGTGTATCCTTATCCTGATAGGTTTGTAATGCGCTTTTCCAAAGCATATAAGAATTCCGCTGATAATTCAAAGCCATCGGCAAAGTAAAATAAAGATAGTTTTCACAACTGCTTTTTTCCAAGTGAGGATTGGCATCCTCCGGCATCACCTCACCGCCAAGCCTGCCGTCCTTCCACATCTGCATCAGCCTGTAGACCTTATCCAATAGTTTTGCCTGTACCATAAAAATACCCCCATTATATTTCAGCGAGGCTTCAGCCGGCAGAAAAAAACAACCCTATTCCGCCAGCTCTTCCCACGTTTCATAAAGCTCGTTTAGTTCTGCGTCCAGTTTTTCCTGCTCTTTGGAAATTTCCTGTAATCTTGCCACATTCACCGCCACGTCAGGCTTTTCTGTTTCTGCGTCCAGCTCCTGCTTCCGGTTTTCCAGCTTTGCAATGCGCTCCTCGCATTTTTTTAAATCGTTTTCCCGTTTGCGCAGGCGCGCCTGTTCTTCCTTTTGCTGCTTCCAGTCCGCTTTGCTTTCGGTATCGACGGCAGAAGGGACAGGCTGTGCGGCAGTACGGGGAGATGACAGTACATTCTTTTTTTCCAGATAGTAGTCATAATTGCCAATATAGTTGACAAAGCTTTCCCCGGAGAGCTCCAAAATGCGGGAGGCGGTCCGATTGATAAAATACCGGTCGTGGGAGACGTAGAGGACTGTGCTTTCATAGCGGTTTAAGGCGTCCTCTAAAATTTCCTTTGACATAATGTCGAGATGGTTGGTAGGCTCGTCCAAAATCAGGAAGTTGGCGTTGCCGAGCATGAGCTTGGCGAGACTTACCCGTCCCCGCTCTCCGCCGCTTATGTCGCAGACCCGCTTGAAAACATCATCACCGGTAAAAAGGAAAGCAGCAAGTACATTGCGGATTTCCGTATTGGTGAGATAAGGATAGTCGTCGGAAATTTCGTCAAACAGTGTTTTTTCGGAGTGAAGTACATGATGCTCCTGGTCGTAATAACCGATTTCCACATTGGTGCCGAGACGGAAGGAGCCGCTGTCTGCAGGCAGGAGACCATTGAGTATTTTTAACAGCGTGGTCTTGCCGGTGCCATTGTCTCCGATAATGGCAACATGCTCGCCGCGCTTGATTGCAAAGCTGACGTCGGAAAAAAGCTTTTGGCTGCCAAAGGCTTTGGAAAGTCCTTCTATCGAAAGAACGTCGCTGCCGCTTTTTAAGCGGGGCGTCAGGGACAGATGCATGTCAGCCCGTACTTCCATGGGCTTTTCCAGCACTTCCATTTTATCCAGCATTTTTCCCGGCTTTCCGCTCTTTTAATAGATTTTTCCCTGTTAAAGGAACGGAGTTTTTCAATGACCTCTTCCTGATGCTTCATTTCCCGCTGCTGATTGAGATAGGCGTTCCATGCGGCAAGCCTTAGCTGCTCTTTCTTTTTGGCGTAATCGGAATAATTGCCGGCAAATACAGTTGCACGGCTTTGGTCCAATTCAATGATTTTGCCGGCGATGCGGTCTAGGAAGAAGCGGTCGTGAGAGACAATCAGGACAGCGCCCCTGTAATTGAGCAGGTAGGTTTCAAGCCATGTAATAGACTGCATATCAAGGTGGTTGGTAGGCTCGTCCAAAATAATCAGGTCGGGGGATAGCAGAAGAAGCTTGCCAAGTGCGACACGGGTCTTCTGTCCGCCGGAAAGCGTTTCGATGGATTTGGAGAAGTCCGCTTCAGAGAATCCAAGCCCCTTCAGCACGCCAATCAGCTCACTTTTATAGGTATATCCGCCGCCGGATTCGTATTTGTGCGTGAGAAGGCTGTACTTTTCCATCAGGGCGGCAAGCGCCGCCTCTCCGGCGTCCTTCATGGCAAGCTCTGTCTCCTGTATCTGCTCTTCGAGCAGGGTCAGATTGCTTTTTACTAAAAGCAGCTCGTCATAGATGCTGTTTTTGCTTTGCAGTCCGGCATTTTGCGCAAGGTATCCAAGTGTTTTCCCCTTTGAAAGAACAACCTGGCCGGAATCCGGCGTAAGTTCCCCCACGATAATGCGCAAAAGGGTAGTTTTGCCAGCGCCGTTGATACCGACAACGGCAGCTTTTTCATAATCTTCTATATGAAAAGAAACATTGGAAAGTATGGTGTCTTCAACAAATTCTTTTGAAATATTCTGACAGGATAATATCATCTGTAAAACTCCTTTTTGTGACATAACTATAAATAGTTTAAATGCAAGACTTTTGGTTGTCAATTCCTTCATTGACATTATTTTAACATTTATATATAATAGAAAAGAGCATATTTGGGAATTTAAGGATTGCGAGGCAGGAGGAGAAACAGTTGGACGGGAAGGGAATTTCACAGGCTGTAATCGGGCGGTTACCCCGCTATTTCAGATATCTGGGAGAGCTTAAGGACGAAGGCGTGGAAAGAATTTCTTCTCAGGAGCTTTCGGAACTGATGCATGTGACGGCATCGCAGATTAGGCAGGATTTTAATAATTTTGGCGGGTTTGGACAGCAGGGCTACGGTTACAATGTTGAATATCTTTATCGGGAAATCGGAAAGCTTTTGGGACTGGACAAAACCCATCACTTGATTATCATTGGTGCGGGCAATCTGGGACAGGCGCTTGGCAATTACATGAATTTTGAAAGACGGGGTTTTATCTTAAAGGGGATTTTTGACAAAAATCCGGACCTGTATGGGCGAAAGGTACGCGGAATCGAAGTACAGCCTATGGAAATGATAGAACACTTTGTAAAAGAAAACGATGTGGATATTGCGGTGCTGACGATACCGAAGACGGGGGCAGTTGCGGTCGCGGAGGTGCTGGTTGCGAATGGCATCAAGGCAATTTGGAATTTTGCCCATGTGGACTTAAATGTGCCGAAAGGGATTCAGGTAGAAAACGTACACTTGTCCGACAGTCTGATGAAGTTATCCTATAATCTGGAGAGATACAGTCAAATGAAAGAAATCTGATAGATTGCTGGCTTAGCTTGGGAGGCGAAATACACATGGGACGAAAAGAAGAGGAATATGAGCATATATTGCAGGATAAGAAAATTCCTTTGCTGACATTGGATAACAAATGGCATATGCTTTTTGGCACGGCAGAAACAACACTTACCATCAAAAGACTGGAAGAGCAGTTAAATAATCTGCTCAAGAAGCAAGGCAGGCTCAATACAGAGACAAAGGATATCAGGCGCTTAAAAAAGAAACTGATGGATGAGATTGTACCGACTGTGGATGAGCTGGGACAAGGGCATGATGCAGCGCTGGAAAAAAAGCTGGACGACAACAAACGCCTGATTAACGATTGCAATGCCAAGCTTGCCGATTATAAGGACGAATTGATGGAGCTTCCAAGGGAGATTGAGCGGGTCAATTACAAGCTGATGCTTGCCACAATGGATGTCTGCTATGAGAAGCTGAAAGAAAATACTGCGGAAATAGACGAAATCGGTGACTGGATTACAAAGATTCGGATTGAACTCAAAAAGAAAATTATCAGGAAGCAGGAGAAGGAACAGCAGAATCAGGAGCTGTATCATTACATGCACGCTATTTTTGGCGCCGAGGTTATCAATATATTTGACATGAAATACAATCCGGAAGAACGTGCAGCCAGACTTGCCGCAGAAAAAGAGAAAAAAAAGAAACGGGCAAAGGGAAGCGAGTTATTTGAATAATCTTCCGGCTGCCTATAAAGGACTGTTGCAACACAACAGTCCTTTATCATATAAGGAAAGCAAAGTTTTGCATTATGCTTAAACTTGTGTCGTGGTTTTGAGAAAACGGACGTGGTATGGAGGGTTTGTATGGAATATCTTGTAACAGGAAGTGAGATGCGGGCATATGATAATAATACGATACATCAAATCGGTATCCCCGCTTTGGTGCTGATGGAGCGTGCGGCGCTTGCGGTCTCTGCCAATGTGGAAGAAGCGCTGCAAAAGCTGCGCGGCAGCGGACAAAGGGGAAGGGTGCTATGCATCTGCGGAACAGGCAATAACGGCGGGGATGGCGTTTGCGTGGCAAGGCTGCTGGCAGAAAAAGGAATACCGGCTGAAGTCGCACTTTTAGGAGAGGAGAGGCGGCTGACGGAGGAGACAAAACGCCAACTGTCCATACTTTCACATTTTGCGGTTCCCATATATCAAAATGTGCCCGAAGGAACATATGATGTGGTGGTGGATGCTCTTTTTGGAACCGGTCTTACCAGAGAAATTGAAGGAGAGCTGCGGGAGACGGTGGAAGAAATCAACCGGATACCGGCGTACCGCATTGCGGTTGATATTCCTTCCGGCATAAATGCCGATACGGGAAGTGTTATGGGGGCAGCGGTAAAAGCGGATAAAACGGTTGCGCTGGCGTTTCGAAAAAGAGGGCACTGCCTGTATCCGGGTGCTCTTTACGCGGGAGAAATTGTGATTGCCGATATCGGCATTAACAAGCAGAGTTTTTTGGGCAGGCAGCCGGATATGTACACCTATACGAAAGCGCCGTCAGCTTATCTGCAAAAGAGAAGAGCGGACGGCAATAAAGGAACCTTCGGAAAGCTTCTGCTTGTTGCAGGAAGTGAAAAAATGGCGGGCGCTGCGCTTTTGGCGGCAAGAAGTGCCTACAAGGCAGGCACCGGCATGGTCAAACTGGTCATACCGGAAAAAATCAGGGAAATAATACAGGGAGGGCTGCCGGAAGCATTGATTCAGACCTATGAAAGCCCCCATGGACTGACAGAAGAAGAAGAGAATGCGTTTGCGGAAAATATGAACTGGGCGGATGCCGCTGCCATAGGATGCGGTATGACGGTATGTGAAAGCGGAAGACGGCTGCTTGCGCTCGCGGCGGCACAAGAAACGCTTCCTCTGGTGATAGATGCGGATGGGCTGAACATACTGGCTGAGGAAGAAAGCCTGCGAAAACTTTTGCGGGACAGAAACAGACAGGAAAAGAATGTCGTTCTGACGCCCCATATGGGAGAGCTTGCCCGACTGCTGCATAAGCCCATAGGGGAAGTGGTGGCTGCAGAAATTGCAAGCACCATACAGGCGGCGGAAGAAACGGGCTGTATTGTAGCAGGCAAAAGCGCGAGAACCTGTGTATGCAGCTTGGGAGAGCCCTTGTTCTTAAATACGGCGGGGAATGATAAGATGGCTACGGCGGGAAGCGGAGACGTGCTGACGGGCATGATTGCAGCGCTTATGGTGCAGGGGCTGCCGCCAAAGGAGGCTGCCTGCAGGGGCGTGTACCTTCACGCCTGTGCGGGGGATGCAGCGGCAGAGGCGGCGGGCAGCGCATGCCTTACTGCGACGGATATTATAGAAGGATTTGGCGCAATGTGAGAAAAGCAGGTGAGGAGGACTGTCATGGAATTTGCACAGTATGCAAGGGGCTATGCCAAAGTGGATTTGGATGCCATTGTAGCCAATGCAGAGAATATCAAAGCACATATACGGCATGAAACGAAGCTGCTGGGAGTCATAAAAACGGACGGCTATGGACATGGAAGCGTGCCGGTTGCAAGAGCACTGGAAAAACTGGATTTTATGTACGGCTTTGCAGTTGCTACGGCGGAGGAAGCGTTTGAGCTTCGGGAAAGCGGCATCAAATTGCCGATTTTGGTTCTGGGATATACCTTTCCGGACAGCTTTGAAAGAATGGCGGCTCTTGACATAAGAGCAGCCGTATTCACCATGGATGCTGCCAGAGCGCTTTCAGAAGCGGCAGCAGGGCAGCATAAAAAGGTGAAAGTACATATTAAGGTGGATACCGGAATGGCAAGAATCGGCATTATGCCGGATGAAGAGGGATTTCAGTATGTAAGGCAGCTTGCGTCGCTTGCAGGCATTACGATTGAGGGAATATTTACGCACTTTGCAAGAGCGGACGAAAAGGATAAGACGGATGCGCGCAGGCAGCTTTCTCTTTTTCGGGAATTTACGGACAGAATAGAAAGGGAGCTTGGCATAAAGGGCATGTTAAAGGACTGCTCCAATTCGGCTGCCATTCTGGAAATGCCGGAAGCGGATATGGATTTGGTGCGGGCGGGCATCATCCTGTACGGAATTGCACCCTCAGCGGAGGTGGATGCAGGCATCATAGGTATAAAGCCGGCACTTTCCCTGCATAGTACGGTCATACATGTCAAATGGGTTCCCGCAGGCACGCCGGTAAGCTATGGCGGCACCTATGTGACGAAAAGAGAAACCCGTATTGCAACGATTCCCATGGGGTATGGGGACGGTTATCCAAGAAGTCTTTCCAACAAAGGATATGTATTGCTACACGGTAAAAGGGCGCCTGTTTTAGGGCGCGTCTGCATGGACCAGTTTATGGTGGATGTGACGGACATACCGGAGGCGTCGGCGGGCGATAAGGTGACTTTGCTGGGCAGGGACGGGGAGGAAGAAATCACGGCAGAAATGTTGGGAGCGCTCTCAGGGCGTTTTCCGTATGAACTCTTGTGCGGTTTGGGAAAGAGAATCCCCAGAATCTATATTGGCGGATAATTTTGGAATACCTTCGGATAAGCTGGCAATACTATTACCAGATAAGCCGTGAGAGCGGTGCAAGAAGGGATGCGTGTTATGAAACGAGGAGATGTATATTATGCAGATTTGAGACCGGTAGTCGGCTCTGAGCAGGGAGGAATCAGACCGGTGCTGATTGTACAGAATGATGTAGGGAACAAGCACAGCCCAACGGTAATCTGTGCAGCAATTACTTCCAAAATGAACAAAGCAAAGCTGCCGACCCACATAGAACTTTCCACAGAACTGTATGATATGGATAAGGATTCCGTTATTCTGTTGGAACAGCTTCGGACAATAGATAAAAAACGTTTAAAAGACAAGGTGTGTCATCTGGATTCCCAAATCATGCAGCGGGTGAACAGGGCTTTGATGGTCAGTCTGGAGCTTGATACATAAAAGGAACGCCAAACTTGACGAACAGAGCTGTAGATGATATATTTTATGTACAATAACACAAGAGGAGAGAGGACATGTCAGGACATTCAAAATTTGCGAATATTAAGCATAAAAAGGAAAAAAATGATGCTGCGAAGGGGAAAGTCTTTACGATTATTGGCAGGGAAATTGCAGTTGCCGTAAAAGAGGGGGGACCGGACCCTGCCAACAATTTTAAGCTGGCGCAGGTGATTGCAAAAGCAAAGTCTAACAATATGCCTAACGATACCATTGAAAGAGGCATCAAAAAAGCGGCTGGTGATGTTGGAAATGTAAATTACGAATATATTACATATGAAGGCTACGGTCCCAGCGGAATCGCCATTATTGTAGATACGCTGACGGATAATAAGAACCGCACGGCGGCAAATGTCAGAAGTGCTTTTACCAAGGGACAGGGCAATGTCGGAACACCGGGCTGCGTTTCGTTTATGTTTGACAAAAAAGGACAGATTATCATAGACAAAGAAGAATATGAAGCGGATGCGGACGAACTGATGATGCAGGTGCTGGATGCCGGAGCGGAGGACTTTTCGGAAGAGGAGGACAGCTATGAGGTGCTGACAGAGCCGGATTCTTTTGAGGAGGTCAGAAAAGCGCTGGAGGAGGCGGGAATTCCCATGCTCAGTGCGGAAGTAACCATGATTCCGCAAAATTATGTAAAGCTTCAGGACGAAACGGCAATTAAAAATCTGCAGCGGACATTGGACCTTTTGGAAGAGGATGATGATGTGCAGGCAGTATACCACAACTGGGACGACTAGCGTAGAAAAAGTCACAAAAGCGGACAAGGGGTATAAAAATGAAAAAAGAAACCATTTGCATACAGGCGGGCTGGCAGCCCAAAAAGGGGGAGCCGAGAGTGCTTCCCATTTACCAGTCAACGACCTTTAAATACGAGACTTCAGACCAAATGGGTGAATTGTTTGATTTGAAGGAGAGCGGCTACTTTTACACCAGGCTGCAGAATCCGACCAATGATTATGTTGCGGCAAAAATTTGTGAACTGGAGGGCGGCGTGGCGGCTATGCTTACCAGCTCGGGACAGGCTGCCAACTACTATGCCGTCTTTAATATCTGCGAAGCCGGCAGTCATGTGGTGCTTTCTTCCACGGTGTACGGCGGAACCTTTAACCTGCTTACCGTGACGATGAAAAAGATGGGCATAGAGTGTACCGTGGTAAATCCGGATGCACCGGAAGAAGAGCTTGATGCCGCATTTCAGGAAAATACGAGATGTGTATTGGCGGAGACGCTGGCAAATCCGGCATTGGTGGTGCTGGACATCGAGAAATTTGCAAGGCTTGCGCACAGGCACGGGGTGCCGCTGATTGTGGACAATACCTTTGCAACGCCCATAAACTGCAATCCTTTCCGGTGGGGGGCGGACATTGTGACACATTCTACAACGAAATACATGGACGGGCATGCCATGACGGTCGGCGGTGCCATCGTGGATTCCGGCAATTTTGACTGGACGAAGTATCCGGATAAGTATGCCGGACTCTGTAAGCCGGATGAATCCTACCATGGCGTTGTATATACGGAAAAATTTGAAAAGGCGGCATACATAACCAAAGCGACGGTGCAGCTTATGCGCGATTTGGGTTCCATTCAGTCTCCCCAGAATGCGTTTCTTTTAAACGTCGGTCTGGAAACGCTGCCGCTTCGCATGGAAAGGCATTGCCAAAATGCCCAGAAGGTTGCGGAATATCTGGCAAAGCATCCAAAAGTGGCATGGGTCAATTATCCGGGGCTGCAGGAAAATAAATATCATGAGCTTGCAGAAAAATATATGCCGAACGGTTCCTGCGGTGTTATCAGCTTTGGGCTTAAGGGCGGCAGAAAGGCTGCCGGAGACATGATGGACAAGTTTAAGCTTGCGGCGATTGTGACGCATGTGGCGGATGCGAGGACCTGCGTTCTGCATCCGGCAAGCCATACGCACCGCCAGATGACAGACGAACAGCTTTTGGCGGCGGGAGTCGCGCCGGACCTGATTCGGTTTTCCGTGGGGCTTGAGCATATAGATGACATTATTGCAGATTTGGAGCAGGCTCTTTCCGGTATTTGACAGAAATTAATAGAATTTGCGTCCGCCAAGTCGGATAAGGGGTATCAAAATGGATAAACTGGCAATTGTAGTTCCCTGCTACAATGAAGAGGAAGTGCTGCAGCTTACATCAAAGACTTTGCAGGGCGTGCTGGATTTGCTGATTGAGAAAGGAAAGATAGCGGCTGACAGCTTTATCCTGTTTGTAAATGATGGAAGCAAGGACAGGACATGGGAGCTGATTGAAAAAGAACATGCTCAATATGCGCGGGTCCGGGGGCTGAAACTCGCAGGCAACGTAGGGCATCAGAATGCTCTGACGGCGGGGCTGCTTACCGCGATGGACATGTGTGACGTCACGGTTTCTATCGATGCAGATTTGCAGGATGATGTAAATGTCATTGAAGAAATGGTGGATAAATTTCATGAAGGCAAGGATATCGTATACGGTGTGCGCAGCAGCAGGAAAAAGGATTCCTTTCTGAAGCGTTCCACTGCGCAGGGATTTTATCGTTTTATGTCTCTGATGGGAGTCAAAACCATATATAATCATGCAGATTTCAGACTGATGAGCAGGCGTGCGGTAGAACAATTTTCCCGATATGAAGAAAGCAACCTGTTCCTTCGGGGCATGGTGCCTTTAATCGGGTACGAGACAGATTCCGTTTATTATGAAAGAGGGGAGCGTGCGGCTGGGGAATCTAAGTATCCGTTTAAGAAGATGCTGGCGCTTGCGTTAAATGGCATCACTTCATTTTCGATAAAACCGATTGGGCTGATTACCGCCCTGGGCTTTCTGATTGTCATCGGTTCCGTGGCTGCCGCAGTGTATGCCCTGATATCTTATTTTACGGAAAACGTGGTGCCGGGATGGACGTCCTTGATTTTGTCCATTTGGTTTATCGGAGGCGTACAGCTTTTGGCGATTGGGCTGGTGGGGCAGTATATTGGTAAAATATACATGGAAGTAAAGCACCGGCCTCGTTACAACATCGAGAAAATATTGTAGCGTACAATAAAGGAGTCCAAATGACTTACAAAAAGAATTGGTTAAGCGTCTGCTTATGGGCATTTTATGCATGCAGTGTTTTGGTGTGTTATGCCAAATCCCTGTATGATGTGCTGCAGGCGCCTCATGTGACAAATCATTACATACAGTTTGCCATTGTGTTTCTTTCCTTTGCGCTGGCTGCAGTTGTCTTTATACAGATTCGGAAGCTGGCAAATTATGTGAAACGCCCGGTTCATGTGCTTTGGGAAGCCTTGATTTTTGTGCTGCTGTTTGCCGCGGGCGTGTTTCTGCGTATTTATTTCATAGGCAGCGGTACGGAACATGCTGCTTATTTTGAGACCGCCATGGTGAATGGCAGTCCGGTTATAACGCTTGCACACGGGGCGCAGTATTTTTACGTGCTGCTCTTAAGAGGGCTCTTTTTATTGACAGGCAATCATTTTATGGCAGGCATTATACTGCAGATATGTTTACAGATGACTGCCGCTTTTTTATGGTATCTGGCAGTGAAAAAATGTGCAGGTCGTGTGTCGGCGCTGGTTTTGTTTGCCGGTTTCATGCTTATGCCGGCAAGCATAAGGGAGGGCTTGCTGTATTCCCCTAAGATGCTTTATATGCTGTTGTGCGGCATTGTGCTTTTGCTGACAGGATGTTTGATTGAAAGGCAGCATCGGAATGCGGCGTTTAGATGGTATGTGTGGCTTGTGGCTGTGTTAACGGGTGTGGGGATTGGCGTGCTCATCTATCTGGATGTAACCGGAATCCTGTTTTTGCTGCCTGCTTTGTTTTTGCTTTTTGTCAAGGGAGAAGGGAAGGATGCAGGAGCCGTTTCAGAAGGCAGGCGTCTGGGACGGGCGGCATTACAGCTTTTTGTGGTTGTGATTTTTGCCCTTGCCACCATGCTTTTACTGCTATATATGGATGCATTGCAGAACGGGGCGGGTGTTTGGGAAGTATTTGCCACTTGGCGGACTTTGTTTTCCGGCAAGGAAGTTCTTGGGCTGCCTTCGGTTTTTACCGCAGCGACAGCTTTGGAGGCATGGGTGTTAGTAGGGCTGACCTTCCTTATGCTGATTGGCGTTCCTGCGTTTTTTATCCGCCGAAAAGAGGAAGTGCAGATTTTGTGGCTGCTTTTTGCGGCGGCAGCAATTGCGTTGTATGCAGGCGGTTTTTGTGCAGAAGGAATGGATTGCGAATATCTGCTGCTGACGGCGGTACTGCTCTTAACGGGCTCTGGACTGCAGGCGGCGTTTTGCAGAACAAAAGCGGCGGACGAGGAACGGGAAGAAGAAAGTGCGCTGCCTGAAAACGGACATGCGGAACAGATAAAGACGGAAGCAGCAGAGACGCAGCAGGTAAAACGGGAAACAAAATCAGAGGAAACGCCTGCTGATGGAGAAAGTACACAAAAACAAGGGACAGAAGCACAGGAGAAGGTGCTGCCGGAAACGAAAGATAAGGCACCGGAAGTGAAAGACAAGAAGCCGGAAACGAAAGAAACAGAGCCGGAAGTGAAAGACAAGAAGCCGGAAGTGAAAGAAACAGAACCGGAAATGAAAGACATGGCGCCGGAAACGAAAGAAACAAAGCCGGAAACGTCAGGAAACAAAGCCGGGGAGAAGGAATGCTTAAAAGGGCAGGAGAAATCAGAGCAGCAGTCACCACAAGAACAAAATCAGACAGAAAGCGATGTGAGTCAGATGAGCTACAATGCAGAGTATGATGACAACAGGGAAAAAGGCGGACAGGATTCTTTATGGGCGTTGTTTGCAGGAGATGACGGCGCGGTGAAGCCGGCGGGCGGCGAAGAAGAAAAAGCTGCCGGTAAGAAGCAGGAAGTAAAAAAAGAAAAGGAAAAAGAGAAAAAAGCAAAAGAGGAAAAAGCAAAAGAAAAGAAAGTAAAAGAGAAGAAAGCAAAAGAAAAGCCGCAGAAAAAAGCGGCAGAAAAGAAACAGACGGCAGGAAAGAAGCAAACGGCTGAGGATACAGTGAAGCAGAACCCAGAGGAAAAGGCGGCAGAAAAGAAGAATTATATTGAAAATCCGCTGCCCCTCCCCAAAAAACATGTTCCCAAAACGATGGGGTATCAGACGGAGCCTGCGCCTGAAAGAATGGATTTTGATATAGATATTTCAGATTTTGATGATTTTGATATTTAAACATCAAAGCTGCCTCAAAAGGAATGAAGCTGCGCCTGATGCTTTTGCATGAAACACAAAGTTTGGAGCACAATAGTAAGGAACTGCATTGCGGTTCCTTGCTTTTATTAACAACCAGACTTTGACAGGAGGATTCCGATGAAGGAGGAAAAAACAGAAAAGAAAAATGAAGAGAAGCGGGAAGAAGAGAAGTATAAGGATGCCCGCATAGAGCAGACAGGACAGGTGCTTTTAGATAAAAACAAAGAAAAACAGAACGTACATCTGATTACGATTATCGGGGAAATAGAAGGGCATGACAATTTAAACAGCTCGGCAAAGACGACGAAGTATGAGCATATTCTGCCGCAGCTTGCAGCGATTGAAGACAGTGAGGAAATCAAAGGCGTTATGGTGCTTCTCAATACGATGGGCGGTGATGTGGAAGCCGGACTTGCCATAGCAGAAATGCTTTCGTCCCTGTCCAAGCCAACGGTTTCCCTTGTACTTGGGGGCAGTCATTCCATCGGTGTGCCGATAGCTGTCAGCACGGATTATTCATATATTGTGCCGACCGGCACGATGGTTATCCACCCCGTCAGAATGAATGGCATGGTAATCGGGGTGCCGCAGACCTTCGACTATTTTAAACAGATACAGGACAGAATTACCGGTTTTGTGTGCAGCCACTGCGGGATACAGAAGCAGCGGCTGGAGGAGCTTATGATGGAGACAGGCGTACTGACGAAGGACGTCGGAACTATTTTAGTGGGGCAGGAAACCGTAAATGAAGGCATTATCGATGCCGTGGGAGGCATCAGCGAGGCGATGGCAAAGCTGCACGAGCTGATTGGGGACAGAGACTGCGGCGAAAATAAAAACTAAATTGTACATGATGACAAGAACGGGGAAAAATGCTATAATAACTAAGGTTGTCATTTTTGGCAAAAAATAACCGTATAAATCGGGAGTATAGAGCGATGGCGGCGAGTCGTACAGGAAAAAAGACTTCCTCCGCAAAAAAGAGTTCTGCGAGAGGAAAGACAAATACAAATACAAACAAAGAATATTCGGAGCAGGACAGCGCCCTTTTTCATGAGGTGGTGCTGATTCTGCTGTTTGCAGTGGCTGTTTTTCTGGTTTTATGCAATTTTGGCGTATTGGGAACAGTGGGGAACGGAATCAGTGATATTCTGTTCGGATTGTTTGGATATCTGGCATATGTGGCGGCAATTATAGCCTTTGTGGGAGCGGCGTTCTGGTCGGCGAATGCGGGAAGTCCGGCGGCGGTCAGGAAAATTGCGGCAGGAGTTGTATTGTTTCTGATGGTGGGCGTTGTCTGTGAAATGGTATCAGGATGTGCCCTGCAGATGGAAAGCTACAGTCTTGCGGAGTTATATAAGTATGACAGCGAGGCGAGGAAGGGCGGCGGCATTATAGCAGGAAGCCTTGCCTTTTTGTGCTATCATTTTCTGGATATGCTTGGTACGGTTCTGATTGTGATTATCCTGTCTTTAATCAGCATTGTGCTTCTTACCGAACGCTCCTTGGTAGGCAGCATGAAAAACGGCGGCAGGCGTGTGGTACAGCTCTCGAGGGAGGATGCGGAGAGAAGGCGCGAGCAGGCAAGAATAAGACGCTCTGATATAGAGGAAGAGCGGCAGCGCAAAGAGGAAGAAAAGGCGAAGCGGCTGGAAGAAAAACGGCTTAGGGAAGAGGAAAAGGAAAACGAAAAAATACTGCGTATGGATAAAAAGGTAAGCGGCGTTATGGCTGACACAACGCTCTCCCATGTGCAGGAAAAGCGCGCGCGCGACGATATGCATGAAATTATACTTCATATGGAGGAGGATTTTGCAGAGCCTGAAGCGGTACCGGCTGTATCGCAAATGCATGAAATCAGAATAAACAGCGCTTCTGCTTTGCAGGAAGTACAGGCAGAAGAGGAATCTCCCTATATAGAGGAAGACAGGGAAGCGGCGGAGGAAGCGCCTTACATGCAGGAGGAATGGCATGAGCCTGCAGAGGCAGTACCTGCAGGAACTGCTTTTGGCGAGCCCGTACCACCGTCTATAGAGACAGGCGCCATGCCCCGCCGTCCCGTTGCAAAGCTTCCGGAGAAAAAGAAGGAAGAAAGTCAGAACGGTATCGTGCCGGAGGGCGCCGCAGCGCGCGGAAAGCTTCCGGGCAAATACATATTCCCGCCTCTTTCCCGTTTGCAGAAAGGAAAAGGCGGCGGCGGTGATTCGGCAAAAGAATTAAAAGAAACTGCCATGCGGCTGCAGCAGACGCTTGCAACCTTTGGCGTCAGGGTGACGATTACCGACATCAGTCAGGGACCGTCCGTAACCAGATATGAGCTGCAGCCGGAGCAGGGCGTGAAGGTAAGTAAGATTGTCGGCTTGTCCGATGACATCAAGCTGAATCTTGCGGCGACGGATATCAGAATAGAAGCACCGATTCCCGGAAAAGCAGCAATTGGAATCGAAGTGCCCAACAAAGAAAATATGGCTGTGGCGCTGCGCGATTTACTGGAGACAAAGGAGTTTAAGGAATTTCCTTCCAATCTTGCGTTTGCAGTAGGCAAGGACATTGCGGGTAAAGTGGTGGTGGCGGATATTGCAAAGATGCCGCATATGCTGATTGCAGGGGCAACAGGCTCCGGCAAATCGGTTTGTATCAATACCCTGATTATGAGCATTTTGTACAAAGCGCATCCGGATGACGTAAAGCTGATTATGGTAGACCCTAAAGTGGTGGAGCTAAGCGTATATAACGGGATTCCGCATCTGCTGATTCCGGTTGTAACAGACCCCAAGAAGGCGGCGGCAGCGCTCCATTGGGGCGTTTCCGAGATGACGGAGCGCTACAAAAAGTTTGCGGATTTTAATGTCCGTGACTTAAAAGGCTACAACCAAAAAGTAGAGAGTATGCGTGAGAAGGGAGAGGAGGACGCGCCTGCAAAGCTTCCTCAGATTGTGATTATTGTGGATGAGCTTGCAGATTTGATGATGGTATCCCCGGGCGAAGTAGAAGAGTCCATCTGCCGTCTGGCACAGCTTGCAAGAGCGGCGGGTATCCATCTGATTATTGCGACCCAGCGTCCTTCCGTCGATGTCATTACGGGACTTATCAAGGCGAATATGCCGAGCCGTGTGGCGTTCAGTGTTTCCAGCGGTGTGGATTCCCGCACCATTCTTGACATGAACGGTGCAGAAAAGCTGCTGGGAAAAGGCGATATGCTCTTTTATCCCCAAGGCTATTCCAAACCGGCGCGTGTGCAGGGTGCCTTCGTTTCCGACAGAGAAGTGTCCGATGTGGTGGATTTCCTTAAAAATCAGGCAATCGGAAATGTCTATGCGGCGGATGTGGAGGAAAAGATTCAGAATATTGGCAGCAGCAGTCAGGGCGGTCAGGCGGGCGCAGAAAGCGCCGGAAGTGTGGATGAATATTTTGCCGATGCGGGCAGGTTCATTATCGACAAGGACAAGGCTTCCATCGGTATGCTGCAGAGAATGTTTAAAATCGGTTTTAACCGGGCGGCTCGGATTATGGACCAGTTGAGTGAATACGGCGTTGTAGGCGAGGAAGAAGGGACAAAACCCAGAAAGGTGCTGATGAGCATGGCAGAATTTGAACAGTTGCTGGAGGAGATATAAGTTTGAAAGTAAACCTTCAAATATTGATTGGAATGTGCGCTAAAGCGCACAGGGGGTGTAAAGAATGAAAACAGATATTCAGATTGCACAGGCAACAGAAATGAAGCCGGTTACGGAAATTGCAGAACAGCTTGGCATTGAGGCGGAGGAATTGGAGCTTTACGGAAAATATAAGGCGAAGCTGTCGGATGCCTGTATCGAGAGAGTCTTTGGCAATCCGGACGGAAAACTGATTTTGGTTACGGCGATTAACCCGACGCCTGCGGGCGAGGGAAAGACGACAGTTACCGTAGGCTTGGGAGAAGCCTTTGGAAAGCTGCATAAAAAAGCGGTGATTGCCCTGCGCGAGCCGTCCTTGGGACCGTGCTTTGGCATAAAGGGCGGCGCTTCCGGCGGCGGCTATGCGCAGGTGGTGCCAATGGAGGACCTGAATCTGCATTTTACCGGCGATTTTCATGCAATTACTGCTGCTAACAATCTTTTGGCGGCACTTTTGGATAATCATATCCAGCAGGGCAACGAGCTGCGGATTGATACCAGACAGATTGTGTGGAAACGCTGTATGGACATGAATGACAGGGTATTGCGCAATATTGTAGTGGGCATGGGCAGCAAAACGGATGGGTTTGTCCGGGAGGACCATTTTGTCATCACGGTGGCGACGGAAATCATGGCGGTTTTGTGCCTTGCCGAGGACATGAAGGATTTAAAGGAGCGGTTATCCCGTATGGTGGTGGCATACGACTATCAGGGACGGACGGTGACGGCGGGACAGCTTGGCGCCGTAGGCGCTATGGCGGCGCTGTTAAAAGACGCCATGAAGCCCAATCTGATTCAGACGTTGGAGCATACACCGGCGCTTGTGCACGGGGGGCCTTTTGCCAATATCGCACATGGCTGCAATTCTGTCAGGGCAACCCGAACAGCTCTTAAAATGGCGGATTATGTAGTGACGGAGGCTGGCTTTGGCGCAGATTTGGGAGCTGAAAAGTTTTTTGACATTAAATGCCGGATGGCAGGATTAAAGCCGGATGCGGTAGTGCTGGTTGCCACAATCAGAGCGTTAAAGTATAATGGCGGTGTTGCAAAAAGTGATTTGAATGAAGAGAACATGGAAGCGCTCAAGGCAGGCATTGTCAATTTGGAAAAGCATATTGAAAACCTGCAGCTCTACGGCGTTCCCATTGTAGTAACCCTGAATGCCTTTGTATCGGATACGGAAAAGGAGACTGCTTTTGTAAAAGAGTTCTGCGAGAGCAGGGGCTGCGAATTTGCCATTGCTAATGTATGGGAAAAGGGCGGAGAGGGCGGCATAGCCCTTGCAGAGAAGGTATTGCATGCTTTGGAGCAGGAAAACCATTTTCAGGTGCTTTATGAAGATTCGGCGTCCATTAAGCAGAAGATAGAGACTGTGGCGAAAAAAATTTATGGCGCAGGAAGCGTAAATTATACCTCTGCCGCCGCAAAGCAGATAGAGAAGCTGGAAACGCTTGGTTATGGAGCGCTGCCAGTCTGTATGGCAAAGAACCAGTATTCGCTTTCGGACGACCCGCAAAAGCTGGGCAGGCCGGAGGGCTTTGACATGAGTGTGAGGGAGGTCTATGTGTCGGCAGGAGCCGGCTTTATCGTGGTGCTGACCGGAACGATTGTGACGATGCCGGGGCTTTCCAAGAATCCGGCGGCATATGGCATTGACGTAGATGAAGAGGGTGTGATTACAGGGCTGTTCTGAAGCAATATCGATGAAACCGGCAGTAATAAGCCGTTTTACGGCAGAATGAGAGGAAATATGACACAGATTATAGACGGAAAAGTAATATCGGCACAAATTAAGGATGAATTGAAGCAGAGGGTAAGCGATATGAAGGCACAGGGGAAGGAAATTACCCTTGCCGTGATACAGGTAGGCACGGACCCGGCTTCCACAGTCTATGTGGGCAACAAGAAAAAGGCGTGTGAGTATATTGGTATCCGTTCTCTGGCTTACGAGCTGCCGGAGGAGACCAAAGAAGAAGAGCTGCTTGGGCTGATTGGAGAATTGAATGAACGGGCGGACGTAAACGGGATACTGGTGCAGCTTCCTCTGCCCAAACAGATTGATGAGAGCAAGGTAATCAGAAGCATTGCACCCGGAAAGGATGTGGACGGGTTTCACCCGCAGAGTGTGGGAGCTTTGTGCATCGGCGAAAAAGGCTTTGTGTCCTGCACGCCGGCAGGTATTATCCAGCTTTTAAAAAGAAGCGGCATAGAGATTGCAGGGAAGGAATGTGTGGTAGTGGGCAGAAGCAATATAGTGGGAAAGCCTATGTCGCTTTTGCTGCTTCGGGAAAATGGCACCGTTACGGTGGCGCATTCCAAAACAAAGGATTTGGCTTCTGTTACCAAAAGGGCGGATATTCTGGTTGCCGCCGTAGGAAAGCCTAAATTTTTTACCAGAGAATATGTAAAAGAAGGCGCAGTGGTGATTGACGTGGGCATTCACCGCATGGAGAATAACAGATTGTGCGGCGATGTGGATTATGATGATGTGGCGCCGGTTTGCAGCGCCATCACACCGGTGCCGGGCGGCGTCGGACCCATGACGATTGCCATGTTAATGAGCAATTGCGTGGAATCCGCAGCAATGTAACGGCAGATACGGCAGAATGCAGGAAGGTCAGGTTTCCTTATGAAATGTCCAAAATGCGGAGCGGAAATGGAGGAAGGTCATCTTTACTGTGAAAAATGCGGTGAAGAGATACATATCGTTCCAGACTTTGAACCGGAAATTGAATACAGTATGAATGAAACGCTTTCCGGCATTGTGGAGGATGTGCTGGCAGAGGTGCCAAAGGAAACGGATGCAACGGCGGACAAGCGTAAAAGAAAACGGAAAAGCATTTGGCTGCTTGTGGTTGGACTGTCGTGTGTGCTGCTTGTGGCAGGGACGGTGGTTATGATAAATGCCGTTTCCCGATACCGCTATCACTCTTCGAGCTATCAGATTTCCAAAGCGGAGGCATGTGTGGCAACGGGAAATCTTGAGAAGGCAGCAGAGTATTACGAAAGAGCAATCGAGTTAAAGCCGGAAGAAATTCCATTGCGTTTTGCACTGGCTGAGCTTTACGGCATGATGAAGCAGGAGCAGAACTATACCGACTGCCTGAGTGGTATTATCATATCGGGATATGCGACGGAAGACGAAATTGAGAGCGCCTACAAAAAAATGATTACCTACTATCGGGACAAGAAAGATTATGCCGCTATTCATACGCTTTTGGTGAATACGGACAATGAAGCCATACGGGTTGCCTATCAGGAATATATGGCTGTGCCGCCGGAATTCAGCTATCAGGAAGGAACGTATGCGGAAGTGGTGCCGCTTAAGCTGACTTCCAGTATACAGGGAACCATATATTATACGCTTGACGGCACCATACCGGATGAAAACAGCAATATATACACTATGCCGATTTTTTTAGAGACGGGAACGTATCAGGTTTCTGCCATGTTTGTGAATGAATATGGCATTCAGAGCGAAGTGGTGGCAAAAACCTATGTGATAGACATTATTAAGCCGCCTGCGCCGGAGGTGGAAAACTACAGCGGCGATTATACGGCGCCGACCATGATATCGGTAGTAGTGCCAATGGACTGTACTGTGTATTATACGACGGACGGCACGGTTCCAACAGAGCAGTCAGCCCTCTATACGGCGCCGATTCCCATGCCCCTTGGCAAAAGCACCTTTAAATTTGTATGCTATAATGCGGAGGGTGTGGCAGGAGAATGTACCACAAGGCAGTTCGAGCTACGGATTGAGACAGATTTTACGGTGGATATGGCTTTGACCGGGCTTACGCAAATTATGATTGCAAACGGAAAAATTCTGGATGCACAAGGTACGCCTGCAGGCAGCATAAACGGGCGATATCTGTATGCGTTCCAGTATGCGCTTACGATAGCCGAACAAGGTGATTTTTACGTTATCTCCGAAATCTATGAGGATTCGGCAGGCGTGCAGAACCGGACAGGGACTACCTACGCTGCCAATGTGTATACACAGCAATATTTTATTTTGTCAAGAGATGCTTTGGGCGGTTATGTGCTGGAAGCACTTGAAGAAGCGCCGGAGGAATCAGAAACTCCGGAAGCATAAATGGAGGATTAAAATGTATCAGATTTTAAGAGCAGAGGAACTGGCAGACAACATTTACCTAATGGAGGTAGAGGCAAAAAGAATTGCAAAGGCGTGCAGCCCGGGGCAGTTTATCATTGCCAGAAAGGATGACGAAGGGGAACGTATTCCGTTAACTATCTGTGACTATGACAGGGAAAAGGGAACCATTACCATTGTATTTCAGATTGTGGGGGCTTCCACTCAGATGATGGCTTCCCTGAGGGCAGGAGATTCTTTTCAAGATTTTGTCGGTCCGCTGGGCTGCGCTTCTGAGTTCGTAGGTGAGGATTTGGAGGTACTGAAAAAGAAAAAAATGCTTTTTGTAGCGGGCGGCGTCGGAACCGCGCCGGTTTATCCGCAGGTCAAATGGCTGCATGAGCACGGAATTGACGCGGATGTGATTGTGGGCGCCAAAACCAAGAATATGCTGATTCTGGAGAAAGAGATGGAAGCAGTTGCAGGTAATCTGTATGTGACGACTGACGACGGTTCCTACGGCAGAAGCGGCATGGTAACACAAACTATCAAGGAGCTTGTAGAATCCGGAAAGGAATATGATATCTGCGTGGCAATCGGACCTATGATTATGATGAAGTTCGTCTGCCTGCTGACCAAGGAGCTGGAAATTCCGACTATTGTCAGCCTGAATCCCATTATGGTGGACGGAACGGGAATGTGCGGGGCGTGCCGCGTCAGCGTGGGCGGTAAAGTGAAGTTTGCCTGTGTGGACGGGCCGGAGTTTGACGGGCATCAGGTGAACTTTGACGAAGCAATGCAGAGACAGCAGATTTATAAAACGGCGGAGGGACGCGCTTTCTTAAAAGCGAAGGAAGGAAGCTCCCATCACGGCGGCTGTGGAAACTGTCAGTAAAAGGAAGTCTAAGATATCTATTATCGCGGGGTTTGTGTCTGTGCGCTGTTTGCCGCAAACCTGTAAGCTGCAAGGGTCTTTGCATAAAAACAGCGCAGAAATGAGGTTGAAAAATGGATGTTTTAAAGAAAGTACCCGTTCGTGAGCAGGCGCCCGAGGTGCGTGCGGCGAATTTTGAAGAAGTATGCTTAGGTTATGATAAAGCGGAGGCAATGGAAGAGGCAGGACGCTGCATTGGCTGCAAGAATGCGCAGTGCGTAAAGGGCTGTCCGGTTGCCATTGATATTCCGGCATTTATCGGACATGTTAAGGCAGGCGATATTGAGAGTGCTTATCAGGTTATCAGTGAAGCCTCGGCGCTTCCTGCTGTCTGCGGAAGGGTCTGCCCACAGGAAAGCCAGTGCGAAGGCAAGTGTATCCGCGGTATTAAGGGAGAGCCGGTTTCCATTGGAAAGCTGGAGCGTTTTGTGGCTGACTGGGCAAGGGAAAACGGGATAAAGCCTGAGGGAGCAAAGGAGAAGAACGGCAAAAAGGTTGCCGTCATCGGTTCGGGTCCGGCAGGGCTTACCTGTGCAGGCGATTTGGCGAAAATGGGTTATGAGGTTACCATTTTTGAAGCGCTGCATGAACCGGGCGGTGTTCTTGTATATGGTATTCCTGAGTTCCGTCTGCCGAAGCAGGACGTTGTGGCAAAGGAAATTGAAAATGTAAAAGCGCTTGGCGTTACCATAGAAACCAATGTGGTGGTGGGCAAATCCGTCACCATTGACGAGCTGCTTACAGAAGAGGGATTCTCCGCCGTATTTATCGGTTCCGGCGCAGGACTTCCCAAGTTTATGGGTATTCCGGGAGAAAATGCAAACGGTGTATTTTCTGCAAACGAATATCTGACCAGAAGTAATCTGATGAAGGCGTTTGATGAAAATGCCAACACACCCATTATGCGGGGGAAAAAAGTTGCGGTAGTCGGCGGCGGAAACGTTGCCATGGATGCGGCGAGAACAGCGCTTAGGTTAGGCGCAGAGGTACATATTGTGTACAGAAGAAGCGAAGAAGAGCTGCCGGCACGTGTGGAAGAAGTGCATCATGCAAAGGAAGAGGGAATTATTTTTGACCTTTTGACGAATCCGGTTGAAATTTTGGAGGACGAGAAGGGCTGGGTAACCGGCATGAAGTGTATCCGCATGGAGCTTGGAGAGCCGGATGAATCAGGCAGAAGGCGTCCTGTAGAGGTTCCAGATTCCGAATTTGTCATTGATGTGGATACGGTTATTATGTCGTTAGGCACTTCGCCCAATCCGTTGATTTCTTCTACTACAAAGGGGCTTGAAGTCAATAAGTGGAAGTGTATTGTCGCGGAGGAAGAAAACGGAAAAACCACAAAGGAAGGCGTTTATGCAGGCGGCGATGCCGTGACGGGCGCAGCTACCGTTATTCTGGCAATGGGTGCCGGAAAAGCAGGTGCAAAAGGAATCGACGAATTTTTACAGAACAAATGATACAGTCGTGAAGTAGAATGGGATGGAGGGATAGCAGTATGCCGCATTGCCCAGAGGAGAAGATTACAAAGAAAAAAATGAAGCCAGATGTTGACACGGCGGTGGAAAAAGCGCCGATACCGCCTGCTGTCTATGAAAACAGCGCTGCAAAAGCGGAAGATAACAAATCGTCGGCTTATTTGCTTCTGCTTTTCGGCGTTGTGGGCATGACAATCATGATTTTGGGCATTGTGGGCGTGCTTCCCTTGAAGCTAAGTGGAATTTCCAAATATATGACCTACGGCATCATGAGCGCCTTGTTTCTGCTCTTTATTGTGATGGGCATGGTTTCCATGAAGTCCTATCGGATTTTTGCAAAAAAGGCAGAGTCGGAACATTCCCTTTGCAGTACGATGAAGAAATGGTGCCACAGTAATTTTTCATCTGAAGAATTGGATAACGAACTGTTTGTACAGGAAAATGGCAGCGTATCGGAGGAAGCTGTGCAGGCTGCCCGTGAAGCGTGGGAAAGTACGCCGGAGGAGGAAATGTATTTTAAAAGAGTTTCTCTGATGAAAGAAAAAATACAAAAGCAGTTTTTGAACCTTGACGAAGGGTTTTTGGAGCATTTTGTCGACGAGCTTTATGGGGAAATTTTTGAAAAATAAGAGAAGCGGACAAAACAGTGAAAATTTCAATTTTATGCGTGGGGAAAATAAAGGAAAAGTTTTATAAGGATGCGGTGGACGAATACTGCAAGCGTTTGTCTGCGTACTGCAAAACCGAGATAATTGAGGTGGCAGATGAAAAGACGCCGGAGGGCGCCGGGATATCCGTGGAGGAACAGATTAAGAAAAAGGAAGGGGACAGACTGCTTTCTAAAGTGAAGGAGGACGCTTTTGTCATTGCGCTTGTCATCAATGGAGAAAGGCTGGATTCGGTTTCATTTGCTGCGTTATTGCAAAAAACAGGACTTTCTGGAAAAAGCCATATACAGTTTGTCATCGGCGGTTCTCTTGGGCTGCATGAAGCAGTGATAAAGAGAGCCGATTTCAAACTGAGTTTTTCGGACATGACCTTTCCCCATCAGCTTATGCGGGTGATTCTGTGTGAGCAGATATACCGCGGATACCGGATTATGAGCGGTGCGCCGTACCATAAGTAAGCTAAAAATTTTAGAAAGGAGATTTATATGAGACGATATGTTATGTTTGCATAGCACTGGCTATTGCAATAGTAAATCATTGTTATAGCCAATGCTATTCCTGAAAATAAATTTTGGGAGGCAGACATGGGCTATAAGAAAGCAGAAGAAATTCTGCCAATTGAGATAATAGAACTGATACAGCAGTATGTTGACGGAGAAAATATTTATATTCCACGCAAGTCATCCTGTAGACAAGCATGGGGAACAGGCACGCAAATTAAACAGGAGCTTTTAAAGCGTGACAAACAAATTTATGATGAGTATCTTGCAGGAAGCAATACAGCGGAATTGGCTTGCAAATACTATCTGTCAAAGAAAAGCATACAGCGTATCCTAAGAATACAAAAGTATTCTTGAAAAATGGACGGACAATAGGCGTCTCTTTCGTCAGACTGTTTATCGTTCGTGAAAATGTGAGCTGATACCAAGGAACTATCGCAAAATATTGCAGTTGCTTGGTGGCGGCTCACGTTTTTTTATTAAAAAGCGTGAGGTGGAAGGCGGAATTAGAATATGTTATGCTTATACCTAAAGGAACTGACAGTTTGACTACGGTGAAGTGATGGAGGGAGACTGCATTATGGATTATAGCAGAAAAATATCGGAACGCTTGTGGAATATGCCGGATAAAGGTGAATTGGAAAGCCGCCGCGAGAAAACCTTTATCGATGATATTGTTCAAAAAAGTCATATAGAAAAGGAATTGCTCTCACATTTGGATGGAATAAAGACGGTGTTTGACGGTGGTGCGGGATGTGGAAGGTTTTCCATTCTCCTTGCAAAAAAAGGCTGTGCGGTTACACATTTTGATATATCACAGCCCATGATAGATAAGGCAAAGGAATTGGCGGCAAAAGAAGGCGTTCTTGACAAAATAACCTTTGTGAACGGCGCATTGGAGGATTTGAAGGGTTTCAACGATAAAGCTTTCGATATGGTGATTTCTTTTGATGCCCCTGTTTCCTATACTTATCCCAATCAGAAAAAGATTATCGGTGAACTTGTACGCATATGCCGCAAGCGCATTATGCTCAGTGTATCGAGTCGTCTGGGTTCTCTTCCGCATCTGGCAAATCCAATACAAAAATACCAATTCATATTAGATGAAACCTGTGAGGATTCTTTTGTAAAATGGTGCATTGAAAATAAGCAAAATGCAATCGAAGCATATCATTTCAGCAAGGATGCCGTCATGAAGCTGTACAAGGACGGGCTTATGGGTGGGGACAATGAGATTGCCGAATATGAAAACGGAGGTACACCATGGTGCATCACATATACTTTTATGCCGGATGAATTAGAGGATATATTGAAACATTACGGCGTAAAAAACATTAAACTGGCAGGTCCCGGGGCATATGCAAGAACAATTCCGAGAGAATTGCTTGTGAAGATTATGAATGATGCAAAACAGCGTTCAGACTTTTTGGAGTTTTGCCATTATTATGACTCGAATCCGTTCGTATGCGGTATGGGAAAGGATAACCTGTTTGCCCAAGGCGAGCTATGATGGGTTTAACAGATTGACATCGAAAATATAACGAGAGGAGAAAGACATTTTATGACTACACCTGTTTATTTTGCATAGCATGGCTATTGCATATAATGATAAAAAATAAAACGAAATAATGTAATAGCCCATGCATCATGATATAAAATGAACAGGAGATGCATATGAGCTATTTAAGAAAAATTGAATATGAAATTGTACTGAAAGATTCTTTTTGGATTATCAGGAATTGTCCTAAATGCGGTAGAAAGACACATTATATAAACACAAAAATGTTTCGCGTCAATGCGAATGGAAACAAACTGGATATCTGGCTGATTTATCAATGTCTGGAATGTAAACATACACTGAATCTTGCAATTTATGAACGCAGGAAGGTTTCTTCTATACCCAAAGAAGAATATCAGTGTTTTTTAGACAATGACGAACAACTTGCGGAGACATATGGTAAAAATATGCAGTTATTTCGGACGAATAAGGCAGATATTGATTTTGACAAATTGCATTATGATTTCGTTAAACTGCATGAAACCGTAGAAAGCAGTGAACCGGGAGAGCGGATTGTAATCACGATAAAGAATCCACATCAACTGAAGATTCCTTTGGAAAAGCAGATTGCTATGATTTTAGGGCTGTCCCGAACTCAGGTGAAAAGCTTGTTGGAGAAGGAAGAGATAGAATTACAGAGGGAATTACCACAGGCTGTTTCTTTCAGTATCAGTCCCTGCCTGTTTCCTATGGCAATAGGCAGGAGTTAGAATGGTGTCAAACTACAATAAATCCATCGGTATGCCGATGGATTTATTGCATCAAGGAGAGTTTTCCATCTGCCCTTTTTTTATTGACTTTTTAAAAGCATTTCAATCATTTGCCAATTCGCCTATATTTTGTGTTATAATGTTTTATATGATTAAGGGTTAGCAGAAATGTAGGTATGTTATGGCGCGCCGTACCATAAGTACGGCGAAAAGAAAGGAAGGAAAAGACCACTGGGCGCTGAAAAAAATGGCACTTGGCATTGTAGAGAGTGCAAAGCATTGCAGGGAGTGCGTCCAGATGCCGTGCATGGAGGCGTGCCCGAGGAAAATACGGATTGCGCAGAAGATACAGGAAATAGAACGTCTGGTGCACGCGTATCTTTGAGAGGAAAAAACAGTGAAAAGAATGGGATATATAACAAAGAAAATTGGTGCGGGGATTGTGCTGGCTGGTTTCGTTTTGCTCTGTTTTTCTGCGTGCAGGCGGGCTTTCTCACCGAAAAACGGCGCGAGGGAGGTTTTGAAAAAAGCAGATGAAAGGAAAGCGGCACAGGCGGATATGCAAATCGGGCAGGCGGATATTGCAGCCCAGTGCAGGGTCTGGGAGAGCCGGTACGGGACGGAAGACAGGCTCCCTGTGGAACTTTTTTCGGACCTGCAGCGCTATGTGGCAGAAGGAAGGTGTATGGATGCGCTTGCAGACTACAGACAGGAGGAGCTTCTCTGTACGGCAGAAGAGCTGGCAAAGCGATGTCCCGATTACGAGAGGCTTGTGGAGGAGCATTTTGCGGACTGGCGCGGCGAGCACTTTTTGCAGCAAGATAAGATTTATTGTCTGGAAGATGCAGACGGCGGGGATTGCTTTCTTTTGTTTTTTCTGCATTATGCAGAGGGCGATACAGGTTTTTTAAGTACCATGACTTTAAAAAAAGAGGGGGAAGAG
>CAJTPU010000001.1 GCA_910578335.1 uncultured Lachnospiraceae bacterium | reverse complement strand
GTGCAGGCACGCCAGAAGAAATGCTGAAGTACATACAGGTATATGCAGCAAGTGTGGAAAGCCCTGATGAAAAGGACAGGAAAAGCCAAAAAGCCCAGGAATTATACAAATATCTGAACAATAACAGGGAAGGGCTCCTGCCCTACGATAAGCGGGGAATCCAGATAGCCGAACCGCCGGAAGGGATTATATACAAAGGAATGGGCGTACAGGAAAGCCAGAACTGTACTGTAATTACGCTGCGAATGAAGAACCGCCGGATGCGGTGGTCGGTAAAGGGAGCCAACAACCTGTCAAAAGCGCTGTACCGGAAAGAAAACAGAGAACTGACAGAAACAATAGACCGGTACACGGATGGCATAGTGTTTACGATGCAGATGCAGGAAATCGTGGAAACGTTAAGCGCAGCCAAAGCACCGAAGAAGGATGGAAAAGGTAATTCGTATGTAGATGTAGTAAGTGCACATATGCCGATAGTGGAAGCGATGCAGACGGCATCAAGAAAAGCGTTTAAGAAAGCGTTTTGTTGTTAATCGGAGAAAGAACCCGGCAGGGTTTATTTAGCATACAAAAAAACAGGTGAAATATCATATAGAAAAATAAAGTGGAAAGTTGCCAACGATTACTTGACACAAACCCAATTGGATTTTAAGTAGAAAAAAAGCAAAAAATATGATATGATTTTCAAAATGCATATGCAGGAGGGATATTGATTGGAGCTTTTAGAATACAAATACGAGTGTAAAAATGCATTGGAATTTTGTAAATCGCTGCCTTCCAATTCTGTAAAACTGATTATCACATCACCGCCTTATAATATTGGAAAGGAATATGAAACGAAGAGCAGCATTGATAAATATATAGAAAATTTACTGCCTGTATTGACAGAGCTTGAACGGGTTCTTACAAATGACGGAAGCCTTTGCTGGCAGACCGGTAATTTTGTCGATGATAGCGAAGTATATCCATTAGATATATACTTTTATCCATATTTCAAAAAGCTTGGTCTGCTTTTGCGGAATAGAATTATTTGGCATTTCGGACATGGCTTGCACTGTTCAAAAAGGTTTAGCGGAAGATACGAAACTATTCTTTGGTTTACAAAATCGGACGAATATACCTTTAACCTTGATGATGTCCGTGTTCCTTCCAAATATCCCGGAAAGAGATATTTTAAAGGGGAAAAAAGAGGGCAGGTTAGCGGCAATCCCAAGGGGAAAAATCCGGAAGATGTTTGGGAGATGACGTTGGAACGCCTTGTTGATGACTGGGATGCGCAGATATGGGAAATCCCCAATGTTAAAAATAATCATCCGGAAAAAGTTGCTCATCCGTGCCAGTTTCCAGTCGAATTAGTGGAGAGATGTGTTCTGGCGCTGACAAATGAAGGCGACATTGTTTATGACCCGTTTGCCGGAGTCGGCTCTTCTCTGATAGCAGCTTTAAAGAATAATCGTGAAGCCTATGGCTCTGAATTGGAGCAGTCCTATGTGGACATTGGGTTAGAAAGAATCCAAAAGCTTTCGGAAGGCGTATTGAAAACCCGTCCTATCTACCAAAAAATATGGGTGCCAAGTCCGAATGACAAGGTGGCGCAAATCCCTGAGGAATGGAGAAAGATAACATGAAAATCGCGCAGATATACAGTCATTTAAACGGTGTGGAATTTCTGATGGTTCACAAGCCTGTTTTGTGGAATGAGATACAGAGTGCAATTAAAAATGTTGATGCCGGCAAAGCGTTTGATAAAATCAGCAAAGAAAAAACCATGGTTGGAAAAACACTTTATTCTCCATCCAAACTGAACAAGCTGTTTAAAAGCGAATTTTCCCGGAATTTCTGGCGTGAAGCAAGAACGGCATATTTTGTCAATGAAGATTTACAGACCACTAGAGAAACCGTAAATATTCGGGATAAAGAGATTCAGAGGAAGGCAATTATTGATAGAGGGTTTACTGCTTTTAATACATATAACCAGGTTGATTTTGTCAAAGAACGAGTTGCTATAGAAGTACAATTTGGTAAATATTTTTCCGTTCAATATGACCTTCATGTGAAACATACTTTTTTCTATGGCAGGGGAGATATTGATGTTGGAGTAGAAATCATTCCCATGCACAGTTTAATGTCTCAAATGTCAAGTGGAGTCGCATGGTATGAAAATGAATTAACAAACATTGTACGTGAAGGACGTTCCAATCCGTCAGTCCCGATTGTCCTTATCGGAATTGAGCCGGACTGATTCCATAAAAAATTCTTGACAACAGCCCGCCCTATGTCCTACAATCACTACTATAATCAGTGTTTAGGCATATATGTGATTGTGGCAGTGATGAGGGTTAGTAAGACGGCGGAATATGACAGAGAGGGAGCGGCTGGTGAAAGCTCCTGTAGGAAGCGTCTGAACCTGCCTCTGAGTCCTGTATGAAAGTACAGCGCAAGCCGGCGTTATCGGCAAAGGAGAGAATGTAAGGCGCAGCGTGCGTCTGCATTAAGCAGGGTGGTACCGCCGGTTTTCCGGTCCCTTTGGGGACGGAAGCCGGCGTTTTTTTGTCCACGATATGCCACGGCACATAAGGAAAGGAAGAAAGAGTATGGCAGAGAAAAAAATGGTAGAGGCAATTACCTCCATGGATGAGGATTTTGCCCAGTGGTACACGGACATCGTAAAGAAAGCGGAGTTAATCGATTATACCAGTGTGAAGGGCTGTATGGTGATTAAGCCGGCAGGGTACGCTATCTGGGAGCTTTTGCAGAGGCAGCTCGACGACAGGTTTAAAGAGGCAGGCGTACAAAATGTATACCTTCCCATGTTTATTCCGGAAAGTCTTTTGCAGAAGGAGAAGGACCACGTGGAGGGGTTTGCGCCCGAGGTGGCTTGGGTGACGCACGGCGGTCTGCAGCCACTTCAGGAGCGGATGTGCGTGCGGCCTACCTCTGAAACGCTTTTTTGTGATTTTTATAAAAACGACATACAGTCCTACCGTGATTTGCCCAAGGTGTACAACCAGTGGTGTTCGGTGGTTCGCTGGGAAAAAGAGACCAGACCTTTCCTGCGCTCCAGAGAATTTTTATGGCAGGAGGGACATACCGCCCATGCAACTGCAGAAGAGGCGGAGGAGAGGACTGTGCAAATGCTGAACGTGTACGCGCAGTTTTGTGAGGAAGTGCTGGCGATTCCCGTTATCAAAGGACAGAAGACGGAAAAGGAAAAATTTGCGGGAGCGGAGCACACCTATACCATTGAATCCCTGATGCATGACGGCAAGGCGCTGCAGTCGGGCACCAGCCACAATTTTGGAGACGGATTCGCGAAAGCATTCGGTATCCAGTTTACCGACAAGGATAATACCTTAAAGCATGTTTATCAGACCTCGTGGGGTATGTCCACCCGCATTATCGGCGCTATCATCATGGTACACGGAGACAATTCGGGACTGGTGCTGCCTCCCAAGATAGCGCAGGTGCAGGTGGCGATTATTCCGATTCAGCAGAAGAAGGAAGGCGTTTTGGAGAAGGCATACGAGCTGCAGGAGAGATTAAAAGGCAGCTTCCGCGTTAAGGTGGACGATACGGACAAGAGCCCGGGATTTAAGTTTGCAGAGGCGGAGATGAGGGGCTTCCCCCTTCGTCTGGAAATCGGTCCGAAGGATATAGAGGCGGGCAAATGCGTGCTGTGCAGGCGCGATAACGGTGAAAAGACAGAAGTCGCGCTGGAGGAGGTAGAAGAAGCGGTTGCAAAGCTCCTTGATACCATTCATCACGACATGTTGGAGAAGGCGAGAAAGCACAGAGACGCCCATACCTTTGTGGCGCGCAGCATGGAGGAGTTTGAAGGACTCTTTACAGCGGCAGCACAGGGAGACTGGCAGAAGGCTGGCTTTGTCAAGGCGATGTGGTGCGGAGAGCAGGCGTGTGAAGAAAAGATAAAGGAAAAGCTCAGCGTCACAAGCCGTTGTATTCCTTTTGAGCAGGAGCAGCTTGCAGAAACCTGCGTATGCTGCGGCAAGCCTGCGAAAAAGATGGTGTACTGGGGCAGAGCGTATTAAAAAGGAATAGAGGGCGGCAGTATGATTTACAGAGAAATACCGGTACAAATGAAAAATTCGTCTCATGCGAGTCTGATACTATATTTGCAGGATTATTCCCCGGACATGCTGGTACAGAGCCGCCCTATGGTGATACTCTGCCCGGGCGGCGGGTACAATCACATTTCTGTGCGGGAGGGGGAGAGCGAAGCGCTGCAGTTCCTCTCCATGGGCTGCCATGCGGCGGTGCTTCGCTACACTGTGTGTGAAAAATATCCCGTACAGCTTACGGAGCTTGCCTATGCCGTAAAATATATCAGGAAGCATGCGGAGGAATGGCATATAGACCATGAACGGGTGGTGGTGCAGGGCAGCTCTGCGGGCGGGCATCTGGCGGCATCACTGGGCGTGTGCTGGCAGGAGAGCTGGCTTTTGGAGGCAGTGGGAGCAGTCTCTGCGGAGGAAATAAAACCGAACGGGCAGCTTCTCTGCTATCCGGTTATCACTTCCGGAGAATTTGCGCATAAGGGCTCCTTTGCCATTCTGACGGGTGGCGACGAAAAGCTTTTGGAGGCGCTTTCCCTTGAAAAAAGAGTCAATCAGGATACCCCGCCCGCTTTTATCTGGCATACCTTTACGGACGCCACGGTTCCTGTGGAAAATTCTCTTTTATTTGTGAGCGCCCTGCGCCGCCACAACATTTCGACGGAATTTCACCTGTATCCGAAAGGGCAGCATGGACTGGCGCTGGCAAGCCCCTTAACCGCAGGCAGGGAGGGCAGCCATATGCAGAAGGAATGCGAGTCGTGGACCCGGCTGGCACGGACGTGGATGGAAAATCTGTAGGCATTTCAGTTAAAATAGTCCGGTAATTCAGATAGAAAAGAAACGGTATATTTGGTCTGTACTTGTGCCGGTGCAGGCGGTATAATCAAAAACAGGAATAGAAGCAGCAAACAAAATTTTAATAAAGTGGAGGACAGAGCATGATATTCGGTAACGGATGCTGGCTGCAGAAGGAAGGCTGCGGCTGTTTTACCCCGCAGGAGGTATATTTTGAGAAAGTAGAGGAGACAAGGGTGACCTTATGTCTGCCGACTACAAGAATTATGCACAGAGGCGCAACGCTTGGCGGCATCAATCTGACAATGGTGATTACATCTCCGGCGCCGGAGGTACTGCGCGTGCGGACCTATCATCATATGGGCGCGTTACAAAAGGGTCCGGCATTTGAGCTCTGCCAGACGGCGGAGCAGCCTCTTAGCGTGACGAGCGACGAGGAAAAGATTGTAGTAACGAGCGGCACGCTCTCCTTGGAAATGGGCAAAAAGAACTGGTATATGGCTTACAGAAGGAACGGTGAAGTGATTACCAAATCAGGGGCAAAGGATTTGGCATGTATGAAGACCGACTGGAAAGGCGATTACTACGACAAGGGCGATATCACGGAGACCTATATGCGCCAGCAGCTTTCCATGGGTGTGGGCGAGCTTATTTACGGATTGGGTGAACGCTTTACGGCATTTATCAAGAATGGACAGAGTGTTTCCATATGGAATGAGGATGGCGGAACCAGCACGTACCAGTCCTACAAAAACATTCCCTTTTATATCAGCAACAAGGGTTACGGCGTTTTTGTAAATCATCCGGAAAAGGTAGAATTTGAGGTTGCCACGGAGCAGGTGACAAAGACTGCGTTTTCCGTGGAGGGCGGCTGTCTGGATTACTATCTGTTTAACGGACCGACCATGAAGGAAGTGCTGACAAGATATACGGATTTGACGGGCAAGCCGTCTCTGCCCGCGCCCTGGACCTTTGGTCTTTGGCTGTCCACTTCTTTTACGACCAATTATGACGAAGAAACGGTTATGAGTTTTGTGAACGGTATGCTGGAGAGGGATATTCCGCTGCGGACCTTCCATTTTGACTGTTTTTGGATGAAAGAGTTCCACTGGACCGATTTTGAATGGGATTCCCGTGTGTTCCCGGACCCGGAAGGCATGTTAAGGCGTATCAAAGAAAAAGGGTTGAATATTTGCGTGTGGATTAACCCTTATATCGGGCAGGAGAGCTGTCTGTTCAGGGAAGGAATGGAAAAGGGCTATTTTGTAAAGCGTATAAACGGCGATGTATGGCAGTGGGATATGTGGCAGCCGGGCATGGCGCTGGTGGATTTCACCAATAAAGAAGCCTGTGCGTGGTATCAGGAAAAGCTGGCGGGACTGCTTTCCATGGGTGTGGACTGCTTTAAAACGGACTTTGGCGAGAGGATTCCCGTTGAGGGTATCTGCTACCATGACGGTTCTGACCCGAAGAAGATGCATAATTACTATACCTATCTGTACAACAAGGTGGTATATGAGATACTGGAGAAGAAACGCGGAAAAGGAGAGGCGGTGCTGTTTGCCCGTTCTGCAACCGCAGGCGGACAGAAATTCCCCGTGCACTGGGGCGGCGACTGCTGGTCCGATTATGAATCCATGGAGGAGAGCCTGCGCGGCGGCTTGTCCCTGATGATGTCCGGTTTTGGCTATTGGGCGCATGATATCGGAGGATTTGAGAGTACCTCCACGCCGGATGTTTACAAGCGCTGGGTTGCTTTTGGGCTTTTGTCCTCGCACAGCCGCCTGCATGGCAGTACTTCTTACAGGGTGCCTTGGGCGTATGACGAGGAAGCGGTGGATGTAGTCCGCTTCTTTACAAAGCTGAAGGCGAGGCTGATGCCTTATCTTTACAAAACCGCGGTCATTACAAGTAAAACCGGTATCCCTACCATGCGCAGCATGGTGCTGGAATTTACGGAGGACAGAACCTGCCATTATACAGACCGCCAGTATATGCTGGGAGACAGCTTCCTGACGGCGCCCATCTTTAATGAAGAGGGCATGGCGGATTACTACCTGCCTGCGGGACGCTGGACGGACTTCTTTACCGGCGAGGTGAAGACGGGCGGAAGCTGGATAAAGGAGAAGCATAGCTACTTAAGCGTGCCGCTTCTGGTAAGGGAAAATTCCATTGTGGCGCTGGGTGCCCGTGACGACAGACCGGACTATGATTATGGCGACGGCGTGGAGCTGCGTATCTATGAGCTGGGAGACGGCGTGCGGGTAAGCGATGTAGTATTTGGCATGGACAATGCGGAGGAAGTAAAGGTGTCCGCGGAGCGTGCAGGTAACGTTATCACCATCAACGTGATGTCGGACAAGGCATACAGCGTGCGTCTGGTAAATGTAAAGGCGGCATCCGCTGCGGGCGGAGATATGACGCTGGAAGGAAATGACACAATTGTCAAATCTGATACGGGGCATATTACCGTGACGTTATAAAATGTGAAGGAAATTTGGGAGGCGGGGATACTGCTTTCCAAATTGCAGATTCACATGGGGTAAATATATGAAAAAAAGAAGAAACCGATTGTGGGAAAGAATCAGTAAAAGGAAAATCCGGCAGCAGTTATATATGATTTATATTATTGCCGTCTGTTTTCCCATAGCCATAATCGGTTTCTTTTTGCTGGAAAATACGTCAAAGCTTTTGATGAACTACCATCAGGACCTTTTGGTGTCCGACAGCATGCGCGTCAGGACAATTCTTTTTGAAATCACAACCCAGATTTACAATATTTCGGAAACGATTGCCTTTGAGGACACGCTGCAGGAGGTGCTGTCGTCACAGGAGAAAGGCGCGGCGCGGGAAGCGGCATACTCTTATGCCACGCTGAACAACTATATTTCCTCCCATGCGGAGATAGAGGATATTATCATCTACACGGACAACGCCGATGCAGCAGGGTACATGCATTTTGCCTATGCGGACAGCGAGATACAAAAGCAGGTATGGTATCAGAAAGCAGTCGGGCAGGCGGGTACTTTCTGGATTCCCATGGAAAAAAAGGACCAGTATGACAATTCCTACTGGAATCTGGCGCTGGTGCGCAGGATTACCGTGATTGGCAGCGACTATCAGGCGGTACTGGTTATTATGATAAGCGACAATTATCTGCAGACCCGCCTTCGTAGCAATGAGTACCGGATAACGGTGTCCGCGGACAACCGAAAGATTTTTTATAACTCCACCCGCATGGACTATGGGGAGATGCAGCCCTTTTATATCGACTATGCAGATGAGTACTATCAATACTTGGGACCGGTGTGGGAGCAGGCGAATAAGTTTCTTGCCAATATTTCTACGCTCCATTTGTATCAGACAGACAGCAAAATCTACATTGCGACGGTAAACGAAAGCGCATATGGGGATATGAATGCCATTATTGTGACCTGCTTTTTGATTATTCTGACGGCACTTATCGTACCAGCCATCCTGATTCACTTCTTTACCAGATATTTTACGGGGCGTGTGAATGTGCTTCGGGATGAAATGAAAAAGGCGAGTAACGAGGAATATGATATTCCGGATTATTTTGGAGGCGAGGACGAGCTGACGGAGGCGTTTGCCGATTTGCAGGTGATGGTGCAGAAAATCAAGGAGAAGGACGCAAAGATGTATCAGGCGCTGTTAAAGGAACAGCAGCTTTTAAACGAGCAGCAGGTAATGGAAATGAAGATGCTTGCCGGACAGATAAATCCGCACTTCTTATACAATACGCTGGAAAGCATCCGGATGAAATCGCTGACTGCGGGAAACAGGGAGGTGGCAAATGCCATTAAGCTTCTCGGCAAGTCCATGCGGTATGTACTGGAGAATACGGGTACTTCTCTGGTGACACTGAAAAAAGAGCTGGACTATGTGGAAACCTATCTGCAGATACAAAAAATACGGTTTGGGGACAGGGTAAATTACCGGATAGAGGTAAGCGGTACGATGGATTTGGAGAAATACCTGCTTTTGCCGCTGCTTTTACAGCCTGTTGTGGAAAATGCCATTGTACACGGTTTGGAGCAGGTTTCGGAAAACGGCAGGATAGATATTTGCGTGGACATACCGGAAAGAGAAGTTTTGCAGATTTCCGTCTCGGATAACGGCTGCGGCATGAGCGGGGAGGAGCTGGAGATTCTGCGGATACGCATGGCACAGAAAACGCTTGATAAAACAGCCAGCATAGGCTTATGCAACACCAATCAGCGCATTCGCCTTTATTATGGGGAAGCTTACGGAATGACGGTAGAAAGCATACAGGGAAGGGGCACACGCATCCGGCTGAAGCTTCCGGTAAAATACCATGATGTGTAATTTTCCTCGTATAAAATGTAAAAAAGCAATGGTTTTTTTCTTTTGCAAACTTCGTTACACTTGCTATGTGACAGGTAACAGAGCTTATTTTGTTTTTACGAAAACGATTAAGCCTGTTCAATTTAACTAGGAGGGTAATAAAGTATGAAAAAGACAATCAAGAAAGTATTTGCCTCCGTTCTTGCGTTTGCTTTGGCTGTTTCAACCTTTTCGTTGATGAAGCTGAATGCGTCCGCGGAAGGAGAGACCGTGGCATATCTGTCTTTTGCAGATAATGCATGGACGGTGCAGTATTGGAACGATGGCAATGATTATTCACCCGTTGTAGCTACGACTGCAGAGGTAACCGGCAACGGTACTTACACGGTAGGACTTGACTTTACGGAAGCCGGCGGCGCAGCAGACATCGCATTTTTTGATGTGGAAATCAGCAATGG
Source organism: uncultured Lachnospiraceae bacterium (assembly GCA_910578335.1). Taxonomy (GTDB): domain Bacteria; phylum Bacillota; class Clostridia; order Lachnospirales; family Lachnospiraceae; genus Acetatifactor. The sequence continues at coordinate 349,087 of CAJTPU010000001.1, read as the reverse complement.
TGAAGCGGCATTCCCCAACAGCTACATGACAATCGACTCCGTTAAGATTAACGGTGAAGAGGTTGCGCTGACGGGTACGCCGTATACCAGCTCTGACGACGGTGTTGCAACCAGAACCAACCTGTACAATGCATGGGTTTCTGACGCGACTACCGTGGACAATGCACGTACCGCAGACGGCAGTGCGGACGGCATCACACCGACGCCGGTAGACGGAACCATCACCAATATCAATACCATTGAAGTAACCTTTACGCTGGGAGAAGGCGTGCTCTGCAACGCGGCAGGCGGTGAAGTGGCAACTGTTCTCAGCGAGGAAAGCTATCCTGCGTTTATCGCATTTGGCGGTGGCGTCGAAGAAGGCGACTGGGGCTTCCAGTACTACGGCGACGGCGCGGGAAGCAATTCCGGTGATATTGTGGCAACCAACGGCGAAGTGAAGAGCGGCGAGACCACAACCCTTACATTGGAGTTCCCTTCTGAAGTATATTATACATGGTTTGTAGCACCCTGCTTTGTAGTAGAGGATGCAAGCAAGGTTTCTCCTGAGAGTACCTTTGATGTAAAGGTATTCTTGGACGGCGAAGAAGTGACGACTGACCTTTCCGCAGGCAAATCCTGCTGGGCAGAGGGTACCGGCGATTATGATGAGACGAAGTGCGTTCGTATCGGCGGCGGTTACAATGAGTGGGGTGACAAGTATCTTGCAGAGTCTCCCAAGGGCTTTAAGACCATTACTTTTGAGATTACGCCTACCATCTATCTGATGTCAGGCGAGGCTCCGGAAGAGGCGGCTCCTCAGAATGAATTTGACCCGAACGGCACTTACCACGCATACATCGGTATACAGACTCCGACATGGATTTTCCGTAACTCCTTTGACGATGCAAACTTCGGCAAGGATTCCGGCTGCTTCGACCAGCTTGGCTTTGTGGACGGCGAATGGATTGCGCAGGGCGGCAGCTTTACCGACGTGGAAATCACCGGCAACGGTACTTACACGGTATCCGTAACAGGCTATGACTTCTCCGGACAGTTTGAAGACCAGCCGATTCTTGGCACAGACGGTTTGTTTAACCTGTTGTTTGTATCCACAGACCTGCCTGTAAATGATGCAGTTGTAGTTTCCAACATTGTTCTGAAAATGGACGGAAAGACCATTGCAGAACAGGAAAGCGCATTCTTAGACCCGGATTCCAAGGAAGTACAGAAGATACTGTTAGCGAATATCTGGAACAACGCGATTCCTGAGCTTCCTTACTATGCGGCTCCGACCCAGAGTATTGAAATCAGCTTTGATGTGAGCGGCTTTGCAAACGACGCAGCTCCGGCTCCGGCGGACACAACACCGGAAACAAGCGAAAGCGCACCGGCGCCCACTGACGAAAGCACGCCCGCTCCCGCAGAGAACTCCGGAAGCAATACCGGACTGATTATCGGTATCGTGATAGCTGTAATAGTAGTGATTGCAGTAGCAGCCGGCGTAGTAGTGGCAAAGAAGAAAAAAGGCGATACAAAGTAATATCACTTTATAAATCACATAAAGTATAACGATTTTAAAAAGGCAAACCTTTTAAGCGTAGCAGTCCTATGTGGCTGCTACGCTGTTTTTATGCAGGCAAGAGTAAATCCTGTATTTTGCAGGATTCAGCAGTCAGCAGGGGCATATAGCTGTGCAGACCGTATAAAAACGTTGGCGCTTGGCGAGGTATCTCACGAGCCTAGCGTCCGCTACGTTTTTATCAGAGCGCGAGCGTGTCAGCACAGCTATATGCCCCTGCTGACTGCGTCCCCTTGCAAAATAAAAAATCCACCTGCGAACAACCCCGGACAAAAAATTACTGTAATTTCTATCAAGTATTTGCGGTATTTTTGAATTTCCTCCTTTTGTATAATAAAGCTAAGTGCTCGTAGTATGCGTTTTGAGCCCGAAATATGTAGATGTGTGGGAGGTAAGGTATGGAAAATAGTAAGAAAGGAAAGGAAAAAACAGCCGGATATATGTATTATGCAGCGCGTATCGGCGTTCTGCTTTCGGTGGTTATGATGTTTTTCCCGGGCTTAAATCCGGCGAAAATATGTGACTACATAAACAAAAATATGTCCCTGTTTACTTCAGGAATTTCCTATTCCGGACTGGTGAAGCAGTGTACCCGTGCGTTTAATCAGGGATGGATTCAGGAGTCTTCCTTTGTGCTTCTCTTTATTTCAAGTATGGTTGTCTGCATTGGCATTGCGGCAGGCGCCGTTATGGGCTGTATGTCGCTGGGTAATCTGAAGATGAAAAAGGTTGGAAACTGGTTTGGCATCGGCGGCGCTATTGCGCAGATAGCAGGTCTTGGAGGTATTTATCTGGCGTATTCGCAGGTTGCGCAGACCACGAAGCCCGACAAGGTAATTCCCAATTTCCCCCTTTCTAACTGGTTGTTTTTTTTGGTTCTGGCGGCTGTCATTCTGGCAGTATCCGTGCTTGTGCAGGTGCTGCTTCCCAGGCCTGCAAAAGAATCTAAATTTGAAATGGAATCTAAGTTCAAGCTGTTTCTGATGTTCCTTCCGTTTGCGGCGTTGTGCTTTGTGTTTAGTTACCTGCCTCTTTATGGCTGGCGGTATGCTTTTTTTGACTATACATCGGGCGGCACGCTTTCAAAGGATAATTTCGTAGGTTTTCAGTATTTTACCATGCTGTTCCAGAACGCGGCGACCAGAAGCGATATTGTGAGGGTGCTTCGCAACACGCTTGCGATGAGCGCACTTGGCATTGCTACAAGCTGGCTTCCGATGGCGTTTGCGATTTTCCTCTCCGAGGTTAAGAGCACCCGCATGAAGCGTTTTGTGCAGACCTTTGCAACCATTCCGAACTTTATAAGCTGGGTTTTGGTGTATGCGATTGCACTTGCCATCTTTTCGTCGGACGGCTTTATCAGCAGTATGATGGTAAATACGGGGGCGTGGTCGGAAGGCAAAAATATGTTGATGAGCTCTTCCCATCACTGGCTGAAGATGCTGGCGTGGGGAACCTGGAAGGGCATCGGCTGGAGCGCCATCATTTACATAGCAGGTATTTCCGGTATCGACCAGCAGCTTTATGAAGCGGCTACCGTGGACGGTGCAGGGCGTTTTCAGAAAATGTGGCATATTACGCTTCCGGGACTGATTCCCACTTATATGGTTATGCTTCTGATGGCAGTGGCAGGTATTTTGAGCAATGGCATGGACCAGTACATGGTGTTTGACAATCCCAACAACACCAATATCAATATGGTGCTCGATTTGTATGTGTATAAGCTGGGTATTATGAACGGTGCGATACCGCTGTCAACCATGATAGGCATGGTAAAATCCGTAATCAGCGTTGTACTTTTGTTCGGCGCCAATACGATTTCCAAGCTGGTACGTGGCGAGAGTATTGTATAGGAGGTGTGAGATATGGCGAAGACGGCACAGGAAAAGTTAGACGCGAAAGCGGAAAAGCAGTATTACAAAACGCATAAAAGGTCCTATAAGCTCACCACCGGCGATATCGTATTTAATATATTAAACTATGGATTTTTCCTTATCTTTACATTGAGCTGTATTTTTCCGTTTTACTACTTATTTATCAATACCATTTCTTCCAATGACTTGGTGAGCAGGGGAATGATTAACTTTATTCCGCGGGGGCTCAACCTTGACAATTATGTCAATCTGGTAAAGTCAAATGAAATAGGGCAGGCGTTTTTTGTTTCCATTGGGAGAACCCTGCTCGGCACGGCGCTTATGGTGATGGCTTCCGCTTTTGTGGGATATCTGGTAACAAAGCAGCAGATGTGGCACAGAAAGTTCTGGTATCGGTTTTTAGTGATTACCATGTACTTCAATGCAGGAACGATTCCCTGGTATTTGAACATGTCCATGCTGGGACTGACCAACAACTTTATGGCATATATCATCCCGGGCATTGTGGCGCCTTATAACATTATACTGGTAAAAACATACATCGAGTCGATTCCGGCAGAGCTGGAAGAGAGCGCATTTATGGACGGGGCGGGCTACTGGACTATTTTCCGCAGGATTATCTGGCCGCTGTCCATGCCGATTCTGGCGACGATTGCAATTTTTGGCGCGGTGGGGCATTGGAACTCTTTTACGGATTCCCTGATTCTCATGCAGAACGCACCGGAATTGTATACGCTGCAGCACAGGCTGTATCTGTATCTGACGACCAGCTCCAATATCGGCGCGCTGATGAACGGCGGCGTAAGCTCTTCGGCGGCGGAAGGTATCATGCAGACGGCTCTGAACGCAAAGGTTATCAAGTATACGGTTTCCATGGTATCCATTATTCCCATACTGTTGGTTTATCCGTTTATGCAGCGGTATTTTGTAAAAGGTATTATGCTGGGGGCTGTTAAGGGATAACAGTTCACACTAATATAGAAGGAGGATTAAAGCGATATGAAAAAGATGAAAAGACTGGCAGCGCTTGTCCTGGCACTTGTCATGGTCAGCGGACTGCTCACAGGCTGCGGCAGTAAGGAGAAGGACTATATTACGCTTACTATTTACAGCCAGCTTGCAAACTATTCCGGTGAGATGCAGGGTTGGTTTGCACAGATTTTAAAGGACAAATTTGGCGTTAAGGTCAACCTGATTCCCGACGGCGACGGTGTGTTTGACACCCGTATGGAAGCAGGAGATTTAGGTGACATTGTCGTATGGGGTTCCGACGACAAGGATTACCTGCAGGCAGTTTCCGCAGGGCTTCTGTATGACTGGGAAGAGGATAATCTGGTGCAGGAATACGGTCCCTATATCTGGGAGAATATGCAGGACGCCTTAAACAAAAATAAGGTTGTATCCGCACAAAAGGATAAAGACGGCAACGTGATTGGGGAAGCAAACACCATATACGGTTTTGGACACAATGTAGCTTCCAGCTCCGAAAGCCACGAGGCATTTTTCTACACATGGGATATTCGCTGGGATTTGTATCAGCAGTTGGGACATCCGGAAGTAAACGATTTGGATGACCTGATGGATGTGCTTGTCGATATGAAGGAAATCTGTCCGACGGCTGACAATGGAAAGCCTACCTATGCGATGTCTCTCTGGCCTGACTGGGACGGCAACTATGTGATGTATGTGAAAGCAATGGCGACGGCATATTACGGCTATGATGAATTCGGCTTTGGACACTATAACGTAAGAACCGGCGAGTATTACGATGCCCTGTCCCCCGACAGCCCTTATCTGGAGATGCTGGCATGGTTTAACGAGCTGTACCGCAACGGTCTGCTTGACCCGGACTCCATGACACAGACCTACGACAATATGATAGAGAAGGTGCAGAACGGGCAGACCTTCTTCTCCATCTTTAACTATGCCGGTTCTCTTGCCTACAACAAAGAAGTGCATTACGGAAAAGATGAAGAAGGCAACGAAATCAATAAAATTATGGAGAGCCTGGTGCCTACGGAAGCTTGTCCCATCGTGGGAGGCTTAAGCACGATAGGCGGCAACCGCGTATGGAGTATCGGTGCAAAGACCCAGTACCCGGAGCTTTGCATGGAAATCATCAACTGGCTGTGTACGCCGGAAGGACGTCTGACAATGGATTACGGCCCGAAGGAGCTTTGCTGGGATTATGATGAAAACGGTAAGACTTACTTTACGGAGTTTGGCAAGACCTGTTTTGAGGACAGAACGACTCTGATGCCTAACGAGTGGGGCGGCGCAACCTTTAATGAAGGCGCATTTCAGGTAAACAATACCACGTGGTCTTCGGCAGATATCAATCCCGAATCCGGCGAGAGATACGACCAGCAGTATTGGGCAAGCAATCTGGTGCCGGAGGGACGCTGCGAGGCGGAAAGAGACTGGAGAGCATATACAGGCTACGAAACACTGGAGCTTTATATGGATAGCTGTAACTACGCGGTGGACGTACCGACTACCTTCTCCTTCCCGGAAAGAGAACCTCAGCTTGAGAGTACATGGGTACAGGTTGCAACCTGCTTAAAGGACTATAGCTGGAGAGCCATCTATGCGGAGACAGAGGAGGAATTCCAGTCCATCGTAAATGAAATGCGCGGACGTGCAAAGTCTTACGGCTATGATTCCTGCACCCAGTGGACGATAGAGCAGGCGGCAATCAGAAATGCATTGCAGGAGCCGTTAAGATAAGGTATACTAAGTAAATATAGAAAGACCGTTAGAAGGGGCTGCCCAACCGGCAGCCTTTTCTAAACGGAACTTTATGCCTGCATAGGGAGTTTGCAGGCTTTGGAAAGGCATGGTAACAGGATGAAGTTTTTCAGTGTGGACGGTGCATTATACAAATTTTTATCAAGACTGTGGGATATGGTAAAACTGAATTTTATGTGGCTGCTCTTTTCTCTGCCGGTTGTAACGGTGGGTGCGGCAACCGTAGCGGCATACAGCGTCACGCTGAAGATGGTGGACGAACAGGAGGGCTATGTGGCGCGGCAGTTTGTCAAAGCGTTTAAGGAGAACTGGCGGCAGGGAATCCCCATGGGCTTGCTTGCTTTGTTCTGTTCTTATGCGGTGTATCTGGATTTTGAACTGCAGCGCGTGGCGGCAGGCGATTCTACCATGTTTCTCATTTTTGGCATCGTGGCGGCGTTTGTATTTGGAATGTCCTTTATTTATGCATTTCCGCTGAGCGCCCGCTATGAGAACACGCTAATCGGCACATTGAAAAATTCGGTGAATATAGCGACAAGATATTTTGCGAGGACGCTTTTACTGGTGGCGGTTCTGGCAGTGGAGGTTATCGTTTTTATCTTCAACTATTGGACTCTGTTCTTTGGGATTTTGATTGGTCCTGCCTGTATTATGCTGACAATAAGCGGTTTTGCACTTCACTTTTTCAAAGAAATTGAAAAAGAGCCGGGTGCGGTGCAGGAGAAGGATGGGGAAAAGGACGAGGAAACATAAAAGATTTATATGCAGGAAAAGAATCCTGCGGAAAGGTGGCGTTATGATACAGCAGACAATACAGCTTAAAATGACAGGCTCTCTGCCGGATGCGCGCATGAAAACTTACATCATTGAGGATTCGCCGGAGTTTAAAATCAAGAAGCGTCCCGTCGTTATTGTGTGTCCGGGCGGCGGCTACTGTTACCTGTCGGACAGGGAAGGGGAGATTCTGGCGCTGCAGTATGCGGCGATGGGATGTCACGCCGTGGTGCTGTACTATTCCATTGCGCCTGCAGTCTATCCGGCGGCGCTTTTGGAACTGGCTGCGGCAGTGAAAATCCTTCGGGAAAAAGCGGAAGAATGGCATATTGATACGGATAAGGTGATTGTGGAAGGTTCTTCTGCCGGAGGGCATCTGGCGGCAGGCTACGGCATGTTCTGGAAGGAAGACTTTATCGCAAAAGAGCTGGGGCTTGCAGCCGCCGACAAGGAGCTGCTGCGCCCTGACGGTATGATTTTAAACTATCCGGTGATTACCTCCGGTGCGTTTGCGCACAGAGATTCTTTTGTCAATCTGCTGGGCGCTCGTTTCGACGAGCTGGCAGAAAAGATGTCTCTGGAAAAGCAGGTCAATCCGGATACGCCGCCTGCTTTTATCTGGCATACCTATACGGATAACTGCGTGCCGGTGGAAAATTCGCTTTTGCTGATAAGTGCCATGAAAAAGGCAGGGATTCCGGTTGAATTTCACATGTATCCAAAGGGAGGGCATGGGCTGAGCCTTGCCAATGAACTGACAGAATCGCCGGAAGGACATGAAATAGAGCCTTGCTGTCAAAGCTGGATATCATTGGTGAAAAGCTGGATTTGGGGATTGTAGAAAAAATAGTGTGAAGAGCAGGCATATTTGCCAAAGCGCACATGGAAAAGAGGGTGGAAATGAGCTGTCTGGGAAATGTATTATGGTTTTTATTTGGAGGTCTTATCAGCGGGCTGAGCTGGTGTCTGGCAGGAGTTTTGTGGTGTATTACGATTGTGGGGATTCCTGTCGGCGTACAGTGCTTTAAGTTTGCGGGACTCAGCTTTTTCCCTTTTGGGAAAGAAGTGCGGTATGGAGGCGGAGCAGGCAGTATGCTGTTAAATATAATATGGCTGTTGCTTTCGGGGCTGCCGCTTGCGCTGGAGTTTTCGATATGCGGCATTGTACTCTGCATTACCATTATCGGGATTCCGTTTGGAAAGCAGATGTTTAAGCTTGCCAAGCTGGCGCTCTTCCCCTTTGGCTCGGAAATCCGGTAGGTATGTGAAAAATAGTTGTTATTTTATGGCTGCGGACAGGAACGACGCCATAAATATGGGAGGTATGTATGAAAATAAGAAATAAGTGCAGGGCAGCGCTTGCAGGTCTGCTGGCGTGTGCTTTGTCTTTGACTGCATTTCCGCAGGCTGCCGCGGCAGCGGAAAATACCCAGACCGTAAGCGCGCAGATGCCTTTTCGCGAACTGACGGCTGCGGAAATGGTAGCGGAGATGGGAAACGGATGGAATCTGGGCAATACCATGGACGGGCATACAGGATTTACACCGTCGGAGACACAGTGGCAGGATGTGGAGACGACGCAGCAGCTTTTGAAGGAGCTGCATGATATGGGCTTTAATACGGTGCGTGTGCCGGTCACATGGGGCACCATGATAGACGATGCGAACGGCTATGCCATTGATGAAAAGTGGATGAGCCGTGTGCAGGATATTGTAGACTATGCAATCAATATGAATATGTACGTTATCATCAATATTCACCATGACGGCGCGGAGCAGACAGGCTGGCTGCGCATCGGTGCAGAAGATTTGGCACCGGTCAAGGAGAAATTTGAAGCAGTATGGCGCCATATTGCGGAGCGCTTCAAGGATTATGACGAGCATCTGATTTTTGAATCCATGAACGAGGTGACAGGCCCCGGAAACGATATGGCGGGGGATACGGCGGTAATCAACGAGCTCAACCAGATATTTGTGGATACCGTGCGTGAGACCGGTTCCAACAATGCGCTGCGGTGGCTGTCCGTGCCCGGCAGATACACCAATATTGTGAATACGACGGAACCCAAATGGGGGTTTGCGCTGCCGGAGGATTCTGTGAAAGACAGGCTTTTTGTGGCGGTGCATTATTATGACTGGCAGTTCGGGCTGCTGGATACCACGCAGACGACGGAGTTTGTGGACGAGAGGGTACAGGCATTGATTCCGGAGTTCCAAAGATTGAAGGACACCTTTACCGCAAAGGGAATTCCCGTTATTTTAGGGGAATATGGTGCGATTAATAAAGATAATACGGCGGCGCGCGCGTATCACATGGAAATTGTGACGCGGCTCTGCCAGCAGATAGGGATTGTGCCATGCTATTGGGACCAGGGCTGGTATGACCTGAGTGCAAAACCGGATTTCAGCTTTACACTGGTGGACAGAGTGACTTATAAGCAGGTCTATCCGGAAATCATTGCGGCGATGATGCGGGGGCTGTTCCTTGCAGGCGCCGAGGACTTGTCCGATATTGCGAGGGAGACGACGGTAACGCCGATTACCAGTCTTGGGGCAATCGAGGGGACATATCAGCTTCGCATGGGCGAGGTGATACATATAAGCCTTGGGGACAGGGTGGATAAGACTGCATTTAATGATGTGGTGCTGTGGAAAAGTGCAGACGAAACGGTTGCAACCGTCAATCCCGATGCAGGAAATGTGGAGGAATGGGCGGCATATATTCATGCGGCAGGTATTGGCAACACTACGGTTACGGCATATACCCAGAGCGGAAGTGCCGTTTTAGAAATTCCGGTGGAGGTGCGTGCGGCGATTACGGAAAGACCCTGCACGGGTATTACGGCGGAGCAGGACAGCTATATTCTGCAGACAGGGCAGTCGCTGTACCTGAATGCACAAATGGCACCGGCGGACACGGATGCATACCTGACCTACCGTTCTTCTGACCCCGGCGTGGTTACGGTATCCAAAATCGGAAAGGTGGCGGCAGTCTCTACCGGCAGCGCTTATATCATTATCACTTCCAGCGACGGCTTGACAAAGGTAGTGCCGGTGACGGTAAAAGAAGCGGAGGCAGTCGCAGAGATAGCGCTGGCGCTGAACGTCTACTACAACGACAGTGCGCATAACTATTTCAGCAATGAGAGCGGAAGCGCAATCCGTGTCCGGGAGGATGGACAGTATACGCTTTCTTTTGACTGTGGAAGCGACCTGTCGGCAGCAGCAGGTGCGGCGGGCGTTAGCGGTCTTTGCGACCTCACCGCAATCTACATCAAGGACGACAGTGTGACGAAGGGACTTGCCAAAAAATCTCCGTTACTTTCCTGTGATATTATGTACGATTCCATTGTAGTGGACGGGGTGGAATTTGCGGTAAATATGACGGAACCCAAATCTGCCATAAAAGCATCGGGGATATTGGATACGAACGACCCGATAAATTCATGGGACGGTTCGGTGATTGAGGAGGTTCTGGTCAACAACCATGTATTGAATTTTGAGGGGCTTGAGAATCCCCAGCATATAGAAGTGACCTTTACTATAAGCAATCTGGTGTTTGCAGAGGGTGCGGCACAGGCAGAGCCTGTAAAAATAACTTCTTTGGAGACGGATGGCAGCAGTACGGCTGCCGTGAGCAGCGCTTCACCTGTAGAAATTGCAGTTTCGGTAAGTCCTGCGGGGGCGGGCGGCGTTACCTTTGTTTCTTCGGATGCCTCTATTGTCTCTGTGGATAACCGCAGCATTTTGGCGTCGGACAAAGCAGTGGTGCAGGTATTTGCCCATGGAGAAGGGGAAGCGACGGTGACGGCATACACGGCAGAAGGGCTGACGGCAGAGTTTACCGTTACCGCATCGATTTCTCCGGACAGAGTGTTTGCCAACGTGGAGAAAGCGGAAGAGGCGTCTGATGAAGATAGCGCAGAGGGGACGTCCGGCGAGGAGAATGCACAGAAAAAGAGCGGCGGTATCTGGAGCACAGTGCTGCTTATTCTGGGAGCGCTCCTGCTGGGTGCGGCAGTATTTTTCCTCACTCTCAAGATAGCAGGCGGCAGTAACCAATCAAAAAAGAAATAGGAGTATTGCGAATGAAGTATCAAAATCCTGTAGTGCGGGGCATGTATCCTGACCCGAGTGTCTGCCGGGCGGGGGACAAGTATTATATGGTATGCAGCAGCAACCATTTCTTTCCGGCGGTTCCTTTGTTTGAAAGCCGTGATATGGTAAACTGGCAGCAGATTGGGCACTGTATCACAAGGCAGAGCCAGGTTGACTTAAGCGATGCAGATAAGAGCGGCGGCATCTTTGCCCCGACAATCAGATATTACCGCAATCGTTTTTATATGGTCACGACAAAGGCGGACACTCATACCAATTTTTATGTCTGGACGGATAATATCCATGGGGAGTGGTCGGAGCCGGTTTTTGTAGAACAGGACGGAATAGACCCTTCTCTGTATTTTGAGGGGGACAGGACTTATTTTATCAGCAACGGATACGATGCCGAAAGCGGCCGCGCCTGTATTCAGATGTGTGAAATTGACATTGAAACAGGGAAAAAGAAAAGTGAGACAAAACCCTTGTGGTATGGCACCGGCGGGCGGTATATCGAAGCCCCTCATCTCTACAAATTTGGAGAATACTATTATATTCTGGATGCGGAGGGCGGTACGGAGTACGGGCATATGGTAAATTATGCAAGGGGCAGAAGCCTGTGGGGGCCTTTTGAGCCGTTTCCCCAAAACCCGGTGCTGACAAACCGCAATCTGGGCGGCTATATGCTGCAGGGAGCCGGACATGGGGATATTGTAGAGGACCAAAACGGAAAGTGGTGGTTTATGCATCTGGCATTCCGCCAGTCGGGGCAGTGGCTGACTTATCATCATCTTGGCAGGGAGTGCTGTCTGGTTCCCGTAGAGTGGAAGGACGGCTGGTTTTACATGGGAGACGGAACGTCGCATCTTGCGTATGAGCTGCCCGACAGAGAAGCTTTCATACAGGAACGTTCCTTTCATAAGACCTTTGAAAATCTGGAAAAGGAATGGTGCTTTTTAAGGAATTACAGAGAAGAAAACTATGTGTTTGATACAAAAAGCCTGAAGCTGAAAGGGACGAAGGACAATTTGTTTGAAGGAAAGCTGCCGACGATGGCGGCTCTTAGGCAGAATGAATTTAGGGAAGAGTTTTCCGTTACCGTAAAGAGCGGCTGTGAAGAGGCAGGTATTACCGTCTACATGGACGAGAGGCATCATTATGATTTGTATCTGGAAGCCAAAGGAAATGTGGTTTTGCGGTTTACCATCGGCTGTGTTTCAAAAGAAATGAAGACGATTTCCGCGGCACAGAAGAAAGTTGCGCTCAAGATAGAAGCAAAGGAAGAGCAGTACCATTTTTTTGCCGAAACACAGGGCGGATTTGCGGAAATGGGCTGCGCCGATACCCGCTATCTGTCAAGTGAAGTGGCAGGCGGGTTTACCGGAGTCGTATTTGGCTTGTACGCGGTGGATGAAAACGGAGCCTGTGCGGAATTTACGGAGCTTGTGAAAGCGTACAGGGAGGAGAAAGCGCTCTAAACGGAACCGGAAAGATATGGAGCAGTGATTGGAAAGTATGATTTTCAATCACTGCTCCATATTCTTTTTGCGGAATTCCGCGGGACTTTCGCCTACATATTTCCTGAACTTTTTGTGAAAATAATCTACATTGCGGTAGCCGACTCTTTCTGCAATTTCATATACTTTGTAATTGTTTTGCAAGAGAAGCGTTTTGGAATGTTCAATGCGGATGTGGTCCACATAAGAATTAAAGCTTTCTCCCACCGTCTTGTTGAAAATTTTGCCGAGGTAAGCACTGTTGTACCCAAAAAGCGGCGCAATCGTCTCCAGCTTAATATTGTTCTGGTAGTTGTGGTCGATATAGTAAAGGATATCGTCCAAAACGCTGCTGCGCGTAGGGCTGCCGGCAGCGCTCATAACCATTTCAAATTGTTCCGCCAAAAAGGCAATAATCTCGTAGAGATAATTTTTTTTGCCAATAAAATCAATGACGGTGGAATTGGGCAGAAAAGGAATGCCCAGGGTGTTGTATAGCAGGCTGATTTTTTCCTTAATCCGCAAGTATAAATCAGTGGTAAAAAGCTTGATTTCAGAGCTGTCCTCCTGTGAGTCGTACAAATACTGTTCCAGGCGGGAAAGCGTCTCCGCAACATTTTTCCGGTTGAAGGTCTGAAGGTAGCCGGAGAGATAATCGGTAAATTCAGAAAGCTTTTCCGGATTGAGCGCGGTTGCAGGCTGCTCCATGTCAGGAAGCGCGGAATAACCCAGTGTATGCTGCCCCTGTGTACAAAAAAAGCGGCGTGAAATCAGCATACAGGCATCTTCATAAGAAAGATGGATATCATGCAATGTATGGACAGGTCTGCCGTAAGCCAAAAACAAGGTATCCATCGGGCTTCCCTTCTGGGGCGGCGTAGCTTTGTCATAGTGGGACAAAAAATCATAAAAACGGTTGACGGCATAGGTTCCCTTTAACAAAATAACGTCTTTTCTGTCGTCTTCTATGTGATTAAACGTATGGTCTGCACGGTTACTTACCTTTAACAGCTCCGCAAAGCTGTAGGAGGAGCTGCCCAGTTCCCGATTGAAATTTTCATAAATGACAATCTGATAGATATCGGCATCCAACTCAAGGTCTGCGATATCCGCACTGTCAAGATGAGCGGGCACGCCCTCTTTGCCGGTAATCAGTTCATGCAGAATCACGTTTTTGGCTTTTTTCTTTAGCAGCTCAAGATTGTCGGAGGAACGAATTTCACTGTCAAGAGAAAGCTTGATTTTGTTTACGGAGGCGGTAAGCTCCTCCTCCTCTATGGGTTTTGTCAGATAAAATTCTACGCCGTAACGCATGGCTTCCTGTGCGTATTTAAAATCGGAGTACCCGCTGGTGATAATAAAGCGCCCTTTGAAGTCCTGCTGGCGTGATGCTTTTACTACTTCCAATCCCTGCATTTTGGGCATACGGATATCCATAAGCACCAAATCCGGATGCATGGAAAAAATCAGGCGAAGCGCTTCTTCGCCGTTGGAGGCTTCCCCACAGACAGAAAAGCCAGCCGCTTCCCAGTCCATTATGTACTTTAAACCGTCACGAATCAGCGCTTCGTCGTCCACAATCAGTACTTTATACATAAATCCCCCATTGTCAAACAATAAAAAACGGTATATTTCGGTAATTTAGGCAATGTTGATGTTTATAGTATAAAAGAGATGCAAAATAACGTCAAGGGGGATGACGAAAAGGGAAAGCCGCTTAAATGTTGTCCGAAAGGAAAGCGGGAGCAGTATTTTCCATGTGGAAGTTCGGGAAGGTCTATGTTATACTGTAGGTACACGTTGCGGATAAAAATGAAGTGGCTTGAGGGAGAAATAGGATTTGAAAAAGAGAAGCGTTATCAGGGTACTTTCGCTTGTGCTTGCGTCTGTTTTGGTTATGTCGGGGTGCGCGGCAGGAAAGAACGAGAAGAAAAGCGAATGCCCCTATGAAGAATTTATCGTGGTGGATGTATTTGACGACTTGGCAAATTTCCAAGGGATTCAGTCAGGATGGTTTGCCAAGGTGGTGAAGGATAAGTTTAACATGGAGTTAAATATCATAGCGCCCAATGTGGCGGGCGGCGGCGACACGCTGTATGAAATCCGTTCTGCGGCGGGAAATCTGGGAGATTTGCTGATTGGCTCTTCGGACAACGGGAAGCTGGAGGAGCTTGTGAGAGCAGGGCTTCTGATAGATATGAAGGATTATCTGAAAGATAAACCGATTATGCGGTATGAGACCGCAATCAGAGAACTGAATAACCGCATTTCGCCGGATGGTATTTATGTCATTCCGGCAGAACTGTCCGGCAATTCACCCTTGACGCCGAGTGAGACCTCAGAGCTGACATATGGCGCGTATCTGAGGTGGGATGCGTATGCACAGCTCGGATATCCCAAAATGGAGACGCTAGAGGATTTGCTGCCGGTGCTGAAGGACATGCAGGAGCTGATTCCTTATGGGGACACGGGCAATCCGACTTATGCGTTTTCCCTGTTTCAGGATTGGGACAGGTATATGATGAACAATGCCAAACAGCCGGCATGTCTTTACGGTTATGATGAAATCGGGTATGTGCTTGCCAGGGCGGATGGCAGCGACTATCAGAGCATCATGGACGAGGATTCTCTGTATATCAGGGCGCTGAAGCTTTTCTTTGACGCCAATCAGATGGGACTGCTGGACCCGGATTCACCGACCCAGAATTATGACAGTGTATTTAAAAAATATGAGAATGGCGACATTCTTTTTTCCGTCTGGCCTTGGCTGGGGCAGTCGGCGTACAATACGCTGGAGCATAAGGAAGAGGGTAAGGGATTTATGCTTGCACCCATACAGGATATGGAGATTTTTTCTTACGGGTGTAAGACAGGAGGGAATCCGCAGGCGGTGATTGCAATCGGGAGCAACGCGAAGGACCCGCAGAGGCTTGCGGATTTTATTGACTGGCTGTATTCTCCGGAGGGAATCCGCTTAAACAGCGCAAGGACGCAGGGCGGAACTGCCGGACCGGAAGGGCTGACGTGGGAAATGACGGAGGAAGGTCCGGTGCTGACGGAATTCGGAGTGCAGGCGCTGTTAAATGGAAATGTGGAGATGCCGGAAGAATGGGGCGGCGGTATCTGGTCGGATGGCATTTCAGCGTTAAATTTTAATCCGGTGATGCAGAATGATATTGACCCGAACGGATATCCTTACTCTTATCTGATGTGGGACTCTGTCAAGAATATGGAAGTGACGGCGCTTGACAGGTCGTGGCGGGAATATATGAATGCCGATTCCACGATGGAGTACCTGCAGCAGAATCACATGATGATTATTGCGCCGGGCTGCAGTTACATTGCACCGGAGGAATCCTCCGAAATTTCCACCATGCGCAGCCAGTGTACCGCAATCATTCTGGATTATTCGTGGAGGATGATTTTTGCGGAGGATGAAGAAACCTTTTACATGCTTCTGGATACCATGCAGAACAAAGTAAACAGTCTTGGCTATGAGGAAGTGCTTGCCGTTGACATGCAGAATGCGCGTGCACAGAACGAAGCGAGGCAGAGGGCATTGGAGGTATATGAGAATGAAGAGGATTTGGGAAATTAGAAGTTAAGGATATTTGGCTGACGGGACGACTCCTGTGCGGGATTCCAAATGGAAAGGCATGTGTTAAAAATGAATTATGTTGTACTGGATTTGGAATGGAATCAGGGCATGGATAAGAAAAAAAAGGAAAAGAAAAAGAAGGTGCCCAATTTTGAAATCATTGAAATCGGAGCGGTACGTTTAGATGAAAACAGAGAAAAGGAAAGCGAGTTCAGCCGGTTGATAAAACCGCAGATATATGGAAAACTCCACCATGTTGCCAAAAAGCTGCTCCATATGAAAATGGAGGAGCTGCAGAGTGGGAAGCCTTTTGCGGAGGTGATGGCGGATTTTCTTAAGTGGTGCGGAGAGGACTTTATTTTCTGCACCTGGGGGCCGCTGGATTTGTCAGAGCTACAGAGTAATATGCAGTATTATGGTATGGAGACGCTAAAAAGTGCGCCTTTGCGCTTTCTGGACGTGCAAAAGCTGTTTAGTCTGGCGTATGACGATGGGAAAAGCCGCTGCTCACTGGAATCGGCGGTGGATTTTCTTGCAATTGAAAAAGACATTCCTTTTCACAGGGCGTTCAGCGACGCTTATTATGCAGGGAAGGTGCTGGCAAGGATACCGGAGCGTTTTTACGAGAACTATTCCTATGACGTGTTTAATCCGCCAAGAACCAAAGAAGATGAGGTTCATGTGGTTTTTGAGGGGTATGCGAAAAGCATTTTCAGGGTGTTTCCTGACAAGCAGACGGCTTTGGAGGATAAGGGAGTCGTCAGCACAAAATGTTATGTATGCCACAAAAGCCTGAAAAAGACAATTCGCTGGTTTACGCCAAACGGAAAGAATTTTTATTGCGTGGCGTATTGCAGTGAGCACGGCTTCATGAAAGGGAAGCTGCGCATCAGAAAGGCGGAAGGACAGGGTGTTTACGTCGTCAAAACCACAAAGCTGATAACGCAGCAGCAGGTGGAAGAAATCCGGCTTAAGCAGGAACACGCCAGAAAGCTTCACAGAAAAAAGAGAGCTTCTGAGGGCGGGGAACACACGGAGGCTTAATAGTCATAATACCGAAAACGGCGGGACCTTTTTGCTCTTTTGGCTTTGCGCTCCCGTCTCTTTCGGCGCATTTCTTCCAGTTCGCGTTCTTCTTCAAGGTCTTCAAGGCGGCGCGCGTGAAGCTTTTGATACCGGTTGCGCTTCTTTTTGCGGCGCGCGCGAAGCCACCGTCTGCGGCCGCTGTGGTCTCTTGTAGAAAATTGATAGCTTTTTAAGAAAGCGCGGATGAGTATTATCAGGATAATGGCGCCTGCAATACCGATAATGCCGAGCAGAACCTTAAAAATATTGACAAAAATAATCTTCTGCTCTCCGGGTTTTTTTAAGGCATCGGAGGGCACGGATTCAAAGGTATAGGGATTTTGCTGCCGGTCTGCAAAATCAACGGATACCGAGCCGACAAACCAGTCGTGATAGGTATAAGAAATAAGCGCAGCTCTGTGCTCTTCTCCCGTGCCGTAAGAAATAGAGGAAACGGCATCCGCAAAAGCAGCGCTCTTGGGGAGAACAATGTAATCCTGTGTATTCAGAGAAAGAATGGGCTTTGAGCTGCCGAAAATATCGTGGCTGCTGTAGAAAAAGCCGGCATTGTCTATTTGAAAGCGGGTTTCTGTCTGGGAGACGTTGATGCGTTCAAAGTTACCGAAGCCATAATTAAATAACGCGATGGTATCCGTATACTGATTGGGGGCATCGTCCGCCAGCACGACCGCGATAAGCTTCATGCCGTCCCGCTCGGCGCAGGAAACCAGGCTGCTTCTTGCGGCAAGCGTGTAACCGGTTTTGCTGCCGACCAGATATTCATAAGCGTATGTCCTGCCCGCCAGAATCTGATTGCGGGCATTTTCTATAATATGCTTGGGCTGTTTGTCCGTGGGAAGAAGCTCCAGCCTTGTGGCTGAAGAAATTTTGCACAGCAGTTCATTGGCAAAAAAAGCGCGTCCTATCATTGCCAAATCATAAGCAGAGGTATAATGATTGTCGTCGGGTAAACCGTTGGGGTTTACAAAATTGGAGTCCACGCAGCCCAGCTCCGCAGCTTTTTCGTTCATGATAACGGCAAAATCCTGCCACGTTGTCCCTGTGATATGCTCTGCCACGCCATAAGCAGCCTCGTTGGCGGAGGCGATAAGGATGGCGTTCAGACATTGTTCCATGGTGAGCTCGTTGCCTTCGTCAAGAGCAATATTGGAGCTGTCTCTGGGAGTGTCAAAAATAGCATCGTGGGAAAAGGTTACAATTTCGTCTAGAGAGCAGCGTTCCAAGGCAATCAGGCAGGTGAGAAGTTTCGTGGTACTTGCAGGGTAGAGCTGCTCATGTATATTTTTGGCATAGAGAATTACGCCGCTTTCCGCATCTATCAGAATAGCAGCCTGCGCGCTGATGACGGGGCCTTCCGGCCAGTTTTTGATAGCGTTTGTTTCTATCGGAATAGCAGTACGTGCCTCCACGTCTTCCAGAACGGGGAGGGCGTATACGCTCCGGCAGTCGCAGAGCCACAGAAAGAGGACGGCGAGAGCGGACAAGAGGGCAGCGGTTTTATGATGAAATCCGTACAATTTGCACAACAACCTTTCGTATCAAAATTTACTTTTGTATCGGCGGCAGTTTACAGCTCTGCCATACGTTTATCATACACTAACTGCCTTATGCACCGCAAGTCAAATCTGCCGCGTAAAAGCCAAAGCGGAGATTTAACTTTTCTTTTGGGAAAAAATGAGATATACTAAGAAATCATAAAAGGAAGAATATGGTGGGAGAGGACATGCGTCTGAGAAATATTACAGGCTCCAGGGAAATAATCGGGAAAAGCCGGTTCGTAGTGCAGGAGCCAAGGGCACAGAAGGGAAAATGGAGGGAACGCTTTGGGAACGGGAATCCCATTTATATAGAAATCGGCATGGGAAAGGGAAAGTTTCTGCATACGCTGGCAGGGCAGAACCCTGATATCAATTATATCGGCATAGAAAAGTATTCCAGCGTGCTGCTGAGGGCGATTCAGAAGTCAGAGGAAGAAGAGCTTCCCAATCTTTTGTTTATCCGAATGGATGCGGAGGAAATCGCAGAGGTGTTTGCGCAGGGTGAGGTGGACAGGATTTATTTGAATTTTTCGGACCCCTGGCCCAAGGACAGACATGCAAAGCGGCGCCTGCCTTCGGAACAATTTTTAAACCGTTATGATGTTATCTTAAAGCAGGGCGGACGTATTGAGTTTAAGACGGACAACAGGGTTCTTTTTGACTTTGCCGTTGAGGAGCTTAAGAAAACGGGCTTTCGGGCGGAGCAAATCACATATGATTTGCACAGTGATAAAGAGATGTGTGAAGGCAATGTGATGACGGAATATGAGGAAAAATTTTCTGCGGCGGGCAATCCGATTTATAAATATATTATTTGCCGAAGGGAACACTAAGAAACAGAAGTTTGCAGGCTTATCAAAAGCTTGTAACAATATATGCAGTAGAAGAGAAAGGATGGTTGTGATGGAATACAAATTTACAAACGCAAATTTTGAGGAAGAGGTTTTAAAATCCTCCCTGCCGGTACTGGTTGATTTTTATGCGGACTGGTGCGGTCCCTGCAAGATGATGGCTCCTGTGGTGGAGAAGCTTGCAGAGGAGATGGACGGTAAGCTGAAAGTAGGAAAGCTCAACGTAGACGAGGAGGAAGAGCTGGCGGCACGGTACAGAGTGTTTAACATTCCTACTTTTCTGGTATTTCAGGGTGGACAAGTAGCAGGCAGTTGTGTCGGCGCTATGAGTGCGGCGCAGTTAAAAGAAAAAGTGGAGCAGATATTGGCTTAGCCAATATCTGCTCTGTTTTTGTATTGCAGTGCGGCGGCAACGAGACCTTTAAAAAGCGGATGCGGTCTGTTGGGGCGGGACTTCAATTCCGGGTGCGCCTGCGTCGCGATATAAAACGGGTGCTCAGCCAATTCACACATTTCTACAATACGGTTGTCAGGAGAGACACCCGAAAGCTTGAGCCCGTGTTCCGTAAGGGCTGCGCGGTAATCGTTGTTGACTTCATATCTGTGCCGGTGCCGCTCTGAGATGGTGTCGCTGCCGTAGAGCCTGCGGGCAAGGGAATCCGCAGCAAGTATGCAGGGGTATGCACCGAGCCGCAGGGTGCCGCCGATATTCTCCACGCCGTTCTGGTCCGGCATCAATGCAATCACGGGATGTGTCGTGGAGGCGTCCATTTCAATACTGTGCGCGTCGTGAAAGCCGACTACGTGGCGCGCGTATTCCACAATGGTAAGCTGCATACCAAGGCAGAGCCCCAAAAAGGGAACTTTGTGTTCTCTTGCGTAGCGGATGGCGCAAATCATGCCCTCTATACCGCGGCTGCCAAAGCCGCCCGGCACTAAAATTCCGTGTACATCTGCAAGAAGGCTGTCCGCATTTTTTTCGGTGACGGTCTCGGAATCAATCCATTTGATGTTGACGGTGGCGTGATTGGTGATGCCGCCGTGCTTTAATGCCTCCACCACGCTGATATAGGCATCGTGGAGCTGGACATATTTGCCCACCAGCGCGATGGTCACTTCGTCTGTGGGATGCTTTAAATCTTCTACCATTTTTTCCCAGTCTGCCAAATCGGGGGCGGGGCAGTCTAAATGCAGGCACTCACACGCCACCTGCGCCAAACGCTCCTTTTCCATGGCGAGGGGTGCTTCATACAGATGCTTTACGTCCAGATTTTGCAGCACATGATTGCTGGGAACGTTGCAGAACAAGGCAATCTTATCCTTGATGCTCTGGTCTAAAGGGTGTTCGCTCCGGCAGACAATCATGTCCGGCCATATGCCCATACCCTGCAAATCTTTTACGCTTGCCTGTGTGGGTTTGGTTTTCAACTCTTCGGAAGCACTCAGATAGGGTATCAGGGTCACATGAATCAGAATGGCATTGTCATGTCCTACTTCATGTTGGAACTGCCGGATGGACTCAAGGAAAGGCTGGCTCTCAATATCGCCTACGGTGCCGCCCACCTCAATGATGGCAATGCGGGTTTCTTCATCCGCAAAATTGCGGTAAAACCTGCCTTTGATTTCATTGGTGATATGGGGAATTACTTGAACGGTACCGCCGCCGTAATCGCCGCGGCGCTCCTTCTGGAGTACGCTCCAGTAAACCTTACCGGTGGTGACGTTGGAATTTTTATCAAGGCTCTCATCGATAAACCGCTCATAATGCCCAAGGTCCAAATCCGTCTCGGCGCCGTCGTCGGTGACAAACACCTCGCCGTGCTGGATGGGATTCATGGTTCCGGGGTCAATATTGATATATGGGTCAAACTTCTGCATGGTCACCTTATAGCCGCGCGCTTTCAGCAGGCGTCCTAAGGATGCGGCTGTGATTCCTTTCCCCAGCCCGGAAACAACGCCGCCGGTCACAAATACGTATTTTACTGGCATAAAAATACCTCCATTGCACACAATCGAAATTTTCTGCTGCTGATTAGAGCGTCAAAAGCCCTGATTGCAATTGGCAGAATAAAAAAGGGCGCTAAAAGATATCTTTTAGCGCCTTTGCTTCAATAAAATGGATTTTATCATCGGACAGGAAAGTTGTCAAGATTGAAAATATACGGAATTTTAGAAAAATTTGATATTTCTTCATCGCCTTTTTATGGTATAATGTATCTTGTTATGTTAAAATGGGAAACAGTAGTACAAAAGGAAAAGAGAAACTATGAAAATAGGATTTGATAACGAAAAATATTTACAAATGCAGTCGGAGCATATAGAGGAAAGAATTAATAAGTTTGGGGACAAACTATATCTGGAGTTTGGAGGTAAGCTGTTTGATGATTTCCATGCGGCAAGGGTGCTGCCGGGATTTGAGCCGGACAGTAAGCTCCGCATGTTAATGAAGCTGTCGGACAGGGCGGAAATCATCATTGTCATCAATGCTGCGGACATTGAAAAAAATAAGATTCGCGGTGATTTGGGGATTACGTATGACGAGGACGTGCAGCGCCTTATGCAGGAGTTTGCAAGCAGGGGGTTGTATGTGGGGAGCGTGGTGCTGACCCATTACGCAGGGCAGATGCGTGCCGTTGACTTTAAGGAAAGACTAGAAAAAAGAAATGTCAAGGTGTACCTGCACTACTCCATAGAAGGTTATCCGGCGAATATTCCCCTCATTGTCAGTGATGAAGGCTATGGAAAAAATGAATATATCGAAACCTCAAGACCGCTGGTGGTGGTGACTGCGCCCGGGCCGGGAAGCGGAAAAATGGCAACCTGTCTCTCCCAGCTTTACCATGACAACAAAAGAGGCATAAAAGCCGGCTATGCCAAATACGAGACTTTTCCTATTTGGAATATTCCGTTAAAGCATCCCATCAATCTTGCGTACGAGGCTGCGACTGCAGATTTAAATGATGTGAATATGATTGACCCCTTCCATCTGGAAGCGTACGGTGAAACCACGGTTAATTACAACCGGGATATTGAAATCTTTCCGGTTTTGAATGCTATTTTCGAAGGGATTTATGGAGAAAATCCCTACAAATCGCCCACGGATATGGGCGTCAATATGGCGGGCAACTGTATCGTAGATGACGAAGCGTGCAGGGAAGCCTCCCATATGGAGGTTATCCGCCGTTACTATACGGCGCTCAATGATGTTATCAAGGGAAAAGCAAAAGAGAATGAAGTGTATAAGATAGAGCTTCTCATGAAGCAGGCGAAGATTTCCACGGATGACAGAAGGGTTACGGTTGCGGCAAAGGAGCGGGAGGAAAAGCTTCATGTGCCGACTGCGGCAATAGAGCTTTCAGATGGAAAAATCATTACTTCAAAGACCTCGGACCTGCTGGGGGCATCGGCTGCACTGCTTTTGAATGCGCTAAAGTATCTGGGAGAGGTGGAGCATGACATCCATCTGATATCGCCGGAGGCGATTGAGCCGATTCAGGAGTTGAAAACAAAATATCTCGGAGGAAAGAATCCGCGCCTCCACACGGATGAGGTACTGATTGCCCTTTCCATTTCAGCCTTGAATGACTGTAATGCAAGAAAGGCGCTGGAGCAGCTTCCAAAGTTGAAGGGATGTCAGGTGCACACCTCGGTGATGCTCTCTGACGTGGATATAAAAACATTTAAAAAGCTGGGAGTGGACTTGACCAGTGAACCCATTATAAAAGGAAAGAGAAGTTAAATGAGTGAACAAAATTTAAACCAGTATGACAACGGTAACGGTTACAACAACGGTAACCGCGGCAACGGCCAGGGCGGCTCCAATCAAGGCGGCAATGGGCAGGGTGGTTCCGGCAACCAGAATCCCAGAAAGGTAAACCTTCTGCTTCTTCTGGTTGCGGCGCTTATTACATTGATGGTAACCAGCGTGTTTATGCGTTCCATGACTGCCGATTCACAGGAGTTAAGCTACAGTGAATTTATGCAGAGGGTGGAGCAGGGCAAGGTGAAGGCTGTCAGGTACAGCTCGTCCCGCATCGATATCGAGATGGTGGATGAAAACACCTCCCAGAAGAATCCTTTTTGGGCGGCTTACGGTATGGGAAGCCGGACGACCTATTATACAGCTTTGGTTTCGGACGACACGCTGCCGGAGAGGCTGCGTGATGCAGGCGTCGAGGTATGGGGTTATATTCCGGACAATTCCGGTTTTATTATGGAAATTCTGCTTTATTATGTTCTGCCCCTTGTGCTGTTCTGGGTATTGTTAAGCTTTTTGTTCAAAAAGATGAACAAGGGCGGCGGACCCATGGGCGTGGGCAAAAGCAATGCGAAGGTATACGTACAGAAAGAAACCGGTATTACCTTTAAGGACGTGGCCGGTGAGGATGAGGCGAAGGAATCCCTGCAGGAAGTCGTGGATTTTCTGCACAATCCCGGTAAGTATGCCGGTATCGGCGCAAAGCTGCCGAAAGGGGCGCTTTTGGTCGGACCTCCCGGTACGGGTAAAACGCTGCTCGCAAAAGCGGTGGCTGGCGAGGCGGGCGTTCCGTTCTTTTCCCTTGCCGGCTCTGATTTTATCGAGTTGTACGTGGGCGTGGGTGCTTCCCGTGTAAGAGATTTGTTTAAGGAAGCGACAAGACATGCGCCCTGCATCATTTTTATTGACGAGATAGACGCCATCGGCAGGAGCCGCGATTCTAAGTACGGCGGCGGTAACGAGGAGCGGGAGCAGACCTTAAACCAGCTCCTTTCGGAAATGGACGGCTTTGATACCTCCAAGGGCATTTTGATTCTGGGCGCCACCAACCGCCCTGAGATTCTGGATAAAGCGCTGCTGCGTCCCGGGCGTTTTGACAGGCGTATCATTGTGGATAAGCCGGATTTAAAGGGACGAGTGGAGATTTTAAAGGTACATGCAAAAGACGTCAAGATGGATGAGACGGTGGATTTTGACGCCATAGCGCTTGCTACCAGCGGCGCGGTAGGCGCGGACCTTGCCAATATGATAAATGAGGCGGCAATCAACGCAGTCAAGGCAGGCAGAGAGTTTGTCAGCCAGAAGGATTTATTTGATGCCGTAGA
Source organism: uncultured Lachnospiraceae bacterium (assembly GCA_910578335.1). Classification (GTDB taxonomy): domain Bacteria; phylum Bacillota; class Clostridia; order Lachnospirales; family Lachnospiraceae; genus Acetatifactor. Next base: position 324,385 of record CAJTPU010000001.1, on the reverse strand, counting down.
GCAGGTGCTTGTCGGAAAAGAGAAGAAGGACCGTATCATGAGCAAGGAGGAACGAAAGATTGTTTCCTATCACGAGGTAGGTCATGCGCTGGTAAGCGCCCTGCAGAAAAATTCCGAGCCGGTACAGAAGATTACCATTGTACCGCGTACCATGGGAGCGCTCGGCTATGTGATGCATGTGCCGGAGGAAGAAAAGTACCTGAACACGGAGGCTGAGCTTCGTGACATGCTGGTTGGTCTCGTGGCGGGACGCGCCGCGGAGGAGCTGGTGTTTGAAACGGTGACAACAGGCGCGGCAAACGATATTGAGAAGGCAACCGGCATTGCCAGAGCCATGGTGACACAGTACGGTATGAGCGAGCGTTTCGGACTGGTGGGACTCTCCACGGTGGAGAGCAAGTATCTGGAGGGACGCGATGTGATGAACTGCAGCGACCAGACTGCCGCAGAGGTGGATAAGGAAGTTGTGGAGATACTGAAGAAGAGCTATGAAAAGGCAAAAGAGCTTTTGTCCGAAAACAGGGATGTCATGGATAAGCTGGCGGCTTTCCTTATTGAGAAGGAAACCATTACCGGCAAAGAGTTTATGGAAATTTACCGCAAGGAAAAGGGAATACCTGAACCGGAGGAAAAGAAAGAAGAAGGCGGTGCGGAGGAAGCGGCAGAAGCAGGCGGAGCAATGCAGGCAAACGATGCGGCACAGAAGGAAGCGGTATCTGCAAGGGAAGTGACAATGCCGCAAGAGGCGACAGTGCCGCAGGCAGTCAGGGAACCTGAAGAGGTGAAAACGCCGCAGGAAGCCGAAACGCCCAAAGAGACAGCGCCGGATGGCACAGAGCAGCAGGGGGAAGAAAACGAGGAAAAGCCTTCCAGTGTAGGCGTATTCACGAATAGAACCCTGGATTGACAGAAAACGAGGAAAAGCCGTATCAGAGAGTGGTACGGCTTTTCATGCATAAAATATGTTTACCTATGCGGAGGGGATATGCAGTTTGATTTTGAAGAGGAGTTAAAAAAGCTTCCGGCGAAGCCGGGCGTGTATATTATGCATGATGCGCAGGATTCCATTTTGTATGTGGGAAAAGCAGTCAATCTGCGGAACCGGGTGCGTTCCTATTTTCGGGAAAACATTGGCAGAGGTCCTCAGATTGATAAGATGGTTACTCTGATTACGCGTTTTGAGTATATCGTGACAGATTCGGAGCTGGAAGCGCTGGTTTTGGAAAATAATCTGATTAAGGAGCATCTGCCCAAATACAATACGCTTTTAAAGGATGACAAGACCTACCCGTATATCAAAGTTACGGTAGGCGAGGAGTATCCCCGCATCCTTTTTTCCAGAGAGATGAAAAAGGATAAATCCCGCTATTTTGGTCCTTACACAAGCGCAGGCGCCGTGAAGGATACGATAGAATTGCTCAATAAGCTGTACCAGCTCAGAACCTGCAACCGAAGCCTGCCGCGGGATATCGGGGAGGAAAGACCGTGCCTGAATTACCATATCAGGCAATGCCTTGCGCCTTGTCAGGGCTATGTGAGCAGGGAAGCGTACCGGCAGCAGGTGGAACAGGCACTTAGCTTTTTAAATGGAAATTACGGCAGCATTTTAAAAGAGCTTGAGGGAAAAATGCAGTCTGCCGCAGAAAATATGGAATTTGAAGAGGCGGCGCGGTACAGGGATTTGTACAACAGCGTTAAGTCGGTCGCCCAAAAGCAGAAGATTACGGACAGCGCGGGGGAGGACAGGGATATCATTGCACTTTCTAAGGATGATGTGGATGCGGTGGTGCAGGTGTTTTTTGTGCGGGACGGCAGGCTGATTGGCAGGGAGCATTTTTATATGATGCGGGTATCGGGCTGTGAAAAAGAGCAGATACTGGAGGATTTTGTCAAGCAGTTTTATGCCGGAACACCTTTTATTCCAAGGGAAATTATGTTACAGTATGAAATCTCTGACATTTCTTTAATAGAGGAATGGCTTGGGAAAAAGAAGGGCGGCAGAGTAAAGCTGCTTGTGCCAAAAAAGGGAACGAAGGAAAAACTGGTAGAGCTTGCGGCACAAAACGCTTCTTTGGTGTTAAGCCAGGACAGGGAGCGGCTAAAAAGAGAAGAAGGGCGTACCATAGGAGCGGTAAAAGAAATTGCGGCGCTTTTGCAGCTTGAAAACGTAAGCCGTATGGAAGCGTTTGATATTTCCAATATCAGCGGTTTTGAAAACGTCGGCTCCATGGTTGTGTTTGAAAAGGGGAAACCAAAGCGCAGCGATTACCGCAAATTTAAAATCAGGACGGTAGCAGGTCCGGATGATTATGCCTGCATGAAAGAGGTGCTGACAAGGCGGTTTACGCATGGCATGGAGGAACAGGAAAAGCTGAAGGAAAAGGAAATTGACGCGGGCTTCGGCAGTTTTACCAAATTTCCGGATTTGCTTTTAATGGACGGCGGGCGCGGACAGGTCAATATTGCCTTGTCTGTGCTTGAGGAGCTGCAAATCCATATTCCGGTCTGCGGTATGGTAAAGGATGACAATCACCGGACGAGGGGACTTTACTATAACAATGTGGAAATTGACATTGACACCCGTTCAGAGGGTTTTAAGCTGATAACGAGGATACAGGATGAGGCGCATCGTTTTGCCATTGAGTACCACCGTTCCCTGCGCAGCAAGGCGCAGGTGAAATCCATACTGGACGGGATTCCGGGCGTGGGAGCAGCAAGAAGAAAAGCGCTTATGCGTCATTTTAAGTCGCTTGAGGAGATAAAACAGGCGGAAGTGTCGGCGCTTGCCGAAGTGCCTGAGATACCGGAACATATTGCGCAGGAGATTTATTCTTTTTTTCGAAAGGAAGAAAAGCAGTCTTCACACGAAAACGGGGATATGCTAAAATAGCTACAGGAAACATAAAAGCAGGAAAAGAGGTAAAACTATGGCAAGTGTTAAGCTGGAGCAGTTAATAGAAAAGTTAAAATTGATAAATCTGACGCCGGATATTGATGTCAGCGCAATCCGCATCACGCAGCCGGATGTAAACAGACCGGCACTGCAGATGGCAGGATATTTTGAGCATTTTGATTTTTCCCGCCTGCAGCTTGTCGGATTTGTGGAATATACTTATATGGAGGGGCTTTCCGAGGAGCGTAGGCGCAAGGTCTATGATGAGCTGATGGCTTACGATATTCCCTGCGTGGTGTTCAGCCGTGAGCTGCAGCCCGATTCGATTTTCTTGGAAATCGCCCATAAGTATAACAGACCTGTGCTTTCCACGGCAAAGAAAACCTCTGAATTTATGGCAGAGACAATCCGCTGGCTGAATGTCAAGCTGGCGCCCTGCATTTCCGTGCACGGCGTACTGGTGGATGTCTATGGGGAAGGCGTGCTGATTACCGGCGAGAGCGGCATCGGCAAGTCCGAGGCGGCGCTTGAACTGGTAAAGAGAGGGCATCGTCTGGTGACGGATGACGTGGTGGAGCTGCGCAAAGTGAGCGACGATACGCTGGTCGGTTCCGCGCCGGATATTACAAAGCATTTTATCGAGCTTCGCGGCATCGGTATCATTGACGTAAAGTCCCTGTTTGGCGCATTGAGCGTAAAAGATACGCAGTCAGTGGATTTGGTTATCAAGCTGGAGGACTGGGATAAGGATAAAGAGTATGACCGCCTTGGGCTGGAAGAGGAATACACCGAATATCTGGGGAATAAAATAGTATGCCACACGCTTCCCATTCGTCCGGGCCGCAATCTTGCCATTATCTGCGAGACGGCGGCGGTCAACCACAGGCAGAAAAAGATGGGCTACAATGCAGCGCAGGAATTATATACGAGAGTACAGAATTCGCTTGCCAGAAGGCGGGAGGAAGACGACGAATAAAGGGCGTCCGGAAAGAGGGAGGAAGAAATAGATGAAAAAATATGTATTTGGCGTGGATGTGGGCGGTACCACAATTAAGATGGGATTGTTTGACCTGAATGCCAACGTATTGGAGAAGTGGGAGATTAAAAGTATCACAGCAAACGGCGGAGAAAGAATTCTGCCGGACATTGCCGAAAGCGTGCAGAATAAATTAAAGGAGCTGGATATTGAGGAGGACGAAGTAGCGGGCATAGGCATCGGCGTGCCGGGACCTGTGGATGCTGCCGGCACTATCTACAAGACGGCAAATTTAGGATGGGACACGGTGTTTAATATTCCGGAAGCGTTTCAAAAGTACTTGAAGCTTCCGGTTATGGCAGGCAATGACGCCAATGTTGCCGCATTGGGAGAAATGTGGCAGGGCGGCGGCAAGGGTTACAAGGACTTGGTAGTGGTAACGCTGGGAACCGGTGTGGGCGGCGGTATCATCTGTAACGGGCAGATGGTTACGGGTGCTAACGGCGCAGCCGGTGAAATCGGGCATATTCATGTGGAGGATAACGAGACGGAGGAATGCGGCTGTCATAATATCGGCTGCCTGGAACAGTATGCTTCTGCTACGGGCATAGCGCGCCTTGCAAGGAAGCGGCTTGCGGAGGACGATGCGGATAGTGTCTTAAGAGGACGGGAGATTTCTGCGAAGTCTGTGTTTGACGCGGTAAAATTCGGCGATAAGGTTGCAATCGAGGTGGCGGAACGGTTTGGCGAATATCTGGGAAAAGGGCTGGCGGCAATCGCCGGCGTGGTAAACCCGGAAGTATTTGTAATCGGCGGCGGTGTTTCCAAAGCAGGAGAAGTTCTTTTTGAGTATATCAGACCCTATTATATGCAGTATGCTTTCAGGAGCTGTCGGGACGCCGCGTTTGTACTGGCGACGCTTGGCAACGACGCAGGTATTTTCGGAGCGGCAAAGCTGATACTTGACAGGGTCTAAAAATAGATGCGCAGGTGGGAGCAAGGATGATAAGTCAGGCAGTCAGGGATGCATTACAGAGATTTGTACCTTCAGAGAATATTTTATATAAGGAACCGTTAAAAAATCATACAACTTTCCGGGTTGGAGGGGAAGCCGACTGTCTGATACAAGTAGACAGCATGGAAAGGATGCCAAAGCTGCTAGGTTATCTTGCCAAGGTAGGAATTCCTTTTTTTGTCATGGGAAACGGCAGCAATCTTTTGGCAGGGGATAAAGGGTATCGCGGTATTATACTGCAGATTTCAGACAAACTAAATGAAATAAAAGCGGAGGGCTGCAGGCTTCGGGTGCAGGCGGGCGCGTTTTTGTCGAAGGCGGCGAAGACGGCATGTGAGCTGGGACTGACGGGGCTTGAGTTTGCGGCGGGGATTCCCGGGACAGTGGGGGGCGGCGTAGTGATGAATGCAGGCGCCTATGACGGGGAAATGCGGCAGGTGGTAGAAGAGGTTCTGGTGCTTGATAAAGAGGGAACGCCTCTCACACTGGATAACAGAACCATGGAATTTGGCTACCGCACCAGCGTCATCAAAAAGCATCCCCTGATTGTAACAGAATGCGTCTTTTTGCTGAAGCAGGGGAATAAAGAGGAGATTGCCGCCAAAATGGCGGATTTCCAGAGCAGAAGAAAGGAAAAACAGCCGCTGGAATATCCAAGCGCGGGAAGCACCTTTAAGCGTCCGGCAGGGTATTTTGCAGGAAAGCTGATTATGGATGCCGGTCTTGCCGGATACCGGATTGGTGGCGCAGAGGTTTCTGCGAAGCATTGCGGCTTTATTATTAACACAGGCGATGCTTCTGCTGCGGACATCCGGAACCTGATTGCGTATGTGCAGGAGGAAGTGTACCGGCAGTTTCATGTACAATTAGAGCCGGAGGTGCTCTTTCTGGGAGATTTTTAGGATAAGAAAGGAGTGGGAAGATGCGTTTTGTGGTAGTGACAGGCATGAGCGGCGGGGGGAAAAGTACTGCGCTTAAGATGTTGGAAGATACCGGCTTTTACTGTGTGGATAATCTTCCCGTTTCCCTTTTGGAAAAATTTATAGAGCTGATTGCGATGCCGGACAGCGAAATTACGAAAGTCGCGCTCGGCCTTGATGTGCGCGCCGGACATTCTTTTGCAGGTGTGACGGATATTTTGCACAAGCAGAAGGAAAAGGGCTATGAACTGGAAATTCTGTTTATGGATGCGCAGGACAAAGCGCTGGTAAAGCGCTACAAGGAAACGCGCAGGGTGCATCCTCTGGCAATGGAGGGACGCATAGAGGACGGTATTCGTCAGGAGAGGGAGCTATTGGCGGAAATCCGAAAAAAAGCGGATTTTGTCATTGATACGACCAATCTTTTGACAAGAGAATTGAAAGAAGAGCTGGATAGAATTTTTATTCAGAATGAAGAATATAATAACCTTATGATAACGCTCCTCTCTTTTGGCTTTAAGTACGGCATACCGGCGGATGCGGATTTGGTTTTTGACGTCCGCTTTCTGCCCAATCCTTACTATATAGACGAACTGAAGCAGAAGACGGGAAACGACAAAGAAGTACAGGACTATGTTATGCAGTTTCCGGAAGCAGGCGTCTTTTTGGACAAGCTGACGGATATGCTTGATTTTCTGATTCCGAACTATATCAAAGAGGGCAAGTATCAGCTTGTAGTGGCGATAGGCTGCACAGGCGGACAGCACAGAAGCGTTACCCTTGCAAATGAATTGTATGCAAGGATGAAAAATCGGGGCGGTTATGGCATTAAGCTGTTTCACAGGGAGCAAAGGTAGGAGGCATGTCTTTTTCGGCAAAGATAAAAGAAGAACTTGCAAAGCATATCAGTCCGGCAAGGCACTGTCAGATTGCGGAATTGTCTGCCATTCTGCATTTTTGCGGGCAGTACGGAATGTGCAGTGACGGGAGTCTCACGATAGGTTTTCAGACGGAAAATGAATCTGTTATCAGAAAATGCTTTACATTATTGAAAAAAACATATAATATAGATGCTGGTGTGGTCATAGACGGCGGGACGAAGGAAAAGCTGATAGCCAAATTTGGCGTTCTTTCTGAGCCGGTTGATGCACTTTTGATTAAAAATGCGTGCTGCAGGCGTTCTTTTTTAAGGGGAGCGTTTTTGTGCTGTGGTTCTATGAGCGCTCCTGAGAAAGGATATCATCTGGAATTTGTCTGCGCTCATGAAAAGCAGGCGGAGCAGTTAAAAGAGATTATTACACAGTTTGACATAGAAGCAAAAATTGTTTCCAGAAAAAAATATTTTGTCGTATACCTGAAAGAAGGAGCGGGCATAGTAGACCTTCTGAATGTAATGGAAGCGCATGTGGCGCTTATGGAGCTGGAAAATCTGCGTATTGTAAAAGAGGTGCGCAATTCCATCAACCGCAGGGTCAACTGTGAGGCGGCAAATATCAGCAAAACAGTACACGCCTCTGCGAGACAGGTGGAGGATATAGAGTATATTAAGGAGCATTACGGATTTTTAAGGCTTCCGGATAATCTGCGTGAAGTGGCGGAGGTGAGGCTGGAATATCCGGATGCAGCGTTAAAGGAGTTGGGACAGTATCTTAATCCGCCGGTAGGAAAGTCCGGGGTAAATCATAGATTGCGAAAACTAAGTGAGCTTGCCGACAGATTAAGGTCGTAAAGGAGGAGAATATTATGAAAAAGGAAACGGTAACCATCAATCTGGAAAACGGGTTGGAAGCGACACCCGCTGCTATGCTGGTACAGGTGGCGAGCAGGTATGACAGCACCGTTTACATTCAGTCGGAGGACGGCTCCGTCAGAGTAAATGCCAAAAGCATTATGGGTATGATGAGCCTTGGGCTGAATGCAGGGGAAAATGTGGTAGTGGAAGCGAATGGCGCGGACGAAAAGGAAGCGGTGGACGATATTGAAAAATATCTGACAGGAAAAGCAGCAAGCTAAAAAACCGAATCACATAACAGAACTGGCGGAATCTGAAAGGAAGGCATCGTTCTTCGACGGATTCCGCCTTTGTGCATTGGAAGGAGGAATGCGCATGGCAGGGAAACGTATGCTGTTTCTCATCAATCCCAAAGCAGGAAAGGCAAAGATAAGAAATCAGCTTTTGGCGGTTATGGATATTTTTACGAAGGCAGGGTATGAAGTGACTGTCCATATTACCCAGTGCAAGCAGGATGCACAGCGCGTCGTGGAGGAGAGGGAGGATATTTACGACATTTTAGTGTGCAGCGGCGGAGACGGCACATTGGACGAGGTAGTGACCGGTATGGTGAAGAGCAGACGTTCCCTGCCTATCGGTTATATACCGGCGGGCAGCACCAATGATTTTGCAAACAGCCTGAAGATACCCAAAAATATGCAGAAAGCAGCACACGCCGTAGTGGAGGGAAAAGCCTTCCACTGTGACATAGGCGCGTTTAACAGGGACGTGTTCGTGTATGTGGCTGCCTTTGGCATGTTTACGGACGTGTCCTACGGCACGGAGCAGGAAATGAAGAATATGCTTGGGCATATGGCATATATTCTGGAGGGGATGAAGCGTCTTGCGGCGATAAAGTCTTATCAGATGCGCTTTTTATATGAAAATACGGTGATAGAAGGGGACTTTCTGTTTGGTATGGTAACGAATTCTGTCTCCGTGGGTGGTTTTAAAAAGCTTACCGGCAAAAATGTGGAGCTGGATGACGGCGAACTGGAAGTGACTTTGGTCAGGCGCCCCGCCAACGTGGCAGATTTGAACCGTCTGATTGCTTCCCTGCTTGACCGGAGCATGGAGAACGAGCTGATTTACTGGTTTAAGACGGCGAGGCTGCAGGCAGAATCAGAAGAAAGTGTGGCGTGGACGCTGGACGGCGAGTTCGGAGGGGAGCATAGGGAAGTGCTGATAGAGGATTATAAGCAGGCGATGTGCATTATGGTTCCCGCCGATAAATAAAGGCGGGCGTTTTCGGCTATATAAAATAGACAATTATTTAACAAACAGTATTCCATTTTTATGTGAAATGGGGTAGAATAGACGCAAGAGTAAAAATATGGAGGTGTCAGACATGTTAGTATCAGCAACAGAAATGCTTCAAAAAGCAAAGGCAGGCCATTATGCAGTAGGTCAGTTCAATATCAATAATCTGGAATGGACAAAATCCATCCTTTCCACAGCACAGGAATTAAATTCTCCGGTTATTCTGGGCGTGTCCGAGGGCGCAGGCAAATACATGGGCGGTTATCACGCGGTAGTCGGCATGGTAAACGGTCTGATGCAGGATATGAACATTACCGTTCCCGTAGCGCTTCATCTGGACCATGGTTCTTTTGAAGGCTGCTATAAGTGTATTGAGGCGGGATTTTCTTCCATTATGTTCGACGGTTCCCATTATCCGATAGCAGAAAATGTGGAGAAGACCACGAAGCTTGTAGCAGATGCGCATGAAAAAGGACTGTCCATCGAGGCTGAGGTGGGTTCTATCGGCGGCGAAGAGGATGGCGTAGTCGGCATGGGAGAGTGTGCGGACCCGGACGAGTGCAAGTCAATTGCTGATTTGGGTGTAGATTTCCTTGCGGCAGGCATTGGCAATATCCATGGCAAGTATCCTGAAAACTGGAAGGGATTGAGCTTCGAGACTCTGGATGCCGTACAGCAGAAGACGGGCGAGCTTCCTCTGGTGCTTCACGGCGGCACGGGAATTCCCGCGGATATGATTAAAAAGGCAATTTCCCTTGGCGTTGCAAAGATTAATGTAAACACTGAGTGCCAGCTTGCTTTCGCGGAAGCAACCCGCAAGTACATCGAGGCAGGCAAGGACTTGGAAGGCAAGGGCTTTGACCCCCGTAAGCTTTTGGCGCCGGGCGCAGCAGCTATCAAGGAAACCGTAAAAGAGAAGATGGAGCTTTTTGGTTCTGTAGGTAAGGCGTAAATGTGTGACATTCGGCTGCGGAGGGCAGAGGCAGGCGACGAAAAAATATTGGCATATATTCAATCGGAATCGTGGAAATCTGCTTTTTCGGGTATTCTTTCGTCTGAGGTGCTTGCGCAACATACGGATATAGAGAAGCTTGAAGCAATGTACGCAAACGTGTTGCGTCAGGAAGAAGTATGTGTTATGATAGGACTGGTCGCAGAAACGCCCCATTATATAGCGGCATGGAGCAGGAGCAGGGACAGTGCCTGCGGCGATGCAGCGGAACTGGTATGCATTCACAGTCTGGAAGGCGAGCGGCGCAGGGGATATGGCTCTGTGGTATTGCACGCAGTAATGGGGGAAATGGCGAAGGCGGGATACACAAGAGCAATTCTTTGGGTTTTTGCAGAAAATACAGTCGCCAGAAGCTTTTATGAGAAACATGGATTTCAGATGACTGCCAGAAGTCAGAATCATTATGGCAGCATGGAAATCATGTATGAAAAGATAATCAAAGAGATGCCTTAGCGGTTTGAAGGACGCAGGGACAAAACAACGGCAGGAAGTAAAATTCCTGCCGTTTAAAATCAGTATATAAATATCCCCTAAAAAGGGAGGATGCCAGGCAAATGGCTTTGCCTGGCATTTATTATGAAAAAGTTATTTAATGTATCTAAACACTGTTGTTGGCAATGAAAGATTTATTTGTATCTTATGGTTATAGTATAGGAAAAAGAAGTGTCTAAAGAATGATTACGAGGTGAAGTTTCCTTGAATTAATTGTAAACAAAATATGAACATGAAATTGAAACAAAAAAAGCCGCAGCGCCTGCAGATATGGTGCCTGTGCAGGCGGCGGCTCTTAAAAACGGAAGCTTTAAAGCTTTTCCGGTTCCGGATATTCCACACCGAAGCAATCCACGGTAACGCTTTTCATTACCTGGTTTTGAAGCGGTCTGTCGTTGTAATCGGTAGCGGTCTCCGCAATACGGTTTACTACATCCATGCCCTCGGTAATTTTGCCGAAAGCGGCGTAGCTTCCGTCTAAATGCGGTGCGTTCTTATGCATGATAAAGAACTGGGAGCCGGCGGAATCAGGCGCCTGACTTCTTGCCATGGAGAGGACGCCTTCCGTGTGCTTCAAATTGTTTTCCACGCCGTTTGCGGAAAATTCGCCCTTGATGCTGTAGCCGGGACCGCCGCAGCCGGTTCCTTCCGGGTCGCCGCCCTGCAGCATAAAACCTCTGATGACACGGTGGAAAATCAACCCGTCATAAAAATGCTTCTGAATCAAACTTATAAAGTTGTGGACGGAAACAGGTGCGATATCGGGATAAAGCTCAAGCTTCATCACATCACCGTTTTCCATGGTAATTGTCACAATGGGATTTTGCGCCATGATAGTACTTCCTTTCCTGTATAAAATGCTTTACTATAAAGATACTACATCATTTCAAAGGAAAATACAAGCATGGCAGAGTATAACTTATGGGTAAAATATAACCTGCAGGAAGTATGGGTTTACAGTATGTATGGTCTTGACGGTATGGAACAGGAAGGCATGGCAGAGAGCGGCAGAAAGCAGAAGTGTGCGGCAGAAGACAGTATCGGGCAGGACGGTGAGGCGGCTGTAAGGGCGAAGCAATGCGAAAGCTTTGCAGAATGCAGGGAGAGCCTGCAAGAAGCAGGAATACAGGTAGTCAACTTAAAAAAAGCGCTTTCGGAGGGTGCAACGCCAAGGCGGAATACGCTTTTTGTGACGGATGCTCCGCAAGTGGCAAAAAAGCTTTTAACAGCAAATTTGCCGGTACTGGGTATTTTATTGAAAGAGAATGAAGATGCTTCTTTTTCGGGGGTTCAATATCTGGCGGAGGGCTGGGAAAGCATTACCCCATCTTACCTCGAGAAGGTATACCGGCGCTGCTGCGGACTCCCGTGGCAGATATTGGAGACAAAGAGATGCATTCTGCGGGAGAGTATCGAGGCGGATGTGGATGCTTTTTATCAAATATATGCGGAGCCTTCCATTACGGCATTTATGGAAGACTTATTTGCCGACAGGGAGGAGGAGCTGCGCTATATGACGGCTTACCGTGAAAATATGTATGAGTTTTACGGGTATGGAATCTGGAGCGTTGTATTAAAGGAAACGGGTGAAGTTATCGGCAGGGCGGGCTTTGACATGCGGGCAGGCTTTGCGGAGCCGGAGCTTGGATTTGTGATTGGCGTTTTGTGGCAGGGGCGGGGGCTTGCGGAAGAAGTGTGCCGCGCCATACTGCGCTACGGAGAGGAAGAATTGGGATTTACCAAGGTGCAGGCGTTGACAGAGCAGGAAAATACGGCTTCTCTGGCGCTTCTGGAAAAGCTGGGGTTTGTGCTTGACGGAGCGTATGAGGAAATGGGAAAAGAATATCTTCGATATATCAGGGAGTGGCTTTCTTGAAGGTATACTGTGCAGTCTGATTTTATATATTGGCGCGGTTGAATTTAAGACAACTTTTGCGTTATTGCATTTGCAGATGCAGATGATATGATTTTAGTATACCAAATCATCAGGAGGGCGCTATGTTATATTTGTCGGAAAACATAAAGAAATACCGTATTCTAAAAAATCTTACGCAGGAGGAGGTTGCAGCGTATTTGGGGATTACACCACAGAGCGTTTCAAAATGGGAGCGCGGTGAGTCCTACCCGGATATTACACTTTTGCCGGCTTTGGCAAACATATTTGAAACCAGTATTGATTTGCTGGTGGGGATGGATACGATTCGTGCAGAAGCAACCAGATACGGCATCCATCAAAAAGCAGTTGCGTACCAGCGAAAGGGTGATTATGATTCCGCGGAAAAAACGTATCGGGATGCACTGCTGATTTATCCCAATAAGCCGGGAATGATTTTGGGGCTGGCAAGCACGCTGGCGTTAAAGGATAATACCGAGGAAGCCATCGAATTAATGGAAAGGGGACTGCAAATATCAATAAATGAGAAGCAGAAAGCAACCATGCGCGCGGCGCTGTGTTTCTTATATTTGAAAGCAGGATACGAGGATAAAGCAAATAGGCTTGCCTCCGAACTCCCGCACACAAGAGAAAGCAGGGAAGTAATTCAGCCTCTTATGCAAAGAGGCCTGACTGAAAGCGAAATCAACGAAAACATAAAGAATATTATACTGGGAGACGGAAAAGGCATTTGGTAAAAATAAAAAATTTTGTGTATTGACTCTCCCCCTGCGTGACGTTTTAGGATAAAAAGGAAAGGAGGTGAAGGCGTCATGAAAACGGTGAAGGAAGTGTCTCGAATGACCGGAGTCAGCATAAGGACGCTGCGGTATTATGATGAAATCGGTTTGTTAAAGCCTGCAAAGCTGACGGAATCCGGCTACCGTTTGTATGATGGCAGAGCGTTGGAGAAGCTGCAGGAAATCATGTTTTTTAAGGAGCTGGAAATTCCGCTTGCAGATATTAGGGAAATGATGGACAATCCGGAGCTTTCTAAAAAGCAGATTCTGGCGGCGCAAAAGGCTATGCTCGAAAAGAAACGCAGGCGTTTGGACGGTATTATAGAGCTGATAGCCGATGTAATGAAGGGAGAGAATACGATGAGCTTTGAAGAGTTTCGCGAAGGCGATGTAAAAACAATGATTGACAGGATGCAGCAGGGATTGTCAGAAGAGCAGTTTGATGAATTTATCAACAAATACGGCGGCAGTGTTGAGGCGTATCAGGAGCAGTTGATGCAGGGATTAAATAATGAGGACACGAAGGCTTCCCTGCTGCGGTGGTATGGCGGCAAGGAAAAAGTGGTGGAAAGCTTTGCGCCGGTTTCCGATATGGATGATTTGAGAAAAGAGTTTGATATGCTGCAAAGGGATTTTGCCGCACATAAAGAGGGTGCGGGAGACGAAAAAGAAAAGGAACTGGTGGAAAAGCTGGCGGATTTGTATAAACAGATGCTGCATATGGACAATGCAAGAAATTTCCTGCTCGACCTCGCAAAGGAATACCGGCAGGACGAAAAGCTTGCACAGGCGCAGGATAGTCAGTATGGAGAAGGAACGGCGGAATATATGGCGCAGGCTATACAGCGGTATTATGGAATCTAAGGATTTGCATGGCAGGACACAAAACAGCCTTTTGAAACAAATAACAGCAGAAAGCGTCCCTCGCAAAAAGGGACGCTTTCTTTCGTAAAATAGGGAAAAGGATAAAAACGAAATAATCGGTTTACTCTACATCCTGCAGGGCGGCAAAGTCTTCCTCGCCGGTGCGGACTTTGATTACCCTGTCTACGTTGTATACAAAAATCTTGCCGTCGCCGATGTGTCCGGTATAAAGCGCTGCCTTGGCGGCGCCGATAACAGCGTCAACAGGAATCTTGCTGACAACGACTTCAATCTTAACCTTGGGCAGGAGAGTGGCATCCAGCTCAACGCCGCGGTACATTTCGCCGGCGCCTTTTTGTACGCCGCAGCCCATTACCTGCGTCACGGTCATGCCGGTAACGCCCAAATCATTCATGGCTTTCTTGACATGCTCATACCGTGCAAGTTTGGCAATAATGACCACCTTATACATGCCGCTGGAAGCGGCTGCGGGAACCTGCACTATTTTGACAGCGGCATCCTTTTGTGCTGCGGAGGCGGCGGCATAGTTTTCTTCACCTAAATCTGTATTTTCATTTATTTCCATTGTCATGGTGTTTGCAATATCCATAATGCTGAAGCCTGCATATGCGGAGGTAAGTCCGTGTTCACAGGAATCCAGCCCGACAATTTCTTCTTCTTCGGAAACGCGCAGTCCCACGGTTGCCTTTATGATAAGAAAAGCAATGGTAATGGTAACGGCTGTCCATGCCGCAACTGCCGCAAAGCCAAGAAGCTGCAGTCCAAGCTGCTTGAAGCCGCCGCCATAGAACAGACCGACTACGCTGTCGTTGCCGGGAGCAGAGGTGGTGGCAAACAGACCGGTTGCAATGGTGCCCCAGATACCATTGAGGCAGTGAACGGCAACTGCACCTACAGGGTCGTCAATATGTAATTTATAATCCAAAAACCATACACCGAAGACGACCAGCAGACCGGAAACGGCGCCGATAATCAGTGCACCCGTCACATCCGTTACATCACAGGGAGCCGTGATGGCAACCAGTCCGGCAAGAGAAGCGTTTAAACACATGGAAACGTCAGGCTTGCCGTATTTTAGCCATGTAAAAATCATACATACCACGGTGGCGATGGCAGGTGCGATGGTGGTGGTTACAAACACGGAGCCAAGCTGTTCCACACTGGTACATGCAGCGCCGTTAAAGCCATACCAGCCGAGCCACAGGATAAACACGCCAAGGCAGCCGATGGTCAGGTTGTGCCCGGGAAAAGCGTTTACTTTAGTAATTTTGCCCTGTTTGTCTTTTGTAAATTTGCCGAGGCGGGGTCCCAGTATTTTGGCGCCAATCAATGCGGAGATGCCGCCTACCATGTGGATGGCGCAGGAGCCTGCAAAGTCGTGGAATCCAAGCTGCGCCAGCCAGCCGCCGCCCCATATCCAGTGCGCTTCGATGGGATAAATTAGCGCAGAAATAATCGCCGAATAAATGCAGTAGGATAAAAATTTGGTTCGCTCTGCCATCGCGCCGGAGACGATGGTTGCCGTGGTCGCGCAGAACACCAGATTAAATACAAAGCTTGACCAGTTGAAATCCGCATAGGCGGTAAAGATGTCAAAGCCGGGCTTTCCGATAAAGCCAAGCAAGTCCTCACCGAGCAGCAGCCCGAAGCCAATCAGGATAAAGACAACCGTACCGATACAGAAATCCATCAGGTTCTTCATTAAAATGTTGCCGGCATTTTTGGCGCGCGTAAAGCCGGTTTCTACCATTGCAAAGCCAGCCTGCATCCAAAATACCAGCGCGGCGCCAATTAAAAACCAGACGCCAAAAATTTCGCCGTTTACAGCACTCATAATTTCTTCTGTCATAATAGTTCCTCCTCATAGTTCGTTGTATCCCGCATAAATGGTGGAAAGCCTTGCGGGACAAAAGAAGGCGACAGTATGGAGCCGCACACTCCATATTATCGCCTTTGATAATAATTCTATATAAAATAAAAAAGACGTTCCACTTCCACCGTAGAAACGCCCTTGTTCGTACCTAATTATACACGGATAAAAGGATTTGTCAAATGTTTTTTACATAAAAAGAGATATGGAAAAGAAAGGGTTATTGTAGTCTGTTCATATTGCAGTCTGTAATATTTTAAATTGATTTTATATATATAAAATCAAACTTGAAATTTTGAAACCACAATGATATAATCAAAATCAGACAGGAGGATTGGAATGATATGAGTGAGCAACAACGAAAATTTGAGCTGTATTTTGAGGAGCGGATTGCGTCCTGTAAACAGCGTAGTAAACTGTTTGCCGCGGACGAACGCAAGGATGAAAGTAATTTTGAAAAAATCAGGGAGAATGTCTATGAGATTTTCAAAACGATTTTTTCTGCCGCAGACAGAGACTGCGGAAAGGACGACTTAGCTAAAAAGCAGTTTTTCTTACAAAAGGCGGAGCAAATTCCTATGAACTGGAGGGCTTCTTATGAGAAGGCGAAGCAGAATGGAGATGCCGCAAAAATGCATATTGAAAGTATTAAGCTCGACACTATCCGGGAAATAAAGGATATGTGCATGCAAATTTGGGAGGAAACGATATGACGGAAGCAGAAGCAATCAATCTATTTAAATGTCTGGCTGATAAGTCGCGGCTGCAAATACTAAAATCCCTTTCTGTTGAGGATATGTATGTTGAGAGACTGGCAGAGCGATTGGGGCTTACTGCGTCCACCATTTCTTTTCATTTGAAAAAGCTATCAGATGCCGGCGCCGTGACTGCATATAAAAATCAGTATTATATGATGTATTCTTTGAACAAAGAGATATTTCAGACCAGCATACTGGAAATATTGCAGCAAGAATCTGACGAAGCACAAAAACAGGCGCAGCGGGATGCAGAGTACCGTCAAAGGGTAATAGACGCTTTTTTTGAATACGGAAAATTAAAATCCATTCCTGCCCAGCTCAAAAAGGAACGCATTGTCTTAGAAGTGATTGCCGAAGCGTTTGACTTTGACAGGATATATTCCGAGAAGGAAGTAAACATTATAATTGCTGATTTTCATGATGATTTTTGTACCATTCGCCGGGACATGATTGCGGCACGGCTTTTAGGCAGGAACGGTACAGGGTATTGGCGAATGCAAAAGTAAGAAGCATGTCTGTTGAAATGGTGGGAAGCACTGTGTTATAATGGCGGCAGACATGATAACACAGGAGGTTTCTTATGAATTATGCAGGCTATGAACATTACACGGCAGCGGAAAGCCGTTATGAGACGATGCGGTACAACCGCTGCGGCAGGAGCGGGCTGAAGCTTCCGGCGGTTTCTTTGGGGCTGTGGCACAATTTTGGCAGCAACGGGAATTTTGACAATATGACAGCCATGTGTCATACGGCTTTTGACAATGGCATTACGCATTTTGACCTGGCGAACAATTATGGTCCCATAGCAGGAGCAGCCGAGGAAAATTTTGGAAGAATATTGAAAAAAGGCATGGGGCAGTATCGGGACGAGCTTGTGATTTCCACCAAGGCGGGCTATGACATGTGGCAGGGACCTTACGGTGATTTTGGCAGCAAAAAATATCTGGTGGCGAGTCTGGACCAGAGCCTTAAAAGGATGGGACTGGAATATGTAGATATTTTTTATCACCACAGACCGGACCCTGAAACGCCTATGGAGGAGACCATGCTGGCGCTGGACGGCATTGTAAGGAGCGGTAAGGCGCTCTATGTGGGAATTTCCAACTATAACAGAGAGCAGACAAAGGAAGCGGCAGAAATTTTAAGAGAATTGAGGACGCCCTTTATCATTAACCAGCGCAGATATTCCATGCTGGACCGCAGTATTGAAAAGGATGGGCTGAAGTCATATGCGGCTGAGAATGGCATTGGTATTATTGCATTCTGCCCGTTAGAGCAGGGGCTTCTCACGGACAAATACCTGCGCGGCATTCCAGATGACAGTCGTGTCAGAACGGACGGCAGATTTTTGCAGGAGAGTGCCATAACGCCTGAGAGAGTAAAGCAGCTTCAGGCATTACAGAATCTGGCGGCGGAAAGGGGCGAGACGCTGGCGCAGATGGCTTTGTCGTGGATTTTGCGGGACGGGGAAGTTACGAGCGTATTGATTGGCGCGTCCCGCCCGTCGCAGATACTGGACAATGTAGGAATTGTAAAAAGTGCGGGCTTTACGGAGGAGGAGCTGCGGGAAATAGACCGTATTACGGTGGGAGCAGAGTAGTCCCAAGGAGAAAGGCAGGCATTATGCAGATTTCAAGTCGTTTTACGCTGGCAGTCCATATTTTTGCATGTATCGATGTGTTTGCAAAGGACTGCAAGGTGACAAGTGATTTTCTTGCCGGAAGCACAAATGTAAATCCGGTTATCATAAGAAAGCTGCTGGGGCAGTTAAAGAGTGCCGGTCTTATTACGGTGGCGCGGGGAACCGGCGGCGCGTCTGTAGCAAAGCCCTTGAGGGAGATTACATTTTTGGATATATACCGTGCGGTGGAGTGTGTGGAGAACGGCAGTCTGTTTCATTTTCATGAAAATCCCAGCGCGGCATGTCCCGTAGGGCGTAATATTCATCATATTCTGGATGATAAGCTGCTTCGGGTACAAAATGCAATGGAGAAGGAGCTTGCCTCGATTACGCTGGAGGATTTAAAGCAGGACACGGAAAAGTATCTGCCGAAAGAGTGGAACATGTCGTGACGGGTACAGATAAGGCACAGAATGATAGGATGCTGATGACATTTTGCAGCATCCTAAATTTTTTAAAAAAATTTGATGTAACTATTGACATTACAACAAAGGAGTGCTATAGTGAGCATACAAGATGTAACAACAAATATTACAACAAACAGGAGGTATGGAGATGAAAATTGCAATTGTTTGCGCAAATGGAAAGGCAGGACAGCTTATTACAAAGGAGGCTGTGGACAGAGGATTTGATGTAACCGCCGTCGTAAGGGGCGACAACCGGTCAGCAGCGGCAAAGGCAGTCAGCAAGGATATTTTTGAACTACAGGTAGAAGATTTAGCGGGCTTTGATGTTGTGGTGGATGCATTTGGCGCATGGACGCCGGAGACGATACCGCAGATTCCGCAGGCTGCAGAGCATCTGTGCAGTATTTTGGCTGGCAGTGATAAGCGGCTGCTTATCGTAGGCGGAGCAGGGAGCCTTTATGTAAATCCTGAGCATACGCTGACCGTTGCAGACGGCGCCGATTTTCCGGAATCGTTTAAGCCGCTTGCGGCAGCTCATGATAAGGCACTTGCCGGACTGCGCAAAAAAAAGGACGTAAAATGGACTTATATCAGCCCCGCCGCAGATTTTCAGGCGGAAGGCGCGCGCACGGGAGAATATATTCTTTCGGGCGAGGAATTTACCGTAAATGACAAAGGCGAAAGCGTTATCAGCTATGCGGATTACGCCATTGCCGTTGTGGATGAGATTGTGGCAGGCAGTCATGTGCAGGAAAGAATCTCTGTTGTAGGGAAATAAGGATTTTATAAAAGGAGGCGGCGTATTATGTGCGGTCAAAAGCGGATGCAATCAGGCAGTATACGGGAAGGGGCAGACAGGCTGCGAGGGGCGCTGCATTCTGCAGAAGCGGTAGTTATCGGTGCGGGTGCAGGGCTTTCCGCCTCCGCAGGCTTTGCCTATACAGGCGAACGCTTTGAAAAGTATTTTCATGATTTTGCAGAAAAGTATCATTTTAAGGATATGTATGCTGGCGGATTCTACCCGTATGAAACCTTGGAAGAGCATTGGGCTTACTGGAGCCGCTATATTTATATCAACCGGTATATGGACGCGCCTGAGCCGGTATATGACAGACTGTTTGATATGGTAAAAGATAAAGATTATTTTGTACTGACGACAAATGTAGACCACTGCTTTCAAAAAGCCGGCTTTGACAAGGAGAGGCTGTTTTACACACAGGGAGATTACGGCCTGTTCCAGTGCAGCACGCCATGTCATCAGGATACGTATGACAATGAAGCTGCAATCCGCAGGATGGTGGAGGCGCAGGGCTATGTCTGCCGTGCGGACGGCGTGTTGTCTTTGCCGGAAAACAAAAAGCCGGCTATGACAATACCAACAGAACTTATCCCCCGCTGTCCAAGATGCGGCGAGCCCATGACGATGAATCTTCGCGCAGACAATACTTTTGTCGAGGACAAAGGCTGGCAGAGTGCGTCAAAGCGTTACAGGGAGTTTCTGCGGGGACATGAAAACAAAAGAGTGCTGTTTTGGGAGGTGGGGGTTGGCTTTAATACCCCCGGGATTATCAAATATCCCTTCTGGCAGATGACAATGGAAAATGCACAGGCTGTTTATGTCTGCATCAATGATGGAGAGGCGTTTGCACCAAAGGAGATTGCAAATCGTGCAATTTGCATCAATGGGGACATTGGAGCAGGCATTCAGAAGTCAGAGAAGGGATAAAGGAGCAATATTACCGTTTTATGGAAAAACAGCGAAAATGTTTGTACTTTTTGGGGAATAGGACTATGCTATAATTATAGAAATAAGGAGAGAGTTTGATGAACAAGGGCAAGGCGGCAGACGATTTTCTTTTCCGCTTACAAGCAGATTCCGGCAGATACAGGGGTCTTGCGGCGGCGGATGAAATGAAAAAGGAAGAAAAGAGAAGAATAATCCGCTCCCTGATGAATATCCGTATGCCGAAAATGGCGGGAAGGGAGCTGCTGGAGGCGCAGGACGCCTACCTGCAGGAGGAGCTTTTGCAGAAAGGGACGGTTTCTTTGTCAGATATTCCCAACATAAAGGAGCAGTATGGCAGCAGCCATGTGTTCGCGGAGAAATTATCCGTCTGGCAGGGTGACATTACAAGGCTTAAGGTAGGAGCGGTTGTCAACGCGGCAAATGCACAAATGCTGGGCTGCTTTGTGCCTTGTCACGGCTGTATTGATAATGCCATACACAGCAGCGCGGGTATGCAGCTTCGGGAGGAATGCTGTCAGATTATGCAGCAGAGGCGCAGAGAATACGGGAATTCGTATGAAGAACCTGTCGGAACCGCTACTATCACGAAGGCTTACAATCTTCCCTGCGACCGGGTCATTCATACGGTGGGACCGATTGTATACGGCTCTCTGACGGATTCCTTGCGGCAGGATTTGCAAAAATGCTATGAAAGCGTACTGGAATGCTGCGCGGAAAACCATATAGATTCTGTTGCCTTTTGCTGTATTTCCACAGGGGAATTTCACTTTCCCAATGAGGAAGCGGCAGAGATTGCCGTCCATGCGGTGACGGAATTTCTTGCCGCCAATGCGGCGCTTCCCATGGAGCGGATTATTTTTAATGTATTCAAGGACAGGGACAGGCAGATTTATGAAAAAATCCTGGGAGGAAAAAAATAATCTCATATTTTTTCCCAAAAGGTCCAATGAATCATAGGCTTGAAACCTATCTTATCATAAAATGGATTGGCACCGCCGGTCATATGCGTTGCGCCTAAGGGTTTCAGCCTGCGGTAATGCTCTGAAAGTGCTGCTGCCGCCAGGCCTTTTTTCCGATATTCTGGAATAGTGCATAGTGGTTCCATATAAGCAAGGTGATTTTTTGGAGTCCACCACATGCCTGCATAACAGACATACTTCCCCTCGTCATTTTCAATGACGACCGCATCCTCCGGATGCATGTGCGGTGCCATCAATGTGTAATAGCCATGTTCAGCATCTCCGTTCCAAGAACCTTCATCCTTTTCGTGGTCAAAACCTTTCCAACAGCACTCCACTATTTTTTCCACTGAAAGCTTTTCAGGCTCCACAAAGTGAAAGCCGTCCGGCAACGGATATTTAAGTGATTCTTCAAAATCAAAGACTTTCTCTGTAAAGTCCGAAGATTGTTGAAAGCCAGCTTTTGTTATTGCTTCTTTTATTGCATTTTGCCCGTCAAAAATTACAAATCTGAGATGACCGTCTACACGCGGCATAAAGGAAACTGCATACGCAACCATTTCATCCGCCAATTTCTCATAGCCCGGACGCAGGCTGAAATACACATCATTTATAGGATTTTCGTAAAAAACAAGACCTGCTATACGTCCATTATCCTCCCAAATTTTCCAGCGGTGTACCAGAGATTTATCCATCCAGTCACTAGATAGCGCGTATTCCAAAAATGGAGCAGGAACACCGTTTTTCCAATCCTTTTCATAGATATCAATCATAAATTGATACACATCCATAAAATCGCATAAAATTCTAAAAGGTCTTGAAATGATTTCAGCCATAAAGGTATCCTCCGCATAGATAATATATTTTATTATAAGAAAATACTGTGTACAGGTAAATAGCAAGAATGGTTATAATCAATATTACCGGAAAAAGTTATTTTGTGTTATAATTTGTTACAGCTTTTTCTCTCCTTTATTCCTACCCTTATGAGCGTCTGAAACATGAGGGAAAAGGATATAAGCTTTGCGCATGGAGATATTTTCCGAAAAGGGAGAAAAATAATTTGAGCGGGAGAAGCCGGAATGGAAGATAAGAAGATATTGCTTGAAAATGCGGATAAGATTCATACAACAAAAATGGGAGCGGACAGAATCAGGCGGAATCTCAAATTGGATACCGATGATGTGGTAACATACTGTAAAAATAAGGTCTTGGACGAAAACTGTCATATCTATCGACAGGGCAAAAACTGGTACTGTGAAACCGACAATAGCAGAATTACAATCAATGCTTACAGCTATACGATTATCACGGCGCATAGTATGGAGTAATCGGACGAAAGCGGATTTTATTAATTTTGCACGGGCAAATTTGGCAATTTAATGGAATTTACACGGATAATTTGGTATGATAGAAATTGGCGGATAACGCCCCTTCGAGTTGAGTGGCGGGGAAGGGGCGCAGGAAAGCTTAAAGTCCGTTTTAAAGTACATAAAAACCTGTACACTCGAATCAGCAACGGGCGAAGGATGATAGGTTATGGCTGACAAGAAAGAGCTTCATTACAAAAGCTCCTCCATCAATAACAGAAGATATCTGGGCAATAAGTACAAGCTGCTTGATTTTATCAGAGGCGTTGTTGCCGGCGAATGTGAAGGGGTAGAGACGATAGCGGATATTTTTGCAGGGACGGGCGCCGTGTCATCGGCGTTTGCCGACAGGCGGCTGATTACCAACGACATTATGTACAGCAATTATATCTGCAATTTTGCGTGGTTTGGGGCGCAGAAATATAACCCGCAGACCATTATAGACTATGTGGTAAAATACAATGCAGCAGCGCCTAAAAGAGAAAATTACATGTCCAAAAACTTTGCGGACACTTTTTTTGGCAGGGCTGACTGCATCAAAATCGGATACATACGGGGCGACATCGAGAGCAGCTTTAAAGCCGGAGCCATCAACGAGAGGGAGAGAGCGATTTTGATTACGTCTCTTCTCTATGCCATGGACAAGATTGCCAATACCTGCGGGCACTACGACGCCTATATTCAGGGCGCTTCCTTTGACAAACCGCTGGAGCTGTATGTGCCGCAGGCGTCCAACGACAACAATCCCGGCAATATGTGCTACAATACCGACGCCAACGGGCTGGTGCGAAAAATAACGGCAGATTTGGTCTATATTGACCCGCCCTACAATTCCCGCCAGTACTGCGACGCGTATCATGTGCTGGAAAATGTGGCAAGGTGGAGCAAGCCCAAGGTATACGGGGTGGCAAGAAAAATGGACCGCACGAAGCTGAAGAGCGATTATTGTACAATAAAGGCGGCGGAGGCGTTTGCCGATTTGATTGGCGGTATCAACAGCCGCTATATCCTGTTGTCCTACAACAATATGGCAGACAAGGGCAACGACCGCTCCAATGCAAAAATATCCGATGAAGATATTATGAAAATTTTGGGAAATAAGGGTGAGGTTAAGGTCTTTTCTGAGAGCTACAAAGCGTTCTCTACGGGAAAAACCAATCTGCCCGAAAATGAAGAAAGGTTATTTTTGTGTATTTGCCATGGTAAATGACGGAAAGTGGATACAGTCGCCCTTAAACTACACAGGCGGAAAATACAGGCTGCTTCCGCAGATTATGCCCTATTTCCCGAAAGGGATACATACCTTTGTCGATTTATTCTGCGGCGGGGGAAATGTGGGAGTGAATGTAGATTGCAGGAAGCTTGTATTAAACGATTTGGACGAGCATCTTTTTTGCCTGTTTCATGCTTTTGGGGAGCTGGATAAAGAAACTATTTTTGAGACCATTCATCGTACTATTACGGAGTACGGGCTTTCTGACAGTACTGTCAACGGATATGAGTTCTACGGCTGCAATGGTTCGGACGGTCTGAGCAGATACAACAAGGAGCCTTTTTTAAGGCTGCGGGATGATTTTAATGCAGAACAGGGCAGGGATGTTTTTCATTACCTGCGTCTCTACACACTTATTATTTATTCTTTTAATAATCAAATTCGGTTTAACAGCAGCGGTAAATTCAACCTGCCCGTGGGAAAAAGGGATTTTAATGCAAAAATGCAGGAGAAACTGTCGGATTTTGTAGACAGGCTGAAATCTGTCCGCTGTTCCTTTACCTGTGAAGACTTCCGTAATTTTGACATTTCTTTGCTGACGGGCGATGACTTTGTATATATGGACCCTCCGTATTTGATAACCTGTGCAACCTACAATGAAAAAAATGGCTGGAATGAGGATGCGGAGCGGGATTTGCTGCGCTTTATCGACGGGCTGCACGAGCGGGGGATTCGTTTTGCCCTGTCTAATGTTCTGCGTAGCAAGGGGAAGGAGAACCGGATTCTGACAGACTGGGCGTCTGCCAACGCAGGCAGATATGAAGTGAAGAGGCTTCATTATGATTATGCAAATT
The DNA here is from genome assembly GCA_910578335.1 of uncultured Lachnospiraceae bacterium. Lineage (GTDB taxonomy): Bacteria > Bacillota > Clostridia > Lachnospirales > Lachnospiraceae > Acetatifactor. Next base: position 299,629 of record CAJTPU010000001.1, on the reverse strand, counting down.
CCAATTACCACACGAAGGACCGCAATAAAAACAGTGAAGAGGTATTGATTGTAAACTATTAGGAGGAAAGCACATGGATTTACTTTGGAGCGCATCGACCACGATGCGGAATCCGGAGCGGGCGTATTCATTTTTAAAAACGGCAAGAGAAATTGAAAACCGTATCTGGGACAATGAGACACAGATGATATACCAGAGCCTGTTAATCAAGAACCGCTATTATAAGCCGACCAAACAGAAGCTGAGCCAGAGGCAGATAGAAATTTTGGAGGATTTGCACTATGAAATGTCCTATGAGGAGGCGCGGGACATTTTTGACAGCAAGGCGTATGTGGATGCGCCTATGCGGGGGAGGACTTCCCTTGACCCGCTTGAAAAGCTGGGTCTGGTTTCGTTGGAGTATGACAGAGGGGTACATGAGAACCGCGTCAGAATGACGGAGCTTGGCAGGCAGTTTCTGGTGGGTGAGGTGGCGCTGGAGGAGGTAGTGTTTTCCAATCTGCTCAAGTTCCAGTATCCCAATCCGCTAAGCCGCGACTGCAAGGACTATAATACCAAGCCTTTTATCAACACCCTGCGCCTGATTCAAGCGGTAAATACATTATGCACCGCGCGGGGGGAAAAGGCAAAAGGCGTCTCTAAGGATGAATTCGGTATTTTTGTATTGTCCATAAAAGATTACAGAGAAGTGGATGCAAAGGCACAAAAGCTTTTGTGGTACAGGGACGCCATGCGTAAGCTTACGACGGAAGAGGAGCGGGAGGCATTCCGGACGGATTTTGTGGAAGATTATCTTTCCGGTTTTGCGGAGCCTGCAAAAAATACGAGGGAATATGCGGACAATATTATCCGCTACCTGCGCCTGACGAAATATATTTATATCAGGGGCGGCGGCTATTATGTGGATTTGGAGCCCCGCAGGAGGGTGGAAATCGATGCGCTCTTAGAGAGCGATGACGGCTCGGCGAAAGCGTTTTCCGCAGAGGCGTATAAGCAGTACATATCTGACTATAAGGCGTATACGCTGCCTTTTGAGACATTGGAAAAGCTGTCGGAAATCGCGGGGGATATTATTGGTGAAATTCATCTGCTGGAAAATATGCTCGGGAAAGCCGCATCTGTTTATCAGTTGGAAGAGAGCGCGGAAAAGCTGAAAACGCAGATTGCATATTTAAGGACGGAGCGCACAAAACTGCAAGGACTGAAGCTGAAGGAGGATTACCGACAGGCGGCACGGATAGACGAAGCGGTACATGCCCTTACCAATATTCGAAGCCTGCATATGAAACCCTCCATAGCGTTGGAAAAGTGGGTGGGCATTGCGCTGCATATTATGGATGATGCCCTGCTGATAAAGCCAAATGCGCCGATGGGCGACGACAACGAGCCTGTTTTTACCGCGCCGGCGGGTGTTCCTGATATTGAGTGCTTTTATGAAGGCTTTGGGCTTGTATGTGAAGTAACTATGCTGACGGGACGCGACCAGTGGTTCAATGAGGGACAGCCGGTGATGCGGCATCTGCGGGATTTTGAAGATGCACATCCGGAGACGCCGGATTACTGTATTTTTGTGGCGCCTTCTCTTCATGCGGATACATTAAATACTTTTTGGATGGCTGTGAAATATGAGTATCAGGGAAAAAAGCAGAAAATCGTTCCGTTCACCATTTCCCAGCTTGTCAGTCTTTTAAAAGGCATTCGGGAGGGCAGGGAGCACGGTAAGAAAGTGACCAAGGATGATATGATGGCGCTGTATGAAGCGTGCGTTTCTCTCGAGGATGTTCCTGATTCTACGAAGTGGAATGCCTATATCACACGGCAGATAGAGGTGTGGAAAAAACGCTGTATTCTGTAAGGATGAGTACAATAAAAGCCCCGCCGCAGTCCTGCATCTGTATTGCAGACCTGCCGGCGGGGCTTAATATTGTCCCTTTATTTAAATTTAGTAGAAAATCCGTGCAATCGGAGAATCAGAGGACAAAATCAAAGTCTTGTTATCTCCCGTCATGGAAACCTTGATGGCGTCTAGGCTGCGCACGAAGGAGTAAAACTCCGTGCGGGAAGGGTCTGCGTATGCCTCGGAGAGAATCCGCATGTATTCTGCCTCGCCTTCTGCAATCAGAATTTCCGCCTGTTTTTCTGCCTCGGAAATCATAATGGTAACTTCCCTGTCCGTATTATTGCGTATTATCTGCGCCTCCGAATTGCCTTCCGCCGTGTAGGTGGCGGCGATATTATCGCGCTCGGAAATCATACGCTCATAGACGGCAGCCTTGTTGTCGCCGGGCAGGTCCAAATGCTTGGTTTCAAATGATAAAAGCTCTATGCCGTATTGGTCGAGGGCGTTGCCGATGTTTGCCAGAACCGCGGCGGACAATTCCCCGTCCCTGCCGCTGATAACGTCTTCCTGCGTCATACTGCCGATGATATTTTTGGTAGAGTTGTATACGATGGTATCCAGCCGGCTTTCGGCGTTGGATATGGAAGAATTCAGCGTCTGTGCAAACTTTAAGGGGTCGGTAATGTGCCACAGGATATAGCTGTCGGTTATCATGGTCTTTTTGTCACTGGTGATAACGTCAGAGGAAGCAAGGTCGTACAAAAGCGTCTGTTTGGGCAGCTTATCCACTGTCTGCACGAAAGGAAGCTTAAAGCTTACGCCTGCCTCTGTCACAACATGGTCAACCTTGCCAAACTGGCGAATCAGGCTGTATTCATCTTCCTGCGTGATAACCAGGCAGGAAGAACCGATAATGAGTAAAAGGAAGATAACGGCAATTAATGCTACTTTTTTAAATGTTTTCATATAATTCCTTTCTGTAAAAGTAAAACGATTATGTCTCAGGGTGAAACGTATATGATGGCGGAATATGCATGCCATACAGGGGTTTTAATTTTCGCCTGCCGCAGGCGTATTGCTTTGTCCGTTAAAATCTACAAAGGATTCCAGCGGGTAAAAGGTCTGCGTGCTGCCGTTCGGGCTTTCAATAATGACCTTTAAGTCAGGCAGAATTTCTTCCATTGCCTCAAAGAACATACGCTGTCTTGTAACTTCGGGATTTTTAATATATTCCTCATACATGGCGTTAAAACGTGCCACCTGTGCGGCTGCTTCATTGATACGGGCAGTTTTTTCCGCTTCAGCGCTCTGTATAATGGCGTCAGCTCTTGCCTCTGCGGAAGGAATCTGTTCATTGCGGTATTTGTTGGCATTGTTCAGTGCAGTTTCTTTGCCCTGCTTTGCCGTTTCAACTGCCTTGAACGCTTCCATTACCTCTGTGGTGGGCGGCTCTGAATCCTGAATGGTGATATTGACAAGCTGGATTCCCAAGTCCTGTTCTTCTAACCGCAGTAGAATCATTTCCTTGATGGCAGCCTGTATTTCATTCTTACCGGTTGTCAACACGTCATCAACGGGATAGCTGCCAATAACGGTACGAATACAGCTCATACTAATGTTCTTCAAGATGTTGACAGGCTCGCTGGAAGCGAAAACAGCCTTGACAGGGTCGGAAAAGCGGTATTCCACGAAGAAATCCACATTGACAAAATTGTAATCGGAGGTAATCATCAGCGACTCATCTTCATTAGAGATATTGGTGGAAGGGTCATAGCCGATGGAAAAGCCCTGAATGGTGGTGTTGACCTTTCTGACCTCCTGAATAAAAGGTATTTTAAAATGCAGTCCCGGCTCGGTCACGGGAGAAGCCTGCCCGAAAGTAATCAGCACCGCCTGCTCCTGCTCCCCAATCTGATAGGTGGAATTAAAAGCAAGTATCAGCAGAAGAATAACCACCGCCGCAATGCCGGCAATCTTGCCCCATGGAGGCTCTGTGCTGCGTCTGCCGTCGGCGCCAACCGTCTCAAAGCCGTTACGTCTGTTGCGAAAAGAATCTTTCATCATATGAAATTAAGTCTCCTATCTGCGCATTCTGCGCAAAGTTGCAGCTTCCCCGTCAGGTTTATACGTGATGAAGCTTTGTTGTTTATGATTTTATCATACACGCAATCAAAGCGTTCTACAATATCAGAAGCATAAGGATTCCCTAAAAGTTTTCTAAACTTTTGAGGCTGCCTGCACGTTGCAGGATGGTATCGTGCGGGGAAAAATCAAATGACATTTGAGGAATTTTGTAGTACAATTATCTTTAAAAGAGAAAAACGGGGAGGTTCAAATTGAAAATCTACAGTTGTTTTCCAAATGGTAAAACAAAGGTGCTTACCATGAGTTATGACGACGGGAAACTGGCGGACGAAAGGCTTGTGGCTATTTTTAACAAATATGGCATCAAGGGTACGTTTAATCTAAATTACGGACAGATGGAAAGACCCGAGAGGATAGACAGGGACAAAATCAAGGCGTTGTATGCAGGACATGAAATTGCCACGCATACCATGACGCATCCTACGATTTCCCGCTGTCCCATGACGGAGACTGCAAAAGAGATTCTGGCGGACAGGGAGGGGTTGGAACGCATTACCGGCTATCCTGTGCGCGGACACGCATATCCGAACGGTTCTTACAATGCGGAAATCAAGCAGCTTTTTAAAAGTCTTGGAATTGCATATGCGAGAACAGCCTGCTTTGAAAACGGGGATTTTGAACTGCCTGCTGATGCAATGGAATGGAAAGGAACCTGCCATCATAAATATCATTTGATGGAGTATGCGCGGGAGTTTGCGGATTTTAAAAAGTCACAATACTTAAAGTGCATGTATGTATGGGGGCACAGCTATGAATTTGACAATGATAATAACTGGGAGCTGATAGAGGAATTTTGTTCCTTTATGGGTGGCAGGGAAGATATCTGGTATGCCTCTAATATTGAAATTATTGATTATATGAAGGTATGCAGAGAATTGCAGTTTGGTGCGGCGGGGAATTTTGTATATAATCCTTCCGCAGCGGATGCATGGATAAGTGTGGATGAAAAAGTAGTGCGAATCGGCGGCGGTTCGCTTGTAAGGCTTACAGAAGAAGAAACGCTTCGGCAAGGAGGATTATAATGAAAAAATATGTGTTGGCATTGGACCAGGGAACGACAAGCTCCCGCTGCATTTTGTTTGACAAAAAGGGAAAAATCTGTTCCATGGCACAGAAAGAGTTTGAGCAGATTTATCCGTATCCGGGGTGGGTGGAGCATAATCCTATGGAGATATGGTCCTCGCAGCTTGCAGTTGCCATTGAAGCGATGGCGATGGTGGGGGCAAAGCCGGAGGATATCAGCGGTATTGGCATTACCAACCAGCGTGAAACCACGATTGTATGGGACAAGGAGACGGGAGCGCCTGTATACAATGCGATTGTCTGGCAGTGCAGGCGGACTGCTGATATGATAGATGAGATGACGGCGGCAGGTCTGGGAGAAAGCGTAAAAGCAAAGACGGGGCTGGTGCCGGACGCTTACTTCAGTGCTTCCAAAATTGCATGGATTCTGGAAAATGTGGAGGGCGCCAGAGAGAAGGCAGAGGAAGGCAGACTGCTTTTTGGAACGGTGGATACGTGGCTGATTTGGAATCTGACAAAAGGTGCGGTGCATGTGACCGATTACACCAATGCTTCCCGCACCATGCTGTTTGACATTCATAATCTGTGCTGGGATAAAGAGATACTGGAATATTTTAAAATACCAGCAAATATGCTTCCGGATGTGAAGCCTTCCAGTTATATCTATGGGCATACAGACACGTCGGTGCTGGGCGGGGAAATTCCCATTGCAGGTGCCGCAGGAGACCAGCAGGCGGCGCTCTTCGGGCAGTGCTGCTTTGAGCCCGGCGAGGTGAAAAATACATATGGAACGGGCTGCTTTTTGCTGATGAATACGGGTGAAAAGGCAATTACGTCAAAAAGCGGACTGCTTACGACCATTGCTGCCGGCACGGGAGAACATGTGGAATATGCGCTGGAGGGAAGCGTTTTTGTGGCGGGCGCCGCAATCCAGTGGCTCAGAGACGGGCTGCGGATGATAAAAAGCGCGCCCCAGTCCGAGGAGTACGCAACAGCGGTGGAGGAAACGGGAGGCGTCTATGTGGTGCCTGCTTTTGCTGGTCTGGGGGCGCCGTATTGGAATCCGTATGCGAGAGGAACCATCGTGGGGCTGACGCGTGGCTGCAGCAAGGAGCATTTTATCAGGGCGACGTTAGAGTCCGTTGCTTATCAGACGGTGGATGTGCTGGAGGCAATGGAAAAGGATTCGGGAATTGATTTAAAGAGTCTGAAGGTAGACGGCGGCGCCAGTGCCAACGATTTTTTGATGCAGTTTGAAGCGGATATTCTGAATACGGAAGTACGTCGTCCGGAGTGCATTGAGACTACTGCGCTGGGTGCGGCGTATCTGGCGGGGCTCGCCACGGGATATTTTAAAGATAAGGAAGAAATCCGTGAAAACTGGCAGCTTGGAAAGAGCTTTACGCCGCATATGGTAAATGAAAAAAGAAAAGCACTTTTGAGAGGATGGAAAAAGGCGGTGAAGTGCGCGCTGCTGTGGGCAGAGGAGGAGTAAGAAAAGAATTTGACAGCCCTTGAAAGGTTATCGTGAAGGTCTGACCTTTCAAGGGCTGTTTGTTATCATCCGGTCAGCAGCCGGAAAAGCGCCATACAGATAATAAAGGTTATCAGTCCGCTTGCAACGGCAAGCAGGAAGCTTTGGTAGGGACGCTTTCCGATTTCCTGCTGTTGCGTAAGTTCGTCTAACCGTCTGCCTTCTGAAAATGCCACAATTTCTTTGTAGGTGCGGATATCGTTATTCTTTTTTACTTTTTCTACCTTTACACAAAAAAACAATGTAATTCCAAATAGGATACCCCATGGAATTATGGCGTAAATCTTTAACCATAATGCAAGGGGTACTGCCGATGCCGCTGTGGCAATTAATAAAATGCCGAAAACGGTGGCGTAACGGTTGAACTTTTTAATTTCTGTTTCTTTGATTCTTTCTTTCATGGCTATAACATCTCCTTTCACTAACTGGTCAAGGGATACGTTGAATAATGCGCCAAGAAGCAGCAAGCTGTGAATATCGGGATAATTTTTTCCGGTCTCCCAATTGGAAACAGTCTGTCTCGACACATAAACTTTATCAGCCAGCTCCTCTTGCGAAAGGTTCATTCCAATTCGGTATTTTTTGATTTGGGTGCCTACTTCCAAATTAGCGCCTCCTTTCTTCTATCCTGTGGTATAGATAATTGCGAAACGCAGTGACTATGCGAGTGTCATTGTGTACCTTGTATATGGGGGCACAGACCCGCTTTCGCTTCGTAAAAAACGTAGCAGTGCTAAGCTCGAAAAAACCTCGCTAAGCACTGACGTTTTTTAAGAGTCTGCTTATGGAATATACAAGGTGCACAATTCGGGACTGGCAAATAGGAGTTTAGCAATTACTTAATCTTGTGATAGGCGGTTGCGAAACGCAGTGAATATGCAAGTGTCATTGTGCAGCTTATAGAACATACAAGCTGCACAATTCGGGACCGCCAAATAGGAGTTTTGCAATTGACTAATCCTGAGGTATCCCTGCCTGCGGCAAATATATCATAGGGAGGCAGGATTGTCTGTCAAAACTGTTTGACATCCGCCTGTATCGCTGTGCCAAATGTATTTTACAGGTGTTATGTTACTAAATTTTAGATAAAAAGTCGATGCAGAAATCATTTGACAACGACGCTTTTACAGAGTATAATAAAACAAATGTTGCAAAACAATTGTTTTAAAATAAAATTTTTAAAAATAAAATTTGCGATTGATAACCTTATTCAGAATGAAACGAGGACAAGAAGATGGCAGAACAAAACCGGCTGATTTTATGGGGATGGTTCAGTTCAGAAATTGTCAAAAATAAACTAATACCAGATATGGAAAAAAACATTATGCAATATGGCGAGACTTTTCCTATTGCCTGTGAAATATTTCAAAAAAATAAATATGCAGTGAATAGTTTATATTTTCATCACTCCTATGCGGAATGTGATATACCAATAGGACAGAAATACACGAAAATAGCATTAATGGAAAATTACGAAATAATAACAAATTCAATTCAAACTTGTCATTCAGAGGTTATATGTTTTTTTACTTGCAATCCTAAGATGCAGCCTTCCGAATATGCAATGCGAGGACATCACGAGAGCAGCTTAATACAATTTGGGCATGGGATTCCACAAATTATTTATAATGAATTATTGGAGATAACCAAACTACCTTTTCAACCAACAAAAAAACAAATATGTCTTTATTAGAATGAAATGAAGTACATGACAACTCCAACACCCTATTTAAAAGGGGGTTTTGTAATTATCTGATTCAATGTAAGAAAGGTGGAGAAAAACATGCCGCCAAAGGCAAAATTTTCAAGAGAAGAGATTATTTCCGCGGCGCTGCAGCTTGTGCGGGAGGGCGGGGTGGAGGCTGTCACGGCAAGAGAGCTGGGGGCAAGGCTTGGAAGCTCGGCAAGACCGATTTTTACTGTGTTTGAAAGCATGGAGGAAGTGCTTGCGGGTGTGGAGAAGATGGCACGGGCGCTTTACGGGCAGTATGTGAAAGAGGGGCTTGCACAGACGCTTGCATTCCGCGGCGTCGGCATGGCTTATATACAGTTTGCCATGCGGGAGCCTAAGTTGTTTCAGCTTTTGTTTATGAGCGAGCAGGGCGGTGCGCATGATGTGGGGCATATACTGGCTTTGATTGACCAGAATTACGATGCCATTTTAAGGTCCGTGCAGGAGCCTTACGCACTTGACAGGGACACGGCAGACAGACTTTACCGGCATCTCTGGATATATTCCCACGGCATTGCAACACTCTGCGCGACAAAAGTCTGCAGCTTTACGCCGCAGGATATTGGCGAAATGCTGACAGAGGTTTTTAAAGGATTACTCTTTCGGATAAAGAATGGGGAAGTATAATGTCTGCTTTGGCGGGCGGAATGGAGGAAAATAATGGTTCAGGTAAAGAATATTACCAAATCTTTTGGAAACGGGGACAATAAAACAGAGGTATTAAAGGGGATTTCCCTTACGGTGGAGGACGGAGACTTTGTTGTGATTTTAGGGGCATCCGGCTCCGGAAAGTCAACGCTGCTCAATGTCATGTCGGGTCTGGAGAAGCCGGACGGGGGAGAGGTTTTGTATGACGGCAGAAATATTGCAGGGCTGTCCGATGCAGAGCTGACAAAGTTTCGGAAGGAGACGGTCGGTTTTATTTTTCAGCAGTATTATCTGCTGCCGCATCTGAATGTGGAAAAAAACGTGAAGCTGGGGGCGGAGCTTGCCGGCAGCAGGGATTATAAAAAGGTACTGGAGGCAGTCGGACTTGGAGAAAAAATGCACAAGTATCCGCACGAATTAAGCGGCGGGGAACAGCAGAGGGTTTCGGTGGCAAGGGCGCTTGCAAAAAATCCGAAGGTTCTGTTTTTGGATGAGCCGACGGGAGCGCTGGATGAGGCAACAGGGCGCATGGTGTTAGACTACATAAGCAGCCTGCAGAAGGAGTATCATTTTACCATCGTCTGTGTCACCCATAATCTCAATATTGCAGAAATGGCAGATACCGTTATTAGGATGAACAGCGGCAAAATCATAGAAACCTATACCAACAAAGAGCAAAAGACAGCCTACGAAATCGGCTGGTAAATATAGAATTCGGGCGTCAAAAGCGCTAATCCTATTGGTAAAAGAAAAAGGGCTGTCTGCAGCATAGCTTTGCAGGCAGGGGAGGTATGATTATGGTAATCGGTCTGAAAGACGGTTTTAAACTGTTTGGCATTTTTATTATGTGTTGTTGTGCCGTTACGGTCTGTGCGTTGTTCCTGAATTACAACAAGGACCTTGCCGGACTGAATCAGGAAACAATGGATGGAATGGCTCTTGCCATGTACAATGCGCAGGTTATGACGGGTAAGGTGGTATGTGCCGTTAGCGGCGGGTGCCTACTGGCTACCACTGTGGTTCTTCTGTTTTTTTACATCAGGAATTATATCCATACGCACAAAAAGGAGCTTGGCATTTTAAAAGCGCTGGGATACTCCAATTTCAAAATTGCGGGCGGCTTCTGGGTATTTGGTCTGAGCGTTTTTGCGGGGACGGCTGCAGGATATGGCATTGCGCTGATATTGATGCCGGATTTTTACCGGATACAGAATCAGGAAAAAATACTGCCGGACTTTTCCGCACAGTTTCACCCGCTTCTGGCGTTGTCCCTGGTTGTGCTTCCGGCAATGTTTTTTGCGCTGCTTTCTGTCCTTTACAGCCTAAAAAAACTGAAAATGCCGGTGCTGGATTTGTTAAAGGAAAAGACCACGTGGAAGGTGCGCGGCAGGAAAGAGCGGGGAGAGAAAGGAAGGAAAGAAGGCAGGGAAAAAGAGCAGCCTTTCTTGAAAGAATTGCAAAAGAGCACGCTTGGGGCAAGCCCGGTGCTTGTGTTTTTTATCGGATTTGCGGCGTTCTGCTATTCTGCCATGATGCAGATGTCCGCCAGTATGGAGGAGCTTGCCAGTGCATTTATGGGCGCCATGATGATGATTATCGGGGTCATTCTGGCATGTGTGTCTTTGTTTCTGGCGATTACGGCGGTCATAAACGGCAACACAAAAACCATCGCCATGCTGCGGGTATTCGGCTATCCGGCAAAGGCATGCAGCAGCAGTATTCTGGGCGGTTACAGACCTGCGGCATATATTGGTTTTGCAGTGGGGACGGTGTACCAGTATATGCTCTTAAAAATTATGGTAACAGCAGTATTTGCGGATGTTGATATCGTGCCTGAATATCATTTTGATTTTAAGGCTCTGGGCATTGCATTTGTTTCCTTTGTACTGCTTTACGAGCTGGTAATGTGGCGCTATGCCGAAAAACTGAAAAAGGTCTCCTTAAAGGAGGTTATGCTGGAGTCATAAGGACTGCAGATGTCGGTCTATATAATCCATATACGGTTTTGTTTCAGGCATCCATTTTTCCTGTTCCTGTACGTCGAGATAATAGGCGTAGTTGTAAAAGCAAAAGTAATTTCGCTGCTCAATATCTGCAGGTACATGAACAAATTCGGCACGTTTTTTGAGCAGACGATAACATAAAGTCACCCAGTCAAGGACGGAAACAGCTTCGTGATTGCCGACATTAAAAATATGCTGTTTAGGTCTGTTTTCCAGAATGATATCCATAAATCGGCACAAATCGTCTGCATGGAAAAACGGAAGCTTCATGCTGCCGTTTTCCGGCAGGTAGAATTTTCTGTTATGTAAAGCGCAGTCAAAAACAAAAGCCTCCCGATAGACAGAATTCATGGAACCGTGTACCATAGTCTCCCCAGAAGGCATTTGCGCCGGTCTGCTTCTATCAGGGTAACGCCTTTGGGCTGGGGACGGGTATTCCGGTTCAGCACATAAACCCGATAACCTTTATGGGTATAATATTCTGCTACATACCGGCTCAAAAAAACCGTGCCGCCGGTAACAAGTATGTTTTTCATGGAGAAATCCTTCTTTCACCGTTATCAAACACTTTTCAACAAAGCTTAATATAATATAAATCCGGCGACAAGAGCAGCGGACAGCGCGATGCGGATGCAGTGGTGCAGCAAATGAAAGCTGCCGCTTTTGATACCATTATAAATTGCGGCAAAGCAGATAAGGGCGCAGCCGGCAAGGGCTAAAGTCCAGTCTGCGGAAAGCCTCAAAATATTTAAGACGACGGCGGCAAGTATAAGAAGGCTTCCGGCAGCCATGACCACGTGGGAGAGCCCTTTCCTGCTCTGCTTCAGGGCGGCGGCAGCCGCAACCAAAGAGAGAGCTCCAAACAAAACACTGACAAGGTTCAATGCAATTCTCATAAGCAAATCCTTTCCTGATATGTTTTTTGTCTTACCGTTATCATAGGTTATAGCATGCGCATACAGAGGAAAACAAGGAAATCAATGTGGCTTAAATTAAGGAAATGTACTATTGACTTTCCGCCCCATGCTTGATAGGATTTTTAGAAGAGAAACGGAGGAGAAAATATGCTGGTTCAAAAATATAAAGATATGCTTTCCGGCAAGTCGGTGATAAGGCAGTTGTCGGAATTTGCCACGGCGAGAGGGAAGGAAATCGGGTATGAGAATGTGTTTGATTACAGTCTTGGCAATCCTTCTGTACCCGTACCGCAGGAATTTACGGATGCCATGACACATATGCTGCAGGAAGAGAGCTCCATAGCGCTTCACGGATACAGTCCCAGTCTGGGTATCTGGTCCGTGCGGGAAAAGGTGGCGGCATCTCTCGAGAAGCGCTTTGGGATTCCCTATCGCGCGGAGCATATTTTCATGGCGGTGGGCGCGGCGGGTGCACTTGCCCATGCATTCAGACTGGTGACGGAGCCGGGAGATGAAATTCTGACATTTGCGCCATTTTTTCCGGAATATCACCCTTATGTGGATTTGACAGGTGCACGGTTAAAGGTAGTACCTGCCGATACGGAGCAGTTTCAGATTAACTTTGCAGCCTTTGAGGAGATGCTCTCCCCCAAAACGATGGCGGTGTTAATAAACACACCGAACAATCCGTCGGGCATTGTGTATTCTACGGAAACCATAAAGAGGCTGGCGCAGGTGCTTCGTGACAAATCAGAGGAATACGGGCATGATATTTACTTGATTTCTGACGAACCTTACCGTGAAATTGTATTTGAAGGTGTGGATGCACCATGTGTTTCCGCATATTATGACAATACCATCATGTGCTACAGCTTTTCCAAGTCTCTTAGCCTGCCGGGCGAGAGAATCGGATATGTGGCAGTCAATCCGGCATGCAGGGACGCTGCGGATATGGTGCAGATGTGCGGGCAGATTTCAAGGGGAATCGGGCACAACTGCCCGCCTTCCATCATACAGCTTGCAGTAGCGGAAGTGCTTGATAAAACTGCGGAGCTTTCCGTATACGAAACCAATATGAACATATTATATAAAGAGCTGCAGTCATTGGGCTTTACCTGCGTAAAGCCCGGCGGTACTTTTTACATTTTCCCGAAAGCATTGGAGGAGGATGCAAAGATTTTTTGCGAGAAGGCACTGCAATACGACCTTGTGCTGGTGCCGGGGGATACCTTTGGCTGTCCGGGATACTTCCGCATGGCATACTGCATCGATACGGAAAAGGTGGAGCGTTCCCTGGAGGCGCTCAGACGGTTTGTAAAGGCGGAATACGGCGCATAGAGAAAGCAGCAGAACAGAAAGAAGGAATGAACATGTATCAGGCAGGACTGGTTTTGGAAGGCGGCGGTATGAAAGGAGTCTATACGGCAGGCGTATTGGATTTCTTTTTGGATAAGGGGTTGTCCTTTTCCAGCGTATACGGCGTCTCGGCAGGAGCGTGCCATATGTGCAGCTTTTTGTCAAACCAAAGAGGAAGGGCACTAGACATCAGCATCGATTATCTGGACAGCAGAAAGTACTGCAGTGTGCAAAGTCTTTTGACGACGGGGGATTTGTTTAATGTCAATATGGCGTATCATCTGATACCGGATTACTTAAACCCGTATGATTATCAGGCGTTTGACAGGTATGAGGGAAGAGCCTGCGCGGTAGTTACCAATATTGTGACCGGCGAGGCGGAATACTTCAGAATACGGGATATGAAAGAGGATATTATCGCCGTGCGCGCTTCGGCGTCGCTGCCCCTTGTCTCCCGCAATGTCAGAATCGGGGAGGGGCTGTATCTGGACGGCGGTATTGCGGATGCCATACCCATCAGAAAATCCATATTGGACGGCAACCGCAAAAACGTAGTGATTCTCACAAAGGAAGAGGGATATGTGCGTAAGCCCTCCAGCCATTTGGAATTGATAAAGCTGCGCTATCTCAAATACCCCAAGGTATATGAGCGGATGGCGGACAGACATAACGCCTACAATCATACGCTGGCGTATCTGGAAAAGCAGCAGGAAAACGGGCAGGCTTTTGTAATCCGCCCCAAGAAAAAGAGCGAGGTAGGGCGGATTGAAAAAGACGCGGACAAATTAAAGGCGCTTTACAGAGAAGGCTATGCGGATGCAGAGGAATGCTTTGAACTGCTGCAGAATTATCTGGATTCTTAATGCGGCGGCAGTGCGAAAAGCGTTGGAAGGAATGCGGAATAAATTAAAAAATAGCTTTGCGTGAAAATGCACGCAGAAATGAGGATTATCATGCTGGATATCTTAAAGGCAATTTTGTTTGGCATAGTGGAGGGCATCACGGAATGGCTTCCCATCAGCAGTACGGGGCACTTGATTCTGCTGGAGGAATTTGTTAAGTTTGACAATGTCTCGGAAGGCTTCTTTGGCATGTTTGAAGTGGTAATTCAGCTCGGCGCAATTCTGGCTGTGGTGGCGCTTTTCTTTCAACAGATATGGCCTTTTTGCAAAAAGGGCGGCGGCTTCAAAAAACAGGGAGCGCTTGCCTATGTGAAAATGGATGTTATGCAGCTTTGGTTTAAAATTCTGGTGGCATGTATACCGGCGGCGGTTATCGGCGTCTTGTTTGACGACGTGTTAGACGCCCTGTTTTATCACTGGTATGTGGTGGCGGGCGCGCTGATTGTGTTTGGCGTTGCCTTTATTGCGGTGGAAAACTGGAATAAGGGGCGCAGTCCCAAAGTCAGAACCCTTGCGGAAATCTCTTATCAGACCGCGCTGATGATAGGCGTATTCCAGCTAATTGCGGCAGTCTTTCCGGGTACTTCCCGTTCCGGCGCCACCATCGTGGGCGCGCTGCTTATCGGTGTTTCCCGCTCTGTCGCCGCAGAATTTACCTTTTTCCTTGCCATTCCGGTTATGTTCGGTGCAAGCCTTTTAAAAATTGTAAAGTTTGGCTTCCACTTCACTACCATAGAATTAACCGCCCTTATAGCCGCCATGTTGACCGCATTTATTGTCTCTATCATTGTAATTAAATTTTTACTTTCCTATATTAAAAAACACGACTTCAAAATATTCGGCTGGTACCGTATTGTGCTGGGCATTGTAGTCATTGCGTATTTCTGTCTGTAAGCGACTGCAACATACTTACACACATTAATCTGTATTTTATTTGACAAGATAGAAAATATGTATTACACTCTCTGTAAGGGTAAACCTTATACACTCTAAAGGGAATGAAAAAGTAGATGTAATTTGGGCAAAGGAGGATGAATATGCCTACTAAAAAAACGGCTGCAACAGAAGCAGCTACAGAAGTAAAGACAACACCTGTAAAAGAAGAAGTAACAAAAGAGACAGCAAAGGAAGAGACAAAAAAGGCAACCGAAGAGAAGGCTGCTCCTGCAAAAGCGGCAAAGACAACCAAAACAACAAAGACGGCTAAGGCAGCTCCCGCAAAAAGAGGCAGAAAGCCCGGCAGCAAGACGGAGTTAAAGGTCAGCATGAATGTACAGTTTGGCGGCAAGTCTTATACAACGGATGATTTGGTAAAAATTGCCAAGGATGTTTGGAAGTATGACTTAAAGCAGAAGGTAGCAGATTTTAAGTCTGTTGAGCTTTATGTAAAGCCGGAGGACGGCATGGCTTATTATGTCATCAACGGAAAAGAAGCAGGCAGTTTTTATATTTAAATAAAAAGAGCATACTTCAGAAAGTACATAAGTCAAAGGATAGGATGTTCCTGACTATGAAATGATAATTCATAGCCGGAACATCCTTTTTATGTATTTATATATTTTTTAGAATTAATTTACAGAAAAGCAGTTGACATCATTGGGGGTAAGTGATATTTTATGGTAAGAAGATGTTAGCACTCTTTTAAATCGAGTGCTAATAACCCCGAGGGAGCTGCCACACAGTCAAGTTGGGAGGGATGAGTCATGCAGCTTGATGAGCGTAAAAAGAAAATACTGCAGGCTATCATCCGCAACTATCTGGAGACAGGAGAGCCGGTAGGCAGCAGGACGATTTCCAAATACACGGACTTGCATCTGAGTTCTGCCACCATCAGGAACGAGATGGCGGACTTGGAGGAGCTTGGCTATATCGTTCAGCCGCACACTTCCGCAGGGCGGATTCCTTCCGACCAGGGATATCGGTTATATGTAGATACCATGCTGGAGGAAAAGGAAAAAGAAGTAGAAGAAATGAAAGGGATGCTTCTGGAAAGAGAAGACAAGATGGAGGCGCTCTTAAAGCAGGTGGTTCGGGTACTGGCACAGAATACCAACTATGCAACCATGATTTCCGCACCGCAGATTCACCGCAACAAAATAAAGTTTATTCAGTTGTCAAGGGTGGATATGGGACAGATACTTGCCGTTATTATGGTGGAGGGCAATGTCATAAAGAACCATGTGCTTCATGTGCCGGAGGGATTGGATGATGAAACGCTTTTAAAGCTTAATATGCTTCTCAACACCCATTTGAACGGGCTTCCGATTGAGGAAATTAATTTGGGACTGATTGCCGCCTTAAAGCAGCAGGCAGGCATCCATGAAGCCATTGTGGGCGAAGTGCTGGACGCGGTGGCAGAAGTGATAAAAGAAGCGGACGATTTGGAAATATACACCAGTGGGGCAAACAATATTTTTAAATATCCTGAGCTTTCCGATAATACAAAGGCAAGCGAACTGATTGGCGCTTTTGAGGAGAAGCAGTCCTTGTCGGCATTGGTGCAGGAGACGCTGGCAGATGAAAGCAACACGGGGATTCAGGTGTATATCGGCAATGAGAGCCCGATTCAGAATATGAAGGACTGCAGCGTGGTAACCGCCACCTACGAATTGGGAGAGGGCATGAAGGGTACCATAGGGATTATCGGTCCCAAGCGCATGGATTATGATAAGGTAATCGGCACACTGAAGACGCTGATGCATCAACTGGATGATTTATATAAAAGAAAGTAGTACAGTTTGACACAGGGAAAGGAAATGGCTTATGGCAGAGCAGGAAAAAGAAATTTTGGAAGAAGAACAGGATACGTCACAAGCCGGAGAGAAAGCGGCAGAGGCCTGTACGCAGGCGGAGGATGGCGCGAAGGATACCGGCGAAGAGAACGGACAGGAGACAGCGCAGGAAGAGGCAAAAACAGCGGATAAAGAGGCAGAGGCGGGAGAGGAAGCTGCCGGAGAGGAAGCCGCAGAGGAGAAAGGCTTTTTTGGAAAGGGCAAAAAGAAAGACAAAAAAGAAGAAGCCTTCAGGCAAAAGATAGAGGAACTGGAAGACAGGGTGAAGCGCCAGATGGCGGAATTTGAAAATTTCCGCAAAAGGACCGACAAGGAAAAGACAGCCATGTATGAAGTAGGCGCCAAAAGCGTTATCGAAAAAATACTTCCGGTGGTGGATAATTTTGAAAGAGGACTGGGAAGCATTCCCGAGGAAGAAAAGGGCGGTGCCTTTGCCGAGGGAATGAATATGATATACAAGCAGCTCGTAGGAGAACTGGATAAGCTGGGAGTGAAGCCCATTGAAGCGCTGGGCAAAGAGTTTAATCCTGATTTCCACAATGCGGTTATGCAGGTGGAAAGTGAAGAATACGAGTCGGGAGTTATCGCCCAGGAGCTGCAAAAGGGATATACTTACCACGACACGGTGGTAAGGCACAGCATGGTAGCCGTAACAGAATAAGCAACAGATTTTGAAAGGTTAAAAAATACAGGAGGGCTTTGAAATGAGCAAAATTATTGGTATTGACTTAGGAACAACAAACAGTTGTGTTGCCGTAATGGAAGGTGGTAAGCCGACTGTTATTGCAAATACGGAGGGCGCAAGGACGACACCGTCCGTCGTAGCATTCACAAAAACCGGCGAGAGGCTTGTGGGCGAGCCTGCAAAGCGTCAGGCGGTAACCAATGCGGAGAAGACCATTGCATCCATCAAGAGGGATATGGGAACCGCAAACGGACGTACCATCGACGACAAGAAGTATTCTCCCCAGCAGATTTCAGCCATGATACTGCAGAAGCTGAAAGCGGATGCAGAGAATTATCTCGGGGAAAAGGTAACGGAAGCGGTTATCACTGTTCCGGCGTACTTCAACGATGCGCAGCGTCAGGCAACCAAGGACGCAGGCAAAATTGCCGGTCTGGAGGTAAAGCGTATTATCAACGAGCCTACGGCGGCAGCGCTGGCGTATGGTCTGGAAAATGAAAAAGAGCAGAAGATTATGGTATACGACCTTGGCGGCGGTACCTTTGATGTCTCCATCATTGAAATCGGTGACGGTGTAATTGAAGTAAAGGCAACCAACGGCGACACCCATCTGGGCGGCGACGATTTTGACAACAAGGTTATCGACTGGATGCTTGCAGAGTTCAAAAAGCAGGAGGGCGTTGACTTATCCGGCGATAAGATGGCAATGCAGAGACTGAAAGAAGCTGCGGAAAAAGCAAAGAAGGAGCTTTCCTCCGCAACTACCACCAACATCAATCTGCCTTTCATCACGGCAACCGCAGAAGGTCCCAAGCATTTTGACATGAACCTGACAAGGGCTAAATTTGACGAGCTGACACATGATTTGGTGGAGAAGACGGCAATTCCCGTACAGAATGCATTAAAGGATGCAGGGCTTACGGCTTCCGAAATCAGCAAGGTGCTTCTGGTAGGCGGCTCCACCCGTATTCCTGCAGTACAGGAGAAGGTAAGGCAGCTCACCGGACAGGAGCCTAACAGAAGCTTGAATCCTGATGAGTGTGTGGCGCTGGGCGCTTCCGTACAGGGCGGTAAGCTGGCTGGTGATGCGGGCGCCGGTGATATTCTGCTTCTGGATGTTACACCTCTGTCTCTGTCCATCGAGACCATGGGCGGTGTTGCGACCAGACTGATTGAGAGAAACACCACGATTCCGACCAAGAAGAGTCAGGTGTTCTCCACGGCGGCTGACAATCAGACCTCAGTAGAAATCAATGTTCTGCAGGGTGAGAGGCAGTTTGCAAGGGATAACAAGTCCTTAGGGCAGTTCAGACTCGATGGTATTCCGCCCGCACCCAGAGGAATCCCGCAGATTGAGGTTACATTTGACATTGATGCCAACGGTATAGTAAATGTTTCCGCAAAGGATTTGGGAACCGGCAAGGAGCAGCACATTACCATCACGGCAGGCTCCAATATGTCCGATTCCGATATTGAAAAGGCAGTGAAGGAAGCTGCTGAATTTGAGGCGGAGGACAGAAAGCGCAAGGAAGCAATCGATGCAAGAAACGATGCGGATGCGATTGTATTCCAGACTGAGAAGGCACTCAATGACGTGGGCGATAAGGTAAGCGCTGATGAGAAGGCAAAGGTGCAGACTGAAATTGACGCGGTGAAAGAGCTGCTTGAGAAGACCAAGGACAGGGAACTTTCCGACAGCGAGGTGGATGAGCTGAAGGCAGCGAGAGAAAAGCTGATGAACAGCGCGCAGAGTGTATTTGCAAAAATGTATGAATCCATGCAGGGCGCACAGGGCGCGGCAGGTCCCGACATGGGAAGCGCTTCCGCTAATACCGGCAGCAGTGCACCGGAGGATGATGTAATTGACGGCGATTTTCGCGAGGTATAAAAGTAACGGTAAGAGATAAGAAGTAAAAAATAAACGGACGGGTGATTCCAGGGCGGCTTTGCCGCCCCGGAAATTGCTTTGTTATGGCGGTGAGGATGTTATGGCAGAACAAAAACGTGATTACTATGAAGTGTTGGGCGTAGAAAAAAATGCAGATGATGCAGCGCTGAAAAAAGCATATCGTGTTTTGGCAAAAAAATATCATCCGGATATGAATCCCGGGGATAAAGAGGCTGAGGCAAAGTTTAAAGAGGCATCGGAGGCATATGCTGTTTTAAGTGATCCGGAAAAAAGGCGTCAGTATGACCAGTTCGGCCATGCAGCCTTTGACGGAGCGGGAGGCGGAGCCGGCGGTTTCGACTTCAGCGGCATGGACTTCAGCGATATATTTGGCGATATATTCGGCGATTTCTTTGGCGGCGGGCGTAGAAGCAGCGGCAGAAGCACCGGTCCCATGAAGGGGGCGAATCTGCGCACCAGTCTGCGTATTACCTTTGAGGAAGCCATTTTTGGCTGTGAGAAGGAAATTGAGCTGACAGTAAAGGAAACCTGTAAAACCTGCGGCGGAAGCGGCGCAAAGCCCGGAACCAGTCCGGAGACCTGTACCAAGTGCGGCGGCAAAGGACAGGTGGTATTTACCCAGCAGTCCTTCTTTGGGACTGTCAGGAACGTACAGGCGTGCCCTGACTGTCAGGGAACAGGAAAGATTATCAAAGAAAAATGTCCGGAGTGCCGTGGAGAAGGCTTTGTGCCGATGCGCAAGCGCTATATGGTGGATATTCCGGCAGGTATTGACAACGGACAGTATACGAGACTGCCCGGCTTGGGAGAGCCCGGCATCAACGGCGGTCCCCGCGGGGATGTCCGTGTGGAAGTGATTGTAGGGCGGCATCCGATTTTTCAGCGGCAGGACTATAATATTTATTCCACAGTACCGATGTCGTTTGCAGTAGCGGCACTGGGCGGTGAAATTGTAATAGATACGGTGGACGGCAAGGTGGTTTATGACGTGAAGCCCGGCACCCAGACGGACACGAAGGTGCGTTTGAAAGGAAAAGGCGTTCCCACGCCGCGCAACAAGGATGTCAGAGGCGACCACTATGTGACGCTGGTAGTACAGGTGCCGGATAAACTGTCACATGAGGCAAAGGAACTCTTGAAACAATTTGACGCTGAAAGCGGTGATACGCTGAATGCCTCCAAACGTGTTTCCTCAGATAATCCGACAAACGGTGACGGCGGCAAAAAGAAGAAAAGGTGGAAGCCGTAAGTAAGATTCCGCAATTACCAAATGGAAAAAGAAAGAGAGGGTGCTGCAAAAGCCGGGAAAGGCTTTCGGAGCACTCTTTTTATGCTTATGAGAAGAATCTCACGAAGCAGGAATTCTATTGTCCATGACAATAAAAAATTTATGAAGCGTAGATTCCATTGTTAACATGGAAAACCAGAAAACGCCCTTTGCAGACTTCGAATTGTGTGTAGGGTATATTCCATAAGCAGACCCTTGGTTACTGTCGGCACTTAGCTGCCGTATTTTGGCAGCTTATGTACCGCTACAGTAACCATGGAGCGAGAGCGAGTCTGTGTTGGAATATACCCTACACACAATGACAACAGCATAGCATCCCCTATTCTGGCGCAGAAAACAAAAAATTTGATGCTGACGAACCCCTCCCTATCGTATATAATAGGGAAGAGACAACAAACATGCCGCATGTCGTGGCAGAATGGAGGAGGAGATTATGAGGTATCAAATCGTTGGCAATACTATGCCGGCAGTACAGGTGCATTTTGATGCACCGGGAGAGTCCATGTATACGCAGTCGGGCGGAATGGCATGGATGAGTGACGGCGTTACCATGACGTCCAATATGAGGGGCGGCGTGGGCAAGAGCATCGGCAGAATGTTTGCAGGGGAGTCGCTTTTTATGGCTACCTATACGGCACAGATGCCCGGCGCATACATAGCGTTTGCATCTACGGTAGCGGGGGAGGTTATGCCGGTTGACGTTGGCTCCAGCGGCGGGCTTATCTGCCAGAAGGGTGCATTTTTGTGTGCACAGCAGGGCGTGGAGCTGAGCGTAACCTTTACAAAGCGTTTCTCGGCGGGCTTGTTTGGCGGTGAAGGCTTTATTCTGCAGCAGCTTACCGGACAGGGTATGGCATTTTTGGAAATAGACGGCGACAAAGTGGAGCGCGTCCTTGCGCCGGGCGAAGTGATTAAAGTGGATACCGGCAATGTAGTTGCTTTTGAAAGAACCGTTTCCTATGAAATTGAGATGGTGAAAGGACTGGGAAATATTTTCTTTGGCGGTGAAGGGTTGTTTCTGACAAAGCTGGTTGGTCCCGGACGCGTCATTCTGCAGACGCAGAATTTCAACGAATTTGCCGGCAGGATTCTGGGACTGGCGCCGAGGCGTTAGGGAGAATCATGGAATAAGGTTTGTGTCTGCGCGCTGCTTGCCACAAACTTGTCATGGGCAGTCTCGGTAAGGCTGAGACAAAAGCAGCGCGGAAATGAGGAAGAAATGAAGTGGTTGCAGCTTAGAATAAAGACGGTTACGGAGGCAGAGGATATTATTATCAGCAGTCTCTACGATATCGGGCTGGAGGGCGCGCAGATAGAGGACCACGTGCCTTTGTCCGCGTGGGAAAAAGAGCAGATGTTTGTAGATATCATGCCTGAGATACAGGAGGATGACGGTACGGCGTACCTGAATTTTTTTGTAGAGGAAAAGGAGGATGGAGGTCTGCTTGTAAGCGGTGAAGCCATGGACAGGGAA
Source organism: uncultured Lachnospiraceae bacterium (assembly GCA_910578335.1). Lineage (GTDB taxonomy): Bacteria > Bacillota > Clostridia > Lachnospirales > Lachnospiraceae > Acetatifactor. The sequence continues at coordinate 277,381 of CAJTPU010000001.1, read as the reverse complement.
ACGCTGCTTTCCAAGGTGGAGGATGTGCTTTCCGATATCCGTCTTTTTGCGGAAATTGGCGAAGGCAGCGTGACGGTGGGGGAAACGGACGACATTGACTGGATTAACAACTGGAAGCAGTATTTTCACCAATTTTATATAGATGACATTCTGGTGATTCCCTCGTGGGAGAGAGAGGAGTCTGTAAAAGAGGCAAAAATCGTACTGCATATTGACCCGGGCACCGCTTTTGGAACGGGTATGCACGAGACGACACAGTTGTGTATCCGCCAGCTTAAGAAGTATGTGACAGAGGATACCGTGCTTTTGGATGTGGGAACCGGAAGCGGGATTTTATCTATTCTGGCACTGCAGTTCGGCGCCAAAATGGCGGTGGGGACGGATTTGGACCCTTGTGCGGTGGAGGCGGTCAGGCAGAACTGCGAAAGCAACGGAATCGATAAAGATAAATTCCGTATGCTGACGGGAAATATTATCACGGAAAAAACAGTGCAGGATGCGGTGGGGTATGGCTGCTATGATATTGTGGTGGCAAATATTCTGGCAGATGTGCTGGTGCCGCTTACGCCTGTTATTGTCGAACAGTTGAAGGCTGGAGGCATTTATATCACTTCAGGCATCATCGATGACAAAGAAGAGACCGTGGTGGAGGCGGTCAGGCAAGCTGGGCTTACGGTGCTGGAGGTTACTTATCAGGGCGAGTGGGTCAGCGTTACGGCGCAGAAACCGGTATAGCGCCGGGGCAGGATTTTGCGGCGTTCTTTTTTGCGGACGAAAATGCTGTTTACGCGGTGGAAGGTGAGGAATTATGCATCAATTTTTTGTGGAAGCATCGCAGATACATGACAAGACTGTCATTATAGAGGGCGGCGATGTCAATCATATAAAAAATGTACTTCGCATGAAAATCGGAGAGGAGCTTTCCGTCAGCAACGGAGTGGACGGCAGAGAGTACCGCTGCGGCATCGTTGGTATGGAAGAAAACCGGATTATCTGTGAGCTTCGGTTTGTCAAGGAGGATGGCGTGGAGCTTTCTTCCAAGGTGTACTTGTTTCAAGGGCTGCCAAAGGCGGACAAAATGGAGCTGATTATCCAGAAGGCGGTGGAGCTCGGCGTATACGAGATTGTTCCGGTAGAAACAGGACGCTCGGTGGTCAGGCTGGATGCGAAAAAGGCGGCGCAGAAGACGGCTAGATGGCAGGCTATTGCGGAGGCGGCTGCAAAGCAGAGCAGGCGGGGTATCATTCCAAAGGTATCGGCGCCGCTTACCTTTGCACAGGCGCTTGCAAAGGCGGCGCCGATGCAGGTAAAGCTGATTCCTTATGAGCTGGCAGAGGGAATGGAGCGCACAAAGCAGTTGCTTGCAGGTCTAAAAGAAGGAGAAAACATTGCCGTCTTTATCGGACCGGAGGGCGGCTTTGAAGAAAAGGAAATTGAACAGGCAAAGGAATACGGTGTGCAGCCGGTGACGCTGGGAAAGCGGATTCTGCGGACGGAGACGGCGGGATTTACTGTGATGGCGTGGATTATGTATCAGTTGGAAAAATAAGCGCATATATTGTTTATAGATAGAAGAAAAAGGAGAAACACGATGGAAGTGTATTTGGATAACTCTGCAACGACGCGGGTCTTTCCCGAAACGGCGGAGTTAGTGACACGAATTATGTGCGAAGATTACGGAAATCCCTCCAGCCTCCATGTAAAAGGCGTACAGGCGGAGCGTCATATAAGAAATGCCAAGGAAACGCTGGCGAGACTGATGAAGGTCAAGGAGAAGGAAATCTGCTTTACCTCGGGCGGTACCGAAGCGGACAATCTGGCGCTGATAGGCTGTGCAATGGCAAATTACCGTACAGGCAGGCATCTGATTACGACCCGTATAGAGCATCCGGCAATTTTGCAGCCCATGCACTATCTGGAGGACCAGGGATTTAGCGTGACTTATCTGTCGGTAGATAAGAGGGGCAGGATTTCTTTGGAGGAGCTTAAGGATTCTCTCAGGCAGGATACGATTCTGGTATCCATTATGCACACAAACAATGAAATCGGTGCGATAGAGCCGATTGCGGAGGCGGGAGAACTGATAAAGAAGACAAATCCCGGCACGCTTTTTCATGTAGATGCCGTTCAGGGATTTGGAAAATTCCGGATGTACCCCAGAAAAATGGGTGTTGACCTGCTATCGGTCAGCGGGCATAAAATCCATGCACCAAAAGGGACAGGATTTTTGTATGTGGGAGAAAATGTCAAGATTCACAATATTATTTACGGCGGCGGACAGCAGAAAAACCTGCGTTCCGGCACGGAGAATGTGGCAGGCATCGCGGGAATGGCACATTCGGCGCAGAAGCTGTATGCCAATCTGGAGGAGGATACAAGCAGGCTGTACGAGCTGAAGGAGTATCTGGTCAGAGGGCTTAGAGGAATCGGCGATGTGCAGATAAACGGACCTGCGGTCTCGGAAGGCGCGCCGCATATTGTCAGTGCGTCGGTACTGGGAGTCCGCAGCGAGGTGCTCCTACATGCGCTGGAGGACAAGGGAATTTATGTTTCCGCAGGCAGTGCATGTTCTTCCAACAAGCCGCATACAGGCGCTTCAGCCACACTGAAGGGAATCGGGCTGACTCAGGATATGGCAGCTTCCACCATCCGCTTTAGTATGTCGGTTTATACGACAAGAGAAGAATTGGACTATACATTACAGGCAATGTATGATATGATTCCCATGTTACGGAAGTATATAAGAAAAGCGTAAAGTGTGTCGGTATGACGAACAGGCAGAGGGCAAAAGCAGACGGGAGTAAATATGTTTAAGGCTTTTTTGATAAAATATGCTGAAATTGGCGTAAAAGGAAAAAACAGGCATTTGTTTGAGGAGGCGCTTGTAGGGCAGATAAAGTACGCCCTCAAAAAGTGCGAAGGTGAATTTCAGGTGAGCAGGACACAGGGGCGGATTTATGTGGATGCCCTGACGGAATTTGATTTTGAGGAAGTCCTCCTGCATTTACAGAGAGTGTTCGGCATATCGGGAATCTGTCCGGTAGTCTATGTGGAGGATGAGGGCTTTGAGAAGCTCTGCGAGGACGTTATTTCTTATATTGACGGGGTTTATTCTGATAAAAACAAGACGTTTAAGGTACAGGCGCGGCGGGCGCGGAAAAATTATCCGAAGGATTCCATGACAATCAATGCGGATATTGGCGAGGCTGTTCTGGCAGCATATCCGTCCATGCACGTGGATGTGCATAAGCCGGATATTATGCTGAATATTGAAATCAGGGAAAAAATTTATATTTATTCCGAAACCATTCCGGGACCGGGAGGGATGCCCGTGGGTACGGGCGGCAAGGCGATGCTGCTCTTATCCGGCGGCATCGACTCTCCCGTTGCCGGTTATATGATAGCGAAACGCGGCGTTAAAATCGATGCGGTGTACTTTCACGCGCCGCCCTATACCAGTGAGCGGGCGAAGCAGAAGGTCGTTGATTTGGCGAAAATAGTGTCCCGCTATGCGGGTCCGGTTTACCTGCATATTATCAATTTTACGGACATTCAATTGTATATTTATGAAAAATGCCCCCATGAAGAGCTTACCATCATTATGCGGCGCTATATGATGCGCATCGCGGAGCGTATTGCAGACGAGACGGAATGTCTGGGACTGGTAACGGGTGAGAGCATCGGGCAGGTGGCTTCCCAGACCATGCACAGTCTGGCGGCAACCAATGAAGTGTGTACGCTGCCGGTGTATCGCCCGCTAATCGGCTTTGATAAGCAGGAGATTGTGCAGGTATCCGAAAAAATAGGAACTTATGAGACTTCCATACTGCCCTTTGAGGACTGCTGTACCATATTTGTGGCAAAGCACCCGGTGACGAAGCCCAGTATTAAGGTAATCCGCAGGCATGAGGAAAATCTTTCGGAGAAGATAGACGAGCTGGTGGAAACCGCCTTAAAGACGGACGAGCTGCTTGTAGTGAGCGATTAGGAAAGTGATAATTGAGGGAAGCGGTTTTTTGGCGCACAAAAAGAACACCGCGGAAAAATCCGGGTGTTCCGGTTTCGCTGTTATGTGGCAGTGTGTTTAGATTAAGTAAGGCTTTAAGGTAGCCAGTACATTGTCAACATTTTCTTCTGCATGGATGTTCAGGTCGATGGGCTTGGATAAATCCAGACTGAAGATGCCCATGATGGATTTGGCGTCGATTACGTACCTTCCTGATACCAAATCAAAATCATAGTCGAATCTTGTGATATCATTAACGAAAGACTTTACTTTGTCAATGGAATTTAAAGAAATCTGAACTGTTTTCATTACAATTACCTCCTTGGATGTGTCATACCTTCAGCTTTCATATTAATGGGTTCAGGATTAAAAGTCAATGATAAAACACAACAAAAATCGAGAGGAATAATATGAAAAGTGTGGCATTACATAACCTTGGGTGCAAGGTGAATGCTTATGAGATAGACGTTATGCAACAAATACTGCAGGAAAAGGGCTATGTTATTGTACCATTTGATGAGGCAGCGGACATTTATATCGTAAATACTTGTACGGTTACTAACATAGCGGACAGGAAGAGCAGGCAGATGCTGCATCAGGCAAAGGCGAGAAATCCCGAGGCTGTGGTGGTTGCCGTGGGCTGTTATGTACAGACAGCCGCCAGAGAGCTCTTGCAGGATGCCGGTGTGGATTTGGCGATAGGAAACAATAGAAAAGGAGAAGTGGTGTCGCTTCTCGAGCGCTTTTTGAAAGCGCGGGAGGAAGGAAGGGACTTAGAAGCCGTAAAGGGAGAAGGCATTATTGATATCAATGCAGGCTGCGCGTATGAAGAAATGACGCTGAAGCACACGGCGGAGCATACAAGGGCTTACATCAAGATACAGGACGGCTGCAACCAGTTTTGCACCTACTGCATCATTCCGTTTGCGAGGGGGCGTGTCCGCAGCCGCCGTTTGGAGGACATCAGAGAGGAGCTTGAAGGGCTTGCAGGAGCAGGTTACAAGGAGGTTGTCTTAACGGGCATTCATATCAGCTCTTATGGAATTGATTTTGCGGATGGGGATTGGGAAGAAGGAAGGAGCCGGAAGTTGACGGCAGAAGACGGGCAGGCATACGGCGGCAGCCCGAAGCTGGCTTCGCTTTTAGAGCGCATCCACGACATAAAAGGCATAGAGCGTATTCGTCTTGGCTCACTGGAGCCCAGAATTGTGACAGAGGCGTTTGCAGACAGGCTGCGTCTGCTTCCCAAAATCTGCCCCCATTTTCACCTTTCCCTGCAAAGCGGCTGTGACGAAACCTTAAAACGGATGAATAGACATTATACTACAGGTGAATACTTACAATGTGTGGAGCTTCTGCGCAGTGTATATGCCGCGCCTGCCATCACGACGGATGTTATCGTAGGATTTCCCGGGGAAACGGACGAGGAGTTTGCGGAAACATATGCGTTTTTAAAAAAGCTGGGACTGTTTGAAATGCATATATTTAAGTATTCTGAGAGAAAAGGGACAAGGGCAGCCGGCTTTCAGGACAAGGTTCCCGGCAGTGTCCGCACAGAGCGGAGCAACAGGCTGATTCATTTAAGAAAGCAGCAGTCAGAGGCGTTTCGGGCGGCATACATAGGACAGGAAACAGAGGTGTTGTTTGAAGAAGCCAGGGAAATTGGCGGAAAGCAATATCAGATTGGGCACACCGGACAGTATATCCGTGTCGCAAAATGCACAAAAGAATCCCTTTCCAACCGCATGATAAGGGGAAGGATTACGGGGTTTTTGAACGAGGAGCTTATGCTGATGGAATAGCGGCTTGAATTTTAGAAAGATATGGTTTAAGATAGTATTGAATGTTACGGGACAGCTTTGCTGTTTATCGCACAAAGTTACATATTACGGAAAGGCATGGCGATTACAATGCAGGATTTGGGGAATACACAATATTTTAAAGTGGCTACGGAACCGGAGACCGGTGTGAAGGTAGTGCTGTCCACGGTTTATGAGGCGTTGACGGAAAAGGGTTACAATCCGGTGAATCAGATTGTAGGGTATATTATGAGCGGCGACCCGACATATATTACCAGCCATAAAAGCGCGAGAAGCCTGATTATGAAAGTGGAGAGAGACGAGCTGGTGGAAGAGCTTCTGACGGAGTATATCAAGAACAATCACTGGAAGTAAGCTGCGGCAGAGGAGAAGCAATATGCGGATTATGGGACTGGACTTTGGCTCTAAAACGGTGGGTGTGGCGATTAGCGATGCGCTGCTTTTAACAGCGCAGGGCATCGAGATTATCCGGCGAAAAGAGGAAAATAAGCTTCGTCAGACGCTGGCGCGTATTGAGGAGCTGATTACGGAATATGAGGTGGAAGAAATCGTGCTGGGTCTTCCAAAGCATATGAATAATGATGAGGGAGAGCGTGCGGCGCTTACCATGGAATTTAAAGAGAAGCTGGAGCGGAGAACGGGGCTTCCTGTTGCGCTCTGGGACGAGCGGCTGACAACGGTAGCTGCGGACAGGGCGATGATGGAAGCCGGTATCCGCAGGGAAGAACGGAAGGAGCATGTGGACAGGATTGCGGCATGTTTCATTTTGCAGGGGTATCTGGACAGACGGAGTATGAGGTAACAGGATTTGGAGAAGATTACATTTTATCCCGACGGAGAGAATCGGGAGGCAGTAGATTTTTATGTGTTGGAAGAAACCATGATAGGCGGCGTAACCTATATTTTGGTTACGGATACGGAAGATGAGGATGGCGACGCCCTGATTTTGAAGGATTTGTCTCAGGATGGGGAAGAAGAGGCGCTTTATGCCATTGTGGAGGAAGACGGAGAGCTTGCGGCAGTTGCCGACGTTTTCAGGAGCATGATGGGGGATATTGATTTAGAATGAAAATAAAAAGCGGCAGACGGAAGAACCGCTTTATTCATGACAATGGAAGCCTCGCGGAGCGAGGATTCGGTTGTTGCAATATAGAACAAATGGAGGTAAACGATTGAAAAGAAAAGAAAATAAGAGCGGTTCCAGGCTGCGGGTGATTCCCTTGGGCGGTTTGGAGCAGATTGGAATGAACATTACTGCCTTTGAGTACGAGGACAGTATTGTTGTGGTAGACTGCGGTCTCTCCTTTCCGGCGGACGATATGCTGGGCATCGACTTGGTAATACCCGACATCACTTATCTGGAAGAGAATTTGGACAAGGTGAAGGGATTTGTGATTACCCACGGACATGAGGACCATATCGGCGCGCTGCCTTATGTGCTTCGCAGGGTGAACGTGCCCATATATGCCACAAAGCTTACGATAGGGTTGATTGAAAATAAGCTCAAGGAGCACAGTCTGGAGAAGAGCACGAAGAAAAAGGTAGTAAAGTTTGGACAGACCATTAATCTTGGGCAGTTTAGAATAGAGTTTATCAAGACCAATCACAGTATCGTGGATGCCGCGGCGCTTGCCATCTATTCACCGGCAGGAATTGTGGTGCATACAGGCGACTTTAAAGTGGATTACACCCCTGTATTTGGGGACGCCATTGATTTGCAGAGATTTGCAGAGATTGGAAAGAAGGGCGTGCTGGCGCTGATGTGCGATTCCACCAATGCGGAGCGCCCCGGATTTACGCCTTCTGAAAAAACGGTGGGCAGAACTTTTGACACATTGTTTGCCGACCATAAAAATACACGTATTTTTGTGGCGACCTTTGCTTCCAATGTGGACCGGGTGCAGCAGATTATCAACACGGCTTATAAATTTGGCAGAAAAGTAGTGGTAGAAGGCAGGAGCATGGTCAATATTATTGAGACGGCTTCCAGTCTGGGGTATCTGAATATTCCGGAGTCTACGCTGATTGATGTGGACCATCTCAAGAATTACCCGGATGAGCAGCAGGTGATTATTACCACGGGAAGTCAGGGAGAGAGCATGGCTGCGCTTTCCAGAATGGCTTCCGACATGCATAAAAAGATTACCATCGGTCCCGGGGATACCGTTATTTTTTCTTCCAATCCCATACCGGGCAATGAAAAAGCGGTCACGAAGGTGATAAACGAGTTGTTCCGCAAGGGGGCAGACGTTATTTTTCAGGATACGCATGTGTCCGGACATGCCTGTCAGGAGGAAATCAAGCTTCTGTATACCTTGGTGAAGCCTAAATATGCCGTGCCCGTACATGGTGAGTACAAGCATCTTCGCGCGCAGGCAAAAATTGCTGAGGGTCTGGGCATCGACAAGGAGAACATTTTTATCCTTTCATCGGGCGACGTGCTGGAGCTTTCCGAGGAGAGAGCCGTTGTGACCGGAAAAGTACCTGTGGGCTCCATACTGGTAGACGGTCTTGGCGTCGGGGATGTAGGAAATGTAGTGCTGCGCGACAGGCAGCATTTGGCAGAGGATGGTATTCTGATTGTGGTGACGGCGCTTGACAAGGTTGGGGAAGTTATTGTCTCGGGTCCCGACATTGTCTCAAGAGGCTTTGTATATGTCCGTGAATCGGACGAGCTTTTAGAAGAGGCAAGGCAGGTGGTTGACGGCACGCTTCAGGATTTGGTGGACAGAGGGATTACGGACTGGGGCAGACTAAAATCTGCTACAAAAGATGCACTTTCCGAGTTTGTGTGGAAGAAAACAAAACGCCGTCCCATGATACTTCCCATTATTATGGAGGTTTGAGGATAGTATGTCAAATTTAGACAATGCGGTTGCAGAGTTAATTGCAGCGATTAAATCTTCCGAGCAGTATCTGGCATATGAGCGGGAGAAGGAAAAAATCAATCGTTTTCCGGAGCTGAAAAAGCAGGTGACGGCATACCGGCTGCAAAATTACCGTCTGCAGAGCATGACAGATGATGAAGAACTGTTTCACAAGATTGAAGAGTTTGAGCAGGAGTACGAAAAGTTTAGGGAAAACCCGATAGTGGCGGACTTTCTTGCTGCAGAGCTGGGTTTTTGCAGAATGATGCAGTCCGTGAATATCAAGATAACGGAAGCTCTCAATTTTGAGTAGGCAGTAAGGAGGTATTGGTATGAATACCAAACAGATGATAGTGGCTGTTCTTGGCATGATAAGCAGGGTGGCAATCGCCGTGCTGGCAATTGTATTGGTTTATAAAGGAGCAGTCATAGCCTATGATTACGGCTACCGCGTATTTCAGGAGCCGCCGGTTGCGGAAAAGCCCGGCACTGACGTGCAGGTAGAGATTACGGTAGGCAAGAGTGCACTTCAGATAGGAGAAATCTTAGAAAGCAAGGGGCTTATCCGTGATGCAAAGCTGTTTTATGTACAGAATCTGCTTTCTCACTACAAAGACAAGCTGAGGGCAGGCGTTTATACATTAAATACCTCCATGACTATGGAGGAAATGATGCAGATTATGTCTGCCACGGAGCCGGAGGAATCGGCGGCTGCGGCAGGAGGAGCAGGGAACTGACAACATGATAAATACGGAGAGAATGATTGCCTTTATTGACTCGTTTGATAAAGGCAATACGCCTTTATTGAATGAAATAGAGCAGGAAGCCAAAAGAGACGGCGTGCCGGTGATTCGCCCGGCAACCCAGAAGCTTCTCCGGTTTCTGATGGCGCTGCAAGAACCCGTGCGGATTCTGGAGGTGGGTACGGGAGTGGGGTTTTCTGCGCTCCTGATGAAGGAATACGCACCGCCGGGCTGTCAGATTACAACCATAGAAAAATATGAAAAAAGAATTCCTGTGGCACAGAGGAACTTTGAGAGGGCAGGTGGGGAAAAACAGATTACCCTGCTTGCAGGGGATGCCACGGATATTTTGCGGGAGCTTACAGGCTGTTTTGATTTTATTTTTATGGATGCAGCCAAGGGGCAGTATATTCATTTTCTGCCGGATGTGATGAGGCTTCTTGCTGAGGGCGGACTGCTTGTTTCCGACAATGTGCTGCAGGATGGGGATGTGCTGGAATCCCGTTTTGCAGTTACCCGAAGAAACCGCACCATACATGCGAGAATGCGGGAATACTTATATGAACTGACCCACCATCCCCTGCTGGAGACCGTGATTCTGCCGGTAGGAGACGGAAGCGCATTAAGCGTAAAAGTAAGCGGCGGCAAAGCAGGTAAGAGAGGATGAGCGGTATATGAAGAAACCAGAGCTTTTGGTTCCGGCAAGCAGCCTGGAGGTACTAAAGACGGCAGTCTGTTTTGGCGCGGATGCGGTGTATATTGGCGGAGAAGCATTTGGGCTTCGCGCCAAGGCAAAGAATTTTTCGATGGAGGAAATGGCGGAAGGCGTCGCCTTTGCTCATTCCCGTGGCGCCAAGGTGTATGTGACGGCAAATATTCTGGCGCACAACGGCGACTTAACAGGGGCAAAACAGTATTTTGCAGAGCTTGACAATATGAAACCGGACGTGCCGGATGCCCTGATTATTTCGGACCCGGGCATGTATATGCTGGCAAAGGAAATCTGCCCGCAGATTGAGCGGCACATTTCCACGCAGGCAAACAATACCAATTATCTGACGTACCGTTTTTGGTGGGAGCAGGGAGCGAAGCGGGTGGTGTCCGCCAGAGAGCTTTCCCTCAGGGAAATTGCGGAGATTCGAAAGCAGATACCGGAGGAAATGGAGATTGAAAGCTTTATTCATGGCGCCATGTGCATTTCTTATTCGGGAAGGTGCCTGCTCAGCAGTTATTTTACAGGACGTGATGCCAACAAGGGAGCGTGTACGCATCCCTGCCGCTGGAAGTATGCAGTGGTGGAGGAAACACGCCCGGGAGAGTATCTGCCTGTTTATGAGAACGAAAGGGGCACTTATATCTTCAACTCCAAGGATTTGTGCATGATAGAGCATATTCCTGAAATGGTGGAGGCGGGAATCGACAGCTTTAAGATAGAGGGCAGAATGAAGACGGCGCTCTATGTGGCGGCGGTGGCGAGAACCTACAGAAAAGCGATAGACGATTATTTTGAGTCGGAGCAGAAGTACAGGGACAATATGGAATGGTACAGGAAGGAAATTGCAAAGTGCACTTACCGCCAGTTTACAACGGGATTTTATTTTGGAAAGCCCGATGAGACGACACAGATTTATGACAATAATACCTATGTAAACGAATCCGTCTATCTGGGGATTGTAGAGGAGGTTCGATTTGCCTCCGAACTGTCTTGGGGAGCATATGTGCTTTCCTGTGGGGGAGAAAAGACGGATGTCATGCAGCAGGACGGGGAGGAAGCAGTACAGAATTTTCTTCTTGCCCGAATCAGCCAGCGCAATAAGTTTGGTCTGGGAGACAGTATAGAAATCATGAAGCCTTCGGGAGAAAATATTCCGGTGACAGTGAAGGGAATCTATACAGAGGAGGGGGAGCCGGTGGAGAGCGCGCCCCATCCGAAGCAGGTTCTGTGGCTTATGCTGTCAGGCAGGGCAGAACAATATGACTTGCTTCGTATGGAAGGAAAGGGATAGACGCAGGGGCGGCAGAAAGCCGCCCCGTTGTACAATGTGAACATGGAACCGCTTCTTTCGGCAGTTTTTTTGGCAAAAACCTTTAAAATTGAAATTGGGGCTTGCAATTTGAGAAAAAGTACGGTATTGTTTGTTATAGTAAATGAGAGGCGGAGGTCTCACAATAAGGGTATCTTGAACGAAGGTGTTCCAAAAGCTGATTTTGGGGCATTTTTTTAGGTTCAGGCTCCGTTAGCTGAGGCGGTGTTTCAGGACCTGAAGGCAGGAAAGGGAGAATGAGTATGAGTGAAGTGTTGAATGTGGAAGAGTTGTTTGCCAGCAAGGTATTTACTGTAGGGAAGATGAAGGAGCGCCTTCCCAGAAGTGTGTTTAAAGAAGTAAAGAGGGTGATGGAACAAGGAGGCGAGCTGTCGTTAGCAACTGCAGACGTGGTAGCAAAAGCGATGAAGGACTGGGCAGTGGAAAATGGCGCAACCCATTATACACACTGGTTTCAGCCGCTGACAGGCATTACGGCTGAGAAGCATGACTCTTTTGTGACGCATCCTGACGAAGAGGGGCATATGCTGATGGAGTTTTCGGGCAAGGAGCTGATAAAGGGCGAGCCGGATGCATCCTCATTCCCTTCAGGTGGTCTTCGTGCTACCTTTGAGGCGAGAGGATATACGGCATGGGATATTACGTCTCCTGCATTTTTAAAAGAAGATGCAACGGGTGTGATTCTCTGTATCCCGACTGCCTTCTGCTCCTACAAGGGGGAAGCGCTGGACAAAAAAACGCCGCTGCTTCGTTCCATGGAGGCGCTCAGCACACAGGCACTTAGGATTGTCCGTCTGTTCGGCAACACGGAGGCGACGAAGGTAGTGGCTTCTGTCGGCTCTGAGCAGGAGTACTTTCTGGTAGACAGGGAAAAATACTTAAAGCGCGAGGATTTGATTTTCTCAGGAAGGACGTTGTTCGGCGCGCCTGCACCTAAGGGGCAGGAACTGGAGGACCATTACTTTGGTACAATCAGAGAGAGAATCGGCGCTTATATGAAGGACTTGAACATAGAGCTCTGGAAGCTTGGCGTGACGGCAAAGACACAGCACAATGAAGTGGCACCGGCACAGCATGAGCTGGCGCCTATTTACGAGACTGCGAACATTGCGGTGGACCACAACCAGCTTGTAATGGAAACCATGAAAAAGGTTGCAGGGCGTCATGGCATGGCATGTCTGCTGCATGAAAAGCCCTTTGCAGGCGTCAACGGTTCCGGTAAGCACAATAACTGGTCCTTGGGAACGGACACAGGCGTCAATCTGCTTGACCCGGGCGATACGCCAAATGAAAATATCCAGTTTCTTTTAGTACTGGCATGTATTTTAAAAGCGGTAGACACACATGCAGATTTGCTTCGGCAAAGTGCTTCCGATGTGGGAAACGACCACCGGCTCGGCGCAAACGAGGCGCCGCCTGCAATCATCTCCGTATTTTTGGGCGAGCAGCTTGAGGATGTGGTAAAGCAGTTGGTGGAGACCGGTGAAGCGGCGCATTGTCTGGAAGGCGGCAAACTGCAGACGGGTGTATCCACGCTGCCCGATTTGGATAAGGATGCAACCGACAGGAACAGAACCTCGCCCTTTGCTTTTACCGGCAATAAGTTTGAGTTCCGTATGGTGGGTTCCGCGGATTCTATTGCAAGTCCCAACACCACGTTGAATGCCATTGTGGCGGAGGCATTCTGTGAAGCGGCAGACGAGTTGGAAAAAGCAGAAGATTTTGAAATGGCGGTTCATGATTTGATTAAAAAATACATGACGGAGCATCAGCGGATTATCTTTAATGGAGACGGTTATGCAGACGAGTGGGTGGAAGAGGCGAAGAGACGCGGACTTCCGAATATCAAATCCATGATTGAGGCGGCGGAGACCATTACGACCGACAAGGCGGTGAAGCTGTTTGAAAAGTTTGGCATTTTTACGAAGGTGGAGCTGGAGTCCCGTGAGGAGATTCTCTACGAAACCTATGCAAAATCCCTGAACATAGAAGCCGTAACCATGATTGACATGGCGAGCAAGCAGTATATTCCTGCTGTAGTCAGATACAGCAGGTCTCTGGCAGACACGGTGCTTGCGGTCAAGGCTGTCGGTGTGGAGCCTTCCGTTCAGGCAGAGCTTTTACAGGATGTGTGCAAAAAGCTGACGGCGGCGAAAGCGGCACTTGCAAAGCTGGAGGAAGTAACCGCGCAGGCAGCGGCAATGGAGGAGGCAAGGGCACAGGCATTTTTCTATAAGGATACCGTAAAGAAAGCCATGGAGGAGCTGCGCGCTCCCATCGACGAGCTGGAAAAGGTGGTGGACAAAGAGGTATGGCCGGTACCTACCTATGGCGAGCTGACTTTTGAAGTATAAGGGAAAAACAAAGCCGGAAGCAGATGGCTGCTTCCGGCTTGTTTGATGCAAGGCTTTTTGTTGAAAAAAACCCCTTGACAGAGCCTGTCAAGGGGTTCACTGTACAGGGCTACAAGGATTCGAACCTTGAAATGACGGAGTCAGAGTCCGTTGCCTTACCGTTTGGCGATAGCCCTTTATGCGATTACTTTATGCATTATACATGAAGTATTTCCATTTTGCAATACCTAAATACAATTTTTTTTGTTCTCCAATCAGATTGCAAAAAGGCGCGGCGATATAAAAACTTTCCAGCCGGTATGGTGAAAAAGAAAAAAGTGTGTTATACTGTGCTTGCAATGTGGATATACAGCATGTATGCCTTGCATATGTGCGGCACACGAGAGAAGGAAAATAAAAATATGGAAGAATTATATATCCGGCCCGATACGCCGGAGATGCCGGTGAAAGAGACGGTAAAGCAGGGAAGAAAGTTTTTCTCTGCCATGGGGCTGATGTTCCTGGCGGGAACTCTGTGTATCTATGCAGTACAGTATAAAGTGAGCGAGCTTATCTATATGATAGCACCGAGGATTTTGCAGAATCCCGATATGGTGATGCTGTTTTCCTCGGTACCAATGTATGTCATCGGGATGCCGCTGCTGATGCTGCTGATTCGCACCATACCAAAAGAGAAGCTCACAAAGCGCTCCATGCCGGTTGGGAAATTTTTACTGGCGCTTATTATATGCTATGGCATTATGTATGCCAGCAATCTTGTCGGCAGCTTGATTACGTACCTGCTGGCATTTCTAAAGGGGGAGCCGATTGACAATTACATGATGGAGCTTGCCAGCTCGTCAAGCCTGTGGGTGCGGATTCTCATTATGGTAATTTGGGCGCCCATTATGGAGGAGCTTATCTTCAGGAAGCTTCTGGTGGACAGGGCGGTTCGTTACGGAGAGGGGATTGCCGTTGTTCTTTCAGGTCTGATGTTCGGACTGTTTCACGGCAATCTGTCGCAATTTGCCTATGCCACTACCATTGGCATGTTTCTTGCTTTTATCTATGTGAAAACAGGAAAAATTCATTACACCATTATTATGCATATGGTGGTTAACTTTTTGGGAAGCGTGGTCAGCATTTTTGTGGTTAAGCTGGTTGACCCCGATAAAATGCAGGCTGTGCTGGATGGCGGCGGTAATCTGGCAGAAATCCTGCCGGGGCTGCTGGTGTTTATGCTCTATATGCTTCTTTTGATTGGTGTTGTGGTAACGGGTATTGTAATGCTTATCGTATTTAGAAAGAAAATGCATCTGAATGCGGGAAGAATTGTGCTGCCGCGCGGAAAACGTTTTGCGGCTGTGATGTGTAATGCCGGAATGGTGTTGTTTTTTCTGTATTGGGTTGTGGAAATCGTATTGCAGATTATAGAATGAGAGAAGTAAAGAAATGTACAGTTTTGAGAGCAGAATCAGATATAGCGAGACGGGCAGCGACGGAAAACTGACGATTCTGTCACTAATGGATTATTTTCAGGATTGTTCCACCTTCCAGTCGGAGGATTTGGGGGTAGGTCTTTCCTACCTGCGGGAGCGGAAGCTGGTATGGGTACTGTCATCGTGGCAGATTGCCATAGAGAGGCTGCCGCAAATGTGCGAGCAGGTACTGGTGGGCACCTTTCCCTACGACTTCAAGGGATATTTTGGATTCCGTAATTTTCTTATGAAGGATGAGGCGGGCAATTATCTGGCAAAGGCGAATACCATGTGGACGCTTTTGGACACGGATACATTTAAACCGACAAGACTTTCGGAAGAAATTGTGCAAAAATATATATTAGAAGAAAAGCTGCCTATGGCGTATACGGGGCGTAAGATTGCGCTGCAGCCTGATATGGAGAAGCAGGAAGGCATTATGGTAAAGCCGCATCATCTGGATACCAACCATCATGTCAATAACGCGCAGTATGTAGGCATGGCGCTGGATTATCTGCCGGAGGATTACGTGGTAACCGGAATCAGGGCGGAGTACAAAAAGCAGGCGCTTTTACATGATATACTGATTCCCCGTCTGTGTACGGAAAGTTGGGAAGAGGGAACGGAAACCAGAGTGGTGTCCCTGCAGGATGAGCAGGGCGCGGTCTATACCAATGTAGAGTTTGAAGGAAGAAGAAATGATGATGAAGCTGGGTGAAAAACAGAAACTGAAGGTAATAAAGAAAGTAAACTTCGGCGTGTATCTTGCAGAAGAGGCAGACGCAGAAGAGAAGGTGCTTCTTCCGGCGAAGCAGGTGCCGGAGGGGACGGAGACGGGAAGCGAGATAGAAGTATTTTTATACAGAGACTCCAAGGACCGCCTGATTGCCACGGTAAATGAGCCGCTCTTAAAAATGGGAGAGGTGGCAAGGCTGAAGGTGGTTGACGTCAACCAGTATGGCGCATTTTTGGACTGGGGGCTGGAAAAGGATTTATTTCTTCCTTTTAAACAGCAGACTTTCAGAGTGCGTCAGGGGGATACGCCTTTGGTGTCGCTTTATATTGACAAAAGCAGCAGGCTTTGCGCGACTATGAATGTTTATCATGACTTGTCCGTGGATAGCCCCTACAAAAAGGATGACCGGGTAACCGGCATCGTCTATGAGTCGAGTCCGGAATTTGGCATGTTTGTGGCGGTGGATGACAAGTATTCGGGTCTGATACCCAAAAAAGAGCTTTACGAAGACGTCAGAATCGGTGATACTGTTGTATGCAGGGTGACGGCAGTCAAGGAAGACGGCAAGCTGGATTTGAGCATACGGGAAAAGGCGTATCTGCGGATAGAGACGGATGCGCAGAAGATATTGGACGTCATTGACAGCTTTGACGGCGCGCTTCCCTTTAACGATAAGGCTTCGCCGGAAGTTATCAAGCGGGAAATGCAGATGAGTAAAAATGAATTCAAGCGTGCAGTCGGTCATCTTCTGAAGAATGGAAAAATAGAGATTACAGAAAAGGCGATTCGCAGAATCTGATGAAAGGAGGTGTTTCTATGGATATTGCGGGCTTATCCGTATCAATGTCCCAGACCAGTCTTATGGGAAAGGTCGGGATTGCTGTATTGGACAAAACCATGGAAGGCGGCGAAGATTTGGCGGCTGGAATGCTTAAGATGATAGACGCTGCCGCAATGGAGCGGTCCGTGAATCCGGCTGTTGGAAGCCAGATGGATATCAGAATCTAGCTGTAAAGCGAAAGGAGACCCTTTATCGGGTCTCCTTTTGTTCGTCACAACAGCAGACTTACATGCCAGAGAAAAAACATAAAAAGTGCATAAAAATTTATTATTTTTATATAGATTTTTTTGTAAAAGTGAATTAAAATGGAAAATAGGTGTATTATCGAGTGCAATGAAGAAAAGTTTGTTGCTGTCATTTTATCCAAAGGAGTTAGTTCATGATATCAAGTCAAATACTACAGAATACAATAGAAGGTCTGAAAAACATTGCGCGGGTGGAATTCTGCGTCATGGATACGGACGGCAAAGAGGTGGCTGCCACTACTGATATGGGTAACTGTTCCAAGCAGGCGGTGGAGTTTGCGCTTTCTCCTGCGGACTCTCAGGAAATTCAAGGGTATCAGTACTTTAAAATTTTTGATGAGCAGCAGCTCGAATATGTGCTGGTGGCTGGCGGCAGCGGCGAGGACGTATATACGGTAGGCAAGATGGTGGCGTTTCAGATACAGAATCTGCTCGTTGCCTACAAAGAGCGTTTTGACAAGGATAATTTTATTAAAAATCTTCTGCTGGATAATCTTTTGCTGGTTGATATTTACAGCCGTGCCAAAAAACTGCATATTCAGACGGATGTAAGCCGCGTGGTTCTGATTGTAGAGTCGGAGAACGGCAAGGATAACAATGCGCTCGAGCTTTCCCGTACACATTTTGGAAGCAACAGTAAGGATTTTATTACAGCCGTGGACGAGAACAATGTCATTGTGGTAAAGGATTTGTCAGAGTCCGAGGCTCCCAAGGAAATTGACAAAGCGGCAAGGGCGCTTGAGGCATATTTGCTGAAGGAGGGCGTGACAAACGTTCATATTGCATACGGCACCGTGGTTCGTGAAATCAAAGAAGTCAGCCGTTCTTATAAGGAAGCCAAAATGGCGCTGGACGTGGGTAAGATTTTCTTTGATGAAAGAGATGTGATTGCGTACAGCGAGCTTGGCATAGGCAGGTTGATTTATCAGCTTCCGATACCGCTGTGCAAGATGTTTATCAAGGAGATATTTGGCGGGAAGAGTCCGGATGATTTTGATGAAGAAACCCTCACAACCATCCACAAATTTTTTGAAAACAGCCTGAATGTATCGGAGACTTCCAGACAGCTTTTTATTCACCGCAATACACTGGTATACCGGCTGGATAAGCTGCAGAAGAGCACAGGGCTGGATTTGCGTGTGTTTGAGGACGCCATAACCTTTAAAATTGCGTTGATGGTGGTGAAGTACATGAAGTATATGGAGACATTTGATTATTGATAGAACGGAAGGAAAGTTATGTCGCGTAAAGAGGAAAAGCGTAAGAGACGAGAGAGAATGATAGAGGAAAACGGACTGATTTTCCTGGATGGCGTGAGCAAGGTGTACTCTGCAGGAGCGCCCGCCCTAAACGGGATTACCCTTCACGTTAATCGGGGAGAATTTGTTTTTATTGTAGGGGACAGCGGTTCGGGCAAATCGACGCTCATCAAGCTGCTTCTGCGGGAGCTGACCGCTACCAGCGGCAAGGTATGGGTTATGGGGCATGACATAGCCAATCTGCCGCACAGAAAGATACCGAAATTCCGCAGAAATCTGGGCATTGTGTTTCAGGATTTCCGTCTGCTGAAGGACCGGAACGTCTATGAGAACGTTGCGTTTGCGCAGAGGATTATCGAGGTGCCGACAAAGGATATCAGGCGCAATGTGCCGAGCATACTGGCGACGGTGGGGCTGGCTGGCAAATATAAGGCAAAGCCGAAGCAGCTTTCAGGTGGAGAGCAGCAAAGGGTGGCGCTGGCGAGAGCGCTGATTAACAAACCTTCCATTCTCCTTGCAGACGAGCCGACGGGAAATCTGGACCCTAAGAATTCATGGGAAATTATGATGCTGTTAGAAGAAATTAACGCCTCAGGCACTACAGTCATTGTGGTGACCCATAACAGGGAGATTGTCAACGCCATGCAGAAAAGGGTGGTGACGATGAAAAAGGGCATTATCGTGAGCGACGAAGAGGAAGGAGAGTATATCGATGAAGATTAGTACGATGTTTTATACTCTCAGACAGGGAATCAAGGGAATCTTCCGCAACAAGCTCTTTTCCCTTGCCTCGATAGCCACGATTTCAGCATGTCTTTTCCTGTTTGGTATTTTATATGCCATTGTGATGAACTTTCAGCATATAGTGAAGACGGCGGAAGAGGGCTTCTGCGTAGTCGTGTTTTTTGATAATAATATTGAGGATACGCGCAAATCCGAGATTGGCGATTTAATCCGGCTTCGCACGGAGGTGGCGGATGTAAAGTATGTTTCCGCCAGTGAAGCATGGAGCTGGTATAAAGAGCGCTATCTGAAGGGGCATGAAGAAGGTTTTCCGACCAATCCGCTGGAACATTATGATAATTACGAGGTATACCTGAAGGATGTGTCCATGTATGATTCTCTGGTGACGTATCTGATGTCCGTGGAGGGTGTGCGTTATGTAAGGCGTTCCGATGTAGTGGCGGAGGCGCTGAGCGGCGGCAATCTGCTGATAGCATACGTGTCGCTGGGCATCATCGGTATTCTGCTGGCAGTATCCGTGTTCCTTATCAGCAATACGGTGACAATAGGTATTTCCGTAAGACAGGAAGAAATCAACATTATGAAATATATCGGGGCAACAGACTTTTTTGTCAGGGCGCCCTTTGTAATTGAAGGTATGCTGATAGGAGCCGTGGGCGCAGGAATTCCGCTGGGGCTGATTTACCTTTTATACAACAAAATAGTTCTGCAGGTGGGGACGGCGTTTCCGGCGTTGTCGGAGAGGCTGAGTTTTCTGCCGGTGAATGGGATTTTTGATGTACTGACACCTGTGTCATTGTGTATCGGCATCGGCATCGGCTTTTTGGGAAGCTTTACCACAGTAAGAAAGCATTTGAAAGTGTAGCGGAAAGGGTGGATTGCATGAAGAAGAAAATCGTGGTGCTTTTAACGGCTGTGATTGTTGTGGTTCTGCTAATCAATCACACTACCCCGTCTTCTGCAACGTCCTATTCTTCCATTACATCTGAGAGTATCAGGCAAAAAGAAGAAGAGATAAAAAGGGCGGAGGAAGAAAGAAAGGCACTGCAGAATTCGCTGACAAATGCCCAGAATATCAAGAAGCAGTTGGAGGCGAAAAAAAAGGATTTAAAAAATTATATCAGGCAGCTCGACATGAAGCTTCAGGAAATTCAGGACAATATAGAGAGGCTGAATGAGCAGATTGCACAGAAGGAGCTCGACATTGCCCGCACGCAGGAGGAACTTGCTGCGGCGAAGGAGCTTGAGGCGGCACAGTATGAGGCGATGGTGCACCGGATTCAGTACACCTATGAGCAGGGTGATGCAACTTACTGGGATATGATACTCAGCGGGCAAAGCATTGCAGATATTTTGACGAAGGTGGAGTACATGGAGCAGATTGCCGCATATGACAGGGAACAGCTCAATGAGTTTATGCTGAACCGCCAGTTGATAGAGGTGACGGAGCAGCAGCTTTTGGAGGATATGGCGCTCTTAGAAGAGACAAGGGAGGGCGTGCTTGCAGAAGAAGCGGCGATGGAGGAGCTGATACTGGCGAAGCAGCAGACCATAAACGAGTATGAGGGCAGTATCGCCAACAAGGAGCAGGCAATCAAGGAATACGAGGCGGATATCAAAGAGCAGAATGAAATCGTGGAAGCTCTGGAAGCGGCAATCGCGGAGGAGAAAAAGCGGATTCTGGCGGCAAACGGTTCTCTGATGTCTTACGACGGAGGGCAGTTTAAGTTTCCGGTCGCCACTTATACAAGGCTTTCCAGCGATTATGGCATGCGCCCGCATCCGACGCTGGGAATTGACAGGTTTCATAACGGTATTGATTTGGCATCGCCGACCGGAACAGCCATATTCGCAGCTTATGACGGGAAAGTGGTAGCTGCTTCCTATAGCAGCTCCATGGGAAATTATGTTATGATAGACCACGGAGACAGCCTGTATACGGTTTATATGCACGCTTCCCAACTGTATGTAAAGACGGGCGATATCGTGGTGCGGGGAGAGACGATTGCTGCGGTGGGCTCCACGGGACGTTCCACCGGTCCCCATCTACATTTTAGCGTGCGGTTGAATGGAGAGTATGTCAGTCCGTGGAATTACTTGTCCCAATAAGGGGCATCATTTTGTCTGAGATAATGCTGCTTAGGCGGCGGAATAGGAGGAGCTATGGAACAAAATGAAATCTATGCAATAGAAAATGGGAAGCCGGATGGCGGACAGAGTCCTGACGGAAAGGGAGGCAGACATTTTTTCTGCGGTCTGCTGACAGGACTTGCAACAGCGCTGTTGATTGTGAGCGTTACGTATCTGCTGAACCGTATGCAGGTATTGGCGGCAGGAAAGGACAGGGTTCCGGATAAGCAGACATCTGCCGGAAATGAGGAAAAGGACGATAAGCCGGATTACGGCGATAATACGGCAATAACGCCGGAAATGATAGAAAAGCTGCAATTAATAGAAGAAATTATAGATACTTATTATTGGAAGGAAGATATTGACAGAAAGGTTTTGGAGGAAGGCGCATACAGAGGTATGGTAGAAGCCTTGGGAGACCCTTATTCCGAATATTTTTCAGAGGAAGAACTGCAATCCCTCTATCAGGATTCTCTGGGCGTTTATTTTGGAATCGGCGCCAAAGTGCAGCTTGATACCACTACCACTCTTGCCAAAATCAGCGGCGTGATAGCGAACACACCTGCGGAAGAGGCAGACTTGCGTGCCAATGACCTGATATATAAGGTGGACGGAACAGAAACCTACGGCATGAGCCTGCAGGAGGTGGTCAGCCTTATCAAAGGCGAGGAGGGCACTTATGTGCATCTGACGCTGATTCGGGACGGCAAGGAGATTGAGAAGGATGTGGTGCGCAGGAAAGTGGAATCGCCTACCGTGGAATCCGAAATGTATGACAATGGGATTGCTTATATCCAGATAACGGAGTTTGACAGCATAACGGTGGACCAGTTTGCAGAAGCGCTTGCAGTTGCAAGAGGGCAGGGCATGAAAGGGCTTATTCTGGATTTGCGCGCCAATCCCGGCGGCAATCTGCTTTCTGTTGTAAACATTGCCAAGATGCTTTTGCCGGAAGGCTTGATTGTGTATACGGAGGACAGGGACGGGAACCGCAGCGAGTATAAATGCGACGGTTCAAAGGAAATTGAGGTACCGATGGTAGTGCTGGTGGACGGCAACTCTGCAAGTGCATCGGAGATACTGGCGGGAGCCATCAAGGATTACGGCGTCGGTACGCTTTTGGGCACGACCACCTTTGGAAAGGGGATTGTACAGCGCCCGGTGGAATTGGACGACGGTTCCGCGGTAAAGCTGACAATAAGCTCTTATTATACGCCGAGCGGCACCAATATTCACGGCATTGGAATCGAGCCGGATGTGGTATGCGAATTTGACAGCGAGAGATACTATAGTGATGAGAAATATGACAATCAGCTTGAAAGTGCAAAGGAATTGCTGGAGAGCATGATAGAAGAATAAGAAAGGTATGGATTCCGCAGGCTGCTTATCGCATTTTGCGGAATCTGCATATTAGAAAGAGGATTATGAGTCGTAAGGAAAGAAATGAGCGTATCATAGAAATTGCAGTGGGAGTGTGCCTGTTTGCCGTACTGTTTATTTGGGGGATGGTGCAGCCGATTACCGAACAGCCGGACGAGCGCTGCCGGTATGCGCTGCCCTATTATATTATGCAGGAGGGAAAGCTGCCGAACGGGACGGCAAGCGAGCTGATAATCAGTACATGGGGTATCTCTTATGCTTTTTTCCCCGGACTGCCCTATATTGTGATGGCACTGTTTATGAAAGTGCTCTCTTTGTTTACCGCCAATGCTTATGCGCTGCTGATGGCGGCGAGAGCCGCCAATATGCTTGCCGGAGTGGTGAGCTATATATTTGTCCGCAAGACGGCAAAGAAGCTTTTTTCTGATAAGCGGGCTGGCTGGTTCTTTACCCTGACGGCTTCTTTCTGGCCGCAGGCATTGTTTATTTTTACCTATGTGAACTGTGATGCCTTTGCCTATATGTCCTGTGCGATTATGGTCTATGCGCTGGTAAGCGGGTTAAAGGAGGGCTGGACGGGGAAGAATTATGTTATGCTTTCCGTTGGCATCGCAATCTGCGCGCTTTCCTATTACAATGCATATGGCATGGTGCTGGGAAGCATCCTTGTGTTTTTGGCATCCTTCTTTTACCGGAAAGAGAACGGGAAAACGGGTTTTGCCGTGAAGAGCTGCCTGCGCACGGGTCTTATCATTACGGGGATTGTGCTGGCTCTTGCGGGATGGTGGTTTTTGAGAAGCGCCATCCTGTACGATGGGGATTTTCTTGGTTTTGCGGCAAACCGCAGGAGCGCGGAGCTGTATGCGGCGGACAGCTTTAAGCCGTCTGTGAAGGAAACGTTTCAAAATACCGGCTATCCGATTTACTGCCTGTTTTTCCATGAGGGATATTTGGAGATGCTGGTGAATAGTTTTTTTGGAAGGTTTGGCAATATGCTGCTGTCGCCGCCTGTCTATGTGCTGCGCGGCTTTAAAATCATTTTATTTGTGGGCATACTGGGGTTATTGCTGCCCAACAGAAGAAAAGCATTTACGGGGGCAAAACGCGCGGGCTTTTTTGCAGGCATGTTTGTGGCGGCGTTTACACCGCTCTTATTGGCGTACTGGTATGCTTATTCCAGCGATTATCAGGCGCAGGGCAGGTATCTTCTGCCGGGGCTTATTCCCATGCTGAGTATTCTTTTTATGGGCATACAGAATATCACGGATTCTATTACAAAGATAACGGCAAAGAAAGCCGTCCTTGGCACGTGGCTGGTGCGGGCGCTGTATGCAGGAAGCTATGTGTATATTGCGGCAGCCACGGCAGGATGTGTTTATGCTGTATGGCGGCAGTATTACCCTGTTTTTGGGGAGACGCTAAACATGGTCTTTACAGGGGGACCCATTTAGGGAGGGGCAATATTTATCAAAACAGCCGTGCTTCAACAAAATTCAGATGCAAAAATAAAGAACAAATGTTTGCAATTATAAGGAGGATATGATATACTGTGAAAGACAGTTGTCATGTCCTTTTTTAACACGTATAATCATTGTTTTATGAAAGAAAGGATTTTCCATGGACCATTTTGTATTACATTCCGAATACCAGCCCACCGGCGACCAGCCGCAGGCGATAGAAACTTTGGTAAAGGGGTTTCGGGAAGGCAATCAGTTCCAGACGCTTCTTGGCGTTACCGGCTCGGGCAAGACCTTTACCATGGCGAATATAATAGCGGCATTAAATAAGCCGACTCTTGTGATTGCGCATAACAAGACTCTGGCGGGGCAGTTGTATGGGGAGTTCAAGGAATTTTTCCCCGAGAATGCAGTGGAATACTTTGTCTCCTATTATGATTATTACCAGCCGGAGGCATATGTGCCGTCTTCTGACACGTATATTGCCAAGGATTCGGCGGTGAATGAGGAGATAGACAGGCTCAGGCTGTCGGCGACGGCGTCTTTGACGGAGCGCAGGGATGTGGTGGTGGTTGCCAGTGTGTCCTGCATTTATGGTCTGGGGAGCCCGGAGGATTATCAGGGGATGCTGGTTTCCCTACGCCCGGGGATGACAAAAGACAGGGAGCAGGTGCTCAGAGAATTGATAGATATTCAGTATGACCGCAACGATATGGACCAGCAGAGGGGTACCTTCCGCGTGCGTGGCGATGTGGTGGAGGTTTATCCGGCACAGGGCGGGGACTATCTTATCCGGATTGAATTTTTCGGGGATGAGATAGACCGTATCTGCGAGGTGGAGCCATTGACGGGACAGGTGCACGCGTCGCTGAATCATATTACCATCTTTCCGGCGTCTCACTACGTTGTGGCGGCAGAAAAAATCAAGAAGGCATGTGATGAGATTGAAAAGGAGCTGGAGGAGCGCATTCACTATTTTAAAGGTGAGGACAAGCTTCTTGAGGCACAGCGCATATCCGAGCGAACCAATTTTGACATTGAAATGCTCAGGGAGACGGGATTCTGCTCCGGCATTGAAAATTATTCCAGACATTTAAGCGGGATGAAGGCGGGGGAGCCGCCTCATTGTCTGATGGATTATTTTGGAGATGATTATCTGATTATCATAGACGAGTCCCATATTACGATTCCGCAGATTCGAGGGATGTATGCGGGCGACCGTTCCCGTAAGACGACACTGGTGGACTACGGCTTCAGGCTTCCGTCGGCACTGGACAACAGACCCTTGAATTTTAGTGAGTTTGAGGAGCATATCGACCAGATGCTGTTTGTTTCGGCGACGCCTTCTGACTATGAGGCGGGGCATGAGCTGCTGCGTACGGAGCAGATTATCCGTCCTACGGGGCTTTTGGACCCCGAGATTTCCGTCCGTCCGGTGGAAGGGCAGATTGATGATTTGATAGCGGAAGTGAGAAAGGAGACGGAGCAGCACAACAAAATTCTGGTTACGACGCTGACAAAGCGCATGGCAGAGGATTTGACGGATTATATGAAGGATGTGGGCATACGGGTCAAGTACCTGCATTCGGACATTGATACGCTGGAGCGGGCGGAGATTATACGGGATATGCGTCTTGATGTATTTGATGTGCTGGTGGGAATCAACCTGCTTAGGGAAGGATTGGACATTCCGGAAATTTCACTGGTTGCCATTTTGGATGCGGATAAGGAGGGATTTCTGCGCTCGGAGACCTCCCTGATACAGACGGTCGGCAGGGCGGCAAGAAATGCAGAAGGGCATGTTATAATGTATGCCGACAATATGACAGATTCCATGCGCGCTGCAATAGAAGAGACGAATAGAAGACGTTCCATACAGGAAAAATACAATGAAGAACACGGTATCACGCCGCAAACCATTAAAAAGGCGGTGCGTGACCTGATACGGATATCAAAGGTGATTGCCAAGGAAGAGGTTCGGTTTGAAAAGGACCCTGAATCCATGGACAACAAGGCGCTTGAAAAGCTGATTGCAGACGTGCAGAAGAAGATGCAGAAAGCGGCTGCAGACCTCAACTTTGAGGCGGCGGCGGAGCTGCGTGACAAGATGGCAGAGCTGAAGACGATTTTGCGAGACAGAGAAGAATAAAAGGAGATAGAGGAGAAATGGAAGAGGTACAGAAAATACGCCCTAGGGAGTGGATTAAAATCAGGGGGGCGAAGGAGCACAATCTGAAGGATATCAACGTGGATATTCCGCGCAATGAGCTGGTGGTGCTGACAGGGCTTTCGGGTTCCGGCAAATCTTCGCTGGCTTTTGACACGATTTATGCAGAGGGGCAGAGGCGCTATATGGAGTCGTTGTCTTCTTATGCGAGACAATTTCTGGGACAGATGGAGAAACCCAACGTGGAAAAGATAGACGGCTTGTCTCCTGCGATTTCCATCGACCAAAAGTCCACAAACCGAAATCCCCGTTCCACGGTGGGAACGGTTACAGAAGTATATGATTATTTCAGACTGCTTTATGCCAGAATCGGCATTCCGCATTGTCCGAAATGTGGCAGGGAAATTGCAAAGCAGAGCGTGGACCAGATGGTAGACCAGATTATGTCCCTTGAGGAGGGAACCAGAATACAGCTTTTGGCGCCGGTGGTGCGCGGGCGTAAGGGGGAGCACGCAAAGGTGTTTGAACGCGCCAAGAGGAGCGGGTATGTCCGCGTTCGTGTGGACGGCAGTCTGTATGAGCTTTCCGAGGAGATAAAGCTGGATAAAAATATCAAACATAATATAGAAGTGGTGGTAGACCGTCTGATAGTAAAAGAAGGCATTGCGCGCCGTCTGACAGATTCCGTGGAGAATGTGCTGGAGCTGGCGGAAGGGCTTTTGGAGGTGGATGTTATCGGCGGGGAGCCTATGAACTTCAGTCAAAGCTTTTCCTGCCCGGACTGCGGTGTCAGTATAAGTGAAATCGAGCCGCGCAGCTTTTCCTTCAATAATCCGTTTGGCGCTTGTCCGGACTGTTTTGGTCTGGGCTATAAGATGGAATTTGATGTAGAACTGATGATTCCCGACCAGACGCTTAGCATCAATGAAGGTGCAATTGCCGTAACCGGCTGGCAGTCCTGTGCTGACAAGGGGAGCTTTACCAACGCGGTGCTGCAGGCGCTTGGCGAAGCGTATCACTTTGACTTGGATACGCCTTTTGAGCAGTATTCCGACAAGGTGAAATATGTACTGCTGCATGGGACGGATGGCAGAAAGGTTGATGTACATTATGAAGGGCAGCGGGGCAAGGGCGTCTATCCGGTGGCTTTTGAAGGGCTGACTAAAAATGTGGAGCGCAAATACAGAGAGACGGCTTCCGACATTAT
The DNA here is from genome assembly GCA_910578335.1 of uncultured Lachnospiraceae bacterium. Classification (GTDB taxonomy): domain Bacteria; phylum Bacillota; class Clostridia; order Lachnospirales; family Lachnospiraceae; genus Acetatifactor. The sequence goes on along the minus strand of CAJTPU010000001.1, from coordinate 249,923 downwards.
GAAGCAGGAATATGAAACCTTTATGCGGATTACGCCCTGCAAGCTTTGCGGCGGTATGCGTCTCAAAAAGGAGTCGCTGGCTGTTACGGTCTGCGGGAAAAATATTTATGAGATTACCTCCATGTCCATAGATAAGCTGCAGGATTTCCTAAGCGGTATGAAACTGACGACGCAGCAGGAATTAATCGGAAAGCAGATTCTAAAGGAAATCCGGGCGCGAGTTGGATTTTTGGTAAACGTCGGATTAAATTATCTGTCGCTTGCGCGTGCAACGGCTACGCTTTCCGGCGGGGAAGCCCAGCGCATCCGCCTTGCCACGCAGATTGGCTCAGGACTGGTGGGTGTATGCTACATTTTGGACGAGCCGAGTATCGGACTGCATCAGAGGGACAATGACAAGCTGCTGAATGCGCTCAAAAACCTTAGGAATCTGGGAAATACCCTGATTGTAGTGGAACATGATGAAGATACCATGCTGGCGGCGGACTATATTGTGGATATCGGTCCGGGGGCTGGCTCACACGGCGGTAAGGTGGTGGCATGCGGTACGGCGGAGGAAATCATGAAGGTGCCGGAGTCCATCACAGGTCAGTACTTAAGCGGCGCCAGGAAAATACCCGTGCCGGCGGTAAGGCGGAAGGCTACGGGAAGTCTGACTGTACAGGGCGCGCAGGAAAACAACCTGAAAAATATAGATGTTACTTTTCCGCTCGGCGTGATGACGGCTGTGACGGGCGTGTCAGGTTCCGGCAAAAGTTCTCTGGTCAATGAGATTTTGTACAAACACTTGGCAAAGAGCTTGAACCGCGCGAGGACGATTCCCGGAAAGCACAAAAGAATTTTAGGAATAGAGCAGCTTGACAAGGTGATTAATATTGACCAGTCCCCGATAGGACGGACGCCCCGTTCCAATCCGGCGACGTATACCGGCGTGTTTGACCAAATCAGGGATTTGTTTGCCTCCACGGCGGATGCAAAGGCGAAGGGCTATAAAAAAGGCAGATTCAGCTTTAATGTAAAGGGCGGACGGTGCGAGGCGTGCAGCGGCGACGGTATCATCAAAATTGAGATGCATTTTCTGCCCGACGTCTACGTGCCTTGCGAGGTCTGCGGCGGCAAGCGCTACAATCGGGAAACTTTGGATGTAAAGTACAAAGGAAAGAGCATATACGACGTTTTGGATATGACAGTGGAGGAGGCGGTGTCTTTCTTTGAAAACGTGCCTTCCATACGGCGAAAAATTGAAACACTGTATGACGTGGGGTTATCCTATGTCAAACTGGGACAGCCTTCCACAGAGCTTTCCGGCGGCGAGGCGCAGCGCATCAAGCTGGCGAGCGAGTTAAGCAAGCGGAGTACCGGAAAGACAATATATATTCTGGACGAGCCTACTACGGGATTACATTTTGCCGATGTGCATAAACTGATAGAGATATTGCAGAGACTTGCGGAGGGCGGTAACACGGTGGTGGTGATTGAGCACAATCTGGACGTTATCAAAACGGCGGATTATATTATTGACATCGGACCGGAGGGCGGTGACGGCGGCGGCACGGTCATCGCACAGGGGACGCCGGAGCAAGTGGCGGCAAATCCCAAATCTTATACGGGACAGTATATTAAGAAGATGCTAAAATAAGCCCTAAAGTTTTTGACACATCATGCCGATTATATTACATGTAAGCAAGGATGCAGGAATTGGAACGGAAGGAACCGTTCATTTTTCTGCATCCAATTTAATTTACTAAAATTTTAATAAACCCCTATGAAAATGGAGTGATTTAGGTTATAATAACTTCGAATGTTTGAAAACAGGTTCGCTTAGAGCAGCAATATAGCGGAGTGCACTGCCATGAAAGGGGTATGTTTATGCAGTATACAGATATCGGAATTGATTTGGGAACAGCCAGCATACTGGTTTACATCAGAGGCAAGGGCGTTGTGTTAAAGGAGCCTTCTGTTGTGGCTTTCGATAGAGATACGAATAAGATAAAAGCAATTGGTGAGGACGCGCGTCTTATGCTGGGAAGGACGCCCGGCAATATTATTGCGGTAAGACCGCTGCGTCAGGGCGTTATTTCAGACTACACCGTGACTGAGAAAATGATGAAGTACTTTATCCAGAAGGCATTGGGAAGGAGAACCTTCCGCAAGCCGCGCATCGCGGTCTGCGTGCCCAGCGGTGTAACGGAAGTGGAGAAGAAAGCGGTAGAGGACGCAACTTATCAGGCGGGCGCAAGAGAGGTATCCATCATCGAAGAACCCATTGCGGCTGCAATTGGCGCCGGAATTGATATTTCAAAGCCTTGCGGCAATATGATAGTGGATATCGGAGGCGGTACTTCGGATATCGCGGTGATTTCCCTTGGCGGTACGGTGGTCAGCGCTTCCATCAAGATTGCGGGAGACGATTTTGACGAAGCCATTGTGCGCTACATGCGTAAGAAACATAATCTGCTGATTGGTGAAAGAACGGCAGAGGATTTGAAGATAAAGATAGGTTCGGCATTCAAACGTGCAGAGGTGGATTATATGGATGTCAGAGGGCGTAATCTGGTAACAGGTCTGCCCAAGACAGTCAGGGTTTCTTCCGAAGAAACGGAAGAGGCGCTTAAGGAAACCACGGCACAGATTGTGGAGACGATTCACAGCGTATTGGAGAAGACGCCGCCGGAGCTTGCGGCGGATATTGCCGACAGAGGTATTGTATTGACCGGAGGCGGCAGCCTGCTGCGCGGACTGGAGGATTTGATTTCGGACAGAACCGGAATCAACACCATGACGGCAGAGGACCCGATGACTGCCGTGGCGATTGGAACGGGCAAATACGTAGAGTTTTTGGCGGGCTATAAAGAGGATTAACTGCAAGGAAGAAGAAAGGGAGCGCGCCGGAGAGGAAGCAAAATTATGGTAAAAGGACTGTACACCGCACATACGGGGCTGCGGAATGAGCAGAACCGAATGGACGTTATGACCAACAATCTTGCCAACGTGACAACGGTGGGATTTAAAAAGGAAGGAACGACGAGTCAGGCGTTCAGTGCCGTGCTGGCAAAAAAGCTGAAGGATGCATCGGTGGGACTGCGAAATGAGCAGGCAATCGGCTTTAACAGACCGGGTGTCAAGATTGGCGAGAATTATATTGATTACACGCAGGGTTCCTTCAGAATCACAAACAATACCTTTGATTTGGCGCTTTCGGGCGACGGCTTTTTTGCCCTTGAATTTACCAATAAGGCAGGAGAAACATCTACCAAGTATACGCGTGCCGGCAATTTCACTCTCACCAATGAAGGCTTTCTGGTAAACAGTGACGGCGATTATGTGCTAGACGTCAACAATAGAAGGATTCAGCTCAATCCGCTTATGGATGCAGATATTCAGGAGGACGGAACCATCAACCAGAACGGTGTCCGCGTAGCACAGATACAGGTGGTGGATTTTGAGGATTACGACTATCTGGAGCGCTATGGAGAGACCTATTTTCAGCCCATAGAAGGCGCGAGGATAACCAACTCTTCCGCACAGGTACAATCCGGTATTTTGGAGATGGCGAATGTGCAGATTGTTTCGGAGATGGTAAACATGATTAGCATAACCAGGCAATATGAGAGCAACCAGAAGATTATACAGACCTATGACAGAACGCTGGATACGGCAGTCAATGATTTAGGCAGATTGTAGGAGGCATAGCATGGTACGTAGTTTATGGACAGCGGCAACCGGTATGATAGGACAGCAGACAAATGTGGATACCATTGCCAATAATCTTTCTAATGTAAATACAACAGGATACAAGGCACAGGTCAATGAATTCAAATCCCTGCTGTATCAGAATCTGCAGACAAGGACAACGTCGGCGAACGGGGAGAGGAAACCGTCCGGCGCGCAGGTCGGTCTTGGCGTCAGAAATGCGGCGATTAACACATTGTTTACCAACGGTCCTATGCTCTCCAATGACAGCAATACGGCTTTTGCCATCAGCGGAAAGGGTTTCTTTGCAGTCCGCGGCGAGGATGGCAATACTTACTATACCCGCAACGGTAATTTCCAGTGGACGATTGCAACCAACGGTACCATGCTGGCGGACAGCGAGGGCAATCCGGTGCTTGACACACAGAACAGACCCATTATACTGGACAACAGGTACGACGCAACACAGATTACCGTTACAGCAGACGGCTCTGTCTGCTACCCTGACGCGCAGAATAACCCGCGCCCTCTGGGGATTACGATTGGCTTGTACCAGTTTACCAATCCGGCGGGCTTAGAGAGAAAAGACAGCAGCCTATATCAGCAGTCAGCGGCAAGCGGTCAGCCGATTAATGAGGCGACCAGCGCAACGGTGGAGAAAAGTTCCGTACTGCAGAACTTTTTGGAAGGCTCCAATGTGCAGATTGTAGATGAAATGGTAAATATGATTGTGGCGCAGAGAGCATACGAAATCAATTCCAAAGCGATTATTGCTTCGGACGAGATGTTGCAGCAGGCAAATAACCTGCGCGGTTAAGAATAATACCCCCGCCGTTATAGACGAATGACGGCAGACAGGAGGCAGATATGGATATAGGAAATCTTTCGGGAGCATACGCTGACATGTACGCGGCAAAAGCCGCACAGTCCTCTTCCAAATTGGAGGGACAGCTCAAAACGGATTATACCAAAGCGACTGATGCAGAGCTGATGGATGCCTGCAAGCAGTTCGAGGCATACTTTTTAGAGCAGATGTTTAAGGAAATGATGAAAACCATTCCCGAGTCAGATACAACTTCCAGTTATGCAGGAAATTTAATGGATTATTATAAAGACAATATGGTACAGGAGATTGCCAGCACATCGACAGAGCAGAACAGTCTGGGGCTTGCCCAGATGTTGTTTGAGCAGATGAAACGGAATTACGGCTTATAAGGAAATCTCTCAGATGATGGAATCGAAGTAAAAGACTGCTTATGAGGCAGTCTTTTTTCGCTTGTTCAAGACAATTATTGTTTATACAAAGGGAGAATGTATGGAAACAATCGAAGGGTTTGTAGACCATATTATATTTCAAAATCCGGATAATGGCTATACGGTGCTGGAGCTTACCGTAGAAGGGGGAGATTGTGTTCTGGTCGGTATGTTAAAGGGCATAAGTCAGGGAGATACCATTCGGGCAGAGGGAGAATATACAGAGCATCCCCTTTACGGCACGCAGTTTAAGGCTTCTGTGTTTCAGACAATCATGCCAAAGGATGCGGCGGGTATGGAACGGTATCTGGCATCCGGTGCAATCAAGGGCGTCGGCATGGCGCTGGCAAAAAGAATTGTGAGGCAGTTCGGAGAGGACACCTTTCGCGTGATAGAGGAAGAGCCGGAGCGGCTGACGGAGGTAAGGGGCATAAGCGAACGCATTGCACAGGAAATTTCCGCACAGATGGAAGAAAAGCGGGATATGCGGGAGGCTTTTATCTATTTGCAGCAATTTGGTATATCCAATGCGCTTGCGGTGAAAATATATAATACATATGAAAATGCGCTTTATGGCGTGCTTCGGGAGAATCCTTACAGACTGGCGGAGGATATAGAGGGCATCGGGTTTAAAATTGCAGACCAAATAGCTGCCAAAATAGGCATTCATACAGACTCGGACTACCGCATCCGCAGCGGTATCCTGTATGTTTTGCTGCAGGCGGTGCAGGAGGGACATTTGTTTTTGCCGGCGGATATTCTGCTTGACAGGGCACAGGAACTTCTGGGGGTAGAAAAGGCGTATATGGAACCGCAGCTTGGCAATTTGGCGATGGATAAAAAGATTATTTTGAAAAAGGCGGAAGAGAGCGAGGAGGTCAGAGTTTTCGCTGCGTCCTACTTTTATGCAGAGCTAAACTGCGCCCGTATGCTGTCTCAGCTCAACCTTCCCGTTATGGGGGATGAGGGACTTTTGCCGGTGCAGGAAGAACAGATAAGGAAACGAATCAGGGAAATTGCTGCGGCAGAAGGGCTGGAACTGGATGAATTGCAGGAAAAGGCAGTGACAGAATCTGTTAAAAACGGACTTTTTATACTGTCAGGAGGTCCCGGGACGGGAAAGACTACCACCATTAACACGATAATCCGCTATTTTGAGGCGGAGGGGCTGGATATTTTTCTTGCCGCGCCTACCGGACGCGCCGCCAAGCGTATGACGGAGGCGACGGGTTACGAGGCACGAACCATCCACCGTATGCTGGAGCTTGCCGGCGCGATTACAGAGACAGGGGGGCGGAATGTGCATTTTGAGAGAAATGAAGCCAATCCGCTGGAAGCAGATGTGATTATTATAGATGAGATGTCCATGGTAGATATCAATCTGCTGCAGGCACTTTTAAAGGCTGTTATGCCGGGAACGAGACTGATACTTGTAGGAGATGTGGACCAGCTTCCGTCCGTAGGACCGGGACAAGTGCTTCGGGATATTATGGCGGCAGATGCCTTTCCGACGGTGGTGCTGAAAAAGATATTCAGGCAGGCGCAGGAAAGCGATATTATTACCAATGCGCACAGGATAAACAGCGGCGAGGCGGTAAAGCTGGATAATAAGAGCAAGGATTTCTTTTTTCTAGAGAGAAATAATGTCAATGTCATATACAAGCATATGGTACAGCTCATTACAGAAAAGCTCCCCCGTTATGTGGGAACGGATGCTTTTGAAATACAGGTACTTACGCCTATGCGGAAGGGAGGGCTGGGAGTGGAAACGCTCAATCAGATTCTGCAAAAATATATCAACCCGCCTGCACCGGAGAAGAAAGAACATGCTTTTGGCAGCATGGTTTTCAGAGAGGGCGATAAGGTCATGCAGATAAAGAATAACTATGAACTGGAGTGGGAGATTGTCAGCAAATACGGAATTCCCATAGACAAGGGACTGGGTATTTTTAACGGGGATATGGGAAGAATCCTGACAATCAATGAATATGCGGGTAATATGACGGTGGAATATGACGAGCATAGAAGGGTAATTTACCCCTTTGGTCAGATGGAGGAGCTGGAGCTTGCGTATGCCATTACAATACACAAATCGCAGGGGAGCGAGTATGCGGCGGTGATTATGCCGCTCTTGGGAGGCCCGCGTATGCTGTTTAACAGAAACCTGCTTTATACGGGGGTAACCCGTGCCAAAGCCTGCGTTACGATTCTGGGAAGCAGCGAAACGGTAAATGCCATGATACGCAATGCGGAGGTAAACAGGCGTTACACGGCGCTTGCAGAGCGCATACGGGAACTGGCGCCCATGACAGGAGGAGAAGGCGGCGCCGGTTAAAGAGGGAAAGCGTATAGTATGAAAAAGAATTATGTGGCGGCAAAGATAACAAAAATAGCGGCAAAAGCAGCACAGCTTCTGTTTCCGGCAAGGTGTCCGGTCTGCGACGGAGTGGTAAAGAGAAAAGAGGGACTTATCTGCACAGGCTGCAGAGACAGGTTTAAGACGGTCGCGGAGCCCTTCTGCTTTTCCTGCGGGAAGCCCTTGTCCGCGGAGAGCAGTCAATATTGCAATGACTGTGCGGGAAGGCTTCACAAATATATTAGAGGACGGGCTTTGTATGAGTATGAAAGCGCTGCGGCATCCATATACCGCTTCAAATACGGAGGGAGGCGGGAATATGCAAATTTCTTCGGGAAAGAAATGGCGGGCTGTCTGGAGCAATTTATCCGGAAAGCGGCTCCGGATGCATTGGTGCCGGTGCCGCTGAGCAGGAAACGTCTTTGCAGGCGGGGCTACAATCAGGCGCAGCTTCTTGCCGAGGTCATGGGGGAGGAGATGGGAATACCTGTATACTCGCATCTGGCGGTCAGAGTCAGGGACACACTTCCGCAAAAAGAATTAAATGCGCAGGAAAGACAAAATAATTTGAAAAGGGCTTTCAAAATGATTGAAAATGATGTAAAATTAAGTACGATTATAATTATCGATGATATATACACGACCGGCAGCACAATCGATGCACTGGCAGAGATTTTTCAACAGGTCGGCGTGAAGAAGGTTTATTTTGTTGCCCTTGCTGTGGGAAACAGAGGATAAGGAGGTCGCCATGAATGTTCGGAATTGCAGGAAGTGCGGAAGGTTATATAACTATGTAGCAGGACAGAGAATCTGTCCCTTATGTCAGGAGCGTCTGGAAGAAGATTTCCAAAGGGTAAAAGAGTATGTCAGGAAGAATCCGGGTGTGACTGTAAACAGGGTTGCAGAAGAATGTGAGGTTGAGATTTCGCAGATTCGCCAGTGGCTTCGGGAAGAACGGCTGGAGCTGACGGCGGAGTCCGGCATGATTCTGCAGTGCGAAACCTGCGGCACGCCCATTGCCAGCGGACGCTTCTGTGAAAAGTGCCGCAGAGACCTGACGAAGGGATTAAGCGATGCGATTCACCCTGTAAGAAAGCAGGAGCCGGCTGAGGAGCCGAAAAAGGATAAAGGCGGCGACAAAATGCGCTTCTTAAATCACTAGGAAAAGAAGGGTAAAGGTATGTTAAATGAAGATAGAATCATATTGATGACGAAGCTCGCGTCGTATGAGTCTGGCGAAGGAAAGAAGAATGCCGCTATCGGCGGGTATTTTCGCAGCGATTATATCGGAATGCAGGTAGTGAAGTCCGTTATCTATGCGACGATTGCATTTTTTATTCTGTTCGGGCTATACATTCTTTATGATTTTGAAGTTTTTATGGCAGAGATTTATAAGATGGATTTGTTTGAATTTGCAAAGGGCGTCCTGAAGTCTTACGGCGTGATGGTGGTAAGCTTTGCAGTGTTGACTTATATTGTCTATGCCTATCGGTACAATAAAGCCAAGAAGAGTTTAAAGAACTACTACAACAATCTGAAAAAGCTGGCTTCTTTGTACGATAAAAACAAAAACTAGTTGAAAGGCATATTATGAGAAACTTATTGGAAATAAAAGAGCTGATAAGGAGATTTTACAGTAAAAATGAAGTATTTATCGTGCCGGTGCTTAAATTTCTGCTGGCGCTGATAGCTCTCCTGAATATTAACAGGCAGCTTGGCTACATGCCGCGTATCAACAATATTGCGATTGTATTGATAGTGTCGCTATTGTGTTCGTTTTTGCCGACAGGCTGTATTATTTTGTTTTCGGCATTGTTTGTGCTGCTTCACTTGTATGCGCTTGCCATAGAGGCGGCAATAGTGGGGTTTGCTTTATTCCTTGTTATGTTTTTGCTGTTTTTCCGGTTTTCGCCGAAGGATTCGCTGGTGGTCTTGATAACGCCCCTGCTTTTTGGGCTGCGGATACCTTACGTTGTGCCGGTTGCCATGGGTCTTCTGGGTACGCCTGCTTCGGCAGTTTCCGTGGGCTGCGGCGTGGTGGTATACCATCTGGTTCGTTTCGTGTCTGTCAGCGCGCCCTCCATCAAGGCGTTGGATGTGAGTGAAGCAACGGCAAGACTGCGAATGGTAATCGACGGCATTATTGACAACAAAGAAATGATGGTTACGGTGGCGGCATTTGCCTTTACCGTGATTTTGGTATATATTATTCGAAGGCTTTCCGTGGACCATTCATGGACCATCGCCATGATAGCGGGTACGATTATGAATATCGTGATTCTCCTGCTGGGCGATTTGATGTATGACACCAATATTTCCGTGATAGGTGTGATTTTCAGCTCGTTAATTTCTCTTGGTTTGTGTGTGGCTCTGCAGTTTTTTGCTTTTAGTGTGGACTACAGCAGAACGGAAAAGGTACAGTTTGAGGATGACGAGTATTACTATTACGTAAAGGCGGTGCCTAAAATGACGGTGGCAGCGCCTGAAAAGACAGTAAAACGAATCAACACACAGATTGGACAGCCTTCTCATCCGGCGCGGACCGCGCAGGGAGGGCATTCCGCACGTTCGGGCAGCGTGGCGCATCAGCCGTCCAGAGGAAATGGCGGGAGAAGTCCGCAGAAGACACAGAGCAGGCAGACATCGTCAAAGACGGCTCCCCGTTCCGGTTCCGGAAGAATAAACAGCGACGCTGCTGCAAGCGAATATGAAGAGACGTAAGGTCAGGTAATTCCATATGCGATTTCAGCTTCAAAATTTAACCGATAACATGATAAGACGTATACCGGATATGGATTTTGCGAGTATGATTGAGATTTTGATTATTTCTTTTCTCATCTACCACATTCTCATCTGGATTAAGAATACCAGAGCCTGGGCATTGCTTAAGGGTCTGGCATTCATTTTGGTTTTTTGGCTGGTCGCAGCATATTTTCACATGAATACAATACTCTGGCTGGGCAGCAATATATTAGGATATGTGGTGACGGCGCTTATCATTGTTATGCAGCCGGAGCTTAGGAAGGCGCTGGAAGAACTGGGCAACAAAGAGATTATCTCCAATGTGCTGCCGTTTTCCGGTACGAAGCGGAGTGAGGGCTCTTTTTCGGAGCGTACCATCAATGAGATAGCAAAAGCATGTGTGGAAATGGGGAAGGTAAAGACCGGCGCATTGATTGTCATAGAGTGCAAATCACCTTTGGGTGATTTTGAGCGTACCGGCATTGATGTGGATGGTCTGGTAACCAGCCAGTTGCTAATCAATATATTTGAGCATAACACACCGTTACATGACGGTGCTGTTATTGTGCGCGGAAACAGAGTGGCATCCGCAACCTGCTATCTGCCGCTTTCAGACAATCTGAATCTGGATAAAAATCTGGGAACCCGCCACAGAGCAGGACTGGGTATTTCGGAAGTGACGGATGCAGTTACCGTTATTGTTTCGGAAGAAACAGGAAAAATCAGTGTTGCCTATAAAGGAGAACTGGAGCGGAATCTTGACAGCGAAAAGCTAAAGGAGATGCTGCGAATCGCGCAGCCGGGCGGCAGTGAAGAGACCAAGAGGGGATATAAAATCTTTAAGGGAAGGGGCCGGACGGATAAAGTTGAAAACAGGAAAAAAAATAATTAAGAGATTGCTAAGTAATTGGGCTTTAAAGCTTTTTTCCCTGATAGCGGCGGTGCTGCTCTGGCTTCTCGTGATGAATATAGAGGACCCGGAGGACCAGAGAAGCTATTATAATATTCCGGTAAGGCTGACGAACACGGAAGTGCTGACGGAAGAAGGCATGGTGTACGAGGTTCTTGACAGGACGGATACGGTAAGGACGGTCACTATCATTGCGCCGAAAACGGTAAGGGACGAGCTGAGTGCCAGCGACATTGTTGCGGAGGCGGACTTCAGCAAGCTGACGGTGACAAACACGGTTGAAATAGAGTTTTATTCTCTGCGCTACAATGACAAAATCATCAGCATAACCGGAAGCAATGAAATATTAAAGTTAAATATTGAAGAGAAAAAGATGAAGCGTCTGGCAGTGGAGATACAGACCACGGGCGAAGTCGCAGAAGGGCATATTGTAAGCAGCGTTTCCTCGGACCAGAACCGGATTGAGGTGACGGGACCGGAATCTGCAGTGTCAAGAATAGCCAGTGCTGTGGTAAAAGTAGATGTAACGGATTCTACAAGTGATATTTCCACAAATGCAGACGTAATATTATATGATGCCGACGGTAAGGAGATATCCATGGATAATCTGTCCGTCAATGTAAATTCGGTATTGGTGCGGGTAAAGATACTGGCAACAAAGACTGTGCCGGTTCGCTATGCTGCGGCGGGTACGCCGGCTGCAGGATATTTGTTTACGGGAGAGATTTCCGGTATGCCGGATTCCGTGACGATTGCGGGTACGGCTTCCGTGCTGGAGGGCGTGCGCAGTATTGTGATACCCGAAGAAATTCTGGATATAAACGGACGAACGGATAATCTGGCAGTCAACGTGAATATAGAAGAGTACCTTCCGGAAGATACGGTGCTTGCAGATGCTTCCTTTAGCGGAAGAGCGGCTGTAACCGTGTATATTGAAAAGGAACTTACACGCAGTCTGAATATTGCGCCGGACCATATCAGGATAACAGGCATTCCCGAGGGGTATGAGGTGAAGCTGGAGGAAGCAGAGCATCCGTATACGTTAAGCGTCAGAGGACTGCGCTCTACGGTGGAAGGTATCGGCGAGGCTTCCGTGTATGGCACAATTCATATACCGGATTTTATGGAAGCGCGCAATATGGAGCATCTGACAGAAGGAACTTATGAGACGACGGTGGAGTTTTCACTTGGCGAAGGGATTACAATTGCACAGCCGCTTAGAGTAAGGTTTATCATAACAAGTTTGGAGGAAACGGAATAAATGGGACGTTTATTTGGTACTGACGGAGTCAGAGGGATTGCAAATGAAGAATTGACTCCGCTGCTTGCCATGCAGCTCGGGCAGGCAGGCGCTTACGTACTTACCAAAGAAAAAGAGCACAAGCCAACGATGATGGTTGGCTGTGACACCAGAATTTCAGGAGGTATGCTGGCAAATGCCTTGATGGCGGGAGCCTGCGCGGTAGGTGCAAACTGTGTCTATGTGGGCGTGATTCCAACGCCTGCAATTGCATACCTTACCAGAAAGTACAAAGTGGATGCGGGCGTTGTGATTTCGGCGTCGCACAACCCGGTGGAGTTTAACGGCATTAAATTTTTTGACGGCAATGGCTATAAGCTGCCAGACGAGCTGGAGGACGAGATAGAAGCGCTGATTGGGTGTAATATGCAGGGCGTGAAATTTCCTACAGGCTCCGGTGTCGGCAAGATTAAATACCGCACGGATGCAAAGGAAGAGTATATCAACCATGCGATTCAGTCGGTAGCGGTAGAGCTTAAGGGCATAAAGATTGTAGTGGATTGCGCTGAGGGCGCTTCCTATTATACTTCGGTGGAGACATTGAAGGAATTAGGAGCCGAGGTAGTGGCAATACATAACAATCCTGACGGAACCAATATCAATGCAAACTGCGGCTCCACCCATATGGAAGAGCTGCAGGCGAGAGTGGTTTATGAGAAGGCGGATGTCGGGCTTGCTTTTGACGGAGATGCCGACAGGCTTCTTGCAGTGGATGAGAACGGCAAAATAGTGGATGGCGACCAGATTATGGCGATTGTCGGCAACTATATGAAGCAGGAGGGCATTCTCAAAAAAGATACCATTGTGGCGACCATTATGAGCAATCTCGGTTTCTTTTTGATGGCGGAGAAGAACGGAATTACGGCGGAGCAGACAAAGGTAGGCGACCGCTATGTATTGGAGCGTATGCGGGAAATCGGCGCAAGCCTTGGCGGAGAACAGTCGGGACATGTTATTTTCCTCGATGAAAATACTACCGGCGACGGGCTCTTAAGCGCACTGCATCTGCTGCAGGTCATGGAAAAAACAAAAAAACCGCTTTCAGAGCTTGCAAAGGTCATGGAGGTGCTGCCGCAGGCACTGGTGAATGCAAAGGTAGAAAACCATAAGAAAGAGCATTATATGGAGTATCCGGAAATTGCAAAGGCAATAGAGGAATTGACGGAAAAATTTGCAGGGGAAGGGCGTGTGCTGATAAGACCTTCCGGAACGGAGCCTTTGGTCAGAGTGATGATAGAAGGTAAAAATAAAGAATTGATTCAGGCAGAAGCGGAACGTCTGGCGGGTCTGATACAGGATATTATGTTCTAAAAGGACTTGTGAATCATGTCAAAAAATGTTATAGTGAGTAGAGAAGGAAAGTGGAGGTATTACAGCATGGTCAGCCAGAAGGTAACGATTAAAAACCCGACCGGACTGCATTTGAGGCCGGCAGGAATTCTGTGCAAAGAAGCGATGAAGTTTAAATCCTTGATAACGTTTCGTTTTCGGGATAATACGGCGAATGCCAAAAGTGTTCTGAGCGTTTTAGGTGCCTGTGTAAAATGTGGGGATGAAATAGAATTTGTGTGTGAGGGTGAAGACGAGGAAAACGCATTAAAAGCATTGGTAGAAGCAATAGAAAATGGTCTTGGAGAATAAAAAGAAATACGGCAAGATAATAAAAACGGTGCAGCTTTAAAGCTGCACCGTTTCTGTTTTTAAAGTATCTTTACTTGTAAATAGGAAGGCGTCCGGACTGCGCAATGGCAATAAAGGTGTTTCCGGTGTTAATTTCAATTTCGTTGCCATCCATATCATAGTATCTGGTGGGAGAGTAATCGTCTTTCTTTTCCCAAGTAATCTTGATGCCGCGTCCCTGTGTAAAGTAGTAGCCGCTGCGTCCGGAATCATGAACCTGGAAAACCAGATATTTGTTGTCAGGACGGTATTCCCAGTAGGTATCCTGCACAATGATGTTGGTAAAGGCAAGCTGTTCGCCGGTAAGCTGGTCAACCTGCGGAGAACCGTACAGGTACTTCAGGTAGGTGCCGGTTTCTTCATCATACTCAAAGGAAGATTTGGTAGTCGTAAAAATCTTGGAAAGGTCAATCTCCGTAGCTTCAAAAGAACCTTTTGCATCTACTAATGTGTTTAACTCTGTCATGGGAGCAAAGTTAAAATGGTCGGGCTCCCAGTAACGGTCTCTGTGCTCCGTCTCATAGTTCAGCTTGTCGATGGTAGCAGCCAGTTTGGCACCATTGGTATAACCGTTGTGAATACTGGGGTTTGCAGGGTCGGAACGGTAGAAGGCATCGCTGCCTGTCGCAGGCGCCACTATCTCGCCGCCGCCTACGCTGCAGGCGCTTAAGTTATTTACATCGCTGCGGGATACGACATCCACCAGATAAAAGGGACCGCCCCAGTGTACGAGGAAGGAATCCCATTCCATGCTCCAGTATGCATAATAGTCACGGCAGCTTCGGATATTGCCAATCTGCTCCAAATCCTGCCAGTCTTCGATGATACCCATCTGACGGGACATTTCGCCTTCTTCCATGCACTCATACAATACACCGGCAAGACCAATGCCATACTGGGGCTGTGAACCTCTGTCGGTAGGGAACATAACAGCGATGGGGCGGGCGTTTGCAACCTCCTCGTCAACCCATTCATTTGTAAGGGAGCTATGCACCATGCCCTCCTCGGGCGGCTGCTCGCTTGGTGTATTGTCAGCAGGCTCCGTAGCCGGTTCGGTTTCGTCGGGGGTCGGCTCCGGCGTCGTGACATCTGTGGAATCTACAGGCTGCGCCACATCATCAGGGCGTTGCGGCGCATCTTTCTTGTCACCACATCCGCCAAAAGCAAGAACGGCAGACAGGGACAATAATAAAAACAGATTATTTTTTTTCATAATAAGTCCTCTCTTTCGTTAAAATAATCTTGTGCTATTATAGCACATTGCAGATAACAATGGCAATGATAATACCCAGTATGGCGCCAATCAGCACCTGAAGGGGGGTATGTCCCACAAATTCTTTTAGCTTGTCCTGCGGAGACATGTCACTGCCCATATCTGAAAAAATATCAAGCATCTCATTGAGAACATGAGCCTGAATACCGGTTTCGCGGCGTACTCCCATGGCATCGTACATGACGACGACGGCTAAAATAAAGGAGACTGCAAATTCAAAGCTCTGCGGACCATATGAAATGCAGGAAGCAGTTGCCAGTGCACAGACCGTAGCGGAATGGGAACTTGGCATCCCCCCGCCGCCAACCAGCCGTTCCACCACAAACTTATGGGTCAGGAACATGTGAATTGCGGTTTTTAAAATCTGTGCCACAAGCCAGCCGGAAACAGCACAGACTAGAATGCTGTTTTGAAATAAAGCCGTAAAAAAATTCATAGAGTACCTCACTAACTCTCTTAGTATATCACCACTTTCTTCGGTATTCAAGCGGTGTCATACTTTCATAGTGTTTAAAAACCTTAATAAAGTATGAAGATGTCTGAAAACCGCTCTGCAGCGCTATGCTTTCTATGCTGTCCGACGAAAACCGGAGCAGTGATTTGGCGTGGGAAAGGCGCCTTGCGGTGATATCTCCGGTAATGGTAATGCCAAATAAACGCTGGTATTCCCGAAGCAGGTGGTATTTGCTTAGGTAAAACATGCAGGACAAGCCGTCCAGCGTCAGCTTTTCAGCATAGTGCGCTTCAATATAGCTTCTGATGTCCATAAATTTTTGCGGCACAAAAGCGCCGGCATGGTTTTGCAATGTGTCCTTGAAAATCTGAGCAATCAAATCCGTCAGGTGCCTGTGGGAGAGCAAATCCGTCAGTGCATCTTTTTGCTGCTGCAGCCGGTAAAGCGCCTGCAGAGATTCCATGTAAGGAGAGAGAGAAGGGGGCGTATAAATAGCAGGGCCGTCCCGTCCCATGTATAAGCGATAAAATTCAGGAGCCTGACAGCCGTTAAAATGTACCCACATCAGCGACCAGGGCTGTGAAAGGCTGCTTTCGTGAGAATAGGGCTCAAGGCAGTCGAGCCAGACACAGTCGCCGGCTTTGATTTTTCGGGTGGTGCCGTGCAGCGTGACGGTACCGCTTCCTTCCGTCACAATGAAAAAGAGGTAGGACTCCAGTTTTTCACGGCGGCTGATATGCGGCTCCAGACTTTTTAAGGTTCCAATTTCCTGCACATACAAGTAGTGGCTTCTGCTGTAGGAAGACGGAGTGACTAAAATGCGTTCCGAAACAGTGGCTTTCATGAGGCACCTCCCACGCATGGAATCTGTGTTTGCAGCATTGTGCAATCCATCCGGTCATGTAATAGCAATATTTTACCATTTAAAAGCAATAAAATAGATTGCCATAGCTATTATACAATAGTATACTCTGTTTGAAAATATGAAAAATTTTGTAATTTAGTTTTGCGGCTGGACAATTATGGGAAAGGAAAATATAATAATGAATAAAACAGCGTTAATTACAGGCATAACAGGACAGGATGGTTCTTATCTGGCAGAGTTTCTGCTGGAGCAGGGATACGAGGTACATGGGCTGATGCGGCGGCACAGCACGGAGAATCTGGACAGGCTTAAACATATTCTGCATGCGGATAATAAAAAGTTTTTCCTGCACTATGCAGATATGACGGATTCCAGCAATATGCACCGTCTGGTAGCGGAGATTTGTCCCTCTGAGGTTTACAATCTTGCAGCGCAGTCCCATGTCGGGATTTCTTTTGAAGTACCCGAATATACGGCGGAGACGACGGGAGTGGGCACGTTAAAGCTTTTGGAGGCTCTGCGGATATGGGGCGGCAGCTTCCGTTTTTATCAGGCGTCTACCTCGGAGCTGTTTGGAGGTCTGCCGGAGACGGCTCCCCAGAGTGAGAAAACACCGTTCTATCCGAAAAGTCCTTACGGAGTGGCAAAACTCTACTCTTACTGGATAACGGTCAACTACAGGGAATCCTATGGTATGTACGCCGTAAACGGTATTTTGTTCAATCATGAATCCCCCAGAAGGGGAGAAAATTTTGTGACCCGCAAGATTACCCTTGCGCTTGCCAACATGGCGGCAGGAAAGCAGGAAAAGCTTTCTCTCGGCAATATGGATGCGAAGAGAGACTGGGGATTTGCAGGCGATTATGTAAAGGGCATGTGGAAAATGCTGCAGCAGGAGACGCCGGAGGATTATGTTCTGGCAACGGGAGAGACCCACACAGTGCGGGAATTTGTCACGGAGGCGTTTTCCAATCTGGGCATTACGGTTCGTTTTGAAGGAAAAGGCTTGGAGGAAAAGGGATATGATGCCGCGACCGGCAGGCTGCTTGTGGACGTGGACCCTGCTTTTTACCGTCCGGCGGAGGTGGAATATCTGTGGGGCGACCCGTCCAAGGCAAAAGCAAAGCTTGGATGGGAGCGTGAGGTAAACTTTAAAGAGCTGACAGCCATGATGATGGATGCGGATATGAGGCAGATTGCAGGTATGGACTGTGCGGCTTACAGGCAGAAGCGGAAAGAAAGGAAAGCGTAAGATGGGAGCTGGCATAGAGAAAACAGATAAAATATATGTGGCGGGACACCGCGGACTGGTGGGGAGCGCCATTGTCAGGAATCTGCAGGAGAAGGGATATCAGAATATCATAGGGCGGAGCCATAAGGAGCTTGATTTGACAAATCAGGCGCAGGTACAGGCATTTTTTGAAAAAGAGACGCCGGACATCGTGGTGCTTGCAGCCGCAAAGGTGGGGGGCATCAATGCAAATAATACGGCGCCTGCGGATTTTGCGTACGAAAATATGCAGATACAGTGTAATGTTATCAAGAGCGCACATGATATCGGCGTCAAAAAGCTGCTTTTTTTGGGAAGTACCTGTATTTATCCGAAGCTGGCGCCGCAGCCGATTCCGGAGAGCGCGCTGCTTACGGGGGCATTGGAGGCGACCAATGAAGCCTATGCCATTGCCAAGATTTCCGGTCTTTTGATGTGCCGTTTCTTTAAGCGGCAGTATGGAGACAATTTTATCAGTTGTATGCCTACCAATCTGTACGGTCCCCATGACAATTATGAACTGGAGGGTTCCCATGTACTGCCAGCCATGATTCGTAAGTTTCATGAAGCGGCGTGTGCGAAAAAGCCCTTTGTGGAGTTGTGGGGGACAGGTGCGCCGCTCAGAGAGTTTTTGTATGTGGACGATATGGCGGATGCCTGCGTGTTTTTGCTGGAGCATTATGACGGCGAGGAACATGTAAATATCGGAACGGGGAAAGAAATTACCATACGGGAGCTGGCGGAAAAGATAAAGGCGGTTACGGGCTATCAGGGAGAAATCCGTTGGAATGACAGTATGCCGGACGGTACGCCGAGGAAACTGACCGACGTTGCCAAGCTGCATGGGCTGGGCTGGCATCATAAGGTGGAGCTGGATGAAGGCATTGCGCTTGCCTATCGGTGGTTTGTTGAGAATGAAAAAGAAGCCAGACGCTAAGAGCGTGCATCCGGAATGGAGATTGACATGAAGGTATATGGAGTGATTATGGCGGGCGGCGGCGGAACCCGTTTCTGGCCGTTGAGCAGAAGAGAACTGCCCAAGCAGTTTTTAAACTTGTCGGGGAAGGATATTTTGGTCAATGAGACTTACGACCGGCTGAAACAGGTTGCGGCGGCAGAAGATATTTTTGTGGTTACGAATACGCTTTACGCCGAAAAAACGCTTACCATGATGGAGGGAAGAGTACAAGAAAGTCATATACTGGCAGAACCGGCAGCCCGCAATACGGCTGCCTGTATTGGGTATGCCGCCATGGAAATCATGAAAAAATATGGGGACGGCGTTATGTGCGTTATGCCTTCGGACCATTATATCCGGGATGAAAGGAGCTATGCGGACACGGTAATGCGTGGAGTGGAGCTGGCGGAGAAAAAGGATTGTCTGGTGACAATTGGAATCAAGCCGGAGTATCCTGCTACAGGTTATGGCTATATCAAAAGCAAGCCTGTAAAAGAAGAAGCATATCGTCTGGTGGAGGAATTTGTGGAGAAGCCGGAGGAAGAGACGGCGGCATTTTATCTGGCGGAAGGGTGTTATGCATGGAACAGCGGTATGTATATCTGGAAGGCCTCCCGTATTTTGGCGTGGTTTCAAAAGCTGCTGCCGGACATTTACACCTGTCTTGTCAAAATCGGAAATGTCATGGGGACAAAGCAGGAGAGGGAAATCATAGAAGAAATATATCCGAGAATCCCCAAAATCTCTATAGATTATGGCATTATGGAGCGTGCCCGCGGCGTGCTGATGCTGGAAGGCAATTTTGGCTGGAATGACATCGGCAGTCTGGATGCGCTGGAAGTGCTGCACAAAAAGGATGCAAAAGGAAACGTGGGCATGGGCAGGCATATAATGATGGACACGGAGGGAACAATCTGCTATAGTGAAGATAAATTTATAGCGGCTGCCTATGTCAGGGATTTGATTATAGTAGAATCAAAGGATGCGATTTTAGTATGTCCCAGGCAGCGGGCACAGGAGGTAAAAAAACTGGTGGATTTTCTTGAAGAAAAGGGAAAGACAGAGTATCTGTAGGGCTTTTTTGAAGAAGCATCTGTATCGACCGGTTTTTGACCCGCAAGGAGGATGTGAGAGTCAACATGAAGCTGT
This sequence comes from uncultured Lachnospiraceae bacterium, assembly GCA_910578335.1. Lineage (GTDB taxonomy): Bacteria > Bacillota > Clostridia > Lachnospirales > Lachnospiraceae > Acetatifactor. Next base: position 230,019 of record CAJTPU010000001.1, on the reverse strand, counting down.
TAAGCGCGATAGTGCCTTGCTACAACGAGGAGGAAAACGTTCCTTTTTTTTACGAGGAATTTATAAAAAACGAAGCTTTTTTCAAGGAAAAAGAGATAAACTGGGAATTGATATATGTGGACGACGGCTCGAAGGATGGGACGGCTGCGGAAGCAAAAAAGCTTCATGAGAAGGATGCAAGAGTGCATTTGTTATCCTTTTCCCGAAACTTTGGCAAAGAGGCAGCCATCTATGCAGGGCTGAACAGGGCAGAGGGGGACTATGTTGTGATAATGGACTCTGATTTGCAGGACCCGCCGTCGCTTCTGCCTGAGATGATTTCCTATATGGAACAGGGCTATGATTCTGTGGCGACAAGACGGGTGAACCGCAAAGGAGAGCCGCCTGTCCGTTCTTTTTTTGCCCGCCTGTTTTACCGGCTGATGCGCAAGATTTCCAAGACGGAGATTATGGACGGTGCAAGGGATTACCGCATGATGACGCGGCAGATGGTGGAAGCCATTCTGGAAATGAAGGAATACAATCGTTTTACCAAAGGGATTTTCGGCTGGGTGGGATTTCAGACCAAATGGCTGGAATTTGAGAATATTGAGCGGAAAAAGGGGGAGACGAAGTGGAGTTTCTGGAAGCTGCTTTTGTATTCCATTGACGGGATAACTGCTTTTTCAACGGTTCCGCTTTCCTTTGCCGCTATTATGGGCGTGCTTTTCTGCGTTCTGGCTTTTGTGCTGATTGTATTTATTGTAGTCCGCACGCTGATATTCGGGGACCCTGTTTCGGGCTGGCCTTCGCTGGTGTGTATCATTTCCCTGATTAGCGGCGTACAGCTTTTTTGCCTGGGAATTGTGGGACAGTATCTGGCAAAAACCTACATGGAGGTCAAAAAAAGACCTATTTATTTGTTGAAGGAAGAAATATAAGGCGAAAAATACTGTTAAATATTCGATATGCGCGGTGAATAGTGGGATAAGTCTCTTCCATAATGCGCTCAAATGTGCTAGGATACAGTTGTAATCGCATGAATGGGCAGCAATCGACATGAAGGAAGGGGTTTGAATGGATATTGTTACGATTAATGACACTGAGCTTGAAAGATACATTACAGAGGTAATGCTTGACATAGGGGTTCCGGCTCATCTGCGGGGATATTATTATTTGCGGGCTGCTATTTTGATGACAGGACGGGACATAGAGGTGGTTACCAGTGTGACAAAGCTAATGTATCCGGTAATCGCCAGACATTTTAAGACAACGGACCAAAAAGTAGAGCGAGCCATTCGTAACGCTATTGAGGTTTCATGGGAAAGAGGCAATACACAGACTTTTGAAAAGTTATTTGGTTACTCAATTCAGGACGGCAAGGCAAGACCGACAAACAGCGAATATATTGCAAGGATAGCAGATAAAATCAGGCTGGATATCAAAGCGATGTAGGAGCAAAGCTAGTATAAATAATAAAGGGTAATATTAACCGGTCCGGTTCACGATTACACAGGGCGGCAGGAAGTATACTTCCTGCCGCCTTTTCTTTTGGTGAAAGTTGATTTTGTTGTGTTTGTGATAAAAATATGGTAAAATTGGGAAGAATTTATGCGGAGGCGTTGTAAGTGGATAAAATGCAAAAAACCATATCGGAAATGCTGATAGAAGGAAGCCTGATAGCAATTGGGCTGGCAGAAGCCGCCCATTTGACGGCACTTTTTCTGAAGCTGCCGTTCCATGTCTGCGCATGGATAATGGCAGTGTTGTTTTTCGCTGCGCTTATGGCTGCAGGAATTCCCTGCCTGATTCGGCAAATCAGAAAAAAACCGCATCGGAGCATGGCGGACGGGGAATCGGGGTTACAGCGTTTTTTCAAGCTGTTTCGTCTGTATCCGGTCTTGTTTGTGATAATTGGCGCGCTGCTGTTATTTCAGTTTATATGGAATTATGGTATGCAGCTACCGTATACCACAGGCGACATTACGGTGGAGACAGTGCAGACCATGCTGGCGTCCGATGGAATTTATACGGTAAATCCCATGACGGGGCAGGCGTTTACCACAGGAATGCCGCTGCGGCTTAAAATCCTGATGCTGCCGACCTTGTATGCCGCGCTCTGCAGCTTTACAGGGATTCCGGCGCGCATTGTGTGCTACGGAATGATTCCTGCCGTTGTGCTTTTTTTAAGCTATCTGGTGTATGGCAGGTGGGCGGCATATCTGTTTCCGAAGGAGGGGAAAAAACAGGCGCTGTTTTTGCTTTTTGTGGCACTGGTTTATCAGTTTGGCTGTTATAGCGGGGCGATGGACGGTTTTACCCTGTTTTTTTGCGGGTACAGGGGAGAGGTAATCCGGGTCGGAATTCTTCTGCCTTATGCGCTTTTGTGCAGTCTGCAGAAGAAATGGAAGAGTGTAATCCTCTGTCTGCTTGCCGAAATATGCGTGGTGTGGACCTTTTACGGATTGGGCTCTGCGGCAGCAGCGGCGGGCATTGTATGTATAACAAGGCTTGTGCAAAAGAGGATGCCCCGGCTGTACCGGAAAAAGGGAGTCTGAGTCATGGAGGGGTATGTAGTATGGCAGATTTTATGAGAACGCTAAAAACAGGTTATCATGCCCTGACAGAAAGCGGACAGTTTCTGATGCTGTTTATGACGGCGCTTTTGTTTTTGTGGTTTTTACGAGGGTTTGAAAAAAAAGAATTCAGGCGGCTGGCAACGGTTATGCTGCTTTTGCTTTTGTGTCCTGTTTCCGTAAAGCTGCTGCTGCTTTATCAGACAGGATTTTACAGCTATGAAAATCTGTGGGCACTGCTGCCGACGACAGCACTTCTTTCCTGTGCTGCGGTGACGGCTGTTTTCAAAATAACGGCAGTTTACACTTCAGAGAGAAGAAAGCTTCGTAAGGCAGTGTCAGCAAAGAGGGAACATGCCGCGGAAGCGTTTGCTGCGGTTCTGATGGCGCTGCTGCTGTTTTTTTGCGGGACGATGGAAATAGCAAAGAGCGAGACGGGACAGGATTTTCGTGGGGACAAACTGCCCGAAGAGGCAGCGGAAGTGCTGCGGCTGGTTGAAATACCGCAGGAGGAAGCTGTATTTTTGCTCGCGCCGGACGAAGTGGCGGCATGGGCAAGGATATATAGCGGCAATATTCTGCTCCCCTATGGCAGGAATTTGTGGGAGCCGGCGTTGTCCGCGTATACCTACGACGTTTACATGGGCGATATGCAGGAGCTGCACAACTGGGTGAACGGTACGCTGGCGACGGGAAGCAGCGGAGAGGAAGCTTTGCGCGAAGAAGAGATGGTATTGAGCCGCTGCGCCTCTGCGGGGTATGATTACCTGGTGTTTTCGGCGGAAAGAAATAGTGAGGAAGGGCTTCGTCTGGCGATGGAAAATCAAAAAGAGTACGTGTATTTTGCACAGACGAAGGACTATGTGATATACAAACTGCAGTAAGAGCGCATAAAAGCGGCGCAGAAATGTGGGAAGATGGAAGAAAAAGTAAGTATTATCGTACCCGTCTACAATGCGGAAAAATATATCAGGGAGACCATAGACTGCGTAAAGGCGCAGACTTATGAAAACTGGGAGCTTTTGCTTGTAGAGGACGGTTCCACGGATAAAAGCCTGCACATATTGGAAACGATAGAAAAGCAAGAGGCGAGAATCCGCGTCATCAGGCAGGAAAACAGCGGAGCGGCAAAGGCAAGGAATCACGGGCTTTTGGAGGCGGCAGGACGGTTTGTGGCGTATCTGGATGCGGATGATTTGTGGAGTCCTGAAAAGCTTAAAAAACAGCTTGCCTTTATGACGGAAAAAGAGGCGGCTTTCTCTTTTACCGGCTACGAGTTTGCAGATGAAAAAGGAGAGGGAACCGGAAAAATTGTTCGTGTACCGGAGACTATCTGCTATAAGCAGGCACTGAAAAATACCACTATTTTTACTTCTACGGTTATTTTTGATACAAAGAAGCTTGCCAAGGAAAAGCTTTTCATGCCCATAATAAAGAGCGAGGACACTGCGCTGTGGTTTCGGGTGCTCAGAGAAGGGGTTACGGCGTATGGCTTAAATGAAAATCTGGTGCGTTACAGAAGACCGGCAAAATCCCTTTCCTCCAATAAATTAGAGGCGGTTCGCAGAATCTGGGCGCTCTACCGTAAGGCGGAAGGGCTTTCCGTTTTGTACAGCTTTTACAATTTCTGTTTTTGGGCGGTTCGTGCCGTGAAGCGGAGAATATAGCGGCAATTCTTAAGAACCCGCAAGATGTGGAAAAGTTGCACGATTTCATTCTGATGTGCTATAATCACTTTGTTACTATGTCGGTAAAATCAAGCGCTATGGGACCGCGGGCGCCGTAGCGGCAGGAGGTATGGGCTTGAAAAAGCTGGAATCATTTAAAAGACTGATAGTCCTGTGCATGTCCGCCATATATCTGGCGGGACAGGTGGGGATTTATGCCTATTACTGGTTTAATGTATATTATGAGAGCGTAAAAGTATACTTGAAGTACTGGCTGAACGGACACCTGCTGATTCTGGCTATTTACGGTGTGCTGTTATTTTTCTTTTCTCATATGTATGGCGGTATGCGGATAGGCTATCTGAAAAATGCAGAGGTTATTTTTTCACAGATTCTTGCGATAGGTATCGTGGATATCGTCACCTACTTTCAAATATCCCTGATGGTCAGAAAGCTTTTTTCCATAGAAGCATTCCTAAGTATGGCAGTATTTCAATGTATATGGATTATTTTGTCCGTTCATGTTGCAGGATTTATATATAAAAATATTTTTCCGCCGAGGAAGCTGCTTTTGGTACATGGAGACCGGCCGATTGCGGATATCCTCAAAAAATTTGAGAGCAGGAAGGACAAGTTTGAAATCAGCAAATGTATGCATATCAATGCAGGCGTGGATGTTGTTAAAAAAGAAGCGCTGGAGAGATATGACGCGGTGGTGCTGTGGGATATTTCCGAGGATGCGAGAAATAAGATACTGAAGTTCTGCTACGGGCAGTCGATTCGCACATATATTATGCCAAAGATACCGGACGTTATCTTAAAGGGCGCGGAAGAGCTGCATCTGTTCGATACGCCCCTGCTGTTGACGCGGGAATATGTGCTGACGATTGAGCAGCGCTTTATGAAGCGGTGCATCGATTTGATTTGTTCGCTTCTGCTGTTTTTGATTGCCTCGCCGTTTATGCTGTTGACGGCGATTGCCGTCAAGCTTTACGACAGGGGACCGGTACTGTATAAGCAGGTGCGGTGTACGATTGACGGCAGACAGTTTCACATCCTGAAGTTCCGCAGTATGCGCGTGGATGCGGAAAAGGATGGCGTGGCAAGGCTTGCAGCCAAAAACGATTCCCGTGTTACGCCGGTGGGAAAATTTATCAGGAAGGTCAGGCTGGACGAGCTGCCGCAGCTTATCAATATCATTAAAGGCGATATGTCCTTTGTCGGTCCGAGACCGGAGCGTCCGGAGATTATTGCACAGTATATGGAGATTATGCCTGAGTTTGCATACCGCATGAAGGTAAAGGCAGGCTTGGCGGGATATGCGCAGGTCTACGGCAAGTATAATACGACGCCTTATGACAAGCTGAAGCTGGATTTGGCGTATATTGAAAATTATAGCGTCTGGCTGGATATCAAGCTGATGATTCTGACTGTAAAGGTGCTTTTGTGGCCGGACAGTACGGAGGGCGTGGAGGCGGACCAGATTACCGCGCTGAAAAAAGAGAGGGAAAAGCAAAGAGAGAGAAGCGGCGGACAAAAGACGGGCGAAAGCCGCGAGACAGCAGAAGGCAATCGGCAGGAAGTATGGGAAAGCCGCGAGACAGCAGGAGACGACAGACAGGAAGTATGTGAAAGCCGCGAGGCAGCAGGAGACGACAGACAGGAAGTATGGGAAAGCCGCAAGGCTGAAAGAGACAGTGAAGTGGAAGCGGACGTGCAGAAAGGGCGGTAAGGATGTGGGAGTGTAATTTTGCAGATGAGCCGGTGGACGTTAAGCTGCTTGTGCTCTTCCTTCTAAGAAAAATATGGATATGCCTTGCGGCTGTTTTGGCGGGCGCGCTGCTTGCTGGCGGCGGGTACTTTGTGAAAAACGTAGTTTTGGTTCCGGAAAAGGAGTACCAGACAGTCGGAGAGGTATACGTGGATTATGTCTGGGAGGATGCGTACGGTATTTCCCGCTCCAACCTGAATGAGGAAGAGTGGAAAGCGCTGGTAAAAACGGATGTTTTCGTGGATTTTATTTTGGAACGGCTTGCCGCTCAGGGAATCCTGCTGGAAAAGCCGTTTGTCAGGGAGTGCGTGGATGCTTTTCTGGTGTCAGATTCCCGTATTGTGACAACGACGGTAATCACGGATTCACCGGAGCTTTCTGCCGCTATCGGCAGTGCCTTACAGGAGGCGCTTCTTGCTTTTGGAGAAGAGAACAGCAGGATTGAGCGGATTCGTGTGCTGACAGAGCCTGTGGAGAGCCGGATTGTGGTGCATGATATCAGAACCTTGCAGGCAGCCGTTCTTGGAGCCGTTCTGGGCGGGCTGCTTTCTCTGATAGTCATGCTTTTGTGCTTTGTTTTAGATGATTCCATCTACATACCGGCTTCTTTTGAGCGCCGGTATCATATTCCCATGCTGGGGACTGCCGCTTCAAAGGAGCTGGGGGCAAATGTAAGCTATCTGCTGCGGGAGGGCGGCAGCATTGCCGTGACTGCCGCTTCAAAGGATATTCCCGTGGAGGAGATTGCAGAGCTTTTGCAGGAGAAAGCAGATGCAGCGGGCAAAGAAGGAGAGGCTGTTGTGCGCGCCTGCGGCTGTATAGAAGCAGAGCCGGAGAGGGCAGAGGAGCTGCGTCGTGCGAAAAGCGTGGTACTTGGGGTTGCCTCGGGGCGGCGCGACAGTAAGAGGATAGAGAAAATACTTGCCTTTTTGAAGAAACAGGATATCAAGGTTAGCTGTGCATTTCTGTGGAATGCGGATGAAGCGCTGATAGAGTGTTATTACGGTTTTGGGCTGTTGCCAAAAAAACGCAATGCGGATTTGCCATAGGGTACTTTCCGCAGGCAGGAGAGGCAGAGGTAAGGAGATGAAGCAAAAGGTGCTTACAGGGGATAAAAGACTGGAAGTATTGGCGGCAGCAGTGGACAAGGAGCCAAGGCGTCTGGCGGAGGATATGAATCTGCAGACGGACGCCGTGATTGTCAATCAGTGCGGACATAAGGCTTCTGACAATTTTTCCTGTAACAACAGGACGATTCGCGTTTTTTCCATGAAGGAGCGGGGAGTAGGCTTGAGCCGGAATACGGCGCTTTCCCATGCAAAAGGCGATATTGTGTTGTTTTCAGATGAGGATATCCGTTTTTATGACGGGTATGAGGAACGGGTACTGGCGGCATTTGCGCAGATTCCTAATGCGGATGTGATTACCTTTAATTTTAAAGTGGATGAGAGAAGGGCAACCTATTACAATAGAGAAGTGAGGGCAATCCGCTGGCACAACTACGGAAGATATCCGACTTACAGCGTGGCGGCACGTCTGGACTCGCTGAAGAAAAAAGGAATCTGCTTCTCGCTTTTGTTTGGCGGGGGGGCGAAATACAGCAATGGAGAGGACAGCCTGTTTTTGCACGACTGTCTGAAAAAAGGGCTGCGCCTATATACCTCGACGGAAGAAATCGGGGAAGAAATTTATCGGGAATCCACATGGTTTAAGGGCTATAATGAGAAATTTTTCATAGACAGGGGCGTACTGTACGTGTTTTTATACGGCGCACTGGCGCGGCTGATGGCGCTTCGCTTTCTTTTGGCGCACAGGACTTTGATGTGTCGGGAAAAGAGGCTGTCAGAAGCGTACAGGCTGATGAAAAAAGGAATTCGAATAGGGCGCGAAGAGCAGAAAAAAGAGCGTGAGCGCAGGAGAGAAGCGGCGAAATAAGGAAAGCAGGGCAGAGGACATGGCACTCTATATTGGTTTGACAGTTGTGACGATAGCGGCTGCTTTTTTTGTCAACAATCAAACTGCGGTACAGGCAAATGCAGTGACAAGGCAGCAGATGTGTAACCGGATTTTGCTGGCGGGGATTTTTTCCCTGCTGTTTCTTGTGTCCGCGTGCCGGATTTATGTGGGCAATGACTATATGCCATATCTGCAGATTTTTGAGCGCATTCACAAGGGGCAGGTGGTTTCCACGGAAATTGGGTTTAATGCCGTGGTAAGGACGGTGCAGTTTTTTTTCGGCACGGGTATAGGCGCCGCGCTTGTGATTTTTACCATATTTGCTTTTGGCACGGTGTATTTTATGCTCCGAGCCATGTATGAGCAGAGCGTATGCTTTGTCTGGACGTTTTTCCTGTTTATGGCAAGCGGCTACTATTTTTCCAGCATGATGACGGTGCGGTATTACTTTGTTCTGGCGATAGTGCTGTATGCCATGAAGTATGCGGTAAAAAAGGACTGGCTGCCTTTTGTGCTCTGGATTCTGTTTGCTGCGCTGTTTCATAAATCCGTGCTGTTTGTGATACCGGTCTACTGGCTTGCCGGCAGAAGGTGGAGGAAATGGCACATTTTACTTGCGGTGGGAATGTGCGTTACCTTTCTGGTGTTTGGAGATTTCTACCGCAAAATTATTTTTTATTTTTATCCGTACTATGAGAATTCTATTTTCGACACGGGAAGCACTTCTTTGATAAATATCGCAAAATGTATCTGCGTGCTGGCGCTTGCGCTGATATACTACAAATATACGGTAAAAGTGGATGAGAAGGTTCGGTTTTACTTTTTTCTGAATCTGGGCTCCCTGATTTTGTATGTGTTTTGTTCTTTTATGCCGGAGGTTTCCAGAATCGGATATTATCTGAATGTGGCAAATATTTTTTTGATTCCGTCCGTACTTTTGTCCATACCGGACAAAAAGCAGAAGCGTTTTTTTGCCGGCGCGGTGGTGCTGGCGTTTTGCCTGTATTTTGCCATGTTTCTGCGGGATGCCTATCAAGAAGGCATACGGCTTCTGCCGTACCAAAGCTGGCTGTTTTATTGAGGAGAAGCAGTATGGAACCATATAAATTTTCGGTTATAGTAGTTTGTTACAATGCCGGCGGTAAGCTGGCAAAGACGGTAAACAGTATACTGAATCAGCATTATGAAAATTATGAGATTCTGGTGCAGGATGGCGGCAGCAGCGACGGCTCCGTGGAAGGACTGCGCACGGCGCAGGCAGGAAATGAAAAGATTCGGATAGTGACAGAAGCGGACTGCGGCATTTACGATGCGATGAACAAGGCGCTGGCAAGGGCAGAGGGGCAGATGGTTCATTTCTTAAACTGTGGGGATACTTTTCCGTCCCCTGATATTTTGAGCAAAGCCGCGGTATTGATGGAAGCGCATCCGGGTGCAGGCATCTATTACGGGGACATTTTTAATGAGAAGACAGGTTCCGCAGTGGCTTCTCCGCCGCAGATTACGCCTTTTGTGTGTTATCGGAATATCCCCTGTCATCAGGCGTGTTTTTATGAAAAAAGGCTTTTTGATAAAAGGAAGTATGATACGGCATATGTGGTGCGTGCGGATTATGAGCATTTTTTGTGGTGCTGTCTGCGGGAGAGCGTCGAACCCGTCTATCTGAACATGACGGCTGCCGCCTACGAGGGCGGCGGCTTTTCGGAGAGCAGGGAGAACAGAAAGCGGGACAGGAAGGAGCACAGGGCTGTCACCCAAAAATATCTTGGACGGGGAAAGTGCCTGTGGTATGGGTTTCTTTTGACGGTCAGCCTGGCGCCGCTTAGACGCCTGCTTGCAGAAAGTCCTGTTTTTTCACGGTGGTACAATAAAATCAAGGCGGGGATATACAGATGAGAGTATTGTGGCTTTGCAATATTATGCTGCCAGCCATTGCGCGGGAGCTTGGAATGGCGGCAAGCAATAAAGAAGGGTGGCTGACCGGGCTTGCCGGACAGCTTATCCAAAAAAGACAGGAAAACCATATAGAGCTTGGTATCTGTTTTCCGGTAGGCAAAGGCGGCGTGCCGGTCAGGGGGACGGTGGGCGGCGTCCGTTTTTTTGGCTTTGCGGAGGATACGGGGCATCCGGAATGTTATGATAAGGGGCTGGAAAGCCGGCTTCTGACAATTCTTGAGGATTACCGGCCCGATGTGGTGCATATCTTTGGCACGGAATTTCCGCATACACTTGCCATGACAAGGTGTGTGAAGGATAAGGCGCGGATTCTTATCGGTGTGCAGGGGATTTGCTCAAAAATAGCGGATTTTTATACGGCGGATTTGCCGAAAGCGGTGGTCAGGCGTTTTTTGATAAGGGATATTTTGCGGTGGGATAATATCGCACAGCAGCAAAAGAAATTTGTAAAGCGGGGCAGGATGGAAACGGAAGCGCTTCGCAATGCAGGACATATTACGGGGCGTACCGCATGGGACAGGGAGGCAATTGCGGTACTTGCGCCTGAGGCGGTATATCATCCGATGAATGAGACGCTTCGTCCCGAGTTTTACACTAAAAGATGGCGGCTTGCGGAATGTGAAAAGTATTCTGTCTTTTTAAGTCAGGGAAACTATCCGGTAAAGGGGCTGCATTATCTGCTGCTTGCCCTGCCGGATATTTTGAAACAATTTCCTGAAACCAAGGTATACGTTGCAGGCGATGAGATTACCCGATACTGCACGCTGAAAGAAAAAATCAAGATAGGCTCCTACGGGAAATACTGCCGGAAGCTGATAAAAGACGGAGGACTCACAGAGAACGTCGTGTTCTTGGGAAAGTTAAACAGTGGGGAAATGTGCAGGCGCTATGTAAAGAGTCATGTCTGCCTGTCCGCCTCCTCTATTGAAAATTCCTCCAATTCCGTAGGGGAGGCAATGCTTCTGGGTATGCCCACAGTAAGCTCCGCCGTGGGCGGCATCCCCAGCATGTTGGAGCATGAAAAAGAAGGGCTTTTGTATCCGCATAAAGACAAGGACGCGCTGGCAGCCTGTATCTGCCGCATGTTTGCGGACGATGCCTTTGCTGCATCCTGCGGAGAAAACGCGGCAAAACGCGCCGCTGTTACCCACGACCCCGATACAAATTACAGGCGCCTTGTGGAAATTTATGAAGAGATTGTGAAAGGCTGAGAAAAATCTTTCAACCTTGATATGAGGGCAAATGAACATGCAAGTCACTTTTGTATCAAACTACATTAACCATCATCAGATACCCTTCTGTAATGCAATGTACAGAGAATTGGGCGCTGCGTATCATTTTATCCAGACTGAGCCTATGGAGGAGGAACGCATCCGCATGGGCTGGGGTGAAAATCTGGAGAAGCTGCCCTATCTGCTCTTATACTATGAAAAGGAAGCGGAATGCCGCCGTTTGATTGCAGAGAGCGACGTGGTTCTTTTCGGCGGCGTGGAGGACGAAGGCTTTATTGAGGAGAGGCTTCGTGCAGACAGGCTGACGGTGCGGCTGAGCGAGCGTATTTACAAGGAAGGGCAGTGGAAAGCCATATCCCCCAGAGGGCTTATAAAGAAGTATCACGACCATACCCGCTACCGCAGGAAAAATGTATACCTGCTCTGCTGCGGCGGCTACGTGGCGAGCGATTTTCATATTATCAGGGCGTATCCGGACAAAATGTTTAAGTGGGGGTATTTTCCGCAGTTTCAGGAGTACGACATAGAAGAGCTCTTGGAAAAAAAGCGGGAACGCCGCAGGAAAGATGGCAGGCTTTCCCTGCTATGGGCAGGCAGGTTTATAGACTGGAAGCATCCCGAGTATGCGATTGAGGCGGCGGCAAGGCTGAAGCAGGAGGGATATGCCGTTTCCCTGACAATGGTGGGGGGCGGAGAGATGGAAGAAAAGCTGCAAAGCATGGCAGAAGCAAAGAGTATAACAAGAGAAGTGGTGTTTACCGGCTTTCAAAAGCCTGACAAGGTACGGCGGTATATGGAGCAGGCGGATATCTTCTTGTTTACAAGCGACTACCGCGAGGGCTGGGGTGCGGTCTTAAATGAAGCGATGAACAGCGGCTGCGCCGTGGTGGCAAATTGTGCCATAGGAGCGGTGCCGTTTCTTTTAAAACCCGATAAAAACGGATTGGTTTACCCCAATCACAGACCGGATGTATTTTATGACAGAATCGTCAGATTGATAAAAAATCCTGAAGAAATAGAGAAAATGGGAAGGGAAGCTTATCACACCATAGCCGAAGAATGGAATGCCGAAAAGGCTGCGGGAAGGCTTCTTTCCCTGCTGAAAGGACTGCTTGCGGGCAAGGCGGAATTTGCAGAAAAAGGGGTGTTAAGCAGAGCGCCGGTGATTGCCCAAAGGAGGATGTACGGGTATCTTTCAGGCAGCCCGGAAAAGAGGTAAAGGATGGAGCTTAGCATTGTCGTGCCGGTTTATAATATGGCTTCGGACCACAAATTAGAATATTGTATCGAATCTCTGCTCCGTCAGACGATGGAAGATTATGAAATCATTGCGGTGGATGATGCCTCCACGGATAACTCTCTGGAGATTCTCAGAGCTTTTGAGAAGCAGTATCCTCAAATTCTTAGGGTGATTGCCTCCAAAGAAAATCACCGTCAGGGGGGAGCGAGGAATTTAGGCATCAAAGCGGCGAGGGGAAGATATATCGGCATGATGGACAGCGACGACTGGGCCGCGCCGGATATGTATGAAAAGCTGTGGAAGAAGGCGGTGGAAACCGGTGCGGATGTGGTGGGCTGCGACTACAGTCTGGTGCATGCGCACACGATGGAGCGTGGAAAATATATTGCCGTCAACACAAAAGAGCAGACGGGAAAGCTGGACGAAAAAAAGAAAAAGCTGCTGGTTTTGCAGCCGGGCAGCATGGTGATAAAAATATACCGGCGGGAAATTATCATAGAAAATGCACTGTGGTTTCCGGAAGACATTTTTTATGAGGATAACTGCATGTCACCGCTCTGGCTGCTGCACTGCACGCATTTCGAGCGGGTGGAGGAGGCTCTCTATTACTATTACCAGCATGATACTTCAACAGTCCATAGTATTTCTCTGCAAAACTGCTTAGACCGCATGACGGCAATGGATTTGCTGATAGAAAATAGCAGGCTGTACAAGCTGTATGATACCTTTCGTGCGGAACTGGAGTTTAAATATGCGGAGTTGTATTTGATAAATACCTTGTTTAGTTATCTGGCTGGAGCGGGCAGAAAAAAATATGCTTTTGCGAGGAAACTGAAAAAGGGAATCAAGGAACAGTTTCCTGACTTCGAGAAAAATATCTATTATAGAGAAAGAATAAACAAAGAGGAGCAGAAGCTTATCGGGCTTTTGATGAAGTCGGAAGCGCTGTTTTTTACGTATTACTACGCGCTGCGCTATTACAGAAAGGTGCGGAAAGGGTGGAGAAGCAGGAAGGAGAGCGGAACATGAAAACATTGGCTGTGATTACCGCGAGGGGCGGCAGCAAAAGAATACCGAGAAAAAATATAAAGCCGTTTTTGGGAAAACCGATTTTATTGTATTCCATACAGGCGGCACTTCACGCAGATGTGTTTGATGAGGTCATGGTATCCACGGAGGATGCGGAAATCGCGGCTCTGGCAAAAGAGGCGGGCGCCAAAGTACCTTTTTATAGGAGCGATGCTGCGGCAAACGATTATGCGGCAACGGCGGATGTGCTGCTTGAGGTCTTGGAACAGTATGGGGAGCTGGGGGCACAGTTTGATTTTGTCTGCTGTATCTATCCGACGGCGCCTTTTGTGTCGGGGGAAAGGCTGCGGGATGCCATGGAAGCGCTGCGGCTTCAGGAGGCGGACAGTCTGCTGCCGGTGGTAAGATTCAGTTTCCCGCCGCAGCGGAGCGTGGTAATGGGAGACGACGGGTTTCTGCGGTTTAAATGGCAGGAATACATGCTGGCGCGCTCACAGGACTTGGAGCCCTTTTACCATGACGCGGGGCAGTTTTACTGTCTTAGGACGAGCAGCTTTCTGCAGCAGAAAAAAATGGTGATGGAAAAGACGATTCCTTTTGTGCTGCCGGAGTCGGAGGTACAGGATATCGACACGGAGGAGGACTGGAAAATCGCAGAGGCAAAGTACAGGGTGCTGCATGGAGGAGTGTGAATTGTTTGAATTAGGGAAAGGAGAGGGATATGGGACAGGTAAGGATTAAGGGGAGGATGATTGGAGAGGGGCAGCCGGCTTATATTGTGGCGGAGATGTCAGCCAACCATGCAGGGAGCCTTGAGAGGGCGAAGGAGATTATCCGTGTGGCGAAGGAATGCGGGGCTGACTGCGTAAAAATTCAGACATATACGCCGGACACGATTACGATTGACTGTGATAATGCGTATTTTCAGATAGCAGACGGCACGTGGAAGGGAGAAAACCTGTATCAGCTTTATGGAAAAGCCTATACGCCGTGGGAGTGGCAGAAGGAGTTGAAGGAGGAGGCGGACAGGCTGAACATCGATTTCTTTTCTGCGCCCTTTGATAAAACGGCGGTGGATTTTTTGGAAGAAATAGGAATGGAGTTTTATAAGATAGCTTCTTTTGAATTGGTGGACTTGCCCCTCATCCGGTATACGGCATCAAAGGGAAAGCCGATGATTCTTTCTACGGGCATGTCGTCCCTTGCGGAGATAGAGGAGGCGGTGGAGACTGTCCGCAGTACGGGCAACCGGAATCTGATTCTGCTTCGATGCGCAAGCGCATATCCGGCAATCACAGATGAGATGAATCTGGCGGTGATGGCGGACATGGCAAAGCGCTTTGGCGTGCCGGTGGGGCTTTCCGACCATTCGGCGGGCAGTCTTGCGGCGGTGACGGCTGTGGCGATGGGCGCCTCCGTCATTGAAAAGCATCTCTGTCTGGGAAAGGAGATTGCAAACCCGGATGCTTCCTTTTCCATGGAGCCGGCGGAGTTTGCCGCAATGGTGCAGGATGTCAGGCGGGCGGAGAAGGCGGTAGGCGTCGTGCATTATGGCGCTACGAAGCAGGAGGAGGACAGTAAGGTATTCCGCAAATCTATTTTTGTGGTGAAGGATATACCGTGTGGAGAAGTTTTTTCGGAGGAAAATATCAGGGTCATCCGTCCGGGGTACGGATTACATTCCAGAGAGTATGACAACGTGTTGGGAAAGAAAAGCCTGATGGATTTAAAAAGAGGCACGCCTCTGAAAGCAGAAGCAGTGGAGCATTATTTGGAGCTTGTGCCTGCGGAAGCGGAACATGCGTCGCTCTTGTACGCATGGGCAAATGATACCGAGACAAGGCAGCAGTCCTTTTCCACGGAGGCAATCCCGTGGAAGGTGCATGAGGACTGGTATTTTAACAGTCTGGAGCGCAAGGACAGAAAGCTCTGTCTGTGCCTGCATGAGAACCGGCCCGTAGGTATGTTCCGGCTTGATTTTATTTCCGGCAACGAGGCTGAAATCAGCTACAGTATAGATAAAGCGGTGCGCCACAGGGGCTACGGGCGGGAAATGATACGGGAGGGCGAGCGGTTTACGGCGGAATCGTTTCCCGATATCAATGTTTTATATGCCAAAGTAAAGTCCGGCAACGAGGCTTCGTGCAGGATATTTGAAGAGCTGGGGTATGAGAAAGAAGAAGCAGATTCCTATCTTGTGTACAGGAAAGGGTTGAAGCCATGATTTTTATCAGAGCCGACGGCGGCAGGGAAATCGGAAGCGGTCATATTATGCGCTGCCTGTCTATTGCAGGGGCGTTGCAGAGACAGGGGCAGGAAGTGCTTTTTATACTGGCGGATGATTCTGCGGCGGGGCTTCTTGCAGAGAGAGGGCAGAAGTACCGGATACTGGATTCCGATTGCCGCAGGATGGAGAAGGAGCTTTCTGTGCTGCGCCCTCTTTTGGAGGCGTATACGCCAAAGCTGTTTTTGGCTGACAGCTATTTTGTGACAGAAGAGTACCTGAAGCAGGTAGGAAAATATACAAAGACTGCCTATATAGATGACTTGGGAATGTTTCCCTGTCCTGCTGATGTGGTGATAAACTATAATATATATGGCGAAGCGCTGCCCTACAGGGAAAAAGCGCTGCCGCAGAACCGTGCTTTTTTGCTGGGCTGTTCTTATGCGCCTTTGCGGGAAGAATTTGAAAACGCGGTGTATGCGGTCAGGGAGAAGGCGGCGCATGTACTGATTACTACCGGAGGCGGCGACAAGTATAATCTGGCGGAGCAGATACTTGGGAGCGTATTGTCTGAAGAAACATGCAGGCGGCTGCAATATCATGTAGTCAGCGGAAGCTTTAACAGCCATCTGCCCTCTCTGCAGGCTGTCGCGG
This sequence comes from uncultured Lachnospiraceae bacterium, assembly GCA_910578335.1. Taxonomy (GTDB): domain Bacteria; phylum Bacillota; class Clostridia; order Lachnospirales; family Lachnospiraceae; genus Acetatifactor. The sequence goes on along the minus strand of CAJTPU010000001.1, from coordinate 213,735 downwards.
CAAAGCATCCGAATGTAAAAGTTTATGAAAACATACGCAACATGGCGGCGCTGATGGCACAGTGTGACATTGCCGTGACAGCCGGCGGCTCGACCATGTATGAGTTATGTGCGGTAGGCGTGCCGATTATCTGTTTTTCTTTTGTGGATAATCAGGAGCGTCTTGTGGAGACTTTTGCACAAAAAGGTATTGTGTGCTATGGGGGGAATTATCTGAGGGAAAAAGAGGAGCTGCCAAAGAAAGCGGCAGGGTATGTCCGATTGCTGGCAGAATCAAAAACGCTGCGGGAGGAGTACAGCCGTCTGGAGAGAGGGCTGGTGGATGGAAGAGGCGCGGAGCGTATTGCCAAAGAGCTGTTGAAGCATTGATTTTATCTTCATATTGTTCTACAATAAAGGGCGAAGAGAAAGGAATGGTATAAGAATGGAAAAGCTGGCGATTCAGGGCGGGATTCCCGTCAGAGATACCAAAATATATTATGGACATCAGCATATTGACGATGCCGACGTGGCTGCGGTTTCCGATGTGTTAAAAAACGGGGATTTGACCTGCGGTCCCAAGATTGCGGAGCTGGAGGCGCGTCTTTGCGCACTTACGGGTGCCAAGTACGCAGTTGCTGTCAGCAACGGCACGGCAGCGCTTCATATCGCGTGTCAGGCGGCCGGCGTGGCGGCTGGGGATGAAGTGATTACGACGCCGATTACCTTTGCGGCTTCTGCAAACTGCGCGTTATATTGCGGCGCAAAGCCGGTTTTTGCAGATATCAATGATAAAACCTACAATATAGACCCTGCCTCCGTGGCGGAACATATGACGGAACGTACGAAGGCAGTTGTGGCAGTGGACTATACGGGACAGGCAGCGGAGCTTGCGCCCCTGTTAAAGCTCTGCCGGGAAAAGGGCGCCGTGCTCATAGAAGATGCGGCGCATTCCATAGGAACGAAATATAGCGGGCAGCCGATTGGCTCCATTGCCGATTTGACAACCTTCAGCTTTCATCCGGTGAAGACGGTGACGGGCGGGGAAGGCGGAGCGGTCCTGACGAACAATGCAGAATATTACAAAAAGCTTCTGCTCTACAGGTCGCACGGTATTACAAGGGACGAGTCCCTGCTGGAGAAGGAAAAAGAGGGCGCGTGGTATTATGAGCAGGTGGCGCTTGGCATGAATTACCGCATGACGGACATACAGGCTGCGCTGATTATCAGCCAGCTTGATAAATTGGAGCGTTTCCGTGAGAGAAGAAGACAGATTGTAGAGCGGTACAATGAAGCATTTGCCGCCATGCCGGAGCTTACGGTACAGGAGGAAATACCGGAGTCGGATACCACCAGGCACCTCTATATTCTCCGCCTGAAACCGGAAATGCTCAAGGTAGGCAGAAAGCAGTTTTTTGATGCCATGGCAGCCGAAAATGTCTGCTGCAATGTACATTATATTCCGGTGTACTATCATCCTTACTACGAAAAGCTGGGGTATAGGAAAGGTCTTTGCCCCAAGGCGGAGAAGCTGTATGAAGAAATCATGAGCCTGCCTCTGTATTACGCCATGACAGAGAGGGACGTGGAGGATGTGATTCATGCCGTGAAAAAGGTCGTGGAGAATTACAGGAGCTAGAGGATTGAAGTAAAGAAGGCGGTATGAAGGTGAAGGATTGGCTGAAACAGAAAGAAAATCATATATGGGCGCTGGGACTGAGTGTTGTATTGTGCGCGGCGATTGGCATCTTCTTTGACTATTATTATGATTTAAACGATGACGTGCTGATAAAGGATATTCTGGCGGGTGTGTACACGGGGACGCCCGAGGGGAGAAATATCCAGATGCTGTTTCCGTTAAGCTTTGCCATCAGCCTTTTTTACCGTGTGGCAAGGGGACTGCCCTGGTACGGCATTTTTCTTTGTCTCTGCCATTTCGGGAGCATTTACCTGATTACGGAAAGACTGCTGGGATTCTTTAAAAAAACCATAACCAAGGGTATGGTGCTGCTTTTGGAGGCGGCAGTTATTCTGACTCTTTTTCTGCGAGAGCTGGTATTTACGCAATACACCGTGACTTGTACCCTGCTTGCGGCAGCGGCAGCTTTTCTATTTTATACGGCGAAGGGAGAAAAGACAGTGAAGGGCTTTTTTTTACAGAATCTGCCCTGTGTCCTGCTTGTGACAATTGCCTTTCAGCTTCGTTCGGAGATGCTGCTTCTAGTACTGCCGCTTATCTGTGTGACGGGATTGTGCCGCTGGAGTTGTGAAAAGCCTTTTTTTACAAAGGAGAACGTGGCAAAATACGGCTCGGTTTTGGGAGGAATACTGGCGGGACTTGCCCTGAGCCAGGGCATCCATATGGCGGCGCACGCCGGCGCGGACTGGCGGGAATTTGACAGATATTTTGACAACCGGACGCAGCTTTATGATTTTTACTGGCAGTGGCGCCCTTCCTATGAGGACAATCAGGCATTTTATGACAGCATTGGTATGACAAAGTACAGCCGTATGCTGATTGAAAATTACAACTTCGGGCTGGACGAAGAGATAGATGCGGATATTTTGCAGAAAATCAGTGAGAAGGCGGCAGATACGAGGAGGCAGCAGGCGTCCTTTTTGACCGTTTTCAAGCAGGCTTGCCGGGACTACCAATACCGGATATTCCATAAGGCGGATTACCCGTGGAGCCTGTTTGTCATTGCCCTGTATGCTTTGGTTTTTGCGGCGGCACTGAAAAACCGGCATTTTCGGTTTTTGTGGGAGCTTCCCTGTCTGGTGCTTGTGCGCAGCGGGCTGTGGCTGTTTATCCTCTATAGGGGCAGAGCGCCGGAACGGATTACCCATTCGCTCTATCTGATGGAATTGGTTATTCTTTTCGCCATGCTGCTGCGGGAATGCAGGGAAGGAGGGCAGGACAAGCTGTGGACAGTGATGAAGCCGTGCTTTGGCGCAGTGCTGGCGGCGTTGTGCCTTTGCTTTGCAGACAACAGTGTAAAGGCGGTGTGCAAAGAATATGAAACGCGGGAAAATACGAACAGGGAATGGAGCGCACTGCAGGGCTATGTGGAGGAGCGGGGGGGCTGTTTCTATTTTGTAGATGTGTATTCCACGGTGCGTTATTCCGAGAAGCTGTTTTGTAATGTGGACAACTCCATATCCAACTATGATATTATGGGCGGCTGGGCGTCCAAAAGTCCGCTGAACGAGAAGAAGTTTGCTTACTTTGCGATAGAATCCATGGAGCACGCCGTTTTGGAGCAGGATAATGTGTTTGTCATTGTACAGGCAAAGGAGCCTGACAGTCTTCCGCCCTTTGAGGAGAGCCTTTCAGGGTATTATGCGGAGCGGGGCGAGACGATAGAGCTTTATCGGGTGGATGAGATATTCTTGGACGGGGAAGAAATTTTTTACGTTTATAAACCCGTCAAGGCGGCGTTTCCTTAATACGGAAAAAGGCGTATAAAGAGACAAAGAAAGAAAAGAGGTAAAAAATGGGACAGTTAATTAGTTTTGTGATTCCCTGTTACCGCTCGGAGAAAACAATTAAGGGCGTGGTGGAAGAGGTAATGGCGGCAGCGGAGGCACTTGCAAATGATACGTATGAGATAATACTGGTAAATGACGGCTCGCCGGATGATACCTTTTCTGTTATCAAAAGCCTTTGTGAAGCGGATAGCAGAATCAAGGGTATTAACCTGTCAAAAAATTTTGGGCAGCATGCGGCGCTGATGGCGGGCTTCCGGCATGTGAAGGGAGATATCGTTGTGTGCCTTGACGATGACGGTCAGACGCCCGCCGGTGAGGTGGGCAAGCTGATTGCCGGAATTGAAGAAGGCGCCGATGTGGTATATGCCCGGTATGACCACAAGAGGCATTCGTGGTTTCGCAATTTTGGGAGCAAGCTGAATGAGCTTATGACGAGAGTTATGCTGGGAAAACCGAAGAAGCTGTATATCTCCAGTTATTTTGCAGCCAGGCGCTTTGTCATAGATGAGGTGGTTCGATATGAAAATGCGTACCCCTATGTCATCGGGCTGGTGCTGCGGGCAACAAAGAATATTGCCAATGTGGATGTCACACACAGGGAGCGGGCAATAGGCACTTCGGGTTATACGCTGGGCAAGCTGATAAACCTGTGGGTGAACGGTTTCACCTCTTTTTCCGTGAAACCGCTGCGGATAGCTACCATGATAGGCGCTCTCTGCGCTTTTTTGGGATTTTGCTATGGCATTTACACCATTATTAAGAAATTTGTAAATCCGGCTGTGCCGATGGGCTTTAGTTCCTTAATGGCGGCAGTGGTTTTTATCGGAGGTATGCAGATGCTGCTGCTGGGACTGATTGGGGAATATATCGGCAGGGTATATGTCTGCATGAACAACTCGCCCCAGTATGTGATTAGGGAAATCATAAATATGGAGAATGGTCAGGGAAGATAGCTTGGGTAATCACAGCTTTGCGCCCATGAAAGCATATTGTCAATAACGGTGTTGTAGTTTTGGAGGGTCAGCCGGCAGGTATCCTGCGCAAAGCATTCCGTCATGTAGTCGTTCATCTCATGGCGGTAGTGGGTGTAATCACAATAGTTGTCAAAATTTGTAATATAAGAGAAATCATCCTGAAAGTAATATACTTTTACGTTCGGATAAGCTAACAAGGTTTCAACGACCTGCTTTTCGGCTGCAAGTTCGGCAGCAAGGCTGCCGTCTGCATAGCGGTTGTACCAGTAGAGGACGCTGTAGGGCGGAAAAAAGAAAGTAAACACTGTGTCCGGCATACTTTCTATGTGGGGCAGGATACAAGCCTCTAAATTGGCGGCAATCTCCTCGGCGAAGGCATCCTCCGGCAGGGCGGGGAGACAGACGGACGGCGCCTCGTAGGTCTGAAATACAATGTCCTTTCCATACCACATATATATCCATGACCAGTACGCTTCGTTTAAAGGCGTGCCCTCCCGTTCAATCTGCGGGCGCACAATATATTCCAGTATCACCTCCTTGTTCAGCAGATAAGGAATATCGTCCAGCACGGTGTCATTGTAGAGATAAGAGGGCATTTCATATGCAGTGACGTCAGGTGCAGCCCTGTAATTCAAAATGTCAATACTGATAAAAACAGCCCTGACTTTATTGGGGCTTTTTTGAACAAGGGACAATATGGTATCAATATCCTTCGGATAAGCACCGTCATAGGAGAGCTTTAGGGTATTCAGCCCCAGTTTTTCGGCAAAAAGTGCAGTGTCAAAGTTGACGGTCATGGAGGAGCCTGTAATAACACTGTCATATTCAAAATGTCTGGCAAGCCCCGGATTTTGGCTGATTTTGTTGTCAATCAAATAATATAGTCCTTTTAAGGGCTTATGATATTGAAAAAAAGGGTCCGCCGCGATAACCAGCAGGGCTGCGGCAAACAGAGCCGAAAAGGAAAGTGTGGCAAGCAAAAGGCAGTGCTTTTTATATAAGTCCTTCGGTTTTGGGTCAGTCATAATCATGTCTCCTCTCCAATCACAAGCTTACAGCTCATTTTAAAAATTAAAATACAAAAACGTACTGACCCCCGAAAAGGACAGTACACACCAGACAAACAGAACGGACAATCCCACTGTGCTTATCATGCGCGGTTTGTGGCGTTTTTCTGTTTCGATAAGGTTTCTGCTAAAAAAGATAAGAATCACGGCTGCTGCAAGAAAGAGGAACATGCAATAGCAGGAGCCGAGGGGGAGCGTGTCCAGTCTGAAAAATTTCAGTATGTAGAAAAATTCAGGGAGCTGGAATGCCCGGGCGATTTCTTCTTGCACGCGGAAAACATGGGGGATATTGCCTGCGGGCAGCAGCTTTTTTAACATTTGAAAGGCATGTCCCACAGTATCGGCGCGGAATACAGTCATAGTGCACAGGATAAAAAGGAAGGTGAGAAAAACGGAAATCCCATGGACAAGCTTTTTTCCCCATGCAGGAAGCTTCTTTTGCAAACGGGAAAGCCCGAGTCCTGCTTTTATTTTCTGCCAGATTTGCGTCAATATACTGAAAATACCGTGCAGGGTGCCCCAGAGCAGATAGGTCCATCCTGCGCCGTGCCAAATACCGCTGCACAGGAACACAATCATGGTGTTGAGACAGGTGCGCAGCGTGCCCTTGCGGCTGCCGCCGAGCGGAATATAGAGGTAGCGGGTAAAAAAGCGGCTGAGAGTGATGTGCCATCTGTCCCAGAATTCTTTCACACTGGCGGCTTTGTAGGGCGATAAGAAATTGACGGCAAGCTCGATGTTAAACATACGCCCAAGTCCCCGCGCCATGTCACAGTAGCCGCTGAAATCCAGGTAAATCTGAAAGGTGTAGGACAAAATGACGAGAAAGGTGTTTAAGACATCCAAAGTTTCGTAATGCGAAAAGCCCCAGTTTGCCGCAATACCGAAGGTGTCCGCTAAAAGCACTTTTTTGGCAAGCCCTAAAATAAAGAGACGCAGTCCCATGTAGAAATTGTCAAAACGAAAACGCTTTTTGGAGCTGTCTTGTAATTGAGGGAGCATTTCCTCGTGACTTACAATCGGTCCTGCTATCAACTGCGGAAAGAAGGTGACAAAAAGCGCGTAATCCGGAAGCGACTGCTGCGGCACGCTGCCGCGAGCCGTGTCTATGAGGAAGCCTAGCTGCTGGAAGGTGAAAAAGCTGATGCCAAGGGGCAGGAGGATGTCCGGAACAAAAGAGTTTAAGTGGAACAGTCCGTTTATGTTTTCCATAAGAAAGCTGAAATATTTGAAATAAAACAGGAGGGCGAGATTACCCAGAATGCCGCCGGACAGGACAGCCCTTGGATGGCTGTTTTTTAATAGCAGAAGGTGGCACAGATAGTTAAAGGCAATGCTGGAAAGTATGATGCCCAAATAGGAAATGTTAAAATAAGCGTAAAACCATAGAGACATGCAAGTCAGAAACAATTTTGCCGTAGAGAACCGTTTTAGCTGATTGAGGAGAAAATACCCTGTCAATGCAACTGGTAAAAACAAAAATATAAAAATGTAAGAATTAAAGAGCATATCTTCTACCTCATATACCGCAAATTACCGATGCCAGTTTATTTGACGGTTGCTGTCCCGGAGATTTTACAATTAAAATGTACCTGCTGTCCAGCGTCTATGTTAAAATGTAAGAGAAACTTAAGAAAAATTAAGAGTAGTCATATGAGCCGTAAGGTGATAAAATATGATAGGCAGAAGGATTGGAGTCATAAAAGAGGATTTATGATATGAATAGAAGAAAAAATGAAGAAAGAAAGGCATGGCTGACCCTGACTCTGATTATTGTTCTGGTGGTCGCCGCCGCTCTCTTTTTGACAAAAGATTTCAGGGAATACCTGAGAGATTATGATGCATTTCAGGAATATAAAAATTATGTTATGGCGCAGGAGGGTAGTGCTGCCCCGGAAGGGGGAAAGGATGCAGCCTCTGTTTCGGAAAATGTTCCGCAGGTAGTGGAAAGCCCTGTGCCCGAAACAACGCCGACGCCGGCGCCGCCGGAGAGCGAGCCGCCGAAGGAGAGCAATGAGCCGCAGCGGTATGAGGTACTGGCTGGTTCCCGGACTTTGAGTGATGTGAGCGGGAATGTCATCTGGCAGGCAGATACCATTTCTCCGGAGACGGAGCAGCTTCTGCGCGGCTATGTGACGGAGCGGAGTCTGGTTTATACATGGCAGAATTCCTATGAGAAAACCTTGAAAATAAATGAATTGGACAAGAAGATACTGGAGGCGGCAGGCTGCGCATTTCCGAATGTAAAGATTAATTTTGTCGGTGACAGCGTCACGGAGGGCGTCGGCGGCAATCAGGATGCAGAGGGCAGGCAGATTAGCTATGTCAATTATGTGCAGGCGGCGCTGCAGTTTGGAGAGGTACACAACAACGGACGCAGCGGCGCGACAATAGCAGGCTACAACAACAATGACGAACTGGCGATTGGAGCGCATGAGGACGAGCTTTTTGTAAAAGACTCCGATATTACGGTGTTCTATGCGGGGCTAAACGACTTTTTAACCGATGTGGAAGTGAAAAATTTCGGCGTGCTTGACAATGGCACGACAGGCGGTTATTGCGGACAGCTCCAGAAAATCGTGAATCCGCTGAAAACAAATTATCCCAATACGCTGTTCTTTTTTGTGACGGCTTATCAGACGCCGAATACCAGTTCCACAAAGGAGTATACGAACTTTAACGGGATACCGACACTGGATGATTATATGAATCCTTTGAGAACGCTGGCACAGCAGAACGGTTATCCGATTATTGACCTTTACAGTATAGGGCTGATGGACATGCATGATGCGCTGACAGCGCAGAACCTGCTGGCGGACAGCATCCATCCTAATGATGCCGGCTATCGTATTCTGGGCGAGCACATCGCAGCGGAGATATTGCTCTATTGTTTGGGAATTATAGAATAGGGGGGACAAGGGTGCTTTATAATTCATGGTCATTTGCAGTGTTCTTTTTGGTGGTTTTTGTTATTTACTGGTTACTGCCCCATAAGTGCAGATGGGTGATGCTGTTAGTGTCTAACTATTACTTTTATATGAGATGGAGTATAAAGTGGGGGTTGTTACTTTTAGCTGTAACAGCAGCTTCTTATTTGATGGCATTATTGATACAAAAGACGGACAGCCTTGTCAGCAGAAAAGTATTCTTAATAATGTTTTTGCTGGGGGTTTTGGGATTACTTTTTTTTGTTAAATATGTGGATTTTTTAGGGGATAGTATTGAAAAATTATTTAATTTGCTTACAGTGCCGATAAGTGTTTCTAGATTTAATATTGTATTTCCTATTGGTCTCTCTTTTTATTCTTTTCAGGCGATTAGTTATGTGGTGGATGTATACAGGAAAAAAATAAAAGCGGAATGTCATTTTGGAAGATTTGCAGTATATGTTTCTTTTTTTGCAACAATAACAAGCGGACCAATTGAGCGAGCGGACAGTTTTTTGCCCCAACTGCAGAAAAGGCGTATATTCCAATATGAGCAGGCAGCATATGGATTAAAATTGATAGTTTGGGGTCTCTTTCAAAAAATGCTGGCAGATATATTGGCTGGGTATGTAGATAAGGTGTTTGAAAGTCCGAAAAGTTATCAGGGGTTTGCGCTGGTACTTGCAGTGGTTTTTTTTACGTTTCAGATTTATTGTGATTTTTCAGGATATTCAAATATGTCGATAGGATTGGCAAAACTTTTAGGTTTTGATTTAATCACGAATTTTAAGAGTCCTTATTTTTCTGTTAGTATAAGAGAATTCTGGCGTAGATGGCATATTTCACTCTCTAGTTGGTTTAGGGATTATGTGTATATTCCGCTTGGTGGAAACAGGGTGGGAAAAAGCAGACAAAAAATAAATTTATTGATTACATTTGTCGTAAGTGGATTATGGCATGGGGCAAATTGGACATATATTTTTTGGGGCGGTCTGCACGGTATTGCTCAGGTGATTGAAAAAATGGCAGACAATCATTTTAAAAATAAAAATATAGGGTGGAGGCGGGTGCTGGCAGGCTTTCTTGTTTTTGCATTTTGTTCTTTTGCGTGGATATTTTTTAGAGCGGCGAGTCTTTCGGAAGCTTTTTATATTATCCGACATTTATTTGACGGTATATCCATGCCGGGCAATTATTTGCTAAGTGGTTTTAGAAGTATAGGATTAGGAAAAAGATTGTTTTTTATTTATGTGATTTTGCTATGTATAGTAGGGTTATTTGACTGGGGAAACTTTAAGGGTGATACTATTTATAAAATATCAAGGTTTCCTGTTGTAGCGAGATGGGTAATTTATGTACTGTTTACCGAAATCCTAATTCTTGGATATTGCACATTAACAATAAATACTGGTAATTTCTTGTATTTTCAATTTTAAGAGCAGAAAAGAACGATAATTTACACAAAACAGGGCTAAAAGTATGAAAAAATTTTTATGGAAGATTTTGCTGGCCGCAATATGCGTTTTTGCGGGACAATGTGTTTTTTGGCTGATTATTATTCAACAGAATATAAGGATAGAAGATATAGCGGAAGAAGTATATGATGCAATAGACATAGCAGAGACACATAATACTTATACAAGGGTCATTATAGGAGATAGTGTTTGTCGTCAATTGCTTGCTCCGGATAATCAAATAGAAAACGAAGAGGTATGTTACTTGGGAACAAATCAATTGATAACAGTGTGTGGAAACTATATTTTACTTTCAAGATATATTGAAAATAATCCACAGACAGAAAAAGTTTATTATTTTGTACGTCCTCAGAGTTTAGGGGTGGACATAGACCAACATTTGTTCTACCCGTACTTTGTAATTCCATTTTGTAGAACAGAATATATGCCATATTTGGAGGAAGAAACTAAGACTTTGTTAACCGAAAAATTTGGCCGTATATTTGTATATAATCGCTATGTAAAAGGATTGCTGCAAAATAATAAGGCATTATTATCTAAATATATTGCAAAATACCATGAAAATGAGATTAAGAAAAATAATTTGTCAAAGATGACTGTGATATATTTAGAAAAACTGCAGGAACTTTGTGAGGAACACAATATTGAATTTGTGGTTATTGCAACACCATTGGCAGGAGAGAGTAGTGACTATGATTGGGAGAGCTATATGAGTGAAGCGGAAGCATATGGATTGGAAGGTTTGCTGTCCGGATACACTAATAGCATTTATTATATTCCTGAAGAATACTTTACCGACGGCATACATTTGGTAAACGGCTATGTCAATGAAAATAGGGAGGAAATTCTAAAAAAAATATTCGGAGAGTTTCCGATTCGTTAATGCTCATTAAGCTGCCTTTTATTGAAAGTATTTCCGATTTGTGATATCATAATTGCATTGCTGAAATGGATTGTATTGTAATTTTTATGGAGGAAGATATGCGGGAATTGGAATACCCTTTTAACAGTGAATACATCTTAAAAAGGGCAAAGAGCATAAAAAAGGCGCTGCTTGCCGATAACAGTCCGCGCATTCAGAAAAAAATTGCTGTTTTGGGAGGAAGTACCACACATGATATTGTGAAGGTGTTGGAACTTTTTCTTTTGCACTATGGGATAGAACCTTCTTTTTATGAGTCGGAATATGCTCAGTACTGGCAGGATGCGATGTTTGACAATACAGAACTGCAGGAATTTGTGCCGGATATAATCTACATTCATACAAGTAATCGGAATTTACAAGAGTATCCGGAACTGTCAGATTCAGCGGAGATGGTTTCTGCGCTTTTAGACAAAAATTACCGTCATTATGAGGTTATGTGGAATAAGCTTCAGGAAAGATACCAGTGTCCCATTATCCAGAATAATTTTGAGTATCCATTTTATCGGCTCTTGGGCAATAAGGAAGTGACGGATATACATGGCAGGATTTCCTTTTTAAACCGGCTGAATGAAAGATTTTATCAGTATGCCCGTGAACACAATCATTTTTACATTAATGACATTAATTATCTTTCATCCTGTTATGGGCTTGATAAATGGGCGGACCCTTTCTACTGGTACATGTACAAGTATGCGCTATGTCTACAGGCAATCCCTGATTTGAGTTTTAATATTGCCAATATTATTAAGTCTATTTATGGGAAGAATAAAAAGGCATTGGTTCTGGATTTGGATAATACGCTCTGGGGTGGTGTTGTGGGCGATGACGGTGCAGAAAATCTGGAGATTGGACAAGAAACCTCCATGGGGCAGGTCTACGCGGAGTTTCAGGAGTACTTAAAGAGGCAGAAGGATATCGGTATTATGCTGAATGTCAGCTCCAAAAATGAAGAGGAGAATGCTATGGCGGGGCTTATGCATCCGGACGGGACGCTAAAGCCTGAAGATTTCGTGCTGATAAAGGCAAACTGGGAGCCGAAAAGCAAAAATGTGGCAGAGATAGCATCGGAATTAAATATTATGCAGGACAGTCTTGTTTTTGTGGATGACAATCCGGCGGAGAGGGAAATTGTGAGGAGCAGCCTGGCGGGCGTATCTGTGCCGGAGATAGAAGGGCCTGAGCAGTATATCAGGCTTCTTGACCATTCAGGCTTTTTTGAAGTGACGAGCCTGTCGGAGGATGACAGACAGCGCAGTGAGATGTATAAGGCAAATCTGGAACGAAAAAAAGAGCAGGAAAGCTTTGGAAGCTATGAGGATTATCTCTATTCTCTTCATATGAAGGGTACGATTCGAGCCTTTGAACCCTTGTATATGGCGCGGATAGCACAGCTCACCAACAAGAGCAATCAGTTTAACCTGACGACAAGGCGGTATACGCAGGCGGAAATTGAACAGCTTGCGGCGGATGCTTCTTATGTTACGCTTTATGGCAAGCTGGAGGATAAATTTGGCGACAACGGCGTGGTATCCGTGCTGATTGGGCACAAGGAGGGCAGCCTGCTGCATATGGATTTGTGGCTGATGAGCTGCCGTGTCCTGAAGAGGGATATGGAGTACGCCATGCTGGATACACTGGTGCATACCTGCATAAAGGCGGGAATCAAGGAGATAAAGGGTTATTATTATCCGACCGCTAAAAATAAGATGGTGGAAGATTTTTACGGGTTAATGGGCTTTACGCTTGAAAAAACAGATGAAGACGGCAGTACAGTGTGGTATTATAAAGTAGAAGCAGATTATACAAATAAAAATAAAGTGATAAAGGTGGTAGAAGCATGACGAGAGAAGCGGCATATGAAAAACTGAACGAGGTGTTCAGAGATGTTTTTGACGATGAAGAGATTGCAGTCAATGACTCAACTACATCGAATGATATTGCAGATTGGGATTCTTTGGAGCATATTAATTTGATTGCGGCAGTAGAGCAGGAATTTGGTATGAAGTTTTCCATGGGACAAGTAGTCGCCATGAAAAACGTAGGAGAGATGATGGATATTATCCTAAGTCAGATTTCTTAAACAACTTCAAGCAGCTCTATCATACCAATAGAAGCGTTCATTAAGAAAACGACGCGTCTGCCGCCAATGGCAGGCGCCGGTGTGGGAGAGTCAATGGCGGTAAAGCCGTGTTCGGTAAGAAAATGGAAATCTTTTTCAAAAGAAACAGTTTCATAACAGATGTGATAAGGAGTATTTTTATATTTTTTCAATAAACCTGTCACGACAGAGTCGCCATCTGCGGGAGAGACAAGCTCTATCACATAGCCGTCCTTTTCCATAAAACAGATATGGACTTTACGAAAGCTGTCAAAAATAGTATCTTGGATAACAGTGTATCCTAACTGTATAAAACTGTGTATGGCTGAATCTATTTTCTTAACTAAATATCCGATATGATGTACCTTTAAAGGAAGCATGGAAGGTTCTCCTCTAGCTGGTTTGGAAAGGATTTGTTATGTCATTTACATCCTTTTATTTTTTATGCTTTTATGCATGTGTACTAATTATATATTACCTGATTCCGGCAAAATTGCAATGGATATTTTTGCTTGTGTCGAGCGCTGCCTATTATTTACTTTCGGGAAACGGTATTTTGATTCTGTATCCGGTGGTGGCATGTCTTGTGGCATATGCAGGCATTTGTGTCATGGGAAGAACGGCAGATGTGAAAAAGAGGCGGCTGGCGCTGGTGGGGGTAGTAGTATTACTCATCGGGTGCCTGTTTTTGTTAAAATATATTAATTTTGGGATTAACACAGTCAATGGAATTGCAGGACTGTTAGGGTTCGGAGATATCATAACCGGATTTCACTTTATGATACCGCTCGGTATTTCTTTTTATACTTTTTCTATTCTTGGGTATGTTATCGATGTCTACAATCAAATTGCCCAACCGCAGAAAAATTTTTTTAAAATGGCACTTTACGGCATGTATTTTCCGGTCATATTATCAGGACCGATTATTCGTTACCGGGAGGATGGAGAGCAATTTTTTCAACCGCATCCTTTTGAGTATAAACGAGTAGTATTCGGCATGCAAAGAATGTTATGGGGATTTTTTAAGACACTGGTTATTTCGGAGCGTATGAATTTGGTTGTCAATACTGTATATGATAATTATGCGAATTACACTGGTGTATATATTTGGGTGGCAACAATTTGCTATGCGTTTCAGTTGTACACCAATTTTTCGGGCGGTATGGACATTGCACTTGGAATGTCGCAAACCTTTGGCATAAAGCTGCCAGAGAATTTTGAAACGCCTTTTTTTGCCAAGACGATTTCTGAGTATTGGCGCAGATGGCATATTACGCTTGGCGTATGGATGAAAGAGTATGTTTTTTACCCGTTGCTTCGAACGCATGCATTCTCAGAACTGGGAAAAAGGTGTAGGGAAAAGCTGGGAAAAAAGCGGGGAAAGCAAGTCACCACTTTTATTGCCATGTTTATATTGTGGTTTACGGTAGGCATTTGGCATGGAGGGGATTGGAAGTTTGTAATTGGGTCAGGGCTTCTGCACTGGTTCTATATTGTTATGGGTGAGCTTTTGAATCCTGTGTATGGAAGGATTATGAGAAAGTGCCATATGAATGGCGACAACGGCTGGGTGAACGGGTGGCGGATAGTGAGAACCTTCCTGCTTGTGAATATTGGCTTTGTGTTCTTTCGAGCGGATTCGACCATTGCGGCATGCCGTATGCTGGCGGGAGCAATTCATGTAGGAAATATCGGCATGTTATTTGACGGTTCCCTGTTTTCGATGGGGCTGGATCTTATAGAGTTTACCATTGCTATAGCATCGTTGTTTATTTTATTGACGGTATCTATACTACAGCAAAAGGAAGATGTGAGAGAACGCATTGCGCGGAAAAATATTGTAGTACGTTGGATTATCTGGTATGCGCTGCTGTTTTATGTGATTTTGCTGGGTTATTATGGACCCGGTTATAGTGCGGCGGAATTTATCTATCAGGGATTTTAGGAGGCTGCCATGAACAAAAAGCAGGCTGTGAAGGCAATTTTGTTTGCGGTTATTTTTTTGTTTCTATTACAATCGCTTACCTATATGCTGCGGACGAATGGTGATATCAAGGAAATTTTTATAGGTTTTTATGCGGAGCCAAAGGATACGATAGATGTCGTTATGATAGGCTCGAGCCCGGTGTATCCATTTTATGCTGCACCAAAGCTGTGGGGAGAATATGGATTTACCATGTATCCGCTTGCCAGCAATGTGCAGAGACCCAAAGCGGCAGTGTATTTGGTGGAGGAAGCGTTGAAAACCCAGTCGCCGGAATTGTTTGTTTTTGAGCTTCGTATGTATACGTATGAAGAGGGAGCAATGGCTGATAATATGGCATATGCAAGAGGGGTGACGGATAATTTAAAATATTCGTGGAACAGAATCCGGCTTATCAATAGTCTGGTGCCAGAGATATCGGAGCGGTATACCTACTATTTTGATATTTTTAAATATCATTCTAATTGGAAAACGTTGATTCTTCCAGACCAATATACGGCATTTTGGTATGAAAGGCTTCATCCTTTAAAGGGATATGTGATGCATGATGAGGTGATTCCCGGAGACGGTGCAGATTACAGCGCCGTCTCGGAGCAGATGGCGATACCAAAGGAGCAGGAGGAGAATCTGCGTGCGCTGTTGGTATATCTGCAAGAAAAGGATTTGAACGCTTTGTTTATTGTGTCACCCATGGTTTTGGATGAGGATATGCAGAAAAAATTTAATTATATGGAAAATATCATTGCTTCCTATGGGTATGATTATTTGAATTTGAACAACTATTATGATGAGCTGGGCATTGACTTTGCCATGGATTATTATGACGGGGGAAGTCATGTGAATGCTTCCGGCTCAGAGAAATGCACTGCTTTTTTGGGAAATTATCTGACAGAGCATTATGAGCTTACAGACAAGCGCAGCGATGAAAAGTACAGCACATGGAACGAGGCATATATATATTGGCAGGAATGTCAGGAAGCGGCGCTGGAAATGATAAATAATAAAGTGACAAGTGGCGAATATGACACCATGGTGGAGGGAGAATGAAAAGCTTTGGCTTGAAGATGTGAAATGAGTATGGAATGATTTGGAGTGCAAATTAAAATGTCGGGCGGGACAGATAGTTGAAAGTTGTAAAGAAATGGCAACTGTGCTATACTATCAAGGATAAATGGAAAGACTGAAGTCAGAGAGAGGAAGAGCAGTTGAGGACAAGCATATCGCTGAAACGGGCAATACAATCCATGATATTTTTACTGATGGTTATTTCGGTTGCGCTGGTATGGCCCTTAAGACTGATACGCCCTATGCATTACGAGGGAGAAACGGATAAGGATTCTACGACGATAATGCTGAACGAAAGCACCATTATGCAAGGATTTGTTCCTCTTGCCGGAGAGCTTTCCGGTATCAGCTTTTACATTTATAATGAGGAATTGGCGGAGGAAGAAAAAGAGGCAAGGCTGGTATTCAGGCTGTTTGATGCAAATCTGCAAAAGCTGGAGGAAAAGAGCTATCCCGTGACGAAGCTTTCGATTCCCGGAGAGTGCCATGTCAGGATAGGTTCCGACCTGCAGATTGGACAGGCATATTATTTTACCATCGAAAACGCAAACGCAGACCTGCTTTTTTCTATGCGTGACGGCATAAATCTGGATGTGCGTTATGAATATAAGGCATATTTTACAAAGGGGCAGTATGCGCTCTGTGCTTTTGCCGTTCTGCTTGCAGGCGGCGTACTGCTTGGGCTTACGGAGCTTTTGGGGCGAAAGGATACCCGCCGTGTCAGGGTGGATTTTGGCGTCAGGGCTGCCGCGGGCGTATTGGTATCGGGAGCGGCGCTGTGGGCGCTCTGGAGTGTGTTTCCGGCGAAAAAATTTACGGATAATCCGGCGGATATTTTGTTTTATGTAACTGGTATACTGCTGTTTTGGCTGTTTGCCTGCTACAGCCTGTTGCACCGCAGGGAGGATTTGGATGTAAAAATACGCAGGGAGGAGCTTTTGAGGCGGCTTCAGACAGCCCTGCAGTCACTTGCTTTTGCAGGGGTTATGCTTGGAGGCGTCCGGTATCTGAATGCGCTGAGATGGCAGGAGCAGAAGCTTGCTTCTAACCTTGTGCTTGCCTGCTTTGCGCTTACGATTATTTTCGGTTACAAGAAGAAAGAAATTTTTAACTGGTATAATTTGGTTTATCTGTTCCTTGCGTTTGGCGGCAGCATGTACTATCTGCACCGGCAAAAAGGGGATATGGAGAATTGGGATATTTACCGCGGAAACGCGTTATATTTTGTCCTGTGGGGCTTCGTGATTTTAAATACTGTCAGACTTCTTGTTTGGGATAGAAAAGAAAGAAAAAAGGTATCATGGATATATACGGCGGCTTTTGTGCTGCTTGCCGCTGAAATGGTAAGGAGCAGGAACGGAAGGACCTGGCCGATAGACATTGCTGTTTTTTTCGGCTTGTTTGCTCTACGTGTTATTTATAAAGGAGAGATAAGGAAATATCTGTATTGTTTTTCTAACGGGGTTTTCCTTCATTTTATCGGTATCAGTATATATGCCATACTTTACCGTCCTTTTCATTATTTTTTGTATACACGGTATTCCGGTATATTTCACACGGTAACGCTGACGGCGGTCTACATGGTGTTTGTGTTGGTGCTTGCGCTGATACGTTTTACGGCAGTTTATCGGGAAAAGAAAAGTCTGAAGGCGGCATGGAAAGAAATATGGCTTATGGGGATGTCGGCGGCGTTTTTGCTTTTGACGGCAACCAGGACAGGCTTATTTGCAGCGCTGCTCTTGTGCCCGTCCATATGTATCCTTACAACGTTAGCAGAGTTTCGGGACGGAATTGCCGGACTGATAAAAAGGCTTGCGATATTGGCAGCGGCGGTCATTGGTTTTTTTCCTGTTGTTTTTACGGCATGCCGTATTGTACCCGCCGTGGTAGGGAACCCTTTTACGTATGAAATCGAATGGTTTCCGGATTCTATCAAAAAGGGCGAGGAATGGGATTCCTTCCGCTATATTACACTGGATAAATTTTTTTACATTGCGGATAACCGGATTAGCACCGGCAATGAAGATAAGCCGGAACAGGAGGAGGTTGAAGCCGACCCGACGAAGGTTTACATGGAGATTCCGGAGGTGGTGAAATCACCCGAGGAGATAGAAGCAGAAAGGTGGGAAAGCGCCAACCACTACAGCAACGGAAGACTTGAAATATACAGAATTTATCTGGAACAGCTAGACTGGAAGGGACATGAGACGGTCAGTCTGATGACGGAGGACGGCAAGGAAACGGGACATGCCCATGACGTGTTTTTGCAGGTGGCGCATGATTTTGGAATTGGCGCAGGCATTTATTTTATTGTGTTCTGTGTGTTTGCAGGAATCAGAAGTATTTTTTACTATCTGCGCTATAAGGCGGAGGAGACTGCCCTTATTCCGCTGGGCGTTTTGGCGGTGTTTGGCATCTGCGGGCTGGTGGAATGGGTATACCTGCCCTATATTCCCACCGGTTTTGCATTCTTTTTTGTACTGGTACTGATGCTTCCGTCAGAAAAAAAAGAGCAGGATAAAGAAATCATTGGATAAAAAACGACAGGCAGGTCTGAGACAGGTACGAGGTTTATGATGAAAAGAACGATAAACACAGCGCTGTTATATAGAAGAATATTTTTGGTAATATACGATATCATAGCTGTGGTTGCGGCGGCAATCATGGCTTTGGTGATACGGTATGAATTTGTCTATCGCAATATTGAGGAAAGTTTTTTGGAGTCTGTCTATTCCTTTTTGCCCTTTACCGTCGGGATTGCGCTTCTGGTTTTTGCGCTGTTCCGTCTTTATAACAGCCTCTGGGCTTTTGCAGGCGTCAATGAAATGCAGAATATTGTGGCGGCGTGCGGTATTACAGTGGTGCTCAACGCAATCGGTATGGTGCTTCTTGGCAAGCCGGTGCCGCGTAGCTATCCTTTTATGTTTGTCTGTCTCTTAATTATGTTTACTTTTGTAAGCCGGTTCAGCTATCGGTTTTTCAGAGGGTTAAAGCGAAAGAGTATGAAGCAGAAAGCGGGCACCAATGTGATGATAATCGGCGCGGGAGAAGCTGCCAATCTGATTATCAGGGATATTGTCGGAAGCAGATATACGCATATGCAGATTAAATGTATCATAGACGACGACCCCAACAAGCAGGGCAGATATATCCAAGGAATCAAGGTAGTCGGCGGGCGGGAAAAAATCAAGCAGTCCGTGGATGCCTTTGCCATTGACGAAATCTTTATTGCCATGCCCTCCGTGTCGAAATCGGTTATCAGCGACATTATTGAAATCTGTAAGGACACGACCTGCAAGCTGCGGACGCTGCCCGGCGTGTACCAGCTTGTAAACGGCGAGGTCAATGTCAGCCAGTTAAAGGATGTGGATGTAGAGGATTTGTTGGGAAGAGACCCCATTGCGGTGGATTTGGAGTCCATTCTGGGGTATGTGCAGGACAGATGCGTGCTGGTGACAGGCGGCGGCGGCTCTATCGGCAGCGAGCTTTGCCGCCAGATAGCGGCGCATAAGCCCTCCCGTCTGATAATCGTGGATATTTATGAAAACAATGCTTATGATATACAACAGGAGCTAAAGCATAAGTTTCCGACGCTTGACATGGTGGTGCTGATTGCCTCTGTTCGGAACACAAAGCGCATGAACCGAATTTTTGAGCAGTACAGACCGGATATTGTCTATCATGCGGCGGCGCATAAGCATGTCCCGCTGATGGAGGACAGCCCCAATGAAGCGATTAAAAACAATGTGTTTGGTACGTGGAAGACAGCGCAGGCGGCAGCTTTTTATGGCACAAAGAAGTTTGTCCTGATTTCTACGGACAAGGCGGTTAACCCGACCAATATCATGGGAGCCTCCAAGCGCATCTGTGAAATGATTATTCAGATTTTTAACAAGCATTATGACACGGAATTTGTGGCGGTGCGTTTTGGTAATGTGCTGGGCAGCAACGGCAGCGTGATTCCGCTGTTTAAGCGGCAGATTGAATCCGGAGAACCGGTCACGGTGACGCATCCCGATATTATCCGTTATTTTATGACGATTCCCGAGGCGGTCTCTCTTGTGCTGCAGGCAGGCGCTTATGCAAAAGGCGGGGAGATTTTTGTGCTGGATATGGGAAAGCCGGTAAAAATACTGGATTTGGCGAAGAATCTGATACGACTCTCCGGCTATAAGGTGGGAGAGGACATAGCGATAGAGTTTACGGGACTGCGCCCGGGTGAAAAGCTGTATGAGGAGCTTCTGATGGAGGAAGAGGGGCTGCAGGAGACAGAAAATAAGCTGATTCACATCGGAAAGCCGATTGAGATAGACGAGGAGCAGTTTTTCCTGCAGCTAAAGAAGCTAAAGGAAATATCGCAGGATGAAGAGGAAGATATCAGAATGGTGATAAAGGAAATTGTTCCGACCTATTGTGAGCAAAAAGGGGAGGCTGCCTCGCAGTGGCAGCAGAGATAGGAAAGAAGGAAATTTTTATGGAAGGAAAACGTATTTACTTGTCCAGCCCCACTATGCATGGGGAGGAGCAGAAATTTGTGCAGGAGGCGTTTGACACAAACTGGGTGGCGCCATTGGGACCTAACGTCAATGCCTTTGAGAAGGAGCTGGCGGCGTATGTGGGTATCGCCCATGCTTCGGCGCTCAGCGCCGGCACGGCAGCGATTCATTTGGCGCTGCGTATTCTGGGAATTGGAGAGGGCGACGTGGTGTTCGTGCCTTCCCTGACCTTCAGTGCGAGCTGCAATCCCATCGTGTATGAAAAGGCAGTTCCGGTGTTTATCGATTCGGAGCGGGATACGTGGAATATGAGTCCTGAGGCGCTGGAAAAGGCATTTCACAAATATCCGGAGGCAAAAGCGGTGATAGTGGTGCATCTGTATGGGACGCCGGCAAAGCTGGACGAGCTGCTTGCCATTTGTGAGGCGCACAACGTCCCTCTGATTGAGGATGCGGCGGAGTCTCTGGGCAGCACCTACAAGGGAAAGTTTACAGGGACTTTTGGCAAGGTTGGCATTTATTCCTTCAACGGCAATAAAATCATTACGACCTCCGGCGGCGGTATGCTGGTATCGGAGGAGGAGGATATCACGAAAAGGGCTACCTTTCTGGCGACACAGGCAAGGGACCCGGCACGGCATTACCAGCATTCTCAGATTGGCTTTAATTACCGGATGAGCAATGTGACTGCCGGTATCGGCAGGGGGCAGCTTCTGCATATAGAGGAGCACAAGGCGCTGAAGAAGGCGATTTACCAAAGATATAAGGAGGCTTTTGCCGATATTCCTCAGATTACCATGAATCCTTTAAATGCCTGTGGCGATGCAAATAACTGGCTGTCCTGCCTTACCATTGCGGAAGGCTGCGGCGTGACGCCGGATGCGGTGATGGATGCGCTGGCGGAGGAAAATATAGAGTCGCGCCCTATCTGGAAGCCGCTGCATTTGCAGCCTGTTTTTGCAGAATGTGATTTTATCAAAGAGAATGAGACGGAGTGCGTGGCGGAGGATATTTTTGACAGGGGCTTCTGCCTTCCCAGCGACATTAAGAATACGGACGAGGATATGGAGCGGATTATCGGGATTGTAAGAAAGCTATTTTAAAAAACGGGAGCGTGTGGCTATGTACCAAAGGGTTGTAAAACGGGGGTTGGATATCATGATTTCTTTGACAGCTCTTGTACTGCTGTCTCCACTGTTGCTTATAACTGCGGTTTTAGTACGGGTGAAGCTGGGAGCGCCTGTGATATTCAGGCAGGAAAGACCGGGTTATAAAGGGAAAATATTTAAACTGTACAAGTTTCGTACGATGAGTGATAAGCGGGGCGATGATGGGTCGCTTTTGCCGGATGAGGCGCGTCTCACGGCATTTGGAAAAAAGCTTCGGGAGACCAGTCTGGACGAGCTGCCGGAATTGTGGAATATTCTGAAAGGCGACATGAGCCTGATTGGTCCTCGTCCTCTGTTGCCGGCATATCTGCCCTTGTACAACGATTTTCAGAGGCAGAGGCACGACGTGAGACCGGGGCTTACAGGCTGGGCACAGGTAAATGGCAGAAATGCTATTAGCTGGGAGGAGCGCTTTGCGCTGGATGTGTATTATGTACAGCATGTATCTTTTGGGCTGGATGTCAGGATACTGCTCCGCAGTATTCTGGTGGTCTTTGCGCACAAGGATATTCACAGCAGTACCAGTGTTACCATGGAACCTTTTCAAGGGACGGGAGAAGGGAAAAGATGAGAGAGGTAATGATTATCGGTGCGAGCGGGCACGGCAAAGTAGCTGCGGACATTATTGAAAAATCAGGGGACAGAGTAGCGGGCTATCTGGACGATAATGAGGAACTGGGAAATGCTTTTTTTGGCTATCCGCTTTTCGGCAAAGTGGACAGATATATAGAGTACATGCAGTATGAATTTGTGGTGGCGATTGGAAATGCAGCCATACGGGAACGGATTGTTAATATGCTGGCGGGTGTAAGATGGTATACGGCGGTTCATCCGTCGGCAGTGATTGCCTGCAGGGATGTGGCTGTGGGCGAAGGTACCATAATTATGGCAAATGCGGTAATAAACCCTGGCGCCTGCATAGGCAGGCACTGTATTATCAATACCGCTGCAGTGGTGGAGCATGACAACCGGATTGAAGATTATGCGCATATATCTGTCGGTGCGAGGCTTGCCGGTACAGTGCATATCGGCAAGGCTGCGTGGATTGGAGCAGGTGCCGTAGTCAGCAACAATCTTTCCGTCTGTGCCGGCTGTATGGTGGGTGCGGGTTGTGTTGTTGTGAAAAGTATAGAAGAAACAGGAACCTATATAGGCGTTCCGGCAAGAAGAATGGGAGCAGGAGATGAGATAGGAACGGCGTATGAAAATTCTGATACTGACTAATTATGCTGACGGGCTCTATTTGTTCAGGCGTGAGCTTCTTATGGAGCTGCTTGCCGCAGGACACAGAATATTGGTTTCGGTGCCGTGGGACGAGCAGTGCAGAAAAATTGAGGAGCTGGGGTGCGAAGTGATTCCTACAGTTTTAGAGAGAAGGGGCAGCAATCCGGTGAAGGACTTAAAGCTTCTTTTCTTTTACAAAGGTCTGCTAAAGCGGGAGGCTCCGGATGTGGTACTTACTTATACAATCAAACCGAATCTTTATGGCGGACTGGCATGCAGGCGGGGGCATGTGCCTTGTATATGTAATATAACCGGATTGGGAACAGCTATTGAAAGCAATGGTATTCTGAGTAAAGTTTTATTATGTTTTTATAAAATCTCCATGGCAAAGGCTGACTGTGTTTTTTTTCAAAATAAGGGAAACAGGATATTTATGCAGAAGTATGGTATTGCAAAGAAGAACAGCAGACTTCTGCCCGGCTCCGGCGTCAATCTGCAGCAGCGTCTTTACAGGACATATCCGTCTGAGACGGATGGGATTCGGTTTTTGGCGGTGATACGGATTATGAAAGATAAGGGAATAGACGAATATCTGCAGGCGGCGGAGCGGATAACGCAAACATATCAAAAGGTTTCTTTTTATCTGGCTGGTGAATATGAAGAAGAAACAAGAGAGCAATATGAATCTATTCTGGGTAGACTGGAAAAAGAAAAAGTAGTAAAATATTTAGGGCATATCGACAATGTAGAGGAAGTTATGGCAAACAGCCATGTGATTGTACATCCTTCCTACCATGAAGGACTCTCCAATGTGCTTTTGGAGGGAGCCGCGTGTGGGCGGCCTGTTCTGGCAAGCAATATTGCAGGTTGTCGGGAGACTGTTTCAGAGAATGTCAGCGGTATTTTGTTTGAACCGAAGCAGACAGAGGCATTGACCGGAGCGATAGAAAGGATTCTTTCGCTTACCTTTGAAGAGAGAAGAGCGATGGGGATTGCCGCAAGAAAATGGGTAGAAGAGCATTTTGACAGAAAAATAGTAATTAAGGCGTATCAGGAAGAACTGCAGAAAATTAAAAACAGACGATAAAGGAGAATAGTATGAGCTTATTTGAGGATATTGTGAGCGGAAAAGAAAAGCTGTCACTGGTGGGGCTTGGCTATGTGGGTATGCCGATTGCGGTTGCCTTTGCCAGAAAAATCAAGGTGATTGGCTTTGACTTAAACGAGAGGAAAATAGAGCTTTATAAGAGCGGCATCGACCCCACGAAGGAGGTGGGGGACGAGGTCATCAAGAATACAACGGTGGAATTTACGGCAAAGCCCTCCCGTCTGCGGGAAGCCAGATTTCACATTGTGGCGGTGCCGACGCCTGTCAATGACGACCATACGCCGGACTTGACGCCGGTGGAGGGCGCAAGCCGGATTCTGGGGCAGAATCTGACCAAGGGCTCCATCGTAGTATTTGAATCCACGGTGTATCCCGGGGTGACGGAGGATATCTGCGTGCCGATTCTGGAGAAGGAATCGGGATTAAAGTGCGGCGTGGATTTTAAAATCGGCTATTCCCCTGAGAGAATCAACCCGGGCGACAAGGTACACCGTCTGGAGACCATTACAAAGATTGTATCGGGCATGGATGCAGAAACTTTGGACGAGATTGCAAAGGTCTACGAGCTGGTGGTGGAGGCTGGCGTATACCGTGCGGACTCTATCAAGGTAGCGGAAGCGGCGAAGGTAATCGAGAACAGCCAGCGTGACATCAACATTGCGTTTATGAACGAGCTGTCCATTATTTTCAATAAAATGGGCATCGACACAAAATCCGTGCTGGAAGCGGCGGGGACAAAGTGGAATTTTTTGAAGTTTTACCCGGGGCTTGTGGGCGGGCACTGTATTGGCGTGGACCCCTACTATCTGACCTACAAGGCGGAGCAGCTCGGATACCATTCCCAGATTATTCTCTCCGGCAGGCGCATCAATGACGATATGGGCAAGTACGTAGCGGAAAGTCTCGTGAAGAATCTGATTAAATCCGATATTGCGGTGAAAAATGCAAGGGTGGCGATTCTCGGCTTTACCTTTAAGGAGAACTGCCCCGATACCAGAAATACAAAGGTTATCGATATTTATAAAGAGCTGAAGGAATATGGTATCACGCCCCTTGTGGTAGACCCTGCCGCAGACGCTGAGGAGGCGAAGCAGCTTTATGGTATAAGCTTTGGCAGCATGGCGGATGTGAAGGACATGGACGCCGTGGTGGTTGCGGTAGCGCACAACGAATTCCTTAAGCTGGATAAGGAGCGTATTGCAGCATTTTATAACGGGAACCACAAGAAGAAGGTGCTGATGGATTTGAAAGGGCTCTTTGACAGGAAGGAATATGCGGACGAAGCGTTCTGTTACTGGAGACTGTAGAAGTTTACAGTAGGCGCGGGAGGATAGAGATAAACAAAAAAGGGAGAATTTATGAAGATTATCAGGAAAGTGAAAGAGGTGGGGTTAGAGAATGTAGTGAGCGGTTTTGCGGAAAGGGCAAAATACAAAAGGCTGATTCGGAAATATCACTTTGATACATGGCACCTAAGCCCTTATCAGTGGCGCAAGTATGTGCAGGAAACGGCAAAATACCTGAATAAGCACAACGCAGGTGTGGTGGTGGATATCGGATGCGGTTTGGGAGGGCTGCTGCGGCATAGCAAGGCATCTGTGCGGATAGGAATTGATTTGCATGAGAATGTGATACAGGCGGCAAGAGAATTAGGAGATTCTAAAATCATATATCGGGTTGGAAGTTTTGAAGAAGTAGAAGAATCGCCAGTGGATTATTTAGTTACACTTGGGTTTATGCATGGTTCAGTGGAGGAGACATGGATAAATCCATACCGAAGAGTGGCAGAAAAGAATCAAGTAAAGCATTTTGTCGTGGATACTGTACCGGAAGAGGGTACAAGCCATTTTTTAGATTGGGAGAAGATATTGCCTCCAAATTACAAACGAATTGAGCATATGGGACCCTTTTTGGGCGGAAGATATGTGGAAATTTGGGAAAAACAATGATTCTAAAGGGAGAAAATATGGGCTATAAGGACTTGAAATTTGAAGCGGACAGCGTTTTTCTGGTGACGGGAGGAGCCGGCTTTATCGGTTCCAACCTCTGTGAAGCGCTGGTGGAGATGGGCTATACCGTGCGCTGTCTGGACAACCTTTCCACGGGCAGCTATGACAATGTGGCGCATTTGGAGCAGAGCGGCAGGTTTTCGTTTATCAAGGGTGACATCCGTGATTTGGATACCTGCATGGCGGCATGTCAGGAGGCGGATTATGTGCTCAATCAGGCGGCATGGGGCAGCGTGCCGAGAAGCATTGAGATGCCGCTTTTATATGAAGAAATCAATATTAGGGGTACTTTAAACATGATGGAGGCGGCAAGGCAGAGCGGCGTGAAAAAATTTGTGTACGCTTCAAGCTCCTCCGTGTATGGCGACCATCCGGTGCTTCCCAAGAAGGAAGGCGCGGAGGGAAAGCTGCTATCCCCTTACGCTCTCACCAAGCGGGTGGACGAGGAATACGGAAGGCTGTATAAGGTGCTGTACGGGCTGGATACCTATGGACTCCGCTATTTCAATGTGTTTGGCAGGCGGCAGAATCCGGAGGGCATGTACGCGGCGGTGATTCCTAAGTTTATCAAGCAGCTTTTAGCAGACGAGGCGCCTACCATTAACGGCGACGGCAGGCAGTCCCGCGACTTTACGTATATAGACAATGTTATCGAGGCAAACCTAAAGGCGTGTCTGGCTTCCTCCGAGGCGGCGGGCGAGGCATTTAATATCGGCGCGGGCGGCAGGGAATTCCTCATTGATATCTACTATGATTTGTGCGGCGCTCTGGGCAAGGAAATCGAGCCGAAATTCGGACCGGACCGCCCGGGCGATATCAAGGACTCCAATGCGGATATCGGCAAGGCGCGGGAGCTTTTAGGATACAATCCGGAATATGATTTTAAGGCAGGAATTGCGCTTGCTATTGACTGGTATAGGGCTAATTTGTAAGAGCGGGTTTTACAATTGACTAAGCAGATACGGAAAGGAAGTTACAGATGAAATACCGGCTTGTTGTGTTTGGCGTAAAGGACACCACCGAGCGGATTGTGGAGTTTATCCAAAAAAATATCCGCAAGGTAGATTTGGTGGTTACCATCAGTGGTGAGGTGCTCCACAAAAATCAGGTTTCGGGCTTCAAGGGGCTGTCCTCGTTGACAAAAGAATACGGGATTCCCGTGCGCGAGGTGGACAGCTATGCCTTAAAGGACGAGGCGACGCTTGCTTTTTTTGCGGAGAATGAGTTTGATATCGGCATCTCTATGGGCTGGCAGAGGCTGATACCCGCCGCGGTGCTGGAACGCTTTCGGTACGGCGTATTCGGTTTTCACGGAAACTGCGCTTACCTTCCTTACGGCAGGGGGCGTTCTCCCTTAAACTGGTCCATTATCAACGGAGATACTCGTTTTAACCTGAATTTGTTCCGATATGACGAAAAGGCGGACAGTCCGAACATTTTTGCCAATGAGATGTGCGCCATCACACAGCACGATACCGTCAGGAGTATGCAGTACAAAAACATCATCTGTTCGCAGAATCTGATTCGCAGGCTGCTTGCAGCCTACGCCGAGGGCAATATCAAAATCAGGACGGATTCCAAGGATTTTGATTCCTGGTATGAAAAGCGTACTGCGGCAGACGGCAAAATAGATTTTCACGGCAAGACGCGGGATATTTACAATCTGATACGAGGGGTGAGCGCGCCGTTTCCCGGGGCGTTTGCCTATGTGGGAGAAGAAAAGGTGCTCATATGGGATGCGGTGCCCTTTGACGAGATGCTGGATTTTTCCGGCTACAGGCCGGGCGAGGTCATAGAGGTGTTCGATAACCAGCCCATTGTGCGGACGGTGGACGGTTCGCTTCTGGTTCGGCGGTATGAGGCGGCTGTGGTATTGAAAGCCGGGGATATTCTGGAATAGAGGTGTATGCATGCAGATTGCGATTCGTTTGGATGATATCACGCCGGACATGGATTGGGAGAGATTTCTTGCCTTTAAGGAGATACTGGATGGCTGCGGTGTAAAGCCTCTTATCGGCGTAGTGCCCGACAACAGGGACGAGAATCTTCACAGGGCAAAAGCGGCGGGCGATTTTTGGGAATATGTAAAGGAGCTGCAGGAAGACGGCTGGTGCGTGGCGCTGCATGGCTGGCGTCATTTGTATACCACGAAAAAAGGCGGTCTGTTTCCTTTAAACAAGTTTTCCGAGTTTGCAGGAGTGCCTTTTGCAAAGCAAAAGGAGATGCTTTTGGAGGCGACGGAGATTTTAAAGAAAAACGGTATTCAGACGGATATCTTTATGGCACCGGCACATTCCTATGATAAGAATACATTGAAGGCGTTAAAGGAGCTCGGCTATGATAAGCTGACGGACGGCTTTGGAAGCCGCCCTTACCGCCGGCTGGGCATGACCTTTTATCCGATTTCCTTTTTGCTTCGCAGAAGCCTGAAAAAAAGGAAGGGCGCTACTACCATGGTGGTACATACCAATGAAATAGATGAGGCTGGTATGGCGCGGATGAAAAAGCTGCTTACAGAGCAGAAGGATAATCTGATTTCCTATGGCGATTATCTTGCCATGAAGAGCAGGGAAAAAGGATTTTGGGGCTGTCTTACGGAGCATGTGCTTGCGTCAATAAAGAGAGTACTGGTGAAGCTGAAGTCTGGTGCAGCAGGAGGATGAAGCAGAAAAATCTGTAACGCAGTGCGGGAAGTAGTAAGTCCGTAGACAGTGCAGAGGGAAAGCGTCAAGATGATAGCGCAGTGCAGAAAGGAAGCAGCAAGTCTGTAGTGCAGTGCGGGAAAGTAAGCCCACAGTACGGATGGACAGAAGGAAAGAACCTGACACACAGAGCGGACGGGAGAGAAGCCCGAGCTGCGGGGCGGCAGAAAAGGGTGAAAAAGGAAAGGCACGGGTAACAGAATGGGAGAGCCTATCAGAATTCTCCATGTACTTGGAGGACTCAGTCTGGGCGGGGCGGAGAGCCGGATTATGGATTTGTACCGCCAGATAGACAGACAGAAAATCCAGTTTGATTTTTTGGTGCATTCGCAGGCAAAAGAGCATTTTGATGAAGAAATTGAGGCGATGGGGGGGCGGATTTACCGTGTTCCCCGCTTTCGGGTATATAACTGGTTTTCTTACAAAAGGGCGCTGAAGCGCTTTTTTAAAGCGCATCATGCGTTTCGCGCCGTACACGGGCATATGACGAGTACGGCGGCAATCTACCTGCCTATCGCAAAAAAGGCAGGCGTTCCCATTGCCATAGGACATGCCAGAAGTGCCGGTGTGTCCGGCGGCGTAAAAGGGCTTTTGACAAAGTGGATGCGCCGTCCCCTAAAGCGCAGGGCGGATTATTGCCTTGCCTGCTCAAAGGAAGCAGGGGAAGCGGTATACGGAAAAAGATGGGTGGAAAAAGGCAAGGTAGAGGTTATCCCCAATGCCATCGCTGCAGAAAAATATGTATATGACGAAGATGTCAGAAAACAGATGCGTAAGGAGCTCGGGCTTGCGGAAAAGCTTGTTATCGGGCATGTGGGAAGCTTCAGGGAGGCAAAGAATCATGCTTTTCTGATTCGTATTTTTGCGGAAATTTACAAAAAAAGGAGTGATGCCGTGCTGCTTTTAATCGGGGACGGCGCGCTGCGTGAGACGATAGAAAAACAGGTTCTGGAAGCGGGGCTTGAAGGCGTCGTCCGCTTTTTGGGAAATCAGGCGGAGATAAGCCCCTATTATCAGGCGATGGATTATCTGGTATTTCCGTCCTTGTACGAAGGTCTTCCGGGAACGGTGATTGAGGCGCAGGCAGCGGGGCTTCGCTGTCTCGTATCGGAGGCGGTGACAAAAGAAGCCGGCGTTACGGAGCTTGCGGAGTTTTACAGTCTTAACAGGACAGCTTCAGAGTGGGCGGCGCATATTTTGGGAAACTGCAAATATGAAAGAAAAAGCAGGTTATCCGATATACAAAAGGCGGGTTTTGCGATTGGCGCACAGGTTTCGCGGTATGAAGAGATTTATAGAAAAAATGTACTGCTGATGGTGCCCATGCTGCATCAAGGCGGCTTTGAGCGCATCTGCGTGCAGACAGCAAAGCTTCTGGCGGATAAATATCATGTATGCATTGCGATTTTCAGTTCTGAGGATATGTTTTATGATGTGGGAGATATCCCGCTTATCGATTTGCATTTGGGAAGCCGCCCCAGTCTCTTGGGAAAACTGTGGAATATCCTGCTGCGTATCAGGGCGGTTAAAAAGGTAAAGAAGGAGCAGAATATTCATATCACTTACAGCTTTGGACCTACGGCAAATCTGATTAACGCGCTGGCGAAGGCGCAGGATGCGGTGTGGATTGGCATCAGGGGATACGGTGCGCTGGAGGCAAAGCGGGAGATGAAGCTGACCTGCGGGCGTGCGGACAAGGTAATCTGCTGTGCAAAGGAAATGGCGGATGATGTAAGGCGGCTTTATACCTCCAAATCGGTGGAATGCCTGTATAATCCCTGCGATACCGAAAAGCTGGAAGCGCTCTCGAAAGAAGAGCCTTGTGCGGCGCACCGAGCTTTTCTTGCAGAAAAACAGCCCCTGCTTGCGTCCATGAGCAGGGTGGATGACGTCAAGGGCTTCTGGCATCAGATAAAGGCGTTTGCGCTTATCAAAAAGGAATTGCCGGGGGCGGGGCTGATGCTTATCGGCGACGGGGATTTTTCCGAATATGAAAGACTGGCGGAGGAGCTGCAGGTTCGCGACAGCGTGCTCTTTACGGGCGTGCAGAAAAATCCCTTCTGTTATCTGAAAAAGGCATCTCTCTATCTGATGACCTCGGAGACGGAGGGCTTCCCCAACGCCATGGTGGAGGCGATGGCGGTGGGTGTGCCTGCGCTTTCCGTTAATTGTAAGACCGGTCCGGCGGAGATACTGACGGACGATTACAGGAGGGCAAAAGTGCAGGAGAAGGTGTATGTGGGCGAGTACGGATTGCTGCTTCCGGTCATGAACCCGCAGAAAAACCTGAATGCAGAAGAAATTGAACCGGAGGAAAAGATGCTGGCTGCAGAAGCAGTCAAAATGCTGCAGAACGCTGACGGACTGCAGAAGCTGGCAAAAGCGGCGCGCCAAAGGAGCAGGGGCTTTTCTGTGACAGCGTATAAAGAAAAATTGTGCACATGGTTGGAGGAAGCCGGCGAGTTTGACTAAAGCCGGCTATTGTGCTATATTGTTTGAAGCAGTGGCTGGGTATTTTTACCGCAGATTTTCCTGCGGCAGACGGGGGTAGATTTATGTTTTCATTTCAAGATTACCGCAGGATTGTGGGTATTATCAAGTCAACCGGCAGATATGTGGGATACAGGGAGGCTTTGGGCAGGGATAAATTTATCATTATGCGTCATGATGTAGAGTACAGCGTGGAGCGTGCTTATGCGCTTTCCAAGGTGGAGGAAAGCATGGATTTTACTTCTTCCTACTTCTTCCAGTGGACCAACAATTCCTACAATATTCTCTCTAAAAAGAATATGGAGATGGTGAAGGACATGCACGAGAGGGGGCATGTCATCGGTCTGCATTATGCGCTGAACGGCATGACGGATATGGAGCTGATTCGCAGGCAGATTGTAAAGGAGATGAACATTCTAAGCGAGATGTTCGGTTTTCAGGTAGATATTTTTTCCGTGCACAGACCGTCCAAGGACATTCTGCGTGAAAATATTAAGCTTGCAGGTATCATAAACGCTTATCAGGATGACTTTTTTACCTTTGCGGAAAATGTCACGGAGGATACGCCGGTGGCGGTAAAATATATGTCCGACGCCAACCACATATGGCGGTACGGGTATCCGGACGAAAAGAACATACTGGAAAACGATAAGGTGCAGATTCTGACTCATCCCTTTGCGTGGACAAAAGCCGGCTATGACAATTTTGACAATTATAAAAAGCTGGTGCAGGAAAAAACGGAAGAGATGATTCAGAGTATTGACAATGAATGTAAGGATTTTTCGGAGTATAAGGACTGGTTTATGGAGAATGCGGTTTTGCGTGCATAGTCTGAGGTCAATGGCAAATTAGAAAAGCGTGCAGAAATGAGGCTGAATATGGGTAAAAAGAAGATTGCCTTTTACTGCGGCTCTCTGACAAAGGGAGGTGCCGAGCGGGTATTTGTTAATCTGGCGGAATATTTTTATGGCGAAGGTTATGACGTATGCATGATAACCCAGTATAAGAAGGAGGACGAGTATACCGTCAATCCCGCCATTGAGAGGGTGCTGTCCGATTTAACTGAAGAAGAAACAGGGAGAAGCCGTCTGTGCAACTTCTTTCGGAGGTTTTTCAAGCTGCGGCGTACATTGAAAGTCGTGAAGCCGGATATTGTACTGACCTGTACGGCGAAAAGCAATTTTATGACGATGGCGGCAAGCACATTTTTGAAAACCAAGGTGGTGGTTTCCATTGTTGCAGACCCTAAAATGGAGTATGATACCAAAGTCTTGCGGCTGATTGCCAAGACTTATTTTCGTTTTGCAGATGGCATTGTGTTTCAGACAAGGGAGGCAAGAGCGTTTTTTCCAGCATATATACAAAAAAAATCGGTTATCCTGTCTAATGCCTTGAATCCGCAATTTTTGCGGGAAAGATACACAGGAGAGCGCAAACAGGAGATTGTGGCGGTGGGCAGATTGGATGATAATAAAAATCACGAGATGCTTATTCATGCCTTTGCCAAGATGGCGGACAAATTTCCGGATTATAGGTTGACAATTTTTGGGGATGGGGAGTGCCGCGGAAAACTGGAAGCTTTGATTATAAAAGAAGGACTTTCGGAGCGTGCGTTTTTACCGGGCGTGACGTCCGATGTGGCAGGCAGCATTGAAAGAGCAGCGTTGTTTGTGCTTACATCAAAAACGGAAGGAATGCCCAATACTCTGTTAGAAGCGATGGCGCTTGGGCTGCCCGTTATTTCCACGGATTGTCCATGCGGCGGACCGCGGGAGTTGATTCGGCAGGGAGAAAACGGTCTTTTGGTTCCTGTGGGAGATGCGGATGCGCTTGCGAGGGCGATGGAAAGAGTTCTGTCTAATCCCGTGAAAGCAGAAGCAATGGGGCGAAGCGCACAGAAGATACAGGAACAGTTAAGACCTGAGGTGACAAACAGAAGCTGGAAGGATTATTTTGAGAAGGTGCTGACGGGGAAAGGCAGATACGGAGTGTAAAATTGAAAATCTTAGAAAATTGTTATCCAAAAGAGATTCCAGAGGAAGAACAGAATGAAGTGATTTCTGTAGTAGTTGCAATCTATAATGTTGCAGCTTATTTAGATAGGGCAATTCTTTCCTTAATAAATCAGACATATCACAATTTGGAGATTATTCTTGTAGACGATGGCTCTACCGATAATTGCGCTGAAATATGCGACAAATATGCTGCGCAGGATGCAAGGGTAAAAGTAATACATAAGAAAAATGGTGGATTATTTTCCAGTAGAAATGTCGGTATCGAGAATGCAACGGGAACATTTCTTGCCTTTTTGGATGGTGATGACTGGGTGGAGACGGATATGTATGAGAAGATGCTTTCTGCAATGAGGGAGTATGGAGCCGAACTTGCCGTCTGCCGTTATAAATGGGTTTATGAAGATAAGACAGAGGACATTTCTACAGAAAAGGCAGCAGTGATGGACGGACAGGAAATACTTGCCAAATATCTGGAGGAGGACGATGCATATCAGATACAGAATGCAGCATGGAACAAACTGTATAAGCGTTCTCTTGTAGGTGATTTGCGTTTTCCGGAGCGCTTATATGAAGATATGCTTTATACAATACAATTGTTAAACAAGCCGTCTAAAAGTATCTATTTGGACAGAGCGTATTATAATTATGTTTGCGATAGAAATGCCAGCATTATGAATATGGGTATCAATGAGAAAATTTTCACGGATTTGATTCCTAACTTATATGACAGGAGTATTTTTTTGAGGAAAATCGAGAGAGAGGATTTAGCGCTCTTACAGGATTATTTTATGTATAAACGTATGCTGTTATTTTATACGGCTACATTCCGCAGTAAAAATACGGACAAAAAAGTATATATGAAATTTTTGGAAAATAAACTGAGAGAATTGGATAAGAAAAGTTATGATGCCATATTTTCCATTCCGCAAGCCAATCCCCATGAGTACCAGAAGCTGAAGCTTTTTTTGCTTTCTCCACGGCTTTATCTGATGGCAATGTGGCTGAACGATAGGATTGTCATACCCATGAAAACGAAGAAGGGAAGAAAGTAATATGCTGATGCTGCAAATGACGGGCGGTATGGGAAATCAAATGTTTGTGTATGCTTTATACAGGGCGTTAGCGTATGCGGGAAAGCAGGTTTGTATAGAGGATTTTACCCACTATGGGGATATCGGCAGGACGGATAACTGTCTGGAAGAGGTATTTCCCCTCACCTATGCAAAGGCGGAAAAAAAAGAGTATAACCGGCTGACAGATTCCTCGCTTTTCCTTTTAGACCGCATGAGAAGAAAGGTGTTTGGCAGAAAGGGCAGGGTTTATCAGGAGAAGGATGCCATTACTTTTGAGAAGGAAATTTTTGACGGGGAGGATGCCTATTGCATTGGCTATTGGCAGAGCTTCCGGTACTTTGAACGGGTGGAAGAGCAGATTAGAAGAGATTTTTCCTTTGATTTGGCGCAGCTTTCAGGGAAAGTGCAGGTCTATAAGGGGCAGATAGAAAATACCTGCTCCGTCAGCCTTCACATCAGGCGGGGAGACTACCTGAATGAGAAATTTGCCGCTATTTATGGCGGGGTTTGTACGGAAAGTTATTACGAGGGTGCGATGGATTACTTTAGGGAGCAGTTTCCGGACTGCCGGTTCTTTTTATTTACGGATGATGCAGCGTGGGGAAGGGATTATGCGAAGAAGGGGGATATTACGTTAGTGGACTGTGGAGACATGGATGGCGCTTATGCGGATATGGCGCTGATGAGCCTGTGCAGACACAATATTATTGCAAACAGCAGTTTTAGCTGGTGGGGGGCGTGGCTGAACAAAAATCCGCAAAAGCAGGTGGCAGCGCCTAAGAGGTGGCTGAACACTTCTGCGGGCGAGGATATTTTTTATAAGCTGTGTAATGTGCGGATAGATGCAAACGGAAGGAGAGTACAGTGAACCCGGAAATTTTTAAAAAGCTGTCATGTATTTTAAATAAAAAGGAAAAAGGGCGGATTGTGGGTCTGGGAGTGCTCGTTCTCATTGGCGGTCTGCTGGAGATGCTGGGAGTATCCATGATTATACCGCTGGCACAGGCGGTTATGGATACGGAGCGGCTGCGGCAGAACGAATATGTAGATTGGATTTGCAGCTTACTTCACATAGAGGACATGAATGCTTTCACCATCCTGCTCTTGATAGCGGTTATCTGTGTGTTTGTGGTAAAAAATGCATATCTTTTATTTCTTGCTTATATACAGGCGAAATTTGTAAACAGCAATCAGCACAGGGCGGGAAGCTATATGTTGGAAGAATATTTGAACCGCCCGTATGAATTTTATCTGAATGCGGATATTCCGACTATCTTTCGTATCCTTGACGGGGATATCCCCAAGGTATTTCAGCTTTTGTTTTCTTTAATCAGGATGGTGACGGAGCTTGTGGTGGCAATTTGTCTGTTCCTTCTTCTTTTGGTGCTGGATTTGAAAATGACTCTTTTGCTGCTGGTTTTGTTTTTGATTATGACGTTTATCATTGTGAAGGTATTAAAACCTATGTTAAACAAAATCGGGGAGGAAAATCAGGAGGTGCAGAGCCTCGCCGGACGCTGGCGCACGAAGGCGGTGTACGGGATTAAAGATGTGAAGGTGCTCGGCAGGGAGGGATTTTTCGCTTCCTTTTACGAGAAGCATACCAGACGGGGTATGGAGCTGACGGTGAAATATTCCGTGTTAAACAATCTGCCGCGGACGATTATCGAGACAGTGTGTATTGCGGGGGTTCTCGGATATCTTGCCATTTGTATAGTGGTTGGCGGAGATGTGAAGGAACAGCTTACTTCGCTGGTGGCGTTTGCGGTTGCGGCGTTCCGCCTGATGCCCAGCATGAACCGCATCAATACGTATATGACGGATATTGCGTTTTTTGAGCCTTCGCTCAATTATGTATACGAGCATGTGGATTTTACAAAATATAAGGAAAACGGGAAGTATGTCAGTACGCCGCCTGAGAATCCTGAGCTGGTCAAGGTTGATACAGATATCGTGTTGGAAAATATCACCTATGTGTATCCCAATACAGATAAAAAGATATTGAACCATGCCAATATGGTAATTCCTTACGGCAAATCAGTCGGTGTAGTCGGTCCGTCCGGCGCGGGAAAATCTACGGTTATTGATATTTTTCTAGGGCTTCTGCGGGCGCAGGAGGGCAGCATACGCTGCGGGGGCAGGGATGTGATGGACAATTATCCGTCGTGGCTGAGTAACATAGGGTATATTCCGCAGGCAATCTATTTGTCCGACGATTCCATCAGGGATAATATAGCCTTTGGCGTGGAACGGGACAAAATAGATGATGCAAGGGTCTGGGAGGTGTTGGAGGAGGCGCAGATGAAGAAATTTGTGGAGGCGCTTCCCGAAGGGCTGGATACCTCCACCGGCGACAGGGGCGTGCGCATCTCCGGCGGCGAGCGGCAGCGTCTCGGCATTGCCAGGGCGCTGTATCATGACCCGGATATATTGGTGTTTGACGAGGCGACTTCGGCGCTTGACAATGCCACGGAGAGGGCGGTGATGGAGGCGATTAACAGTTTTCACGGAAAAAAGACGCTGCTGATTATTGCGCACAGGTTGAATACGCTGGAGCAATGCGACATCCTCTACCGTGTGGAGAACGGAAAGATTACCGTGCAGGAGAAATAGGCGCGAAGAAAGGGAAATCATATGGTCGGGACCGAATTTTTGAAGGGACAGGGATTGGGAAACCAGCTCTTTTGTTACGTGACGGCGCGTGCCGTTGCGGAGGAAAATGGATATGCATTTGGTACGGCAGGGCAGGAAAGACTGGCGGTCAATGTTCACAGCAGTGAGGGTATGTACTTTATGGATATGGATTTGGGACACGCCATTACCGACCATGAAAAGAAGGATTTTTCCGCTTATGAAGAGGCAGAGGTCAGGTTATATATGGGAAATTCCGCACATGATATAAAGCACGGGTGTTATGTTGCCGGTGCAGACGAGGCACTGCGCCGTGTGGCGGATAATACCCTGCTTTATGGGAATATGCAGGACGAGTCCTATTTTTATCATGTCAGGGATAAGCTGAAGGACTGGCTTAAAGTGAAACCGGAATATGAATCCTACGAATACAGTCGGGAAAATTTATGCGTTATCAATATGCGGGGTGGCGAATATGCGGATAGCCCGGAGTTGTATTTGCGGAAAAAGTACTGGCTGGATGGTATAAAGAGAATGAAAAAAATCCGTTCCGACATGGAGTTTATGATTGTGACGGATGATGTGGGGGAAGCGCAGAAAATGCTGCCTGACATACCGGCGTACCATTTTTCTATCGACAAAGATTATGTGACCTTAAAGAATGCCCATTATCTCTTATTGTCAAATTCATCTTTTGCCTTTTTTCCGGCGTATACCAGTGAGACAGTAAAGCTTGTGATTGCACCGAAATACTGGGCAAGGCACAACGTGTCGGATGGATACTGGGCGAGTGAACAAAATATTTACGAGCGCTTTCAGTATATGGACAGAAAAGGAAGGCTGTTTACGGCAGAGGAATGCCGCAGGGAATTGGCGCATTATAAGGTTGTGTCGGGGCGCTATAAGCGTGCGGGGCAAAAGCCGCAGGGAATCCGCTTATGGGCGTATGGGCTGCACGGCAAATGCATGTATGGGAGGTTTAAGATGGAGAAAATCTGCAGGGGACTGTCAAGGCGTATAAGACGCATGTTTAAATAGAGGAGGAAACGGAATTGGTGAAAAGAAAAGCGCATGTATGGTATGCGTTGTTGATTCTTGTAGAAATTGCGGCGTTGATTTATTTAATAAGTGGTTATACAAAAGAAAAGACAGTCATCGATATTCCTCATACGGACTTTATCGGAACCACCATACCGGATGACAGGGGCGGCTGGTATGTGGATGCTTCTTTTCCGCTGGAACCGTCGGGTATATTTGACTATACGCCGGATATGCCACTTAAAAAGGGCACCTATGATATTACGGTCCGCTATGAAACGGACACAGAGAATAATACCTGTAATGTAAGGGCAAGTACCAAAGACTTTTGGGGACTGCGCGCCGACACGCTGCATTTGTCTCCAAGAACGCAGGAGATGACCTTCATGATTTATCTGAATGAAGATGTGGAGGATTTCCGGCTGGAGACTTATTTTGGCAGAGAGGGCTACATGATAATCAAAGGCTGCACCATCACGGAGACCAGGGCAGCCCTGCGGATACGGGTTACGATAGCACTGTTTTTGTTTTTTATACTGGATATGTTCCTGCTGGCAAGACAGAGGGGATGGCTTCGCAGGGTATCGGCAAACAGCCGGTACAGGCTGGCTGCAATGGCGGCGGTTACATTTGCGGTGTCTTACCCGCTGTTTTCCGGATATATTATGTCGGCTATAGACCTCAATTATCATTTGATGCGCATTGACGGTGTTGCAGAAGGACTTCTTTCCGGACAGTTTCCGGTTAGGATACAGCCCAACTGGATGTATGGGCATGGTTATCCGGCATCGGTTTTTTATGGTGATTTGCTGTTGTATTTTCCGGCAGTCCTGCGTCTGATTGGATTTCCGATGGTATTTGCGTATTCCGTTTTTATGATTATCTGTAACTTTGCGACAACAGCGGTTGCATACTGGTGCTTTCGGAAAATGGCAAAGGATGAAACGATAGGGATGCTGGCGGCATTTTTGTATGTATCTGCGCCGTATCGAATGACGAACCTTTATATCAGGGGTGATATGGGAGAAATATGGGGAATGGTTTTTCTGCCTCTGCTTGTCTACGGAATATATGCTGTGTTTGCGGACACGAAGTCTGAACGGTATGACAAGCTTTGGATTCCTTTGGTAATTGGGTTCAGCGGGGTGATTCAGACGCACATTCTTTCCTGCGCGCTGTACGGGGTGTTTGTCCTGCTGGCGTGTATAGTTCACATAAGAAAAATATTTGGAAAGGGGTGTTTAAAAACATTTTTGGTGCTTGCAAAGACGGTTCTTTATACTACCTTATTGAACGCAGGTTTTTTATTTCCTTGTCTGACGGAAATGGGAAGGGTAGGCATCGGTCATGCGGAAAATCAGGCAGTGCATATGCAGACATGGGGGCTTCACATTTCTCAGTTGTTCAATCTGTTTTATCCCGGGCATGGGGACAGTTATACGGCACCGTTTGGAACCTATAGGGAAATGGCATGCGGCATAGGGTTTGCTTTAGGCGGGGGGCTTTTGCTATATCTGTTTGCCTTGCTGCACGGAAGAGAGCATGGCAGGAAAGTAAAGGGAGGCACTTTTTTTGCATTTACGCTGCTTGCTTTGTGGATGACGACTTTATATTTTCCGTGGGACTGGATATCGGAGCATGTCGTATTCTTAAGGATTGTGATTGCAAATATTCAGTTTGCAACAAGATTTTCCACGCTTGCCACGGCTTTGGCAGTGGCAGCAATGATTTTTGCACTGCGTTATTTTAAGTCGGTAGTAGATGGGAAAAGGCTCTGTGCCGTTATTTTTGCTTTCGGGCTGATTGGCTGTTTTTATATGCTGGATAACCGGGTCCATTTGATTAACGGACCGAGGCTGATGGATACGGCATCTTTGGGAAAAACGGATTATTTCTGCACGGTGTTTGCCTACCCGGGAACAGATTTGGAGCTGCTGGATTCGACAAGAATTGCATCCGGCGGGCACACACAAATACTGTCATATGAAAAAGAGTATCTTACGGTTTCCATGGAAGTGGAAAACACATCAGATTTTGCAGACTGGGTGGAGGTGCCTCTTTTGTATAACGACTGGTATCTCTGTGCAATGGAAGGAGACGGACAGAGAGGAGAAGCGGTATACACGGAGGTAGATTTAGGAGAAAATAATGTAGTCCGTGCAAAAATTCCCGCAGGGTATTGCGGAAAGGTAAAGATATATTTTAAGGAGCCCTTGAGCTGGCGTTTGTCGGAAATAGTCTCTCTGCTTACCCTTTTGGGGCTTTCGGGCACGGAAATTGTGAGAAGAAAAAGCCTGAAAATCAAAATGCCGCCTGTGCGGCGGAATGAGAGGAAGCCATGGCAGAAATCAAAAACGGAAAGCTGCAGCTAAAAAATGTAACCCTTCTGGCAATGACCAGCGTGTATGTAAAGGAGACGATTGCCGCAATGCAGTACAGTATGCGGGGGATAGACTTTGGCGATGCGGTGCTTGTCACGCATAAAAAGCCCTTTGGACTGCCGAAGGAAATCCGGTATGCGCATATTGGAAAGTTAAACAATATCGACCGGTTTAATTATGAGACCGTCTACAATATGGGAGATTATGTAGACACGGAGTTTGCCCTTTTGGTGCACTATGACGGTTTTGTGGTGCATCCGGAAATGTGGCGGGACGAGTTTTTTGACTACGATTATATTGGCTCGCCGTGGCCGCTTCCAAAGGAGGGGGATACTACCACCTATCGGGATATCCACGGCAATCTCTGCCGTGTGGGCAACAGTGTGTCGCTTCGCAGCAAGCGGCTGATGGATTTTCCGAAAAAAGCAAATGTCCCGTGGGTTGGCGAAGAGCTGAACGGTGTGGTATACTATAACGAAGACGGCTTTATCTGCTGCAAAATCAGGCATCTGCTGGAAGCGGAGGGGATGAAAATTGCGCCGCTTGAGGTGGCAAAGTATTTTGGGCATGAAAATATGATACCGGAAATAGAAGGGATTACGCCGTTTTTGTTTCATAAGTGGATGGGGACAAACGCCGGATATCCCAATTTTTGCCGGAAGAAATGATGGATTCGGGAACGTCCGTGCGTAAAGTGCAGGCAAAAGAAAGGCATTAGAATGGTATACGACTGCTTTCAATTTTTTAATGAACTGGATATTTTAAAGCTCCGGCTTCATGTGATGGCACCGATTGTGGACAAGTTCGTTATAAGCGAGGCGACGGAAACCTTTTCCGGCATGAAAAAACCCCTGTATTATCAGGAAAACAAGGAACTGTTCAAAGAATTTGAGGATAAAATTATTCATGTGGTGGTGGATGATACGCCGGAAGGCTATACGCATGACAGGGATACCTTTCAAAAAAATGCAGTGGGGCGGGGACTCGCAGGCTGTACGGACGAGGATATCATTATCTTCAGCGATTTGGACGAAATCCCCAATCCTGAAAAAGTAAAGGAAATTATAGAAAAAATCCGGCGTAAGGAAGACGGCGCGCAGGATAAGGTATTCCATCTGGCGCAGCGGCTTTTTTATTGTTATCTCAATATGGAAGAGACGTCGGGAAACCTGCTGGCGTATTGCGGCGAATTTGCCGGTGTGGAGCGGAAAAAATGGCTGGGAAGCAAGGTGTGCAGCTATAAGGTGGCAAGGACAATGCCTTTGGGCGAGCTGC
Source organism: uncultured Lachnospiraceae bacterium (assembly GCA_910578335.1). Lineage (GTDB taxonomy): Bacteria > Bacillota > Clostridia > Lachnospirales > Lachnospiraceae > Acetatifactor. The sequence goes on along the minus strand of CAJTPU010000001.1, from coordinate 172,142 downwards.
GCTGGCCAAAGTGCAAGGAATTTGGTGTCCGTGTGGATGACGGCGGCTGGCATTTTGGATATATGGGTGGCAGCAAAGAGAAGGATGTGAGGAAGCGGGTGGCAGAAAAAGTGCGTTCCGCGGCACATCAGGAATACAACAATAGGGCGGTACTTTCCGAAGTAGACGACAAAATTAAGGACGGAGAGGATATTTTCGGACGCGACGCCGTATTTGTGCAAGTGCCGATTGACGACAGCTTTCCGGAGTACCTGAGGACGCACACAGAGGAGTATGCGCATCTGATAAAACAGGATGAAACCAAGGCGAAGGCAGCTCTGCGGCATCTGAGGAGAAATATAAGAAGCGGATTCAGAAAGATGGTTGTGTTTGGTAAACGTACCGTGAAAAAAATTCTGCGAGTGCAGTGACAGGAGGGCAGGCGTATGCCTAAGGTATCTATTTGTGTACCTGTTTACAATAATGTAAAAGAAGTAAAACGTCTGCTGGACTCTATTCGCAAGCAGACTTATACGGATTATGAGGTTAATATAACGGACGACTCCGACGGAACGGAGATAGAAGAGCTTGTAAGCGGGCTTTCGGACGAGCGTATCCGCTATGTGCACAATGAGAGAAAGCTGGGTCATATTTTTAACTGGAACGAGGCAATTGCGCAGGCGAGGGGAGAATACGTCAAGATTATGTTTTCGGATGACTGGTTTACCTATCCTGAGAGCCTTGCGAAGCTGGTAAAGCTGTTGGATGAAAACCCGGAAGCCGGACTTGCGTTTTCTAATAGTATGCAGGTATCGGAGAAGGAAAGCTATAAACGGAAGGTGTCAGAAGATTTTATTCCCCGACTGCGTGAGGACTGGCGGAATCTTTTTTTGGGCAATGAAATCGGCGCGCCCAGCGATACCATTTACCGCAACAATGGCACTATGTTTGATGAGAAGAGTAACTGGGCATCCGACATGGTGCTGTATCTGCGCCTGCTCAGCCAAAATCCCCGCTTTGTGTATACGGATATGCCCCTTGTCTCCATAGGGATGCATGAGGAGCAGTATACACATTCCTTTTCTGACAGGGATGACAGGATTTTTAATGATTATCTTTATATGTATGAAACTTATCACTTAAAGGAGAACGAACGCTGCAGGGAATTTTTCTTAAGAGAGTACATCATAAAATTTGGCAGGGGAAGGAAACTTGCCAAAAGCTGCGGCATTTCCGGCTGGGATTTTTACCATGCAAAACTGAGATATTTTTGGCATGATATTCTGCCATCTTTATGCAGGGCAGTGTTGCGCAAGCTGGGATTATGCAGAGGAACAAAGGAAAAAGAAACAAAGGAGAACGGGGATGGAAAAAGAGAAAAAGAGAAATCATCATAGAGGAAAGGCATTCCTGAAGGCATTTCTAAGCTTTTTTCTGCTGAGTTTTATGCTTCTGATATTCGGACCTTCGGAAATATTTTTTGCGAATGTCACAGAGTTTGCGTTTCTGTATCAGGAATTTATCTGGCTTATGCTTATGATTGCCGTATTGTCGGCGCTGGTGCTTTCTGCAGTAGTTATATTTTTGCCGGAAATTCTGCAAAAGATTGTGATATCCTTAAGCTTTGGCATTGCGGCGGCAGGGTACTGTCAGGTGATGTTTTTAAACCGGAAGCTGGACCTTCTGGGACTGAATCCGGAGGGGTACGGCATCGAGGCAGGACCAGCGCTCTTAAATCTGGTGATTTGGGTGGCTGTTATCGGCGCAGTGCTTTTTCTGGCATTTACAAAGAAAAAGCTATGGGATAAGCTGGTGCAGTATTTGTCTGCTTTTTTGCTTGCCATACAGGTCGTAGCGTTGGTTTCCCTGGTGCTGGCAGGAGATGAGAAGGCATATGTGAGACCGGCGGCAGGCTTACATTTGTCGGGCGAAGAACAGCTTGTGGTTTCTAAGAAAGAAAATGTTATTATTTTGATATTGGATTTTATGAGCAGCGAATATATGGAGGATGCGCTGGAAATGTATCCTGATATGGTGGATGGACTGCATGACTTTACGTATTACAGTAATGCGGAATGCGTGTATTTCGGGACATTTCCGTCGATTGTCCATATGCTGACGGGGGTGGAGTTTGACCCTTCCATAACCGTCAACGAGTGGTGTGCGGCGGCATGGGACAATGAGATGACGAATCAGTTTTATGAGTATTTAAAAAACAGGCAGTACAAGATAAACCTGTATACGCCGGACACCCACATGCTATGCGGATTGAATGAGCTGGAGCTGATACAGGACAAACTTGACAATTGTATAGATGCGGCGCAGGATGTGAAAGTAAATGAGCCGCTGCTGCTCAAAACGCTGATTAAGATGTCAGGATACCGGATGTTTCCGGAGTTTTTAAAACCTTTATTTTATACCAATATGGGCGAATATGCGGACATTGTATCGGCAAGGGCAAATGCGGTAAGGCATGATAATGCAGCTTTCTATGCCCGCCTGCTGGAGGAGGGCATCACCGGAGACGATGCGCATAACTATTTTATCGTACAGCATTTGATGGGACCGCATCAGTGGACAACCGGTGAAGATGGCAGTTATAAACCGGACTCTACGAGGGAAGAGACTGTAAAGGGCTGTTTTGTGATTGTGGAGGAATACCTGCGGCAGCTTCAGGAGGTGGGGGCGTATGATAACGCCACCATTATCATTACTGCGGACCATGGAGGACCGAACAATACGGATTCTCAGGTATGCTTTTTTGTAAAGCGCCCGCAAGAGACGCATGAAGTGTCGCCCGTGACAAACGCGCCGGTATCGCACTGCGATTTGCTTCCGACGGTGCTGCAGGCGGCGGGCTGTCCGTATGAAGACTACGGCAGGACTATATTTGATTTTTCGGAAAATGAGGACAGGGAGAGAACTTTCTGGATTAGCAGAATGAATTATGATTATCCTTATGTCACATGCTATACAGGAGATAAGGAAGCTGCCGGTAATGTCTATAACGGCTATTGCTATACGGGGGATTTAAGCGATTTGCTGCAAAAAATAGAGCAGGGACCGGATAAAATTGTCCCAATGCTGGAAGGCTTTTATTGATGAAGGAGACTGGTATGAAAGAAAAGATAACGCCGGATAAGATTGGGCAGGGTATTTTTTATCTGGTGCTTCTTATAGAAATCGGTATCGTGATTGTGGATAAGAGCGCCTATATCAATCCGATAGAGGGCAGGCTGTTCCAGCTTACTTTTCTGCTATGCATGGCAAAAATTGCAGTGACGAGGTATTCCTTTAAGGAGTGGCTGGTTATGGCGGCATTCTTTGTATTGGGTGCCGTTTCCTATTTTGCTACAGGAAGGAATGAAATCATAAGGGTAACCGCTTTCATAGCCGCCTCAAAGAATATAGACCTGCGGACGGCACTGAAAATCACTTTTTATACGACGCTTGCAGGAGTGGCGGCGCTTATTGCGCTGTCGTTGACAGGAAGTCTGGGGCAGGTTTTTTTAGAGGCGGATTACGGCAGAGGCGGGATTGAGAGAAGATATTGCTTTGGGCTGGGACATCCCAACGCGCTGCACTGTATGTTCTGGGCGCTTATGACACTGGGAATTTATCTGTACTGGAAGAAGTTAAAATGGTATCACTGTGTTATTTTGGAGCTTGCGAATGTGGGACTGTATCTGCTTACGGTTTCGAGGACGGGTATGGCGGCTGCAAGCGTTACGGTATTCATTGCCATGGTTTTCTGTATTTTCCCGAGGCTTCAGGAAAAGAAATGGGTGTACGTGGCGGGGATACTTTGCTGCGGTATTTGTGTTGTGTTTTCTGTGGGCGCTGCCGTATGGGGCTATGAGATTCCCGGGATGGAGTGGATGGACAAGTATCTGACAAACCGAATTTTATGGTCCCACTTTTGGGGCAACTCTTCATCTTGGTCTATGTTTTCCGTGCCGGAAAATATGATTTACTTTGATATGGGATTTATCAGGCTGTTTTACTGGTATGGCATTGTTCCCGCAATTGCTTATATTGTCGGGAAAGGGTATCAGCTTTTTTTCTGTATGAAGAAGAAAGATGCCGCGGCTTTTCTTGTCATAACAATGTTTGTGTTATATACTGTATTTGAGGCGCATGCGGTATCCGTATATATAGCGAGGGATTATGCGCTCCTGTTGACGATAGGCACGTGGAGCGAGATGTTTGGGATAAAGCAGGGAAGCGAAGGATACTTCTGGCAGCCGCACAGATATCTGAAAAGACCGGGGCGTGCTGCATAAAAGGAGATGGACGATTGGAACAGACGAGTCAGAAAAACCATGTTGCGAGGGTATATGTATTGCTGGCAGTGGATTTGCTGTCTATTATAATTTCATATGTGCTGGCAGTCATAGTGCGGTTTGGAATTGCAGATTTGCAAGTGCGGAAGGTAATGCACTATATGATTTGCTTCTGTTTTATGCTGTTCTGTACAATATTCGGGCTGTTTATGGACTGGAACAGGGATTTTTCCAAAAGGGGCTATTTGGTTGAGCTGTCCATGGTAATCAGAAACAATCTCATTATGTTTGTAACGGTCGGCTGTTTTCTGTTTTTAATTAAACAGGCGGAATTCTTTTCACGTCTTTTATTTGGATATTTTGCCATATTTAATGTGCTGTTTACCTATATATTACATGTGATTATCAAAAAGCTTATGCGTAAGTATCTGCGCAGCGAGAACGGCAAGGTACGGGTCATGCTGGTGCTGGAAAAGGAGGGGCTTGCGGAAACTGTTGCGGAAATACAGCAAAACCTTCAAATAAATTATGAAATTAGCGCGATTGCGGTTTTGGATATGGAGGAAAAGGAGGAGGAATGCAATGGCATACCGATTATAGCAAACCGCAGCAGTCTGATGGAGGAGGCAAGGCAGCTTCCGCTCGACGAGGTTTTTATTAAGGCGGAGAAAGAAAATACGGCTTCTCTGCGGGCAATGATACAAGATTTCGAGACAATGGGCGTACTGTGCCATTACAGCATAGATATTATAGAATGGCATGATAAGGAAAGCAGCATCGGAAAATTTGGAAGTCATACGGTTGTGACATACTCCCTCTACAGCGTGGATTATGGCAGAAGGCTGATAAAACGCCTGATGGATATTGTAGGAGGGATTGTGGGGCTGCTGATTACTGCGGTCTTTACTCCTTTTATAGCGGCTGCGATTAAATTAGATTCAAAAGGACCTGTTTTTTTCTCCCAAATCCGAATCGGAAAAAACGGAAGACGATTTAAAATATATAAGTTTCGCTCCATGTATGTAGATGCGGAGAAGCGGAAGCAAGAGTTGATGGATAAAAATGAGATGAAGGGGCTTATGTTTAAAATGGAGGACGACCCCCGTATTACGAAAGTAGGCAGATTCATTCGTAAGACAAGTATGGACGAGCTTCCGCAGTTTTATAATGTGCTCAAGGGAGATATGAGTCTTGTGGGTACCAGACCGCCTACAGAGGACGAGTTTAAGCAGTACAGCCTGTATTACAGGAGAAGGCTTTGCATGACGCCCGGGCTGACCGGGATGTGGCAGGTAAGCGGGCGGAGCGATATTGAGGAATTTGAAGAAGTTGTTAAGCTTGATTTGGAATATATTGATAACTGGTCGCTGGGGCTTGATATTAAAATTTTGTTCAAGACAATATGGGTTATTTTTACAGGCAGGGGCTCAAAATAGGAGGAGAAACTTCGGGATGAAAGTTTGGAACCCCGTTATCTGGTAATAGCGCTGTATGTTTTTATTTTGGGAATGAGTGCCCTGTGGAAATATATTCCAAGGTATTTGCTGTTTATACCGGCAGTATTTTTCCTTGTGACCGGTGCAGGTGTTTACCATACTGTTTTTGTGGAAGAATACCATACAAAAACGGATGAGACGTTTCGGTTTGCAAAAGAGCATATCAAGGATGGAGACATCATTTTTTATGATGCGAACAGCCTTTGCAGTGTGATTCCCTACTACTTTCCCAATATGTCAGAACAGGGCGTTGACATCTATGACGGAGAGTACGAATACCAAGAGACCAAAGAAGGTGTACTGCCATGATTTTATGATTACAGGAGCAGTCTTATGAAAATAGCGATGATAGGGCATAAGCGCATTCCCTCCAGAGAAGGCGGCGTGGAGCGCGTGGTGGAAGAGCTTGCGGTGCGCATGGCAAAAAAAGGACACGAGGTCTGCGTCTACAACCGCAAGGGACATCATGTGTCGGGAAAAGAAAATGACGCAAAAAAGCAGAGGGAGTATAAGGGAGTACGTATCATAACGGTTCCTACCGTGGAGAAGAAAAGCTTAAATGCGGTGCTATATGCCTTTTTTGCAACTGTCCATGCGTTGTTTGGACACTATGATGTGATTCATTTCCATGCAGAGGGTCCCTGCGCTTTTTTGTGGCTGCCGCGGCTTTTTAAAATCAGGACGGCGGCGACCATACACGGGCTGGACTGGCAGCGTGCCAAATGGGGCGGCTTTGCAACACGGTTTTTAAAGTACGGGGAAAAGATGGCGGCAAAATATGCGGATGTGCTTATTGTTTTGTCGCCGGAGACAAAACAGTATTTTAAGCAGACCTATAAGCGGGAGGCAGTGTATATTCCCAACGGAGTGGACAGGGCGGTTTTGCGCAAGCCGCAGTTCATAACGGAAAAATACGGGCTATGCGGAGAAGATTATCTTTTATTCCTTGCCAGAATCGTGCCGGAGAAGGGGCTTCACTATCTGATAGAGGCATACCGGAAATCAGGATGTAAGAAAAAGCTGGTGATTGCGGGCGGCAGCAGTCATTCGGACAGCTATCTGGAAAAGATACAGGAAGCGTGTAAGGACAATCCGAACGTAATTATGACGGGCTTTGTACAGGGAAGGCTGCTGGAGGAATTGTATAGTAATTGTTATCTTTATATATTGCCAAGCGATATCGAGGGGATGCCCATCAGCCTTTTGGAGGCGATGAGCTACGGCGCACAGTGTCTTATCAGCGATATTGCAGAGAATACGGGCGTGGCGGGGGCGTATGCAGAGACTTTCCACAAGTCCGATGTGGAGGACTTAAAGGAAAAGCTGTGCAGGCTGACAGCGCCGGATTATGCCTTTGCGCATACGAAGCAGGAAATTGCAGAGTATGTTACAGAGAAGTACAAGTGGGATGAAATTGTGATTCAGACAATGGGGGTATATCAAAATGGAGAAAAGAATACTTGGAAATAAAGTGTTTACGGTATAAAAGAGGAAGGAAGTATGAAAATATTAATGGTAAATAAGTTCCTGCACCCAAACGGCGGTTCGGAAACGTATATTTTTGAGCTGGGCAAAGAGCTTGCGCGGCAGGGGCATCAGGTAGAATATTTTGGCATGGAGCATGAGAACCGTATTGTGGGCAATCATGCAGAGAGTTATACCTCCAATATGGACTTTCACACGGGCAAGCTGCAGAAGCTTATATATCCGTTTAAAATCATATACTCCCGTGAGGCGAGGAAGAAGATTAGAGCCGTACTGCGGGATTTTAAGCCGGATATCGTGCATCTCAATAATTTTAACTATCAGCTTACGCCCTCGATTATCTATGAGATTAAGGCGCATAAGATACCGATTGTGTTTACGGCGCACGACTACCAGCTCGTCTGTCCTAACCATATGATGATTAACGGTAAAACGGGGAAGAATTGTGAAAAGTGCCTGCATGGAAGCAGCATGCACTGTATGAAAGACCGCTGCATACATGGGTCAAGGATAAAGAGCCTTTTAGGGACGATGGAAAGTGCTCTGTACCGTTGCCTGAAAGCATATAAAAAAATAGATTTGATAATTTGCCCCAGCCGCTTTATGGCTGAAAAACTATGCGGGGATAAGCGTTTGCAGGATAAATGCGTGACAATGCATAATTTTATTCCGGTGTTGTACGAAGCAGCGCCTGAAAAAAAAGAATATGTGCTCTATTTTGGAAGGTATTCCAAGGAAAAAGGAGTTCATACCCTGCTGTCCGTCTGTAAAAGACTGCCGGAGGTGCCGTTTGTTTTCGCGGGAAAGGGAGAACTGCAGGAGGAAATCAGAAAGGTTCCCAATATAAAGGAGGTCGGGTTCAAACAGGGCGATGCGCTGCATACTTTAATTGCGCAGGCGGCATTTGCCGTTTATCCGTCTGAATGGTATGAGAACGGACCTTTTTCCGTCATGGAGGCACAGGCGCTTGGGACGCCGGTGATTGGAGCGGATATCGGCGGTATTCCGGAGCTGATTGCACAGGGAAGAACGGGTGAAGTATTTGAGAGCGGCAATGCGGAGGCACTGCAGGAAAAAATAGAGAATTTGTGGAAGGACAAAGAAAAAAGAAAGGCGTATTCGGAAAATTGCCTGACATACGATTTTGATAATTGCGAGGAATATTGTAAAAAGCTGCTGGTCTGTTACCGGAAGCTTCTTGGAAAAGAGAAAGGTGCTGTGTCTGCATGAAAAAGAGAAAATTGCATGGTTCTATTATTATAACCTATAGGTGTAATGCGCGCTGCAATATGTGCGACTGCTTTAGGGACCCGACCCGTCCGGAGGAAGAAATTGACTTGGCGACGCTGGAAAAACTGCCGGAGATGGCATTTACCAATATCACAGGTGGAGAGCCTTTTATCAGGCAGGACATTAAGGATATCGTGCGCCTGCTCTATAAAAAGACAAACCGGATTGTGATATCCACTAACGGCTACTTTACGGACCGTATTATTGAGCTGTGCAAGGAGTTTCCGGAGGTTGGCATCCGCATCAGTATAGAGGGGCTGGAGGAGACCAACAATGCCATTCGCGGGCTGCCTGACGGTTTCAACCGCGGCTACGGTACGCTCAAAAAGCTGGTGGAAATGGGGCATAATGATGTGGGATTTGGCATGACGGTACAGGATATGAACTGTCAGGATTTGGTGCCGCTCTACAATATGTCGGACGAGCTTGGCATGGAATTTGCGACAGCCACGCTGCACAATTCCTTCTATTTCAGAAAGACGGACAACAAAATTGACGATAAGAGGAAGGTGGCGGAGGCGTTTGAGGAGCTGATTAACGCCCTGCTCAAGTCGAAGTCGCCGAAGAAATGGGCGCGTGCTTATTTTAATCACGGTCTGATAAACTATATATACGGACAGAAACGCCTTCTTCCCTGTGAGATGGGTACCAACGGGTTTTTCTTAGACCCTTACGGCAATGTGCTGCCATGCAACGGCAGCACGGAAAAAATGGCGATGGGCAACCTGCACGACAGTACATGGGAAGAAATCTGGACATCCGAGCAGGCAAAGAAGGTTAGGGAGCAGGTAAGGCACTGCGATAAGAATTGCTGGATGATAGGCAGCGCCTCTCCAGCCATGAAGCAGAGAATCTGGGTGCCGGGATGGTGGATTGTGAAACATAAGCTCATGGGGAATAAGTATCGGTTAAGCGAGAATAAATTTATAGATAAAAATTGACGTTCTGTTTTCAAAGTATGAAAGCAGACAAGCAGTCTTCTCTCTTTGTATGATATCCGGATATTTCTCTTGAGTAAGGTGCCGGCAGGGCTCGAAGAAGACGATTTTCCTGCTGCTCTTGTTGGGGATGATAATATGTGTTATAGTATTAAATTATTAAATAATGTAATTATCTGAAATAGGAGAAATGCCGCTTAATTATGAAAAGAGATGAATCTATAGATACCATGAGAGGAATTGGTGCCTTTTGCGTTATGTGGGCGCATGTTGGTGTGGGAGGAATTTATGGTACGATTATTTCCCCCATTATGCTGCCGGTTTTCTTTTTTGTTTCAGGCTATTTGTTAAAGCCGGAATTGAAGGTAAAAAAATTTATAAAAACCAGATTATTGAGTCTGCTGTTTCCATGGATAATTATTTCCTATGTGGAGGCATATTGTAATGTTTCCGATATCCGGAGGATGCTAAAGAATGCCGGTGTCATAAAAGAAATCGGCATAGAATGTACAAAGAGAATCCTTATGGGAAGTGCAGTCTGGTTTGTTCCGGCATTGCTGGTGTCGCTGACGATTGGCTATGGTATTATAAAAATATGTGGTCGATGGCAGAGCGCAATGGCGGTCAGCCTTACGATTTGTGCTCTGACATATTTTTTGCTGCGGGATACAGAGGTTCTAAAAATATGGAATATAAGCTGCGCGCTGATAAATCAGATATTTATTGTGGCAGGATATTATATCAGGCGCTGCACGGATAGAGAAGGCATAGCAAAGAAAATTGTGGAGCATTGGGCATGGATAATTGTTTACACTGTGGAAGTCGTAGTGTTTATGAATTTTTTTGCGTGGGAGGGTTTTGACGTAAGAAACAATGGAATACAAAATATATTTTTGTATCTATTGTTATGCTTTAGCGGGTTATTTGCCGTGTTTGCATTAACACGGCAATGGAGACGTATTCCGCTCCTTACCTTTATGGGAAAGCATAGCCTGCTGTATTTTGCTTTTGGACCGCATGGATACATAATCGGCAGAAAGTTGCTGGCATTGCTGCCATTTTCCATAAGAGGGAAGAGTCTTTGTGCCTTTTTGATTTGTGTGACTGCCTGTGTGGCATGGGTGATTCCGGCGCTTATCATTGACAGGGTCTGTCCGGTGCTAAATGGGAAATGGAACATGGGACACGGGGAGGAGAAATACAAAAGCAATGCGTAAGAGCACTTTTGAATGATTGCAGTTGACAACGGTGCAGGCAAAATGGAATCGAAAAAACTTGTCCGGACGCTTTTGCTAAGAACAAAAATGGAAAAGTAACATACAGGAAGGATACTTTCCCTGCTGTACTTGTTGAGGATAATAATATGTGTTATAGTGTTAAATAGCGCAATTATCCAAAAGGGAGAAAGTACAGTGAAAAGAGAAATAAAAGGAAAGGCATGCCTGCTTATATGCCTGTTTGTATTGACATTCATTTTTCTTGGGTTAAAATGCCTGATTACCACGAAAGGCACTACCGACGAAGTATATTATATTGCGACCGCTTACCGCTTTTATCAGGGAGATGCCATGCTGGTTGACGACTGGAACACGGCGCAGATGAGCGGTTTTTTGCTGCTGCCGTTTGTGCATCTTTATATGCTTTTGATGAAGACAACGGAAGGAATTGTGTTGTATTTCCGCTTTTTATATCTGATTTTCAAGGCGCTCACCGCTGCTTTCTGCATTGTAAAATTAAGAAAATATGGTATGTCCGGTATTATTGCTGTTTCTCTTTACTACTTTTTTTCCCCGCAAAATCTGGATGCGCTGTCGTACAATACCATTGCACTTGGGATGATAATCATGATAGGTGCCGTTTGTCTGGATGACGCAAGAAGAAAGCGCGACTATTATTACTGCGGTATCTTTCTGGCAGTCGCCGTACTGGCGCAGCCGTTTTGCATACTGATTTATTTTGCGGGAGCCGTTATAACAGTGTGGAAGCTGAAAAAGGGAAAGCACGAGGACAAACGGAACCCGCTTAGGCAGTATGCACTTGTCAGCGCAGGAGCCTTTACCATGCTGCTTATTTTCAGCGCTTTTATTTTTGCAAGGGCTTCCTGGCAGGAAGTTTTTGTAAATCTTCCTTTTGTATTAAATGACAAGAACCATAATGTATCAGGTATGGGCGGTTTGCTGCAGCTTGCGTTAAAGCCTCTTAAGGTGGGGTATCATATTCTGAAAAATTATACGGTGCTGACAATCATAAACACCTTATACTTTTTTGTTGTGCTGGCAGGCAGGCATTATAAAAAGCAGTATGGAGATTATCTTGCATATGGCGCCGTCATATGCCTGATTCTTTCCTGCGTGGCGGTTATGGCATCAGGAAGACCTTTTTTGGAAAATGAATTTTTTATTCCCTTTATCTGGTTTTCAGCAGAGCAGGCTGTTCTGATAAGCAGGGAGAAGAAAAAATATTATGTTCTCTGGGGTCTGAGTATTTTATGTGCGTTGTCGTTCTGCCTGTCAACAGATACGGGTATTATTTCCACTTCTGCAGGCTTGTGCCCAATGGCTGTTTTTTCGGTTCTGATGTTTCCCAATATGTTGTCGGAGGGAAGAAGAAGGGAGAATTATCTGCTGGCGCTTGGGGCGGGGCTCTCCTGCTGTGTGTTTGTCATGAGAATTCTGTGTACATGGACCAATACGCTGATGACAGGGGACTATACGCATCGCATAGAAAAGGGACCTTTAAAAGGTACTTATGCGGACGAGGAATGGTATTATAAGTTTTGTACCATGATGTCTGATTTAGACAGGATATCCTACACGAAGGATGATATTTTGTTCTGTGGAAGAAACACGCCGCTGGCGTATTTGTACAGCGGCATGGGATGCGGCACCATGAGCATTTATTTGCTGGATACGGATTATGAAAGAATGGAGCAGTATTATATGCTTCATCCGGATAAGTTTCCGACTGTGGTATATTATTATCCCGTGGGGAGCTATCCGGTCACGGAACGGGACAGGAACAGCGCTTTTTTCCGGTATATAGAAGCTGAGTATGAAGTGCTTGAAGTGGAAGGGCGTATTCTGGCTCTAAGGAGCGGTTCAAAACAGTGAAGACGGACGCGGCAGGGCAGGTTCATGCCTGCAGTACGTGCCAGTTTTCAGGATAATAATCCCTGTTCCAGTACATATACTCCGGTGCTGCCACCAGCTTCTCAGGGTTGGCATTTAAGTAAGCAGCCCACCAGGAAAAGGTACTGTTAGCGATAATCTGATGCCTGCACTTGGACATAAACCAAAACTCTTCTATATCGGACAGGGAAAATTCTCCTGTCACAAAGATGGCTTTTGGCAGATAGCCGTAATGCTCTTTTGCATAGGAAATATCCTCGCAAAAAATATAGTAGCGGGGATTTTCCAGTTTTTCATTCATGAAAGCAAATGCCTTGTGATAGTAATCCTCTTTCAGCACCCATGCGGCTTCGTAATCGCCTCTTCTGATGTGCACCGCAACGCTGTCCTCGGATAATCCCTGCTCTATCAGCCTGCGGCAGGGAGCGGAAATAAATTCTTCTTTTAACTGAAATTCTTTGCACAATAAATCCCTGTAGTCGTCAAAATAGCGGTAATGCTGCCAGTAGCCTTCCAGATAAAGGTTTGCCTTGTGGGAGAAATCGTAGGCGCCGAATTTGTTGCGTGTGTCGGGGCGTTCTTTTATCCAGCGGCAGCGTCCGTGGCGGTTTGTGGCAAGAATCCGCAGGGCACGCGCCAGCATACGGGACAGTTTGGTATCTTTTCTTGGAGGAAAAAGAGAAGCTACTTTGCAGGAAATGGTCATTTGGTTCAAAACAAAGGGTCTGGGAGAAAACCTGTAGGGGGAGATATCAAGCGTCAGCTCTTCCCCATACTGCTGCGCCAGTGCAAAACCAATGGCATAATTGTATAGCTGATTGCCAAATCCGCCTGTTGCCTGTGAATAAATCATATCGCAAATCCTTTCTGTCAGAGAATACTATCAGCGCATTACCTGAAAACGGTACCAGCTTTCTGCCTGTAAGACGTACCAAAGCAGTAAGGTGTTGGAGTTATCATGGTTAAATCGCTTCCATATCCTGTTTAGCATTTTTTTATCAAAATAACCGTCGTCTGCAAGGCGGCTGTGCAGTGTAAGCTCTCCTGCCCATTCATGCAGCTCTCCGGTGGAAAGCCACGCAGGGAGCGGAACTTCAAAGCCGTGCTTGGGGCGGTCCAGCATTTCTTTTGGTACGTACTCATAGAGCAGTTCCTTCAATATTTTTTTGTCCACCCCGCCGGAGGACTTGTAGGAAATGGGGAGCGTCCATGAAAATGCCATGATATCCTTATCCAGCAGGGGAATCCTGTTTTCAAGGGAAACAAACATGCCGGCGCGGTCTACCTTGGGAAGCACGGTGTCGGTCAGAAAACCGGTCTGGTCCCGATAGAGCATGGCAGATTTTATCTCTTCTGTGTCCAGATACAAATCATGGCGGTACTGTCTGATATCCGGTAGAAGGGTGCTGTCCTCCGCTATCCACGGGCCGCATAGGTAATCGCGGGGATTGACGATGCCAGGCACCAGATTATGCGCCTCAAGGTTGTGCTCATTGCGAAAAAGCTCATGCAGGCGGTGTGCGTCCGGTACGCGGGCATATTCTCCCATATTGTAAACCTTGCGGTTGTACTTTAGGGGTGAATGCTGCAGCAGCAAACCGCATGCTTTTCGGGGAGCAGAAGGCAGCTTTTTGTATTTTGCCCAAAGCTGCTCCAGACGGCGGTACAGCCCGTAGCCGCAGAAAAGCTCGTCGCCGCCGTCGCCGCTTAAGGTAACGGTTACCTTGGTCTTTGCCAGCTTGCTGATTAAGTAGGCAGGCAGGCAGGCGGGGTCGGCAAGGGGCTCTGTATAGATGGCGGGGAGCAGGGGGATAACAGCCTTTAAATCTTTTTCTGAAATATAGAGCTCTGTGTGCTCCGTTCCCAGATGCCGTGCGATGTCTTTGGCGTACTCTGCTTCGTTGTATTTGGGGTCTTCAAAGCCTATGGTAAAGGTTTTGATACGCTCCGTGGAGAGACTCTGCATCATGGAGACAATAAGCGGGCTGTCAATGCCGCCGGATAAAAACGCGCCGAGAGGAACGTCGGAAATCATCTGCCCTGTGACCGCTTCTGCCAGCAGCCGTTTCAATTCTGCGCGAGCCTCTGTTTCACTTCCGCTAAAGGGATGGGAAAGCCCATAAAGCGCGGTTTCCCGTGCCGACCAGTAGGTAGAAAAGGAGGGCGTGGTAAAGGGGGCGCCAATGGAGAGTATCTGCCCGGGCAGCAGCTTATAAATGTGCCGGTAAATGGTAAGGGGCTGCGGTATGGATTTGTAGCGGATAAATGCGGAGAGCGCTTCCCTGTTGATTTCTCCGGTAAAACCTGCAAAAGCTTTCAGGCAGGACAAATCAGAGGCAAACACAAAGCAGCCGCCAACCATACCGTAATATAAAGGCTTTTCACCCGCGCGGTCGCGCATAAGGTGCAGCGTTTTTTCTTTTTTATCGTACAGGGCGATGGCAAACATGCCCTTCATATCTTTGACTGCGTTAAGTCCATATGCCTCGAAGGCTTCCAAAATGACCTCTGTATCGGAGGTGCTTTTAAAGTGTCTAATAAAACCGTCCCGCAATAGCCTGTCCCGTATCGTCTTAAAATTGTAAATTTCACCGTTGTAGCTGATGACAAAGCGTCCGCTTGCAGACTGCATAGGCTGGGCGCCGTTTGCCGACAAATCCAGAATGGAAAGGCGGCGGTGTCCTAACGTAACAGTGCCGTCGGGAGAAAGCCAGCAGCCCTCGGCATTGGGACCGCGGTATATCATGTTATCGCACATACGCTTTATCTGTACCTGATTGTCAGCGGTATGACCGCAAAAGCCGGCAATTCCACACATAAGCCCTCTATTCTGCCGCCTGCATGGCAAGCTGCTCAATTTGTTTTTGATAATTGTCAAAGGAATATTTTTCACATACAAGGCGGTAGCTGCAGCTTCCCATCTGAAGAAGCCTGTCCCTGTCTGCAACGATATTTGTTATTTTTTTCATAAGGTCCGCCTTGTCCTTATCCCTAAATAAGAAACCGTTTTGTCCGTCTTCAATGTAGCAGGCGGTGCCGTTGGTATCGCTCACAATGACGGGAAGGGAATAGGACATTGCCTCTAACTGTGAAACCGAGGCAAATTCCCCCGTGCTGGGCAGGACAAAGAGGTCGGCGGAGCGGTAAAAATCTGCCATGTCCGAAGGCTTGCAGTTGGTGTGGCAGGAGACTGAATTCTCCAGGTGATGTTTGGCAATAAAAGCCTGTACCTTATTGTAATAATTTTTGTGATATTCTGTGGAGACTTCACCTACAAGCGTGAGGTGCAGAGAATATTCGGGCAGAAGTCCGCACAGAATTTCCAAAAGCATCAGATGGTGCTTGCGTTCTTCAAATTTGCCTACGCACAATAGATTTATCTGCCGGTTTTTAAAATAGGTTTTCTGTGCAGGAGCAAGCTGCGGCTCTATCACAAAGGGTATATACACCGCTTTTTCATCATAATAGCCGGTTTCAGGATTGCCGAGTACCGGCGTCATGCGGATGGAGGGGGTCAGCTTTTTCACGACTCTGTGCGCAAAGTCATTGCGCGGCGGTTCGCTGTCCCAAAGCGGCGTCTGGTTGTACAGAATACAACGGCGCTTTTGAAGACGGCATACAAAGCAGGCGGCTATGGAATACAGGGAGCGCTCCCGCAGAATCACAATATCCGGCTTTTGCTTTTTGATATAACGAAATAGCCGAATCAGGGGAGGAAAACCGCATTTGTCCCGAAATGCTTCCGGATAGGCGCAGAAAGCCGCTTTTTTTCTGTATAAAAAAGAACGCAGGCGGTTGACGGCACGAAACAGACCGGAATAACCCAGTATATAGGGAACACAATATTGGTGATTTTCTGTTTTGCCCTCGTACTGGCTGACAAAAGCAACCTGATGTCCATGCTCCACCCAGCCCTTTATAATGGGAACCTGATTGGTGTGGAACATGGGCGCAATATATACGACCTTCATGAAGAATCCTCGCTGTTTCATAATGGTTTCATTATAGTATTCCCTGAAAATGAAGTCAATGTAAATTCTTTGATTTGACTATTACTGTTTGACTATTATTGGGCTTTGGGGTAATATGATAAAAGAAATTGGAAGAATGGGGTAAAGGAGAGACACCATGTTGTTTAATTCCCTGCAATATGCATTTTTCCTGCCGATTGTATTTGGCTTGTATTGGATTGTGCCTCATAAGTGGCGGTGGATTGTGGTTCTGCTTTCCAGCTATTATTTTTATATGGGGTGGAATGCGAAATATCTGCTATTGATTGTATTTATTACAGGTGTTTCTTATACAGGCGCGCTTTTGGTGGAACGGGAAAAAAATACAAGGAGAAAAAAGCTGTGGATGAGCGGTGTGATTGCCGTAAGCCTTGCGCTTTTGTTTGTATTTAAGTATTTTAATTTTGTAAGCGGACTGATTGCAAAGCTGCTCAATATGGCTTCGATTCCGGCTTCAGGGATTGTGCTTTCCCTGCTGCTTCCGGTGGGAATTTCTTTTTATACCTTTCAGGCAATCGGTTATACAATAGATGTGTACAGGGGGGACATTCCGGCAGAGCACCACATTGGAAAGTATGCTGCGTTTGTATCCTTCTTCCCTCAGCTTGTAGCGGGTCCGATTGAGAGAACCCGCAACTTGCTGCCGCAGCTTAAGGAAGAGCGCTTTTTTGACTATGGACAAGCCACATACGGGCTGAAGCTGATGGCGTGGGGATATTTCAAAAAAGTAGTGGTGGCGGATACGCTTGCCGTTTACGTGGACAAAATATACGGTGACATGCATTTTTTTTCCGGCTTTGCGAGGCTGGCGGTGATTTTTTTCTTTGCCATACAGATTTACTGTGATTTTTCCGGCTATTCCGATATTGCCAGAGGAACGGCAAAGCTTTTTGGCGTGGAGCTGATGGAAAACTTTAAAAGCCCTTACTTTTCTACCTCCGTGCGGGAGTTTTGGCGCAGATGGCATATATCGCTTTCCACATGGTTTCGGGATTATGTATATATCCCCTTGGGCGGCAACCGGGTGAGCCGGCTGCGCAATGCGGCAAATGTGATGATTACCTTTTTGTTAAGCGGCTTGTGGCACGGCGCTTCTCTTACCTTTGTGGCGTGGGGCGGTCTGCACGGCGGGATACAGGTGGCTGAAAAGCAGATAGAGGCGCATAAAAAAGAAAGAAGGCACAAGCTTCCTTACGGGATAAAGGTAATCGTTAATTTTATTGTGATTTCAGCTTTGTGGGTATTCTTTCGCGCCGTGAGCTTTAAGGATGCCGCTTATATGCTTGTATACTGGTATCAGGGGCTGCAAAATCCCCTGCGATGGGTGACGAGCGGTTTCGGAAATCTGGGAATCGGTGCGGCAGAGGCGGTGAAGATACTGCTCATGCTTTTGCTGCTGGCGGTATTTGATTATATTTCTTTGAAAAAGGACGTAATTGCCTGCATTGGAAAATGGAAGCTTCTCTGCCGCTGGGCGGTATATCTCGGTATTCTTGCGTTGATTTTCTTCTGGGCGCCAGCAGAAAGCGCGCAGTTTATTTACTTTGATTTTTAGGAGAACCTTGCATGAAAAAATTCTTGTATAAGGCAGCGTTTCTAGGGACAATTTTGACAGCTTTTTTGGTTTTGCTCAATCTGGCGTATGTCAATACTTCTTATTACAGAAATTTAAACGGTGTAAGTAAATTTGAGAAAATAGCGGATTCTATTGATGTCGTAAATTTTGGAAATTCCCATGGGCAGATGGCATTTAACTGGGAGAGCTGCAAAGAGTTTACGGGTGTTAATATGGCTTTGGCATCTCAGACGATTGTTTATGACGAGGCACTCTTTGAACAGTACTTTGATTATCTTCATGCGGGGAGTACCGTGATTCTGGAAATTTCTTTCCGCTCCTTGTATGAAGAGGAAGATAAGGATATACATTCTGCAAAAATAACCAGATACTACAGGGTGCTTGAGAAAGAGTATTTTAAGTGGTGGAATTTTTCGGATGCATTAAAGTACAGGTATATCCCTGTCTTAGGGGACAGGCAGGAAGCTGTCAGGAAGATACTGGGCGAATGGATGGCAGGCGAAAAAACGGTATCCTCCATGGAGGATACTTTCTATGTGGATATAGAAACGCCTGAAATGGAAGAAATAGGGAAAAAAAGGGCAGAGGAGTTTATGGCATTGAGTGGGAGTCAGGAGTACGGAGAACAGTACGAAGCGCTGCTCCGTATAATTGAGAAATGCAAAGAAAATAATATACAGGTGATTTTGGTGACGGCACCTACTCTGTCCTGCTTTTATGAAAGCTTTACAGAAGATTTTATGGATAAATTTTATGCTGATGTGCGGGAGATAGCCAGCCGCTATGATATCAGATATATTGATTATACAGGAGACCCCAGATTTCCTGACGATGGCTGCCTGTTTCACGACCCGGACCATTTAACACTCTATGGAAGTGAGATATTTACAAAAGAGTTTTTGAAAGATAATGAAGATATTTTCAACATTTATAGTGAAACAAAGTAAACAGCAGGATGCAATGGCAGGTGAAATAAGTGAAAAAATTTTTGGTAAGAGTATTTATTCTAACCATGATTGTAAGTTCGTTTTTAGTGTGCATAAATCTTCTCTATATCAATACGGCATATTATAAAAATCTGAATGATATGCAAAAGTTTTCGGAGGTTCCGGAACATATTGACGTGGTAAACTTTGGCGCTTCTCACAGCGCATGTGCCTTTCGGTGGGATGATTATACGCAGTTTGCGGGAGTAAACATGGCGCTCGGTTCGCAGACGGTGGTTTATGACGAGGCATTATTTGCATACTATTTTGAGCATTTGGATGAAAACAGTACAGTGATTTTGGAGGTTATGTTTAAATCTCTCTATGAAAAGGAACCGGATACGCCGCCTTATGGTACAAATATCACGAGGTACTATCAGGTGCTCTCAAAAGATTTTATCAGACAGTGGAATTTTTTTGATGCGCTCCGGTTTCAATACCTGCCGATTTTAGGGAACCGGCAGGAGGGGGTGGCAAATATGATTTCCGAGTGGTTCGGCGAAGGTGGTCAGGCAGGGGAGCTGGAGCGGCAGCAGGCAGCCGGGCAGGAGCTTACAGGGGAGCCGACGCAGGTTCTTGAAGGCTGGGAAGCGGAGGCGATGAACGCAGAAGGAAAACGGCGCGCGGAAAGCTTTATGGCGCTATGCGGCAGTCAGGCGCACGGGGAGCAGTACGAAGCCTTGATTCGTATCATTGAAAAGTGTAAAGAGAATCATATACAGGTGATTTTGGTGACGGCGCCTACCCTGCCCTGCTTTTATACAGGCTTTAGTGGAGAATTTATGGACCGGTTTTATCGGGATATGGAGGAAATCAGCCAAAAGTACGATATCCTTTACCTTGACTATACGGGAGACGAAAGGTTTTTGGCGGATTACCGTTGGTACAGTGATACGGACCATTTAAACGGTTATGGCAGCAGATATTTTACACAGGAGTTTTTAAAGGACAATCAGGAAATTTTGAGGTTTATGAATCGATGAAAGTAGTTATGGTAACAGCAGGAATGTCCGGCGGCGGTACGGAGCGGGTGATTGCCGTACTGGCAAATTATATGGCAAAGCAAAAGCATGAGGTGAAGATTGTGATGACCTCCCGTGATGAAGTAGCGTATGCGCTGGATGAAAGCGTGCAGGTGCTTTCCATCGGGGGCAGCACGGGAGGCAGCCTGTCAAAGCGGCTGAAACGTATCCGTGATTTGCGAAGGCTCTTTAAAGGGGACAAAGAGCAGGTGATTGTCTCGTTTGGAACGGAGACCAACCTGTTTGCACTGCTGGCGGGGTTTGGGCTGCAAAATAAAATCATTGTTTCGGAGAGGAATGACCCGAACCAGTGTACCTATTCTTTCCTGCGGAATATGATTTACCGCATGGCAGACAGTTTGATATTTCAGACGGCGGATGCCAAAGGCTGTTTTCCGAAAGGCATTGCCAGAAAGGGGAGCGTGATTCCCAATCCGCTTTCCGGTGAAATGAGAAAGCCTGTGCACACTGTACGTAACAAAGATATTGTAACGGCCGGCAGGCTGGAACCGCAGAAAAACCACAGACTTCTGATAGAGTCCTTCCAAATTTTTGCAGAGCGGTTTCCGGACTACCGATTGGTATTGTATGGAAAGGGGTATTTGGAAGAAGAGTTGAAGGCGTTTGCGAAGGAGAGCGGCATAGAGGAAAAGGTTCTGTTTGCAGGATTTGCAGACGACATACAGGAGAAACTCTGCAATGCAGCCATGTTTGTGCTTTCATCCGATTATGAGGGAGTGTCCAACTCTCTGATGGAAGCGATGGCGCTGGGGCTTCCCGTGATATCCACGGACTGTCCGATAGGAGGTTCTGCCATGTTGATAAAAAATAAGGAAAATGGTCTGCTTGTGCCTGTGGGTTCTGCGACGGCACTTGCAAAAGCAATGGAATACATGGCAGAAGACCCTGAAAGAGCGGAGGATATGGGCAGACGGGCTGAATATGTGCGCGAGGAATATTCGGCGGAGAAAATATGTAAAAGCTGGATTCGCGCGATTGCGGAAGGGCAGGCACATGGTTGATTTAAGTATTATTGTGCCGGTTTATAACGGAGAAAAATATATAGGGCAGCTTTTGGACAGTATCCACGCCATCGGCGCTGTCTCGATGGAAGTGCTGTTTATTGATGACGGTTCCGTGGACGGCGGCGGTGAAATCATAAAAGCTTATATGGAAAAAGACGGACGATTCGCCTATTACCATAAGGAGAACGGCGGTATTGTCAGCGCAAGGAATTACGGGCTGCAGAAGGCGGCGGGAGAATACCTTTTTTTTGCGGACCAGGACGATATTGTGGTGGCTTCCGCACTGGAAAAGGCTGTTTTACGGTTAAAAGAAGAAAAAGCGGATATGCTGCTGTTTTCTACGGAATACACAGACGATGCGGGGAACCGGCGCATGTGTGACGCCGTCTTGGAGGAGAGGATTTACGGAAAAGAGGAAATCGGCGATATTTTCATCCGCAAGCTGGTGACGCGCTATGCAGAGCGGGAGGTGGTTTCCTATATCGGTCATATATGGGCTGCGGTTATCCGCAGGGCGCTTGTGAAAGAGCATAAAATCTGCTTTAAGCGCTTTATGGCAATTGAGGATGATTTGCTTTTTGTGCTGGATTCACTGGACTGTGCAGGCAGCCTGCTAACGATGCGCGACACAGGGTATTACTGGCGGCAGAATCCGGATTCCCGCACGAGAAGAGGGCGATATATAGAAGACCTGCCGGAAAAGAAGCGAAAATATTATACGTACAGGACAGAAATACTGCAGCGGCATGATATTTGTACACAAGAAGAGCTGGAACATTACTATACCGGCGTGCGGCAGGAGTTTATACTGGACATACTGGATAACGAGGGACTGCGCGGAGTGGGAAAGGCGTATGCCGCGCTCAAAAAATGCATGGAAAACAGTGAAATCAGGGAGGCGCTGAGAGAGCCTCCTGCATGTCCACTGGCAGTACGCTACAGTGTGGAGAAGCGGCTGCTGGCAAAGGGAAGGGTGCTTGCTGCTGTTATTTATAAAAAGGGGAAGTATGTGAAGGCGGGGCTGGTGAGAGGCATACGCAGGTATTTATGCCGTTAGAGGAGGATTGACATGCTCGGAAAAGTGATACGGCTTGTAAAAGAAAAGCAGAAGCTTAGCAGTTTCAGAAGGCTTTGGAGGAGTAAAAATGCGCATAATGCCACTTATGCGGAAAATATCTTTGACGCAGATAAAGTTTCTGCAGGGAAAAGAACCTATGGACCGCTGAGAATTACAAATTACGGAAGCAATAACTGCCGCATACAAATCGGTGCCTACTGTTCCATTGCGGGAAATGTGAAATTTTTAAGCGGCGGAGAGCATGACTGGAGACTGGTCAGCACATACCCCTTTAAAAATAATATACTGGAGGAGAAACGCGATACAGGAAATAAGGGAGATATTATAATCGGGGATGACGTGTGGCTTGGCGAAGATGTGCTGATATTGTCGGGAGTCCATATCGGACAGGGGGCAGTTGTTGCCGCCGGCAGCGTGGTGGCAAAGGACATACCGCCGTATGCGATTGTGGGCGGAACCCCGGCAAGGGTGATAAAATACCGGTGCGGGGAGCAAAGAATCAAAGAACTGCTCTGTCTGGATTATACAAAATTGACGGATGAGATGATAAAACAACATGAAAAGGAATTATATGAGGATATCAATGCAGCAGATTTAAGTTGGTTCCCACGAAAAGCTTTGGCGAAGTAGCCGGAGCTTTTTTTACATCATTGAAAAGCGGAGTTGTTGACAAGCTTTTTGAAAACCTTTATAATAACTACTTAATTAACAAAAATAAATATACGCTGCAAAGGACTGTTTATGATGATATCCAATAGTTTAGAACGGCAATATCAACTGTATGCAGAAGAGTATGAAAAAAAAGCAGTCGAAGTGCTGCGTTCGGGTCAATATATTCTGGGAAATGAAGTGAGGGAATTTGAAAGAGAATTTGCGGATTACATAGGGGCAAAATACTGTGTGGGTCTGGCAAGCGGTCTGGATGCACTGTGGATTAGCTTCCGGCTGCTGGGCATTGGTGCGGGCGATGAAGTGATTGTAAGCGCCAATGCATATATCGCGTGTGTCATGGGAATTACAATCAATGGGGCGACCCCGGTTTTTGTTGAGCCCGACGAGTATGACAATATAGACGCGGAAAAAATAGAAGCCGCCATTACGCCTGATACAAAGGCGATTTTGGCGGTTCATCTTTATGGACAGGCATGTGATATGAGTAGAATCATGGAGCTTGCGTCAAAATACAGCTTAAAAGTGGTGGAGGACTGTGCACAGAGTCACGGAAATCATTGGATGGGGAAGACAGTCGGAACGTTTGGGGATATCGGCTGCTTCAGCTTTTACCCGAGCAAGGGCTGCGGCGCCTTTGGAGACGGCGGCTGTATTGTGACAGATGATGAGGAGCTGGCGAAAAAATTCCGCATATTTCGCAATTACGGAAGCGAAAAGCGGTACCACAACCAGATGGTAGGGAGTAATAGCCGTCTGGACGAAATACAGGCAGGGCTTCTCAGGATAAAGCTGTCACATTTAGATGAATTGACAGAGGAAAGAAGAAGGATTGCACAGCGCTATATGACGGAAATAAAAAATCCGTTTATCCGGCTCCCTCAGGTTCGTAAAGAAGCAGATTCAAGCTGGCATCAGTTTGTGGTTCATTGCAGCAGGCGGGATATGCTCCGGCAGTATCTTGCCGACCGCGACATCGGTACGTTGATTCATTACCCCATTCCACCGCATCTTTCAGAAGCATACAGATATCTCGGTAAAAAGGAGGGAGATTATCCGATTGCAGAGAAATTTGCAAATGAGGTTTTAAGTCTCCCCATTTATAATGGTATGACAGAGGAAGAACAAGGTAAAGTGATTCGGGCGGTAAATGGTTTTGCGTAAAAGAAAAAGAGGAATTTGTCATGACTTTAAAAGAGCGTTGCCGTATATTGCAGTTTGATGACTTAGGAGACGAGAGAGGAAAGCTTGTGGTAATTGAGGGCGGAGAATCGATTCCTTTTGAAGTCAAACGTGTTTTTTATATATATGATTCCGATGCTTCCGTTATAAGGGGACAGCATGCCAACGTGGAATCAGAGTTCGTACTGATTAATGTGGCAGGACAGAGTAAGGTGAGGCTTACGGACGGGCTGGAGGAGTTTATAGTAGAACTGAACAGACCTATGATGGGTGTTTACATTCCAAGGCTGATTTGGAAGGATATGTACGACTTTTCCCCGGATTCGGTTCTGCTTGTGCTGGCAAGCACGCATTATGACGGGAAAGAATACGTAAGGAATTACGAGGACTATTTGAAAAAAATGGAGGAAAACAGGAAATGGCATGTTTGATTTCTCTCTGTATACCGACAAATGGTGTCAGCCAATGGATTTTTCCTGTTTTGGACAGTATTTTTGCGCAGGGAATAGAGGAGACGCTGTTTGAAGTGATTGTGATAGATGACGGCAATAATGAAAGCTTTTACGAAAAAATGACGGACTATTGTGCGGGGCATAGTAATATCGTCTATGAAAAAGCAAATACGCCGCTGTTTCAAAATGAGATAGAGGCATACAAGAGAGCCGGCGGAGAATTTATTAAATTTATAAACCACAGGACGGTGCTGCGGCAAGGTACTTTGGCAGAATATATTTCTTTCATACAGAAATACCGCGACAGCAAGCCGATAGTCTATTTTGCAAACGGGACAGTGAGGCAGAAGGAAGAGGTTTGCGAGTATTGTAGTTTTGATGAATATGTGAAAAATCTTTCCATCAGGACTTCCTGGTCTACAGGGATGGGATTTTGGAGAGAAGATTTTGAAAAAATTCCGAAAGATACTGTTTATAATGAACTGTTTCCCCATACCAAAGTGTTATTTCATGAGAGAAAAAGGGAAAAATATGTGATTGATAACCGACGGCTTCTGGATGAAATGCCGGAGGGAAATATTCCGAAGGGTGCTTATGACGTGTTTTATGCTTTTGCAGTAGAGTATCCGGCAATCCTCTGTGATTTGCTGCGCTCGAAGGATATCAGTGCAGACACGTTTTTAAGCGTAAAAAAAGATACTTTGGAATTTGTGATGGAACAGTATTTTGCCTATGTGGTGCGGAAAAGACCATGTTCCTACGATACTTCTACATTTGAGAAATCCATTCGGATATTTTACAGCAGGGCGGAGGCGTCAGCCTGCCTGCGCAGACTGACATGGAAGCATATAAAAGAGAAGTTTTGTAAAAAAAGCAGATGAGGTTGCCGGATGAAAAAGATAGGAATTTTGACAAACTGGAACGTGCCTAATTATGGAGCTTATCTGCAGGCTTACGCGATGCAGAAGGTAATCAGCGGATTGTGTCCAAAGGATTCTGTGGTGCAGATTGCCTATCTCAATAAAAAACATTATAACATGTATTATGGCTTTTGGGACTTCAGGCATCGTTTATTCGTCATCAATCCCAAAACCTATATTGGCAGTCTCAAAAAAATGATGCTCAGGAGAAAAGCGATTGCTTTTCAGAAATATTACCGGCAGATTCCCAACGCTAAGTTACAGGAAGGAGAAGTGCGGCAGTTTGACACGGTGGTTTTAGGAAGTGACATTATCTGGGCATATACAATGGAGCACAACAGCGGCGACGAAAAATTGTTCGGTATCGGTGTCGGTGCGGATAGGGTTATTTCTTATGCGCCAAGTTTTGGCTCGGTAGATGTGCAGGCAGAGGTACCCTCTTATGTTGCGGAAGGGCTGAAAAAAATGGCGGCAGTTTCCGTCAGGGAAGAAAACTCTGCGGATATTGTAGAAAAGATTACAGGGAAGAGACCTCAGGTGGTATTAGACCCCACTTTTTTGTGGGATTTTGAGAATGATGAGAATGTATCGGAGCCTTCCGCAAGCAAAGCATATATTCTGGTGTACGGAAGCTTTTTTTCGGATAACCTGATAAACGGGGTAGTGGAATATGCAAAACGCAACGGGCTTACCATTATTTGCCTGGATAGTCTGGGTGACAAATTTAAGTGGTGCGACCGGACTGTCAGCATGAAGAATATGACGCCCTTTGAATGGCTGGGATATTTTAAAAGGGCGGCGGCTGTTATGACGAGCACTTATCATGGATTGGTTTTTTCCCTGATTTTTAAAAAACCAATTATTTTTCATCCCACCAAATTTATTTTAGACAAAGCGGAAGACTTGATTGACTGCCTGCATTTACGGGAGGTACTGATAGAGGACCGGACATTTGCGGAAAAGATACAATATCATTGGGATTATGAGTTGATTTATGAAAGGCTTTCGTCGGTAAAAGACGAATCGCTGCAGTATTTGAAGGGGGCACTTGCGGATGATTGACGGCAGAGTGTATGATGATAAGGCTTCCTGCTCCGGCTGTTCCGCCTGTTATTCTATTTGTCCGCAAGGGGCAATAACGATGGAAAGGGATGAGCAGGGGTTTTTGGTTCCGGAAGTTGACAAAGAAAAATGTGTTCATTGCGGCATGTGCGAGAAGGTCTGCCCATGGAAGCATACCCTTGAAAGGGATAAGGATGCCATATTGAAATGCTATGCGGCAAAACATAAGGATAAGGATGTGATTGCCGTCAGCAGGTCGGGCGGGCTCTTTACCGCACTGTCGGATGTGATTCTTGATGAGGGCGGCTGTGTATACGGAGCCGTGCTCGAGGGGGATTTTGTCACGAGGCATCGCAGGGCGGCAAACAGGCAGGAGCGTGATGCCTGTAGAAAATCCAAGTACGTGCAAAGCGAAATGGGAAGTACTTTTGAGACGGTAAAGGAAGACTTAAAAGACGGAAAGCAGGTTCTTTTTTCCGGTACGGCATGCCAGTGCAGCGGCTTGAAAGCATATCTGAACGAAAGCAGAACAGATATGAGCAGGCTGATATTGTGCGACATTATATGCGCAGGTGTTCCTTCGCCGGGCATCGTTGCCGATTACCTCGCGTGGCTGGGCAGCCGGAAAAAGAAGTGTGTTGCAGAGTTTGAATTTAGGGATAAGGTTAAGTATGCATGGGGGAACGGAATCGAGAGAGTCAGGTTCCGGGACGGGAGAGTACAGTATCAAGACTATTTTACAGGCAGTCTTTTTGGAGACGCACTGGTGCTGCGGGAATCTTGCTTTCACTGTCCCTATACGGCGGTAGAGCGGCTGACGGATATTACGTTGGGAGATTTCTGGGGAATAGACAAGGTATACAGAGAATTTTATGACGATAAGGGATGCTCGCTGGTGCTGCTCCACTCGCACAAAGGAGAGCAGCTTTTTCAAAAGGCGCAGAAGGAGCTTCTGGTAAAGGAAGTATCAAGAGAGCAGGTGGAGCGCTCCCAGCCCCATCTCTACAAGCCGACAGAGAAACCGGAACGGTATCAGGCGTTTTGGGAAGATTACCGCAGGCTTACCTTTGATGAGCTGATGGCAAAATATGCGGTTAATACCGTTAAGCGGGTGCCTTTTTATAAAAGGGCGGTGCGAAAGGTGATTCATATTTTGAAGAGGTGACATCATGCATGAATGTAAAGAGAATAAATATTTTATTTTTGACCGTCCTGTGAAAAGAGGCATAAAGCGCAGCATCAAAAAAATACCCCTGCTTTTAAAGCGGTTCTGGTATACCCTGCTGTTTCAGGTAATCAGAGTGAAGCCTGCTGATGATACAAAATACAACGTGTGCATATGTGCTATATTCAAAGATGAAGCAGATTACCTGAAGGAGTGGATTGAACTGCACAAGCTTGTTGGCGCGGAGCATTTTTATTTATATAATAATCATTCTTCCGACCATTACAGGGAAGTGCTGGAGCCATATATTTCGGCAGGAGAAGTAACGCTGACAGACTGGACTGATACGCCGGGGCAGATGTCTGCCTATAGTGATTGCGTAAGAAGATATGCAAAAGAGACAAAGTGGATTGCGTTTATTGATTTGGATGAATTTATTGTTCCCAACACGTATGACAGTATCTATGACTTTTTAAAACAGTATGATAGAAGGTATCCCAATGTTATTGCGTACTGGATGTGTTTTGGGACATCGGGGAAGCTGCAAAGGGACAGGAGGGGGCTGGTAACAGAAGACTTCGTGGTGAGCTGGGAAAAGTATACCAATATCGGAAAGTGTTTTTACAACACGGCATTTGCCTTTGCCGATGAAGAGAGTGTCAATCGGAACAATGTGCATAAAAGATGGGCGAAGTATAGAAATATACTGCTTCCTCCGGTAAACTGTTATGGAAAAGTCTGCCTTGAGGAGGAAAACCCGGTGGGCAGGGCGCCTATGCCCATACAAATTAACCATTATCTGCTGAAGTCTTATGAGGAATATACCGGAAAAAAGAGTAACCGTGGGGATGCGATTTTTACAGTGGACATGCACAACATGGATTATTTTTACCTGCATGAAAAGAAAGCAGTCAGTGCGGATTATCATGTTTATAAATATATGATTCAGCTAAAGCTGAAAATGCAAGAAGTACAAACAGAGCGCAACGGTGGAATGTGAGGAAGCATGGAAAAAGAATCAGGGGCTGTAAAGGTTTTAAAAAATACAATTTCTTTGTATGTCAGAACGATATTTCTGACTTTAATTTCGCTTTTTAGCTTTAGGATTATTCTGCGGTCCTTGGGAGCTGCTGATTATGGTCTTTATGATGTTGTGGGCGGTGTGATTTCCATGTTTTCATTTATCACGGGCAGCCTTGCGATATCGTCTCAGCGTTTTTTTGCGATATGCCTTGCAAAGGAAGACTGGAATAAGCTGAATAAACTGTTTTCGGTTAATTTGGCAATTTATATGGTATTGATTGTAGTTGTCTTGTTTTTGGCTGAAACGTTGGGACTATGGTTTGTGCAGACACAGTTAAAAATAGATGCAGGCAGGAGATTTGCCGCTGTAATAGTGTACGAGTTATCGGTGATTAATTTTTCTCTGGGGCTTTTGATTTCGCCCTTTCTGGCTCTTTTAATCGCAGATGAAAATCTTTCGATATATTCCATGGTTTCGGTCGTGGAGGGAATACTGAAGGTGGCAGTTGCTTATTTTCTCAATGTGACAAAGGGAGACAAGCTGATTGTATATGCTCTTTTACTGACAGCGACCAGTTTCATTATAAATGGGTTTTATATTGTTTATGTCATTAAAAAATATCCGAAGCTTAAATTTAAGCTTTGCAGAGAAAAAGCAGAATACGCGCCGGTATTTTCCTTTCTTAACTGGAATTTAATCGGTGCAGTTGCCTCAATCCTGAAAAATCAGGGGATTAAAATTATTATCAATATGTTTTTCGGGAGTGTGGTAAACGGCGCAAAAGGAGTTGCCTCTCAGGTCAGCAACACGATATCTTCTTTCTCGCAGAATTTTATGAAGGCGGTAGAGCCCAGAATTACGAAATCATATGCCGGTGAAGATAAGGGAAGGTATCTTTCCACGATATATACGGCGTCTAAGCTGTCGTATTTCTTGTTGTTTATTATATCACTTCCTTTTATGATGAATATTCAATATGTAATGAATCTCTGGCTTGAGGAGGTGCCGGACAACACTATCATCTTTACCATTTTAATTTTAACAGACTGTTTGATACTAAGCATAACGGATTCCATTCTTACGGGAGTACAGGCAATCGGAAGGGTAAAAATATATCAGCTAACGGTGGGGATTTTGGCGTTACTGAATTTGCCCGTTTCCATTTTGATGCTGAAGCTGATACGAAATCCTATCATTCCTTTTTGCGTATCCATTGGAATCAGTATCCTTATGACGATAGGAAGAATTTTGAACATAAAAAGAATATATGATTTTTCCATAACAATGTATGTAAGAAAAGTGTTTGTGCCGATTTTCGTGGTGACGGCGGCGGGAATTATCGGTGATAAGCTATTGTTTGCGGGAGCCTCCAGCTTTGGACGGCTAGTGGTGAATGTGGCGGGGTCGCTCTGTATCACAGTGCCTGCGATATATCTGATTGGCATGGATAAACGGGAAAAGGAAGTGATAAAAGAATACTTCCGGTTTCGCAAGAATAAGGAAAACGTGTAAATGGAGGAGAAGAGCATGCTTCGTAATGTAAAGAGGAGTTTACGGTTTTTATCAAAGAAGGAAAAGGAACTGTATTATTTTGGGAAATATACGGCATGGGAAGCGGCGGAAAAAGAATCCCAAAAATATGGCGCGTCCTATTCGGGGAGTCAGATTCTAAAGCGGGTTGCGGATGCGACACAGAAGGTTCGTCAGGGTGAAGGCGTATATGAACAGGATGGAATTGTCTTTTATGAAGAAAACAATAATTATGAGCTGATTGCTGCGCTGTTATGGGTATATGCCCGTCAAAAGAGTCTTAAGGTACTGGATTTTGGAGGCGCTCTGGGAAGCACTTATTTCAGATACCGCAAGCTTTTAGAGCCTTGTGAAAGTGAATGGACTATAGTCGAGCAGAGGCATTATGTGGAATATGGGAAAAAGAATATTCCCGAAATTCAGTTTTTATATGATATTGCAGAGTATCATAAAGAGGCGGATGTCGTATTGCTTTCGAGCGTATTGGGATATCTTGAAGATACCTATGGGCAGTTTCGGAAGATTTTGGAACAGGGAGCCGAGTATATCATTATAGACGAACTTGCCTTTTCTCCGGATGATGTGGAAGCAGTCAGGCTCCAGCATGTGCCGGCGAGAATTTACAGTGCGGTTTATCCGGTCAGGCTTCTTTCCCTTACGGAGTTTAAAAAGTTTTTTGATGAGAATGGTTATGAATGTATGTGGGAGTGGGATTACCGGTTTGGAAATATTCCCGTTTGCGAGGGCGTCAAGGTATACGATACGGTGGAAAAGGGATTTCTGCTAAAGCGTAAGAAATAGGATGTAGGAGTAAGGTATCAGGCGGAGTGCCGGGAATGGCGCTCCGCTTTTTTATGCGCCGCAGTTTACAGAAAAAGGCAGAAATAAAAATATTTTGTTTGACTATTAAAGCGCTTTACGCTAGTATATAAAAATATTAGCGGCAGAAGATTGTGCGGCGGTTGAGGAAGAGATAGCATGAGCGGCAGGAAAAGAAATGCAATAAAAACGGGAATGATAGGGCTGTTAAGTCAGAGTATATCTCTGATACTTCAGATTATTTCAAGAAAATGTTTTATACAGTTTATAGGGGAAGAAATTTTAGGACTGAACGGTACATTTGCCTCCATTTTGTCTACGATTTCTTTGGCTGAACTGGGGTTTCAGAATGCGGTAGCATTTCATCTGTATCGTCCGCTTGCAGAACATGACAGGGAAAAGATAAATGCAATTGTCAATATATATAAAACGGTTTACCGTGCGCTTGGCATATTTTTCTGTGTTGTTTCCGTTTTGCTCCTGCCGTTTCTTAGGTATGTGTTAAAAGGCGTTGCCGTCACAAATGAAATATATCTGTTTTTTCTATTACAGGCGATGACGTCTACCTGCAGCTATTTTTTGGCGTACCGGCGGACGATTCTTTTCGCCGACCAGAAGGAATATGTATATAAGATAACAGATGCCGTCATGAATATCGTCTTTAAGACGGCTCAGATTGCGGCGATTGTGATTTGGCACAGCTATCCTGTTTATCTGATACTGCAGATTATACAAGTGTACGGTTCGAACTTGATTGTACACTTTATATGCAAAAAGAGATATCCGTATATAGAAAAAGTGCGTTTTGATAGAGCTTATGCAAAGAAAATGCTGTCGGATGTGAAGGAAATATCAATGGGTCGTTTTGCCGGATATGTATATTCGTCAACGGACAATCTGTTGATTTCTTCTTTTCTCGGACCGGTCTGTGTTGCATTACTGGGAAACTATTCTACAATTACAACAAATCTGCGTTTTCTGACAAACAGTGTATTAAGCGGCATGATTCCCATAATAGGAAATTATCTGGCGGAAGGTGAGGATAAACGGCGCCAGGAGGAAAAATTTTATATATACCAGCATTTGCGGTATGCGATATCCATGGTGCTGCTGATTCCGGCATTTGTACTGATTGACGATTTTGTCATACTTTGGGTTGGGGAAAGCTTTGTATTATCCTTCACCATAAAAGCGCTGCTGATTGCCGACCAGCTTTTGATTTTGCTCTATGGTGCCTGTGCGGATTATATAACGGCAAAAGGGCTTTTCAGGCAGAGCAGGGTGGTTTTATCTGCGGCGGCAGCTACGAATCTGGCGGTTTCTGTAATTGGCGTACTGGTTTGGGGGATGGAGGGTGTTCTGGCGGGAACGGTATGCTCCCAGATTATAAATCTGACAGGATACGGCTGGATGATGTATCAGAGTTTTTTTGACCAAAAAAAAGGGGGATACCGGAAGTATCTTTTAAAGAATCTGCATTTTATAGTAACGTTTGTGATAACCGCGGCGCTTTGCATGTATGTGTATGCGTGCCTGCCCATGACAGTTTCCGCAGGCAGATTTGTTGTCGGGGGAATTGTGTGCGAACTGCTTGTCGCAGTGCTGTATTTACTTTTTAATTGTAGAAACAGCGAGACAAGAAGGCTGATTTCCATGTTTGTCTCACTGGCGAAAAGAAAATGGAAAGAGAGAAGGCAGTAAGGAACAAGGGCGCTTGCTGTTTATGTTGAAAAGTTTTGTGCCATTTAGTATAATGAGCAGAGGCGATATCTTGAAGAGACAATCGGATAACAGATAAAGGCGGTACGCAAAAGAATGAAAGTAGTCATTTTAGCAGGCGGGTATGGTACAAGAATCAGCGAGGAGAGCTATCTGAAACCAAAGCCAATGATAGAAATAGGCGATAAGCCGATTTTATGGCACATTATGAAGGAATATTCCCATTACGGGTACAATGAGTTTGTCATTTGCTGCGGCTATAAGCAGCATGTGATAAAGGAATGGTTTGCAGATTACTATCTGTACAACAGCGATGTAACTTTTGATTTGAAGCATAACGATATGACGGTGCACAACAATTTTTCGGAGGACTGGAAGGTTACGCTGGTAAACACGGGGCTGGATACCATGACGGGCGGACGCGTCAAAAGGATACAGAAGTACATAGGGAATGAACCTTTTATGCTTACCTACGGGGACGGTGTGTGCGATTTGAATTTGCGGGAGCTGGAAGCATTCCATAAAAGCCATGGAAAGCTGGCAACGATTACGGCGGTCAGCGCCGGACAGCGATTTGGTGTACTGGATATGGAAGAGGACGGTGTTGTCAGAGAATTCCGTGAGAAAAGCGATTTGGATGGCGACAGAATC
Organism: uncultured Lachnospiraceae bacterium; assembly: GCA_910578335.1. Classification (GTDB taxonomy): domain Bacteria; phylum Bacillota; class Clostridia; order Lachnospirales; family Lachnospiraceae; genus Acetatifactor. Next base: position 138,653 of record CAJTPU010000001.1, on the reverse strand, counting down.
AATGGAGGCTATATGGTATTGGAGCCGGAGGTGTTTGAGCTGATTGCAGGAGACGCCACCGTGCTGGAAAAGGATGTACTGCAGGAGCTGGGAAGGCGAAAAGAGCTGGTGGCTTACAAATATGACGGCTACTGGCAGTGCATGGATACAAAGAGAGAAAAGGACAAGCTCGACTGTTTGTGGCAGGAGGGCAAGGCTCCGTGGAAGTGCTGGGAAGAGTAACTGCAGAACAGAAGGTTAAGGAGCTTAAGAGATGAATGTTGGAAAGGTGAAAGCAGGTATTATCGGAACGGGAAACATCGGAACGGACCTGCTGTTAAAGCTGCAGCGCTCCCCATTTTTAGAGTGCGGTATTTTTACGGGGCGCAATCCGGATTCGGCAGGGATAAAGCTGGCAAAGGAAATGGGAGTGCTTACCTCCACGGATTCTATCCGCGCGATTGAGGAGAATCCGGAGATATGTGATATTGTGTTTGATGCGACTTCTGCAAGCGTACATTTTGTGAATGCGCCCATTCTCAAAAGACTGGGAAAATTTGCGATAGATTTAACGCCGGCGCATGTAGGTAAAATGTGCGTGCCTGTCTTAAACATGCAGGAATGTATGGATGAGGACAACGTCAATCTGATTACCTGCGGCGGACAGGCGACGGCGCCGATTGCTTATGCAATCAGCCGGATACATCCGGATGTAAAGTATATCGAAATTGTGGCGACAATCGCTTCTAAGTCGGCCGGCGCGGGGACGAGAAATAATATTGATGAATTTACGCAGGCGACGAGGGAATCCCTGTCGGAGTTTACCGGCATCAAGGACACAAAGGCAATTATTGTGCTGAATCCGGCGCAGCCTCCCATCACCATGCATAATACGGTGTATGCGCTGATTGACAAACCGGATATGGAAGCCATACGCAGAAGCGTCGATGAAATGGCGGCAAAAATACGGAGATACGTGCCCGGCTACCGGATTGTGATGGAACCGGTGTATGAAAACGGACGGGTAACCACGTCGCTGCAGGTGGTCGGACTGGGAGATTACCTGCCGAAATATGCGGGTAATCTGGACATTATTACCTGCGCGGCTGTTGAAATAGCAGAAAATTATGCAAGAATGAAGATTCTGGGGGATAAGGGTGAGTAAACTATTAATCTTTGATTCCACATTGCGAGACGGGAATCATGCGGTAAAGCATCAGATAAAAAAAGAGCATATAGAGGATTACTGCCTTGCAATGGACGGCACCGGTGTCTACACGATTATTGTGGGGCATGGCAATGGTCTGGGAGCCTCCTCCCTGCAGGTTGGCATTGCCGCGGTACCGGAGCGGGAAATGCTGCATACAGCCAGAAAAAGTCTGGAAAAGACCAGACTGGGCGCCTATATGATACCGGGGTTTGGAACGATAAAGGACAATCTGGAGCCGGCAATCGCGGAGGGAGTGGAGGTCTTTACAATCGGCTGCCACTGCACGGAAACGGATACCACAAGGCAGCATATAGAATTTTTGAAGAAGGCGGGAAAAGAGGCGTACGGCGCCATGATGATGTATCACATGGCATCCGCCGAAAAGCTTTTAGAGGAGGCGCAGAAGCTGCAGTCTTATGGGGCTGACGGCGTGATATTGATGGATTCTGCAGGCGCATCCACTCCGGAAATGGTAAAAAGAGCCATTGGTACGCTGTATGATTCCCTTCATATACGGGTAGGCTTTCACGCTCACAACAACATGGGTATGGCGGTGGCAAATTCCTATACGGCATATCAGGAGGGCGCCTCCATTATAGACGGCACGCTCCGCGGCTTTGGCGCCGGCGCCGGCAACTGTCAGATAGAGAGTCTGGTTGCACTGCTGGAAAAATGCGGCGTCAAGACAGGAATCGACTTTTACCGCATGCTGGATGCAAGCGAGGACATCATGCCGCAGATTATGGACAGAGATATGGGGCAGGAGCCCTTAAGCATTGTATCCGGACAGGCAGGCGTATTTTCCGCGTTCAAGATACATGTACAGAAAGCGGCAAAGGAGTTTCACGTGGATGCCAGAGACATTTTTAAGGAGCTGGGCAGAAGGAAAGCCGTTGGCGGTCAGGAGGATATGATAGTAGAAATTGCGGAAAAGCTGGGAAGACCGGCAGGCAGCAATATTAATTACCAGTTGGAATCACTACTGTAACAGGGAAAGGAAGACATATGAACGTTTCAGAATTTATTTTTGATTTTTTTGCGAAAAAAGGAATTGACACGGTATTTATGGTGACCGGCGGGCAGGCAATGTGGCTGAATGACGCCGTGGGAAAAAGCGGAAAATACAACATTATCTGTACGCATCACGAGCAGAGTGCCGCGATGTCTGCGGATGCATATGGAAGGATGAAAAACAAGCCTGCCATTGCGCTGGTGACGGCAGGTCCGGGAAGCGTCAATGCCATGAACGGCGTGGTGGGCGGTTATACGGACTCCGCACCTATGATTGTGATATCGGGACAGGCAGCGTTGTCCTTTGTGCAGTACCAGGAGGAAACGCGAATTCGCCAGTACGGCGTGCAGGGTATTAATATCAAACCGCTGGTGGAAAATGTGACGAAGTATTTTATTACCATAGACGACCCGCAGAAGACGGAATACTATCTGGAGAAGGCGTATTATGAGGCGACGACGGGACGTCCCGGTCCCGTGTGGCTGGATGTGCCGCTGGATATACAGAATACGCAAGTTGACTTACAGTATATGGAAAAGTTTGTACCGGAAAAAGAGGCGGAGGGCAGAGTCTCCCTGCGGCAGGCGGTAAAGCAGGCATATAAGCTGCTGGAAAAGGCGAAAAGACCGGTTTTTCTTGCAGGGCAGGGGGTTAGTCTTGCAGGCGCCAGAAAAGCGTTTTATGATTATGTAAATAAGGTGCGGGTTCCGGTTATCACGGCAAGGCTGGGAATTGACCTGATAGAATCCGATAACGACCTGTATGTGGGACGTCCCGGCAACTACGGAGAAAGAGCTGCCAATTTTGCCATCCAAAACGCAGATTTGATTATTTCCGTGGGATGCAGGCTGGCATCCTCTCTGGTGGGTCACAGCCCTAAAATGTTTGGTAAAAACGCGTATATTTATGTAGTTGATATCGACCAGAAGGAGCTGGACAAACCGGGGGTTGCCATCGACTATAAGGCAAGGCTTGACTGTAAAGACTTTTTAACAGCGCTGGAGCAGGAGAGGGAGGCGCATACGCTTCCTGATTACGGGGAGTGGATAAAGCTTTGCAATCGCTGGAAAGCGGATTATCCGGTGGTGCAGCCTGAATACAAAGAGCAGTGTCCGGTCAATTCCTATTATTTTATTGATAAGCTGTCCCGGTGCGCATCGGCAGATGCGGCGGTGCTGGTTGACACAGGCTCCTGCTTCCATGTTGCCTGCCAGACCTGGAAGGTAAAAAAAGGACAGAAGTACCTGACGACAGGAGGGCTTTCCTCAATGGGGTACTGGTGCGCGGGCATTGGCGCCTGCATGGCGAACGAAAAAAGGGAGACACTGGTCATAACCGGAGACGGCAGCCTGCAGATGAACCTGCAGGAGTTTGCAACGATAAAGCACAATAAGCTGCCAATCAAAGTATTTATTCTGAATAATAATGGCTACCTGTTGATACGGCATACCCAGCATAATTTTATGGAAGACAGGCTTGTGGGAGAGAGCCCCGAGACCGGCGTATGGTGTCCCGATTCCATGGAAATAGCAAAAGCGTATGGTATCAAGGGCGTCAGGATTGAACGTGCCGCGGAAGTGGAAGAGAAGCTGCGGGAGGTACTGGCGTATGAGGGCGCGGTTATCTGCGAGGTGATGACGCCGGACTGGCAGCTTTTGGTGCCGCGGATTGCATCGGATAAGATGCCGGACGGCAGGCTGGTGGCAAGAAACTACGAAGACATGTTCCCTTATCTGCCGGCGGAAGAAGTGAAGCGAAATATGGTGGCTGAACAACAGTGAGGGTAAAACAGCAGTGGAAAGAGTAATCATAACCGGCGCAGCCAGCATGATTGGCGCAGCATTGGTGGAGGAATGCCTGAAGAACCATGTGGAGGTGCTGGCGCTTGTCAGAAAAGCTTCCGCGCATAGGGACAGGCTTCCCCAGTCGGACTTACTGACAGTCAGGGACTGCAGTCTGGAAGAGCTGGCGTTTCTCACGGATGTGGAAGGATACGATGTATTTTATCATCTGGCATGGGGACATACCGCAAAAGAATCCAGAGACAATCCCGTGCTGCAGGAGAAAAACATAAGGTATACGCTTGACGCGGTAGAACTGGCGAGGCGGGCGGGCTGCCGCTGCTTTATTGGCGCCGGGTCGCAGGCGGAGTACGGACCTGTAGAGGGTATCATTTCGCCTGATACAAAAGTGCATCCGCAGATAGCTTACGGCATTGCCAAATATGCGGCTGGGAAACTAAGCCGGAAGCTCTGCGACAGTTACCGTATGACACATGTATGGGCGAGAGTGTTCAGTGTCTACGGGAGAAACGACAATGCGGATACTATGCTGGATTATGCCATAAAACAGTTTATAAAGGGAGAGGCGGCATATTTTTCCGCGGCTGCCCAACCGTGGGATTATCTGCACGAGAAGGACGCGGGAAAGATTTTTTACCTGCTGGGTGAAAAGTGCGAAGCAAGTAAAATATACTGTGTTGCAAGCGGAGAATCCCGTCCGCTTAAGGAATTTATCAAAGAGCTGCAGGACGCATTCGGGGAAGGGGCGGAGTGTAAGTTTGCTGAGAGCGAAGCAGGCGGGAGCGTATATGGTTTGCAGGCAGACGTTGCCGAATTGGTGCAGGATATCCGTTACAAGCCGCAAATTTCTTTTGCGGAGGGAATTGCAGACATGATTGCACATAAAAGAGGAGAATATGATGAAGAAGGTAAGCCTGTTGATTCCTACGTACAATGAAATTGAGAATGTGGAGCCGTTAAGCTGTGCCATCATTGGGGAGTTTGATAAGCTGCCCCAGTATGACTATGAGATTATCTTTATAGACAATCATTCCAAGGATGGAACAAGGGAAAAACTGCGCAAGATGTGCGGCGCAAATAAAAAAATAAAGGCAATTTTAAATGCCAAAAATTTTGGACAGAACAATTCGCCTTATTATGGACTGCAGCAGACAACGGGCGACTGTGCAATTATGATGTGCGCTGATTTTCAGGACCCGGTGGAAATGATACCGAAGCTGCTTGCGGAATGGGAGAAGGGGTATAAAATAGTCAGCGCCATAAAAACAGCCAGCAGGGAGAACAAACTGGTACGCTTTTTCAGAACCTGCTACTATAAGCTGATTAAGAAGTTTTCCGAGGTGGAGCAGATAGAGCATTTTACAGGTTTTGGGTTGTATGACAAATCGTTTATACAGGTGATGAGGGATTTGAAGGACCCGACTCCGTTTTTGCGTGGAATTGTGGCGGAGCTGGGCTTTCAGAGAAAAGAAATCCCTTATGAGCAGCAGCGGCGGAGAGCCGGAAAGACAAAAAATAATTTTTACTCCCTTTACGATATTGCCATGCTGAGTTTTACGTCGTATACGAAAGTGGGTTTACGGCTTGCTACGTTTATCGGATTTTTTATAGCAGTTTTCAGCGTGGTGGTGGCGCTGGTATATTTTGTGCTGAAAATCATTTACTGGGATACCTTTGTCATGGGGACGGCTCCCATATTGATTGGCATGTTCTTTTTGGGAGCAGTACAGCTTTTATTTTTGGGGCTGATAGGAGAGTATATTCTCAGCATCAACCAGCGCGTGATGAACCGCCCGCTGGTGATTGAGGAGGAACGGATTAACTTTTAATTCTTGCAATTTAATAACGTGTGTGATAGACTGAACTGCGTAAGGGTGGCAATTCCTGTTAAAGAAATATAATGAGACGTTTTCAGAAAAAGACGGTATTAACAAAAAACAGGATGCTGCGTTTTAGCAAGAAAAGAAATTTCTATGAAAGAAGACGGGGTGCGGTAGGTGACGTACCCTGTTTTTATAAATGAAGGAGAAGGGCTTTAGATGAGTCAACAGACATTGGAGTTTTATAAAAACAAGAGGGTGCTGATTACCGGACACACAGGCTTTAAAGGAAGCTGGATGTGCCAGATGCTTTTGGAGGCAGGCGCTTCTGTATGCGGGTATGCGCTGGAGCCGGAGAAAGGAGGCTTATTTGAACTGGCTGGGCTTGAGAATGGCGTAGATTCTATCTATGGCGATATCCGCGACTTGGAAAATCTGCAAAAAATCTTTGAGCGGATAGAGCCGGAAATCGTCATACACATGGCGGCGCAGCCTTTGGTGCGAACTTCTTATGAAGCCCCTGTTTATACTTATGACGTCAATGTGATGGGAACGGTGAATGTTCTGGATTGTGTGCGCAGAACGGATTCAGTACGTTCCTTTCTCAATGTTACAACGGACAAGGTATACCGTAACAGGGAATGGGAATGGGGCTACAGGGAAAATGAAGAGCTGAACGGGTTTGACCCATACTCTAATTCCAAATCATGCTCTGAGCTGGTGACATCGGGATATAGGAATTCCTTCTTTACCGGCAGAGACATTGCCATTACCACTGTCAGGGCAGGTAATGTGATAGGGGGCGGCGACTTTGCCCGTGACCGCATTATACCGGACTGCATCAGGGCGGCGGAAGCCGGAAAGGAAATTGTGGTGCGCAATCCCCACTCTATCCGTCCTTATCAGCATGTTTTGGAGCCGGTTGCCGCCTATCTGATGATAGCGGCAAGGCAGTATGAAGACAGGCAGATAGAGGGAAGCTATAATATTGGTCCTGAGGAGGCGGACTGTCTTACCACGGGGAAGCTGGTGGATGCTTTCTGTGAGGCGTGGAAGGATATAATGGGCGTGGAAGCAGGCTGGGTAAACAGGCATGACGGCGGCCCGCACGAGGCAGGGATTTTAAAGCTGGATTGTGCAAAAATAAAGAATACGTTTGGCTGGAAGCCTCTTTGGAGCGCGTATGATGCCATTGCAAAAATTGTGGAGTGGCAGAAGGAGTTCCGCACGGGAGAGGGCGCAAAGGCAGCCATGATAAAGCAAATCAGGGAATATCAGGAGAAAGCAGGGCAGAAAGGATAAAACTATGTTTGAAGGGTTATCGGAAGCGCAGGCAAGGGAAGAAATACTGAAGGCGGTAGGAGCTTACTGTGAAAAATATCATACAAAGAAGGCATTTGTACAGGGAGACAGAATTCCGTATGCTTCCCGTGTATATGACAAACAGGAGATGATGAATCTTGTGGACAGTTCGCTGGAATTCTGGCTGACGGCGGGCAGATATACGGAAGAATTTGAAAAGAAGTTTGCGGCGTATCTGGGCATAAAATTCTGCTCGCTCGTCAATTCGGGTTCTTCCGCCAATTTGATTGCATTTATGGCATTGACGTCGCCCCTTTTGGGAGAACGCGCCATTTTGCGCGGCGATGAAGTGATTACGGTGGCGGCAGGCTTTCCCACGACGGTGGCACCGGTGATTCAGTTCGGCGCCGTTCCCGTGTTTGTGGATGTAACGATACCGCAGTACAATATTGACGTCAGCCGGCTCGAGGAGGCGCTGTCACCTAAAACCAAGGCGGTCATGATAGCGCATACGCTGGGAAATCCCTTTGACTTAGAAGCCGTGAAGGGCTTCTGTGACCGGCATGGGTTGTGGCTTGTGGAGGACAATTGCGATGCCTTGGGCTCTGCATATACGATTGACGGTATCGAGAAGCTGACAGGCACCATTGGCGATATCGGTACTTCCAGCTTTTATCCGCCCCATCATATGACGATGGGGGAGGGGGGCGCCGTGTATACGGACAATGCCCTGCTTCACAAGATTATCCGTTCCTTCAGGGATTGGGGAAGGGACTGCGTATGTCCTTCCGGCAGAGACAATCTGTGCGGACACAGGTTTGACGGGCAGTATGGGGAACTGCCGGCGGGCTACGACCACAAATACGTATATTCCCATTTCGGATATAATTTGAAGGCGACGGATATGCAGGCGGCGGTGGGCTGTGCGCAGCTTGCAAAATTCCCTTCCTTTGTGGAGCGCAGGCGGCATAATTTTGCAAGGCTTATGGAAAAGCTTCAGGCGGTGTCCGATAAGCTGATTCTGCCGGAGGCGGCAAAGAATGCCCGCCCAAGCTGGTTTGGCTTCCTGATTACCTGCAGGGAAGGCGTGGACAGAAATAAAGTGGTACAGTTTATAGAGGCAAAAGGCGTGCAGACAAGAATGTTGTTTGCGGGCAATCTGACAAAGCATCCTTGTTTTGACAGTATGCGGAAGAGCGGAGAAGGCTACCGGATTGCAGGCGGTCTGGAAAACACGGACAGGATTATGAAGGATACTTTCTGGGTCGGCGTCTACCCCGGCATGACGGACGAGATGATTGATTATATGGCAAAGAGCATTTGCGAGGCGCTGGAAGAATAGACAGGCGAAGCGGACAGGCTGTGAAAGGGCAATGAGGAAGAGAGAAATGGCATTGAAAAAGGAATACCTTGCAGGCATATGGAAAAAATATGGGAAGCAGACAGGGCTTTTTTTGGCGTTCTTTCTGATGCCGCTTATATGCTGCGCGCTTTTGTGCCAGACGCAGGGCGTCAGCCTGACGAAGCTTACACCTTTTGGCATTGCCGGAAATGATGAAGTCATATATCAGAAAATGGTAGAGGGCGTTGTCAGGGACGGGATGCCGGCTGGGTATTTCGGTTATAATGAAAGCCATGCTGCTGTGGGGACTTTTTCTACGTGGAGTCCGGTTCTGCTGCTGCCTTGGAGTATTCTGGGCAGCTTGTTTGGATGGGGAGCAGGTTCGGCGATTGTATACAATATTGTACTGCTCATGCTGGCTATGGGGAGCTTTTACATTCTGGTAAAGCCGGATGTCAGGCAGGCGCTTTTTATTCTTTCCCTGTATGCCGCTACTGCCTTTATTAGCTGGTACGCACTGCTGACGCTGCCGGAGATTGCGTGTTATGCGCTGATTATCCTGCTTTGCGGGTTAACTGTAAATCTGCACAGGGCGCAGAAGCTTTGGAAGATAAAAACAGGAATTTCGTTTGTCATTGCGGCGCTGCTTACGTGGATGCGTCCATATTATATTATTTTGCTGCTGCTGCCGGGCTTTGAGCTGATAAAAAGAAGCAAGAAAAAAGGATATGGCATTGTGGCGGTTTCTTTGACTTTCTTGATGACAGGGGGAATATATATGTGGATTAACCAAAATATGTGCGCCCCTTTCTTTACGGATTTGCTTGACTTCTCATGGACGTCAATGCTCTTTTCAAATCCGCTTGGCGCGGTACGGGCGCTGTTTTCCACATTTATGAAAGCTTTTGGAGAGTATCTTACATATGTCAGGGGAGGCGTAATGGGGTCCTCGCTTGCAGGAGCACAGTGCGCGGCGCTCCTGCCGGTAATGGGCTGCCTGCTTTTTAACCTGCGGCAGGATATAAAAGAAAAAAGGCGGGATATGGCAATCATAACCGGCATAGCCGTCTGCTTTATGTTTCTCACTTATTGTGCGGCGGCAGTGGTATTTGAAATCTCTGCGAGCGGCAAGCACTTTGGGGAATTAATTGTGCTGGGTATTTTTATTATCGGCTGGAAGAAGGAAAGAAAAACCATTCCCGTTATGCTGGCGGCATTAAGCTGGATTTTTTTTATACAGGTACAGTATTATCCCTGTGTAGAGAAAAACGACAGTTTGGAAATGGAGATTGCAGAAGGGAAAGCGCAGTTGGAGAGCTCCATGAAAGTTGCAGAGGAAGGCGACTGCTGGGATAACACATTGATATGGGTGTTTACAGACGACTCGGGTTATGTCTGGTGGCAGGGTTTGTATGCGCTGCCGTCGGGAATCGGAATCAATTTATGCACAAGGGAATATGTGCTGGAACATTTTGAAGAACTACAGTCAAAGTATTTGTACACAAGTAAGGACGACACCATTGATTTGCTTTGTGAAAGCAGGGGGATACTGATTGCAGATTACGGAGAGGTGCATGTATGGGAGTTAAGGAAGTAGAGTGGAGAGAAAATGCGGATTTCTTAAAAAAGGCAATGATTGGTTTTGCGGTAGTTTTTTTGATAACATATGGAGTTGCGCTTGCAGAGCAGAATATGCCGAGCAATGATTATTCCACTCACGCTGACTGGGCGTCAATGATAGAGTGGGGCAGGCTGGGAGAATATTTCAGAAATACCATTGCGTATCCGCTGTGGCATTTTGGCGTAAAGTTTTGTGAAAGCGTGCTGGCGGTCAATCTATGCAAAGCAGCGGCGCTTGTGACAGCCCTGTTTAACGGCTTTGCCTATGTATCGGTGCTCGGCATATGGAAAGCAACGCATGCGCATAAGCTGCAAAAAGATAAAATCGTATTCTGGGCGGTAAGCTTATTTCTTATAAATCCGCTGTACGCGCCGTGGTTTAATAGTAACTATTATCTGGGGCAGACGGCGCCAAACGTATGGCATAATCCGACTAACATTGCAGTAAAGGGATTTGCGGTAGCCAGCTTTGGCTTGGTGGTATGGCTGCTGCACAAAAAGGAAGAAAAAAACAGGAAGCTGCTGCCATATCTGCTGCTGAGTGCGGCTTTGGTACTGTCTGCACTGGCTAAGCCTTCTTTTCTGCAGGGGTTTATTCCGGGGCTGGGCATTTTTATTGTTTTAAGGCTCTTTCTTGAGAGGAAGCGGTTTCCTTTTAAATTTTATGTGAAGTTGTGTGCCGCCTGTGTACCGGCAGTGGCAGTATTATTATTGCAGTCGTTGGCAACCTTTTTTAACACGGATTATATACGCCCCGAGTCGAAAATCCGTATCGGCTGGGGAACGGTACTGTATCAGTGGACACCAAGCCTGTTTGTTTCTTTTCTTTTAAGCTTTGCGTTTCCGCTTTTTGTTTTTGTGTTAAACTTTAAAAAGCTGATACGAAAGGAAGAGATTCAGGTAATGCTGTGCTATGAGGCGGCAGCGTGGCTGGAAGCGGTTCTGCTTTATGAAGAAGGAAGCGCATTTGGACAGGCAAATTTCACATGGGCAGGGCTGCTTTCAGCGTTTATCGTGTGGTGCGTTATGCTGTATTATTTTATTGTGGAATTGTATGATTCGGAGGGATATGGTACGATAAGGAAAAAGGTTACGGTGTACGGGGGGATTTTGCTGTTTGCCGGACACCTTTTGTTTGGCGTGATATACTGGTATCGGCTTTTTTCACAGGTGGCAAGGTATTAAAAAAATGAAAGGAACAATCAAGATGAAACTGACAGTGGCGGGAACCGGATATGTGGGACTGGTGGCGGGCGTCTGCTTTGCGGAAAAAGGGCATGATGTGACCTGCGTGGATGTGGACGAAAAGAAAGTAAAACTGATGGAGAGCGGTGTGTCGCCGATTTACGAGGCGGATTTAGAGGAGCTTATGCGGCGCAACTATGCCGCAGGCAGGCTCCACTATACTACAAATTACAGAGAAGCTTACAGGAATCCCGATGCCATCTTTATCGGCGTCGGCACGCCGGAGCAGCCGGACGGCAGCGCGAATCTCAGCTATATTGCAGCGGTGTCCAGACAGATTGCGGAAAATCTGGAGAAGGACTGTCTCGTGGTGGTAAAATCCACGGTTCCGGTGGGCACTAACGACAGGGTGGAGCAGTTTATCAAGGATTTCTTAAAGCATGACGTGAAGGTGGAGGTGGCGTCCAACCCGGAATTTCTGGCGCAGGGCTCTGCGGTACATGATACTATGGAGGCGGCGCGCATCATCATCGGCACGGAGAGCGAATGGGCGGAGAACATGCTGCGGCAGATTTACGCGCCTTTTGAGAGACCGATTGTGGCGGTCAACAGGCGTTCTGCGGAGATGATAAAATATGCTTCCAATGATTTTTTGGCGTTGAAGATATCTTATATGAACGATATTGCCAACCTCTGCGAGCTGGTGGGTGCGGATATTGAGGATGTGGCGAAGGGGATGAGCTATGACGCGCGGATTGGCGCCAATTTCTTAAAGGCGGGCATTGGCTACGGCGGAAGCTGTTTCCCCAAGGATACGAAGGCGCTGAAATATATTGCAAAGCAGCACGGTTATCAGCTTAGGACGGTGGAGGCGGCTGTGGAGGTCAACGCTTCCCAGAAGACTGTACTGTTTCGGAAAGCAAGTCAGAGAATGATTACTTTTGCAGGACTTCGCGTCGCGGTTCTCGGGCTGGCTTTTAAGCCCGGAACGGATGATTTGCGGGAGGCGCCGTCTCTTGACAATGTAGAGCTTTTGCTGGCGGAGGGCGCGGAGCTTGTGGCTTACGACCCTGTGGCGGCGGAAAACTTTAAAAAGAAATATCCCAAAGGGCAGCATGGGAAGGGCAGCATTTCTTATGTGGAGAAGCCGGCGGATGCGCTTGCAGGCGCTCATATCTGCTTTGTTTTTACGGAGTGGCAGCAGATAAAAGCGATTTCTCCTGAAGAGTTCCTTCAAAACATGGAAATTCCCCTTGTGTACGACGGCAGAAATCTGTATGATAAAAAGGCGATGCGGGAAGCAGGCGTAGAATATTATAGCATAGGGAGGTAAAGCACTGCAGATTTATGAAATAGTGCGTTACCGGAAGAGGAAAAAGCGGCACAGACTTAGAACATGAACTATAAAATAGGGGGATAATAAGGACAGACAGTCAGGTTCTGAAGAAAGGAAATTATGGCGGATTTTAATAAATTAGACATTGGGAAAAAGATACTGGTGACGGGCGGAGCAGGGTTTATCGGATTCCATCTCTCGAAGCGGCTTTTAAAGGCAGGCGCCGTAGTGGTGGGGCTTGACAATCTGAATGATTATTACGAGGTATCGTTGAAGGAAGCGAGGCTGGAAGTCCTAAAGCAGTACCCTGCATACCGTTTCTACAAGCAGGATATTGCGGACAAGGAAGGTCTTTTTCGCATTTTTGAGGAGGAGAAGCCGGATATTGTGGTGAATCTTGCCGCGCAGGCGGGGGTTCGCTATTCTATAGAAAATCCGCAGGCATATATAGACAGCAATATTATCGGATTTTTTAATGTGCTGGAGGCGTGCAGGCATTATCCGGTCATGCATCTGGTGTATGCTTCTTCCAGTTCTGTATACGGAAATAGGAAGGAAGTGCCTTTCTCCGTGGAGGACAGAGTAGACAAGCCCATTAGTCTTTATGCCGCTACCAAGAAGAGCAATGAGCTGATGGCATATACGTACAGCCATCTGTATCATATTCCGGCGACAGGGCTTCGCTTTTTTACGGTGTACGGTCCTTTTGGCAGACCGGATATGGCGTATTTTTCTTTTACGCAGAAAATTCTGCGGGGAGAGACCATCAAGATTTTCAACCATGGCGATATGTACAGGGATTTTACTTATGTGGATGATATTGTAACGGGAGTTGTCAACATGCTCTGTAACCCGCCTGCGGCGGCTGCGGACGGCGTGCGGCATAAGGTATATAATATCGGCAACAACCAGCCGGAGAAGCTGATGTACTTTATTGAGACGCTGGAAAAGGCGCTTGGCAGGGAGGCAGAGAAGGAATATCTGCCCATGCAGCCCGGGGATGTGTATCAGACCTATGCGGATGTGACGGAGCTTATGCGGGATTTTGACTTTAAGCCGAGTACCGGTATTGAAGAGGGGCTGGGCAAATTTGCCGAGTGGTATTTTGATTATTATGGAAGTAAGAATGATTACGGCAGTAAGAAGGAATGCGGCATTTAGCTGCGAAACAGAAACAGACAGTATCGTAAATGAAACTTGCGATACACACGGAGTTCAATATGCGTAAGATAGTATTTCATTTAAATTGTCTGGAGCAGGGCGGCGCGGAGCGGGTGGTGACAACGCTTGCCAATCAGTTTGCAAAGGATGGCGACGAGATTCTGATAGCGACGGAATGGACTGCGGAGAATGAGTTTGCCATAGATAAGAGAATCAGGCGGGTGCACGTGGGACTTACCAAAGAGCAGGAGAAGGTGTCGGGCAGGCGGCAGTTTTTTTGCCGTATCCGGAATCTGCGTGCCTTTTTGAAAAAAGAAAAGCCGGATATTGTGATTGCCTTTGCACAGAAGGCAAATTACAGGGCTCTGATGGCGACGGTGTTTATGAAGCTGCCTGTCATTGTATCGGTGCGGACAAATCCATACCTGCACTATGTCACAAGGCGGGACAAGCTTCTGATTCCGCTGCTTTACCCAAGAGCGGCAGGCAATGTGTTTCAGACAAAGGGCGCCAAAGATTTTTTTGCCCCTAAGATACAGAAAAAATCGCGGATTATATTAAATCCCATCAATGACAAGTATATTGGCAGACCAAAGCCAGCCCGGCGCAGACAAGCGGTGGTACAGTCGGGGCGGCTGGTAGACTTTAAAAATCAGCTTATGCTGTTAGACGCTTTTGCAAAGGTACATGAGAAGCATCCTGACTATAAATTAGAAATTTATGGCGGAGACTCCGGGGACGGCACAAAAGAACTGCTGGAGCAAAGTATTGCGAAGCATCGTGCGGGGGAGTGGATTCTGCTTTTGGGAGCCAGTGACGAACTGGAGAAAAAATTGGAGGACGCCTCTCTTTTTGCTTTTTCTTCTGATTGGGAAGGGCTGCCGAACGCACTGATGGAAGCGATGGCGCTGGGGCTTCCTGTCGTGGCGACGGACTGTCCCTGCGGCGGTCCCGCGACCTTAATACGGGACGGGGAAAACGGGCTCCTGGTGCCGATAAAGGATGCGGAAGCGATGGCGGCGGGAATCCTGCGCCTGATAGAGGACAGGGAGCTGGCGGAGCGGCTGGGCGATAATGCCCGTCTGATAGGACAGGAAGCGAATACGGAAGCAATTTGCCGCCAGTGGAAGGCATATATAGAAGAGCTGTGCGGAAAATAGAGGGAAATAGCAGAAAGCCGGAGGACGGATATGTGCGGTATATGTGGTTTTGTCAGTAAAAATACAATAACGCTGGAAGCGTTGAAAAAGATGAATGATACCATGTATCACAGAGGACCGGATGACAGCGGGGAAGAGATTTATCCGATGTCCGGCGGATACACGGTCGGGCTGGCGCAGCGCAGGCTGTCCATTCTGGATTTGTCGGCATTGGGGCATCAGCCCATGCATTCAAAGGACAAGCGGATTTCGGTCGTATATAACGGAGAGATTTATAATTTTCAAGAGATTAAGGAAGAGCTTAGAGAGTATTCCTTCTGTTCTACCTGCGATACGGAGGTCATTCTTGCCGCATACTTGAAATGGGGCATCAAATGTGTGGACAGGTTTAACGGTATGTTTGCGATTGCCCTGCTTGACAGAAAAACAGGCGCGCTTTATCTGATGCGGGACAGAATCGGGAAAAAGCCGCTTTACTACTGGCTGGAAGACGGCAATCTGGTATTTGCCTCAGAGCTAAAGCCGATTATGGAATGTCCGGCATTTACAAAAAGGATTCGCACGGAAGTGGTTTCCCGCTATCTGTATCATCAGTATATCAATGCACCTGATACTATTTTTGAAAATGTATATAAGCTGGAGCCCGGCGCGATACTGCAGTTTTCGGCGGGGGTCGTAAAAACATGGAAATACTGGGATTTGAAAGAAGTGTACCAAACCTGCAAAAGCAATCCCATAAAGGACTACGCACAGGCGAAGGCGGAGCTGAAGGAGCTGCTAAACCGTTCCGTTTCCATGCGGATGATAGCAGACGTGCCGCTGGGGACATTTTTAAGCGGCGGCTACGATTCCTCCCTGATTACAGCAGTTGCCCAAAGCCAGTCTGCGCAGCCAATCAGGACATATTCCATTGGATTTAACGAGGAGAAATTTAACGAGGCTAAATTTGCAAAAGAGGTTGCAAGGCATTTGGGAACCAATCATACGGAGCTGTATATTGATGAGAAGGAGATGTTTGAGCTGGTGGATAGTATCCCCCGTTATTATGACGAGCCTTTTGCGGACAGCTCGCAGATTCCTACCATGTTAGTCTCGGCGTTGGCGAGGCGCGATGTCACGGTGGTGCTTTCCGGTGACGGCGGCGATGAATTTTTCTGCGGTTACAATGCTTACGACAAGGTTGCGCAGGCGCAGAAGCTGGATTTTCTGGGAGAGCTCACTTACCGCACATGTAACCTGCCTTTGGTCAAAAAAGCGGATATGCTGCGGAAAATGCCCTTTAAGGTAAGGATTATTGCGGCAAACAGAGAGAAGGAGACCAAAACCCAGTTTGGCGCAAGCAGCTATCTGGAGACGGCTTACGGCATGGTGAAGGGGGAAGCGATTCCCATTCTGTACCATATGGAGAGCGCCTATGGGGAAAAGAACTGGCAGGAGAGAAGGATGCTTTTGGATATGGATACGTATCTGCCGGGGGATATCCTCTGCAAGGTAGACAGGGCATCCATGAAATATTCTCTGGAATCCCGCTGTCCGATTCTGGATAAGGAGATAATGGAGTACTCCTACAGGCTGCCGCATTCCTTTAAATATGATAAGAAGGTAAAAAAGAGAATTTTAAAGGATATTGCTTACGATTATATTCCAAGGGAGCTGTTAGACAGACCGAAGGTTGGCTTTGGAGTACCCTTGGACAAATGGCTGAGGGGACCGTTAAAGGAACGGCTTCTGGATATGGCAAATCGTGATTTCCTGACAAGGCAGGGGATTTTTGACGTGGACTTTGTTTGCAAAATGCTTGATATTTATATGGAGCATGGCGACGCAGGACCGGCGACCGGAGCCAATTATTCCAAGCTGATGTGGTCGTACTTTGTGTTTCAGCAGTGGTATTTGGAGTATATGGCGTAACGCCGCAAGTGGCAGCAAAAATCAGCAAAGGTGAAAAGAAAGAATGGATAAAAAACAGCCGCTTACCAAACAACCGAATATTACGCCCAAGGAAAGAATGGCAAATCTGGAGCTGCTGCGAATTGTGTCCATGCTTTTCATTGTGGTACTGCACTTTTTGGGAAAGGGCGGCTGGCTTACGCCTCTGACACAAGCCTCCATGCCGCATATGGGGTATGTGGCTTGGGGGCTGGAGGCATTGGCGATTGGCTCGCTGAATGTTTATATGCTGCTTTCCGGTTATTTTCTGATAGAAAGTTCCTTTAAGGTAAAACGGCTTTTGCAGCTTCTTTTGCAGATTTGGTTTTACAGCATTGGGATAGGGTTGATTGCCGCCGCATTCGGCTGCCTGCCGGAGGGGGGCTTTTCCGTTTATTATCTGGCGACGCTCTGCCTGCCGCTTTCTACGGAGCATTACTGGTTTATGACGGCATATTTTATGATGTATTTGTTTGCGCCGCTGTTGGCAAAGGGCGTGAAAGGACTGACCCAAAAGCAGTTTAGGGTGGTACTGGCGCTGCTGCTTTGTTCGGTCTGTATGATAAAGTCTGTCGTTCCTATCGGGCTGTCCACGGACAGGAAGGGATATGACTGTATCTGGTATATGTGCGTGTTTCTGGCAGCGGCTTATATCAGATTGTACGGCATTCCCTTTTTTAAAAATGTATGGCGCTCCCTGCTTGCTTATCTGGCGGCTGGAGCGGGTATTTTTGTGCTTGCCTTTGCACTGCGTTTCGTGTACCTCAGGGCAGGTAAGCTGAGTGACATGCTTTCCGTCAGCTACCATTACAACCATATTCTGACGCTGCTTGTGGCAGTTGCATTGTTTTATGTATTCTGCCATATGCGGATAAGGCAGGGGACATTCAGCCGCCTTATCTGCCGGATTGCGCCGTATACGCTTGGGGTATATCTTTGGCATGAGCATATAGCTATCCGGTATGAGTGGCAGAACTGGTTGTATTCCGTTGCCGGGAAGCCGGACAATGGCGTGATGCTGGTGCTGTACGCCTTGTTTGCCGCCGTGGTGGTCTTTGTCATCGGAATTGTTCTGGATATGTTAAGAAGCCTGCTGTTTCGGGGACTGCACCTGCTGCTTTCCCATATAGGCGTTTACCGGAGACTGTGCGGATGGCTGGATACGTTTGTAATAAAAGTGTAGGTTTATGTATAAAGGTATATTATTTGAAAAAGTGTTTACGAATGAGGATGAAGATTTATGCAGAAAACTTACTATGCAAGAAAAAATATAGTGTACTTAGAGGTGCTTAGAATCGTTGCAATTTGGGGGGTTCTTTTTAATCATACGAATACCAAAGGTTTTTATCTTTTTGCGGTAACGACCAATAAGCTTGATTATGCGCTGTCCCTATTGTTGTCCGTACTGTGTAAAATGGCTGTGCCGCTGTACTTTATGATTTCGGGCTACTTGCTTTTGGGAAAAAAAGAATCCTTTTCGGAAATTTTGAAAAAAAGAATTGTCCGGTATGCGTTGGTTATTGCTGGCGCTTCCTTGCTTACATATGCGGTGGATATTTTAGCGCGAAAAGAGTCCTTTAGTATAAGGGAATACGTAAAAACAGTCTATCGGGGAGACATCGGAACGTATTGGTTTTTATATGCCTATCTCGGACTGATGCTTATGTTGCCGTTTTTTCATGGAGTAGCAAATATTTTGTCTAAAACCACGATATATTATCTGATAGGCTTAAAACTTTTGCTAAGAGGTATCCTGCCGGCGGCGGTCTTTATATTACTGGGATATTCCATGAGTCCGGCTTTGGATGTTATATTGTTGGAGGATTCTGTTTTCTTTTTTTTAATAGGATTTTATTTTGGTTCATCAGAAAATTTTTATGACAGCAGGAAGGTAAGGATAATATGCCGGAGCGCAAGCGTTGCATGTGTCATTGCGACCTGTTGTATGTTGTATTATGAGTATTGTGTTACGGGTGAATATACGGAAAAGTTTTTGGGAGTGTTCCTTCCGGTGGTTTGCATAACCGTTTTTTGTGAGGTGCGCTATTGTTTGGAACGGCGTCCTCTTGGGGATAGATTGCAAAAAGCAATTTTTTTTGTGGGAGATAAAACATTTGGCATTTACTTGCTGGAACCGGTTTTTCGGATATGTATCGGAGAAACCTGGAATAGTCTTACAAAAGGATTTCTGCCTTTGCCGGCAAGCTTATTGTGGTGCCTGCTTATTTTTGGAGCAGGGTTGTTCGTTACGTGGCTTTTAAAACTGATACCATTTGTGAGAAAACTGATATGAAAGACGGTTTGTGATTGGAGAGAAGGAATTAACCATGGACAAGTGGAAAGCATCCCGATTTTATCAAATATGCTGCAGGTATATATTTCCGCTGATACTGCTTCTGTATCCGCTCCGCCATATTCACTGGGGGCTGGATTTGTGGGATACGGGCTACAACTATGCCAACTTCCGGTACATGGGACTGGAGCACATGGATTCCATGTGGCTTTTTTCTACGTATTTAGCCAATGCCGTGGGACATTTTCTGACACTGCTCCCGGGCGGGCATACGCTTCTTTTTATGAATTTGTATACAGGGCTGTTTACAAGCCTGCTTGCCGTTTTGTCCTATCAGTTTCTGACAAAGCGCGCCAAGCTGCCTGCGGGCATAGTATTTGTGGGAGAATTGGCGGCTGTCAGCCTGTGCTTCTGTCCGACGGCGCTTTTGTACAACTATCTGACTTACGTCTTATTTCTGTCCGGCGTGCTGTTTTTGTATGAGGGGCTTTCACAGGACAAGAGCCGTTATCTGGTGCTTGCAGGCATGATGCTGGGAACCAACGTGTTTGTCCGTTTTTCCAATCTGCCGGAAGCCGCCATGATAGTAGGCGTGTGGGCGTATGCCGTTATCTGCCGTAAGAGCCGGAAGAAGGTCTTGCAGGAGACGGGTTTTTGCATGTTGGGATATATTGGCGCTGCTTTGGCGTGGCTGGGGTTTTTATCCCTGCGCTACGGACTGTCAAATTATGTGGAGGGGATTAAGCGCTTGTTTGCCATGACGGAAACGGCAACGGATTATAAAGCTTCCTCCATGCTATACAGAATGTTTTCAGAATATATTGAGAATCTATACTGGGTGAACCGGATTTTATGTTTTGCGGTCCCGGGTCTTATCCTTTGCATGGTACTTCCGAAGTCTTTGCAATGGGTCAAGCGGGCTGCCTGCGGCGTTTTTGCCGCCAGCGCCGCTCTGTGGCTGTATACCAGAAAAGATGCGCAGGGCAACAGCAGCTTCTGTGATTTGCGTTTTGACGAATACAGCTCCATGCAAAAGCCTGCAACGCTGTTCCTTCTCCTGACCCTTTTTTTGTGTCTGGTGCGGGTTTTTGGAAAAAAGACAGAGAAAAAAGAAAAGCTGCTGGCGGGACTGATTTTTCTGTCGGTGCTTTTAACCTCCATCGGCAGCAACAACGGACTTTTTACCAGCTTTAACAATCTCTTTCTGGCAGCGCCCTACGTCCTGTGGAACATCTACAGGCTGTGCAAAAGCAGGACAGAATGGAAAATCCCGCTGGCTTTGCCTCTTAAGGCGCTTGCCGTTATGTTTACAGCCGTTTTCCTTTTCCAAAGCCTTGGCTTTGGCGCAAAATTTGTCTTTGCGGAAGCAACCGGCGTAAAAAGCACTGCCGCGTCCGCAGAAAACAACGCCGTTCTAAAAGGAATCCGCATGAGCGAAGAAAGGGCACGCTGGCTGACCGAAATCAGCGCCTACGTATCCGAAAAAGAACTAAAGGGCAGAGAAGTCATCCTATACGGCTACATTCCCTCCCTCAGCTTCTATCTGGAAATGCCCTCCGCCTTCAACCCTTGGAGCGACCTCGCCTCCTACAGCGTTTCTTCCATGGAAACCGCCATGCAAGAAGTGAAGAAAGAACTGACAGAAGGAAAAGTACCGCCCGTTGTCATTTTAGATAAAGACTGCGCAGCCACCGGCGATACCCCGCCGGCGCAGCCGACCATAAGCGACCCCAAACTGGCGATGATAATACAATTCCTGAAGGACTATAACTACGAGGAAACCTTTTCCAACGACAAATTTGCACTATACGAAATGAAGCAATAACACAATGACACATGTACAATGACACATGCACAATCACTACGTTTCACAACCATCTGTAACGTGCGATGCCGGAAAGGTACACCGCCACGCAAAAGCCCGTGCAGTACAGAAAAAAGATGACTTTTCCACAGGATAATGCTATAATCAAATTCATTGGAAATACTATACACTGGAAAACAAATAGATATTATAAGAAAGGCACGGTACAAACATGTTAAACGACAAAGCAATCCTAGTCACCGGAGGCACAGGCACCTTTGGAAAGGCATTTACAAGATACGTATTGGAGCACTATAATCCCAAAAAAATCATTATCTATTCCCGCGACGAATTCAAGCAGTTCATTATGCAGAACGAGTTCAAGCCCTATGCTGACAAGCTTCGCTTCTTTATCGGTGACGTCAGGGACAAAGAAAGGCTGACAAGGGCGCTTGACGGTGTCGATTATGTCATCCATGCGGCGGCTTTAAAGCAGGTTCCCGCCTGCGAGTACAATCCGGCGGAGGCGATTAAGACCAATGTCAACGGCGCGCAGAATGTGATTGACGCCTGTCTGGATACCGATGTAAAAAAGGTAGTGGCGCTTTCCACGGACAAGGCGGTAAACCCTGTCAATCTGTATGGCGGCACCAAGCTGGTTTCGGACAAGCTTTTTATCGCAGCCAATGCCTATGCAGGGGCAAGGGACTTAAGCTTTTCCATCGTGCGTTACGGCAATGTGGCTGGCAGCCGCGGTTCCGTGATTCCGCTCTTTGAATCCATCTTAAAAAACGGCGGCACGGAGCTTCCTGTCACGGATTACCGTATGACCCGCTTCTGGATAAGCTTACAGCAGGGTGTGGAGCTGGTGATTAAGGCGCTTGCGGAGGCGAAGGGCGGAGAGACCTTTATCTCCAAGATTCCTTCTTTTAAAATAACGGATTTGGCGGAGGCGATGGCTCCCGGCATGAAGACAAAGGAGGTAGGAATCCGTGAGGGCGAGAAGCTGCATGAAATCATGGTGACCGTGGAGGATGCGCCCAATACCTATGAGTATGACAAGCACTTTATTATCTACCCGCAGATGGTGTGGAGTGAGCGTAAAAAGACAGTTCCGACCGGTAAGAAGGTGCCGGAGGGCTTTTCCTACAGTTCGGGCAACAACAGCGAGTGGCTTTCCGTGGAGGAAATACGGGAACTGCTTGCTGCAATGAAAGCGGAATGAAGCCGTATATGACAAAAAATTTCTACGATTGTGTAGTAAATTTCGTTTTTAACGAAAAATTGTGATAAAATGTCGAAAAATAAAATCGACAGGCTGAACAGCATACATTTTAGAAAGATTGGATAACAGCTTGCAGGAAGCAAAGGAGTTTCCAAAATTTCTAAAATTATGCTGTTTTATTTTGTCTGCGGGACGTAAGAGGAGGAGTGTAAATGTTATATTCATTGATGAACTCAAATGCGGACTATTATGTGAACCTGCATGGGGAGCAGGCGATTAGGTATGCTGAAGGCGGCATATGGGAGGGGACGGACCCCGCCTGGCAGGAGGGACAGGTAACGGCGGGCGTTATGCAGAGGATTGCGGATACAGATATCAGAAATGAAAGGCTGTTCATAGACTTTGAAGGAATTTTAAGGCACCAAAATGACGGTGAGCAGGATATGCAAAAGACGCTGGAGCTTTTGCACAGCAGGCAGAATACGGTGTATTTGATGAACCTTGTGGAAGAAACCGGAATTGTTCTGGAGAAGGGGCTGGGACAAAAAGGGATTGCCGTGCAGAGGGAGCAGGCGGAAGGCGGCGGATGGTTTTGCGAGGTTCCCGGGCTGCAGGGAAAGCGGGATGTGCATCAGGCGGTTTTGTGCGAGAAGGCAATTCATGATATTCATATGGATAATCTGCTGATTTTGATGGAAGAAAGCCCGAGAGGAAAGACTTTTCAGATAGACAGGCTTTTGCGGGATGGGGAAACCTGCCTGTACTATTTCTTCTACAGGCTTGCCATGAAGCTTTTGGAGGAAGGGATGGCAAGTCCGTTCGGAGAAAACAGGGACAAGCTTTGTTTTGTGCCGGACAACCCGCCTGCCGTTCCCATTGCAAAAGCATTGGCGGTGTTTCTCGGTGCACAAGTGAAATGCGAAGAAGAGACAAACGGCAGGTTTCGGGCGGACTGGGACTATATTATTGTGCGGGATGTGCTGCATATGTCCTGTGAGCTGGACAGGCTGCACACGGCGATTTCTCTGGGTGGCGGACAGGTAAAGGGAGTTGCCTGCCTGGTTGACATTTATACCGGCGTGGGCAGCAGGAAGAACAGGGTCAGTCTGCATACCATCGATTTGGAGCGGGGAATCAGTTATAGAATCAGACACAAAGAGGGATGACTTTTGAGGCAGATAATGGTATAATTGCTGTAATTAGGCTTTTGCCGCAGTAGGAAGGGAGAAGCGATGCAGCAGTTATTTTTGCAACAGAGCTATCAGGATTGTTGGGAAATGTATGAAAAGAGTCTGTCAGGAGGCGCCTGTATCCGGTGGGACTATGTGATTCTGACTGCTTCCAATGAGGCGCAGGCGGAGAGCTACCGGATGCAGATAGCGTACAGGGGCAGTGCCGGATATCTGCCGGAGAGCACGAAATATGTTGTGCTGGCGGACCCCGACGGCAAGCGCGTGGGAAGCGGCGGCGCCACGCTGAATGTACTGCGTTATCTGGCTGATGATATGGGAAGCGGCAGTTTTTCGGGGAAACGGATTCTGGTGATACATTCCGGCGGAGACAGCAAGCGGATTCCCCAGTACAGCATATGCGGCAAAATCTTTTCCCCGGTGCCGAGGGAATTGCCGGACGGCAGAAATTCCACGCTGTTTGATGAATTTGTGATTAGCATGGCGGGCGTTGCCGGCAGACTGAAAGAAGGCATGCTGGTGCTTTCGGGAGACGTGCTGCTGCTGTTCAATCCATTGCAGATAGATTTTACTTTTATGGGGGCGGCGGCGCTTTCCATCAAGGAGCCGGCAAGCCTTGGGACAAGGCATGGGGTTTTTTTAAATGACGGCGCCGATTATGTAGGAAGATTTCTGCATAAACAGGGTGAAGAGGTGCTTGCTTCCTATGGCGCAGTCAATGAAAAAGGCTGTGTGGATTTGGACACGGGGGCGGTGGCGCTTGATGTAAAGCTGATGAAGGCTTTGTATGGTCTTATCAGCACGGACGGCGTAACGGATGAAGAAAAGTTTGCACGCTTTGTCAATGAAAAAGCGCGTATTAGTTTTTATGGGGATTTTCTTTATCCCCTTGCGAAGGAAGCGGACAAGGCGGCTTATATGCAGGAGGCGGGAGAAGGCGCTTTGTGCGCGGAGCTTTTATATTGCCGCGAGGCAATCTGGGAGGCGATTTCCGGATTTTCCATGCGCCTGCTCAGTCTGACGCCTGCGGAATTTATCCATTTTGGAACGACCAAGGAGCTGTTATGCCTGATGACTGAGGATTTGGAGGCGTATGCTTTTTTAGGCTGGAAAAGGCAGGTGGGCACAAGAGAGGGACAGGGAGGGCTTTCTGTTTACAATTCCATTATGGGACAGGGCATCTTTACGGACGACAAGGTGTATATAGAAAATTCCGTGCTGCAGTCCGGTATGCGGATTGGGCGCGGAAGCATCATCAGCAATATCCGTTATACGGGAAAAGAAAAAGTAGTGATTCCTGCCGGCGTGGTACTGACAGGCGCGCGTCTTTTGGACGGACGCTTTGTAGTGCGTATTTATGATGTGGAGAATAACCCGAAAGATAAAATCGGTACAATGATGAGCGGCAATATTTTGTCGCTTTTAGGAGAAGAAACAGCCTTTTGGGAGGCACCCGTTTATCCTGTTTGTCAAACAATGGACGAGGCGGTGCCGGCGGCGCTTGCCACATACCGCATGATGAAGGGGATTGCCTCGGTGGAGGAGAAGGAGTGGTGGCTTGCGCAGGAAAAGGTCAGTCTGAGCGAAAGCTTCAGGCAGGCGGATGTCCGCTATGCCGTCAGAGGCGTTCTGGAGCTTGCGGAGCAGATTGCGGTGTACAGGTCGGTTCTTCTGCTGGCGCAGAGGTATCCCTGGCAGTCGGCAATGGCGGTGTTCGGGAAGCGGGGCATAAACGAGGAACAGGAAAAGCAGATGGCAGCTATGGCAGAAATAACAGACTTTAGCACTTCCGTCCGCATCTACAATGCGCTTGCAGGAGAGGCGAAGAAGCGGGGGCGTTCCTATGAAAGCTATGAGAAAGCATGTTTTGCCGTGATTCGCAAGGCTGTGTATGAAAACAATGGCATTGCCGTGCATAAAGCACTGCAGTTTCGGAAGGAAGAGGTGCATGTGGAGCTTCCGGTCCGTGTCAACTGGGCGGGCGGATGGACGGATACGCCGCCTCACTGTCTGGAACAGGGCGGTACGGTGGTGAATGCCGCTCTCCGGTTAAACGGCGTGCTTCCGGTACAGGTTACGGCGCGGAAAATCAAGGCGCTTAAAATCGAGGTGGCGAGCGAGGATATCGGCGCGTTTGGAGAGCTGAACACGCTGAAAGAGATTTGCGACTGCAGCAATCCCTATGATGCGTTTGCCCCGCACAAGGCGGCGTTGATTGCCTGCGGCATTGTCCCTGAAAGTTTACCGGAAGGAGAAAAGGTTACGCTGCAGGATATTTTAAAGAAAATGGGCGGCGGCTTGTTCCTTTCCACGCAGGTGGTGGGGATTCCGAAGGGCTCCGGTCTGGGCACCAGCAGTATATTGGCGGCGGCATGTGGCAAAGCTTTATATGAAATCATGGGAGAGGAAGTTTCAGACGAGACGCTGTATCAGATGGTGCTTTATATGGAGCAGCTTATGAGTACGGGAGGCGGGTGGCAGGACCAGGTCGGGGGTCTGCATGGCGGCGTCAAGTTTATTACGACGCAGCCGGGACTTTCGCAGAATATCAAAGTACGGCAGGTGGAGATAGGAAAAGAAACGGCAAAGGAGCTGCAGGAGCGATTTGCATTGATATATACGGGGCAGCGGCGGCTGGCGCGCAATCTGCTTCGGGATGTGATGAGCAGCTATATCGGCGGACGGCGCGAGACTGTAAATGCGCTGTACCTTATGCATAAGATGGCAGCGCTTATGCGTTTCGAGCTGGAAAGAGGCAATATAGAAGAGGTGGCAAAGCTGTTTGAACAGCACTGGGAGTTGTCGAAGCAGCTTGACGAGGGGTGTACCAACACCTGTATTGAGCAGATATTCAGGGCTTGTGAGGATTTGATAGCCGGCAGGTTTATTGCGGGAGCCGGCGGCGGCGGATTTTTGCAGGTTATCCTAAAGAAAAATGTAACAAAACAGCATCTGCGGGAGCGCCTGAAGGAAGTGTTTCAGGATAGCGGCGTGGATGTCTGGGACAGTGAATTTGTCTGGGAAGAGTGAAGCATGGACAGATATGAGGATGAAAATATTTATCTCCGCCCGATGACCGGCGAGGATACGGAGGATATTATCCGCTGGCGCAACAGCGAGGCGGTGCGCACAAGATTTATTTATCAGGAGCTGTTTACAAGGCAGTCTCATGAAAAGTGGGTGGAAACCATGGTGCGTACCGGCAGGGTCGTCCAGATGATAATATGTGAAAAAAAGAGCGGCAGGAAGCTGGGAAGCGTCTACATCCGTGATATTGATACCGTACACAAAAAAGGGGAGTACGGCATCTTTATCGGGGAGGCGGAGGCAAGAGGAAAGGGATACGGGACGGCGGCGGCGGTTTTGATGAAACAATATGCTTTTGCAGAGCTGCATCTGCACCGTCTGTTTTTGCGGGTGTTTGCAGATAATGCGCAGGCGATTGCCAGCTATGAAAAGGCGGGATTTGTAAGAGAGGCATATCTGAAGGATGATGTGTGTATAGACGGACAGTTTAGGGATATTGTATTGATGGCTGTGCTTGACACTTAGGCTGTGGGAGAGCGGCAAAGAGAGGCACGTGAAAGCGGAAGATAACGAGGAAGCCTGTAGAGGCGGAAAAGAGGGTTTATGAAATTTAATTTTAATGTACCACCCTATACGGGAAAAGAGGCAGAATACATCGGACAGGCTGTGAAAAACCAAAAAATCTGCGGTGACGGCGAGTTTACGAAAAAGTGCAGCAGGTGGATAGAGGAAAAAACAGGGACGAAAAAATGTCTGCTGACTACCTCCTGTACCCATGCCACGGAGCTTGCGGCGCTGCTTTTGGACATACAGCCGGGGGATGAGGTGATTATGCCCTCCTACACCTTTGTGTCCACGGCGAACGCGTTTGTACTGCGCGGGGCGGTGCCGGTGTTTGTGGATATCCGTCCGGATACCATGAATATGGACGAGAAGCTGATTGAAGCAGCGATAACGGAAAAGACGAGGGCGATTGTGCCGGTGCATTATGCCGGCGTATCCTGCGAGATGGATGTGATTATGGATATTGCAAAAAGACATAACCTGTATGTGGTGGAGGACGCTGCACAGGGCGTTATGTCTTCTTATAAGGGAAAGGCGCTGGGTACTTTTGGAGAATTTGGCTGTTTTTCTTTCCACGAGACCAAAAATTACAGCATGGGAGAGGGCGGCGCGCTGCTGATACGGGACGAAGCTTTTGTGGAAAGGGCGGAGATTATAAGGGAAAAGGGAACGGACCGTTCCAAGTATGCCAGAGGAGAGGTCGACAAATATACATGGAGAGATTTTGGCTCGTCCTATCTGCCCAGCGATATGAATGCGGCGTATCTGTATGCGCAGCTTGAGGTGGCGGAGGAAATCAATAACGCCCGCCTTGCCATATGGAATTGCTACGACAAGGCGCTTGCGCCGCTTGCGGACAAGGGCAGAATTGAGCTGCCGGTGGTGCCTGAGGACTGTGTTCACAATGCGCACATGTTTTATATCAAGACGGCTGACATAGAAGAGAGAGCGGCTCTGATAAGCTTTTTAAAGGAAAATGAAATCTGGGCGGTATCCCATTACATTCCCCTGCACACGGCGCCTGCCGGACGAGAGCACGGGCGTTTCCACGGGGAAGACCGGTATACGACAAGGGAGAGCGAACGTCTGCTGCGCCTTCCCATGTACTATAAGCTAAGACCGGAGGATGCGGTTTATATCAGCGGCAAAGTAAAGGAGTTCTACGGCATGGAGGATTAAGATGCTGGTTTGGCAAATTGGAGTGTTACTGCTGTTTACGGCGGCAGTTCCGTTGGGAATTGGCGCTGGCATAGCGGTGTTTGTGGACAGACAGGAAAAAAATGCAGGCTTTATGTGGATGGCGGGCTATCTGGTTTTGTTTGCAGCCTTTCAGATTCTGGCGGTACCTTTGATTATAAAGGGAGCGCGCTTTTCCACACTGGTGCGGTGGTTTGCGGCTCTTGGTATCCTGTCTGCCATGGCGGGCGTACTTGTCCGGCTGTGGCGTATGAAGAGGGTACCGGTTTTACAGGTGGTAAAACCAAGAATGGAAAAAAGGGAAATCATATTGTGGGCGGTATTTGGAATTATGCTGCTTATACAGTTGTTTCTGGCTGGGTATCTTTCCTTTGCCGACGGGGATGACGCTTACTTTGTGACGACGGCAACGATTGCCGACGGCACGGATAAGATGTATGTTTATCTGCCTTATACCGGCGGGACTACCAGCCTGGATATGCGGCATGCGCTGGCACCGTTTCCCCTCTACATTGCTTTTCTGGCGAGAGTAACGGGGATTCATGCGGCGACGATAGCGCATATTGTGCTGCCGGTGGTTCTGATTCCGCTTACCTATTGTATCTATGGGCTGATTGGCAGCAGACTGTTTAAGGGGAAGCGGGGACAGCTTCCTGTCTTTATGATTTTTACGGCGCTTTTGATTTTGTGGGGGAATTATTCCCTGTATACGGCGGAGACCTTTCTGATGACGAGAACGCGTCAGGGAAAGGCGGCATTGGGGAATATTATGGTTCCGGCGTTTTTTCTGCTGGCATATCTGGTGGGAGAGCGGCTTGCCGAAAACAAGAAGGTAGAGAAGGCACTTTGGATACTTTTATTCAGCCTGACCGTGTTTTCCTGCCTGTGCAGTACTTTCGGAGGCTTTCTGGCAGCGGTGCTTTTGGGCGTCTTCGGACTGTGCGCGCTTATCGCTTACAGGCGGTGGCGGCTGCTTCCTTTGCTGGCGGTTTGCCTGCTGCCGGCAGCGGTCTATATGGGAATGTATATGATATTAAAATAAGCAGAGGCGGAGATTTGCATGGGAAGTATGTGGAGCTGGGTGATTTCCCAGTACAAGGGATATGCCGGGACAGGCATGATAGCGGGACTGTTTCTGGTGGCGCTGATTTGGCTTTTTGTATCAGAGAAAAATAAAAATATCAGAATTATTTTTATTTATATGCCCGCGGTGGTGCTTTTTTTGTTTTTCTGCCCGTTTTTTGCAAAGGTTGTCCGTTTGTTTACGGGGGAGGAAATTTATTACCGGATTCTGTGGCTTCTGCCTGTCGTCCCGGTTCTCGCGTATGCGGCGGTCAGGCTTATGCTGCAATGCACGGGAAAGAAGAGGATTGTCACGGGGGCGGCGCTTGCCGGCATTGTGATTTTGTCGGGCAGCCTTGTGTATGAGAGCCCTTATTTTTCCAAAGCGGAAAATCAATACCATGTGCCGGAGGCAGCAGTAAAAATCTGCGATGCCATTGAGGTGGAGGGAGAGTGGGTGAAAGCGGCGTTTCCGGAGGAGCTTTTGCCGTTTATCCGCCAATACTCGCCATGGATAAATATGCCGTATGGAAGAGAAATACTGATTAGCAGTTGGTCAGTATGGGGGTTTCAGAGCGAACTGTACGACCTGTTAAGGGAAGAGACCTTAGATGTAAAAAGAATTGCGGAACTGGCGCGGGAGCAGGACTGCGACTATGTGGTTTTTGCGGAGGGAAAGAAGCTGTCGGAGCGCTTTGAAAAGTATGATTTTGAATTGCTTGATGTGCTTGGCGGTTATGCTGTCTATGCGGACAGGGCGCAGGAGTAAAGAGGAAGGAAGCGGTATTACCGCATATAAAAAAGCCGGCATGCGCCGGCTTTTTCGTGTTTGGCTATTCGGTATCGGTAAGCTTTTTCAGAGCCCTTTCCATCTGTGCGGCAATAAATTTTCTGCCTTCCGCATTGAGGTGGAAGTTGTCGGACAGATAATCTGTGGCGGTGTCCTCTCTTATGCCGCCGTAGAGATTATCGATAAAGGTAATTTCTGCTGCTGCGCAGGCGTCATACTGATAGAAGAAATAGGAGGACAGTCGTCCGGCACCAAATTCCTTGGAGTCGCTGCTGATAAAACTGCCGTCTTCTGCCACATCAAAGGCGTAGGCAGGCGACATAACGACTACCTGAATCCATGGGTAAGCCTGCCGAATCAATTGGATGCCGGATATCATGGAACCTGTAAAAAAGCGGGTATCCGACATGTCTGCTTCGTTGTGAATGGCTCGTTTTGCAAAATGGTCGCTTCCGTCGTACATAATATAGATAAAATCAACGGTATTGAAGTCAATCGTCTGCAAAAGCTCTATGGCTGCCTTGGTATCGCCGTCAACCTCTCCCATGGCATCAAGCGCGGTGCTTAGGGTATTGCCGCCATTGCCGGTGACGGCAGCGGCAATATGGTAAAAGCTAAAGGCGTCGATGGCATAATCAGCAGAAAAGGCTTCGTTGTAGGTACTCATATAAGAACCGGAAATGGAGCAGTTATAAACGACGGCATCTGTTTTGGCTGCAAGAAGCATGCAGGGATTGTCGTCGGCATCCCTGTCGTCGGCAAAGGGTGCGTTTCCGAAGCATACGATGGTGGGAACGCCGTCATCCTTGGGAGCGGCAGGTATGTTTTCTGCCCGAAAGAAGGCATCATAGACTGTTATCTCCGGATTGTCGGGAACCGGGATGGCATCGATTTCTTCTTGGGTAATGCCCCGCCCGAAGCCCCAGAATTTGCTGATGATAATGATAAGAACCGGGATTGCAATGACTGCAAAGACCAAATGAAAACTTATTTTAAATTTCTTTTTATCTTTTTCCATATTTCCTTCCGTTCCGCCGTCTTGCGGCTCTTGATATGTCTCTGTTAAAACTTGTTTGATTGTACTATATATGTGGAAAGATTGTCCAGTCCTGCACAAAATATTTAATAAAAAGTAAAGAAATGATACAAAGAAGATACAAAAGTAAGGAAAATGAAGTACAAAGATAAAATATTGCGGTTCCATATTTTTGGAAAAACATACCGCTTGAGAAAAAGAAGCTTCGTTTTGTATACTGAGAAAAAAGAGAGAACGGAGGAACTTCATAAAAAAATAAGAAAATAGCGGCATTTCAAGGGGCGTTGTGCCTTGAATGGGAATGACAGAAATGATATAATGTTACAGAATTGTTAAGAATCAAGAGAAGAAAGGTATGTGACCGGATGAAGAAATTGTTTAATCACACGAAGAGAGAGTATGAAGCAGACAAGAATCTCGAGTGGGATGATTTGGAATATACAGAAGAATTTGCGGATGAAGACTTTGCGGAGAACGAGGACGACGAGTTGTACTACAGCGACGACGAAGCGTATGACGAGGAAGCCGCAGAGGAAGAAGCGTATTATACTGCAGAAGATGAGGTATATGACGAGGAAGCCGCAGAGGAAGAAGTGTATTATGCTGCAGACGACGAGGCGTATGATGGGGAAGTCGTAGAGGAAGAAACATATTATATTGCAGACGATGAGGCATATGACGAGGAAGCCGCAGAGGAAGAGGCGTATTATGCTGCAGACGACGAGGCATATGACGAGGAAGCTGTAGAGGAAGAAACATATTATACTGCAGACGACGAGGCGTATGACGAGGAAGCCGCTGGAGAAGAAGGATATTATGCTGCGGACGGCGAAGTGTATGACGAGGAAGCCGCTGGGGAAGAAGGATATTACGCTGCGGACGACGAGACATATGACAGGGACGACGCAGAGGAAGAAATTTATTACGAGGCAGAAGCTTCTGCTTATGACGGCGAGGAGGCAGAAGAGGCATATTACGAGGCAGAGGAAGCGGCGTATTTTGAAGCGGAGTCTGCAGATGCCGTGTATGATGAAGCAGATGCCGCGGACATATATGATGAGGCGGCAGGCGGAGCCTCGCTTTATGACGAGTTTTATGAAGCGGAGGAGGAAGAAGATGAGGCGGACGAGAAGGAAGAGATTCTTCCCTGGAGTGCCATGTCAGATAAAAATTTCTTCCAGAAGCTTTGGTATTCGCTGGTGCATATGAGCACCATGGACAAGGTGGTTACAACAACGGGTATTTTAGTGCTGGTGTTGGCACTGGCGACAGGAGCGGTATATGTCAGCGCACGGGCGATTGACAAGGAAGTGGCTTCTTTTGACACGGTTGGCTCGCAGCTTGATAATATTACGGTGATTGGAGAGCATGGTCTGACTGCGGTTGCGGATGCAGAGCTGGCGCGGATTTCGGCTGCAAATGCGATTGAGGAGGAAGAGGATAACAAGGACTATGAGGAGGGCGAGTATACGAAGGAAGTATCGGTTTCGCTCAATATGACCTCCATCGAAAAGGATTTGAAGATAAAGTTTGTCAACAGTAAGACCAACAGGCTTGTGCCCAATGTCCCTTTTTCCGTTACGGTGACGACCCCTGACGGCAAGACGGAAATCTGGTCCGATGATGATATGGACGGTATTATCTATAAGGCGGGGATTACCCCGGGCAATTATTCCGTATCCATGAATTCTTTGACGGATGAAAAATATGCGGATTATAAACTGCCGGATACGGCGCAGAAGGTAACGGTAAAAAAGGAAATAGCCTATGAAAAGGTAGAGGTTGTCGACGAGATAAAGAAGGAGTCCGAAATCGACGTAAAAAAGGAAGATACGAAGGAAAATGAAACTACTGTGGAATCCGTGCTGCAGGATACCGTGGGCTGGGTGGAATCCACCCAGACAGTAGTCGATTCTGTTTACACGGCAGTTCCGAAAAGTCAGGTGCCTGACCCGCTGGCAACGGCAAAGAGTATGCTGTTTATGCGGACGGCAGAGGTGGGAGGCACGGGAAATGTCTCCGGCGGAAATGGCTCTACTACGGACCCTGTTCTGCCGACGGAACCGCCTGTAGACCCTACGGAGCCTCCTGGTCCGGTTGACCCGACCACGCCGCCGACGGAGCCGCCTGCGGCGCCGGCAGTCACAGAGGTGAAGCTGGATAGTGCCGCGCTGGCATTAAAAACAGGAGAAAAGGGAACGCTTACGGTAACGGTGGAGCCTGCCGATGCGGAGAATAAAAAAGTTTCCGTGAAGTCATCGGACGAGAAGGTTGCAACGGCAGCGGCGGATGAGACCGGCAAAATAACGGTAACGGCGGTGGGAGCAGGTACGGCAATTATCACAGTGTCCTCCGAGGCAGACAGTACAAAGACGGCGACGTGTACCGTAACCGTGACGGCGGTGCAGAAGCCGGTTATTACATTGAATACGGCAAGCCAGACAGCCGTGACGGCGCTGACGCTGGAAAAAGGAAAAGAAGAGAAGCTGACAGCGGTCGTCACAGGCGCGGATGCGGACAAGCAGGCAGTTACATTTACCTCCTCCGATGCGACAGTAGTGTCGGTGGACAAGGACGGTAAGTTAAAAGCGCTGAAAGCGGGAACGGCGACTATCACAGTAACCCTTGATGCGGATAAAGAAGTAAAAGCGGAGTGTAAGGTCACTGTCACGGAAGATACCCGCACTTTAACCTTAAGTGTGGCAACGCTCAATATGGTAGTGGGCGGGGCTGCACAGGAGTTGAAAGCGACGATTGGCAATTCCGTACAGGGCGGCGTGATTTCCGGTACGGTAACGGCAAAGAGCGACAATGAAGCGGTAGCAGTCGTTACGGTGGGCAAAACGGAAAACGGCGCTGCAACGATTACCGTGACGCCGAAGGGAGCAGGAACCGCCAAGATAACGGTAGGAATTTTGGAGGCTGACGGCAAGACACAGGCTGCCGTGACGCAGGTTCTGACGGTGACGGTGGGAAACGGCACTATCACGTTAAACAAGACGACGCTCAGCGTGCTGGCGGGCAGTACGGCGGAGCTTACCGGCACCGTAAACAGCACGAATACGAACGCTAAAATTACGGTTACAAGCTCCAACGACAAAGTGGCGACAGCGACGGCTTCCGGTGCGGTTGCAGATGGCAAAACGACGGTAAAGCTTGTGGTTACGGGCGTGGGGGCAGGAACTGCGACAATTACGGTGAAACATACGGACGGAGGCGTGGCAACCTTTACGGTTACGGTTGGTGCCAAGGACGGCAAGCTTGTCAGCGCAGATAAAAAGCAGCTTTTCGTGCTGCGGGACGGCAAGTATGTGGAGGCGACCTATACGGATTATTACAATGCTTCCATTACCACCTTTTATATTAAATCTCAGGATGTGGTAAAATATACGGGATGGCAGACCATTAACGGCAAGCTGTACTATTATGATGCGAGCGGAAAATACGTGACCGGCGAGCAGGTTATACAGGGCGCAAAATATACTTTTGCCAGCGACGGCTCGCTTGTGGTCGGCAATGGTGCTTTTGGCATCGACGTGTCCAAGTGGAATGGTACAATAGACTGGAATGCAGTTAAAAATTCCGGTGTCAACTATGTCATTATCCGCTGCGGTTACAGGGGCTCCTCCTCCGGTGCACTGGTGGTAGACCCGAAATTTGAAGCCAATATCAAGGGTGCGACAGCAGCAGGCATCAAAGTGGGTGTTTACTTCTTCTCGCAGGCGGTCAACAATAGCGAGGCGGTGGAAGAGGCTTCCATGGTGCTGGAGCTGATTAAGAATTACAAGATTTCTTATCCGGTGTTTTTGGATGTGGAGGCATCCGGAGGCAGGGCGGACGGCATCAGCGTTGCCACCAGAACGGATGTTATCAAAACCTTCTGCCAGACCATTCAGAACAGCGGGTATACGGCTGGTGTTTATGCAAACAAGAACTGGCTCACCACAAAGATTGATACAAGCAAACTGAATCAATATAAAATCTGGCT
The DNA here is from genome assembly GCA_910578335.1 of uncultured Lachnospiraceae bacterium. Taxonomy (GTDB): domain Bacteria; phylum Bacillota; class Clostridia; order Lachnospirales; family Lachnospiraceae; genus Acetatifactor. The sequence goes on along the minus strand of CAJTPU010000001.1, from coordinate 103,619 downwards.
GGCGCAGTATGCTTCGGCGCCTACCTATACGGGAAGGTATGACATGTGGCAGTATAAATCAACCGGAAAGGTGACAGGCATCAGCGGAGACGTTGATTTAAACTGGAGCTATCTGGGATACTGATTTTAATGAAATAATGGTTTGTCCGCCTTATAAGGACGGACGACGGGAAAGGACATTTATTTATGAGAACTTATCTGGTAACGGGAGGGGCAGGCTTTATCGGTTCCAACTACATTCACTACATGTTTAAAAAGTATGGGGACGATATCCGCATTATCAATGTGGATGCGCTGACCTATGCGGGAAACCTTGAAAATTTGAAAGGCGTGGAGGGCAGAAGCAATTACAGCTTCGTAAAGGCGGATATCTGTGACAAGGAAGCAATCCGCCGTGTCTTTGCGGAAAATGATATTGACAGGGTTGTGCATTTTGCGGCGGAAAGCCATGTGGACAGGAGTATCCGCAATCCTGAAGTATTTATTCAGACGAATGTGCTGGGAACTGCCGTGATGTTAAATTGTGCCAAGGAAGCGTGGGAGCTTCCTGACGGAAGCTTTCGGGAAGGGAAAAAGTTTCTCCACGTATCCACAGATGAAGTGTACGGCTCTCTGCCTGACGACGATAATGCGTTTTTCTATGAGACCTCGCCTTACGAGCCGCACAGCCCCTACTCTGCCAGCAAGGCAAGCTCGGACATGCTGGTGAAGGCGTATATGGATACGTATCATTTTCCGGCAAATATTACCAATTGCTCCAACAATTATGGTCCTTACCAGTTTCCGGAAAAGCTGATTCCGCTGATTATCAACAATGCGCTTTTAGGGAAAAAGCTTCCCGTGTATGGCGACGGCAAAAATGTCCGTGACTGGCTCTATGTGGAGGACCATGCCAAGGCAATTGATATGGTACAGGAGCAGGGCAGGCTGTTTGAAACCTATAATATCGGCGGACACAATGAAAAGCAGAATATTGAGATTATCAACATTATTCTGGAAACCCTGACGGAGATGCTGCCTGATACCGACGAGCGCAAGGCGCATATTACAAAGGATTTGATTACCTATGTGGAGGACCGTAAAGGACACGACAGGCGTTACGCCATCGCACCCGACAAAATCAAGGCGGAAATCGGCTGGTATCCCGAAACCATGTTTAAGGAAGGTATCAAAAAGACGATAGCATGGTACTTTGAGCACGCGGATTGGATGAAAAATGTGACAAGCGGCGATTATCAGAAGTACTATGACGAAATGTACGAGACAAAATAAACCGCACCATATGCCGGGGAAGGGAACGGTTAGCGCCGTTTCCTTTTTTCCATATTTCGGTATGCAATTCCCAACGAACATGCTATAATAACCATTAAAGTGGTAAAACCCCATGGGAAGGACAACAGCTTTTCCACATTACAATATAGAAGGAGTACATGTATGAAAGGAATTATACTTGCCGGAGGCTCCGGCACCAGACTGTATCCGCTGACAAAGGCAATATCCAAACAGATTATGCCGGTCTATGACAAGCCGATGATATACTACCCTCTTTCCATTCTCATGCTTGCAGGTATTCGTGAAATTCTGATTATCTCCACGCCAAGGGATTTGCCTGTTTTTGAAGAGCTTTTGGGCGATGGGGAGCAGCTTGGCATGAAGCTGTCCTATGCCGTACAGGAGCAGCCCAGAGGACTTGCCGACGCCTTTATTATCGGGGCGGATTTTATCGGCACGGATAGGGTTGCGCTGGTTTTGGGAGATAATATCTTTTACGGGCAGAGCTTTTCCCGCGTGCTGCGGGAAGTGGCGGCGAGAGAGAAGGGCGCCACGATTTTCGGTTATTATGTCAGGGACCCGAGGGAGTATGGCGTGGTAGAATTTGATGAAAGCGGAAAAGCGCTTTCTATCGAGGAAAAGCCAGAACATCCAAAGAGCAACTATGCAGTCCCCGGACTTTATTTTTATGACAATGATGTGGTGGAGATTGCAAGAAATGTCAAACCGTCTGCAAGAGGGGAAATTGAAATTACGAGCATCAACAACGAATACCTACGCAGGGGAACCCTTCATGTGGAAACCCTTGGAAGAGGCTTTGCATGGCTGGATACGGGAAACCATGATGCACTGTTGGATGCCTCTGATTTTGTGGCGGCTTTCCAAAAAAGGCAGGGGCTCTATATTTCCTGCATCGAGGAAATTGCGTACAAGAGAGGCTTTATCACAAAGGAGCAGCTCTTAAAGCTGGCAGAACCGTTGATGAAGACCAATTACGGACAATATTTGGTAGAGGTTGCAAATGGACTCTAAATTAAAGAGACTGACAATTTTAGCGGCTGCTTCCGTGGGGCTTCTGACTGTTTTGACAGTCCTGCTTTTGAACAAGCCTTCAGGACAGGACAATTCAGAAGCGACGGAATCGTCTGCGGAGACGCAGCAGAATGCAGGCACCGTATTTGAAAACGGGCAGATAGGGAATGACTTGTCTGCTTTTATGCGGGATGAAACCTTTTTTGATGCAGAGGAAAATGCATTTTTGGAAAACCTGAAAAATGAGCAGAACCGTCTTTCCCTGATAGTGACCTCTGTGGAAAAGGATTTGCGCATTCAGGTGGTGGATGGCGACAACCGGCCTGTGAGCGGCGAAAGCTTTTATGTGACGCTTAAGGGCATGGGGGATTACAAGGATTTGGACAAGGACGGCGTCATCTATATCGGCGACTTGGCTGCAGGCGATTATGAGGTATCCCTAAAGCCAATAGAGGGCTACAAGGTGCCGAGCGGCACCACCAAGGTCAGGGTGAAGGACAAGGTGGAATATCTGGTGATTGAGGATATTTCCCTTCTGATAAAGACGGAAGACGAAATCGATGCGGAGGCGGAGGATACCGCACAGGCGGTGGATGATGCGGACAAGTCAGAGATTAAGGGCGCGCAGGCAGTTTCGGGAACGGCTTCTTTAGGAATCGACGTATCGAAATGGCAGGGCGAAATCGACTGGGATAAGGTCAAAAACGATGGCATTGATTTTGTGATTATCCGCTGCGGCTATCGGGGAAGCGTGACGGGAAGCCTTGTGGAGGACCCCTATTTTGAGCAGAATATCAGAGGCGCTACGGCAGCCGGACTGCAGGTTGGCGTGTATTTCTTTACGCAGGCGGTCAACGAAGTGGAGGCAGTTGAGGAGGCGAGTATGGTAGTCAGCCTGATTCGGGACTATGAGCTTGCCTACCCTGTTTTTATTGACACGGAGGGCGCGGGCGGAGAAGGCAGGGCGGATTCCCTGAGCGTGGAGCGCCGAACCGCCGTATGCGAAGCGTTTTGTACCACTGTGGAAAATGCGGGCTTCGAGGCAGGCGTTTATGCGAGCCGCAACTGGTACAACAAAAATCTGGAGACGGCATTCTTGGAGGATTTCGTTATCTGGCTTGCGGAATACCGCAGTGCGCCGCTGTATCAGGGCTATTACCAGATGTGGCAGTATACCTCTAAGGGCAGTGTGAACGGCATCAGCGGCAATGTGGATATGAATATCAGCTATATGGGATATTAGAAATAGGCAGGGGTTGCGAAATGAGGTGGCTATGCGAGTGTCATTGTGCACCTTGTATATTCTAACGCAGACGCGCTTGCGCTCCGAGATTACCGTAACGGTACGTAAGCTGCCAAAATACGGCAGCTAAGTGCCGACGGTAATCAAGGGTCTGCTGTAAGAACACACAAGGTACACAATTCGAAACCGGCAAATTCGAGTTTCGCAATTATCTATTAAAAACGAAGGCAGAGAGGAAAGAGAAATGGGAAAGATTACGGTTGAGACGTGTGAGATAGAGGGGCTTAAGGTGATTACGCCGCAGGTTTTTGGGGATGCCAGGGGTTATTTTATGGAGACGTATCAGTATAACGATTATAAGGAAGCCGGCATCGACGAGATTTTTGTGCAGGACAACCAGTCTGCTTCCAAGCGGGGCGTCTTAAGGGGACTGCATTTTCAGAAGGAATTTCCACAGGGGAAGTTGGTCAGGGTCATAAAGGGAGAGGTGTTTGACGTGGCAGTGGATTTGCGTGTCGGTTCTCCTACCTTCGGCAAGTGGCATGGCGTCATCCTTTCGGAGGAAAATAAAAAGCAGTTTTTTGTGCCGAAGCATTTTGCGCACGGTTTTCTGGTGCTCTCGGAATATGCGGAGTTCTGCTACAAATGTACGGATTTTTATCATCCGGGCGATGAGGGGGGGCTCATGTGGAACGATGCGGATATCAAGGTAGACTGGCCTTTACAGGAGGGCGTGGAGCTGATTTTATCGGAGCGCGATACAAAATGGGGCAGCTTTCGTGAGTATGTAAAAAATATGGCGGACTAAATTGCCGTTTACACGGCGGAATACGAGGAAGCATGAAAAGTAAGATTTCCAAAAGAACCGGAATTATCATATTCTGCGGGCTGGCGGCGATTATGGCAGCCATTATTGTGATACATCACAATCCGCTGGCTGATAGACAGGAGGAGCTTTTAAAAAAGGCGGTTTCCTGCGGGGTGATTGCAGCCGCCTGCGTATTGTTCGGACTTTTGTATGATAAAATAACCAGTCTGCCGCTGGAGTTGTATCACAGCAGGCGGCTTATCTGGAAGCTGGCAAAAAATGATTTCAAGAAGCGGTATGCGGGTTCTTTTTTTGGCGTTATCTGGGCGATGGTGCAGCCGGTGGTTACGGTAGTCATGTACTGGCTGGTGTTTGACGTTATTATGAATGGCGCCGGCAGGGCGATGCGCGGCGGGGAAGAGATTCCTTTTGTGCTGTTTCTGACGGCAGGACTGGTGCCTTGGTTTTACTTTAATGAGGCGTGGACAAATGGCACCATGGCGCTTCTGGAATACAATTATCTTGTAAAAAAGGTGGTATTTAAAATCAGCGTCCTGCCTATTATAAAGATAATCGGCGCGACGTTTGTCCATGTTTTCTTCGTGGGGCTTCTGTTGGTGATTGCCTGCTTTTACGGATATTTTCCGACGGTATATACGCTGCAGGTGGTGTATTACAGTATCTGTACCTTTGTGCTGGTGCTGGCGTTGAGTTATTCTACCTGCGCGCTTGTTGTGTTTATGCGGGATATTTCGCAGATAATCAATATTATTCTGCAGGTGGGCATGTGGGCGACGCCGATTATGTGGGATTTTGGCGCGATAAGCTCGGGCTGGGCGGTATTTTTAAAGCTGAACCCTATGGTATATATTGTCAATGGCTACCGCAGTGCCATCTATGAGCATTCATGGTTTTGGGAGGATTTCTTTTCTACCATGTATTTCTGGATTATCACGGTGGTGCTGTTTGGCGTGGGTGCGCTGATATTTAAAAAGCTTAAGGTACATTTTGCGGATGTGCTGTAGGCAGGCGGTCTTTGAAGCAGAATGCAGGGAATTGCCGTATGCCCAGGTGCATGGCACCTTGGGCATGGCACCTTGGGCATTGCACAGGGTTCTTTTGCAGAGCGGATGTATAGGCACATGGATGGGAGAAAACATGGAAGAAAGACAACCGGCAATCAAGGTCGAGAACGTCAAAAAGATATATAAGCTGTATGATAAGCCTTCGGACAGGTTCAAGGAGGCGTTTGGGCTGGCAAAAAACAGGCATAAGGAGCATTATGCCTTAAACGGCGTGAGCATGGAAATTATGCAGGGGGAGACGGTGGGGATTATCGGGACCAACGGCTCCGGCAAGTCCACTATCCTGAAAATTATTACCGGCGTGCTCAACCAGACAGAGGGGGAAGTAACCGTAAACGGACGCATCTCCGCCCTGTTAGAGCTGGGAGCCGGCTTTAATATGGAATACAACGGTATTGAAAACGTATACTTAAACGGCACGATGATGGGATTTTCAGAGAAGGAAATCGATGCAAAGCTGCCGGAAATTTTAAAGTTTGCGGATATTGGAGACTATGTGTACCAGCCGGTCAAGACCTATTCCAGCGGTATGTTTGTCCGCCTTGCTTTTGCCGTGGCGATTAACATTGAGCCTGAAATTCTGATAGTGGATGAGGCGTTGTCGGTGGGAGACGTCTTTTTTCAGGCGAAATGTTATCAGAAGTTTGAGGAATTTAAAAAACTGGGCAAGACCATTGTGTTTGTCAGCCATGATTTGAGCAGCATCAGCAAGTACTGCGATAGGGTATATCTGCTCAATCAGGGGCGGCTTTTAGGGGACGGCAGCCCTAAAGAGATGATAGATGCCTTTAAGCGCGTGCTGGTAGGGCAGTATGAGCTGCCGGATGAGACAGAGCAGGAAATCAATACGGTACTGCCGGAGGGTGTTGTCAATCCAGAGCTTTTAGAGTATGGCACAAAGCAGGCGGAAATGACGGAATTTTATATTACGGACGAAAAGAATGTCAGGACTACTGCCGTGATAAAAGGTTCGGAATTTACCATTCATGTAAGGGTGAAGTTCCATGAGAGAATCGTGGCGCCCATCTTTGCTTTTTCCTTTAAGAACGTGAAGGGGACGGAGATTACGGGTACCAACAGTATGATAGAAAAGGCGTTTTTAGAGCCGGTGCGGGAGGGGAGCGTAAAGGAAGTGACCTTTACGCAGAAGATGAGCCTGCAGGGCGGCGAATATCTGCTGTCCCTTGGCGTGACCGGCTATGCGGGCAGCGATTTTCAGGTGTATCACCGTCTTTATGATGTGCTGAATATCACAGTGATATCGGACAAGGACACGGTGGGATTTTACGATATGGATTCCAAGGTCACGGTCCGCGAGGCGGTGGAGGCGGAGGCGCGTATCATACCGTACAGGCAGGAGGCGTAGGAAAGGAGAGCGTCATGACAACAGAACATATCAGACAGGCGGTTTTGGGGCTGGTTGGTAAGTATCATATTTCAAAAGTGATTTTGTTTGGTTCGAGAGCTGACGGGAATCATAGAGAGGACAGCGATGTAGATTTGATTATGGAATTTTCAAGACAGGTTTCCTTAATTACTTTGGCATCTGTAACCAATGAGCTGGAAGAGCTTTTACAGTTGAAAGTTGATGTGATTCACGGACCGATTCGGGATAATGATATAATAGAGGTTAAAAATGAGGTAGTGTTGTATGCAGCGTAGGGACACGATTACAATACAAAAAATAATATCAGAGATGAAAATCGGCATAGATATGCTTGGAGATATATCATTAGAAAATTTTTTGCATAATGAAATGCTGAAAAGAGCGTTAAGCATGACTGCAATCAATATTGGAGAACTGGTTAAAGTTGTATCTGATGAGGCGCGAAAGGAATACACAAATTTTCCGTGGAAAGCGGTCGCCGGGATGCGTGATATTACTGCGCACAGGTATCAGACACTGCGTATGGAAGATGTTTTTGTGACTGTGCATGATGAGTATCCTTTGCTGGTAATAGAACTGCAAAAGATATTGGGGGATAAATAGAGGAAAGGAGAGCGTCATGACAGAGCAGATTGGAAAGGTAACGCTGAACCTCGACCATTACGGCGGCGAGGATTTGTACTCCGACGGCAAGGTGGAGGACGAGCTGTTAGAGATTGCGAAAAACTACGCGCAGGCGGAATACCAGAAGGTGATAGAAGAGCGCGCAAGCTGGCCGGTGCTCTATCATCTTTCTCCCCTTCGTGAAAATATTGTGGACTGGATTCCCATGAAGGCGGGCGCAAAAGTGCTGGAGATAGGAAGCGGCTGCGGCGCCGTTACAGGCGCGCTCTCCCGCAAGGCGGGCGAAGTGGTCTGCGTGGACTTGTCAAAGAAGCGCAGTATGATAAATGCTTACAGACACAGTGCATGTGACAATGTGACGATACATGTGGGCAATTTTAAAGATATAGAACCTGATTTGCCCGCAGATTTTGATTATATTTTTCTGATTGGCGTTTTTGAGTATGGGCAGAGCTATATGGGGAAGGAAAAGCCCTTTGAGGAATTTTTATCCATCGTGCTGAAGCATTTGAAAAAAGGCGGCAGGGCGGTGATAGCCATTGAAAATAAATACGGGCTGAAATATTTTGCGGGCTGTAAGGAGGACCATCTGGGAACGTGGTTTTCCGGCATAGAAAACTATGCGGACGGCGGCGGGGTCAGAACTTTTTCCCGAAAGGGGCTGGAAAGAATTTTTGCCGCCTGCGGCGTGAAGAAGTACCATTTTTATTATCCCTACCCGGACTATAAGTTTATGACGACTTTATACTCGGATGCCTATCTGCCGGGGCGTGGTGAATTATCGAATAACATGCGTTATTTTGACAGGGACAGACTGCTCCTCTTTGATGAGCGTGCCGCCTTTGACGGGATTGTGGAGGACGAGCTTTTTTCTGTGTTTGCCAATTCCTATGAAGTGATTATTGGAGACGATTTTGATGTAAAGTATACCAAGTACTCTAATGACAGGGCGCCGGAGTACCGGATACGGACGGAAATCCGCAGGGATAAGAAGGGAAACGCCGAAGTCAGAAAATATCCCCTGTGCGAGGAGGCGAAAGAGCATATCCGGGAGATGCCCGTCGCATATCAAAATCTTCTCGCGCGCTATCAGGGCGGCAGTCTGGTAATCAACAGGTGCGAGCTGTGTGAAGAAAACGACAGAATATGGGATTCCTTTGAATTTCTGGAAGGCAGGCTTTTGTCGGAGCTTTTGGATGCGTGCCTGGAAAAGGAGGATATGGAGGGTTTTTATGCCTTGTTTCGGCAGTATGTGGAGCGTACAGGGTACAATCAGGAATTTCCGGTTGCAGATTTTGATTTGACCTTTGGCAATATCGTGGTGCGGGATGACACTTGGAGCGTCATCGACTATGAGTGGACCTTTGGCAAGGCGATGGATGTGAAGGAGCTGGCTTTCAGAGCCGTTTATTGTTATCTTCTGGAGGATAAGAGGCGTGATAAGCTGGATGTAAGCGGGATATTAAAGGAGCTGGGAATCACGGACGCGGAGGCGGCGTATTACAGGGAACAGGAAAAAGATTTTCAGGGCTTTGTGACAGGAAAGAATAAGGCGATGGCGGAAATTCTCGGTCTTTTAAAGCGCAGGGCGATACAGCCCATAAGTGTTCCCGACAGGGTGCAGATATATGAGGATAGGGGCGGCGGTTTTTCGGAGCAGGAGTCCTATTTTGCGTATGAAATGTATCCGAACGACTATGAGGTGGAGCTGGAGCTTACGGTAGGCGGCGATGTGGAAGTATGCCGGATTGACCCCTCCATGGAGTCCTGTGTGGTACGGATTGAGGAGCTAAGCTTTAACGGGAAAGAAGTGCCCCTTGGGAATAAAAAGATATTTTACACCAATGGAAAGCCTCTGAAGCAGACTGCAGGATTTGTCTTTTCTGCCAAAGACCCCAATCTTTATGTAAAAACGGCGGCGCTTGACAGACAGGAGGAAAATATACTTCATATAAAAATGCAGGTGGCGAGGCTGCCTGAGTCCGTGGCGGGGGATATTGCGGCGGCAGCCAAAAAACTGATTTGACGGGAGGCGCTTTTCTTGGAATTGAAAAAAACCGTCAGGCAGCAGTTTGAAAAGCTGTTTGACATAAGGTACAGAAAAAAACGGAAACGGTATATACGGGATTATAATGTCTGGGTGCGGGAGATGGAACTGGCAGCGGAAGAAAATGCACGTGGCACCGGACAAAGGGGCGGCGCGGGAGAAGCGGGTGCGGACGGCGCGGCGGCAAAGAGTGCGGACGGCGGAGAGGTGAAAGGCGCAGGCGGCACAAAGATAAAAGACGCAGGAAGCCGAAAGAAGAGGAAGGCAGAACAGGAGCCTCCTGAGACAGTCTTGCTTGCCTTTGCGGGAGGCTGCTTTAGTCAGGACGCAAAGGAGCGGATGGAGCGTTTTTTTGCCGAAAATCCCGATGTGCTGCTTGCCTATGGGGACGAGGACGTCATCATAAAAAAGAATGTGTACGCTACGCCCTGGCTGAAGCCCTGCTGGTCGCCGGATTCCTATCTGTGCAGGGACTATCTGGGGAGCGCGGTGGCTGTGCGCCGGTGTCTTTTTGAGCAGCTTACCGAAGAGGAATGTAAGAACGAGGGATTGTGTCATGACAGGCTGGTGGCGCTTGCCGGCGGCTTTGCCAAGGGCTGTAAAACCATAGCCCATGTGAACGGTATTTTTTATCACCGTCTGGCGGGCTGGGACTTGCCGGAGGAGGGCAGAGGCGGAAAACGACTGGCGCTGCCAAAAGAAGATACGGCGGGTGCTGCCGGCAGGGCGGGAAGCGGAGCGGAAGCGACAATGGACAGCGCAGGAAATCATACTTTGGTTTCCGTGATTATTCCCTCCAAGGATAATGTGTCCGTGCTGAAGCAATGTCTGGAAACGCTGTGCGGCACGGTGGAGAGCACGGATTTTGAGATTATCGTGGTGGACAACGGGAGCAGCGAGCAGAGCAGAAAGGCAGTCAGCAGGGAGATTGAGCGGCTGAATCAGGAGAACAGGGTGCACTTGCAAAAAGCCTCTTACTTATATAAGCCCATGGCATTTAATTTTTCTCATATGTGCAATCTGGGCGCGGAGGCGGCAAAGGGAAACCTGCTGTTGTTTTTAAACGACGATATTGAGGCGCAGGCTTCAGGTTGGATGGAGGCGATGGTGCAAAAAGCACTGCAGCCGTGGACAGGAGCGGTGGGATATAAGCTGCTCTATCCGGATTCCGAGCGGATTCAACATGCAGGCGTGACTAATATTGCGTTGGGACCGACCCACAAGCTGCAGTGCCTCAAAGATGCCGGCTGCTATTATGACGGAAGAAACAGGGGCGTCTGGAACATGCTGGCGGTGACGGGCGCCTGCCTGATGCTGCGCCGGACGGTCTTTGCGGAGGCAGGCGGTTTCTGCGAAAAGCTGAAGGTGGCGTTTAATGACGTGGATTTGTGCTTTACCTTGTATGAGCTGGGATATCAGAATGTTGTGATAAACAGCGGGTATCTGCTGCACCATGAGTCTTTGAGCCGCGGTCTGGACGAGACGGAGGAAAAGGTTAAGCGCCTGATGGGGGAGCGAAATCTGCTGTATGAGCGTCATCCGGCTTTGGAGGGTAAAGACCCCTATTATCACGAGTGGCTGAACGGGAGCGTGCTGGATACGGCGATTAAGCCCGCCTGTGAGGAAGGAATACTGTTTGAGGATACGAGGGAGTATGAGCCGGCAATGGATTTGTCAAAGGCGCGTGTGGATGAGTGCCTGCTGTTACGAATAGAGTATGCGGACAAGGAGAGGCTGAGCGGTTATGCGGTGGTGCTGGGCAGCGACAACGCCTGCTTTAAAAAACAGTTGCTGTTTAAGAAAACGAAGGAGCCGGATATCGTTTACAGTATGGATTTTACGGAGCAGTACCGCTCTGATTTGGAAAAAAATATGGACCAGGTCAACGTGGGGCTCTGCGGCTTTTATGTAATGTTTGCAAATCCGCTTCCTGCCGGCGAGTACCGCATCGGCATGATGGCAAGAGACCAGATATCAGGGGCGGAGCTGGTAAACTGGAGCAGCCGCACCATTGTATCGGGTAAAGAAAAAAGAAAGAAAGCGTAAGGAGGCGGAGGAAGCTTTATGTATGAATTGAAAGAAGAGTTTTTGACGGGAATAGAGGAAATTGATAACGAGCATAGAAGGCTGTTTGAAATTGCAGATGAACTCTATACCTTAAAATGCGAGGAGTTTATACCTGACAAGTACGATAATATCAGAGCGATTTTAGAGGAGCTGAGGGAATATACCCTGACGCATTTTGCCCACGAGGAGGCATATATGGAGTCCATTGGGTATAAGAGGATGTTTACCCAGAAAAGCCAGCACGATGCGCTGCGCCGGATTATGGACGAGTGGGATTTGGACGCTATTGACGAGAATCAGGATGAGACCATCGAGGAGATGCTGCATATTGTGACGGACTGGCTGGTAAACCACATTTTAAATCAGGATAAACTGATTGGAAAATAGACTGCGCAGAGGAGCAGAATTTAGGTTTGGCGGTTTGGAGAGGCGACATGGATTACAAAGAGGCATATGAACAGGAACATATTAAGAATGCGGAGCTGGCGGGAAGAATAGCCGATTTGGAGGCGGGCAATGAGGAATTGCAGTTTAAGCTGAACCGCATCAAAAATAATCCGCTCTGGAAAATCAGCAAGCCGCTGAGAAGCCTGATGCACTGGGGCATTCGGCAGGCGGGACGGGTGGCGAACTGCGGCGGACCGAAGGGAATTGCCGCAAAGATAGCATATAAAAAGCGGGAGCGTGCCGCCAAAGCGCAGTTTGGAACGGCGAGCTTTCCTGCGCCTGAGCAGGCGGAGAGAGAGCGGGAGACGGTTTTTGCCCGTCCGGTAAAGGTGAGTATTCTGGTTCCCCTCTACAACACGCCGGAGGCTTTTTTGCGTGAAATGCTGAATTCCGTGGTGGCGCAGACTTATGAAAACTGGGAGCTCTGCCTTGCAGATGGTTCCGATGCAGCGCACAGCTATGTGGGAGATATCTGTCAGGAATATAAAAAGAAGGATGACGCATATCTGGCAGCAAAGCGACAGGAGGCAAAAGCAGGGGGACAGGACGGAGAGAGCCTGCCTAAGAGCAGGATTGCATACCGTAAGCTTGCAAAAAACGAGGGGATTGCGGGGAATACGAATGCCTGCTATGAAATGGCGACGGGTGAGTATGTAGGTCTGTTTGACCACGACGATATTCTGCATCCGAGCGCGCTCTTTGCCTATGTGCAGGCGATTAACGAGCAGGGGGCGGATTATCTGTATTGTGACGAAACGACCTTTAAGGGCAGCGACATTAACCGGATGCTGACCATGCATTTTAAACCGGATTATGCGCCGGACAACCTGCGTGCCAACAATTATATTTGCCATTTCAGTGTGTTTGCAAAGCGGCTGATGGAGGGGACGGAGCTTTTTCGGACGAAATTTAACGGCAGTCAGGACCATGACATGATATTGCGGCTGACGGACAGGGCGGAAAAAATTGTGCATATTCCCAGACTGCTCTATTACTGGCGCTCCCATGAGGGAAGCGTGGCGTCCGGCATCGAGGCAAAGCCCTATGCCATACAGGCGGCAAAGGGTGCGGTTGCCGACCATTTGCGGACCCATGGCTTTACCAATTTTAAAATAGAAAGCACAAGGGCATTTGAGACGATTTTCCGTATCCGGTATCAGATTATGGGGAATCCTAAGATATCCATAGTCATAGCCAATAAGGACCACAGGGAGGATTTGCGCAGGTGTATCGCCTCTGTTCTGGAAAAATCTACCTATGACAACTACGAGATTATCGTGGTGGAAAATAACAGTGTGGAGCCGGAAACCTTTGCCTGCTACAGAGAGCTTACGGATGAGGCAAGGGTGAAGCTTGTTACCTACAAGGGCGGTTTCAACTATTCTGCCATCAACAATCTGGGCGTCTCGCAGGCGTCGGGCGAGTATGTACTGCTTTTAAATAATGATACGGAGGTTATCAGCGTCAACTGGCTGGAGGAGCTTTTGATGTATGCCCAGAGAGAGGATGTGGGCGCCGTGGGCGGCAAGCTTTACTATGCGGACAAGACCATACAGCACGCAGGCGTCGTCATCGGTCTGGGCGCGCACCGGACGGCTGGGCATACCCACTACAAGCAGCCCAGACAGAACTTAGGTTACATGGGGCGGCTCTGCTATGCCCAGAACGTATCTGCGGTGACGGGCGCCTGCCTCATGGTAAAAAAGAAAGTATATGAGGCGGCGGGCGGACTGGACGAGAGCTTTGCCGTGTCTTTAAATGACGTGGACTTTTGCCTGAAACTGCGGGAAATGGGGCTTTTAAATGTATTTACGCCCTTTGCGGAGCTGTATCATTACGAATCCGCCTCGCGAGGGCTGGATGATACAGGGGAGAAGGCGGAGCGCTACAATGCGGAGTCGGCACGTTTCAGGGAAAAATGGAAGGAAGTGCTGGCGGCGGGGGACCCCTATTACAATCCCAATTTCTCTTTGGACAGAAGCGATTTTTCTTTAAAAGTGAAATAGAATCTGTTATACTGTATGCAGAATGACTGCCGCGGACAAGGCGGCGGGGCACAAAAATAAAGCTTTTATTTTAGGAGGGTATGTTATGGATTATAAGAGCAAGTTTCAGTTCTGGCTGGAGAATGACTATTTTGACGAGGCGACAAAGCAGGAGCTTTCTGCCATCAAGGACGACGAGAAGGAAGTGGAAGACCGCTTTTATAAAGATTTAGAGTTTGGTACGGGCGGGCTCCGCGGCGTCATCGGCGCCGGCACCAACCGCATGAATGTCTACACCGTGCGCAAGGCGACGCAGGGACTTGCCAATTATATCTTAAAACAAAACAGTGATAAAAAGAGCGTGGCGATTGCCTACGATTCCCGCAGGATGTCACCTGAGTTTGCGGATACGGCGGCTTGCTGCCTGGCGGCAAACGGCATCAAGGCGTATGTATTCGAGTCGCTTCGCCCGACACCGGAGCTTTCCTTTGCACTGCGCACGCTTGGCTGTATTTCCGGCATCGTGGTGACGGCGAGCCACAATCCGCCTGAGTATAACGGCTACAAGGTATACTGGGAGGACGGCGCACAGATAACGGCGCCCAAGGATAAGGAAATCATCGCAGAAGTAAACGCCATCACGGACTATAATACGGTAAAGACCATGGACAAGGACGCTGCTGTGGCTGCCGGGCTCTATGAGGTTATCGGCGCGGAAATTGACGATGCATATATGGCGGAGTTAAAGAAGCAGATTATTCATCCCGAAGTGATTGCAGAGGTGGCTGACGATATCAAGATTGTATACACACCGCTCTGCGGAACGGGAAACAAGCCGGTGAGAAGAGTGCTTTCGGAGCTGGGCTTTAAAAATGTATATGTGGTGCCGGAGCAGGAGAATCCAGACCCCGACTTTACCACACTCGATTATCCCAATCCCGAGGACCCGAAGGCGTTTACCTATGCGCTGCGTCTGGCAAAGGAAAAGGATGCGGACATTGTCCTTGCCACCGACCCCGATGCGGACCGTCTGGGCGTGTATGCAAAGGATACGAAGACAGGGGAATACGTTCCCTTTACAGGCAATATGTCCGGTATGCTGATTGCGGAGTATATTTTGCGCGAAAAGACAAAGACCGGCACCATGCCGGAGAATCCGGCGCTGGTTACCACGATTGTGACGACCAATATGGCGGACGTGATTACCAAAGCTTACGGTGTCAAGATGATAGAAGTGCTTACCGGCTTTAAGTTTATCGGCGAGCAGATTAAGCTCTTTGAACAGACCGGCTCCAACAATTATGTGTTTGGCTTAGAGGAGAGCTACGGCTGTCTGGCCGGCACCCATGCCAGAGACAAGGACGCCTGCGTTGCAGTGATGTGTCTCTGCGAGGTTGCGGCGTATTGCAAGAAAGAGGGCAAGACGCTCTGGGATATGATGCTGGAGATGTACGAGAAGTACGGATATTTCAAGGAGACACAGTACACCATAACTTTAAAGGGTGTGGACGGCGCAAGGCAGATTGCGGAAATAATGGATAAGCTGCGCAAGAACCCGCCTAAGGCATTTGGGGATTTAAAGGTGCTTCGTTTCCGTGATTATGAGGAAGATAAGATTGTCGATATGGAGACGGGCAGCGTAACAGGAACCGGACTGCCGAAATCCAACGTACTCTACTTTGAGCTGCCGGATAACTTCTGGTGCTGTGCGCGTCCTTCCGGTACGGAGCCCAAGATTAAGTTCTACATGGGCGTAAAGGGAAGCAGCCTTGCGGATGCAGAAGATAAGGTAGCAAAACTGACAGAGGATTTGAAGGCAGTTCTGTAAAGGAGCAGCATGTCTAAGCTTACGATTGCCAATTTCAGGAAAACCATACATTATTTTAAAAAGAACGGGCTGCGGGAAACTTTTCTCGCAGCCTTGGAACGTTTACTGACAAAAGAAGCCCCATACGTCTATAAAGCGCCGTCTGCGGAGGTACTTGACGCGCAGCGGGAGAAAGCAAACGAGGGCGGGCCGCTTTTCAGCATACTGGTTCCCGCCTACCGCACGGACGAGCGGTATCTGCGCGCCATGCTTGCTTCCGTGCTGGCACAGAGCTATCCTCATTTTGAGCTGATTGTGGCGGATGCCACGGAGGATGACAGCGTAGGGCGTATTGTAAAGGAGTATCGGGATGCAAGAGTCCGGTATCTTCATCTTTTGCAAAACAAAGGAATTTCAGAAAATACAAATGAAGCGTTGGAGGCGGCGTCAGGCAGCTACATCGGGCTTCTGGACCATGATGATATGCTGACGCCCGATGCGCTGTTTCAGGCGGCTGCGGCGATAGCGCGCGCCAAAGAAAAAGGGGTGGATTTGCGGCTTCTTTATTCGGATGAAGATAAATGTGACGAAAGCGGGACATACTATTTTGAGCACCATAAAAAAATGAATTTTAATCTGGAGCTTTTTCTGACAAATAATTACATCTGTCATTTTATGGTGATGGAAGCGGCGCTGATGAAGCGGCTTGGCTTCAGGAAGGCGTTTGACGGCTCACAGGACTATGATATGGCGCTGCGCGCCATCGGTGCCATATTTGCAGAGTATCCGGCAAGGCAGCAAACGGCAGCAAAAGACGCGTCTGAATTGCCGTCAGGCGGCGCCTACGCAAGCGCAGTAAAGGCGGCAGCCGCAGCATGGCAGGAGAAGAAGGATATGCTGCTGCCCGTTGCTGCCGAAGAGCAGATTTGTCATATTCCCCGAGTGCTCTATCACTGGCGCTGCCATGAAAATTCAACGGCGGCAAATCCGCAGAGCAAGGATTACGCCTACGATGCTTCCCGAAGGGCGGCGTCAGATTTCCTAAAAAGCAGTGGGATAAAAGGGCAGGCTTTTGCAATGGGACATATGGGCTATGGCAAAATCCGGTACGAGGGAGGCATTTTCAAGCAGAGAAGCGGCGTCGGCATAAAGGGCGGCAGGATGCTGGGAAGCTGGCGGCGCGTCGTGGGCGGCATCTACACGGAGAAGGGAAAATGCCCGTATCAGGGGCTGTTTGCCGGATTCGGCGGTTATATGAACAGGGCAGTACTGGCACAGGAGGCGGCAGCAGTGGATATCCGCTGCATGGAAATACAGCCGAATCTTCTCCCTTTTGTTAGGGAGACGGTGGGAAAAGCCATAGTATCCATGAATACCCGAGGCGAAACAGGAAGGGAAAAGAAGGCGAAAGAGACGGCTGACAGCCTCTACCTTGATGCAGGGGGGCTTTTGTGCGGCTGGAAACAGCTTGGGCTTACCGATGCAGAATACCGCAGCATCAGTGTCGGGCTGTGCCGTGCAGTCAGGGAAGCCGGATACCGTATTGTGTGGGAGCCGGCATTGACAAAGAAAAAAAGAAGCGCCTGAAAAGGCGCAGAAGCTACGGGCGCAGTGTGTGCCGCCCGGGGAGGAGAAACTGTGGAAGTAACCGTCGTGATTCCGAACTATAACGGACTGCGCTTTTTGGAGGACTGCCTTTCGTCCCTTGAGGCGCAGTCTTGTCCTGCCCATATTCTTGTGGTAGACAATGGCTCCACGGACGGCAGTCAGGCGTGGATAAGGAAAAATCATCCCAAAGTGGAGGTCGTATGCCTGAAGGAAAATACCGGCTTCAGCAAAGCCGTCAATATTGGCATACAGAAAGCCGCGACGCCGTATGTTATTCTGCTGAATAACGATACGAAGGTGAAAGAGGGGTTTACGGAGGCGCTTCTTTGCGCCATTCGAAAATCGGAGCGCATTTTTTCCGTGGGCGCTAAGATGCTGGATATGAGAAACGAGGAAATCATTGACAGCGCCGGCGATTTGTACTGTGCGCTGGGGTGGGCGTTCGCGCGGGGCAAGGGAAAGCTGCAGGAGAAATATAACGCGCCGGCAAAAGTTTTTTCCGCCTGTGCGGGCGCAGCCATTTACAGAAAAGCCGTATTTGAAAAAATCGGTTATTTTGACGAGCTGCATTTTGCCTATCTGGAAGATTTGGATATTGGCTGGCGCGCCAGAATTTACGGCTATGAGAACCGGTATGAGCCCTCCGCCGCCGTGCTGCACGCGGGCAGCGCTTCCAGCGGTTCCCGCTATAATGCGTTTAAGACAAAGCTTTCTTCGGCAAACAGCGTTTATGTGATAGGAAAAAACATGCCCTTTCTGCAGTGGCTGTTGAATCTGCCCCTGCTTTTTGCGGGATTTCTGATAAAAACGCTTTTCTTTTTCAAAAAAGGTATGGGGATTACGTATGTAAAAGGCTGTATGCGGGGGGCAAAGCGTTGTTTTTCAAAGGAAGGAAAGAAGCGGAAGGTGCCGTTTCGCATGGAACATCTTGGTTGTTATTGCCGGATACAGATGGAATTGTGGGGGAATATCCTGCACCGTTTGTAAAATTAACAAGATAGATGTCTAAATGATACAATTATGATACATTCTTTTTTTAATCTGAATTCGGAAAGTGAATGAAGCAGGTGATGCAGGTATGATTAAAGATAACCAAAAGCTCTTTAACAGGCTGCACCTGATTATGGACGTGCTGATAGTCATAATTTCATACGCGGTGGCGTGGTTCCTGCATTTTGAAGTATTCAACGATTTCGGACCGGAGGTAGGTATTCTGCCGATGGAATCCTATATGCGGGCGCTGATTGTCATTGTGCCGGCTTATATCCTGCTATATTACTACTGTAATGTATATAAACCACAGCGGACTTCCGGCTACGGCAGGGAAATTTACAGTATTTTTTGCGCCAATACAATCGGGTTGGTAGCCATTATCGTTTTACTTTATATTGTCAAACTGAATGATTATTCCCGCAAGATGTTTTTCATTTTTTATGTGCTGAACATCGGATTGACTTCCCTGTCGCGTCTGATTGTCAGAAAGACGCTTCGGACCATGCGTGCAAAAGGGCGCAATCTCAAGCATATTCTGCTGGCTGGCTATTCCAGGGCGGGCGAGGAATATATCAACCGGATTCTGGGCAATCCGGAATGGGGTTATGTGGTATGCGGCATTTTGGATGATTTTGTACCCGCGGGGACACTTTACCGCGGCATCAAGGTTTTGGGACGGATTGACAATCTGCATGAAATACTGCCGGAAAATGAACTGGATGAAATCGCCATTACGCTTTCCTTAAAGGATTACGACAGACTGGAAGAGATTGTAAGCATTTGCGAGAAGTTTGGTGTGCATACTAAATTTATACCGGACTATAACAGTATGATACCCAGCAGACCTTATACGGAGGATTTGATGGGGCTTCCCGTTATCAATATCCGCTATGTGCCGCTCAGCAATACGTTAAACAGCATGGCAAAGAGGCTGGTGGATATTGTGGGCTCCCTGGCGGGCGTTGTTGTAACCTCGCCGATTATGCTGATAGCGGCAATTGCAATCAAGATAAGCAGTCCCGGTCCCGTTATTTTCAAACAGGAGCGTGTCGGGCTGCACAGCAAGTCCTTTTATATGTACAAGTTCCGGAGTATGGAGCAGCAGAAGCCTTCCGAGGAACAGAAGGCGTGGACGGTCAAAAACGACCCGCGCGTGACGGGAATCGGGCGGATTCTCAGAAAGACGAGTCTGGACGAACTGCCGCAGCTTTTCAATATTCTGCGGGGGGATATGAGCCTTGTAGGACCGAGACCGGAGCGCCCTCACTTTGTGGAGAAGTTTAAAGAAGAAATCCCCCGCTACATGGTGAAGCATCAGGTAAGACCGGGGCTGACAGGCTGGGCGCAGGTAAACGGCTATCGGGGCGACACTTCCATACGCAAGAGAATTGAGTACGATTTGTACTATATAGAAAACTGGTCCATGCTTTTGGATATTAAAATAATATTTAGAACCTTTTTTACGGGTTTTATCAATAAAAACGCATATTAGCTATGGCTGAAGCAGAGGATAAGGAGATAAGGAAAAATGGCAGCAAAAGGAAACAAAGGGAAAACGTCCGCAGCAGGACAGACAAAGAAAGCAAAAGGAAAGAAAAAAAGCAAATTTATTATTTTTGCAGTGGAAATTTTAGTGCTGGCAGTATTGCTGGGCGCGCTGTGGCTGTTCAAAGATTTTGGAACCAAGGCGGACAACAATCCCACGGGCAACAAGGGACCGCTTTTTGCAGTCGATTTCAATGAAGAGGACATTGTAATAAATCCGCAGGTGGCGGAAAATGAAAACATGGAAACCTATAGGAATATCGTGCTTTTTGGTGTGGATTCCAGAACGGGGCAGCTCGCAAAGGGAACCTTGAGCGACTGTATCATTATTGCTTCCATCAATGAGGAAACAGGTGATGTGAAGCTTGTAAGCGTTTATCGGGATACATATTTAAATCTCGGCAACGATAAGTACGGAAAATGTAACTCGGCATACAGCTATGGCGGTGCGGAGCAGGCGATAAAAATGCTCAACACCAATCTGGATTTGGACATTAAGGAATTTGTTACGGTAGGCTTTGACGGGCTGGCAGCTACCATTGATGCACTGGGCGGCGTGTGGCTTGATGTGGACGAGGAAGAGCTTCTGCATATTAACAGCTATCAGAAGACGATGGCGGAGGATATGCAGGTAGCGTGGACGCCTGTGGAACATACCGGTTATCAGCTCTTAAACGGACTGCAGGCTACGGCTTACTGCCGTATCCGCTATAAGACC
Source organism: uncultured Lachnospiraceae bacterium (assembly GCA_910578335.1). Classification (GTDB taxonomy): domain Bacteria; phylum Bacillota; class Clostridia; order Lachnospirales; family Lachnospiraceae; genus Acetatifactor. Next base: position 82,951 of record CAJTPU010000001.1, on the reverse strand, counting down.
GGCAATGATTTTGCGAGAGCAGCATCCCAGAGAGAAGTTATCCTTGCCATTGCAGAACAGGCAAAAAAGGCGGATTTGCAGACGCTGGTGAAAGTGGCGAATGACGTCTCCCAGTATGTGTATACTTCCTTCAGCTTAGATGAGATTATTGCGCTCCTCGGTGAGATTTCCAAATATCAGATTGTAGACCAGGCTGGTTTCCCAGAGGCGAGCATGAGAGGCGCTGATACACTCGGTGCAAAGGGAAGCTGTGTATATGGAATCGACTTGGTGGACAATGTAAAATGGCTGCATGAGTATCTGTTTGGTGATACGGATTACCAGCCGTCTCCGGAGGTAGTGGAGTACTCCAACGTCATTCATGATTTTGTATCCCAGTATGTAAACTTAAAATAACCGTACGGAGTAAACGAGGGAGCTGCGAGGGCGGCTCCCTCTGCTTATACTGCGAAAGGAGTCATGAAATGTCAATAGATGTCATTATTCCCTTATATAAACCGAAAAAGGAATTATTTGCCCTTTTGGATGCCTTGCTTACACAGACGGTAGGGGTAAACAGGATTATTTTAGTAAACACAGAAGAGAAATATTTTACGCAGTTGATATGGGGAAGCGCTTTCTGGGAAAAATATGGAGATAAGGTAAGCGTATACCATATTTCCCAAAGAGAGTTCAACCATGGCGGGACAAGGCGCATGGCGGTGCAGCGTTCTGAGGCGGAGGTGTTTGTGATGATGACGCAGGATGCAAAGCCTGCAAATCCGTATCTTTTGGAGCGGCTCTTAAAAGCGCTGGAACCGGACCGGGTGGCAGCGGCATATGCCCGGCAGCTTCCGGCGCAGGACTGCGGCGTCATAGAGAAGTACACGCGAAGCTTCAACTATCCTGACCGTTCCCATGTAAATACGCTTGCGGACTTGGAGAGAAAGGGAATCAAAACCTTTTTCTGTTCCAATGTGTGTGCCGCCTACAAGAGAAAAATATATGATGAAACGGGCGGTTTTGTGAAGCGTACCATATTTAACGAGGATATGATTTTTGCCGCAGGCGCTATAAAAAGCGGTTATGCGGTCGCTTACGCTGCGGATGCAGAGGTAATTCATTCCCATAACTATACCAATATGCAGCAGTTGCGCCGCAATTTTGATTTGGGGGTGTCACAGGCGGACAACCCGCAGGTTTTCAGAAGCCTGCCCTCTGAAAAAGAAGGAAAAAAGATGGTGCGGGAGACGTCACGGTGGCTGTGGCAGCATAAGAAAAAAAGGTTTTTACCTCATTTTTATATGCAGTGCGCCTGCAAGTATGCGGGGTATCTTTTGGGGAAGCATTATAAAAAGCTGCCAAGGCGGCTGGTACTGGCATGTACGGACTCGCCCTATTATTGGGGGAAGGCTTGATTTGGGATAAATTCCTTTACACTGATACTGCAGATGTGATACATTATAGGAAACATAGTTGTAAAGAGGAAAGGCGCTTTGGCTTTGGCTGGGGCGGCAGGTGAGGAGAATGTGCGGAATAGTCGGATATATTGGAGCGGAAAAAGCGGCACCGATTATACTTGACGGACTCTCTAAATTAGAGTACAGAGGATATGATTCTGCGGGAATTGCCATATTTGACGGCAAGAAAATCAATATACAAAAGGCAGTAGGAAGATTAAAGGTATTGGAAAACCTGACGCATGGGGGAGAAACCATGCCCGGATATGCGGGTATCGGGCATACAAGGTGGGCGACGCATGGGATTCCCAATGACGTCAATTCGCACCCGCACTTCAATAAAGAAGGAACCATAGCGGTGGTGCACAATGGTATCATTGAAAACTATATTTCCTTAAAAAAGAAGCTCGCCGGAAAAGGCTATCAATTTGTCTCGGATACGGATACGGAGGTACTGGCGCATCTTCTGGATTATTATTATAAAGGAAATCCGTTAGAGGCAATTACCAAGGTGCTGCATCGCGTTGAAGGCTCTTATGCGCTGGGGATTATGTTTGCGGATTTTCCGGAGGAAATATATGCGGTGCGCAAGGACAGCCCGCTGATTGTGGGGCAGAGTGACAAAGGATGTTTTATTGCGTCAGACGTTCCCGCCATTTTAAAATACACCCGCACGGTGTACTATGTGAACAATCAGGAGGTTGTAAGGGTAAGGAAAGACCGGCTTAATTTTTATGGAGTCGATGAGGAAGAGATTGAAAAAGAGCCCGTCACAATCGAATGGGATGCCAACGCAGCGGAAAAAGAAGGTTACGAGCATTTTATGCTCAAAGAAATATATGAGCAGCCGAAAACGGTGACGGAAACCCTTTCTCCCCGTATCAAGAATGGGGAAATAGTCATTGAAGAGCTGAACATGACGGACGAAGAACTGCAAGGGGTAAAGCGGATTCATATTGTGGCATGCGGTTCCGCCTACCATACCGGCGTGACAGCCAAATATATTCTGGAGGGGCTGGTGCGGATACCGGTAGAGGTAGATGTGGCTTCCGAATTCCGTTACCGGAACCCGGTGCTGGAAGAGGGAGCGATGGTAATTGTTATCAGCCAGTCAGGAGAGACGGCAGATACACTTGCGGCTCTCAGGGAGGCAAAAGCAAGAGGCTTTCAAGTGCTTGGCATTGTGAATGTAGTGGGAAGCAGCATCGCGAGGGAAGCGGACAGCGTAATGTATACTTGGGCGGGACCGGAGATTGCGGTGGCGACGACCAAGGCATACAGCGCGCAGCTTGCAGCATTATACCTGCTTGCCATGAAGCTGGGAAGGGTACGCGGCGTCATTGACGACAGCCTTTTTGAAGAGCTTCTGGCAGATTTAAAGAAGCTCCCCAATCAAATTGAGCTTTTGCTGGGACAGAAGGGAAAAATACAGCGCTTTGCCAACCGGTATGTAGGGGCAAAGGATATTTTCTTTATCGGAAGAGGCATTGACTATGCAATTTCCATGGAAGGTTCCCTGAAGTTAAAGGAGACCTCCTATGTGCACTCGGAGAGTTATCCGGCGGGAGAGCTGAAGCATGGTCCCATTTCCCTGATAGAGGACGGCACGCTTGTAGTAGCGGTTTCCACACAGCCGGCGCTCTACCAGAAAACCATCAGCAATATGGTGGAGGTAAAAGCAAGGGGCGCGTTTGTTATGGCGATTACCTGCGAAGGAAATAAGGCGATAGAAAAAGCGGCGGATTATGTGACATATATTCCGGAGACCAATCCTTATTTTGCCAATTCTCTTGCCATTATTCCACTACAGCTTTTTGGCTATTATGTGGCGGTTGGAAAAGGGTGTGATGTAGATAAGCCCAGAAACCTTGCAAAGTCAGTGACGGTAGAGTAGCATTTTATTTAACACAAACATCATAATTTTATCACAAAATGAACACAAATATTCACTATACTAAAGCCATATTTCAGTTACAGGTGGTTTGTCATTGGAAAGAAAAGAGGTAATTGTGATGTACGAGAATAACGATTATACGAATGGAAACAGTCCTTATGCGGACGGAAGGCAGCAGAATTTCATCCAGAGCGGCGGTATGCAGGAAAGTATGCAGAAGACGCAGGCGGCACCTGAAGTACCGGCGCAGGATTTGAAAGGGAAAAAGGAGCGCAGGTCGGGAGCCGGCTTCCGCAAGGTGCTGGCGAGCGTAAGCCTTGGGTTATGCTTTGGCTTAAGCGCAGGCGTGGGCGTGTGGGCTGTGGCAGAAGGGACGGGGCTTTTCGATAACAGGCAGTCTGCCAAAATGGAGGCAGGTGAAGGAACCTATGAGATTCCGGAAGAAATTCAGAATGCCCTCAAAGAAATTGATGACCTGCGCGAGCTTTTGAAGGAAACCCAGACAAACGCCAATACAGTCAGTGCAGGTGCTTTTACCAAGGTCAATTTTGACGTGTCGGAGGTGGCTGCCAATGCCATGCCTTTCATGGTTTCCATCGCCAACAATTATGTAGAAAAGATAACCTATTTTGGACAGCCGATGGAGCGGGAAGGAGAAGCGAGCGGTTCCGGCATCATCGTCGGAGAAAATGAGACAGAGCTTCTTATCGCAACCAACTATCATGTGATTGAGGATGCGAAAAAGCTTATGGTGCATTTCATAGATAACACGGATGTGGAAGCCGTTGTCAAGGGGACGGATGAAGACATGGACCTTGCAATTATTGCAGTGTCCATAGCCTCTCTCAGCGATGAGACAAGAAATGCCATATCCATTGCCAAAATGGGAGATTCGACCAGCCTGAAACTGGGTGAGCCTGTAGTTGCCATCGGCAATGCGCTGGGTTATGGACAGTCTGTCACAAATGGCATTATCAGCGCTTTGGACCGTGACGTGGAGATGGAGGATGGCTCCACCGGCACCTTTATTCAGACCAATGCTGCCATCAATCCCGGCAACTCCGGCGGCGCGCTGCTGAATATAAAAGGCGAGGTAGTAGGCATCAATTCCAGTAAGATAGGAGATACGTTGGTGGAGGGAATGGGCTATGCCATCCCCATTTCAGCGGCAAAACCGATATTGGAAGATTTGATGACAAAAGAAACGCGCAACAAGGTAAGTGAGGCGGGATATCTTGGCATAGTGCCCCGCACGGTTACGTCTGATGTGGCAGAACTGTATGGAAGCCCCAAAGGTGTTATCGTCTCCAGCGTGGAGGAAGGGACACCGGCAGCCGAAGGCGGTATGCTCTTAGGAGATATTATTGTCAGGCTGGGCGGCGAAAAGCTTTTGACAGCGGAGGAACTGCGGGAAGCGCTGGAATACTATGCGCCCGGCGAGACGGTGGAAATCATCGTTATGCGTAACGTAAACGGCGAATATGTAGAAGTCACCCTGCAGGTAACACTGGGAAGCAGACCCACAGAAGAATAAAGAACAGAATACACCTGCGCGGAATATATTTTTCATAACAGGACAAAAACTGCCCCGAAAGATTTTACCATGGGGCAGTTTTTTGTTTTCATATCCCGCGTCGCAGCTCTTCCTTAGCAGGTAACTGCCCCACGGGCGTCCCCTGCCCTCTCCTTTGTGTTTAGAAAAACTTCACTTGTGCACATGCAGCATATCCGATATAATAGTTTACGTAAAAATATATAAAAAGCAGCATATATAAAAGCAACACCTATTCCGGCAGTGATGTGCAGACAACGAACCGGCGGGAATATGGATTTTGATACAAAAAGTAAATGCCCGTCAGGGCGGATGGGAGCGGATATGGCAGACTACGATAATAAGGATACGGATTTGGAGAAAGAAATTGCCGAAGAAGGGCAGATAGAGGCAGTAAACGCCAACGAAGAAGAGGGCAGCAAGGAGGCGGAGCGGGGAGAAGCTTCGGGGGAAAAAGAGCCTAAGGAGCCTAAGAAAGAATATGAGGATGTATGCTTTATCTGCAGGCGCCCTGAAAGTAAGACAGGAAAAATGTTCAAGCTTCCCAACAATATTACCGTGTGCAACGACTGCATGCACAAAACGATGGATACGGTGAGTCAGTTTGATTATCAGGGGCTTTTAAACAATCCTTCTTTCGGACAGGATATGGGGAAGGGATTTCCCAATATCAGTTTTGTCAATATTGCAGATTTGCAGGGAGAGGGCGGAATCCCTAATAAGCAGCGTCTGAAGAAGAAAAAAGCAAAGGAAAAGGAAGAAGGACAGCCGGTTCTTAACATCCGCGACATTCCTGCGCCTCACAAGATAAAGGCGAGTCTGGACGAGTATGTAGTGGGGCAGGAACACGCCAAAAAAGCAATTTCCGTTGCAGTATATAACCATTACAAGCGTGTTGCCACCAATACCATGGATGAGATTGAAATAGAAAAATCCAACATGCTGATGATTGGACCGACCGGATGCGGCAAAACCTATCTGGTGAAAACGCTTGCGCGGCTTTTGGATGTGCCGCTTGCCATTGCGGATGCGACGTCCTTGACGGAAGCAGGTTATATTGGAGACGATATCGAGAGCGTGGTGTCAAAGCTTTTGGCGGCTGCCGATAATGATGTGGAAAAAGCAGAACGGGGTATCATCTTCATTGATGAAATAGACAAGATTGCAAAGAAAAAGAACAACAATTCCCGTGATGTCAGCGGGGAATCCGTACAGCAGGGTATGCTGAAGCTTTTGGAGGGCGCGGAAATCGAAGTGCCTGTGGGCGCAAACAGCAAGAATGCGATGGTTCCGTTGGCAACGATTAACACCCGCAATATTCTCTTTATCTGTGGAGGTGCCTTCCCTGATTTGGAGCTTATTATCAAGGAGCGTCTGACGAAGCAGAGCTCCATGGGCTTTAATGGACAGTTAAAGGACCGCTTTGATAAGGAGAAAAACCTGATAGCGAGGGTGACGGTGGAGGATATCAGGAAATTTGGCATGATTCCTGAGTTTATCGGACGTCTGCCGATTATCTTTACGCTGCAGGGGCTCACCAAGGAAATGATGGTGAAGATATTAAAGGAGCCGAAAAACGCCATATTAAAGCAGTATCAGAAGCTGCTTGAACTGGACGAAGTGAAGCTTGATTTTACGGATGAGGCGCTGGAAGCGATTGCGGAGAAGGCGTTGGAGCGGGAGACCGGTGCAAGGGCGCTCCGCTCTATCATCGAAGAATTTATGCTGGATATTATGTATGAAATTCCGAAGGATGACAATATAGGCAGGGTGACAATCACGAGAGAATATATAGAGGGAACCGGAGGTCCCATTATCGACATCAGAAGCAGCACGGCAGCAAATCCAGATGATTTAAAGGCATTGCCGGGAGCGCCCCATCTGTCATAGCGGATTGCCAAATGGCAGAACAAGAAGGAACCAAAACCGTACAGGCATAGAAGAAGGATGTTGTCATAGGATAATAAGAAGAGAGAAAAAGCCGGATTGCTATGACCTGTAAAGAAAAAATTTTATCAGAAGAGTATGGTGAAATCATTGTGGATTTTACCAACCCGTTTACGACGGAAGAAGAGAATGAACAGTATTGCTTTACCAGAATAAACAGCCGTTTTGGAATTGCCTATCTGCCGCAGAGTTCGCTGCAGGATATGATGGGAAATTTGTATGTGTATCATACCCTGCCGAAGGTGTTCGGTCTTATGGCGGAGGATTTTGACCCGATAAGCCTGATTAATTCGGGGGTTTTGCAGACACAGAGACCGCCGCTTTCCTTGAATGGAAGGGGCGTGGTGGTTGCGTTTATCGATACGGGAATCCGCTATGCGCAGGCAGAATTTTTGAATGAGGCGGGCAACAGCAGGATAACGGCGATTTGGGACCAGACCATACAGACAGGCACCCCGCCGGAAGGATATGCATACGGGACCTTGTTTACCAGAGAGGATTTGAACGAGGCGCTGCGCGCGGAGAATCCTTATGATGTCGTACCAAGCTATGACGAAATCGGGCATGGAACGGCAATGGCAAGCGTGGCGGCGGGAAGCGTGCTGGACGGTGGAAAAAGCTTTCGCGGAGCGGCTCCCGAGGCGGATATCGTGGTGGTGAAGCTGCGGCAGGCAAAGAAAAACCTCAGGGATTACTACCTGATAGCGGAAGATGCGCCTGCCTATGCAGAGACGGATATTATGCTGGGAGTGAAGTTTGCGGAATCCTTTGCCAGTACCTTTCGAAGACCTGTTGTAATCTGTATCGGTGTTGGCACAAACAGCGGCAACCATACCATCGGCTCGTCTCTGGCACGATATTTGAATGAGCTTTCCGAAATCCGAAACAGGGGCATTGTAATTTGCGCAGGAAATGAGGGAAATGCAGGGCATCATTTTAGCGCGCCCGTACCCCACGGAAGGTTTGAGGAGGGGGATGCCTATGTGGATGTGGAGCTTAGGGTCGGCGAAGGAGAGCGCGGCTTTTTACTGGAAACCTGGGGCTGTGTGCCGGATGTGCTTTATGCCTCCGTGCGGACGCCGGGCGGCGAGATGATTCCGAGGTTTAGGCTGGGGATGGGACAGAGCCTGACTTACAGTTTTGTATATGAACGGACAAAGATTACCATTGACAGCGTGCTGGTGGAGCCAAGCTCCGGCAATGAGCTGATTGTATTCCGGTTTGCCGAGCCTACGGCAGGTGTGTGGACGATTCGGATTTTTGCCGCACAGGACGGCGGGAGCGGCGAATTTCATATGTGGCTCCCCATTACGGAATTTTTGAGCAGTCAGACTTATTTTTTGAAGCCGGACCCTTATGTGACGATTACGGACCCCGGTATTGCAGACAGACCCATTACCGTTTCGACTTATGATGACTTAAATAATAGTTTTTATGTCAATTCCGGCAGGGGATACCTGCGCAACGGGCTGGTAAAGCCGGATTTGGCTGCGCCGGGCGTCAACGTTTCCACTTCGTTAGGAAAGCGCACCGGCTCCAGTATCGCTGCGGCAATGACTGCGGGAGGTGTGGCACAGTTTTTTCAGTGGGCGGTAATCCAGCAGAACAATCCGCTGGTGGAAAGCAATGAAATCAAAACGTATTTTATCCGGGGCGCTTCCAGAGACCCTGATTTGGTGTATCCGAACAGGGAGTGGGGCTATGGCAGGCTGAATGTAGCCGGAACCTTTGAGGCGCTTGCGGGCGTCTGAGAGCAGTTTGCCACAAACTTGTCATACGCAGAACGCAATGCAGAAATGAGGATACCAATGATATTACTTTTTATAGGCATTGCCGCAGCCGTTTTTGCAGCGGATACGGTAATCAAAAACAGAGTGGAAAAAAGCGGCGGTCTGCCCCGGAGCGTATGGAAGGGGCGGATTTTGCTGCAAAAATACCACAACAGGGGCGCCATGTTAAACCTTTTGGAGAAAAGGCAGAAGCTGGTCGCTTTCGCGTCGGTGCTGCTCACGCTTTTGGTACTGGCTGTGTTTGTCTTAAGCCTTGGGCAGAGGGGAAACAATCTGCTCAGGACAGGCTTGGCGCTGCTTCTTGGCGGTGCTTTTAACAATACTTACGACAGGCTGAAACGCAGGTATGTGGTGGATTATATCAGTTTTCAGGTAAAATGGAAGAGGCTTGCCAATATTGTCTTTAATCTGTCTGACTTCTGCATTCTGGCGGGGGCAATGATAAGCTGTCTTACGGCGGAGGGCATAAGAGGAGCATGAGAAGGCGCAGGGTGAGTAGTCTGTGTAGAAGAGGTAAAATGGCAGAAAACAAGAAAGAGAGGTACGGAAAATGTCGGAAAAGCTGGAGCAGTTTAAAGAGTATCTGAATCAAATGGAGCAGTACAAGCAGATTATGGGGCAGTTGGAGTGGGATATGCAGACCCAGACGCCGAAAAAGGGGTATGACTATAAAATTGATGCCATCACCTATTTTTCGGGGGAAAGGTTTCGGATTGCCACGTCTGAGGAGACGGGAAAGCTTTTCGAGGAGATGGCTGCGCCTGAGGAATACGAGGCGCTGGATAATGCGTTGAAGCTGACGGTCAGGCGGGGCAAGCGGGACTATGACAGGGATAAAAGAGTGCCCGCTGATTTTTACGAAGAGATGGTACGGGCATCAAACGTGTCCGGCAAGGCGTGGGAGGAAGCAAAGCAGAAAAGCGATTATGCGCTATTTTGCCCTCACCTGCAGAAGATGATTGATTACACCCGTAAATATATTGCGTATATAGAGCCGGACAAGGAGGTCTATGACACGCTGCTTGATATGTATGAGGAAGGCATGGACAGCGCTACCGTAGACAGGCTGTTTTCGCAGATGAAGGAGGAGCTGGTTCCTCTGTTAAAAAGGATTATGGAAAAACCGGAGCCGGACAACGGCTGTTTTGCGGGAGATTACGACATCGACCGGCAGAAGGAGCTGCAGGCATATCTGCTCTCTTACATTGGCTTCGACAAGGAAGCGGGCGTGACGGGGGAAAGCGAGCATCCCTTTACGTTGGAGTTTGGACCGGGCGATGTGCGGGTAACCAACCATTTTGACAGGCATGACGCGGTGAATGCCATGTTCAGCGCGATACATGAAGGCGGTCATGCTATTTTTGAGCAGGGCATTAACCCAGATTATGTGAAAACGGCAGCCGTCGATATCGGAATGGCGGTTCATGAGAGCCAGTCGCGTTTCTATGAAAATATACTGGGCAGGAATATCAATTTCTGGAAGCCCATTTATGATAAAGTAGGCGAATACCTGCCGCAATTTAAAGATATTCCCTTGGATACGTTTTATCGGGAAATCAATCATGTGCGACCAAGCTTTATACGGACTGCGGCGGATGAATTGACTTATTGCTTCCACATTATCCTACGGTATGAGCTGGAGAAGGCAATTTTCAGGGATGGGGTAAACGCAGAGGAGCTTCCTGCGATGTGGAATGACAAGATGGAGGAGCTTTTAGAAATTCGCCCTAAAAACGATGCAGAGGGAATTTTACAGGATATGCACTGGTCGGACGGTTCTTTCGGTTACTTCCCGACATACCTTTTGGGAACGATTTATGACGGTATGTTTTTGGAGACAATGGAGCAGGAGCTGGGAAGCGTGGATACACTGTTATCTAAAGGCAGGATAGGAGAAATAACGGGATGGCTGCATGAGAAGATACATAAGCATGGCGGTATGCGCACGGCGGCAGAAACCATACGCGAGGTATGCGGGCAGGAAATGACGGCAGAGCCGATTATTCGTTATTTTAAAAAGAAGTACACGCAGGTTTACGGCTTATAAGAATGGTCTTGCTTTTTGGAAGACGCGCGGCAGGTGATTTCGCCCTATACAAATGTAGCGGAAAATGGTATACTGGTTTTATATTTAGAAAACAGGAAGCACGAGCGCGAGAAAATAACAGTATAGTCATTTGGATGTGCTATGACAACAGAGGGTTGGCGAAAAGTACCTTCCATAGAGGAAGCAGGAGGACAGGGAATGAAGAAAAAAGCAGTGGTTTCTTTGGGACATGATGCTTTGGGATATACGACATTGGAACAGTGGGATGCGGTAAAGGTGACGGCAAAGGCATTGGCGGATTTGGTGGAGGAGGAGTATCAGCTTACCATTACGCACAGCAACGGACCGCAGGTCAGCATGATACACAAGGCGATGACGGAGCTGCGGCGTGTCTATATCGATTATACGCCGGCGCCCATGTGTGTGTGCTCTGCCATGAGTCAGGGGTATGTGGGCTATGATATACAGAATGCGCTTCGCGCGGAGCTTTTAAGCCGCGGCATCAGTAAGCCTGTCAGCACTATTTTGACACAGGTGACGGTTGACCCTTATGACGAGGCATTTTACGAGCCCACCAAGAGAATCGGCAGGTATATGTCAAAGGATGATGCGGATATCGAGATGAGAAAAGGCAACTATGTGGCAGAAATCATGGGTAAGGGTTACAGGCGGGTGGTTGCGGCGCCAAAGCCTATCGATATCGTAGAGATAGAAACCATAAAAACGCTGGCGGACGCGGACCAGGTGGTGATTGCCTGCGGCGGCGGCGGGATTCCTGTAATTGAGCAGCAGAATGCCTTAAAGGGCGCCTCTGCGGTGATTGAAAAGGATTGCATTGCCGGTAAGCTTGCCGGAGACCTTGAGGCGGACTGCCTGATAATACTGACGTCCGTGGATTATGTGTATAAGGATTTTGATACAGAGGAAAGGACTCCCATCACTAACATGTGTGTGGAGGAGGCGAAGGCATATATAAAGGAGGGGCAGTTTGAAGCGGGAACCATGCTGCCCAAGATAGAAGCGGCGATTTCTTATTTGGAGAAGGTGCCGTCGGGCAGCGTGCTGATTACCTCCATGGAGCAGATAAAGCCAGCCATAAAAGGTAAGGCGGGCACCCGTATTACAGCATAACAAACGATTGCCCTGAAGTCTGCATAAAGTGGTAAAGCAGGCTTTGGGGCTTTTTGTGTAAAGGAGGGCTTGGCTGTATGAGCGATAAGGAAGCGGTAGGGATAATAATTTTTGTAGCGATAGGGCTTTTGGTGGGGCTTCTTATCGGTATTTTGGCAGCGACGAGGGGCAATCGAATCTATAAAAAATTTCAGAATCCGAAGAAAACCGTCGGCACGGTTACGACAGTAAAAGTAAATGAAGGCGGCTGGGTTGGTGACAGCTATACGCCGACTACATACACGTTTGATTATTGCTTTCAGGATGAATGGGGCAGAGTCTTTCAGGGCAGCTATAAAAATGCGCCTAAGAAGCTGTACAAGGTAGGCGACAATCTTCCCCTGCATTATGATGCAGCAGAGCCGCAGAAAAATATTGCGGAGCTGCATCTGCAATATGCGAAGGCTGCTTATTGGAAAATACCGCTATCGTTTGCGCTTATTATGGGCGGCGTTATGATAGTTTGTCTGCTGGTCGTGCTTTATGCTACTTTCTTTCGATAAGCCGCAGGGTATTTTCTAACACTTCAAAATAATTCTCAAAGGTTTTTTTGCAGCAGAGGGGATTTTCGATGACAATGCCCTCTGCGAGAAGCCCCGTCAGGGAAAAGCCCATGGCGAGCCGGTGGTCGTCATAAGTATGTATCAGGGCGGGATGAGGCTGTGCGGGGGATATGGTCAGTCCGTTTTCCTGCTCTGTGCAGGGTACGCCCATGGCATGCAGATTTTTGACGATGGCGTTTATGCGGTCGCTCTCCTGATGGCGGATGTGTCCGATGCCGGTTATGGTTGTAGGGGCATCTGCGAAGGGCGCAATGGCGGCAAGGGTAATCGCCTGGTCGGAGCAGGCGGACATATCCACGGTAATGCCGTGCAGCTTGCCCTCCTTTGGTCCTGACAGGCAGAGACCTTCCGCTGTCTCTTTCAAGGTACATCCCATTTGTTCCAGAATATACAAAAACTGCACATCGCCCTGCAGGGAATCGGGGAAAACGCCCTTTACGGTAACGGAAATGCCCAGTATGGCAGCCAGCGCATAAAAATAAGCGGCAGCGGATACATCGGGCTCAATGGCATAGGAAAGTGCATGATAAGGCTGTCCGGCGGGAATCATAAAAACGTCTTCTGATGTTTTAGAAAAGTGCACGCCAAACTGTTCCATCATTTTGCAGGTCATGGCAATATAGGACATACCATGGGAACCTCTGACGGAAATCTCCATATCCTTATCGGAGAGGCAGGAGGCAATCAGGAGCGCGCTTAAAAACTGGCTGCTTGAGTCTATGTCGATACAGATGCTGTTCTTACAAAAGCCGTGTCCTGTCAAGGTAAAGGGAAAAAAGCCCTCTTTTTCGGAGAAGGTAATCTCACAGCCAAGCTCCTTTAAGGCATCGAGAAGGGGCGCCATAGGTCTTTTTTTCATCTGTTCCGAAGCATCCATATGAAAAACGCCTTGAGAAACACCGAGGCATGCTGTAAGAAAGCGTGCTGCCGTGCCGGCGCTGCCCACATACAGGGAGCTTTCGGCACAGGGCAGTCTGCCGGAAAGCCCCTTTACGGTTATCCGGCTTTCGGTTTCAGAAGCAGTTGTCTGAAAACCGAGCGCATGCAGGCAGCTTAAGAAGTGGCGGGAATCATCAGAAAAGAGCGCGCCCGTCAGTATGCTGTCCCCGTCTGCGAGCATGGCGAGCAGCAGCGCCCTGTTGGTGATGCTCTTAGAGCCGGGTACGGTAACGGTGACAGTATGGTTAGAAAGCGTCCTGCCTTTTAGGCAGGGAACTTTGTAAGTATCGGTGAGTGTCATAGAGCAAAATCCTTTCTGTGTGTGCAGCGGTTGGTAGATTTTTTTTGCGTCGTAGTTATCATGTTTGCATCCTGCAAAGATTTCCCTTTATTGTCTGCAAAACATTATATCATAGCTGTTCCCTCCCTTCAATTTGTTTTGCAATCCCCTATGTGCTGCCAACTGCACCGCTTGACGGCAAACGGACGGCGCAGTATGATAAGAAACATAATCCAAACGGAAAGGTATGGTGAAATATATGGCAAAAATCGTGGAAAATGCAGCTATGCTGATAGGAAATACGCCCTTGATGCGGGTGGGACATTACATGGAAAAGATGGGCGTTGCGGATGCCGTGATTCTGGCAAAGCTGGAATATTTGAATCCGGCGGGCAGCGTGAAGGACAGAGTGGCGCTCAATATGATAGAAAATGCCGAAAAAGAGGGTATCCTGAAGAAGGGAGCTGCCATTATTGAGCCTACAAGCGGCAACACAGGTATCGGTCTGGCAAGCGTGGCGGCGGCAAAGGGATATCGGACGATTCTGACGCTTCCCGACAGTATGAGCGCGGAGAGGCGGACGTTACTCAAGGCATATGGAGCGGAGCTTGTACTGACGGATGGAAAAAAGGGAATGCAGGGCGCAATTGCGAAAGCGGAGGAACTGCACAGAGAGATAAAAGGTTCCGTGATTATGGGACAGTTTGACAATCCGGCGAATCCCCAAATACATGAAAAAACGACCGGCCCCGAAATCTGGGAAGACACGGAAGGGAAAGTGGATATATTTGTGGCGGGAGCCGGCACGGGCGGTACGATTACCGGTGTGGGCAGATATTTAAAGAAGAAAAATCCCAAGATAAAAATCGTTGCCGTGGAGCCTAAGGATTCCCCTGTATTATCCGGCGGGCAGGCAGGCCCGCATAAGCTGCAGGGAATCGGCGCCGGTTTTGTGCCGGGGGTGCTGGACACTTCTATCTATGATGAAGTGATGCAGATAGAGAGTGAAGAAGCATTTGCGGCGGGGCGCCTCGCAGCGAGAACAGAGGGCGTGCTGGTGGGAATCACCTCCGGCGCGGCGCTGCATGCAGCCGCCGTGCTGGCAAAACGTCCGGAAAATGCGGGAAAGGTGATTGTTGCACTGCTGCCGGATTCGGGGGACCGTTATCTCTCCACGGAAATGTTTGCAGATTAGGTGCGCCTTATAAAAAGCTGTTCCAGCGTATCTGTGCCGGACAGCTCCCGCGCGGCAAGACCGGCAAGCTCTTCTGTGCCGGCATCAGGATTCTCCCGAAGTCTGCCGTCTATGATTTCAATTATCTGCGGCAGGCAGGCGGGAGAATTTCCTTCTTTGACAAGGCACTTTAACACATCCGTAAGCAGACCGTAGGATATATTTTCGGGAACGGTATTTTCTATCAGGGCAGGATACCGCTGCTTTAAGTTGTCACACAGCAGCTTTACAATATCCCTGTTCAGTATCCGGCTGTAGTGGCTGCGCGTTACATTGCCCAGCGTTTCTGCGATGTGCGCCCAAGACGTTTCGTCGACAGTCTCCATATTTTCCTGATATAGAACGTGGCGGAAAGCGGTAATCATGAATTCGTTTGCAAGAAGGCGCTCATCGTCGCATACTCTGACGAGAGGCAGCAGAAAGCCTTCCTTTGACAGAAGCATTCTCTGTTCGGCAAGCAGAGCGGTACCCTTGCTGTTTTCCCAAAAGGGAACGAAAGCGATGCCTGCGATGATTTCGAGCGGCTCGCAGCAGCGGTTTAAATTTTCGAAAATTTCTTCCTGCGTTTTGACATCATACTCTCCTGTGATGTTGCCGTGAATCGTATCCAAAAGCAAATCTGCGCTGACGTTTAATACCCTGCATAAATCGGATAGAATTAAAATGTCAGGCATACTTTGATTTCTTTCCCAACGGGAAATTGCCTGCGGCGTCACGCCGATGCGGAGTGCAAGCTCTTCCTGTGTCAGACCGGCATTCTGACGGCAGCGCAAAATTTTTTCTCCAAAGTTTGAAAGATTCATGTAAATACCTCCCTGTCTTTTCATGCACAATGACAACGGCATAATCAATACGTTTCGCAATTGTCCGGCTTTGTTATACATTTATTATATATAGGGAAGCGGGAAGCTGTAAAACAACCGTTTATTGAGTCTGTTCTCAATCAATGGATGTTTTCTTTGATGCGGATATCTATGGCGACATAGTGATGCTCTTTTTCGGGCATCTCGCCGGCAGTCAGAAAGGCGAACAGGATATCCAAGGGTTTCGTTCCCTGAATTTTGGGCTGCTGACAGATGGTTGCCGCTATCACGCCCTCTTCTACCAGTGCTTTGGTAGAGGGGACTTTGTCAAAGGCGAGAATCCTGATGTTATCCTGCAGACCCATGGAAAGGACGGCGCGGCAGCCGCCGTAAACGCCGCCGGCAGCAAAAAAAAGAGCGTTGATGTCGGGGTGCGCTGTTAGAAGTGCCGTTGTTTTTTCGTAGCTTTCGATTTCGTCGTCATGATTTTCTATGGTTTCCACAATCTGTATATTGGGGTAGTGTTCCCGTATGGCTTTTTCGAAGCCTGCAATCCGCTCCGTGTGGCAGAGAATATCGTGGGAGCCGCTGATGATGCCAAGTCTTACTGTCCCAAAGGTCATAAGATGCATAAGCCCAGCCGCTGTCTCGCCGGAATGGGTATAATGGCTTCCCACATAGGCAATCCGGCGGGAGCCTTCGATATCCGTATTGAAGGTGACGACAGGAATGCCGGCGTCAAAAAGAGTGTTGATACGCTCCTTGATACAGGGGTGGTTGCAGGGCGCCATGGCGATGCCGTTTACTTCTTCGGCTGTCAGTTCGTCAATGGCGGCAAGCTGTTCTTCTATATTAAAATGCACTTGCTTTACGACGACGGTGCAGTTGTAGGCGGAAAGCTCTTCTGCTTTTTCCGTTACGCCCTTTAAGACATCCTCAAAAAAGGGATTGCCGGCAGAAAAAAGAATGACGCCCAGCTTCAGGCGTTTTTTCTGTGCGGCAAGCACGATACCCGCCCGATTGGGACGGTAATCCAAAGCTTTGGCAATTTCCAGTATTTTTTCGGCGGTCGCATCGTTCACAGAGCCGCGGTTGTTTAAAACTCTGTCGACCGTACCGCGGGATACTCCTGCCAGCTCTGCAATCTCTTTGATGGTTGCCATAAAAGCCTCCTCATCTAAACGGTGTTTTCTTAGTACATACCATAGCATAATGAAAAGGCGAAGTCAATTTGTGGGACGCGCAAAACCGTGCCTGTGCACAAAAATTGTGAAAATGACGGAAACAGAAGCTGTAAAACATATAAAAAAACAATACTTTTGTGAAAAACAGCGAAAAATATTTAGCCTCTTGATTTTGTCAAGGGGACATATTATCATAATAGTAACGTGCTCGTGCACGTGAGGAAAAACTGCGGTTTTGGCGGTCAAAGGAGCCTGTGCAGGCAAGGAGGTCATATATGCTGTATATAGGAGTAGATTTGGGAACTTCGGCAGTCAAACTGCTGCTTATGGATGAAGAAGGAAGAATTCAGAATATTGTGTCGAGGGAATATCCGATTTCCTTTCCCCACCCGGGCTGGTCGGAGCAGAATCCGGAGGACTGGTTTGCAGAGACGATGACGGGCTTAAAGGAGCTTTTGCAGGATGCGGATAAGAGTCAGGTGGCGGGAGTAAGCTTTGGCGGACAGATGCACGGGCTTGTGATTCTGGATGAGGCGGATGCAGTAATCCGCCCTGCGATTTTGTGGAATGACGGACGTACTTATGAAGAATGTGATTATTTAAACAATGTGATTGGCAAGGAAAAGCTGTCCGAATATACGGCAAATATTTCTTTTACAGGCTTTACCGCGCCGAAGCTCTTGTGGGTAAAAAACAAGGAGCCTGAAAACTTTGCGCGGATTGCCAAGATTATGCTGCCGAAGGATTATATTGCTTACATGCTGACAGGCGTGCACTGTACGGATGTATCGGATGCGTCCGGTATGCTTTTGTTTGATGTAAAGAACCGCTGCTGGTCGAAGGAAATGTGTGATATCTGCGGCGTTCTGCCAAGCCAGCTTGCCAAAGTATATGAAAGCTATGAGAGCGTGGGCTGCTTAAAGCCGGAGATTGCGGGGGAGCTTGGTGTTCCCGTCACGGTGAAGGTGGCTGCAGGGGCGGGGGATAATGCCGCTGCCGCCGTGGGAACCGGAACGGTGGGAGACGGGCGCTGCAATATTTCTCTGGGCACCAGCGGCACCATCTTTATTTCTTCCCGAAATTTTGGCGTGGACAAATATAATGCCCTGCATTCCTTTGCCCATGCGGACGGTACTTATCATTTGATGGGATGTATGCTCAGCGCGGCATCCTGCAATAAATGGTGGATGGATGATATCGTTGGCACGAAGGACTATGGAAAGGAACAGGAGGAAATTTGTGCGCTGGGTGAAAACCACGTCTATTTTCTGCCTTATCTGATGGGAGAGCGTTCTCCTCACAACAATCCCAATGCAAGGGGTACTTTTGTGGGCATGACCATGGACACGGGCAGGACGGAGATGACGCAGGCTGTGCTGGAGGGCGTTGCTTTTGCCCTCAGGGATTCTCTTGAGGTGGCAAAGAGCCTGGGAATCCGGATTGAACGCACCAAAATCTGCGGCGGCGGCGCAAAGAGTCCCTTATGGCGCAGGATAATTGCCAATGTCATGAATTTGAAGGTGGATATTTTAGAGAGTGAGGAAGGACCCGCCATGGGCGGCGCCATGCTGGCGGCGGTGGCGTGCGGCGCCTATGCAAGCGTGGAAGAGATTGCAGAAAAACTTGTGCATGTAGTGGACACGGTGGAACCGGAGCCGGAGATTGCGGCGAAATATGAGGCGCGCTATGCACAGTTTAAGGAAATTTATCCGGCGTTAAAGCCGGTGTTTGAAATCATAACGCAATAGAGTCCGCGTTCCATGAGACTTCTATCGTTATAAATAAGACCGCTTTGCGGAGAAAGGAATTGTATGGAGATTAAAAAGGTTACGGATGCAGCGTTTAAAAAGTATGGACGGGTGATTGACAACGTGGATTTTTCCGCGCTGGTGGAAAAGCTGACGCAGACGCCGCTGCCGGAGGGCGTGGTATATGAGCCGTCGGTGGAGATTTTGGAAGCACTGCCCATAAAGGAGGAGCTTTCGGTTAAGACCTACGGTGAAATGCCCATTCAGATAGGCTACTGCAACGGGCATAATACCCTGCTAAATGCATTGGAATATCACAGGGACAGCGAGATAAACGTGGCGGCAACGGATGCGGTATTGATGCTGGGGCTGCTTACGGATGTGGAAGCAGATTTTACCTATGATACCGCCAAGGCAGAGGCTTTTCTGGTTCCTGCAGGCACGGCGGTGGAAATCTATGCGACTACGCTGCACTATGCGCCCTGCGATTTGGAGGGCAGAGGCTTTCGGGTAGCGGTAGTGCTTCCCAAAGGCACCAACTATCCGCTGCAGCGTGTACATGCAAAGGTGGAAGATGGCAAAGCGCCGAATGAGGACGCACTGCTTACCGCAGTCAACAAATGGCTGATTGGTCATAAAGAAGGCGGTCTTGACGAAGGCGCGTTTTTAGGGCTTAGGGGTAAAAACTTGTGCCTGACGGAATAAACAATATAACGATAAAAAGGAGGATACAAAATGTTTGACAATTTACCTAAGGTGAAAGTGGGCGTTGTGGCAGTGAGCCGCGACTGCTTTCCGGAATCTTTATCCGTAAACAGAAGAAAAGCTTTGTTGGAGGCTTACACAAAGAAATACGGCACGGAGGGCGTGTACGAATGTCCTGTCTGTATAGTGGAGAGTGAAATCCATATGGTGCAGGCGCTCGAGGATATCAAGGCGGCAGGCTGCAATGCGCTTTGTGTTTATCTCGGCAATTTCGGTCCTGAAATCAGCGAGACGCTTTTGGCAAAGCATTTTGACGGACCGTCGATGTTTATTGCAGCGGCAGAGGAAACCCAGAATGACTTGGTGGGCGGACGCGGCGATGCATATTGCGGTATGCTGAATGCAAGCTACAATTTAAAGCTGCGCAATGTAAAGGCGTATATTCCTGAGTATCCGGTTGGCAATGCGGAGGAATGCGCCGATATGCTGCACGAGTTTTTGCCGGTTGCACGTGCCATCGTGGGACTTTCCGATTTAAAGATTATCAGCTTCGGTCCCAGACCGTTAAACTTCCTTGCATGTAACGCGCCTATCAAGCAGCTTTACAATCTGGGCGTTGAGATTGAGGAAAATTCGGAGCTGGATTTGTTTGAGGCGTTCAATAAACATGCCGGCGACGCACGTATCCCCGAGAAGGTAAAGGAGATGGAGGAGGAGCTTGGCGCGGGCAACTTAAAGCCGGAGGTACTGCCGAAGCTGGCGCAGTACGAGCTGACCCTTTTAGACTGGGTGGAGGCGCACAAGGGTTATAGAAAATACGTTGCCATTGCCGGAAAGTGCTGGCCGGCATTCCAGACCCAGTTCGGCTTTGTGCCCTGTTATGTCAACAGCCGCCTGACCGGCATGGGCATCCCTGTATCCTGTGAGGTTGATATTTACGGCTGTTTAAGCGAGTTTATCGGCGCATGTGTCAGCGAGGACGTGGTTACGCTGCTTGATATCAACAATTCCGTGCCGAATGATATGTATGAGGAAGCCATCAAGGATAAATTCCCGTACACCCACAAGGATACCTTTATGGGCTTCCACTGCGGCAATACCTGCTCCAAGAAGCTCTCCTTCTGCAATATGAAGTATCAGATGATTATGGCGAGAACCCTGCCCGAGGAAGTGACGCAGGGTACGTTAGAGGGAGATATTGCACCGGGCGATATTACCTTCTACCGCCTGCAGAGTACGGCGGACTGCAAGCTGCGCGCATACATCGCACAGGGAGAGGTGCTTCCCGTTGCAACCAAGTCCTTCGGCAGCATCGGCGTATTTGCCATCCCGGAGATGGGCAGATTCTACCGCCATGTGCTGATTGAGAAAAATTATCCCCATCACGGCGCCGTGGCATTCGGACATTACGGTAAGGCATTATATGAAGTATTCAAGTATATCGGCGTGCCGGTGGAGGATTTGAACTTTAATCAGCCAAAGGGCATGATGTATCCCACAGAGAACCCGTTTGCATAAAAGCGGGTGTACTGCGGATATATTTCAAAATAGGTGTTTTGGGAAATGGGCGGTTCGGCAGGAACCGCCTATTTTCGGAAAAGAGAATGTCGGAGAAGATATGAAGAACAGAATTGTGTATGTAAATAAGCAGGAGGCAGATGCGGTAAAGGCGGAGGCATTGGGGAAAGAAAATGTCTTTTTTGCCGAGATTGACGGGCGCGCTATTCAGACCGAGGCGGACTATGTGCGGGAAATGGAGGCTGCCATGAATTGTCCCTATGAAAAATCGGACATGTATCTGAAGCTTGGCTGGTATCATGACTGGATATGTGAATTGCTGTGGCTGGAGGAGGAAAAGGATGTGGTGCTGTTAATGCGGGACTATGACTTTATGCTCGTCAATGAGGAAAAAACAAAGCAGCATATCATAGAAGATTTTGAAAAGATAACCCTGCCATGGTGGGAGGGAGAAGTAATAGGGCGTATGGTAGGCGGCAAACCGAGAGGATTTATGGTGTATCTGGAGGGAAAAGCCCCTTAAGCCTGCCGGCATAAAAAAACCAAAGAAGGGCGGCGGCAAGCAGCAGAAATCCGGCGATGGCTGTATTTTTTCTGGATTTGATATCGGCCTGCCGAATGACAAAATTTTTGATGATATTTTCCTGTCCGCCGTTTTTAAATTCTTCGCTCTGACGGTACCACTCTTCATTGAAAGGGATGGGAGAAGAGATAATCTGTCCCTCAAAAGATACAGGAGCTCCCTTTCCGTCGGCAAAGGCTTCCAGAGCCGCAAGCGTTTTGCGGTCGGCGCTCATAATGCGGATATAGAGACCGCTGCCTACGGGAACGGTATAAAAATCATGGGCAAGACCGCCGGCAATCAGTACGGCGGACACGCCGGAGTTGTTGCTCGTCACATAGGAACTGACAGTGCCCGATACAAGCTGTCCTTTCTCACAGTTTAGCAGATTCAAGTCTGCAAAAGAAATGGCGAGAGATTCTTTTTGCATTGCATCCAGACCGTAGAAAAGAAAGCCGCAGCCGAAGCCAAGCAGCAGAAGAAAAATGATGAATTCTTTGAACAGTAAGATTTTTATGCGCAAGGGAGAGTCTCCATTTCTTCTACAAGATTGTTTCGCAGTTCAACATCGGAAGCTGCTCTGACACCTCCATTTTTCTTGAGAATATCAATGACCTCGCCAATTTCGCCAACCATCCAGAGCAATTTATTTTTTCCTGTTTCGGGCGTTATCGGCTCCCGGCTATCCCGGTAAGCATCCTGAAGTTGTTTTTGCATCCGAAGCATCTCATTTATGTAAGAGTATTATAAACTATTTTGGAAGGAAATAAAACAGAGAATGCTTGACAATAAATTTTTTTTCGCGGTACTATTCTCATAAGGAGAGAAGCACAATGAATGAGCTGATGGAAAGTTATGATAAATTAACCGGCGGGCTATACGGATTACTCATCGGCGATGCTCTGGGAGTCCCGTATGAATTTCATGCCGCCAAAGAGATTCCGCCTTATGAAAAAATTGAAATGACACCGCCTGCCGGTTTTTGGAGAGCACATACAGGCATAGATGCCGGTACATGGTCGGACGACGGCGCACAGGCGCTTTGTCTGTTGGACAGCATTGTGACTTGCGGGAAATTTCATTTAAAAGACTTTTCGGACAGGCTTTTGGCATGGTATGAAGAGGGGAAATGGGCGGTAGACGGCATGGTATTTGATGTGGGTGTACAGACAGGGGAAGCCTTGAACGCTTACAGATTAGGGATGCCGCCAGAGGAATGCGGCTTCCTGCGTCCCGACGGCAAGGGAAACGGCGCCCTTATGCGGGTGCTTCCTCTTGCTCTCTGGCATAGGGGAACGGATAAAGAACTGGTATTGGATGCGCACAGCCAATGTCTGATTACACATGGCAACCCATGCAATCAAGTCTGCTGCGCGTTGTACTGTCTTGTTGCACGCGCGCTGCTGGTGGGGGCTGACTTTCGTAAGGCGCTTCAGAAAGCCTGCAGTTCCCTGCGGGATATTTACAGTAAGATGCCGGAATATGAGCAGGAGCTGGAGTGGAGTATCCGACCGGACCTTCCGTGGGAGGGAAAAGGCTCAGGTTATGTGGTGGACTGCTTGCGAAGCGCCTTTATGATTATGGAACATGCCGCAAGCTATGAGGATGCCGTGAAACGTGCCATTATGCTGGGGGATGATACCGATACAACGGCGTGTGTAACCGGCGGTCTCGCAGGCATTTCCTTTGGCTTCCATGGCATTCCCGAACGGTGGTATTGCGCTCTTAGAGGAACGGCAGATGTGGAGGCATTGTGGAAGCGTGCTCTGGCAGCATTCGTCTTGAAAAAGGATAACCGGACAGAGAACGCTTGACAACGAATTCTCTTTCGCGGTACTATTTTTATGTAGTGTTTCAGGTACAATGGACTTGGATGTGAAGCTGAAAAGCCGGATATGATTTTAAGTATGATAACGAAACTGACGTTGGCTTGGCGGCATAAGCTTTATTTTGGAAGGGGGAATGGTGATGACAGGAGGCAAAAAGAATATTATCAGACAGCGCTGTATTCCTGCCGTTTTAACGGCTTTTTTCTGTGTTGGCGTATTGTTTTTTCTGCAGAGCATGAAGGTTTCGGCAGAAACACAGTGGGGTGAAAAGATTTTGCGCCGGTATTCGGATATTGGCTTTAAAAGGGGTGGAACTGTTTATCGGCAAATTACATCAGGCGGGTATACGCTGACCCTTGCAGACGAGATACCCGGCATTTCCGTGCGGCTTACATTGCGCATGGCGGACGGGACAGAATATTATCATGACTGGATAAAAGGGGAGGATTATTTTAGTGCGGGCGAAATAAGTCTTGATTTTGAAGCATTTGACAATCTGCTGGGAGCAAAGGGGTTTTTTCTGGGAGTTAACGCATGGGGATGGATGTATGAGAGAGGATATTATGCGGTTACGGAAGGAAAGCCGATATTGATGGCAGATAGCTGGGGGAGTGGAGATGATTATATAAGGGATATTGACGGAGACGGGGAAAACGAACTGCTTTGCAATGTCATATGGGGTGACGGCGCGTGCAGGGGGGTGGTCTATGATTATGCAGACGGGCAGGTATATGCAGGCGCTATGGAAGATTTGCTGGACGAGTCGTATGACGACTGGGGAGTGGGAAGCTACGGCTGTGCGTTTTTGAGCGAGGAAAATGTAGTGAGTATCTGGTTCTGGAAAGAGGCGCTGGGCGATTACGAGGAAAAGAAGTATGCAGTTGATTTGGAAAAAATAGAGATGAGACTTTATGAGCCTGTTTTTCAGGTGCCGGCATGTTTTACATGGGAGAGCAGATAACGGCATATTGCTATGAAAAGCAGGACTTGCAGCGAACAGAAAAAAGAGTTCGGTTCTGCCAAAGCGGACATGGAGACAAAAATGGATAACAAGGAATACAAGACAAAAGAACTGATAAGACGTTTTTTGCCCTACTACGGCAGGCACAAGGGCGTTATGGTGACGGATTTGTTCTGTGCTTCGCTGACGACGCTCTGCGAGCTGGTGCTGCCCATGATAATCCGGCAGATTACCAATATGGGGATGTACAATCTTGCCAGCCTGACGATAAGCTTTGTGGGGAAAATGGCGCTGCTCTATCTGGTGCTGCGTATCGTTGACTGTATGGCAAATTACTATATGGCGGATATGGGGCATGTGATGGGGGCAAAGATAGAGACCGACATGCGAAGGGATGCCTATGGGCATCTGCAGCAGTTGTCCAACACCTACTACAACAATACCAAGGTGGGACAGATTATGGGGCGGATTACCAACGATTTGTTTGACGTTACGGAATTTGCCCATCACTGTCCGGAGGAATTTTTTATTGCGGGGATTAAGTCCGTGGCGGCTTTTATCGTGCTGGCGACGGTCAACCTGCCGCTCACGGTTCTTGTGTTTTTCATTGTACCGGTGATGGCGTTTACCTGCATAAAACTGAACAGGCGCAACCGTAAGGCGTTTGCAAGGCAGAGGGTGCAGATTGGAGAATTAAACGCCGCCATCGAGGACAGCCTTTTGGGGCAGAAGGTAGTGAAGGCGTTTACCAACGAGGACATGGAGGTAGAAAAGTTTGAGGAGGGTAATCAGAAATTCTTAAGTATCAAAAAGGAAACTTACCGCTATATGGCGACGTTTCAGACGGCGACAAGGGCGTTTGACGGGCTGATGTATTTGGTGGTGATTCTGGCGGGCGGTATTTTCCTGATAAAAGGGCATATCACGGCGGGCGATTTGGTGGCGTATACCATGTATGTGTCCACGCTGATTGCGACCATCAGGCGGATTATTGAATTTGCGGAGCAGTTCCAGCGGGGGCTTACGGGCATAGAGCGCTTTTTACAGATTATGGATGCGGACATTGAGATTTTTGATGAGCCGGATGCGGTGGAAATGCCGAAGCCAAGGGGAGAAATCCTCTTTGAAGAGGTGGCGTTTGAGTATCCGGACGACCACAACAGGGTGTTTAAAAATCTGAATTTAAGGATAAAGCCGGGGGAGAAGCTTGCCATTGTGGGACCCTCCGGCGGCGGCAAGACCACGCTCTGCAATTTGATTCCCCGTTTTTATGATGTGACGAACGGCAGAATCAGCATTGACGGCACGGATATCCGCCATTTTACCTTAAAGAGCCTGCGGCGGAGTATCGGTATCGTGCAGCAGGACGTCTATCTGTTTTCCGGCACGGTCATGGAAAATATTCTGTACGGCGCGCCGGAGGCTTCCAGAGAAGAGGCAATAGAGGCGGCAAAGAAGGCTGGCGCCCATGCCTTTATCATGGAGTTAAAGGACGGCTATGACACCTATGTGGGAGAGCGCGGCGTCAAGCTCTCCGGCGGACAGAAGCAGCGCATCAGCATCGCGCGGGTATTTTTAAAGAATCCGCCCATTATGATACTGGACGAGGCAACCTCCGCTCTTGACAACGAGAGCGAGTTTGCGGTGGCAAAATCCTTAAAAGAGCTGTCCGAGGGCAGAACCTCCATCACAATCGCCCACAGGCTCTCGAGCATCAAAAATTCCGACAGGATACTGGTGCTGACGGAGGAGGGCATTGTGGAGGAAGGAAACCATGAGGAGCTGATGGCGCTGCAGGGGCTTTATTATGAATTTTATACGATGGCGGACAAGATAAAGTAGAAATGGGATTAGGATGTCAAAAGCCCTGATACCACAAAGTAGAAAAAGAAAAAAATAGAGGAGAAGCATTATGGCATTTACCCACCTGCATGTTCACACGGAGTATTCCCTGTTAGACGGCTCCAATAAAATAAAAGAATATGTCAAGCGCGTCAAGGAGCTGGGCATGGACAGCGCAGCCATTACGGACCACGGCGTGATGTACGGCGTCATCGATTTTTATAAGGCGGCGAAGGAGGCGGGGATTAAGCCGATTATCGGCTGTGAGGTTTATGTGGCGCCCAACTCCCGCTTTGACAAGGAGCTGACGGGGGGAGAGGACAGGTATTACCATTTGGTGCTTCTTGCAGAAAACGATATCGGCTACGCGAACCTGATGAAGCTGGTGAGCAAGGGCTTTACGGAAGGGTACTATTATAAGCCCCGTGTGGATATGGAAATTTTAAACCGGTTTCACGAGGGGATTATTGCGCTTTCCGCCTGCCTTGCGGGGGAGGTACAGCGCTACATTGTAAAGGGGCTTATCGGAGAGGCAGAAAAGGCGGCGTTAAAATACAGGGATTGCTTTGGCGCGGACAATTATTTTCTGGAGATGCAGGACCACGGAATTGCACAGCAGCGGATTGTCAATACGGAGCTGATGAAGCTTTCTAAAAAGCTGGATATTCCGCTGGTGGTGACGAACGACGTGCATTACACCTACAAGGAGGACGTGGATTCCCACGATATCCTGCTCTGCCTGCAGACGGGCAAGAAGCTGGCGGACGAGGACCGTATGCGCTATGAGGGCGGGCAGTACTACGTCAAGAGCGAGGAGGAGATGAAGGGGCTGTTTCCCTATGCGTGGGAGGCGGTGGAAAACACCCAGCGGATTGCGGACAGGTGCAACGTGGAAATTGAGTTTGGCGTGACGAAGCTGCCGAAGTATGATGTGCCTGAAGGGTATGATTCCTGGGGCTATCTGAATAAATTGTGCCGCGACGGGCTTTTGGAGCGGTACGGGGACGGGAATGCGCCGGCCGGGGATACGGGACAGACGCTTTCGGAGCGTCTTTCTTATGAGCTTGACGTCATCCGTACCATGGGCTACGTGGACTATTTTCTGATTGTATGGGATTTTATCAATTATGCGAGGGAAAACGGAATCCCTGTGGGACCCGGGCGCGGTTCTGCTGCGGGCAGCATTGTGGCGTACTGCCTCAAAATCACCAATATAGACCCTATCCGTTACAGCCTGCTCTTTGAGCGCTTTTTAAATCCGGAGCGTGTATCCATGCCCGATATCGACGTGGATTTTTGTTACGAGAGGCGGCAGGAGGTTATCGACTACGTGGGGCGCAAATACGGCGCGGACAAGGTGGTACAGATAGTGACCTTCGGTACTATGGCGGCGAAGGGCGTTATCAGGGATGTGGGGCGCGTGATGGATTTGCCCTATGCCTTTGTGGACTCCATCGCCAAGATGGTGCCCTTTGAGCTGAATATTACCATAGACCGTGCGCTGGAAATCAATCCGGAATTCCGCAGCCTCTATCAGAGCGACGAGCAGGTGCATTATCTGATAGATATGTGTAAGAGGCTGGAGGGTCTGCCCAGGCATACCTCCATGCATGCGGCGGGCGTGGTCATCTGCCAGAAGTCAGCGGACGAATTTGTACCGCTCTCCAGAGGCGCCGACGGCTCCATCACAACGCAGTTTACCATGACTACCTTAGAGGAGCTGGGACTTTTAAAAATGGATTTTCTGGGGCTGCGCACCCTCACCGTCATCAAAGATGCGGTGGATATGATTGAGAAGGATACGGGGAAGCAGCTTGATATAGACCACCTTGATTTTGACGACAAGGCAGTACTTGACTCTATCGGAACGGGAAGAACCGACGGCATATTCCAGTTGGAAAGTGCGGGCATGAAGAGCTTTATGAAAGACCTGCGCCCACAGAATTTAGAGGACGTCATTGCGGGCATTTCCCTGTACCGTCCGGGTCCCATGGATTTTATTCCCAAGTATATCAAGGGCAAAAACAGCGAGGGCGAGGTGACGTATGCCTGTCCGCAGCTTGAGCCGATTCTGGCGCCCACCTACGGCTGCATTGTCTATCAGGAGCAGGTTATGCAGATTGTGCGCGATTTGGGCGGCTATACTTTGGGCAGGAGTGATTTGGTGCGCCGTGCCATGAGCAAAAAAAAGCAGTCTGTTATGGAGAAAGAGCGCGCCAATTTTATTTATGGCAATAAAGAGGAGGGCGTACCGGGCTGCTTGGAAAAGGGAATCAGCGAGGCGGTGGCGGGGGAAATCTATGAAAACATGATGGACTTTGCCAAATATGCCTTCAACAAATCCCATGCCGCCTGCTACGCGGTAGTGGCTTACCAGACGGCGTATTTGAAATACTATTATCCGGTGGAGTTTATGGCGGCGCTTTTAACCTCCGTGATTGATAATGCAAAGAAGGTTTCGGAGTACATTCTGGTGTGCCGCAATATGGGAATTAAAATCCTGCCGCCGGATATCAATCAGGGGGAGAGTGGTTTTTCCGTGCAGGACGGCTGTATCCGCTATGCCCTGACGGCAATCAAGAGCGTGGGGCGCCCTGTGATTGCCGCTGTTGTGGCGGAGAGAAAGGAGCGGGGAGTATTTACCAATCTGAAGGATTTTATCACCCGCATGGCGGACAAGGATATGAACAAGCGCGCCATAGAGGGCTTTATCAAGGCGGGGGCGCTTGACAGCTTAGGCGGCACCCGAAAGCAGTTTATGAGCGTCTATGTGCAGATTATGGACCATATCCAGCGGGATAAAAAGAACAATATGGCGGGGCAGCTTTCCCTGTTTGACATTGTGGGCGAGGAGGAGAAGGAGAGCTTCGACGTGCGCCTGCCCCAGATTGGAGAATATTCCAAGGAGATGCGCTTAGGCTTTGAAAAGGAAGTGCTCGGCATCTATGTCAGCGGGCATCCTTTGGAGGAGTACGAGAGCGTATGGCGCAGGACAATCAGCGCTACCACGGCGGATTTTGCACTGGATGAGGAGACGGGCGAGGTGGCGCTTGCGGACGGCAAAAAGGTCACAATAGGCGGTATGATTGCCGGCAAAACCATCAAATACACCAAAAATGAAAAGGTGATGGCATTTTTGACATTGGAGGATTTGGTGGGGACGGTGGAGGTCGTCGTATTCCCGAAGGATTATGAAAAAAATGCCTCCCTGCTTGCGGAGGATGCGAAGGTATTTGTACAGGGGCGTGTCTCCGTGGAGGAGGACAAGGACGGCAAGCTTATCTGCGAGCGGATTCTGCCCTTTGCGAAGCCTGCGAAAAAGCTCTGGATTCAATTTCCGGACATGGAGAGCTATCAGGCAAAGGAGGCGGAGCTTTTTGCCGCAATCGCAGAGTCTGAGGGCGAGGACAGCGTGGTTATCTACGTCAGAAACCCCAAATCTATAAAGGAGCTTCCCAGGAACCGCAATGTCCGCGCCGACGAAGAGCTGCTGACGAGCCTGTACAGGATTTTCGGGGAGGAAAATGTGAAGGTGGTGGCGAAGTAGGAGAGCGCTCCGGCAAATCGGCTTGAAAAAGTTACAGCGTGTTTAAGCTCTTAATCTTTTTTTCGATTCCTCTTAGCACGCTGTTGCTTGCGCTGCAATTTTTTGGATAAATGGGCGGTTGTTTTAGCCCTCTCTTTTATGACTGCCGTTCTTTTCTCTGCAACAAAAACATAATATCCGTTTATTTCGTGAACCTTAACACCACCAAAGACAGAAGTCAGCTTATTTTTATACCAGTCAAGTCTTTTTGTAACCATAATCAGTTTTCCGCCGACAACCAATTTTTGAAATCCGGTCTCGATAAAATGTTTTGGAACAGAAAAATCAGCATGGTACGGCGGATTAGACAATATAAGCGTGAATTCTTTATCTGCTATGTTTTTGTATCCGTCGCTCAATAGTATTCTTATATTCGGCACCTTATTGATGCGCGAATTGATAGCTGCATATTCTACTGCCTGTTCAGAAACATCACACATGATGACGTTTTCCTCACCTATTAGTTTACCTGCAAGTATGCCTACGACACCATACCCGCAGCCCAAATCCAGTACTTTGTCGGATGGCAAAAAATCAACAACAGATAACATGGCTAATGTGCCGTTATCAATCGAATTGGGCGAAAAAATGGAAGGTGTTGTTTCAAATGCCATATCAACATCTTTAATTCTTGCAAAAATCATCGGTTATGTCCCCTTCAAGTGCTTGCTGCATTGTTTATCGTCATTATCTTACCACAGATACTTACACAATGCCATTGCATTTACTTTCTTTTTACCTGTCCGCAGCGCTTGTCTGCTCTTTTTGGCTTTCTGTTTTTTGCCCCCGCTGTCTTTGGGATAACCGTATGGCGGGCTGCTTGCGCAAAAACCCGGCGCGTCTCCCGCTTCTTGTGAAAAAAATATCACAAAAAGATTGAAAATCCTATAAAAATAGATTAGAATAGAGGAAATGTTAGGAGGTAGATTCATGGCAAATCAGGTAAATACAATAGCTGTATTGACAAGCGGCGGCGACGCGCCGGGTATGAACGCTGCAATTCGTGCGGTAGTGCGTACAGCGATAGCCAGAGGGTTAAAGGTAAAGGGCATTGAGAGAGGCTATATGGGTCTCTTAAATGAAGAAATCATAGATATGGAAACCCGCAACGTTTCCGATATTATCCAGAGAGGCGGCACTATTTTAGGCACGGCAAGATGCCCTGAGTTCAAATTCCCCGACGTGCAGCAAAAAGGCGCCGATATTTGTAAAAAGCACGGCATCGACGGTCTGGTAGTAATCGGCGGAGACGGCTCTTACCGCGGTGCACAGGCTCTGGCGAGGCTGGGCATCAATGCCATCGGTCTGCCGGGCACGATTGATTTGGACATTGCATGTACCGATTATACCATTGGCTTCGATACGGCAATTAACACTGCTATGGAAGCAATCGATAAGGTGCGTGACACCTCCTCCTCCCATGAGCGCTGCAGCGTTATCGAGGTTATGGGACGTCATGCGGGCTACATTGCGCTGTGGTGCGGTATTGCAAACGGTGCGGAGGATATTCTGCTTCCCGAAAAATACGATTACAACGAGCAGGCAATTATCAATAATATTATCGAAAAGCGTAAGATGGGTAAGAAGCATCATATTATTATCAATGCGGAGGGTATCGGGCACTCCAATTCCATGGCAAAGAGAATCGAGGCGGCAACAGGCATTGAGACCCGCGCCACGATTTTGGGACATATGCAGCGCGGCGGCAGTCCCACCTGTAAGGACCGCTATTACGCTTCCATTATGGGCGCCTATGCGGTAGACCTTCTGTTAGAGGGTAAGACAAAGCGCGTGGTGGGCTACCGGCACGGCGAGTTTACGGATTTTGATATTGAGGAAGCGCTTGCCATGACAAAAAATATTCCCGAATACTCATTTGAGATAAGCAAACTGCTGGCAAAATAGCGCTGGATTGGCAGGTAAATAACAGACAAAAAACAGAGTCCCGGCAGCCCAAGGAAGGGTTTACCGGGGCTTTTGGCAATCAAGAACAGGCACAGCGCGGGCGGAGCCTGCATGTGCCGGAAAGGCAGTGAGCAAGGCATGATAACAAGTACGGCAAATCCACGGGTAAAGCAGCTTGTGCAATGGCAGTCCGAGGCAAAGGCAAGGCGTCGTGACGGTGTGTTTGTGGTGGAAGGCATCAAGATGTTGCAGGAAGCGCCGGCGGACAGGCTTCGCGAGATATACATTACCGAAGAGCTAAAACGAAAGCTGCAGGAAGGAAAAAGCGAAGGGGAAAAAGCGCTGTGGAGTAAAATAGAGCAAAACGGATATGAAACGTTGTCTTTTGAAGTGATGAAGAAAGCCGCTGATACCCAAACGCCGCAGGGTATACTTGCCGTGCTGGAAAGACCTGTTTATCAAAAGGAGGAGATGCTTGCCGCAAAGAATGGATTTTTTCTTGTGCTGGAAGATTTACAGGACCCGGGCAATTTAGGAACGATAATACGGACGGGAGAGGGCGCAGGCGTGAACGGCGTTTTTTTGTCCAAAAACACGGTGGATATTTTTAACCCCAAGACAATCCGCTCCACCATGGGTTCCATCTACAGGGTGCCTTTTCTGCATGTGGAAAGTCTTGCGGACTTGCTTTTAGATATGAAGGAAAAAGAGATTGCAGTCTATGCGGCGCACCTTAGGGGGGAGGATTATTATGACAGCTTTTCCTTTCGGACAGGCTGTGCTTTTTTGATTGGCAATGAGGGAAAGGGGCTTAGCGGCGAGACGGCGGCAGCGGCGGATTTTTATTTGAAAATACCCATGGAGGGAAAGGTAGAATCTTTAAATGCCGCAATTGCGGCGGCGCTTTTGTCATACGAAGTGCACAGGCAAAGGAAAGGGAGGAATTAAATTGAAAATCGGATTTATCGGACTTGGGAATATGGCAGACGCAATGATTGGCGGTATGCTGAAAAAAGAGCTGGTGAAAGCGGAGGACATTATCGGTTCCGCAAAAACGCAGGCGACGATGACGCGCTTTGGGGAGAAATACGGCATAAGGACGGCAGAGAGCAATGCGGCGGCAGCGGCAGCGGCGGATATTCTTTTTCTGGCTGTAAAGCCGGTATTTTTCCCGGAAGTGATTGCACAAATCAAAGATTCAGTCAGACCGCAGACCTTGATAATCAGCATTGCGGCGGGAAAGACGATGGCGTGGATAGAGGAGGCTTTCGGAAGGAAAATAAAGCTGCTGCGCTGTATGCCAAATACACCGGCGCTGGTGCTTGAGGGCTGTACCGCCTATGTGCGGGGCGAACTGGTTTCGGATGCGGAGCTGGAAGAGGCAAAAGAGCTGCTTTCTGCTTTTGGGACGGTGTGGGAGGTTCCGGAGAGCATGATGGACGCGGTAGTCGGCGTGAGCGGAAGCTCGCCGGCATATGTCTTTTTGTTTATCGAGGCGATGGCAGATGCGGCGGTGCTTGCCGGGATGCCACGAAAGCAGGCGTATGCCATGGCTGCACAGTCCGTGCTGGGAAGTGCAAAAATGGTGCTGGAAACGGGGCTGCACCCGGGCGAACTCAAGGACATGGTATGCTCGCCGGGCGGCACTACCATTGAGGCAGTAAAGGTGCTTGAGGAGGGCGGTATGCGCGCTGCGGTTATGGAAGCGATGGAAGCGTGCATCGAAAAATCAAAACGCCTGTAAGGGAGAAAAATCCCAAAACTTGACAAAATGCAAAACCTCTGTTATGATTACTTTTGTAATAAATGTAATAAAATTGTAATAAATGTAATGGAACTGGTATATTCTTATAATAGTTGGGAAATACTGGTATCAATTTACATTTGGAGGTAAAGAAAATGGCAAGAGGCAGAAGGCTGTCTGCATTGTGTATCGCGCTGCTTTTGGCGGCGACGATTTTCTACAATACGGACATGATTGCGGAAGCTGGCAGCGTGAGGAATTACCTGAACGATTTTAACGGAGGTGCATCGGCAATTTTAGACCCCGGTGCAACAAACGCATCAGAAATAATAGACGCCACGGCGCGGGAGTGGAATCTGGACTTGACGGCAGTGACAGAGAAAGAAGAGTCCACACTGGTGATGGCGAATGTCAGCAACGCTTTGAATGTCAGAACAGAGCCGAATACGGAAGCAGACAAGGTTGGCAAGCTCTACAAGGACTGCGGCGGCACCATTTTGGAAAGAAGGGACGGCTGGACACTGCTCCAGTCGGGGGAGCTCATTGGCTGGGCGAGTGACGAATACCTTTTGTTTGGAGAGGACGCGGAAGAGCTTGCATCCAGTGTCGGCGTGACGGTAGCGCATATCGACGACGGGCTGAAGGTCAGAAAGGAGCCCAGTCTGGAGGCAGACGTGTACGGCGTGCTGCCAAAGGGTGATGAGGTCGAGGTGCTTTCCGTCGGCGAGGATGGCTGGGCATGCATCGATTACGAGGGTTCTGACGGGTATGTTTACACCGAGTATATTACCATTGAGTTTAAAATCGACGCAGGCGAGACCATGGAGGCAATTAAGGAGCGCGAGGCGGCGGAAGCGGAGGCAAAGCGCCATGTAAATTATGGCGAGTATACCACCGATGCGGATACCACCCTGCTTTTAGCGGCGCTGATTCAGTGCGAAGCAGGCGGCGAATCCTACGAAGGGCAGCTTGCGGTAGGCGCAGTTGTCATGAATCGTGTGAGAAGCGCGGCATATCCCGATACCATTCACGGTGTTATCTATGCGTCGGGACAGTTTACGCCGGCACAGAGCGGCAAGGTCAACAGAGTGCTGGAATCCGGCAGAATCAGCCAGAGCTGTATCGATGCGGCGATAGAGGCGATTTCAGGCGTATCCAATGTAGGAGATTTGACGCACTTTAGGCGCAACAACGGCAGGGAAGGGCTTGTAATCGGCAACCACGTATTTTATTAAAAGAAGAAAAGAAGGGACGGACGCGCGCCGTCCCTTTTATCGTGCGGGAATCACAACTATAATTTTGGATATAATGCAAATAAAACAGTTGCCCCGTGGGAAGAGCTGTAGTAAGATAGGGATATATAAGAAGTGAGATTTTTAAGAAAGGGGGCAGTAAGATGCCTGGACTATTTGATAATATGCTCTTCGTATGGCTGGTGCTTCTGATTGTATTTATTGTCGTGGAACTTGCAACCATGGGATTGACTACAATCTGGTTTGCAGGGGGCGCTCTGCTGGCAGCGGTTGCCGCGGTGCTTCATGCGCCTTTGGTGGTGCAGGTTGCCTTATTCCTGGTGGTTTCCGTATTACTGCTGTGTTTCACCCGCCCGATTGCCGTAAAGTATTTTAACAAGGACCGCATTAAGACCAATGTGGAAAGCATGGTGGGCAGACAGGCGATTGTTATCAGTGAGGTTGACAATCTGGAAGGGATTGGACAGGTGACGGTAGGCGGTCAGGAATGGACGGCGCGGAGTGTGGACGATAACCAGAAAATAGCTGTCGGCACGGTGGTGCTGGTGCGTGCGATTAGCGGTGTAAAGCTGATTGTGGAGCCCAGACAAATGTAAAAGGAAAGATAACTGCAGCGTACCTGCAGTTACGGAATAAAAGAAAGAGAGGACAAATAAATGGAATGGGTTATTATTATTCTGATTGTGCTGCTTTTGGCGATACTGATTTCCTGTATCAAGATTGTACCGCAGGCACAGGCATATGTGGTGGAAAGGCTTGGCGCATATCAGGGAACATGGTCTGTAGGTCTCCATATCAAGGTGCCTTTTCTTGACAGGGTGGCAAAAAGAGTAAACTTAAAGGAGCAGGTGGCAGATTTCCCGCCCCAGCCGGTTATCACAAAGGATAACGTAACCATGAGAATTGACACGGTTGTATATTACCAGATAACCGACCCCAGGCTCTTTACTTACGGTGTGGAAAATCCCATGATGGCGATTGAAAACCTGACGGCGACAACTCTCCGTAATATCATTGGTGAGCTGGAGCTGGACCAGACACTTACCTCCCGTGAGGTTATCAACACCAAGATGCGCTCGGCGCTGGATATTGCGACCGACCCTTGGGGTATCAAGGTTAACCGTGTAGAGCTTAAGAACATCATTCCTCCCGCAGAGATTCAGAATGCGATGGAGAGACAGATGAAGGCGGAGCGTGAGAGAC
Source organism: uncultured Lachnospiraceae bacterium (assembly GCA_910578335.1). Taxonomy (GTDB): domain Bacteria; phylum Bacillota; class Clostridia; order Lachnospirales; family Lachnospiraceae; genus Acetatifactor. The sequence continues at coordinate 47,253 of CAJTPU010000001.1, read as the reverse complement.
GTGAAGCGGTAACAAGAGCAGAAGGTGAAAAGAAAGCCAACATTCTGGTAGCAGAGGGCGAGAAGGCATCTGCAATCTTACGCGCGGAAGCTGAGAAGCAGTCCGCAATCCTGCGTGCGGAAGCGGAAAAGGAAAAGATGATTCGCGAGGCAGAAGGTGAGGCAGAGGCTATCTTGAAGGTGCAGCAGGCGAATGCCGACGGTATCAGAATGCTGAAGGATGCAGGTGCAGACGAAGCGGTGCTCAAGATTAAGAGTCTGGAAGCCTTTGAAAAGGCGGCTGACGGAAAAGCAACCAAGATACTGCTTCCGGCAGATTTGCAGGGCATTGCATCTTTAGCGACTGCTTTCAGGGAAGTAAGCGATAAATAAATCCGTGAAAAGGCGGATTGTTGCAGCAACCTATTCACTCGGAGTCCGATATGCGGATTCCGAGTGTTTGTGTAGTCCCCATAGAAAAAGCGCCTGCGGGCAGCAGAGATACAGGGGCTCGCATAATCACTGCGTTTTGCAATCACCTAAAAGAAACGTAATAGAAGGAGAGGAGAAGGAGTATGGACTTAAAAGGACGTGATTTTTTAAAACTGTTGGATTTTACGACGGAGGAGATTGAGTTTTTGATAAAGCTGGCGGGCGAGCTGAAGGAGAATAAAAAGAAGGGCAAGCCGATAAATCCCAGAACACAGCCTCTGTTAAACAATCTTGCAGGGAAAAACATAGCGCTTATTTTTGAAAAGGCGAGCACCAGAACACGCTGTGCCTTTGAGGTGGCGGCGCGTGACTTGGGCATTGCGACAACCTATTTGGATGCGGCGGGCTCTCAGGTGGGCAAAAAGGAAAGCATAGCGGATACCGCAAGAGTGCTCTCCTCCATGTACGACGGTATTGAGTACCGTGGCTTTGGTCAGGAGATTGTGGAGGAGCTTGCAAAGTATGCGCAGGTTCCTGTTTGGAACGGGCTTACGGATGAATTTCATCCCACACAGATGCTGGCGGATTTGCTGACTATCAAAGAGCATTTTGGGCGGCTTAAGGGCATCAAGCTGACCTACATGGGAGATGCGCGTTTTAACACGGGAAATTCCCTGATGGCAGCGTGTGCGAAGATGGGTATGCATTTTACCGCATGTACGGCAAAGGAGTATTTTCCGGCGAAGGAGCTTGTGGAGCAGTGCAGGGCGCTTGCGGAAAAAACCGGCGCAAGCATCACGCTGACGGAGGATGTGGACGCAGGCACAAAGGATGCGGATGTCATTTACACGGACGTATGGGTTTCCATGGGAGAGCCGGACGAGGTATGGGAGAGCCGGATTAAGGCGCTTACGCCTTACAAGGTGGACAGTAAGGTTATGCGCAATGCGGGAAGACAGGCAATCTTTATGCATTGTCTGCCGGCATTCCATGATTTGAAGACTGCCATCGGCAAGGAGATGGGAGAAAAGTTCGGCATTACGGAGATGGAAGTGACGGATGAGGTGTTTGAGTCCGCACAGTCGGTTGTGTTTGAAGAGGCGGAGAACCGTATGCACACGATTAAGGCAGTGCTCGCGGCAACGCTGTAGGCAATAAGCAGATAAGCCTTATCATAAAAGCAGTTGTGATGCGGCAGGAGGCGTGCTATGAAGGCAGAAATACTTTCACTCCTAAGAAAGACAGAAGGTTATATTTCCGGACAGGAATTGTGTGAGCGCTTCGGCGTCACGAGAGCGGCGGTCTGGAAGGTGATAAACGGGTTAAAAAAAGAGGGTTATGGAATTGAGGCGGTAACGGGAAGAGGTTACCGCCTAAGTTCCCTGCCCGACGTTTTTAGTGCAGAAGAGCTGGAGAGCCGGATGCACACCGAATGGGCGGGCAGAAATCTGGTTTTTTATGAAAGCACGGGCTCAACCAATATACAGGCAAAGCTTTTGGCGGAGGAGGGCGCGCCTTCGGGTACTCTTGTGGTTGCGGAAAAACAGACACAGGGGCGCGGCAGGCGGGGCAGGACATGGGCATCTCCGGCGGGCAGAAATCTTTATTTTACCATACTGCTAAGACCGGAATTTGCGCCGGACAAGGCATCCATGCTGACGCTGGTGATGGCGCTTGCCGTACAGGGTGCCGTGGCAGAGCTTTGCGGAATAGAGGCGCAGATAAAGTGGCCCAACGACGTTGTGGTGAACGGCAAAAAGGTGACCGGCATTCTCACGGAAATGAGCGTGCAGGGAGAATATATTCAGCATGTGGTAATCGGCGTCGGCGTCAATGTAAAGGAGCAGGAGTTTGTTCCCGAACTAAGGGAAAAGGCTGCTTCTTTGGAGCAGGAGTCGGGTAAGCCGGTTTCGAGGGCGGCGCTCTTGGAAAAAATTATGGAGCATTTTGAGCGTGCTTACACCCTTTTTGCGCAAAAACTGAATTTGTCTCTTTTGCTGGAGCAATACAACGCAGTGCTGGTCAACTGCGGCAGGGAGGTCAGAGTACTGGACCCGGCAGGCGAGTACACGGGAATTGCGCGGGGCATCAATGAAAAGGGTGAGCTTTGTGTCGAAGTTTCCGGCAAAAAAATAAAAAAGGTTTATGCAGGAGAAGTATCGGTGCGGGGTGTTTACGGGTATGTGTGAAAAGGACGGGGCAGGCAGAGTGGTGCTCTGCGGAGCAAGCGCTTATGAAATGAAGTATTATTTTAATGAGGAGTTTCGCGGGCTTCCGGACTCCGTGAAGGAGGAGCTGCATATTTTGTGCGTGCTGTTTACGGAGGAGGTTGGCGGCGTCTTTACGATTGCCTTCGAGGAGGATGGCAACGTGGTGCTGACTACCGATGCAGATGAGGATGATATCTATTATGATGAAATCAGCAGCGGGCTGATGGTATCACAAGTCCGCAGTAAAAGGCAGGAGCTGTTTGAGAGTTTAAATCTGTATTACAGAGTGTTTGTGCTTCATGAACAGCCGGACGGTATTTTGGAGGAAGAAGAAAAAAATGATATTGGCGATTGATGTGGGAAATACAAATATTACCTGCGGCGTTTATGATAAGGAAACGCTTCTGGCGACATTTCGGATTACGACGAAGTTTCCGAGGACTTCCGATGAATATGGCATTACGCTGGCAGAAATGATGCGGATAAGAGGTATCAACGCGGAGCAGATAGAGGGAACGATTGTAGCAAGCGTGGTGCCCGATGTGATGCATTCCCTGACAGGCGCCATCGTGCGCTATATGGGAAGCACACCGTTAATTGTAGGACCCGGCGTAAAGACGGGCATCCGTGTGGTGACGGAGAATCCCCGTGCCATCGGTGCGGACCGTATCGTGGATGCGGTGGCGGCATATGAAAAGTATGGCGGACCGGCATTGGTATTGGATTTTGGAACGGCAACCACTTACGACCTTGTGGGACGTGACGGCAGCTTTGAAGCCGGCATCACGGCTCCGGGCGTCAGAATCAGTGCGGAGGCAATGTGGGAGCGGACGGCTATGCTCTCCAAAATCGAAATCAAGAAGCCGAAGTCCATTTTGGCACAGGAGACCATCAGCAGTATGCAGGCGGGTCTTTTTTACGGGCAGATAGGGCAGACGGAATATATTATCAAGCGTGTGCGGGAAGAGAGCGGGTATGATGACTTAAAGGTCATTGCGACCGGCGGTCTGGGGCGGATTATCTCAGATGAGACGGACAGCATTGACGTGTATGACAGCGCGCTCACGCTGGACGGGCTGCGGATTATTTACGAGAAGAACAGGAAACAGGAGCATTGACGGGCAGATTAAAAATTGGCAGTGTGGCGCTTGCCTCTCCGGTTGTATTGGCTCCCATGGCGGGTGTGACGGATTTGCCGTTCCGCCTGCTCTGCAAAGAACAGGGCGCGGGGCTTATCTGTATGGAAATGGTAAGTGCAAAGGCGATTTATTACAACAATAAAAATACGGAAGCACTGATGGAAATCCGTGAGGAAGAAAGACCTGTATCTCTGCAGCTTTTCGGTTCGGATGCAGACATTATGGCAGAGATGGCGAAGCGGATAGAAGAACGTCCCTTTGATATACTGGATATTAATATGGGCTGTCCGGTTCCCAAGGTGGTAAACAACAAAGAAGGCTCTGCCTTGATGAAAAATCCGGCACTGGTGGGAGAAATCGTGCGCAAGGTGGCGGGAGCCATCGAAAAACCGGTTACGGTTAAAATCAGGAAAGGCTTTGACGATGCGCATTGTAATGCGGTGGAAATTGCAAAAATTGCAGAGGAAGCGGGCGCGGCGGCGATTGCCGTGCACGGCAGGACAAGGGAGCAATACTATACCGGCAGGGCAGACTGGGAATGTATCCGCGCGGTCAAAGAGGCAGTGCGGATACCGGTCATTGGCAATGGGGATGTGACGGATGCGGCTTCTGCAAAGGAGATGTTTGATAAGACAGGCTGTGACGGCGTGATGATAGGCAGGGGAGCGCAGGGAAATCCATGGATATTCCGCGAGGTTGCAGCCTTTTTGGAGACGGGAAGGATACCGCCCCGTCCCACTCCTATGGAGGTAAGGCAGATGGTGGAGCGCCACGCGGCGCTGCAGCTCGCCGTTAAGGGAGAATATACGGGCGTCAGGGAGATGCGCAAGCACTTGGCATGGTACACGGCAGGGTATCCTCACTCGGCGCGGTTCAGGCAGGAAATAAACAGTATGGAGACGATGGCAGATTTGTTAAAAAGTCTTGACCGGATTTTTCCAGTATAAAGATGCGGACGACAGCATATCTTCAAAGGGAAGGACGAACAAGGGGACGAACCGTGGAGGAGATGACTGTCGTTCATTTTATGACGGACAAGGACGGCTGCGGCAGGCGGAAACGCCGCGGAAGCTGGCAGTACCGGATAGAAAACAGGCAAATAAGCGGCAGCAATGGCGCTGTCTGTTTTTTTACGGTATATCTGCCCGCGCACAGTTACAAGAAAAAGCCTTGGAAGGAAAAAGATAGAACTGCATATATACAGGGATTGGAAGTGCCGCAGGAGGGAAGGAACGTCTGCTATCTCTATGATGAGGAGGCGCGGGCTTTTCTTGGCAGAAGAGAAGAGCCGCTGTCGCTGGAAGGGCTGCTTTTTTTGATACGGTGGCATCAGATAACCTTTGATGCCTTGATTGTGCTGCAGGACAGGGAACTGGAGACGGAAGCAATTTTAGCGGAATATGTGAGGGATACCCGCTATATTGGCGTTGTGTCTTCAGGCGAAGAGGCATTTTCTGAGACGAAAGAGGCGCTTTTGGAAGAGTATGGTTTTCTCTTGGATACCGCAGCAGAATTTGCAAAACTGCATGTACCGGCAAAAGGAAAAACGCTGGTAATAGCCGGCGCCGAATTGTACGGGACTACGCCCCTGCAGCTTCCTTCCGGTACGGCGCTTGTCAGCACCGTGGTGTCAGGGGAAGCAAAGAGACTGTGCGCAAGGGCGAAGGAAGCCCGCTATTTTGACGTGAAATCCCTGCTGCGGGATATCTTGGCTTGACACCCTGTACAAAATTCAGTATAATACGGAAGATAATCTAGGTATCATGCAGTCGTTCGACCAAAGATAACCGGATAACAACAGGAAAATTGTGTATAAAAGGAAGGCGTGCACCATGGAATCAAAGAAAAATATTTTAACCTATGAGGGCTTGCGGAAATACGAGGATGAGCTGCATGAACTGAAAGTAGTCAAGCGTCAGGAGGTTGCACAGAAAATTAAGGAAGCCAGAGAGCAGGGGGATTTGTCTGAAAATGCAGAGTATGATGCAGCCAAGGACGAGCAGCGCGACATAGAAGCGCGTATTGAGGAATTGGAGAAAATCCTGAAAAATGCGGAGGTTATTGTAGAAGATGAGGTTGATTTGGACAAAATCAACATTGGCTGCCGTGTGAAGATTCTGGATTTGGAATATAGCGACGAGCTGGAATACAAGATTGTAGGCTCAACGGAGGCGAATAGCTTAAAAGGCAAGATTTCCAATGAAAGTCCGGTTGGGAAAGCGCTGATTGGCGCGAAGCTCGGCGATACAGTCGAGGTAGAGACCCAGGCGGGCGTGTTAAAGTATAAGGTGCTTGAGATACAGCGCTCGAACTAAAGAGAGGAAAGGCGTGATAAAAGTGGCAGACACACAGAGCAGAGAGAATCAGAATAGCGGAGCGGATAACAGGCAGCAGGAGCAGGATATCCATCAGCTTTTAAAGGTCAGAAGAGAGAAGCTGGCAGCGCTGCAGGAGGCGGGAAAGGACCCGTTCCTTGTTACCAAATATGACGTAACGCATCACAGCATGGACATTAAGAATCATTTTGAAGAGCTGGAGGGCAAAACCGTCAGCATAGCCGGACGCATTATGCAGAAACGCGTAATGGGTAAGGCTTCTTTTTGTAATGTACAGGATTTGCAGGGCAGCATACAGTCCTATGTGGCACGGGACAGCATAGGGGAAGAGCCCTATGCTGATTTTAAAAAATATGATGTGGGCGATATTGTAGGTATTACGGGTGAAGTATTTAAGACCAAGACAGGTGAGATTTCCGTCCATGCGGCAAAGGTGCTGCTGATGAGTAAGAGCCTGCAGATTCTGCCGGAGAAGTTTCACGGACTGACGAATACGGATATCCGCTACAGGCAGCGCTACACCGATTTGATTATGAATGCCGATGTGAAGGATACTTTTATCAAGCGCAGCAAAATTATCAGTGCGATTCGACGCTATCTGGATGAACAGGGCTTCATGGAGGTGGAAACGCCTATGCTGGTAGCCAACGCGGGCGGCGCGGCGGCAAGACCCTTTGAGACGCATTATAATGCGCTGGACGAGGACGTGAAGCTGCGTATCTCGTTGGAGCTGTACTTAAAGAGGCTGATTGTAGGCGGCATGGAGCGGGTCTATGAAATCGGGCGCGTTTTCCGCAATGAAGGTCTGGATACCCGTCACAATCCGGAGTTTACGCTGATGGAGCTGTATCAGGCGTACACGGATTATCAGGGTATGATGGACTTAACGGAAAATATGTTCCGCTATGTGGCGCAGGAAGTATGCGGCACTACGACGGTTCCTTATGCAGAGGAAATGATTGATTTAGGCAAGCCTTTCGAGCGGCTTACCATGGTGGAAGCCGTGAAAAAATATGCAGGCGTTGACTTTGATGCGGTTGCGGACACAGAGGCGGCAAAGAAAATAGCAGATGAAAAGGGCGTCCACTATGAGGCGCGCCACAAAAAGGGAGACATCCTGAACCTGTTCTTTGAGGAGTTTGTGGAGGAGCATCTGATTCAGCCCACCTTTGTGATGGACCATCCGGTAGAGATATCTCCGCTCACCAAGAGAAAGCCGGACAAGCCGGACTATGTGGAGCGCTTTGAACTCTTTATCTACGGCAGGGAAATGTGCAACGCTTACTCCGAGCTAAACGACCCCATCGACCAGAGGGAGCGTTTCAAGGCGCAGGAGGCGGCTCTTGCGGCAGGCGACGAGGAAGCCAACACCACCGACGAGGACTTTATGAACGCCCTCGAAATCGGTATGCCCCCCACCGGCGGCATCGGCTATGGATTGGACAGGCTGGTTATGCTGCTTACCAATTCGCCGGCGATAAGGGATGTGCTGTTGTTCCCCACAATGAAGTCCTTACCGAACGACAAGTAAGAAAAAACCAGTGTTTATGCGGGTTTCGGGACTTTCCAAACTGAATAAATTTACCTCTTTACACCAAATTTACACCAATCAATGCTAAAAACGGTGCAGAGACTAAAAAATCGCATAATTTTGAGTTTCACACAGCTCCTGAGAAGTTACGGCTTTTCAGGAGCTTCTTTCATTTCTCATAGTTTTCGGGCTACATCGCAAACTACACCAATCCCGTTTTTCTCAATATAATGGGGATTATCACAGAGGAAGGGGTGGTTGAACTATGAGCAACAGTTTAGCAAGCGTTCACCCGGAGCTTATTTCTGAATGGTCAGAGAAGAACTTACCGCTGACGCCGGATAAGATAACCTTCGGTTCAAATAAAAGAGTGTGGTGGAAAGGTGCTTGCGGACACGAGTGGGAAACGAGCGTCAAAGCTCGCTCAAAGGGCGAGAAATGCCCGATATGCTCAGGAGCGAGAGTAATAGAGGGTATCAATGATTTAGCCACATTGAAGCCCCTGCTGGCTCAGGAGTGGTCTGAAAAGAACGAATTAAAACCTACTGAGGTTTCTGTCGCTTCTCATAAGAAGATTATTTGGAAATGTAAACACGGACACGAATGGGAAGCAAGCGTTAAAAGCAGAACGGTAAACGGCACAGGCTGTCCATACTGCTCACATAATAAAGTCCTTGCAGGGTTCAATGACCTTGCTTCACAGTATCCCGATATTGCTGCTGAATGGTCTGACAGAAATCTTCCGTTGCTGCCTACAATGGTGACAGCCTTTGCAAACAGTAAGGCTTGGTGGAAATGCAAAGATTGCGGAAACGAGTGGCACACTCTTATTTCAACCCGTTCCGGTGGGAGCAGATGTCCGTATTGTAGTGGATATACATTGCTCAAAGGATTTAATGACTTGGCGACTACGCACCCTGACCTTGCCGCCGAGTGGGCAGAAAGAAATTATCCCCTAATGCCTGATGAGGTAAACGCAAAATCAAGACGCAATGTTTGGTGGAAGTGTAAGACCTGTGGCAATGAGTGGAAGTCCGTTATCAATGCTCGTGTAAAAGGAACAGTATGCCCGGTTTGTGCGGACAGGGCGGTTCTTGTAGGATACAATGATTTAGCCACAACGGACAGGAAACTGCTTGCTGAATGGGATTACGAAAAAAACTCTCTGCTACCGGCACAAGTATCAAGAAGGTCGATGAAAAGTGTGTGGTGGAAATGTTCACTCGGACACTCTTGGAAAGCAAAAATCAACGAAAGAACAATTATCGGAGAAAAATGCACTGTGTGCGAAAACGAATATCGCTCCGTGTTCCCCGGCTTGGCTGTCGCCTATTACGCCAATCAAAAAGGATTAAAGGTGCAGCTCGGTTCAGATAAACTATTAGGAATACCACTTGAAACCTACATTCCGTCAGAAAAGCTGGCGATAGAATTTACGAACGGCTCAGAACATATGGAGGTTCTCAAAAGCCACCTTTGCAAGCAGCGAAATATAAAACTCGTAAAGCTCCCTTTTAAGACAACCGAAACGGAAACGGAGTATGCCGATAGACTAAAAGCAGTTTTCAAAAGCGTACATATCTTTATTTATTCTGATGTCGAAGCAGATGTTTCGGTAATCAGAGCAAAATACAATGAATGGAGGAAAAGATTATGAGAGAAGAAAAGTTCCATATCTATCTTAATGATGACGAATATAGCAGAGTAATACAATCACTTATGCGTTTGAAGAACAACCTGATAGCACAAGGAAGATACACCGACGGCGTTGACGATGTTCTCTGCAAGGTGCTTTCAGCCAAGAGAAGAAAGTTCAAAATCAAATATATCTGAACACGAAAAGAGACCGCCTACACGATGTAAGCGGTCTTTGCTAATTTAGAGTAAGTTCGACAAACTGAAATTTGTTGTTTTCTTATATATAGATGAAATATCATTTCTCCTCTGGTAATATTTCTTCTACATTCTCCTCAGTCACTATAGATTTCTCAGAATATTTATAACTGTTAAACGAAATCATACCCACCGTCACCCAGATTATATTTACAATAATAATTGCCAACAGTATAATCCCAATGATTCTCCAAATCTTTTTGCTACGTCTATTTTTAATGGCTAACTGTTCACTGATCTTAGCAAGTTGCTCTGCTACTTCATTTTTACTGTCCTCTTGTTTAATATCGGCACCAAGTAACTCGCTCACACTCACTTCCAATACCTCTGCAATATGAGAAAGCACATCTGCGTCCGGTACTGACAATCCTTTTTCCCATTTGCTAACAGTCTGTCTAACAACATTAACTTTTATCGCCAATTCTTCCTGCGTATAACCTTTTGCTTTTCTAATAGTTTTTAGATTTTCGCTGAACATTTCGTGTCCTCCCGGTGTTTTGATGTTCGCATTCTACACCACTTTCCGCTGTTGCCACAAGCAACGCAAAATAACATTGTCTTATTTACTATGTTGCAATATAAAAATCAGAATTTATCATCTCTAAAACTTCAAATCTTCTGTTGCTTTCAATCTCTCCGCAAGACTGGAATTTGAAAGTTAGTTACAGTCCAAAATGAATCATCCATTTATTTTCAATATAAGCTTTTTGCATAAGTGCTTTCAGTTCAGATAATTCAGGAAAGTTATCAATAGCAGAAATGAATGCTTGCATTGATGCGGGAGGGATAAGGGTAATTCCACAATAAGCAATCCCCTTGCTTGGAACATCAAGAGAATGCCAATAGAAATCAATATCATCAAAGTTTGTAACAATATCTTCCAAATAATCATCATCAACAGTTATACAATTATACTTTCGAGGGGCATACTCATCGTATCTTTTCCCCTTTTGGGGAGCTGTTTGCATTATTCCAAATTCATGCTTTGCCATTATCTTATATCGCTCCAAATTCAAATTTGTGTTTCTCTTAATTTCCTATTATACACCAAAATTATGAATATTTCTACCCGCCGTCTATTGACCTCAATTTCGAGGAAAATAGGCGGCTTTTTTCGTTCAGAAAAAATTTTTTCAAGAAATTTTTGAAAAAGGGGCGATTTTGGGTGTGCATTTCGCCCCCCTTTGTCCAAATGAGTGAAGGGGTTAATTCCGAACCACGAAAACGGAAGCCTTTCACTTGCATTTTGACAACTGAATAAATCATTCACTAAGACTTTATTTCTGATGATTTTAGCCACCTTATCGGGTACGCCGAGACTTCTGCATTGCAGAACAGCGAGAACTCCCGGTATAAGTAATAGGTTGCCCCGGTTATGGCGATGACAGTCAGGAGGATAATGATACTTCTCTACGGAGCTGGCGGAGAACCCGGCAGAGGTGAAATTCCTATGATACAGATTAGCAGTCTGTTCCTTAGTGACTTCCCGTGAGCTTTTGCTCGGCAAGGGGTGTTGAGAACAAATATTGCCCGACCGGTTAGGAAATGAGCCGGTCAAGTACATAGCCATACTGCGATGGCTATGAATTTTACGAAAGGAGGACGCACAAAGTGTCGAACTGCAAAACGATTGCTATATGCAATCAAAAAGGCGGAGTTGGAAAGACGACCACTACGGTAAACCTCGGCGTCGGTCTTGCAATGCAGGGAAAGAAAGTGTTGCTCATAGACGCAGACCCACAGGGCGACTTAACCACCTGTCTCGGCTGGCAGGATACAGACAACTTGGGTATCACGCTTGCAACGAAACTCACAGATGTCATAAACGAAACGATGAATGACCCTACGGTCGGTATTCTGCACCACGACGAAGGTGTTGACCTTGTCCCGGCAAACCTTGAGCTTTCTGCAATGGAGTTTAACCTTGTCAATGCAATGAGCAGAGAGACAGCATTGAGAAACTATCTCAGCGAAGTGAAGGACAAATACGACTATATCCTTATAGATTGTATGCCTTCCCTCGGAATGGTAACAATCAATGCTCTATCTGCGGCAGACAGCGTTATTATTCCTGTTCAGGCTCAGTATTTACCGGCAAAAGGAATGACGCAGCTTGTTCAGACCATTTCAAGGGTTAAGAAGCGTATCAATCCGAACTTAAAGATTGACGGTATGCTTCTCACTTTGGTGGATAGCCGTACCAACCTCGCCAAAAGCACGGTAGAAGCTCTGAGAGAAAACTTCGGTAATCAAATCAAGATGTATCGAACATATATCCCGATTGCCGTAAAAGCCGCAGAGACTTCTTCCAAAGGCAAGAGCATTTTTGCCTACGAACCGGGCAGCACGGTGTCAAAAGCGTACACCGAATTTACAAAGGAGGTGTTAGCCGATGGCAGGAAGAAAGAGCGACTTCACTCTCACGAAGCTCGATGACTTATTCTCAACGCAGGAACAGAGAGATGAAGAAAAGCTTTCCAAAATCCGAGATATTCCCTTGACTGAGATTGACGATTTCCTCGACCACCCTTTTAAGGTGCGTGATGACGAGGATATGGCACAGCTCATTGAGAGTATTAAGGAACGAGGGGTTATTACTCCGGCGACGGTAAGGCAGAAAGAGGACGGCAGATACGAACTCATTTCAGGACACAGACGAAAGCGAGCCTGTGAGCTTGCCGGGTTTGATACGCTCCGTTGTGAAGTTGTTGAGCTGAACCGAGACGAAGCCACGATTTTAATGGTTGAGAGCAACTATCAAAGGTCGCAGATACTTCCCTCTGAAAAAGCATTCGCATATAAAATGAGAAGCGAAGCAATGAAAAGACAGGCAGGCAGACCAAGCAAAGATAATTCATCCCCAGTGGGGATTGATTTACGAGGAAAGCAAAGTCTTGACTTAATGAGCGAAGAATGTGGCGACAGCAGAAATCAGATTCACAGATATATTCGCCTTACCAACCTTGTTCCCGAACTTTTGGATTATGTTGATGAGGGGCGAATTAAAATGCGACCGGCGGTTGAATTGTCTTTTCTCGATGAGGACAGTCAGCGTGATGTGGTTGATGAAATCGACCTGAACGACGCAACCCCGTCCCACGACCAAACAATCCGTATGCGAAAGTTCTTTGAGGAGGGCAAGCTCACAACCGAAGCAATCCAAGCGATTATGTCGGAGGAAAAACCAAACCAAAGGGAGAAAATTGTTTTGAGGGGCGACAGGGTTCGACAGCTTATCCCGAAGAACATTCCCATAAGCCAAACGGAGGATTTTGTGTGCAAGGCGTTGGAGCATTACAACAAGTTCCTGCGAAGCAGAGCCGACCGTGACAGCCGATAGCCTTCCCCCTTTCTCACACTCTAACCCCTATATATACCGGCTATTAACCTGCTGAAAAAATATACCCTATCTCCCTTGAGTATATCTATCTCTAATAACATATAGCTGTCTATAAAAGGGTTCGCACATTTGGAGCAAAAGCAAAATGTCTGCTACGATAAAAAGTTCAGCCAATCGCACCTTTGATGTTTTGACCGGTTTTGATTACGATTAAAGCAGAAAGGAGCGATGGATATGAAAAACAGGCTGATACCTTGTGTTCTTGCCTGCCTGATGATTTTCCTCGTAGGTTGTAACGGTAACACAGCCAAAGAAGCTGCACAGGAGATAACGAAAACGGAGACTTCTTTTCCGGCTGGTAATACCGAAACAAATTCTCAGGAAGATACGGCAGAAGAACCGGAAAGCACGGCAGTTCAGGAGGAAACACCGATTACGGCAGAAGAATGCAAATCAACCGCTGAAAGTCAGACGGTTACGACGGTACAGACAAAACCGGCGGAAGAAAAAACGGCTGATACTCCTGCAACCGAAAAGCCAAAGGCAGAGCCACCGAAGCAGACAACCACGCAGGCTGAACCCGAAAAACAACCGGAACAGCCGAAAGAACAGACAACTGCCGAACAAAAGCCGGTTGAAAAGTCGACTGAAAAGCCGGCAGAACCGAAACCGACAGAGCCGCCCAAGCAGACATTCGATGTCAGCCCTTATGTTAGTTACGCAAAAGAGTATGCGGTAAGCATAGGGCTTTCTCTTGACAGCACGGCGACAGAATGTTGGGACAACCCCATATCCGCAAATCCTAACCGAAGCGGTATCAAGTCTGATATTGAAAGCAGACTGAACCGATACAAGAACAGCGAGGGTTTTACCGCTGTGTGGATATGGACAGAAAAGCTATCCGATACGGAGTACAACATCTATATCGGCTACTGCTAAAACAAAATAATTTTAAGCGGACGCACTGAGTAAAATCGGTGCGTTTTTGCATTTCAAGGAGGAAAACGCAATGGTTAAAACAAAATTCAAGAAAGCCGTCTCGCTTATGTTGGCGGCGGTTATGAGCCTTACTGCTTTTATGGGCATTGGGGCAACGACAGCCTTTGCAGCCGTAGGAGAAAAAGCCGATGTGTACCTCGTCGATTATCCCCGAAGCGGAGATACCAATAACAACGGCGAATGGGGACACGGCAATCTCAACTATATGAACGGTTGGAAAGGCTTGTCCACAAAATATACGGGACTTCGTGCGATGGGTTCCTATTCGGGTAATATCGCCTACTGTATTGAGCCGGGTACAAGTCAGCGGACTGGCGATACCCTCACCGAAAAGGACGAGAACTTCTTTAATAACATCAGCCCGAACGGAACGATTTCCGGCGATGATATTCGCCTGCTTATCGGTCGTATCTTGCAGTACGGCTACCGTGGAGGTATTTCGACAAGCTGGAAGTCGCAGAATGAAAGCGACGCAAACTGTATCGCACACGCTTATGCCACTCAGATTTTGATTTGGGAAACGATTGTCGGCGAAAGAGACGCAGGCTTCAATCACGTTTCTACCGGAGGGTGCAATGCCGTGCTTGAATGTGTAAGCTCTGCACACCCACTCCGCAGTAAAATCTTGTCGTACTACAACAGTATGGTAACAAGTGTTCAGAATCACACCAAAGTACCGAGCTTCTGCACAAGGTCAAGCGGTTCTGCCAAGGTGAACGAGCTTGAATGGAACGGAAGCAAGTATGTTGCAACTCTCACCGATACAAACGGTGTGCTTGGCAATTACAATTTCTCGGCAAATATTGACGGCGTTTCGTTCTCTGTCAGCGGAAACAAATTGACTGTTTCGATGGATAAAGCTCCGAGCAAGGAATTTACTATCACATCCGCAAAAAAGAACGGCGTCCGCAGAGGTGTAGTTGTATGGTCTGACGGTATCCATCAGAACGGAAACGGCATTCAGGACGTGGTTACTTATGCTCAGGAGGTCAGCGACCCTGTCAGCGGCTTTGTCAAAATGAAGGTCAGCTACGGCTCTTGTCAGATTGTAAAGACAAGTGAGGACGGAAAGGTTGACGGTATTCAGTTTACCATCAGCGGTAACGGTGTCAATCAGACTGTAACAACCGCAAACGGCGGTAAATTCCAACTGGATAACCTTATGCCCGGTGTTTACACGGTAACAGAGCAGTCTATCGACAAATATGTACCGCAGGAGGTTCACAGAGTTACTGTTGTTGCCGGTCAGGTGTCAAAGGTTAACTTCAATAATGTTCTCAAGAGAGGTAATCTTCAGGTTATCAAATCTTCGGAGGATAATCTGGTCGAGGGTGTAACTTTCCACCTTTACGGAACTTCGCTTGCCGGTATTGAGGTCGATGAGTATGCCGTAACAGATAAAAACGGTGTTGCTTCTTTTGATGATGTGCTTATCAGCGGCACTACCCCATACACCATTGAGGAAGTGGATACCGCAATCCGTTATGTTGTGCCTGCAAATCAGACCGCACCGATTAACTGGAAAGAGGTTACTACCCGCAATTTCACGAACATTCTCAAAAAGTTCAGCGTAACCGTAACAAAGAGCGACCGAGAGGAAGGCACACCGCAGGGCGACGCTACCCTTGCCGGAGCAGTTTACGGCATTTATAAGGGCGAAACCCTTGTGGACAAATATGTTACGGATAAGAACGGGCAGTTTACCACAAAGGAATATATCTGTGATGATGACTGGACAATCCGTGAAATCACGCCGTCCGAAGGCTATCTGCTTGATACCACAATTCATAAGGTCGGTGCAGAACCGCAGCTTTATACGGTGGAACACAATCAGACAGCAAATGATGTTACCGAACAGGTTATGAAAGGCAATATCGCTATCATCAAGCATACCGATAATGGCGAAACTCAGATTGAAACACCCGAAAACGGTGCAACCTTTGAAATCTATCTCAAATCTTCCGGCAGTTTTGACGCAGCAGAAGAAGATGAAAGAGATGTCATTGTCTGTGATGAAAACGGTTTCGGGCAGACAAAGGATATGCCTTACGGCGTATATACCGTTCATCAGACCTCCGGTTGGGAGGGGCGTGAGTTAATGGACGACTTCGATGTGTTCATCTCTCAGAACGGACAGACCTACCGCTATCTCATTAACAACGCAAACTTTGAAAGTTATATCAAGGTTGTCAAGGTGGACGCAGAAAGCGGTAAAAGCATTCCTTATGCCGGTGCTGGGTTCAAAATCTTTGACCCGGACGGCAATCAGGTAACAATGACCTTCACTTATCCTACTCCGACAACGATTGATACTTTCTACACCGACGCAAACGGACAGCTTGTTACACCGGAGAAACTGGAATATGGCAAGGGATATTCTCTTGTTGAGGTTCAGGCTCCTTACGGATATGTGCTTGACAGCACACCGGTGTACTTTGATGTGGCAGAGGAACATTCTTCCGATGAGGGTGGTATTACCGTGATTAAGGTCGATAAGCCTAATATGGCACAGAAAGGTACTGTCAGCATTGAAAAGACCGGCGAGGTATTCTCAGGGGTAAATATCTCCGGAGAGGAAAATGCCGATGCGATTTATCAGCCTGTCTATGAAGTGAAAGGTCTTGCAGGTGCGATTTATGAGATTGCCGCAGCAGAAGATATTATCACTCCCGACGGTACACTCCGTTATGCAAAGGGCGAGGTCGTAGATACTGTTACCACAGATGAAAACGGACTTGCCAAGAGTAAGGAGCTTTATCTCGGAAAATATACGGTGGTTGAAATTACCGCACCGGAGGGTATGGTTATCAACAAAGAAGCTCACGAGGTCGAGCTTACCTACGCAGGTCAGGAAGTCGCCGTGACCGAAACGGCAACCAGCTTCGTAAACGAGAGACAAAAGGTTACGGTAAGTCTTGAAAAAGCTATCGAGAAGAACGACATCTTCAATATCGGCAACGGCGATGAAGTGAAGAACATCAGCTTCGGACTTTTCGCTGCTGAGGAACTTGTTTCAACAAGCGGTACTTCTATCCCGGCAGACAGTCTGATTGAGATTATCTCACTTTCCGAAAATGGTAAGGCAACGCTGAAAACCGACCTTCCTTTTGGAAGCTACTATGTAAAGGAGCTTGCCACCGATGAGCATTATATCCTCTCTGACGCCAAGTATCCGTTCACTTTCAGCTATGCCGGTCAGGATACCGCAAATGTTGAGATTGCGGTCAACGACGGAAAAACGATTGAGAACAAGCTCATTTACGGTTCTGTCTCCGGCAAGAAGATTACCGAAAACGGCGAAGAACTCGGCGGTGCAGTAATCGGACTGTTTAAGGCTGATGAAACCGAATTTACAAAAGAAAATGCTTTGATGACTGCTACCTCTGAAAATGACGGTAGCTTTTCTTTTGACAAAGTACCGTATGGAAACTGGCTTGTAAAAGAAATCGAACAGCCTGCCGGTTTCGTGCTTGACGATTCTTCCTATGAGGTTATCGTGTCCGAGGACGGTCAGGTTATCGAGGTTGAAATTGTCAACGAGTATGTTCACGGCAATATCAAGTTGACTAAGGTCGATGAAGATTACCCGGACAACAAACTGACGGGTGCGACCTTTGAGGTTTACAAAGATGTAAACGGCGACGGCAAACTGGAGGACGGCGATGAGCTTATCGGTACGCTTACTGAAACAACTACGGGTATTTATGAGATGAAGGAGCTTCTTTACGGAAAATACCTTGTAAGAGAAACCAAAGCACCGGAGGGCTTTGAGCTTGATAAGGGCGTGTACTCAGTTTTCATTGAAGAAGATGAAACTACCTACGAAGTAGAAAACAAAGCCGGCGTCGGCTTCATTAACACAGCTATGAAAGGAAACCTGAAAATCGTCAAGACATCTTCTGACGGAAAGGTTGAAGGTTTCACCTTCAGGGTAACGGGAGCAAACGGCTACGACCGTACCTTTACGACCAATAAGAACGGCGAAATCATTATCGAGGGACTTCGTATCGGCGATTACACCATTTCCGAGGTTCAGGATAGTGTTTCTGCTTCCTATGTGCTTCCTGCGGATAAGAGTGCAACCGTCAAGGTTGGTTCTACTACCGTTGTGGAAATGCACAATGAGTTGAGAGACACACCAAAGACCGGAGATAACAGCAATGTTGGATTGTGGACTGCACTTGCGGGACTTTCTGCCCTCGGTATTGTCGGCACAGCCGTTGTTGCGTACAGAAAAAAGAAGAAGGAGGACAATGAGTAATGGACGCTAAAACAATCGTAGCAGTTGTATTGGTCGCCTTTATTATCGGCGGCTTTATCTTCTTGCAGATTAAGAACAGAAAGAAATAAGGAACGCTTATGTGGGCGGAGTGAATACTTCGCTCACAGTTCTTTTACGGAGGTGCATTATGAACAAGCAAAAGACGGTTGACAGCAAGGTGCTTGCAATACTCAGAGAATGCCCCGAAACGAGGTATGACGATATGCAGCTTATCCTTTGCTATTACAACCGATACAGCTATATGAGAGTCGGAGATTTACCGCTTGAGGATATAGTCAACAACTATAAAGGGTACGGCTTGCCGTGCTTTGAGACTATCCGCAGAGCAAGACAGAGAGTGCAATCCCTATTTCCTGAACTGTCCAGACAGTGCAGTGGCTGCGACTGCGGAAACATCAGAATTGTGATTGAAGTAAGCTGAGGTGTGGATATGAACGAGGAAAAAAGAAAAATCGGTGAATACACCGTTCTCTGCTCGGTCAATGTGGGCGAAAAGGAGGTTATCTTGGCTTCCAATGAGCAAAGTACGAACGGCGATAAATATATGTGCGGCTTTGCAGAGCGAAACGACCTGTTTGAACTGTGTTCGGAATGTATGGTAAGCGATGACTATATTGAAATCGTACACCTTTTCGGAAGCCGTGTGGCAAATGAAGCGGAGCTTTTCAAGAAACAGGTAGAAAAGCTGGATATTCCAATCACACTCATAACGGAAGCCGACTGTATCCCCGACCACTATTCCAAAGACATCAACGGCACAATCATTGCCATTGACCCAAAGGTATTAAAACCTGAATTTCAGAGAGCCGACAGACAGCTCTACTATGTTACGGGCGGTTTTGGTGCGTCGGCAAACAGCCGTGGAAGTGCTGTGTTCTGCACCAATCTTCACACCGGCAAATCAACCCGATATGAAAGAATGGATGTTATGGGCGAAGTAAAGCCTGAGTGTATGCCTGAATGGGCAA
Source organism: uncultured Lachnospiraceae bacterium (assembly GCA_910578335.1). GTDB lineage: Bacteria > Bacillota > Clostridia > Lachnospirales > Lachnospiraceae > Acetatifactor. The sequence goes on along the minus strand of CAJTPU010000001.1, from coordinate 28,145 downwards.
AGGAAAAGGCACAAGAGCTTTTACACAAGAAGCGAAACAAAGACAAAGAACGATAAGGAGGACAAAGCAATGAAGGAGAAATTTACTTTTCAGCAGAAAACAAAGCTTCTGACAAAGCTGTTTGACGCAGGCTGCAATACCGAAAAGAAATTGCAGCAGCTTGATATGGAGAGCATTTTGAAAATTCCGGGTATCACTATTCCGGATATGAGCCTGATTATCGAGCTTCAGAAGCAGACCAAAGCCAATAAGCTGTTCTCTTATTTGGGAGGTGGCACTGATGAGCAGGCAGGAACAGAATGACCGCCATATCATTTGGAGCGACATTAGCCTTGACCTTGATGATTGGCGAGAGTCTTTGGAGGAACTGTATCCCGGATATTCCGATGATGAGCTTTACGACATTATGGTAAAATCTAATGCCGAAAATCTTTATGATGAACGAGTAAATCTCAACATTCAGCTTTCACAGCCGATTATCGTAATCGGCGACCTCGGCAGATGGAACGGCAGAGTGTCGGGCTACAAGATGATTGATTCCGGCAACATTAAGGACTGCCTTTACTCCGATACCGATTACACCGAATGGTATGTGGATAAGTACGGAGATCTTCGAGCCGACGCCGTTCATCACGACGGTACAAACCATTATCTTTACCGTGTATTCAAAGACAGTGTTACCGATACGCAGATTGAAAATCTGCAAGATAAAATCTATAACGGAAAAGCCACAAGAGCCGACATCACACGAGTTACCAAAAGGCTCGGCGATGACATTGCCGGAGTTTATGGTTTTCCTATTCCAAAGCAAAGACAACCAAACGAACAAGCGAGGTGATGAAAATGGATTACAGAGTATTGACCGAAGCAGAGCGTAAATACACCTTCAGCCAAAGTCAGCAGCTCTCTATGCAGACCGGTCTTATCGGATATTTGAGAGCCGACTTCGGTTCTAACGGGAACGAGTTTTGGACGACTTGGAACGATTTCAGAAAAGACTTGAAAACCGATGAATTTAAGGCTGAATTTGATGATGTGATAAACGGATTGCGTGACGGCGATGTTTTGTCCGGCAGAAAGTCTATGTCCTCTTACTGTTATTCCACTCCCGACAGCGCCTTTAATGATGACCGCAACCACTACGGCATTCGTCTTGATACGGAAAAGTACAGTTATCTTATGAGATTTAACCCCAACAGGGGCGAGTACAATCTTTACTGCTATTGCTATCAGAAAGAGTGGCTGAACAACCACTTGAAAAACGCTGAGCGAGGTATCCGATTTATCGACCCGCACTATCAGGAGCAGTTTCGCATTGCGGACGGAGAGAAAATCTCAATTAAGCTCGGCGACGGCAAAACAATGGAGAGGACTTGCAGATATATTGATGACTACCATTTGGAGGTCGGCACAAATCTCTACCATATCTGCGAATTTGCCGAGCTTTGCGAGAGAAACGGTCATACCGTAGAACCAGCCGCAAAAGAAAACACAAAACCTGCAAAGGACAAAGAAAAAACACGATAAGGAGGTGCAGACGAGGTGGCAAGGAAATTTGACCTGATTTCGGAGCTATACGAAAGAACCTGTTTTGCAGTTACAGACAATCCGGTAAACTGGCAATCGTTTCTGAAAACAGCAGGCAGGAATTTCAGGCTCCGATTTGATGAACAGCTTCTCATTTATGCCCAAAGACCCGACGCAACAGCCGTGCTTGAAATCGAACGATGGAACGGTACTTTCGGTCGCTGGGTAAACCGAGGAGCAAAGGGTATTGCCGTATTTGAGGACGCTGACAGAAGCCGTCAAAGGCTGATTCATTACTTTGATATATCGGACACCCACGAAAGTCGACATTCCCGCCCTGTTCCTATTTGGGAGATGAGACCCGATTATGAAGCAGAGGTTATCGAAACGCTTGAAAACACTTTCGGTGCGGTAAACGATACAACGAGTATTGAAAATGTCGTCAAAGAGAGCATTGCCAATGCCGTTGAGGACAACATCGCAGACTATATCTCCGACTTTATGAGTTTGGGTGCAGGAAGCGATATTGAGTATTTGTCTGCCGACGAAGCAAATGCCTTGTATTTGGAGCTTGTCAGAAACAGCGTATCATATATGGTTATGGCACGATTGGGACTGGACGCAGACAAGGTTTATTCTCCCGATGACTTTGCCGGGATTTCAAGCTTCAATTCACAGGAAGTTCTCAATGCGGTGGGTATTGCTACAAGCGATATTGCAGAAATGGCGTTGCTCCCTGTCAGCAGAACAATCAGCACGCTCAGCAAGGAAAATCGCATAATTGATGAACAGGAGCAATCCGAATACAATAAAGACATCAAAGACGAAAGGAGTCAAAGCAATGAGCGAAATCACATACACGATGGTGGGAGATTACAATCTTCCGAACCTGAAGCTGCCGGAGCAGACGGAAGTGACTCTCGGCAGATGGTCACAGATGAGGAGAACTTATCTGAAGGAACGTCACAAAATCCTGTACTACAATCTTCTGACGAAAGGGATTCTGAACAGTCACTTGGCGGAGGTTCAGCAGAGAGCGAGCGAACTGGAGGAAACTCTCGTGAAGCAGATGGCACAGAAAGCCGGGCTGACGGAACAGATGAAAGCGGAAGATATGATGAAATGGGTTCGCCTGATGAACAACATCAGGAACTCGGCACAGGAAATCGTGAAGAATCAGGTAATATTCGCTTAGAGTATTACGACAGAAACCACGAGGACAAGAGCCTGCCGTTTTTCGGTGGCAATGATACTATCCGAGAGATACTCGGTACTACCCCGCATTTGTCCGCTTCAAAGGAAGAAATTAAAGACTTCTATGAGAGAAATACGGACAATGCGACCCGTACCGAATATATCAAGGGTATTTTCAACAACGATTACACCCGGCTTACCTTAAACGACGGCAGGCTTGTTGGATACAAAACATTTCAGAATGTCCTCCACTTGTGGGAGGGCGAATACGAAAACAGAACCGCTCAGAGCTTCTATGACTGGGGCGTTATCGCACAGCATTTTGAAGCAATGAGACTTTTGGGAGAATTGACCGATACAATGAAGCCGCTTCCGTCTATGGACGGTCAGTTGACTCTCATAATGGGCAATCAGGCAGAGGAACAAAAAACCTCTGCCTTTACTTTTTCTCAGGAAATCATAGACGCAGTTCTCACCCGTGGAAGCGGAGTTTCCGAGGGCAAAATGCGTATATATGAGCAGTTTGAAAAGAGCCTTTCCGCAAAGGAAAACGCCGACTTCTTGAAAAACGAATACGGTTGGGGCGGCTCTTACCCTGTCATCATCGGTACGGGCATTGACGAACAGCACGACGGAAAAGGTATCACAATTTCAAAGGGTATCGGAAGTGACAAGCCGCACATTACGCTTTCTTGGTCTCAAGTGGAAAAGCGTATCGGAGACCTTATCCGTATGGACAGATACTTAAATCCAAAGGAAAAAGAAAAGTACCCGGAATGGCTTGAAAAGCAGGAAGAACGGCGAGCCGAGCTTGCAGAGCAGAGAAAAAACCGAGAGATACTCTCTACCGCACCGCCTGAGCCTAAAAACAAAGAGGACGAGCCGGAAGCACAGTATGAATATCATCTCGGCGACAGCGTGTATATTGGGGCTTCTCAGTATGAGATTTTGTCCTTTGATGAAAACCGTGTAATGCTCTATGACTTCGATATGCCCTTATTCAACAAGGAACTTTCAAGGAAAGAATTTGACCGCAAAGTGCGTGAAAATCCGATGAACGACCACTTGAAGGTCAGTGTATTACCGGCGGAAGAAAAAGCCGTTACAGGCGAAAATGAAGCTCAAAACGATACCGAAACCGTACAGGATTTCAGTCCGAAAACCGGTTATGATGACGCCTTTTATATCGACCGGGACAATGAAAGTGTAACTTGGATGTACTATAACCCCGACAGCAATGCCGGAGGTCAGTATGTTACAAATACGCTTTCTTTTGACGAGATACAGCAAGCTGCAAGGGAGTATGACTCGGCTGAGGATTTCTTTGATTATCTCGGTAGCATTGCAAATCAGGAGCTTGCCGATGTAGGTACGGAATGGTTTGTGGACGCAGACCGAGAATTTCACAGGACACCGGATTTGACCGACTGTACCTCCGCCACAATGGAAGCACTCATTGAAAACGCTGAAAGAACTGATATGGTGGCAACGAACATCGGAAATGTACCGATTGAGGATTACAGAGAAATCGTTGCTACTCAAAACGGTTTTGACAGTTATGAGGAAATGTATAACGAGGGTGTTCGTATCGGCAACGGTTACGACAAAAAGCCTGAACCGATTGTTCCCGCTTGGGAGCAAAAGAAAAAGTCAAAGGTTAAGAGCTTTGACCTCCACCCGGATATTCCGATGTCCGAACGACACAACTTTGACCTTGCCAATAATCAGGTTGAGGAAGTGAACAAGAAAGAGCGTTTTCACAGAAACTATGCAGCGATTAAGGTCTTGAAGGATTGTCAAAACGAAAACCGTTTTGCAACACCCGATGAGCAGAAAATCTTGTCGAGATATGTCGGTTGGGGCGGTATTCCCGAAGCATTTGACGAACGAGCCGGAGCTTGGCATACAGAGTACGCAATGCTGAAAAATATCCTGACGCCGGAGGAATATGCGTCGGCAAGAGAAAGCACCCTGACTGCCTTTTATACTCCGCCCGAAGTATCTACTGCCATTTACAAGGTGTTGGAACAGATGGGATTTCAGGAGGGCAACCTGCTTGAGCCGTCTTGCGGTATCGGTAACTTCATCGGTATGCTGCCTAAGTCAATGGAAAACGCAAAGGTTTACGGCGTGGAGCTTGATACCGTTTCAGCCGGTATCGCTCAGCAGCTTTATCAGAAATCTTCTATTGCGGCACAGGGCTTTGAGGAAGTAAATGTCCCCGACAGCTTCTTTGACGGCGTTATCGGCAATGTGCCTTTCGGAGATTTCAAAGTCTCCGATAAACGATACGACAAGTACAATTTCTTAATCCACGATTATTTCTTTGCGAAATCGCTTGATAAATTACGCCCCGGCGGTGTGATGGCTCTTGTGACAAGCAAAGGAACTATGGATAAGGAAAACTCCAATGTCCGAAAATATATCGCACAGAGGGCGGAGCTTCTCGGAGCAATCAGACTTCCGAACGACACCTTCAAAGGCAATGCCGGAACAGAGGTTGTATCCGATATTCTGTTCTTGCAAAAGCGAGACAGGCTAATAGATATTGAGCCTGACTGGGTTCATCTTGACACCGACGAAAACGGTATAAGGATGAACTCATATTTTGTTCAGCACCCGGAAATGATACTCGGCGAAATGAAAATGGTAAGCGGTCGTTTCGGACCGGAAGCAACCTGTGAGCCGTTTGAAAACGCCGACCTTTCGGAGCTTTTGAACGAAGCTGTTTCAAACATTCACGGAGAAATCTCCGAATACGAAGTAGCCGATGAGCTGGAGGAAGAAGATAATTCTATCCCGGCAGACCCTACGGTAAGGAACTTCTCTTACACGGTTTTGGACGACAAAATCTATTTCCGTGAGAACTCCCGTATGTCCCCGGTGGAGGTATCGGCAACCGCCGAGAACCGCATTAAGGGTATGATTGGGATAAGAGATTGCGTCCGTAACTTGATTGAACTGCAAACCGAGGATTACCCCGACAGCGAAATCAAACAGGCACAGGGAAAGCTGAACACTCTGTATGACAGCTTCACAAAGAAGTACGGACTGATTAACAGCCGTGCCAATACTTCCGCTTTTTCCGACGACAGCTCCTATGCTCTGCTCTCTGCTCTTGAGGTCATCAACGAAGATGGCGAACTGGAACGCAAGGCGGATATGTTCTTCAAAAGGACGATTAAACCGCACAAGCCGGTAACGGAGGTTGACACCGCAGACGAGGCTCTCGCTGTCTCTATGGGCGAAAAAGCAGCCATTGATATGGAATATATGATGGAGTTGTCCAGCAAAAGCGAGGAGGAATTATTTTCTGACCTAAAGGGTGTAATCTTCTTAAATCCCCTTTATGAGTACGGCAATTCTTATGAGCCGAAGTATCTGATGGCAGACGAATATCTGTCAGGCAATGTTCGTGAGAAGCTGGCAACAGCAAAAAGGTCTGCGACTCTGTATCCCGAAGATTACACCGCCAATGTGCAGGCACTTGAAAAGGTGCAGCCAAAGGATTTGACGGCAAGCGAGATTTCCGTAAGGCTCGGTGCGACTTGGATACCGCCCGAAATATTCCAACAGTTTATGTTTGAGTTTCTCGATACGCCACGCTATGCACAGTGGAATATTAAGGTTCACTACTCTCAGTTTACCGGAGAATGGAACATTGAGGGAAAGAGCTATGACCGTTCCAATGTTAAAGCGTACAGCACATACGGAACTTCCCGTATCAACGCATATAAGATAATTGAGGAAACGCTGAACTTGAAAGATGTCCGTATCTTTGACTATATCGAAGATGAAGAAGGCAAAAAGAAAGCCGTTCTCAATAAAAAGGAAACGGCAATCGCACAGGCAAAGCAGGAACTCATAAAGCAGGGTTTTCAGGACTGGATATGGGATGACCCTACCCGCCGAGAAAAACTTACGAAGATGTATAACGAAAAGTTCAACAGCATAAGACCCCGTGAGTACGACGGAAGCCACATTGTTTTTAACGGTATGAACCCGGAAATCGAACTCCGTGAACATCAGAAAAATGCGGTTGCACACATTCTGTACGGCGGTAATACGCTGTTGGCACACGCAGTCGGTGCGGGTAAAACTTTTGAGATGGTGGCGGCTGCTATGGAGTCCAAACGACTCGGACTTTGCAATAAGTCTCTGTTCGTAGTCCCGAATCACTTAACTGAGCAATGGGCGGCGGAGTTCTTGCAGCTCTATCCGGCGGCGAATATTCTTGTTGCGACAAAGCGAGATTTTGAGACCAAGAACCGCAAAAAGTTTTGCGGTCGAATTGCCACGGGAGATTATGACGCCGTAATCATCGGTCATTCTCAGTTTGAAAAAATACCGATGTCCATTGAAAGACAGAGGGCAATTCTTGAGCAGCAGCTTGAAGAACTGACAGACGGTATTATGGACTTGAAGCGAAACCGTGGAGAAAACTTTTCCATTAAGCAGCTTGAAAAGTCTAAAAAGTCCGTGAAGCAAAAGCTGGAAAAGCTCAACGACCAAAGCAGAAAGGACGATGTTGTTACCTTTGAAGAACTCGGTGTGGACAGACTTTTTATTGATGAGAGTCATTATTACAAGAACCTCTATCTTTACACCAAAATGCGTAATGTGGGCGGTATTGCTCAGACGGAAGCACAGAAATCCTCCGACCTGTTTATGAAGTGCCGATACCTTGACGAGCTTACAGGCGGTCGAGGAACGGTATTTGCGACCGGTACTCCTATCTCAAACAGTATGGTGGAACTCTATACCATTCAGCGATACTTGCAGTACAACACGCTTGTGAAAAACAACTTGCAACACTTCGACTCGTGGGCAAGTACCTTCGGAGAGACTGTAACAGCCGTTGAGCTTACCCCGGAGGGAACGGGTTACAGAGCGAAAACCCGCTTTGCAAAATTCTATAATCTTCCGGAGCTTATGGCTATGTTTAAGGAGGTTGCCGACATCAAGACGGCAGATATGCTGGAGCTGCCTGTGCCGGAAGCACACTTCCACAATGTTGCGGTCAAGCCTTCGGAAATGCAGAAAGAGATGGTTGCTTCCCTTGCGGAACGAGCCGAGAAAGTTCGTGGCGGCGGTGTGGATTCGAGTGTAGATAATATGCTCAAAATCACAAACGACGGCAGAAAGCTGGCACTTGACCAGCGTATGCTAAACGATATGCTGCCTGATTTTGAGGGCAGTAAAATCAACGCCTGCGTCGATAACATTTACCGCATTTGGGAGGAAACAGCCGACAAAAAATCGGCACAGCTTGTGTTCTGCGACCTCTCAACGCCAAAGAACGACGGCACATTCTCGGTATATAACGACATCAGAAAGAAGCTCATAGAGCGTGGTGTCCCCGAAAGCGAAGTCCGCTTTATCCACGAAGCAGATACCGATGTGAAGAAGAAAGAGTTGTTCCAAAAGACCCGTAAGGGCGAGGTCAGAGTGCTTCTCGGCTCTACGCAGAAGATGGGAGCCGGCACGAATGTTCAGGACAGACTTATCGCACTTCACGATGTGGATTGCCCGTGGAGACCGTCAGACTTGGAGCAGCGTTCCGGTCGAATTATCCGTCAGGGTAACTCAAACCCTGATGTAGATATTTACCGATATGTAACGGAGCAGACCTTCGACGCATATCTCTATCAGCTTGTAGAGGGAAAGCAAAAGTTCGCCAGTCAGATTATGACGAGCAAATCCCCGGTGCGTTCTGCCGAGGATATTGATGAAACCGCTCTGTCCTATGCAGAGATTAAAATGCTTGCCACCGGCAACCCGTATATTAAGGAGAAGATGGATTTGGACATTCAAGTCCAAAAGCTGAAGCTCTTAAAATCCAACTTTCTCTCTGAAAGATACGCTTTGGAAGATAAGATAATCAAATATTATCCGCAGAGAATTACAGCTTTGGAAAACCGCATTGAAGGCTTGAAGCAAGATGTAGAAACTGCGAAACAGCACCCGAAACCAACGGACGACCGCTTTGTCGGTATGGAGGTTAAGGGTGTTTTTTATTCCGAAAAAGCCGACGCCGGTAAAGCAATCATTGAAGCCTGCAAGCAGATGAACAGCCCCGACCCTATTCCTCTCGGCAAGTACAGAGGGTTTGAAACGGAGCTGCTTTTTAATACCGCAGAGCGAAATTATGAGGTTCGACTGAAAGGTGCAACAAGCAGAAATGTTCCTCTCGGCGATGACGCATACGGCAATATTATCCGCCTCGATAACGGAATTGAGAGATTTGCCGAGAGCTTATCGCTTGCGGAAAATGACCTTGAGAACACCAAAAATCAGTTGGAAACCGCAAAGAAAGAAGTCCAAAAACCATTTATCCAAGAGGAAGAATTGAAAACAAAGCTTGCCCGACTGGACGAGCTGAATATCTTGCTCAATATGGATAAACGAGATAACGAAATTGTCGGCGGCGAACCCGATGAGGGCGAAGTGCCGAACACACGAAAGGAGAAAACCTATGAAAGATAATAAGAAAGAAACAGATTTTAAGGCAAATTTCTTTTTTGCCAATGAAGAAATCGAACCGTTTGATGCACCGCAGATGTGCGTTGTCCGTAGATTGAGCAATGCGTATCACGAATTAAAAAGAAGCACACCGCCCGCAAGGGAAACAGAATTTTCACTTAAAATTGCAAAGCTCAATTTCTATAAAGAACTTATTGACAGAAGTATTCAGACGGAGTTCTCCCCTGAAGAAATCGTTGCTCTTTATGAGGAGAAAGACCTTGCAGAAGTCGCTTGGCTTTTCTGGAACGACATAAAGTGTCCTGTTGACGATGTTCTGTTATTGCTTGCAAGACTCGCTTGTTGCGATGAGATAAGTGATAAGGAATTTGATTGCCTTGAGTAAAGCGAGGTGGTTTGTATGCCGTATATTGCACCGGAAGTCATAACCGAAGCCAAACGAATGGACTTATTAACCTATCTCAGAGAGTATGAACCGGGCGAGCTTGTTAAATTTTCAAGCAACACCTACACCACAAGAACCCACGACAGCTTGAAGATTTCCAACGGCAAATGGATGTGGTGGTCGAGAGGTATCGGGGGCAAATCCGCTCTCGATTACCTTATCAAAGTCCGTGGAATGGATTTTGTGCAGGCGGTTCAGACCATTATGGGAAACGGTTCAGTCAGCTTTCCGACTTGTGAAAACATCAAAAGCTATGAGGAACAACCTTTGCTTCTGCCCCAAAAAAGCCCCACTACCGAGGTGGTATTTGATTACCTTTTCGGGCGTGGCATTGATTTTGAAATCATCAACTACTGCTTGGAACAGGAGCTAATCATTGAGTCGCTTCCGTATCACAATGCTGTTTTTATCGGCTATGACGAGGACAAAGAACCTAAATACGCCGCATACAGAGCAACAAATCAATCAAGGATTATGGGCGACTGCACCGGCAGTAAAAAGCAATATTCTTTCCGCCTGACTGCCGAAAACACCGGAGAGGTTCATCTTTTTGAGTGTGCCATTGACCTGCTTTCCTATGCAACTTTGATGAAGCTGGAGGGCAAAGACTGGCGACAGTTTAACCTTGTTTCTCTTGCGGGAGTGTATTCCCCAAAGCAGAAAATTGAGGACTCGAAAGTGCCTGTTACACTCGGCAGGATGCTTGAAAAGGACAAAACAATCAGGCGAATTGTTCTTCATTTGGACAATGATATTGCCGGAAGAAAAGCTACCAAAGCGTTGCAGACTATTCTCTCAGATAAGTATGAAGTCGTTGACGACCCTCCCCAATACGGGAAAGATGTCAACGATTTTCTTTGTAAACGCTTAGGGATAAAGGATAAAACCGAAAGGAGTTTTGCACGATGAAACTAAAAGAAATCAGAGAAATGTACCCGGAGGGTACGCAGATTGTACTCACTGAAATGGCTGGCGAAAGTCAAATGCCATACGGTCTGAAAGGAACGGTTAAGTTTGTTGACGACGCCGGACAGATTCATATGAGTTGGGAAAACGGAAGCTCCCTCGCCTTGAATATTTACGAGGACACCTTTGAGAAGGTTGAAGCACCGGAGAAGATTTCTGTCATTCTCGTTGAGCCGGGCAGGTATCCGAAGCTCATTGAGATTGAGGATACGCTGGAAGCAATGCAGTCTCTTGTGGAGGGAGATATTGAAGAATATATGCCCTTTGAGGACGAGGTTGCCATCATCTGCAACGAGGAAGGAAAGATGAACGGTATGCCACTGAACAGGGGTGTTTATTCCGAGCCTGAAAATGTTGAGATGAGTTATCCGCAGTTGAAGTCTCATTTCCGGCAGGCAGAAAAAGAAAGAAACCACACAACCGGATATATTGTTTTTACGGCTGACAGCTTTGACAAGCCTTACACAGAGGAACAAAGAACCTATGTTGTCAGCAGTAACAACAAGGCTTTCATTGAGGGTATGGGCGGATATTCTATCTATGCTTCTTCCCTCGACGGCTCGGATAAATGTGTGCGACTGGAAGCGTATATGGCTGATGAACACGGCGGCAAGGACGGTTGGAAGATTGAAAAATGCTATGTGAAAGATGACAGCAACCGTGAAATGCTCGACATTATTGCCGGCAAGTTCTTCATTGCTTACGCACCGATTGAGTCGGAAAAGTTTCTCAGTATGCCGAAAGAACTGGCTCGTAAGTACGAGGAAAAGTTCAAATACCCGGAGAGATTTTACAAGTCTATGGACGGTATTGAAGCAAAGCCGTATAAGCCTGTCTCCAAGGATATGGAGAGATAAAAGTCAATCTATGGGGCAACCCTGAGTGTCTGCATAATCTTAGCGAGCAGACCATTTATGGACACGAATGTCCAAAACGGTACACTCGTTAGGGGTTGCCCCTAATACCCCAAGCAAGAAAGGAGCATAAACTATGCGGGAGATAGTATTGGTCGCCGCCGGGTTAATCATCGGCGGTTTTTTCGGAGTAACAACAATGTGCCTGTTTCAGATAAACCGGGACAGACACTATATTTACAGAAAGGACAGCGATAAAAATGAGCAAGAGAAACATTGAAAAGCACATTTTGATGAACAAGGCAGAAGCTCAGGATTTGCAGAAAAAAGCAAAACGGGCGTGTCTTTCCGAAGGCGGTCTTATCCGTTTACTTCTCAAAGGCTATGAGCCGAGAGAAAAGCCCGACGAAAGATTTTACGATGTAATGCGTGAGCTTTCCGCTATCGGCAACAACATCAATCAGCTTGCGGCAAAAGCAAACACCCTCGGATTTGTGGACGCACCGCAGCTTAAAAAGGAAGCCGAGCGTTGGCACAAGTTTCAGGCTGATGTGGAGCGTACTTTTTTAAGACCTGATAAGAGCGATATGAAATGGCAGTAAGTAAATTGTGGTCGGTCACATCAAGGCTCGGTCAGGTAATCGACTATGCCGCCAATCCCGAAAAGACAGCGGCAGATATTTACACCGAGGAACAGTATCAGGCTCTCCGTGATGTTCTCAGCTATGCAAAGGACGAAGAAAAAACCGAGCGTGAGTTTTTCGTTGAGGGTATCAACTGCAACCCTGCGACCGCAAGAGACCAGTTCATATCTGTGAAAAAAGCATACGGCAAGGACGACGGCATTCAAGCTTATCACGGATACCTGAGCTTTAAGGAACAGGATATATCCCCGGAGCTTGCACAGAAAATCGGAATGGAATTTGCAAACGAAGTGTGGGGCAAAAGATTTCAGGTGGTGGTTACAACTCATCTGAACACGAAGCACCTGCACTGCCACTATGTAATCAATTCTGTTTCCTTTGTGGACGGCAAGCGGTTATGGGGAGATGAAAAAGCGTGGTTCAAGTTTCGCTTGGTTGCCGACCGTCTCTGTGAAAAGTACGGACTGTATTACAATCCGAACCCGAACCGCAGTAAGCAATCCTCATATTACTATAAGCAGGAGCAAGCCGGTATGCCGAGCCGATACTCCATTACCCGTGACGCCATTGATGAAGCGATTGCACACAGCACCAACTTAAAGACCTTTGATTATATTCTCACGCAGATGGGCTATGAGCATTGCCTCAGCGACAGCCGAAAGTATTGGACGATTGTTCCTAAAGGATACAAGAAGCCGATACGACTTAAATCCCTCGGAGAGAATTATACCGAGGACGCAATCAAGCGTAGGCTGACGGAAAATCAAAAGGTTCTCATCGTTCCTTTTGCAAAGGCAACGGTAAAAGTCACACAGTACCGATTACCCACAAGAGAACACAAAATCAAAAAGGTCGGCGGACTGTATGGGCTGTACCTGCATTACTGCTATAAGCTGGGTTATCTGCCGAAGTACAAAAAACAGAATACCGCAAGGCTTCACTATCTTTTGAAAGAAGATTTGCTGAAGCTCGACAAAATCACTCAGGAGACAAGACTGCTTGGACGGGAGAACATTTCAACCGACGAGCAGCTTTTCTCATATAAAGAGTCCGTGTTGTCGCAAATCAAATCCCTGACTGACGATAGAACGCACCTGCGAAAACAGTTAAGAAGAAATTTGAGTGACGATGAGCTATCAAATGTCAAAGAGCAGATTACGGCAATCACGAGCAAGCTGTGGACTCTCCGCAAAGAGGTTGGTCTTTGTGATGACATAGCCGAAAGGTCAAAGGTCATTGAAGCCAACCTTGAAACGGTAAGAGTTTACGAAGAAAAACAAGAACGAAAGGAGCAGAACCGTAATGACAAACGGAGGTGATGCGGCAGAACAGGTCGTCAGGCTATCGCTTGAGGGCTTTGAAGTAGCCGCAAAATTAAGCGGAGCGGCAGCAAAGAATATTGCCGTTCTTTTAGTCTCTGTTCTCAAACAGGAACAGAAAACAAAAGGCAAGGCTCGACTTACCAATATGATTAAGTCGGGCAAGGAGCTGAAGGTGTTTTCTATCCCCAACAAGGACTTGAAAAAGTTTACCGAGCAGGCAAAACGCTACGGCGTTCTCTACTGCGTACTCAGGGATAAAAACACAAAGGGCGATAATGTACCGATTGATATTATTGCCCGTGCAGAGGACGCTTCCAAAATTCAGAGAATCGTTGAGAGATTTGAACTCGGTAAAGTTGATAAGGCTGCGATTGTCACCGAGTCTCAGAAGGCTGTCGAAAAGCGTGAAGCTTTGGAGAAAGACAAGCCGACGAAAACCAAAAACGAAATCATCACTGAGGAAGCCGTCAGAAAGCCTATTCAGAAAGAGGGGTATTCCCAGTCAAACCCCACAGTCGCCAAAACGGACAAAAACCCTCCGTCAAGGCACGACTCCGAGCCGGTAGATATGCAAACTGATAAGGGTACTGTAAGCGACAGACAGAGAAAGCCGTCGGTGAAAGCAAAGCTCGACCGATATAAGGCACAGTCCAAGCAGCAGAAAGAAGCAGAACGCAAAGAGCCGGAGGTATCCAAGCCGGAGGTCAAGAACGCCCCGGCACAGACCGTACACCAGCAGCCGAAACCTAAAAGCAAAAATGTGAAAGAGAGGTAATCACAATGACAAACAATTTTACCCCTGCTAAGGCAGGACAGCAGAGAAACAGACTTTCCAAAGAGGAGTATGCCGAGAAGATGAAAGCGGAAAAAGAAGCCGTATATCAGATGGCGGACGACACCGCAAAGGCGATTGTTTCCGACCCGGAAAAGTTCAAAGCCTTCCTTGATACGCAGAGCCGTCTTGACCGATACTCTGCGGTCAACGCACTTCTGATTTTCAAGCAGCTTCCCGAAGCAAGCCAGCTTAAAAACTTTGACGACTGGAGCAAGGACAATGTGAAAATTCAGAAAGGTGCAAAAAGCATTTCCATTCTTGAACCTGTCGAGTATGCCAAGAGAGACGGTACGACCGGCATTTCCTACAATGTGAAAAAGGTCTTTGATGTTTCGCAGACCAACGGCAAGAGACCGCCCGCACCGACTGTCAACCGTGACCCGAAAGCACTCATTACCGTAATGTTGGATTCTTCCCCGGTTGAAGTGGAAGCAACAAACGAGCTTCCATATCCCAATATGGCGGCGTTTTACAACAACGAGGAACAGACCTTGTATGTTAAGCGTGATGTGGGAGACAGTGTTGCGGTCGCTCAGTGCGTAGCACAGGAACTTGGCCACGCACAGCTCTCTATCAACAGCGACAGTTACAGCAGAGCGGATATGGGCTTTCAGGCGGTTTGTATCGGCTATATGCTTTGCAAAAAGTACGGCGTTGATACACAGAATTTTGCTATCAACCGTATTCCTGAGAAGCTCTCCGGCAAAGAGCCGAAGGACATTCGCTATGAGCTTTCCAAAACGAGAAACGCAATGGCGGATATTCACTCCCGTGTTTCCGATGAGCTTTACAAGAAAAAGCAGGAACGAAGCAAAGACTACGAAAGATAAGGTGAGACTATGGCGAAGGAAGAAATGTATCATATCGCATTGGACGATTATGAACACGGCATTATTATCCGTTCTCTCAACGACGAGAAAACAGATTTGATGAACGAGGGCAAATCTACCGATGCGGTGGACGACCTTATCATCAAGGTCGGAACTGCCCCAAAGAAAAAATTCAGAGTTATCGAAAAGGAACGCTCCTGTGAATCGAGATAACGAAAGGCAGTCTGCGATTATTCTTTCCGTCATCGGTATTATCCCGGTCGTATGGCTGGCACTTCTGATAGCACCCTCTGTAAAAGGAGGATTGCCGGAAATACTGCCGAGCCTATTAACAGCGTTCAACAACCCATTTCATATTGAGCTATGCGAGGACAGCCTAAAAACTGTCCTCGTTTTGCTTCTCTGCTATGCAATGGGTATCGGGATTTACTTCTCAACACAGAAGAATTACCGAAGGCGTGAAGAACACGGTTCTGCAAAATGGGGCAACGCAAGAGCCGTAAACAAAAAATACAGACAGTCTCCGGCTTCTGCAAATAAGCTGATGACGCAAAATGTCTGTATCGGACTCAATGCGAAGAAGCACCGAAGAAACTTAAACACACTTGTGTGCGGCGGTTCGGGAGCCGGTAAGACAAGGTTTTACTGCAAGCCGAATCTTATGCAGTGCAACACATCATTTGTCATTCTTGACCCAAAGGGCGAAATTCTCCGAGATACCGGAAAGCTTCTTGAAAGCAAAGGCTATGAAGTCCGTGTTCTCGATTTGATTTCAATGGAGAAAAGCCATTGCTATAACCCGTTTGTCTATTTGCAGAACGACAACGATGTGCAAAAGCTCGTGACGAACCTTTTTAAGAGTACCACTCCGAAAGGAAGTCAGGCACAAGACCCCTTTTGGGATACCTCGGCTTCAATGCTTCTGCTTGCACTTGTATTTTATCTTCATTACGAAGCACCCGAAGATGAACAGAACTTTGCAATGGTAATGGAAATGCTCAGAGCCGGTTCGATTGAGGACGAGGAGGACACAAGACCTTCTCCTCTCGATGAACTGTTTGCGGAACTGGAAATGTCAAATCCCGACCACATCGCTTTGAAGTATTACCGTTCCTATCATTCGGGTGCGGCGAAAACCTTGAAGTCCATACAGATAACCCTTGCGGCAAGACTGGAAAAGTTCAACCTTGAAAGTCTTGCTTCTTTAACTACCACAGACGAGCTTGACCTCCCATCACTCGGAGAGAAAAAGGTCGCTCTGTTCGCTTTGATACCGGACAACGATTCCAGCTTTAACTTCTTGGTATCTATCCTTTACACACAGCTTTTTCAGCAGTTGTTTTATGCTGCCGACCATATTCACGGAGGCTCGCTTCCCGTTCCCGTTCATTTCCTGATGGACGAATTTGCGAATGTGAGCCTGCCCGATGACTTTGACAAGATACTGTCGGTTATGCGTTCTCGTGGAGTATCGGTAAGTATCATCTTGCAGAACTTGGCTCAGTTAAAAGCCTTGTTTGAAAAGCAATGGGAAAGTATTGTCGGCAACTGCGACGAGTTTCTGTATCTCGGCGGCAACGAGCAAAGCACCCACAAATATGTGTCCGAGCTTCTCGGCAAGGAAACCATTGATACCAACACTTTCGGAAAGAGTACCGGGCGAAGCGGTAACTACTCCACCAATTATCAGATTAGCGGTCGAGAGCTTCTTACCCCTGATGAGGTTCGTATGCTTGATAACCAATACGCCATTCTGTTTATTCGTGGAGAACGCCCCGTTATGGACTTCAAGTATGACATCTTGAAGCACCCGAATGTGGCACTTACAACCGATGGAAAGGCTTCCGCATATAAACACGGCGAAGTGACCATCAAGCACTCATCAATTTCCGTTCTTTCTATTAACCCGGAAGAACTTCCGGAGGAAAGCTACGGAGAAACCAATTACGAGCTTCTGTCCGATGAGGATTTTGAAGTGAATAAAAACTTATTTTAACGGAGGAAAACACAATGAACATTTTTAAGAAGAACAACGAAAAGAAAACTACTCAGAAGCTGCCTATGACCGGAAAGGTTCAGAAAGGCTTCCGTGTTTACTGCGCCGTAATCGCAGCAGCAACTCTTGTTTGCGGTATGAGCGTTACCGCTTTTGCCGCAAGCGACCCGATTACCGTAGTCAACAATCTGTCCGATTTTATCTTCGGACTTATCCGTGCCATCGGTCTTATTCTGCTTGGCTTCGGTATCGTTCAGGTCGGTCTCTCTTTGAAGTCTCACGACCCGTCTCAGAGAGCCAACGGTTTCCTGACCCTTGCAGGCGGTATCATCATCACCTTTGCAAAGGAAATCCTTACCCTTATTACCGGTTAAGAGAACACAGTTATTAAACGGGGCATACCTGGCATTTCAGGTATGCCCCTAATCTTAAAGGAGGTGCAAACAGATGAGTGATAACTGGGTAGTTCAGAACCTCGAAAATGCCCTTGAAACTTGGAACAGCAAGCTATCGGAAATATGGCAGTTGCTAACCACTTCGCCGCAACAGTTCAAAGGCGGCAGTATTTGGTCGGTAATGGTGAATATCAACGGAGCGGTTCAGGCTATCGGTCTTGCCTTACTCGTTCTGTTTTTTGTTGTCGGTGTGGTTCGCACCTGCGGAAGTTTTACCGATGTAAAGAAACCGGAACACGCATTAAAGCTGTTTATCCGCTTTGCCATTGCCAAAGGTGTGATTACCTACGGGCTGGAGCTTATGCTTGCCCTGTTCGACATCGTACAAGGTACGATTTCAACCATTATGACATCTGCGGGATTCGGTACGCCCAATCAAACAACCTTACCTGCTGAAATGATAACAACCATTGAAAGCTGCGGATTTTTTGAGAGTATCCCATTGTGGGCGGTTACTCTTATCGGAGGACTGTTTATCACGGTCTTGTCGTTCATTATGATAATGACGGTGTACGGACGATTTTTCAAGCTGTATATGTACACGGCTCTCGCTCCGATACCGCTTTCCACTTTTGCCGGAGAACCGTCGCAGAATGTGGGTAAGAGCTTTATAAAGAGCTACTGTGCCGTTTTGCTTGAGGGAGCAGTAATTGTACTTGCTTGTATTATCTTCTCCCTATTTGCTTCTACGCCGCCGGTAGTGAACCCTGACGCAGCAGCCGTTACTCAGGTATGGGCATATATCGGCGAACTGGTATTCAATATGCTTGTGCTTGTCGGTGCGGTTAAGATGAGCGACCGAATTATCCGTGAAATGATGGGCTTATAACGGGAGGTTCTCTGATGAAGAAAAACAAGAAAAATAACGATAGATGGCAGGGCTATATGCCTGCCGACTGCGACTGCAAATATTGTGTGTACTACGGAGGAAAGAAAAACGGCAATGTGATTTGCCTTGCGGACACCTGCGTCTGCTCTGATGAAATCCGTCACGCAAAACAAGCATATCGCAGAGAAAGGAGCTTTTGATGGAAGTCAAAATTAACCGAGAGATACGAAATTACACAGAGTCAATGTTTTTTGGACTGTCGCTCAGACAGTTCATTTTTTCTGTTCTTGCCTGTGCGGTAGCGGTAGGACTTTACTTCCTTCTAAAACCATACCTCGGAACAGAAACCGTATCGTGGGTGTGCATTTTGGGAGCTGCCCCTTTTGCGGCTCTCGGCTTTGTGAAATACAACGGAATGACGGCTGAGAAATTTATATGGGCGTGGATTAAGTCCGAGTTCCTTATGCCGAAAAAGCTGGTTTTTCATTCCACCAACACCTATTACGAATTGATGAAACCGACAATCGAACAAAAACAGAAGGAGGCTTATAAGAACAATGATTAAAACCCTTACAAACCTGTTAAAGCAGGACAAAGAAAAGTTTGTAGTACCAAAGGGCGTACAGGATTGTATTCCCATTACCGCAATCTTTGACGACGGTATTTTCCGTGTGGGCAAGGACAAGTATTCCAAGAGTTTCAAGTTCACGGATATTAACTTTGCCGTAGCAAGCCGTGAGGACAAGGAAGCAATGTTCCTTGAATACTCCGAGCTTCTCAACTCTCTTGACAGCGGAGCTACTACAAAGCTGACTATCAACAACAGACGGCTTAACCGTTTGGACTTTGAGAAAACCATTCTTATCCCCGAAACCGGCGATGAGCTTGATGTTTACCGAGAGGAATATAACAAAATGCTTCTCGACAAGGCGACCGGTGCAAATGCAATCGTTCAGGATAAGTATGTTACTATCTCGATTAACAAAAAGAGCGTGGAGGACGCAAGAACTTATTTTGCCCGTGTCGGTGCTGACCTGATTGCCCACTTTACAAGACTCGGAAGCAAATGTGTGGAGCTTGAAACCGATGAGAGGCTGAGAATTGTCCACGATTTCTTCCGTGTCGGGGAGGAAACCGCTTACCACTTCAATATTAAGGAAACGAGAAAAAAGGGACACGATTTCAAGGATTATGTTTGCCCCGATACAATGGAATTTGAAAAGGACTACTTCAAAATGGGAAACCGTTACGGGAGAGTCCTTTTTCTTCGTGAGTACGCTTCCTATATCAAGGACAGTATGGTAGCCGAGCTTACCGACCTGAACCGCAACCTGATGATGTCTATTGACATTGTACCCGTTCCGACCGATGAAGCGGTGCGAGAAGCAGAGAGCAGACTGCTTGGGGTTGAGACGAATATAACCAACTGGCAGAGAAAGCAGAATCAGAACAATAACTTTTCCGCTACCGTTCCGTATGATATGGAACAGCAGAAAAAGGAAATGAAGGAGTTCCTTGATGACCTTACCACTCGTGATCAGCGAATGATGTTCGCTGTACTCACTATGGTTCATACTGCGGACTCCAAAGAACAGCTTGATAACGACACCGAAGCTCTGCTTACTACGGCAAGAAAGCATTTGTGCCAGTTTGCGGTTCTCAAGTATCAGCAGATGGACGGACTGAATACTGCTATGCCCTTTGGAACACGCAAGATTGACGCATTCAGAACCCTTACCACAGAAAGCCTTGCGGTCTTTATTCCGTTCAGGGTTCAGGACATTTACCACGAAAACGGCATTTACTACGGGCAGAATGTCATCAGTAAAAATATGATTATCGCCGACCGCAGACAGCTACTCAACGGTAATTCCTTTATTCTCGGCGTATCCGGCGGCGGTAAATCCTTTGCGGCAAAGGGAGAGATTGAAAATATCATTCTTTCCTCCAATGCAGATGTTATTATCATCGACCCTGAGCGAGAGTATTCTCAGCTTGTAAAGGCACTCGGCGGTGAAATCATCAATATCTCTGCAACTTCTCCGAGCCATATCAATGCAATGGATATGAACAAGGAATACGGCGACGGAGCAAACCCGGTTATCCTGAAATCCGAGTTTATAATGTCCCTCTGTGAACAGCTTATCGGCGGCACAAACCTCGGAGCAAAGCAGAAGTCAATCATCGACCGTTGTACGGCGAGCGTTTACCGTGACTATCAGCAGAGAGGTTATACCGGTACAGTTCCTACTTTGCAGGACTTCCGTGCGGAGCTTTTGAAACAGGACGAGCCGGAAGCAAAGGAAATCGCCCTTGCTATCGAGCTGTTTACACACGGCTCTTTGAATACCTTCGCAAAGCCGACCAATGTTGATACGGATAACCGACTTATCTGCTATGACATTCTTGACCTCGGCAAGCAGCTTATGCCTATCGGTATGCTTGTTGTCCTCGACTCTATCCTGAACCGTATCACACAGAACCGTGCAAAGGGTAAGCAGACATTCATCTTCATTGATGAAATCTATCTTCTGTTCCAGCACGAATACTCCGCAAACTTCCTGTTTACTCTTTGGAAGCGTGTAAGAAAGTACGGTGCTTATGCCACAGGCATTACGCAGAATGTGGACGACCTTTTACAGAGCCATACGGCAAGAACTATGCTTGCAAACAGCGAGTTTTTGATTATGCTTAATCAGGCGTCAACCGACAGAATTGAGCTTGCCAAGCTCCTTAACATTTCCGACCTCCAGCTTTCATATATCACGAATGTTGACGCAGGACACGGACTGATTAAGGTCGGCAGTTCGCTTGTACCGTTTGCGAACAAGTTCCCGAAGAATACGAAACTGTATAAGCTGATGACAACCAAACCGGGCGAGGGTGCATAACCCTTGCCCTATTCTGTAAATGAGAAAGGAAACACCTATGAAAAACAAAATCTATATTGCCATAATCTGTGCTTTCAGCATTGTATTTGCCGTCAGTTCAGGTTTTCTCATCAAGCACTATTGCGACTCTGCAAAGCAGGCTGAGATGTACGATAATCTGATTGAGGTAGTGGAGACCGAGCCTGAAGAAACCAAAGAGCCGATGAACTACTCCGAAGAAAAGACCTTTATTCCGGAGTATCAGGAGCTTTATCTGCAAAACAACGATATGGTCGGTTGGATTAAGGTTGAGGACACAAAAATCAATTATCCTGTTATGCAGTCAAAGGACAACCCGAACTTCTATCTGAAGCACGGCTTTGATAAGGCATACACCGACTACGGCTGTCCTTATGTTCAGGAAAACTGCGATATGGAACTGCCAAGCGACAATATCATTATCTACGGTCATCATATGAACGACGGCTCTATGTTCGCCGGTCTTATGAAATTCAAGGACAAGAGCTTTTGGGAAAAGCACAAAACAGTATCCTTTGATACACTGACCGACAGACAGACCTATGAAGTAATTGCCGTGTTCAAAACCGTAGTATATACGGATAGTCCCGACAGCTTCAAATATTATCAGTTCGTCAATGCGGAGACCGCCGATGATTTCACAGCCTATGTTGAGAAGTGCAAGGAACTGTCGCTTTACGATACGGGCGTAACCGCCGAATACGGCGACAAGCTCCTGACCCTTTCCACCTGTGAGTATTCTCAGACAAACGGCAGACTTGTTGTAGTGGCAAAGCTAATAAACGAATAATGCAACGGGTGGTTCAGCCTGCATAGGAAGGAGGGATTGTATGGCTGATATTAAAACGAAAGACAATGCAAAGGGTACGATAAGAACCATAGATAAGGCTGCCGTTGCAACCCAACGAATGAAGCAGGCGTATATCGCAACAAAAGAAAAGGCGGAGCGGTCGGTAAATGCCAACAGCAGTTCTGCCGAGGAATACGCTTCTGATAAGCTGGAAAGCGGTATTGACGAGGTTGTTCACGATGGAGCTTATGCGTTTGACAAGGCGGGACGAAAGGGACTTGAAACAACAAAAGAGAATATACGCACCGCAAAGGACGGTATTCAGCGTTTTAAGCAACAGCGAACCGAGCAGTCTTTACGAAAACAGGTTTCGCAGAATACAAGCTCTGCGATTAAGACTGTCGATAAGGCGGAAAAGACCATTAAGCAGTCGGCTACTTCCTCCGGAAAGAAAACCATTAAGTTTGCCGGAAAAGAAGCAACAAAGACCGCACAGAAATCGGTTAAGACGGCTGAGCAGACTGCAAAGACTGCGATAAAAACCAGTCAGCAAGCGGCAAAAGCGGCACAGAAAACAGCTCAGGCGACAGTTAAGGCTTCGCAGAAGGCGGCACAGGCGGCAAAAGCCACAGCCAAAGCAACTGCCGCTACGATTAAAGCCGCAGCCAAAGCCACCGTTGCCGCAGTAAAAGCAATCATTGCGGCGGTAAAAGGTCTTGTTGCCGCCATTGCTGCCGGCGGCTGGGTTGCGGTGGTGGTTATTATTGTTCTGTGTCTTGTCGGATTAATTGCCGGTTCTGTATTTGGTATCTTCTTTTCAGGAGAGGATTCCGGCACGGGAATGTCTATGCAGACAGTCGTTCAGGAAATCAATCAAGAATATGATGACCGATTGGAGCAGGAAAAGAACTCCGTAAGCTATGATGTGCTTGAAATGAGCGGAAGCCGAGCTGTTTGGAAAGAGGTTCTTGCAGTCTATTCTGTTAAAGTAAATACCGACCCCGATAATCCGATGGAGGTTGCTACGGTTGATGAAACCAAGAAGCAGCTACTGTCGGATATTTTTTGGGAGATGAACGATATTTCTTCCCGAACGGAAACGAAAACCCATACCGAAATCGAAGAAAGCGACGACGGACACGGCAATATCGTACAGACCGAAACCACAGTTACCGAAACTTTCCTGTATATCACGGTATCGCACAAGACCGTAGATGAAATGGCGGCTATGTACGGCTTTAATCAGGAGCAGAAAGAGTATCTTGCCGAGCTGCTAAAGGACGAAAACAATCAGCTATGGTCACAGGTGCTTTACGGTATCGGATACAGCGACGACCAAATCGTAACGGTTGCTCTGTCTCAGGTTGGTAATGTAGGCGGTCAGCCTTACTGGTCTTGGTACGGATTTGACTCCCGTGTAGAGTGGTGTGCCTGCTTCGTTTCTTGGTGTGCCAACGAGTGCGGATATATTGAAGCCGGTATTATCCCGAAGTATGCCGGCTGTGTGAACGGTGTTCAATGGTTCAGAGACCGAGGACAATGGGCAGACGGTTCGTATGAGCCTTCACCCGGTACAATCATTTTCTTTGATTGGGAGGGCGACGGTGTGACAGACCACACCGGTATTGTTCAAAAATGCGAAAACGGTACAGTCTATACCGTTGAGGGCAACTCAGGCGACACTTGCAGAACCAAAACATACCCTGTCGGAAGTTATGTTATCTACGGATACGGTATTCCGGCATATTAAAAAAAGATGGCTGCTCGTTTGAGTAGCCATCAAGTACATTATTCAAAATCAGTTATTTCTCTATCTTTCAGATAGACATTGTGCGTGTGATAAGTAAAACACATCAACAAATCGCTGTCTCTATTATCTTTTGCTTTGAACATAGAAAAGTTGTCGGACAGGATAAAAATAAGTCCCAGCAGTTTCTTTATATATCCATTATATGAAGCATAGTTCATATAGAGAGATGCGGTATATCCGTCATCGTCCTCTATCAAATCTGCGTCAATTTCATAGGTTTCTGATAACTCACGGACTGCCCAAATAAATTTATCTTTATTAGCTATACGCCTTTCATTGGGGATAGTCCTTCTGTTTTTCTTCATAAAATCAAGAAATTCTTCTGCTGACATCAAGTTTTCGTTATCATCGTAATTCTCTTTTTTCATTTCTTCTTCAATTTGTTCAAGCGTCGGTCGGTCAAACCGATTACTGAATATCACTCTTTCTTTCCCCATCCTCTTTTACTCCTAAGTTGATTATTTTGAGTTTTTTCTTCTTGGCTCTCTCATAAGTCTTGGCAGCACCGCCCCAAGAATGAGTGACGAAACAGATTGCATAGCTGGAATTATCCACCATATATCTGTTTCTTGCGGGAATGGCTGATTTGAAATTGTATTTTTCAAATCCATCGGGATATATTATCGAATCGAAA
Organism: uncultured Lachnospiraceae bacterium; assembly: GCA_910578335.1. Classification (GTDB taxonomy): domain Bacteria; phylum Bacillota; class Clostridia; order Lachnospirales; family Lachnospiraceae; genus Acetatifactor. The sequence goes on along the minus strand of CAJTPU010000001.1, from coordinate 3,622 downwards.
AGCTCTTTATCATAAACATTGAAAGAAAGATAAGGAATAACGAGATAGTTATTGATGTGCGGATACTCTTTTTTGAGTTCATAGACACAGCGACCGCATAACCTGTCAAAGCCGCCTTGCCCTCCACTAAGAAAATCTGTCACGCCCTTTTCGATTAGCTCTCGTATCGCATTTTTGAGCTTTTCTGCGGATAATCCAAAACATTCATTATGACCTATAAAGGTAGCTGTTGTTTCCAAAGCCATTGTAAATCACTCCTGACATAAGACATTATAACACAAATTTCTTTGAAAATCATCACTAATAGTTGTTTTATCTTCCGTGAGGTTGGTGTATATCGCTTTCAGCATAATCTATACTAATAGTTATAGAAGTACACCAAAGGGGGTGATGTGATGCAGCTTGATACAATCGGCAAGAATATTAGAAAGTATCGTCTTATGAAAAAGTTCCGTCAGGAGGATTTAGCTGAGAAAGCCGGACTAACAACAAATTATATCGGTATGGTCGAGCGTGGAGAGAAAATTCCATCACTTGAAACCTTTATTAAGATACTAAACGCTTTGGAAGTATCGTCGGATATGGTTCTTGCTGATGTTTTAGAAACGGGATATACCGTCAAGAACTCCATACTAAACGAAAAACTTGCCAAGCTTGCTCCTGAAGATAGAAGCAAGATATATGAGGTTATTGATACCCTATTAAAACACTCAAAGCAAATTGCACCATAAATCACGAAAGTTCGCCTTAATAAGCGGGCTTTCTTTTTTTGATGAGAAAAAATTTATACTTTCGACAAGTATTGCGGGACTTCGACAAATCGGTTTTGGTATAACTATAACTGTTAGTGATAGACAATCACCACAAGACATAGGAGGAAGTATATTGAAGAACATAATTAAGGAAGTTGCAAAAGCACACGGAATAAGCGAACAGGAAGTAAGAAATGAAATGAGAGTTGCTATTAGGGCGGCGATGAAAAATACAGACCCTACGGCACAGGCGTTTTGGAAACAAATTGCCCCGGACGGCAAAGAGCCACCGGTCGAAAGGGTAATTGCTTCTATCTCCCTGATGGTTCAAGAGAATAAGCTATGTAGTTGAGGTGCAATCGCACCTCTTTTTTAATATAACGAATAGTTGGTGTCGAGATTGCCTTAAAGCGAAAAAGTGCGAAATAGCAGTAATTATATTGAAAATCGGAGCGTTTTGTGCTATACTCTTTAATGAGTTACTATATTCTCGTTGAAACACACTGAAAGGAAGGACACGAATGGCAGTTACATATAAGAAACTGTGGCATATTTTGCTGGACAGAGATATGAAAAAGAAAGATTTACAGGAAACCGCAGAGCTTACAAAATACACAATGCGTAAACTGGGCAATGATGAAGCCGTTACAACAGATACCCTTGCTAAAATATGCAGAGCTTTGAATTGTACTGTTGATGATATTATGGAAGTTTTACCCGAAGATAAGTGATAAGTCCGTTTTATGGGACACCACTATTGCTAAAATGATAATGGATATTTGCGACGATAAGTTTTCGTTATAATTAATGGAGAAAGGATTTGTGTTATGGCTACCGGAAATAACGCCAATATCGGCTTTGAAAAACAGATTTGGGACGCAGCGTGTGTCCTTTGGGGGCATATCCCCGCAGCGGAATACAGAAAGGTTATCGTAGGTCTTATTTTCCTGCGTTACATTTCAAGTGCTTTTGAAAAACGCTATCAGGAGCTTGTTGCTGAGGGCGACGGCTTCGAGGACGATAGAGACGCTTATGTTGAAGATAATATCTTCTTTGTGCCGGAGGACGCTCGATGGAGCAAGATTGCTTCTGCGGCTCATACACCGGAAATCGGTACTGTTATTGATGACGCTATGAGAGCCATCGAAAAGGAAAACACAACCCTTAAAAATGTTTTACCGAAAAACTACGCAAGCCCTGATTTGGACAAGCGTGTTTTAGGTGATGTTGTTGACCTGTTTACCAATATGGATATGGGCGACACAGAAGAAAGCAAAGACCTTCTCGGCAGAACTTATGAGTATTGTATTCAGCAGTTTGCCGCTTATGAAGGTGTTAAGGGCGGCGAGTTCTACACTCCGGCAAGTATCGTTAAAACAATCGTTGCTATCCTAAAGCCGTTCAAAAACTGCCGTGTATATGACCCTTGCTGCGGTTCGGGCGGTATGTTCGTACAGAGTGCAAAGTTCATTCAGGCTCATAGCGGAAAGCGTGGAGAAATCGCCGTTTACGGTCAGGAGTCTAATGCCGATACTTGGAAGATGGCTAAAATGAATATGGCTATTCGTGGCATAGATGCCGATTTCGGTCCGTATCAGGCGGATACATTTTTTAACGACTTACATAAAACGCTGAAAGCAGATTTCATTATGGCAAATCCGCCGTTCAACCTTTCCAACTGGGGACAGGAAAAACTCAAAGACGATGTTCGTTGGAAATACGGAACACCGCCTGCCGGAAACGCCAACTATGCGTGGATTCAGCATATGATACACCACTTAGCCCCTAACGGAAAGATTGGTCTTGTGCTTGCAAACGGCGCTTTGTCCTCTCAATCCAGCGGCGAGGGCGAAATCAGAAAGAATATCATTCAAGCTGACCTTGTAGAAGGTATCGTTGCTTTACCGACACAGCTCTTTTACAGCGTGACCATTCCTGTTACGCTTTGGTTTATCACAAAGAACAAGAAGCAGAAAGGTAAAACTCTGTTTATCGACGCCCGTAAAATGGGATATATGGTTGACCGTAAGCACAGAGATTTTACCGATGAAGATATTCAGAAGTTGGCAGATACATTTACCGCTTTCCAAGAAGGAACACTTGAAGATGTTAAGGGATTCTGTGCGGTTGCCGACCTTCAGGAAATTGAAAAGCAGGACTTCATTCTGACACCGGGCAGATATGTCGGCATTGAAGAAGTCGAGGACGACGGAGAACCGTTTGAAGAAAAGATGACTCGCCTTACCTCCGAATTATCTGAGATGTTTGCAAAGTCCCACGAATTAGAGGACGAAATTCGTAAGAAACTGGGGGCGATTGGGTATGAAGTGTAAGCTGTCAGATATTTGTTCTTTCAGAAAAGGTAAAATTTCAGTCGATGGATTGAATAGAAGCACGTATATTTCCACTGAAAATATGCTACCCAATAAATGTGGAATCACTGAAGCAAGCTCTTTGCCAACAGTACAGCTAACGCAAGAGTATAAAAAAGGAGATGTGCTGGTTTCAAATATTAGACCTTATTTCAAAAAAATATGGAAAGCAACGTATGATGGAGGGTGTTCAAATGATGTGTTAGTTTTTGCAGCAAATTCTAACACGGACAAAGACTTTCTTTACTACATACTTGCAAATGATGATTTTTTTGCGTATTCAATGGCTACTTCAAAAGGTACAAAAATGCCGAGAGGTGATAAAACTTCCATAATGAAATATGAAGTACCTGTGATGGATATTGAGTTGCAAAGAAGGATTGCAAGCATATTAAAATCTATTGATGAAAAAATCGAACTGAACAATGCGATAAACAATAATTTACTGGAGCAAGTGTTAGCTTTATATCGCAATAGATTTGTCGATACCGTCAACAA